>JAUIAP010000067.1 GCA_030425205.1 Anaerolineae bacterium
CGCTCATATAGGTGGAAAGGTGAAGTCGGGCTGCATGAGCATTCGCAAGTAGTGGTCAGAGGCATGACCAAGGTTGACCGCCCATTCATACATGGCAACGTACTGAGCCAGATACTGTTTGTGAACGCCACGCAAGCGACGCAGAAAAGCGCGCAATCCAGTCCAAATGCCTTCCAGTGTGTTGACATGAACTTGATGGAAATCGTCCCCGTCAGGGTCGCGTGCAAATTCATCACTGCCGTGGGCGACGGTGTGATGGGCGTCCACATGTGGAGAAAGAGCCATCAGATGATGCGCTTGGTCGGTGTAGAGAGTTGCCTCGTCACCAATTTGCTGGTCGTAGAGAGGGGTCAGGGTCGCCGTTTTGGTATTGGCTTCCACGCTGATTTGTACGATACTACTCTGCCGACCAACCACGCCAGCAATCACCGGACGGTCATTGGCGTAGGTTCCTCGCCCACGTCTGGGATTGCTGTGCTGGCGCGGTGGGTCGTCTGAGTCGTCGTGCTCATCTCCCTTTTGACCCGCATTCTGAAACACTTCGTCGGCTTCTACCTGCTTGTCTGGTAATTCCCCTTCCATTTGCTGCTCGGACGCGGCTTGCGCTTGCGCCTGCACCCGATGTCGCCACTTCAGAACCGTGCTGTAATCCAGTTCCATCTCGTCGCTCAACTGCTGCGTGCTGCGTCCTTGTACAAAGCCGCGCATCAGCAGGATGATGACTCGGCTGCTGTATTGCGTTCGGCTCCACACCGTTCCTGTTAACGCATTGAACACCCGCCCGCATTCCCGACACCGGTAGCTCAAACGCGGAGCTGTCGTCCGGTCATGTGGTGCTTGACCCTCTGGCAGCTCATGTCCTGCTGGGCAGTGCAACCCTTCTGGATGCAGGATGTCCACTAGTTCTGCGTAGCTCTTTTCTTCGTCTAGGAGATGTTGGATTGGATAGCTGATCATGCTTATACTCAACCATATCTCTATTGGTTTCACCTTTGCACCGATAAGAGCGGACCTCGATGTATTTGCGTTGCTTGGGGAAATTGTTGTCATAGACGAGGATGCGATAGTTGTTTGCATCGACCTGCTCAATCCCAGTGGCGACAATCGCATGGCCCTCTTTGTAGCCGGGTTTATTAGATGCCGACTGTATAGCCGACTGGGCTAGCACTGTTGAAGTCAGTAATCAGTTTGTTGACGATGGCAGACGGTGCGAGGCGGTTGTCGGCGTAAGAGTAATAGACCTCATCCGTCCCTTGGAGCGCAAAGTAGTACATCGCCAAATTCTCGACCGCCTCGTTGCGTGATAGATCGGCCGTGCTGGACGCACCACTTTGATAGTCGCTAGGCAATGTCATGCCATTAAACGGCAGTTGCGAGAACAGGCGAATGCTGGCGACGGCCATCCCTTCACAGTGGCCGCCGTCGGCTCCCTTAATTTGTGCCATGCGCCACTGCTCGGCGGGTGCGGTCAGTTTACAGGTGGCCGCCGTGGTGCCAGATTGACAGACGCGGGGGCCAAACATCTGAAAGATATCGGCCGCAGTCAGGTCGTTTTGCCAGTTGCGACCGCTGTTGCCGTAGTTGTCAAAGGCAAATCCATCTCTGGGTGTACTCCAATTGGTTCCGCTATAGCTGAAGCTGGCGACCAACGTCGCACTCTGTTCGACGATCATGCTCGCCGAACTGCCCCGCAGTTGTCCATCTAGCTCGCCATTCGTCAGGTAGTCAAAGACGGTGTAGGGGATGGGGTAGACGGTGCCGATGGTCGGATTGTCGGGAACCTGCACCGTGTATTCAAGCATCACGGAAGCGCCAGCGGCGATGCTGCCTGTTGTAAAGCGCGCGTGCGGGGCGAGTGGGTACTCACTGCTGAATTGATAATTTTGCAACGTTCCCCCGCTGACATAGGTCGTCCCGCTGGGAATGGGGAAGCTAAACGTGAAGGTGGGTGTTGAGGTCGCGGCCAGATTGGTCGCCTCAACTGCGATAGTGTAGCTGCCGCCGCTTGTGACGGGATTGGGTGCTACGACCACTACAAGCAGTTTTTCCGGGTCAAATGCGGGCGTGGGTGGTGCCGTACTGGGGATTTGCATCGTCTTGTAGATTTCTTTGAACTCGTTGTATACAAGCGGGTCACCAATGACCGCGCCTTCAATGAAGACATCTTCGTAGACGTATTTACTCTTTTCAGCACCATCGGCTGGGATAGTAAACGTGTGCGTAAACTGCACTGTCTGTCCAGCGGTGAGTTGGGCGGGTGCGTCAAAGCGCACATATTTGTAACCTGCGTAAATGGTGGAATCGACCGTTCCACCACTAACATGCTGGGTGCGTGCTGGCAACATGCCAGCGATCCGCACATCCGTAACCGTCACGCCACTGGTGTTGTGGACGGTGACTGTTGCAGCAACCGTCTCTCCAGCCTGAACGGACGTCGGGAGATCGACTGTGACATCATAGGTCGGGCGTGCGCTGGGGGCGACGGCAAAGACAGTACTCTTCATCGACCACATGCATCCAATCGTAAGGCAAACTAAAAACAGTTTCTTGAGCATTATTGCTCTCCTTTTTGTTAACCATTGTTTGAGGGGCACAATGGGGGTTTGTTGAGCAGTGTATCGTTCTTGCGTCGTATTATCGTCGCGTTGTATGTCGGTCGAATAAACAAATCCCGACCAGCGGGATTGAAACGCCTGTGTGCTTGAGGGTTCTAAAAGCTGTCAAGGCAATTAGAAAATACACGCATTCGATTCACTAATTTTCTTTGACAGCAGTTATGCGACTCGAAAGAGTCTTGTTGAGTTTGGATTTTGGTTAAGCGGCGTGAAAGAGATTGAGTCGAGTCGATTTCCGCCATGTGAAGTTTGTGATGATTGACTTGCAACAATGGACAACCTATAGTTAGCGTATGACCCTGCGTGATCATTTCCACCCTCCGCTGAGTGAACGCCGCCACTGGCACTCCTTCCACAATGGCTGGGCATACAACATCACAGAAGCCCTTAATCTCAGCCTGCCAGAGGGGTATTTTGCGGAAGCAAACGTGCAGTTTGGAATTGAAATTGACGTTGCGACATTTGAAGAAAATGATCCAGATGAAAGCAGTTTTCTCTGGCAACCCCCCGCTCCAACCCTCACCATTCCACTCACCATCATGACAGATATAGTCGAAGTGACTATCTATGAGCAATCAGCAGGGCCACAAATTGTGGGGGCAATTGAAATTGTCAGCCCCGCAAATAAAGATCGCGCTGCTCATCGCAATGCGTTTGTGTCTAAATGTGAAACGCTTTTGCAACAGGGAATTGGCTTGGTGGTAATTGATGTGGTGACAAATCGACGGGCAAATCTGCACGATGAACTATTGGCACGGTTAAATGCAGGACAAACAGCCGACAGTCACCCACTCTACACAGCCGCCTATCGCCCCAATGGAAAAAAAAGCACGATAACGCTCGATATTTGGCACCAGTCGCTTAATCTCAACGCGCATCTTCCAACAATGCCGCTTTGGCTACGTGGGGGTGGATTTGCGCCTGTTGATCTGCAAACGAGCTATACGCGCACCTGCCGCGCCCATCGGATCGATTAATGGCGACAACTTCATTGATGACGAAGTAGGCCACTTGCTCATGAGTAGTTGGGATATTGGCTGGGTGTCTTGCACCACAAAAAAGACTGTTTTGGCTATTTATATGCCATCTCAACAATCATGATCTGTGGTCTTGACCATGGCGTACAGTATACTCTCACCATCCTAAGCATAAGGAGGTGAGGTAGATGTTTGCAAAGGCAAAACAACATGCGCTGCGCTTGACGCTGGCATTGTTCTGCGGCTTACTGCTTGCAGGTCCGATTGCACAGCCACAGGGACCATGCTCGTCGGGCGGCACGACAGACTGCGCGTATTAGGCAATGCGGGAATCAGGCTTGATCAACCTGATCCCTAGCCAGCCTAAACTCCCACCACATGCTCTGCGCCCATATGTGGTCTGGGTGATTTTCCAAAAGTGCAAGGGCGGCATCATATGCGCTGATAGCAGCAGCGCGCTCTCCTAATGCACGACGTACATGCCCAACTCCCCAACACGTTCCCTAAGTAGTCATTTGAAAATAGCAAATACCCCCAACTGAGGATTCAATTGAGGGTATGATTCAAATTACAAGACAAGCATACCCAACAGACCTTAAAAATCAAGAATGGCAAATCATCGAACCGCTGCTGCCAGCAATCAGCGCGGTGGGAACTGTGGGCAGACCGCAAGAATGGCCGCTGAGAGAAATCGTTAATGCGCTCTTCTACATTGTGAAGACGGGCTGCCAGTGGGGTTTGCTGCCGCACGACTTCCCACCAGTGGGAACCGTCTACTATCACTTCGGAAAGTGGCGCAAGAGTGGATTGTGGGAGCAGATCAACACAGCATTAGTCGTGCAATTACGCAAGGCAGATGGACGGGAAGAAACGCCAAGCGCAGGCATACTGGACTCGCAGACAGTCAAAACGACTGAAACAGCCGAGAATTGTGGCTTTGACGCAGGTAAATTGATAATGGGACGCAAACGACACCTCTTGACCGATACAAACGGTTTGCCACTCATCGTGAAAGTGACAACTGCCGATGTACAAGACGCGATAGCGCAAAATTGTTGCTCGCCGCATTCAGGTCACATCCCCTGTTTGGTCGTCTGCGCCTGATTTGGGCAGATGGCAGCTATGGGGGTCAGTTAATCCCATGGATGATGCAAGCCCTTTTCGTCACTCTTACGGTCGTTTTCAGACCGCGTGGCGTGAAAGGGTTTGTCTTGCTCAAGCGCCGATGGGTTGTTGAGCGTTCTTTCGCATGGCTCAACCACTCGCGTCGTCTCAGCAAAGATTATGAGACGCGCATTGACAGCAGCGAGGCATTCATCCAGATTGCCTTTTGCCGTCTCATGCTCCAACGCCTTGCCCGTGCGCAAGTTGTTGACCCCTAAATCCTATTTTCAAATGGCTTCTAAGCGTTTTTCCGCCTCATCAAGCTGATCGAGATAGATCAAGGCTGTGCTTTTATTGACCAGTATGCGAACGTTCAGCGGGTGGTAGCCGCGTCGCGTCGATGTGTGGGAGGAGGGATAGTTTTTGCAGCAGTTGGGTATGGGCAGAATCGGCCGAAAGTGACCGCCCGTGCATTGTCGGGGCTTCATAACGCAGCCACACCACATGTTCAAACTGAAAGTGACGCAACACAATCCGCGTCGCTCGGTCAACCACCGCCGTTTTGCCAATGCCGCCAATCCCTGCCACCGCCGTGATCGGGTTGCGCCCCGCTTCCAATATCTGATGGCACAACTTATCAATCACATCATCACAACCAAACAGCCGATCATATCCCTGCGGCTCAAGTGCTGTTTCCAGCAGTCGCGCCGCCTCATTACGCAGCCGATTTTCACGCGCTGCAATCTCTGTCGCCAGTTGGGAAATTCCCCTATTTTGCCAACGATGAAACGTCTTCTCGACAATATGTTCCGTTATGATCAGTCGTTTGGGGGAAATATCTTCTTTGAATCGCTTGTGCAGCAGTGCGGCATATTGCGGCTCAACAGCCCTCAATGCCGACTCGATCAGTGCAATGGCAGCAGCATGGGGTGGTGCGTTTACATTGGAAACGAGCCGCAACTGTGCCAGCGGGTGTGATTCCTGTGGCGGCTTATGCCATGCACGCAGTGTCTTGCGAAGGGGGTCAATTAGATCTTTGGCTGCAAATACGTCCACCCCTTAACGATAACACGACCCATCCATCTGTCGCAAAATGTTGCGCCGTATTAGGACAAGACAGCCTAGCTAGCGTTGCCATCATCAGTGTGACAGTTTGCGTGCAAAGATGTCAGTTTTCGGCCGAATGTGACAGTCTGTGGCTGTCTTTATGTAGTACTCTTTTACCAGTCGAGCGAGTGGGAGAACTGGCAACCACCACAGGGCGCAGAAGGCACGCTTATTGGGCGTGCTGCCCTGTTGGTGGTTGTCGTTAGATTGTTTGACGTGACAATGGCGTGAACGTACCTGTGAGCGGACGCAGTGATATTGAGATTGGGTATGACGGTGGCGACCATCAAGGGCGACCCAATAAGTTACACGGTCGCAAAGCATATCACCACTTCACCGAGCGCGAACACACAACAACATCACTCAAGAGCGACCAAAATCGCACCGTCATCGATCCAGAGGGCGAAGGGGCGACATTTACGTTCGAGGATTTACCAAGAATCGAACTCGGTCTCACATCTTCCGATAATGGACTGCAATTGATGGACAAAGAGGGTGTTGTTCATTAGTTGTAGCCTACCATTATGCTTGACTGTCCTATTAAGAGGCAATAAACTGCATTGTAAACATGACAGTAAACCACACGGAGAAATGCACAATGCAAGCGATAACCCCTATTGCCCCATTCAGCGACCTACGTAACCATTCCAAAAAGATATTGTCTCAACTTGACAATAGCCCCGTCGTTCTTACGATGCGTGGTCGGCCGATGGCTGTGCTCATTGACTATGAGGAGTACAACAAGCTAGTAAAGCGACAGCAGGAGTTGGAAGCAGCCAGTAAAGATGCACAACCATCTAGACTCTCACTGAGAGATGCTGCGAGTCTGTTGCTTAATGATTATCAGACAGATGAAGACCTGACGGCGTTCACAGCCTTGGATGGGGATGATATTTATGTTGCGGCGTGAAGTTTGGCTGATTAACCTTGACCCGACGATCGGCTCGGAGATTCGCAAAACACGTCCAGCTATTATCGTCAGTGACGACGATGTGGGTGTTTTGCCGCTGCGCGTCATTGTGCCATTGACCGATTGGAAAGAGCGTTACCGAGTCGCACCGTGGATGGTCAGAGTCACACCGTCAAGCGATAACGGCCTCTCAAAAATATCGACCGCTGATGCTTTTCAAGTCCGTTCCGTTTCACAACAGCGGTTTGTTCGCAAGCTAGGACAGGTTGACGATGCAACGATTGAAATGATTGAACGAGCGTTAGCAAGTGTTTTGTCTATTCGTCAGTGAGGCAACACGCCATTCATAGCGGCTAACGAATATCTACTTGAACTCTATGTATCAACTAGCAATCTTCCCCCTACCCCTGCCGCGCAACGTTTTTCGGACACCGTTTATGGCGTGGAACTGTTATGCGCCTGAGCTGCTATTGATTGCGGATGATTGGCTGACGTGGTGTGCGGACAACGTATTTGTGACGGCGCATGAGATTCAGACGGTGCAGGTGACGTTGGGTCGGCAATAACCGTCGTTTGTTGGATTTGTGGGACGGGTGACGTTTGGGGTGCCGCAAATCGGCCGATTTCCACGCGAAGCGATCAAACTGCACGCATTGGCGGCGTTGGCGGAGGTGTGCGGCATCGGCCGAAAAACCACGATGGGCATGGGAGCCGTTGCGCTCATGCGAGAAACATAATGTCACAAGCGATTACCATCATCAACTTTGCCCACGCGCTGACGTTGCAACAGCAGGCACAAATTGAACAGCTCTGCAACTGCACCATTGCACGGGTTATCGACGTCAGCACACAGGTTGACAACACGCAGCCGCTCGCGCCACAGGTGACACAACTGATCGACGCGGTCGGCTTATCGCAAGAGGAGTGGGACAAGCTGCCGCTGTTGATCAATCCGCCCAGCTATGCGCCGCTGACCGTCGCGCTATTGGCGCAACTGCACGGGCGGATGGGCAACTTCCCGACGATGTTACGCATTCGGCCGATTGCCAACAGCACACCTGTCCGCTTTGAGGTGGCAGAACTGCTCAACCTGCAAACGTATCGTGAGACGGGGCGCAAACAACGTTAGGAGGGATGATGCTCGACTTTATTGGAACAGAGACGATTGCGGCGTTGGTGGGCGTGATTGTGGGTGCGCTGATTACGTTTGGCGGCACGCGCATCCGCAACTGGCGCAATCGCGGCTGGCATGTAGTGTTGCGACACGATGGCGAGGCGTTGCTGCGCCGCCCCATCAGCCCACAAAGGGTGCAGGAGGTACACGGAGATTCGACCGATTTGGCCGTGTTTGCCAAACATGTCATCAGCCCGTATGGGCGCTTGCAGTGTGATCCTGTCGAGACGGTCGGGCTTGTGGAGATTAGCGAGGCAACGCGCCAGATTGTGATCGATGTGAGCCGCGATCCGAACTTTCAGCCATCAGAACATCTGCTGCGAATAGAGCAGCTATAGACCGCGCAAGAGCGGTCGCAACGCATCGAGAAAGGGTTGACGAACATGTTTCGGTCGCACAGCTCCCTCCGTTGCATTTCGCAGGACGCCGCCATACTGGGGCGTGTAAAAGCGTAACGCCATTTCGGAGATTCGTCCGCTGACACGGGAGCCAGACAGTCCGACGATGTTGCCAATTTGCTCATTGGACATCCCACGATAGGCCAGCCGCAAAATTTCGCGGTCCGCTTCGTCACACCCTTCGTAGTAAAACGCTTGCAGCTTGCGCAGCTGGTTGGGCGTGACTTCGCGGCGATAGAGGCGCATGGCGGCGGCGGGATCATGGCTTTCGACAATCAGCGCGTGCATCATCGGCATCGTTGTGGCGAGTTGGAAAACGGGAATTTCGACCAGCGTACTCTCATCTGGTGCGTGGGGGGTGATTCTTTCTGGCTCTGAAAATAGATGCCAGAGGCGATCATCCTCATGGAAGAGCAGTTGTGCCGCCAGCATCATGTAGATGATCATGTTTTTGCGTCCGCCAGCCATCAGGCCATGGAGCCGGCGACGCTCACGTTTCAGTTCGCGCACGACGTTGAAGACGGTGTTGAACGTTAGCTCGGCTTCGGCGACGGAGTTTGTGTCAAATATGGTGCGCCCCGCTCGATCTTGAATCGGGGCAAGCTGCACGCTGATGCCGTAGTGCGCTGTGAGATAGGCGGTGAAATGTTCAAAAGAAGGCCAGTGTGAGCGGTCGGGATTATAGCTGCGGGTATGGACAAGCACGACGTGCGCGAGGTTGGGTTCTTGATCTGGCTGGAGCAACCAATCAAGCGCACGGGTGACGACCTGCGGCGCGTGTCCGATGGTGGCGATGAGCGTTGGAACTGTCATTGGGCAATGGTAGCGCAATGCAGTGGGATTTGGAAATCCGTTCGTGTCACAAAGTTTTCGCCACAATAAATTGAGTCTGAACATGTGGAAGTTTCAGGATTTCCAAATCCCGAAACACGGTGGTCAGGTGAGATTATCCCCAGCCGAAAAAGTAGGAGGCGAGAGTGAGTGGTTAAAATAACCGCATGATCCACCACCTCCCTGACCATATCCATCAACCGCTAAATTGACCTACGTTTTGGCTGGCACTAGCCTTGCAAAGAATGCTAGTGACGGTCTAATAAGTCAGGTTGAAATCAATGTCACCTTCACATTTTGTCACCTTCACTTTTAACTTTATTCGTTGGGTTACTCATAAAACTCTGGTGCTTTTTTTAGTGTTTGCCACTGCTCCGCGTCATGCCCGAAAATCACCAGCCCAAAATGTTCCCGTTCGACCAGATCGAGTAGTTTAATTGTACTGGCGCGGATCTCTTCGGCGTCTGGGTTGTCATCGTCGGACTGCTCATCACGGGTAAACCACTCGCCGAAGGGTACAGCATCAATCGTCAAGAGAATCGCTCCCGTTTTGTTCAGCCGAACCAGCACCGATTGATGTCCTGGCACATGCCCGCTTGTCTCGATCAGCTCTAGCCCCGGTAGCAGTTTCATGTCCCCATCGACCAAGCGAATACGCTCTATTGGTTGATCCCATTGGGCGCGAATGCTGGCATAACGTGGGTTGGTCGGCGCATCCAAATGATGCACACGCTGAACGATATATTGCGCCTTCGTGAATGCTCCGTGTCTTCCGGCGTGGTCGCCATCATAATGCGTCGAAATGACGGTATCAATATCATCCGGTTTCAAGCCAAGACGCGCCAACTGCTCGATAACGTCCTGCCCATTCACAAACTCCGATGTGTCTTCAGGTATTATCTCCGGTAGACCGCTATCAATCAGAATATTCTTGCCGTCATCTGTTTGCACCAGATAACAAACAACCGGAATCTCGTATTCCGGCATAGACCCAACCTGCATCAGATAAAGACGTTTGACGATACTCTGGTTCATAGTCATTTCCCTATAAAAATGTGCCGCCGGGGAGAATTGGTATTTATGAAAAGACCACGTTTCCCTGATCATGAACTGATGCGGCGCGAAGACTTCGTAGCCGCTGCCTAATCACGGTTGGACAGAGCCGTTGAATGGTAGACTATTAGGGAAAAAGGTGTCGAGAAATTTGAGGATTTAGAAGCCACCAGCATCAACGAGTAAATATATTGTAACGGGGGAAGGCGCAAAATCCCAAGGATGAGCCGTCGAAAGGTCTATAGATCTGAGATATTTGGCGGAATCGGCCGATATCTCACGTTTTATGGACAACAAGCAATTTTCACGCTGAAAACGCACAACTTTTCCACTGTGACCACTATAATGATGGCAACGACCATTCTGCAAGGACACAATGAGACACAAAATGCTCCTCAAAAATTTTCTACACATCTTATTCGCACTTTCCATCTTTATCACTAGTTGCAGCGATCCGCGCACCGTGCAGCTTGAAACGCCAACGACTGGCAACGTTGTGCAACAGTTGGAAAGCAGCAGCACGTCCAGCCCCGCGACGGCACCCCCACAGGCAGTGGCGACGGAACGAGTTCGGCCGACAGCGACTGGAGAAAGCCCTATCGAGCCACCCCCTACGACAGCACCTCAGCCAACCGCCACAATCCCACTTGCCACATCGAACACAACCACCCAAATCACCCCCGCCCCACTTGCAACGCTGCCCATCGCTGGCGTGACCGATAATCCAATGCCCAATTTGACGCTGGACGACGTTGTGCAACGCGCCAACGCGCTTGCGCCACTATTGCAGGGATTACGCAACGCGCTTGACCGTTCGCAATTTGACCTGATTGCGCTCAATCGCGCCCTTGCGTTTGATGGCGCGGCGATTGTTGATTTTGTGCGCGACGAGATTTTCTTTGAGCAATATGTCGGCGTGCTGCGTGGGGCAGAGGGGGCATTGCTGGGACGAGCGGGCAATGCGCTCGACCAGTCGATTTTGCTGACGACGTTGCTTGAGGATGCGGGGTATGAGTCACGCATCGCGCATGGGACACTAAGCACAGCACAGGCGACCGCGCTTGTGAATCAGATGGCGCAGCCAAGATCCGAGCCACCAGCGGCTGGTGATAAGGCTCTTTTGCAAGAGATTTTGGATGAGATTATGGCGTTGCAGGGATTTTCGGCCGAACAACGCGCCCAGCTTGCCGTACCGCCTTCTGGAAACCCTTATCAGGAGATCACGGAAAGCGACACCCAATTTATCCTGAACGCGCTCGACCAAGCGGGCGTGACGTTGGGTGATCCTGATGCAATGGATGCGCTGATCGAAGAGGCACGCGACTACTACTGGGTCGAATATCGCCTGAACGCTTTTGACCCATGGGAAACGGCGCATCCCGCCTTTGCCGACGCGCCCGAGCTTGTCGCTGACGAGACGTTCATCGAACCCCCTACAGAGCTATATCACCGCGTTCGCTTTGAGACGTTTATTGAGCAGAAAATCGACGACCAGCTGATCGTCAACCCGATTGTAGAAGATTTGGAAAGCACGACGGCTGATCTAGTTGGTCGCCCATTTGTCTATCAAAATCAGCCTAACAACCTGGATTACGCAACATATACCGACATGCCAAGCTTATTGGCCGAGACTGGACACTTTCTGCCAATCATCAACAATGAGCTGGCGGGAAGCGCATTTGACTTGGATGGACGCATCTATGAAATGGACTTGCTCTCGCTGGATCGCTATGGCGTGAAGCAGATATTCCAGACACAAGCCCGCCAGTTGGAGCAGGCGATTGGCGCACTGGATGGTATCGGAGCAGACAGCGATGAGACAACCAACCCAGATGATTTCATCACGCTAACGGCACACTGGATTGAATATACGTTGATTGCGCCCAACGGGTTTGAAGTGACCCATCGTCGCTATGCGCTTGACCGCATCGGGGCTGAAAATCGCGCCAATCAAGATGCGACAATTATCGATCCCACCCCGCTCCCCGACGCTGCCCAAGCTATTTTGACAACGAACACGGTGATGGTTCTGTCCAATCATAACAACGTGGCATACAACCTCGACCGCTATGCCCAGCGTATGTTGCAAGAGATCGCGTTGATGACGGACGACGCGCAAGTGCCGTCGTTGGAGACGCTGCAAGCGATTATGCCGTGGGAAGATGTCGTGTTAAACAGCGCGTTTGAGGATGGACACAGCTTTGCGGAAAATAGTATCAGCTATCGGCCGAGCGCGACCGTCGCCGTCTACCAAGAAGGGATTGTTCCCAGTCAGGCACAGACGACGCTCTTTGAACGGGTTGATGTGGTGGCAAATCCACGACGTGTGTTTACCGTTGCCGCTGGCGAAGTTGCGCCGTCCATTCCACAGGCGATTCGTGCGGGTGTGTGGGAGACCCATGCGGAGGGTGCGCCGATGCGGCTACAGGCGGGTGAGTGGTTCAATACAATGATCGCCATTCGAACAGCACAGGCGGCGGGGATTGGGATGCGGGTCTTGAATTCGGCCGATCTGGACACGCTCGCCACGTTGTCCCATTCGGCCGAGACAAAGGCCAATCTGCGTCAACAGCTTGAAGCGGGATACGCAATCATCATCCCTGAATCGGCAACGTCATCACAAAGCGGCTGGTGGCGCGTTGATCCCGCCACAGGTGAGACGTTGGGCATGACGACAGGCAACTATGGACAAGCACAAGTGGAATATGTTTTGCTGATCTTTAGCTTGGTTAACGGTGGGCTGTCAACGGCCGGATGTGTCAATCAAGGCAGCGATCTGGGCTGCTGTCTCCAACAAGCGTATGTGTCTGGACTCATTACTTTTGCAGGTGGTTACTATCTCGCCGCGCTTGCTGGCCTCATCAGCGCACAGGCCGCGACTGGCACAGCGATTCTCTTTGGCGTTGGCACAGATACGTTTGGTGTTGGCGTTGTTCCAAATTTCTGCCCGACATCGGGATAGGTGAGACGTAACATGAAACGTATTTTATCTTTGACACTGATCTCGATTTTACTGCTCGCATGGGCGGGGAAGCGCAGTTATGCACAATCTTGCGTTGCTGAACAGGAGCCGAACGACTCGCTGCAAACGGCGCAACCGCTGACTGGTTGCGACACAGGCGCGTTAACCGCAGACGATAACTACGACTATTTTCAGCTTTCCATCACGGAAGAAGATAGCGCGGCGAAATTTGATTTGGAAGTGGAGACAGATTCGACCGAAAATCACCGTCTCTGTCTCAAAACAGCCGATAACATCACGCTGCAATGTCGCAGCGCAACTGACCGAGTCGCGCTGCGCGATTTGCAACTGCCCACTGGTGATTACATCATCGAACTCAACGCGCGCCTGTCGTCTCCAAGTGCATACACGCTTTCCAAAACGATTGTCGAATCAACTGCAACAGGCGAAACAGAGCCTAACGACGACTACCGCGCCGCCACCCCATATGGTGACGCACGCAGCGTGTCGGGGCGATTTGTGGGGCAAGAGTGGGACATCTTCACCATCACAATCGAAGGCGCACCCCAACTGTGGCGCGTGCAGGTGATTGGGGAAGGCGTGACCGATTTGCGCTATCTCGACAGCGCAGGGAACGCGCTCCAATCGACCGTCAATCAAGGGGAACGACGCACGCGCCTGCCCCACCTGATGCTCACCGCTGGCAATCATCACATTGCCCTTAAAGGGACAGACAGCGATTATACGCTGCTCGCCATTCCGCTGGGAGCACCGCCTGCTGACTTTGAGCGTGAGAGCAATGACTCGGTCGGATTTGCCAATGAGCTGCCGTTGAACGGGTCGCGCAGCGGGGTGCTCTATGACAACCGCGATGACGATTACTACTATTTTGATCTCGCCAATCCGACCAACGTGCGTTTGACCGTTGCACAGGGTGAACAGTCGAATATGCGCCTGACGCTCTCGCGTGAGGGAGAAATCATTGTGCGGTTACAGGGGGCTGAAGCGGGGGAGCCGCTGCTGTTTGAGTCGCATCTGTTGGAGGGTGAATATACGCTTTTTGTCGATGAGCAGGGTAGCGGGACACGCGATCTGTACGCATTGCGTCTCGACCAACTCGATCCCTTTTTGCAGTTGACTGACAAGGAACCCAACAGTGATGTGAATTCGGCCGAATCCGTCCCCGTCACGCTGCAAATCAATGGACACACCAGCGCACACGACACCGATTACTATCTGCTGCCAGACCTGCCAGTTGACACCCATTTGACGGTGCACTACAGCGGCGATGTAGAACTGCGCTTGCTCAATGCAGAACAGGCGCGGCATCCCGTGACGATTGATGCGGGAATATTAACGACGGATGAACCGCTGTTGAGCGGCACGACCAACTATCTTTTTGTGCGTGGACGGGGTGCCTATACGCTTGCGTTTGAATTTGCGGAAGGGGTTGACCCGCTGCCTTTCCCATCCCCACTTGATGGCACATTGACGCTGACACTGCCCGATGAGACGCTCGCGGCGTTTTGGCGCTATGACCAAATTGTGACAGGCTCGTTGAGCAACGAGACGGTCGAGACGCTGGCACTCGAATTTATGAGCAGTGATCCACGTGTGACGATTGCCGAACCGTTGGCAGAGATTGCGGCGGGCGCAATGGTCGATGTGGCTGTGCGAATTTCGGCCGATACGCGCCCCAACACCTATCAACTCAGCGTGCGTGGCACAAATGCACAAAACCAGTTTGCGCTCGGAGAGGGGGAGGTCACCGTTTCGGCCGAAGGCGTTGTCAACAATGCGCCACTCACTGCCCCCTTACCAGATATGTTTATCGGCGGTTTTAACGCCGCCCTGCTGCATTTTGGTGCGGAAATCATCACCGAGAATCCCGAAAACGCGGAAGAACAGATACACCTGCATGATGACTACACGCCACTTTCGAGCGGCTTCTATGAGAACATTGAGGAGTGGCCGGCCGTTCTAGCGGTCGACTTGGTTGGAGAAGAGGCCGTGCCAATTGTCGGCGTGACGCTCAATTCGCAGTCGCGTGGCAAACCGCTTTCTAGCCCTAAAATGTTTGAGGTTTGGCTGTCTGAGGATGGCGAGACCTTTACGCTAGCACTGGCGGATGAGATGGAAAATCGGCCGATTGAACAAACTTTTCCGCTGCCCACCCCTATCAACGCAACCCACGCCCAGTTAAGAATCCTCTCGACACACGATGGCGGCAATTTGGTCTCATTTGGTGAATGGAAAGTGATCACGCCCAATGCGCCAACCGAACGTATCGACATCGCCGATCCGCAAATGGGCGGTTACGTGGTCGATTTTCAGCCAGAGGTGAGTGAAGGCGTGGCGCGATCTGTGCTGCTTGTGGACGATCGGATTGAGCGTGCGAGACCTGCGGTGGATCAATCGGTCGAAATTATTTATGGATTTCAGCATGACCGCTCGGCGCAAATCGAGCAGATTGAGTGGGTCAATTCGGCCGAATCCGCCAACCCCTTCCAGCGTGTCACCGTTTCCGTCAGCAACAGCAGCCCCATTGGCCCATGGCAAACCATCGGCACGTTCGAGACAGCGACGCAACTTTGGGAATTAGACACAAAACCGTTTGCACGCTATGTGCGCTTCACAACTGAGGCGCAAACCGAACGCGTCTGGCGTGATCTGCCCGATGTCATCCACATCTGGGAACGGGCAAACGATCCAATCGTGACAGAGCCGACAAACCCACCCTATCGTTCCATCACCAATGAGTGGGGACATTACCAGCAGGCAGCCATTTACGAACAACTATTCCCCGTGCGTCGCGACCTGTTGTTGGAATCGGCCGAAGATGACAACGACAGTCGTGAATCGGCAACCCTATTGCCGCCCAGCACTATTCTGCGCGACACAGTGCAGGTCGGCAAAGATGAAGATTGGTTCCGCATCGACATCCCCGCAGGACAGAACGCCGCTATCATCAAGCTAGACGGAATCCCAAGCGTTGATGTCGCGGTTGAGGTGCAAACGATAGACGGGGAGCGACTGCCCACGACAAGCGATAACCGCGACCCCGCACAGCGCGTCGTCACCGCGACGCTACCTGCTGACACATCAACCGTCTATGCGCGTGTGATTGAACCACCGCGTTCGGTCATCTTCACATGGGACAACAGCGGCAGCGTTAGCCCCTATTTCAACGCGATCTATCGTGCGCTCACCCAGTTTGCCGAAGATGTGACGGCGGGGGAAGAAGAGGTACACCTGTTGCCGTTCGGCAGTACGATGCCGCTTTCCGAAGCGTGGCTCGACACACCCGAAAAAGTTCAGGCGACGCTGACCAGCTACCCACGTACTCATGGGTCGAGCGAGGCAGAGAAGTCACTCGTGATTGCCAACGATTTGCTGGCGTTTCGAGAAGGAACCCGTGCGATTGTCGTGATTACTGATGCTGAGTCAGGTTATCAACCGACAGCGAAAATGTGGAACGGGTTCCGCGCCGTCCAGCCGCGCATCTTTTCATTGCACGTCCACAGCAACATCAATCTTGGCGCAAAACCAGCCAACTTTCAGGATAAGATGCAGAGCTGGGCGCACGTCAACGGCGGTTTTTATGATTGGCTGCGAACAGATAGAGAGCTTGAAGATGGATTTGCGCGCGCGGCGACGTGGTTGAGAAGGCCAAAGGAGTATGGGATTTCGGCCGAAACCGCCCAAATCGCCCCACCCGGCCCTGGCACATTGCAACTGCTTTCCAGCGCAACGGGCGACAACGCCGAAGCATCCGCGTCACTCCTTGGTAATACCGCCGTTGAGCTGATCATCGACGCATCTGGCAGTATGCAACAATCACTGGCCGGATCGACGCGCATCGGCATTGCTAAGGCTGTGCTGGATGACATCGTTGCCAACGTGCTGCCAGATGATGTCCCCGTTGCGCTGCGTGCATTTGGTAACCGTGAGGGCAACTATGCGTGCCGCACCGATCTCGAAGTGCCGCTTGCCCCACTCGAACGCGAGAATCTGCGTGCCACCATCGCCGCCATCACACCACAGACTAACGCCAACACCGCAATTGCCGCCTCACTCGCCCAAGTCGGCGACGATCTCGCCAGCGTCACAGGCCCCAAAATCATCATCCTGCTGACCGACGGTGAAGAGACGTGTGACGGTGACCCCGCCGCTACGATTGCCGCCTTGCGCGAGCAGGGAATCGACGTGCGCGTCAACATCGTCGGTTTTGCGATTGACAACGACGACCTAAAGGCGACGTTTGCAGAGTGGGCGCAAATCGGCGGCGGCAGCTACTTCGACGCGACAAATGCGGAAGAGTTGAGTGCGTCGCTCACACAGGCGTTGCGCGTGTCTTATCGCGTGCTGGATAGTGAAGGCAATGTAGTCGGCACAGGACTGGTTGATGATGCTCCGATTGAACTTGAAGCGGGGAGCTACAGCGTGGTTCTGGAAACAGATGGTGAGCCGAGTTACGAGGTTGTTGTAGGCGGTGAGGAAGCAGTGATTTTGCGGGTGCAGAGATAAGCAAGATCAACGGTGTCAACGGTGTCAACACCCTTTACCTCTTTGGGATCGTAGCAGAACGTGCGAGTCGTATCACTGGGGTAGCTGAGGCGACTGTTCGTTGATGATATTTTCGGCGCGTTGGCGAACTACGTCGGGAAGTGTCGGGACTTGTTCAGTAAACGCTTGTGGGCCGATATAAAATTTATCGGCCGAAATGCCATCAAACAGTATCTGCGCAGCATCCTCGATAGAGATGCCCCGCTCAATCGCTTCTCGCCAGCCAGCCCGTTGTTGCTCACTGATGGTGCTGGCCGCCGTTTGAAAACGCGCTGGGCGCGACTGATCAACGCGATAGAATTCTGAAGCTACCCAGCCGGGACAGAAGACAGAGACGCGCACATTCGCCTCGCGCTGCGCCAGCTCGAAGTAGAGTGACTCGCTAAGCACCAGCACAGCATGTTTTGAAACACCGTAAGAGCCGCCACCGGGTAAAACGCCAGACAACGATGAGACGTTGACAATGCGACTCCCATGTTCCTGCGCCATCATGCGTGGGACAAATTCTCTGATGCCGTAGAGCACGCCATAAAAGTTGACCCCCATCACCCACTGCCAGTCGTCGAGCGTCGCGTCAAGCAGCGAACCCGGCACTGCGACACCTGCATTATTGACAAGGAGATCGACACGGCCAAAGTGGTCATAGCTTTTTTCGGCGAGCTGTTCGACCGCGTCAGGACGTGAGACATCGGTCTGGACAATCAGCGTCTGTACGCCCAGTTGATCGATATCCGCAGCCGTATTTGTCAAAGATTCAAGACCAATGCCAGCCAACACGACATTCATTCCTAGTCTAGCAGCGTGTAGCGCAATTCCACGACCGATGCCACGACCGGCGCCCGTGATGACGGCTGTTTTCTGATTTGTTTTCTGCATAGTGACTCCTTTTTCAGTTTCACATTTGGCGCGCGCCCTCTAGCTCAAGACCAAGTTCGAGGAAAAACGCAATGGCGGCATCGAGATCGTCTACCAAGCGTAATGAATATAATCGAAAGAGCTGAGCCTTGCAATTTTAGCCGTTCAGCGTGTATACAGCGTCTTATTTAAGCTACGCACGAGCATGGCCGATACGCCTATAGCAAGCAGATCAAGCCTGATTGTCCTGTAGGTCTGCGGCTGGCGTGCGCCGATAGGATAGAACTTTGCCCCGAAACGGCACATCGAGGGAGTCGAGCGGCATTGCAGAGGCCTGCTGCTGGCTGTGTACAAACCCATGCCCGACCATGTGCCGGTTGAACAGCCCGTGATTGCCGCGTCCAGGATCGACGATCAGCACGTCACAATGTGGTTTGGCGTGACGCTCGATGAAGCCAGCCAGTGCCTCTAGATGGAATTGCTCATACAGCACATCGCTGCCAATGATCAGATCAAACTGACCTAAGCTGTTCAGTATTTGTGTCCAAGTTGCGAGCAAGAATGGAATCGGCCGACCGTTGTTGAGAGCCACATTGATGTTGAGAAACTGTTCTGCTTCTGGATGGTAATCGGTCGCCGTTACGTCGGCGTGCCGCTGGTTTAAAACCAAGCTGGCAAGACCGATGCCGCAGCCTACTTCGAGAATACGCTTCCCATCAATCGCATAGTCGGCCATTGTGTGTGCCAGCACTCTGCCAGCGGGCCAAATGACACCAAACAGTGACCATGCGGCAGATGAGATGCCTGCATCTGCGGCGATTCCATCAGCATCACCGTGTTGCTGTAAGTCGCGCAGCGTGCGTACGTGAATATCGACATTACCGAACTCAATCGTCTGATAGCGAACGCGAAAGGAGGACATGGGGCCCCTAGCGATGCAGCAAAAACGGCCTATGCTGTTCAAAGCTGACAAAGGGAAGGAAAACGGGTGAAGGAGACCATAGCACACTTTGGTGTTTGGTGCGCAACGCGCCGTCAATAAAGGACTTTATATAACCGCTTCTACAAAGCCAATCTCCCCCAATTGGGGAGAGAAGCACGGCCAGATGATAGCTAACACGTCATTGAAGGACGCAACACATTTCACAACAGCCCCCTGTTAATGTCAAGCCGCCGCCTCACCAACTAAACCCCTCATACAGCCACTCGCTCATTAATGATTTAATGCAACGTTACACTAAGCCCGTGTCCGATTGAGAGTGCTAAACCAAGCCAAAAACTGCTCATATTGACCAACAATCGCCTGTTAGGCTGGTATTTTACCCAAAATTCGCATATTTGTTGACTGTTTTCTAATTGTCCAGTAAATTTAGTGCAACGTTGCACTAACGAAATGGAGAATTGAATGAACACAAATAGATTGAATTTCAGAAACGTCGTTCTGCTCACGCTTCTTTGCGGCATACTCTTTGCCATTCCTGTTAAGGCAGAGGACGCGCCCATACCGGCATACATCACAGACGGCTCGTTGTTCGAGTTGGAGGGAGACACCCCCCACCCACTCATCAATGACACAACACTCAAGTTTCTGCCATTAGAAGCACAAGTTGCAACCACAAATGGCAACGGGTGGCGACATGAATATAAAATCGACCAACCCCATCGTCTTCCAATGGGAGCAACCTACGAGCTGTATAAGGCCACATATACGGTGACAATGTCAGATGGTGCCAAGTCGATCATCAGTCAATATCATGGTGATAGTCCAACATTAATGAAGCTATATTATGCCGATTCAACGGAGCAGTTCGTTGATGAGAGTAATAACCCTGTTGGCGACAGTGTTGGCAAAAACGGCATATTTGACCTATACGTGCGCCTACGCACAAAAGGCCTCCCTAACTATGGAGAAGACGTATTTCACTTCGGTACACTTGAAGCAGGTGACACCTTCGATCTCATTGTAGAAAATGACTATGGAACGGTCACCGTCACCGCAATGGGCAAGTCGATTACACGCGAAGTGGAGGAAACACCTACCGATTATCTTAAATTTGGCAATTACTTGCAGTCTCAAGTGACGACAGATGAAAATCATCCCTATGGTGGCATCAAGTGTAGTGAAATGAATCCACCACTTGACTTCCCAGAATGTTATGCTTTCTTAGGCATCACTGAATCGGAAGTCCTGCTAACAAATGTATCTTATGAGCGCATCGTGGACGAGAACTATCAGCTGCCCCCACCTGATGCGAATTCAGAACTTCTGAACGGCGATTTTGAAAATTCACTGAACGAGTGGACACAAGAAGAACCTGTTTCAGCTTCTGGCGATACACACAGCGGACTCGGCTCTGCAAAGATTAGTGGCCCACCCGGTCGTTTCTATCAACGTGTTGAGGTCATGGCAAACACAGAATATGAGTTTGCCGGTTACGTCAAAGGCGAAGGGGCCGTTGGTATCAAAGGCACAGAACATATTGATGACGCTAGCCGTGTGGTAGACCTCATGGAAACGTTCGATGTGAGCGATTGGACACAGGTAACAATTACGTTCACGACGGGTACTGATCCATTGCCTGTCTACGTGTATGGACTGCACGGAAGTAGCGGGGATGTTCGTTTCGATGATTTCAGCTTGGAGGCTGAGAGTCCACCCGTAACTGGCAATAATTTCTGCCCCTCTGGGAATGCTGTCCCAGCAACAGTGTTTGACCTTGCTAATTGGCGCATCAAAGTGCCAGACGCGGCTGGTACAACCTATTCACCTAGTGAGTTGGCAACGCTCAACAATGACTTCTTCTGTTTGACAGACGATGGTGCAATGGTGTTCTACGCACCTGTGGATGGTGGCACAGACGGTTCAACATACCCACGCAGCGAGTTGCGTGAAATGGTTGACCCTAGTTCGAGCAGCGTTGGCTGGGTCGTCACCGGTACGCACACAATGAGTGCGCAGACGACCGTTACCCTAGAGCCGAGCAACGGCAAAAATGTTATCGCGCAAGTGGACAGTCTAACCGATGACATCTTGGCTAAAATCCAGTGGGACAACGACCGTATTCGCGTACAACTGCGACAAATCAATCCAGATGGGACTCCCGGATCGTATGAAGATTACTGGTTTGATAGTCAGAACACGTCGTTCCCGGTCGGTACGACGTTCGACTGGGACATGACCGTTGAGAATGGGGTGTTGTCTGTCACCGTAGACGGCGAGACAGTGACGCGCGACTTTACGTTGCTAGAGACCTCTCCTTCTGACTATGTAGATGATGAGTTCTATTTCTCGGCCGGTTCGCAACCACAAGACAACGTCCTGGATACGGTAGGTGAAGTTTTATTCCACACATTTGCTGTCACTCATGTAAGCCCGCCTGTATCCAACAGCATCTGCCCCACCACGAATGGCGCACCCGCAACAGTGTTTGACCTCGCCAACTGGCGCATCAAAGTGCCAGACGTGGCTGGAACAACCTATTCACCTAGTACACTGCTGCGTAAATAACTGACCTATTTAAGCAGTGAGAGCCTTACCCTTGGAAGTCCATTGGAAGGGTTTAGCCATGGTGAGATTGAAGTATTGGACAAAGGCGAAAAGTTTAGATTTG
>JAUIAP010000102.1 GCA_030425205.1 Anaerolineae bacterium
AACTCTCCTTTCGCATAGTCACTGACGGACGATCCTGATTCTTCGTAGCAACTAGTGCTTATGATAAGCGGCGTTATGGGAAGCAAAAGAGCGCAAAAATTAGCGAAAGGGATTTTGAACGCAACAAATCGTTTTTAATTTATCTATGCAATACTCGGTTTGGATAGCTCGCCAACAAAACATTGCCGTCACAATAATCAACAACGCAACACCAACCAACAATCCAGCACGCATTTCACCTTGCACCGCGACATCCCGCACTACAACATGAGTCGGCGTTTCGGCCGATATACTCAACATACTCGCAGGATCACCAAACAAAATCATCGTGCGAAGCGTTTGCTGCCAGTAGGTAGATTGTGCGTACAGGTCGAGCTTGCCCATCTCGGTCGCTGTGCCAATCTTATCTATGTCATCCTCAAAAAACGCGCGATAGACCCCACCTAGCATCGCTTGCTGTCCGCTGTTGTAGCCCAATCCAGCATCTGCCCAAACTGCAATTGCGCCACCATTTTGTTGCCGCTGGAGTGCTTCGGCAAGCGACTGATTGGCGGGGAAGAACTCGTAGCTGTAGGGGAAGGAAAACAGCCCGTTCAAGCAGTTGGCAATGGTAACGAACGGAAACGAATTGTTGTTCGCCAGCGCATCAATTTGGTCTTCAATCAAGATGCGGCCACCAAAGTAGCTACCCCAGCGGTAATGATTGCCGTGTCCGCTGTAGTTGACGAGAACCGTTCCCGCGTTAAGCGTTGCAATGATGTCATCAGCCAGAACGGGCTGTGTATATTGGCTGGTGTAAAGCTGTTTTGGCGTGACGTTCTCAGGCAACAAGTCGGTGAGTGAGTCAGAAACTGACTCAAACTGCCCATCATCATCGGCGACGAAGAGAGCGGTTGGGTCAGCGATAGGGGGTTGGCTTTCGGCCGAAATCAGATTATCAACCATTCCCTGTGCCATCTCCAACGTCTCTGCACTCAATCGGCCGATCTGCATCTCCGCCAGCGGGTCATCCCCGATAAACGTCACGTAGTAGTTGTCGGAGGGAATTCGGCCGAAATCAAACGTGTGAATCAAGCGCGGTGGAATCCAGTTGTGCGTCTTCCCATGTTCCGTCTTGTACTCCTGCGACCCATCCCCCAACAGCACCACATACGTCGGCGCGGGAGCCTGCCAATGGTGATAGGCGTGCGCCAAAAACGCCCGAATCGCCTGTGGATTGAAAAACCCATCCCCAAACTCATCATACACATCCTGCACATCGACCACGCTCGTCCACAACCCTTGACCCGCACGATAGTCTGCCAACCTCTGTGCAGCAGTTATAAAATCCCCATGTGAAATCACAAGCCAATCCGCCCCATTCGTGCTGTCTCGCAGACTGCTTGATGTATCAGCGACAATCCCTGTCGGCGTTCGCACAATGGTTGTCGCCAAATAGCGATGGCCGGCCTCCGCACTAAACGACAGGCTAGAACGTGCCGCAGGTGTGATGCGCTGTGGCGTGTAGGGGTCGGTAATGTCGAGAAGTGTGATTACGCTTGTTGTGAAGCCTGTGACAGTGATGGTTTGGTTTTCGGCTATGCCAAAGGCGAGTTCATTTTCCTCCGCTACAAACTGATCTGCATAACCCAGTTCAACCCAGTTGAGATACCACATCGTCAACGGGTCGCCTGACGCAATCGCCTCGACGGTAATCGTGTTTACGCCGTTGACGAGCAGCGCATTATTATAATGTAGAGAGCCTGTCACTGGCGCGAAGCCATTCCACGCGATTTCCCCAATCGCCGTGCCGTTGACCAGCACGCGCCCCGCATGATCGGCCGCCGTATGCCCCTTCGCATGGACGCGGATCGTTCCGCTCAATGGCTCCGTCGCCACATGATCGAGCGTCACCGTCAACGTCCGCGACCCGCTGGGCTGCATCCGCTGTCCATCAAACCACAAATCTTCGTCTGGCTCCGCTTGCGTCAAATTGGTGACGTACCAGCTATCTCGTTCGAGGTGAATGGTGTCTGTATACCACATCGCCCCCCCTGCCCCCGTCGGCGTGCCGTCCCGTTCGCCCATCCGCAACCCGCTTTCGTCGAGAATGGTTAGCCAGTAGACATTTTCCGCCACGTACAAATCTTCATACCCCTCTCCATAAAAACGCAGCTTGTCGCCCTCCACCAGCAGCGGAACCGCCGCACCCCGATGACTCAGTTGGATGTTGTCGAAAGAGGTGTTTGCCATATCCCACCCCGCCGCCGCAAGCATCTCCGCATCTATTTCGTAAAGACCCGCTTCCTTGATAGTCAAGCGCAGCGCAGGGGGAACACTGTTTCGGGAATTGCAATTCCCGAAACACACTCCCTCAGCCGATGTTTCGGGATTTCCTAATCCCGAAACACAATTATCACACTGGGTCTCGATTGGCGCAGGGCGATTGAGGTCAGCGTAGTTGTCGAGCGCGTGGGCAAGCACCTGCTCATACGCGGGGTGATGTGGGCGCAGCGTGGCGGCGCGTGCTGTCGCGTCCCAACTGACGCGCACGTGCAGGTTGGTGTAAATTGTGGGGGTGTCGCCGTTGGGCTGGATAGGGTTTAGCTCGATTTGCACAACGGGCTGGTCGCGCATGAAGCCCGTTGCGCCGATGGTGGCGACCGCTTTACTTGTCTGTTGTACGTGGGTGTGCGTTTCGGCCGAAATCACCTCAACCCGCAATCCCTCATGTGTCGGCACGCCTAGCAATACCCCGTGCGGTTCGTCTAAATCCATCACGCCATTGAAAAACAGCTCAATTCCGCTCCCTTCCTGCACAAACGTGAGGCCAGCCACAGGAGCCGCAACCACCTGTCTCCCAAACCAGATTGCCACCACAAGCAGCGTCAACGGCACACCTAATCTCCAAATCCGCATGATCTTTCTCCCTGGCAACTCCTAAAGAGTGGCTTTGCTGCAAAGACCCTCACCCCCCGCCCCCCCTCCTAAAGGCTAGAGGGGGAGAAGACGCTTGCTCCCTCTCCTTGTGGGAGAGGGCTGGGGTGAGGGTTTTTATACTAAATCATTATAGCCACTGCCTCTGGCAGTGGTCGTAGCAAGGGTTCTACCAAAAATAAATATGACGAGTAGCATTGGGTTCACCTAGAAGATGCGAAGCTAATAGGAGAACACAATGAG
>JAUIAP010000103.1 GCA_030425205.1 Anaerolineae bacterium
AAGTGGACAAAGCCTATGATGCACTGGACGAAAATCTTGAATCAATTAGCTATCCGTTTTGAGGATAGATTTCCTATCTAGCTGACGTGAACCTAAATCTGTTTACACAAAATGTTGCACATTCTCGATGCTCGCGCACGGTGGCGTAGGCTCCCTTGTGACGCAACCGCGCATGGCTGGCGACGCGCTGTCGCTGGTGGTAAATCTCAATGACTCGTTCCGTTGCCCGCACCATCACCTGCTTGCGCGTCAACCTGTGTGGCACGCTGTAGAAGCGTTTGTCAAACGCGACATGTTGGTCGATGTTGACGCGCACACGCTTCCACTCGGCATATTCGTAGCGGTCGGTTGGCAACGCTCGCAGCAGCGGCTGGTCGAGCGCGGCGAACAGCTCGGCACGCGACTGGTCGAGGTGCTTCATCTGCTTGGCATTCAATTCGGCCGCAAGAACCGCAATCTGTGCGTTTAGCTCCCCAATACTGAAGAATTGATGATTGCGTAGTCGTGCTAAAATCCAGCGTTCGACAATTTGGACAGCTGTCTCAACTTTGGCTTTGTCCTTCGGTTTGCGGCTGCGCGTTGGTACAACGGCAATGCTGTCTTAATCTCGCTGTCGTCTTGCATTTTCGGCCGATAACGCAACCCGCTACGGCTTATCCCGAACAACCGACTCGCTCGCCGCCCACTTAACTCTTTTTCTGCGATCCCCCACTGCGCCATTTCCCGCCGCTGCGCGACGGTCACCACTTTTTTTCCAACGCCTCCTTCAACACACGATTGTCCAAACTCAACTCTGCATACATCGCTTTGAGCTTCGCGTTCTCCGCTTCCAACTCCCGCAACCGCGACAACTCGCGTGCCTCCATACCCCGTACTTAGCCTTCCACTTGTAGTACGTGCTTTTGCTTATTCCATGCTCCCGGCAGATGTCGTTCACCCCTACGCCTGCCTCTCCCTGTTTCAATATCTTCACTATCTGATTTTCACTGAATCTCGATTTTTTCATTGGATTTTTCCTCGGCTTCATTTTCTCGGAAAACTCCACTTTTCGCTGGTATCATTTTATGGGTAGCTTACCAAAGCTGAACCACCAACTGTTGCCCGTATCGAACGGCTCATCCGCACCGCGCAGCACCGCTACAGTGAGCAGCTCTGCCAGCAACTCGCGTCCCAGCTCTCAATGACGATCAAACAGCGTCTCGACCAACTGCTGGAACTGACAACCACCAGCGATGGCAAACACCTCACCTACACGCCATTTGCGATTCTCAAGCGCGATGTCGGCAACGTCAGCTTGCAGAGCATCCTGCGCGAACTTGACAAGTTGCAGCGTATCCAGCGCATTCAACTACCACCGGCTCTGTTCGACAACGTGCCAGTTCACGTCATCAAGTTGCTGCATGATCGTGTCCGCCGTGAACCTCCACGCGAGGCACGCCGCCATCCAGACGCACGTCGCTACACACTGCTGGCGGCGTTTTGTCATCTGCGCTACCAAGCTATTTGTGATAATTTGGTCGATCTATGAGCCAAGGACAGGATAGATGCTGTTGGCGAAATAGCGTGAAATCGTTTTTCAGACAAAAGCGGGTTTTAATCGGCCGAAATGAGACGAACGGGTTTCAGAACGAGGAACGCCATCGAGCCATGCGACAACACGACAAAGATTGATCGCAGCGGCAGTGGCAAGGTGTTGCAGATGGGTTTTGTGAAGACCGCGATAGCGAGTGCGGCGCAACCCAAAAGAGAAGGCAGCTTGAGAAACAGTTCCCTCGACACCAGCCCGCTTTTTGTAACGCTGCTTGAACGCATCGCTGTGCTGATAATCACGGCGAGTCATGAGAGCTTCATGCTGTGGTCGTGGATGGAGTGTGATATGACGTGGCAACTGCTTGCTGCGGGTGCATAATGCGCGAGCGGAACAGGCCAAACAGTCAGCTTTATTGAACTGCACCTGTATCGTCGGTTTGCCACGCGGTCCAGAGGCGGGTTTCCAGTAACGATTGACCTTACCTTGCGGACAAGTGACCTGCTGTTGCTCCCAATCGATGACAAACAGCCGTTGGTCATACGCATCTGGCTGACGAGACTGCCAATCATTGGCGGGGCGAGCGGGGCCGAGCAGTTCGGTCTCATAATCAATTTTGAATCAACCAAGTGGTCGCTAGAAACATAAGCCATATCCACTAGCAGAACATTCGGGGAGAGGTCTTGTGCGTGCAGTTCTCCCTGAATCCCCATGATGACACTCGCTTCCTGCACGCTGGCATCGGTTGTTGTCACCTGCGTGATAAGATTGGGCGCATCGTCGTTGCATGTCTCGCTCAGATGTACCTTGTAACCGCGCCACTCCATACCACGTTTGTGGCTGTAGCGTGACTCGGTGTCATATGGTGAGGCGATCATCACACCGGACGGTGGAAAATTGTTCTGCGTTCGCCACTGCAACGCCGTCCCGTCATGATAGTAATGTTGCACCCACACTTGGCGCAACCCTTCAACCGCAGGTAGTTGGCGTAGGTATGCAGGGGCTGACCCCAGAAAAATCTCGTTCAACAGTTGGTCACCGTCTCGACCAAATACCAAGGCCAGCACCTCACGCTCTTTTTTGGGTTTGGGCAAGCGAAAATCAGTCACTGGTTGACTGTAGCGGGCAAACCACTCCGCATCGATCTGCTCACACAACCACTCACGATCGACCTGCGCCAACACATTAAGCGCACAGCGTAGCGTCTCCCCCACAATCTCCAGTCGATTGAGGTTACGCACCGCTGCTAAGATATGGGTCGCATCCGTGCGCTGCTCGTCTTTGTTCAACAACCCCTTTTCCTTGAACAACTTCAACATCCTCTCCAGCAGTCGCCCCTCTGCTCCCCCCGCCAACAGTCTGTCTCGAAACTCGCTCAACACCGAGAAATTGAAGCCTGCGTCTGTTATCTCCAAGCCGAGTGCGTATTTCCAGTCAATCCACACAAAATAAGTCGCCCATTGACCGAATCGGGATCGGAGAAGTGGGCTATGTCACTTTACCCACTCATCGCAGCTTCGGACAACCTGTTCGCATCATCAGCCGAATCCAA
>JAUIAP010000068.1 GCA_030425205.1 Anaerolineae bacterium
CGACTCCTTTTACTATCTGCACCTAACGTTGCAGTCGGTGATGGGCTGGCTGCATTCCCATCTGCACCTGTTTGAGATTGACGGCTGGGTGATCGCCGACGAAACGCACTTTAACGAACTAGGCGACAGCGGCTACATCGAAACGCGGGTGACGGTTGCGGAGCTGTTGCCCACTGTCGGCATGCGTTGTAGCTATCAGTACGACTTTGGCGATGACTGGTGGCACGACCTCGTCCTAGAAGCGACAGTGCCCGTTGCAGTGAGGCGCAGCTACCCATTTTGTCTCGACGGCGCGGGTACATGTCCACCAGAGGATGTGGGCGGTATCTATGGCTTGCAGAATTTTCTTGACGCAATGGGCGATCCCGACCATGATGAACACGAGGAATATCTAGAGTGGTGGGGGAAGCCGTTTGACCGCGCCGCCTTTGACGTGTACGAAGTCAACCGACGATTGCAACAAGGGTACGACTGGCATGGGTATGAGGTAATCCCCGCACTGGCGTACAAGCGTCGCTTTACCAAACCTGCTCACACCAAGTGGCTGACGCTGCCAGCAGGCAAGCAGAAAGCGATTCTCGAAAGTTGTTGGTGCGCCTACTGCCAGCGACAGACGCGCATGGTTGACTATCGCGGTCGCATTAGGCGAGGTGCGCTCCTGCTCGACGGGTTGTGCGCCAGTTGCGGCAGCGAGATTAGCCGCGTGCTGGAAGCCAATTAGCAGCACGCGGTTTCCGAGAAGGAGACTGGCGGTCACGTTGGCTGAGTGAAATCTGGAGTAAATGGGATGACCCCCCCCATCTGCAAGAAGTGCACAAAGACGCGTATGGGATTGCGGTGCGGTTCGCTGAACTGGACATCGCGGGGCATGGGTTTTTGGCCGATTTTGGCGAGCAGTTGCAATTGGGATTAACCTTTGTCACGGGGAGTGCGTGAACACAGTGACCGTCCCATCCAAAATAACAAGCTAGTCAAACTATATCGTGCGAAACCGACCACATAAGTGGCGTGACTGGCTGCGCGAGATAGGTTCGTAGCAGATCGCTATAGCTGCCATTCGCACCGAGTCGTTTGCAGACGGAGAGTAGGGGCGTTTCTCGGCAGTAATAGGATTCATGGGCTTAGATGGCTGCGGGGTTGCGAGATTTTGCACAGCGATCTCGCCCATATCATACCATCGTAAGGACAGGTAAAATAACCCCATGTATATCGTTGGATTGTCCGCCTTTTACCACGATTCTGCCTGTTGTCTAATTCAAAATGGCGAGATTGTCGCTGCCGCTGCGGAAGAACGCTTTTCGCGTCGCAAGCATGACCCCCGTCTGCCAACCGCTGCCTTTCGCTACTGTCTGCAAGCGGGTGGCATCGACATCACACAAATAGATGCCATCGCGTTTTATGAGATGCCAGACAAAAAAGTGGCGCGTCAAGCTTACTTTAAGCAGACAGAAACGCGCATGATAGGCAGCGTGCGCGATCAGCGTGCGGTGCAACGCATGATTGCTGAGCAGCTTGGTTATCGCGGACAATTGCTTTTCTATGACCATCACTTGTCACACGCTGCCAGTGCGTTCTACTGTTCTGGATTTGAGTCGGCCGCCTTGTTCACCGTTGACGGGGTGGGGGAGTGGGCGACGACGAGTTATGGGTTTGGTGACGCGACTGGCATCGATCTGTTTGAAGAGGTGCAGTTCCCCCATTCACTAGGCTTGCTCTACGCCACACTAACCGCCTATCTTGGCTTCCGCGTCAATGGTGGCGAGTACAAGGTGATGGGGCTGGCTGCGTATGGTGAACCTCGCTATCTGCCACAGCTGAGACAGCTTGTGCAGGTCAAAGAACGCGGTCAGTTTGCGCTTGATCTGCGTTACTTTGCCTTTATTGAGGGCGACCGCATGTACAGCGAGGCGTTATTGGCACTATTGGGACAACCCGCACGTCAACGAGAGAGTGTGATCACACCGTTTCATTGTGATGTGGCGTGCAGTGTGCAGCGGTTGCTGGAAGAGGTGTTGATTGAAAAGGCGCGCTATTTACGACACCGCGTTGACAGCCGCAATTTGTGCATGGCGGGTGGAGTCGCGCTGAACGTCGTCGCCAATGCCAAGATTGAGCGCATGGCGGGTTTTGACCAGCTCTTTGTACAGCCAGCGGCAGGGGATGCGGGTGGGGCAATCGGCGCGGCGTTATTGGCAACCCGTGAATTGGCAGGCACACAAAAAGCGCGTCGCATACAGCACGTCAACTGGGGGCCGCGTTGGTCAGGGGAGGAGATTGTGTCGTTGTTGAATTCGGCCGAAATTCCCCACCAACCCTTTGACCCCCACGCGCTGAATGCCTATGTTGCAGATCGTCTTGTCACAGGCGCGGTCGTCGCGTGGTTTCAAGGGCGCATGGAGTTCGGCCCCCGCGCACTCGGCGCACGCAGCATTATCGCCAACCCGCTGCTCCCAGAGATGCGCGAACGGCTCAACGAGCAGGTCAAATACCGCGAGTCGTTCCGCCCGTTTGCGCCGTGCGTGTTGGCACAGCACGCCACCGATCACTTTGACCTCACCGACGATTCACCCTTCATGCTAAAAACCTGCGCTGTCCAGTCACCACTCGATCTCCCCGCTATCACGCACGTTGATGGCACGGCGCGACCCCAAACGGTTGATCCCGCCAGCCAGCCACGCCTTGCCGCTCTCCTCACCGCCTTTCATGCTCGCACAGGCTGTCCCATCCTGCTCAATACGTCATTCAACCTGCGCGGTGAACCGATTGTCTGTACGCCAGCCGACGCGCTGTTATGCTTTGCCCGTTCAGATATCGATCTGCTCGTTCTGGAGAATTGCGTCATCGAACGAGCGGAACTCCCCGCCAACTGGCGCGAACAGGCACGACAGTGGCACGCGGCCAACGCACCAACAGGATACGCCATTGATGAGCGACTTTATACCTTTGTCTGACGCGATCCCGATCAGCATTTGGCAGCCACAAATCCGTGACGGCGGGCTGTACTTTGTGCGACTGCAGCCGACCGCCTTGGGCGATCATTACGCCAAGCGACTCGTCATCCCCGCCCATAAAGCAGCCGGTGTACGGCGCATCTGCTTCTTTGGCGAGTCGGTCGCGGCTGGCTATCTGTATGCGCCCCACGTCACGCCTGCCAAACTATTACAGCAGCAGCTTTCGATCATCGACCAGACGCTAGAGGTGATCGATTTGGCGCGAACCAACGAAACGTTGTCATCCCTGCTTGACACGGTGGCTGCGTCACGGCAACTTCAGCCTGATGTGTGGGTGATCTTTGTGGGCAACAATTGGAATTTGCTCGAAACGCCGCAAGCGTCGCCCTACTATCCATCTATCGCGACACGGCAGGCGGTCGGTGTTGTGCTTGAACACGGTGGGATGGCGCAACTGGTGGCGGAGACACGACGGCAGCGGCTAGGGCAAGCGGCCGCCACGCTGCAACAGATTGCGGAATGGGCGCAATCGACCGATATTCGCGTCGTGCTGGTGATTCCCGCTGTTAATCTGGCCGATTGGGAGAGTCGGCAGCCCGTCCAGTGGCTGCCCGAACAGCAGGTCGGCCGCTGGTATGCGTTATTGGCGCAAACGCACGCCGACTTGGACAACCGACGCTGGGATGCTGCGCTGCAATCGGCTGAGTTAATGCAAAAACTGGATGGTGGTAACTGTCCCACAACCCATCGCCTGATCGCCACAGCGCAACAAGGACGGGCTGATTTCAGCGCGGCACGGGAGGCGTGACTTGACGAAATCGAAAGTGACCAATATGCGGCAAGCTGCTTCATGAACGCACCGCGTGTGACGCGCTACGACCAAGCCTTATTGTGTAGCGCGGTTACGCGCTTTGACTGGGGCGTGGTCGATCTGCCCTTGCGATTTGAACAGGTCAACGACACGCCCCTGCTGGGACGGCGACTCTTTCTCGATTATTGTCATTTGACGCTAGAGGGAATGCAGGTGGCGGTGGCGGGAATTGCGACCGAATGTATCCGTGTGTTGACGGGTCGTCAGTTGGCGTGGCAAACGCTCACCGCAACGCCAACCGTTGCGCCAGCGATAAGGGCGACCGCACAATTTGGGGCAGCCATCCATTGCGCCCATCGCCATCTGCCCGTGCGTGACCGACAGGAATTACTCGTCTATTGGTGCAAACAGGCGTTGGCAAGTGACAGTGCGATAATCCAAAAGATGCGTGACCTGATTCGACTGCGTTTCACACCGCTGCCGTTGTCGCTCACGGGCGTGCAGCAGCGCAACTTACAATCGGTCGCGCCGCTGACGCTACAACACGGCTTACACTATGCGTACCGCGATTTTCACTTGATCGCTGCCATGCAACGTGCGCTTGTGGAGACGGGGGCGATGAGCGCGCCAGAGGTCAGCGCATGGATCGCACGCTGGGCGACGGCGCAAGCGGATCTATCGTTCCGCGACTATTTGGCCGAGCCATTGGCACAAACAATGCCCGATGTGATGCAGCCGACACGCGCCTTCTACCGCACGCCATGGCCGACGACAAAACTGTGTCTCGTTGCGCCAGTCGCAGGGATGTATCGACTCGATTTAACTGTCCGTTTACCGCGCTATGGTGTGCAAGAACGTTCCCAGCCACCGTCGTTGCGGCTGGCGTTTAATGGTCGTTCACACCAGCGTTGGAAGGTTTCGGTCGATTGGCAACGCCTATCATGCCACCACACAATCAGCGAGCTTGGCTTGTATTGGGTGACATTACACTGGCCGCTCCCACAGGTAGCTGGTGATCTGCCATCGAGTCGTGCAATCCAACGGTTGCAGCACGGTTGGGAAGCCGACATCCATCCGATATTTGGCGAGGTCGCTGCGCTAAGCTGGCAGCGTGTTGGGTAAAGGCGGACGTTTAGCGGCCGCGATTGAGCATCAGCGGTCGCATATCTGTCCACACCTCTTCAATGTAGTAGCGCATGCACTCTTCGCGGGAACCAGATTTGCCGACGGGTCGCCACTGCTTGGGTAAATCTTGATTTTTCGGCCAAATTGAATACTGCTCTTCGTGATTGATAACGACTTGCCATTCGGTATTGTTTGCCATTTGTGGCTCCTTGAGTTGACTGTTTTCTTGACGCGCAATTGATTGTAGAACAGGAGATGGGGGTCGTCAATGTGGCTGTTTTCGGCCGAGATCACCGTGCAGTTTATGGATTGTGTCCTTGAGATTGATCTCGCTGCATGTGCGGAATTCCCCACCACCTCCAATTATCGAAGAACTGCTCAAAACGGACATCGACATTGACCATGTTAATCGACTTGGCGGCAAAAATTGTATCAATTGGTGGGAGGCCATGTGGGGGCAGATTCGGCCGATTCCGTTTCCGTCAATTGCCACACCTCTCCATTGCGATACAGCCAGATGTCCCTATCACGCACAAACGCAACCGTGCCATCATCCGATCTATACAGATTCAATGCGCCGTTAGGGCGATGCCTAAAAACAGCACCCGCATACCCTGCCCGCTGAATACAGATGCAAATAGAGGTTTACAATCCAGAACAAACGATCTATGACGTAGGGCTGTATATTCATATAAGAGCCGAAATATGACACACGATCTTTTCCCTCCTCGCCCACACATCGCCCCGTCTGCGCTGCAACATTATTTCCTGATGCGCCAGGAGGCGATTTCTAAAGAAGTTGGCACCTCAGTGCTATTTCAAGTATCGGCAGGATATGGTGCGAACTATACGGTGGTGCTACATACATCTGAGGGAGATGAAGCAACAGCATGGGGCGATGATTTGGATGCGGCAATTACAGAGGCTGCGCTGATGTTGAAAGGGCTGCGCGATGGTCGATTAGGTTATGAACGCTACCGCGCAGAGCGTTACAAATGGCTTGGATTATTGTGATGTGAACGAGTCGGTTCGGTGACAGTAGCGAACGAAATGGGATTTTATGTCACTAATACTTTGTATCAGTGGTGACGTTGTCGCCATATCCGACAGGCGGCATAATCCATCTATAAATTACTGGAGCAACTATCTATGAACAAGACAATTACGTTGGGAAACGACATCACGGTTAATCGATTGGGATTTGGTGCAATGCGCGTGACGGGGGATGGTGTTTGGGGCGACCCTAAAGATCATGATGAAGCGATCAGATTGCTGAAACATGTGCGAGCGTTAGGCGTTGACTTTATCGATACGGCAGATTCTTATGGCCCGTTTGTCAGCGAAGACCTGATTCGGGAAGCCCTGCACCCCTACGAAAATGTCACGATCGCTACCAAAGGTGGGCAAACACGCCCCGCACCTGGTCGCTGGGTGCCACTCGGTGCACCGCACTACCTGCGCCAATGTGTGCAGATGAGCTTGCGCCGTCTCGCCGTCGAGCAGATCGATCTGTGGCAGCTCCATCGCATTGACCCAGAGACAGATCGGAATGCTCAATTTGCCGTCATTGCGGAGATGCAGCAGGAAGGCTGGATCCGCCATGTCGGTCTCAGCGAAGTGTCTGTGGAAGAGATCAAGGCAGCGCGGGAACATTTCGAGGTCGTTAGTGTGCAGAATCTCTACAATCTTGTTCATCGTAAGAGCGAAGACGTTCTCGACTACTGCGAAAAGGAGGGCATCGCCTTTATCCCATGGTATCCGTTGGCAGCGGGCAAGTTGGCCGAAGAAGAGAGTATCCTCACGGATGTGGCGCGACGGATGGGGGCAAAACCATCACAAATCGCGCTGGCGTGGGTATTGCAGCGAAGTGAAGTGATGTTGCCGATTCCGGGAACGAGCCGAGTCGAGCATTTAGAAGAAAATGTCGCTGCTGGGGACATCACACTAAGTGATGCTGATTTTGAGGAGCTAGACGCAGTTGGCCGAGCAGAGTGGGCGCGTCAAAGTCAATAGACGGGTGTAAGCAGCGTACGCTCTCGCATACTGTGATGGCGGCAATACAAACGACCGTCTCATCCGATCAGGCGGCGAGACGACAGCGACGATGGGTTACTCGCACTTGATAGATGTGGTTGTCGAAATAGCAAGAGACGGCTGGGGCATTGGCATGGTTGCAAAAGCGTATCTAGAGTGTCCAAATTGACTGATCGGCCGTGCGCTTAAAGCTCTATTTTGGCATGTCTGTCTCAAGCAATGAGTCATCCTTTGCATTGGATTCGACAAACTTAAGCGCAGCTAATCCAACATCACAGGCGAGTTGCTCATAGTGTGCCTCACGTTCGAGAAGCTGTTTGAACCGTTCCTCTCGGTCTAGGGAGACATACGCTTCAATCCCACCAGCCTCTGCGATAATATCGCGTTGCGCCAGCCGCGTAATGAGGAGTGTCCAGAAGTTGTCATCATCGTAGGCATCGATGAAGGGTTGAAGCGTGTCCTCCATTTTGTTGGTCGGAAAGAAGCGTGCGAGATTTTTATCATACATCACGACATCACGTAGCCCGACCTTGTAGGCTTGTCTAAGGAGAATCTGCTCTGCGTCTTCATAGTTGGCAAGCAGTTCATTGGCTGGTCGATAGCTATTGATGAGCCAATTGCCGAGAGAGACCATTTCGAGTAGGGTGGTTAATTCACTGCGAGTGAGTGTGATATTCATCGTGATTTGTCCATATAAGCTGTCTACGGGTCAACATTTGGATATTGCGCGAGCGTGCTGGCAATCTCCTTTTCAGCCATTTTATATCAAATTGGCAGGTGGATGTTAAGAGCGCATCAGCGCGTCAGAAAGCACAAATTGAACCGCGATTGCAACAGCTAAACCTTCTTGTGTATCAGTAAAGACGGCGTACCCACCATCCCCATATCCCGTATGCGAAAAGCACAATGCGTCACGGATGCCAGTGATCTCATGGTGAGATTCTTCAACAACAAGGGGTTGGTAGCTGACAGCCTCAGCAATCGCGCAGGTCGCCGTGTCAATCGGCACCGCGCCAACTTCGAGCCACGCTCTTTCCGCAAGCAGTTGCTGGGCAGATGGAAACGCATCGGGAAGGGCGGTGGAATGATAGGCAAACAGGGCAACATGAATTCCATTTTCGACACCAGCATAGGCGTGCCATGCGCCCTGCATTGCATTCTGGACTGTTACGGCATATTCGGCCGAACCAAACGCATCGACCACGACAATGTTATTTGAGTGAATCTGGAAGGTACCAAGTGGATAAACCGCTAATGGGTTTGCCGCGCAACAGGTTGATGAAGATGTTTTGTCTCGGCCGATAGCGTCATCGCGAATGTCCACATCGCCGCCCTGTGTTTTGAAGTCGATGCCGCCTGTGCGGTCGGGTTGCTCGTCTGTCATAGTTGAATTTATATACCTACGGGTGGATAGCTGGAAGTCGCGCATGCTGTACCAGTGATAGATCACAAGAGCAATTACCACTGGGTTGCCGCCAGTACCAGTACGTCAAGAGCGTTGGGTTTCGGGACTTCCTAATCCCGAAACATCACCCCAAATCATTATTAGAACGTCTACAGCTTCCCTTGTCGACATTTATGGATGGTGGACGGCGTAAAGACGTTTCCAGCGCAATCTATCTGCTAAAATAACATCACTGTTCCAAAGTAGCTCAACTGGCAGAGCATTCGGCTCTTCACCGAAAGGGTGCTGGTTCAAATCCAGCCTTTGGACTTATGGACAACGAGAGCCCCACGATTCAGCTTGGCTACCCGCAATGGCAGTTGGCGAAAGCCCTGCGTGCTGCACAGGCGCAGCCGACTTGGTTTGCGCGTGTGCAAGCCGAGACGAAGGCGCACAAGTGGGCGCAGGTGATCGACGGGATGCTGTCAGGGTCGCTCAACATTGGGGCGCGCCAACCCGTGCAAAATGTGCCGGTGTGGGCGACGTTGGAAGTCATCACGGGCGGGTTTGCGACGGGTGGCTTGCTGGCGGGCGGGGCGTTGCAGCCGCATGAGGCAGGCTGGTTGGCGACGCTGGATCGCCCCGTTTCGATTGAAGAAGGGCGACGGCTGCTCAATCGGCATTTTCTGACGGAGGACGGGCTGGCGCAACTGAATGCATGGTTGCGCTCCGGTCAATACAAGCTCAACGTGCCAGAGGAGGGGGCATTGCTTGTCGTGGCGTGGCTGACCGAACGCGGCGAGTCGGCTGCGGCACGGGCGTTGCTCGATACACTGCTACCCTATTTTGACACGCTGCGGTTTTATCCCGTGCCTGCCCAACAGCTAGAAGAAGATGAGGCGACTGTCTTTTTGAAGTCGGTGGGGCAGGTTATCGGCCGATTATCCGACATCATCCCCACGCTTGAGATGGCAGCACAGACAGAGACGATAAACGTGTGGCTCCCGCTGTATGATCAGCTCGTCGCACTTTTTCTGGAAACGGTGGAGGGGGAGATTCCAGAGATGGCGCGGAATACGGATGGGGATTGGACTGTTTCCGCGACGGGGCGTTTTCCCGTAATTGGAGGCTGGCCGTGTCAACACTATCCTGCCGATTGGCGCGACCGCGCACAAATGTTGCTAGACGACATCGCGGTCGCGCAGGAACAGCACCGCTACGCCAAGAAGCCCAACCGCCGCAAAGAGAGCTTTTGGCAGCTACACCACTATTTGGAACGCTGTGTGCGTGTGCCGCAGGGGTTGACGGGACGGGAAATCGGCCGAATTCGCCTCATTCTCGCTCGCACCATCGCCACACGCGGGGCACCCAACACCCCCCAACGTGAGACATTGCGGACGTATCAGCGTACCCAAATCGCCCCGCCGACGCATGAGGAGATCGCCGAGCGACTGATTGAGCGGTTGCAGGCGTTCCCATCAGAGCAGGGGTTGCATGATGTGGCGAAGGCGATTCGGCCGATTACCCTCCACAATGACGAAATTGAGATTCCCCCCTCCATACAAAGAATTGTGCAGCGGGCGCTGATTGCCACACCAGAAACGCTGGTCGAAAAGGGAATCGTCACGTCAGGCGATACGCTGGCGGTGCTGATGCCCAAGCTGACCGCACACACCCGCACACAGGCGATTTCAAACCCGACGCTGCGCTCACTCTATGCCGCGCTCTATCGCGCCTTTCGCGCACGGCGGTCGCTGATGTTGCTCGATCTGCAACATCAGGTACAGTTTGCCGAACTGCCATGGGTCGCCGCCATCGAGCCATTTCGCAGCGACAACAAGGCGACGCAGCAAGCGGCACGAGCGATTTTGACGCGGCTGTTGCGGCTCAACTTCATTGCCTTTCCACACGCCATCTTGCCCAACAAGCTGCTGCAAGAAGTGGTGGCCCTGTCCCAGCAGGTGGGGCTGGATTTGCCACTCGTAGAGGAGGTGGCGGCCGATATTTTCATGGGACAGTTCTCGCCCAAGTTTGGCGAAGCGGCTGAGTTGGCTGGCGAGTTGCTGGCGGGGACGCTGTACGCGACTTACTATGAGATTGAGTATGCAGGGATTGGCCGAAAGGATTTTGCCCAACACTGTATAAAGCGGGCAGGTTTGTTGTCCGCAGGGTGGGGAACACCCGCTCCCCAAAATGGCATGGTCATCGAGCAGCAGCAAATCCTGACGACGCAGAATCTCGCGCCCCTGTTTGATGCACTTGACCTCGTCGATGGAATGCCGCTGCAAACGATGGTGCAGCACTGCTTTGCACGTGTTTGCACGCGCTTACAATTGCGCTCCAACAATTGGCACGCACGCTTGGTGGAGGTCAAAAATGTGGCCTACACATGGCGGCAGATGAATTTCTACCTCTCACTTTTGCCCCAAGCCGGCGTGATTGAGGCGGTGCATGAGATGTTGGCACATTTCTATAAACAGCCGTATCCGTTTCAAGAGAGATTCCAACCAGCCATGAGCGGGTTGCAGTTTGCAGTTGAGCGGCAATATGGGGAAGTAATCTGGCGCGGGAAAGGGGCAACCTCTCACATCTTTGTAGGTTGGTCGGATAAACGCCATTGGTTGTTGGTTGAGTAGTGAGCTGCTGGTCGATGCGCTCTTGGCGGTTCTGGCTTCGGCCACTATTATTCTGAGTTGCCCCCATCTGTTTGCGGCCTTGCAAACCGTCACCCCACCTGCACATCCTCCGGCCGTTTCCGCTGACTCAAATACGTCTGCAAATGCGCCTCATCCAACCACAAAATATCCCCCTCTGGCGTAAACGCCCGCTTCAACCCGCGCCACTTCGGTTTTCCCGCCGCCGCATCCTGCGCCGCCAAAATATCCATCAGTTGACGCACGGGCGCGAGATCGGCCGCTCCCACAGGCTCAAACTCACGCCGACTCGAATGTGACCGCATCAGCGCACCGTCATCATCCGCCCCAATCTCTGCCAACGGCGCAGTCGCCTTGACGAATTCGCCCATCAGCTTGACCTCATTTTCAAAGTCACCCTTGATCTCATCCGCCCACTCGCGCATTGGCACATCGACATCCCCCGCCACATCCGCCAACGCCAACGCGACCCCTGCCAGCGGCGCAACCACTTTCAATGTTTTGAGCAGCAGCTTGAGATAGGGCATCGCCTTGCCGATGATTTCGCGCTGCTCGCTGATCACATATGGCTCTCCAGTCGGATGCCACGCGCCTGGTTGTTGGCAATAAAGCTGGATGTACCATTCGTTTTGGACGATCACGCCGTTGACCGCTTTTTGGCGAATTGTGAAAAAATTAGGACAGGTAACAAGTTCACGATTTTGTAGCAGTCTGAACTGGCGCACAAAGTTGCGTTCTTGATGTTCTGCGATGAGAATAGACTTCTCCGCAAAGTCTTGTTTGATGTCAGCACGGGTCTCACTATGAAGTTTTTCCACCAACTTTCTCAATTCTGACAAGTCCTCTGAGGTTTGCCGATTTTCATCTGGCAAGACCGCCCTACTTGATGCTATTTCACCTGATTTATTTCCGTTGAGTGATGCGCCATACTGCCAGAGTGTCCACTGTGTTTGTTCAGTCAACCGAGCATCAATAATCATCAAATCAGGTTTTGAAATGTCTTCCTCTAGCTGTAGTTCTTCAAGTCTACTGACCAAGTTCTTTGAGTTTTTGGTGCGGATAATCAAGAAGAAATGTGCATCAGCAGCTCCCCTTTGATAATTTTCAATTGCCCTTTGATATCGTATCAAGGTATGCCCATTTGAACTGTATTTCACTTCGACCTGCAATCGCGCCTTGTACCCACGACTAACCCGAAATGTGAGTGCCTCTTTTCCACCATTGTGGTCAATATTGATGTCAAGATTATTTGCCTTGCAGTATGCGTCAGCAATGGCAAAAAATAGCATTCTGCCGAATGCTTCTTGCCTTAGCTTTTCTTGATCATCATATAGCAATGCGTTCAAACCATGCTTGCTTAATAGCTTGCCAAAATGTTTGCATATTCGCACAATCACAGGTTGCAGTTGTTCAGGAGTAACAACTGTCACGCCATCTAGCGATAATGGATACTTTTCTGCGTATTCAGTGGCAATGTCATGCCACACAGTGACCCCAAGGGGATCATTTTCAAAGTCATAAGGATCAGAAGGCTTATCCTTGTACTGCTGTAACAAATCTCGCATTAACTCAGGATAGGTTATAACGGCTTGCTTTAGGTCTTTTTTACGCAGTTTGCGCCTTGCATCTTTCCAGCTGTCGCCGACTAAAGCGTTAACGACCTCTCGCAATCTTTTGTTATATGCACATACCGTATCAATGTCTGACCAATCTTCCGCAATCGGTAGCGGCCTCAATATCTCGCGTGGCACAAGCAGAATTGGACGATGTGTCTGCTGGTCATAGGGTACGGCAAACTGCTTTTGTCCATATTGCAAAGGTATAGTCGGCGCATTCAAATTCTTTGCTACTCGCACTGAGTAAATTATCAACGCTTCTGCAATGATGCGGCCCGTCATATCACTAATACGATCTGCTCCAATTCCTTCCTGCAACAGTCCCATCAATTCGAAAATAACTGGGTCGCGTAGGCCAGCTTCTGCTAAATCACGGGCTGTTTCTGCCAGCATTCCCGCCAACTTCGGACCGATGCCATTTCCGCTGCGGCGTTTCTTTTTCTTGCTCTTGCTACTTCCCCCATAGCCCAATGATACAAAGGGCAATTCTTTGAATTGCAACATCTTTACAGCCTTTCGGTGAAACCGATCTCCTGTTTGCTTTGATGCGGCTAGGACACGTAGCACATCTTCAAAATGCTTTAAAAATTTTTGATAGCTTCCTTGCAGCTCTGGCGTTTGACACGCTTCTAGTAAGTGCGGATCGATATGAAAACGAGAGTCGATATCGACAAATGCATCAAACGCTCCCTGCTCCCACAAATCCTCTTTGCTGACACCCATCGCATCACTTATTCGTCTTGGCATCCCTATAACCCATCTTGAGAATAAAAAGGCTGCTTGTCTCACAACATTTCTATCCTCACAAATCATTTCACAACAACAAAAACGCACGGATCAGAAAACGACAAGCTCGCCTGTCAATTCTTCTCCGTGCGCTAGTACAACAAATGATTTCGTAATGGAAGAATCTTAGCAATACCATGCTGATGAAGCAAGAGCAAAACCCTATATGTGGGGTTTCGATCTACTCAGTGCCTAAATACAGGTGTTTTAGCAATTGTCTTTTTGTGCATTATATCCGTTTCTTTTTGCCATCTTATACCTTGTGGTCGTTTGTAAGAAGGTCTGACATATGAGTGCGGATGTTGTCGCTAAGCGCACAGTCACGGCGATCTTGTCGCTCCCACTCTTCAATAATGATATAACTACCTCGTTCCGACAGAATGCTTCCACCCAACCAAAAACAGCAACCTGTCAACGAAGTTATGTCAAGAACCCACACTGCCCCTTCCCAACCCCGCGTCGGCCTAATGGCGACCGTTCGCAACCGCCGCGCCATCGTCGCCGCCGTCGAGCCGTATGATGGCAACGACGGCCGCACCCACCTTGTCACACTCGAATACACCGACGCAGACGGCGTGAGTGAGGAGACGCTGCTGTGGGAGTTTGAGCCGAACGCGACGCTGCTGGAGCCGAATGCGTTGCCTGATATTTCGGCCGATCCCCCCATGCTCCCGTCCGAATTCGATGCCCTGCAACGCGCCACCCGCTGGTCAGCCCTTGCGCCGTTTGCCGTTGCGGGCGCACCCGCCGACGGCACGATCACCGCCCCAATGTTTGGCGCGGTGCAGGTCGAGGATTTCCAGTTGATGCCCGTGCTGCAAGCGATGCAGATGCCGCGCATTTCGATGCTGCTGGCGGATGATGTCGGGCTGGGCAAGACGATTGAGGCGGGGCTGATTCTGACCGAACTGCTGCTGCGACGGCGCATTCGGCGCGTCCTGATTTTGACCCCCGCCGCGCTGCGAACGCAGTGGGAACAGGAGATGCAGGACAAATTCTCGCTCCATTTTGACGTGGTGGATCGCGCCGAAACGTTTGCCGTGCAGAAGCGGCTTGGCTTTGATGCCAACCCGTGGCGCACCTATCCACGCATCATCAGCTCATACTACTATTTGCGCCAGCCCGACGTGTTGGAGCAGTTTATGACGACGACGCGCCAGACGGCTGGCACGGTACAACTGCCGTGGGATTTGCTGATTGTCGATGAGGCGCACAACTTGATGCCCGCGCCGTTTGGGGATGACAGCGATCTCGCCAAGATGTTGCGCCAAATTTCGCCCTACTTTGAACACAAGCTGTTCCTGACGGCGACCCCGCACAATGGACACACGCGCAGCTTTTCGGGCTTGCTTGAACAGCTTGACCCCGTGCGCTTTACGCAAACGAGCGAGTTTAACGCTGGTGATAAGCGACGAATTGAGCAGGTCGTCGTGCGCCGCTTGAAGCGCGAGATCAACGCGCAAGATGTGGCAAATGGGGAGACGGCACGTTTTTCACAACGTCGGCCGATTCCGCAAGAGCTGTATTTCGGCCGAAACGAACACACCCTCTCGCTCGCCTTTGCCGCCTTCCGCCGCGCTGTCCGTTCCCAAATCGCCCAGCGTCCACGCGGTGAACAGGTGGCGGGGGCGTTTGCCGTCGAGGTTCTCAACAAGCGACTGCTCTCCTGCCCGTTTACGTTTGAAGACTCATGGCGACGCTTTAAGCAGGGGGTTGCCGAAAATCAACGCGCCGAGACGCTGCTGCTGACCGCCGCCCAACGCGCCGTTGAGGAAGATTTGGATGACGATTTGGAAGCGGAGAGCCGTCAGCAGCACGCGGCACAAACGGCGGGGGCGTGGCTACTGCCGTTTGTCGATGAGTTGGAGACGGAAATCGGCCGAATTGACACCGCCCTCGCACGCCTCAACCTGACCGACCCCGACATCCCCAACGAAGATGCCCGCTTCACACGCCTGACCCAACTGATCGACGAGCGGCTGCGCGTCGGCAACGGCTGGCGCGACGATGAGCGGCTGATCATCTTCACCGAATACAAAACGACGCTCGACTATCTAATCGGCCGATTACGCACCCATTACGCCGACCCGCAAGAGAGCGCGATTCGCCAGCTCTTTGGCGGCATGGGCGACCGCGAACGGGAGCTGATCAAAGCCGCCTTCAACGACCCCGCCGACGCGCTGCAGATTTTGGTCGCCACCGATGCCGCATCAGAAGGGCTAAATTTGCAGGAGACGGCACGCAACGTCCTGCATTACGACATCCCGTGGAACCCCGCCCGCCTCGACCAGCGCAACGGCCGCCTCGACCGTCACGGACAGGCACGCGATGTCTACGTCTTCCACTTTAGCAGCCACGAAGACAACGATTTGCGCTTTTTGGCGCGGGTGGTCGAGAAGGTGGAGCAAATCCGCGAAGATTTGGGCAGCATGGGCGAACTGTTCGACGCGGCGTTTGAGCGACGCTTCACCTATTTTGAGGAAAACGTCGATGATATTTTGTCTGACCTTGACGGCGACATCGGCCGACGCGCCAACATCGCCGCCATTCCACACATTGTTCAGGCGGATCATTCGGCCGAACGCGCCGCCCTCGAATGGCTACGCCGCGAAATCGACCTCTCCCCAGAGACGTTGCGCGACACGCTAGAGCAGGCGTTTGGCATCGACATCGGACTGCCGCGCTTTGAGTCGCTTGACGATGGACAGCGCGTGCGACTGCTCAACCCCAGCCAGCTTTTGCGCTGGCGCACGCTGATCGACGACACGCTGCGCGGCAAGCAGGGCGCACTGCCGACGCTGACGTTTGACCCCACCTTTTTTGTTCAGCGGCACGGCGGTCGCCCCGTCTTTCGGCCGCGCCACGACACCACGCTGCTCCATTTGGGACACCCGCTTTTCCAACACGCGCTGGCACAATTTGCCCGCGCCCGTTTTCCCGGTGGGGACGGCGGGATCGCGCCGAGCCGCTGGACGGTGCGCTATGGGGATGTGCCGAATGGGGCGGACGCGCTGCTGTTGCTGACGGTCGAAGAGTTAGCGGTCAACGGGTTGCGCGAGTCGTTTCACCATTGGGTTCACACGCTGCGACTGCCGATTTTTGGGGATGTGTTGGGCGAGCCGTTGGCACACGTCGCGGCGGGGGATGACGCGATAGATCGGGCGGCAAATCGGCCGAAAAACCCCACCATCGCCCAAAATTTATGGGATGAAATCGCCTTTGACGTGCGCGACTTTCTCAAGCAATATGCGCTTGAGCGGACAGACGTTGTGCGCGAACAGATGGGCGTGATCGGCCGAAAAGCCCGCAAAGATGAACGCGCCCGTTTCCGCCATCGCATTGGCGAAGTGACCCGCGCCATGCAGACGACGACGCTGCAAAAGCTCGCCCGTGAGCGTGACAAGCTAGAAGCAGAGCGGGCGCAACTCGACACGCAAGCCGCGCTGCTCCCATCCGTTCAGGCAAGTCGTGAGGCGACCAGCCGCGCACATGCCAAGCGTGAGCGCGACATTCAAGAAGAACTCGACCGCCGCACGCGCCACTACGCCACCCTGCGCGACCAACTCATCGCCGAAAAATCCCGCGTCATCGACCACCTGCTCCCCCGCCGCTACGAACTGCGCGGCACGGTGCAGGTTTTTCCGGTGACCGTTGAAATTCGATTGCCGCAAAAGGACAATCAAAATTGAAATGTAAACCCTGTAGCGTCGGCATTTATGCCGATGTTTTCGATGGCGTAGCCCTGTAGTATCGGCATTCATGCCGATACATTGGCACAGATTCGCCATCGCCAAACAATGGGAATAAATCCCCATGCTACCAGCTTCGCATCGAAAACGTCGGGCTAAAGCCACGACGCTACAATTGCAATTATGTCAGACACAACATTCAACTGGTGGGCATCCCTCAAACACGGCGGTCTCCTCATCGCCCCTGCCAAATTGCGCGAATTTTTTGGCGAACCGCTGCCGCCGCTGCCGCAGTGGATGGTCGAGCAGTTGCGGCGCGATTTGTTGACGCTGCGGACAGATCGCAGTCGCTTCAACTTTTTGTTTGACACGCTGTTTGAGCGCGTGCTGGGGCTGACGGGCTGGCAGCGTGGGCGCAACGTGCCTGAGTCATTTTCGCAAAAGCTGATCACAGGCGAGACGTGGCGACCGCGTGCCGTCTACACCGCGCCCAATGGCGGGCTGTCGCTGCCGCTTTTTTACGTGCAGGAGACGAGCCGCGTCGGGGTGGGCAAAGGGCGGCGCGACTATTCGCGCACGCTCGAATGGTTACGCAAGACGGAAAACCCGCTCGCGCTGCTGACCAATGGCGTGCAGTGGCGGCTGATCCATGCGGGGAGCGATTACGACGCATATGCCGAGTGGGACAGCGAACAGTGGTTTGAGCAGGGACAGCCGAGCGACCAAGTGACGGCGTTGCGCCATTTATTGCGCGTCGAGGCGTTGACGGGAGACCCCGCGCCGCTGCTGGCCGCGATCCATGCGTCGCGCACGGGGCAGGCGGAGCTGTCGAGCGAGTTGGGTGAGCGCGTGCGGCGTGCGGTTGAGCTGTTGATCAAGGCGTGTGCGCCCGCCATCAACGCCCAGCGCACCGCCCAGCCCGATTTGACCCCGCAACAGCTTTACATCGCCGCCTGTCGCGTCATCATGCGCTGCGTCATCATTTTGTTTGCCGAAGCGCGTGAACTCCTGCCGACCGACAACCCGATTTACTACAACGCCTATAGCCTCAACGGATTGCGCGAACAGCTAGACCGCCACACCCCAGAGCGGCTGGTCAGTCGGCTGGGGGCGTGGCCGCGTCTGCTGGCACTATTTCAACTGATTGGCAGCGGCTCGACGCATGAGCGGCTGCCCGTTCCCGCGTATGGGGGACGGCTGTTTGCGGCGGGAGACGTGACCGCCAACGACCCGATCCGTCGGGCGATGGTGGCGTTTGAGCAGACGGGCAGCGGGGCGAGTGATGCGGTGATGCAGCGCATTTTGACGCTGTTGACGCGCAGTCGGGTCAAGGTGCGGCAGGGTCGCACGACGACGTGGGTCGATGCGCCCGTCGATTTTTCCGATCTCTCATCGGAGTACATCGGGATTCTCTATCAGGGGTTGCTCGACTTTGAACTGCGGCAGGCATCGGCCGATCAGCCCGTCATCTTTCTCAATTTGGGCGACCAACCCGCCTTGCCGCTGACGCGCTTGGAAGAGATGGACGATGCGGCGGTGATGGCACTGGTGGAGAAGTTGCAGAAGAAAAGCAAGCCCGTCGTCAGTGAGGAGGCGGATGATGATGAGGAAAGTGAGGGAGAGGATGAGGAAGAAGAGGAGGAAGATTCGGCCGATACCCCCGATGATGAAGAAGAAGCGGACGACCTCATCGCCACCGTGCGCGGACAGGCGGAGGCATGGGCGATTCGCGCCGTGACGGTCGGCAAGCTCGTCAACAAGCCGCGTGGCAAAATGACCGCCCACAGGCGTGAGCAGTACGACGCGGCCGTGCAGACGATGGCGCAACGCCTGATCGCACGGGTCATTCTGCCCGACGAGTGGTTTTTGGTGCGCTGGGGCGGGACGCGCAAAGGGTCTGGCACATTTTACACGCGCCCACAGTTGGGCGTGCCGCTGGTGCGTCGGACGTTGCAGCCGTTGTGTTATGAAGAAGAACCCTCATCCAGCCTCTCCCACAGGGAGAGGAGCAAGATTCCCCTCCCTGTGGGAGGGGCTAGGGGAGGGTTCTTCCCAAAACTACCCGAAGAAATCCTCGCCCTCAAAATATGTGATTCCGCGATGGGGTCGGGTTCTTTGCTGGCGGCTGCGCTGCGCTATCTGACCGACGCGCTGTTTGAGAGCTTGTACTACCATCAGCGCATTGCCCAACATGGGGACGCGGGGCGCGTGCGCTTGGCAGATGGGCAGTTGACCAATGAGGTGATCGATGAGCCGATCCCGCTGCCGCCCGACCATCCCGACTTTGACGACCGCCTACGGGCGCGGCTCAAGCGGTATGTCGTCGAACGCTGTCTCTATGGCGTAGACCTCGACCCGCTGGCGGTGGAGCTTGCCAAGCTCAGTTTGTGGATCGAGACGATGGATCGCTCGCTGCCGTTCGGCTTTCTCGACCACAAGCTCAAATGTGGCAACGCGCTCGTCGGCTGCTGGCTGGATCGCTTTCAGGATTACCCCGTGATGGCGTGGGAGCGCGACGGCGGCGACCAAAAGCACGACCGCTTTGTGCATCACTTTTACGAGAAGACGATCACACGCGGCAAGCGCAAGGGGCAGACGGAAAAGAGCGGCGACAGGTGGACGGCCGACATCAAGCGCATCAAGAGCGAGGTCATCAAGCCAGAGATGCAGAAATGGATCGAGCAGATGGGGTATCAGATGTTGATGTTTGGCGGCTTGTCGGCGCATCAACTGCACGCGGAGGCGTTGACGACGTTTGATGCCCTGCACAACCTGCCCGTCCACAACAGCGCGGAGCGGGAGCGGCTCTATCGGGAGCAGATCGTCAACAACCCCGCCTACCAGCAGTTGAAACAGGCGTTTGATACGTGGTGTGCGATTTGGTTTTGGCCGGGCGACGCGCTCGACGCTGCCCCCACGCCGCTAACGTTTGAGAATCCATCCCCCGAAATGGCGGCACACATCGCGCAGGTGGCGCGGTCGCAACGCTTTTTCCATTGGGAGTTGGAGTTTCCCGACGTATTCAACCCGCAGCGCAGCGGCTTTGACGCGATGATTAAGAACCCGCCGTGGGACATTCTCAAGCCGAAATCGCAGGAATTTTTCACCAACATCGACCCGCTCTATCGCACCTACACCAAGCAGGATGCACTCGCCTATCAGGTGGCGTACTTTGAGACGGACGCACACATCGAGCGCGACTGGCTGCAATACAACGCCAACTTTCGGGGGATGAGCAATTGGAGCAAAAATGTAGCGACCCCGTTTGGCGCGACGGACGGGGCGACGTTTAGCTTTAGTCGTTCAAAAAGGGAGAATACGCGCCTGCATCGCATGTGGCGCAAACAGCGTTATGAGCGGTTGGGGTTTGCGGATAAACAGCACCCATTCCAACATCAGGGAAGTTCTGATCTAAACTCGTACAAAATGTTCCTTGAGATGGCGCACGCCGTCACGCAAGACGGTGGACGTATTGGCATGATTTTACCGTCTGGTCTTTACACCGATAAGGGGACAGCCGATTTGCGATTATTGCTGCTCAATCAATATAAATGGGAGTGGCTGTTTGGATTTATCAACTGGAATCGCATATTTGCATCGGTCTACTATCGCTTTAAGTTCTGCATGGTCATTGCGGAGCGGGGCGGCAAAACGACGGCGATTAAAAGCGCATTCTCACGTTACCACATTGAAGAGTGGGAAAATGCGGAACGTTACGCCGTTCCCTATTCGCGGGAACAGGTGACGGGTTTTAGTCCCAACAGTTTGGCACTGCTTGAGACACGCACACAGGAGGATTTGCGCGTTCTCACCAAAATGTATGAGAATGGGGTTGTGCTGGGGCAAGCGACGTTTAACGGGGCGAAAGTTGAGTATGCAACAGATAGGGTTCGACACGGGATTTTACGTATTCCGCGAAACGGAATAAAGGTTCCATTGAGTGTAACACAGGTGTCGAAAAACGGAACGTGGAATGAAACGGGTGTCGAAAAACGGAACATGAGAGCGGT
>JAUIAP010000015.1 GCA_030425205.1 Anaerolineae bacterium
AAGCTCATCGCCTTCGCACTGGCCTCTCTTGGTTCGAGATGCAAGCTCGTATCATTCGGGATGCTGTTCGCGCCTATCTCTCTGACCCACAATACACCCTTGCCTACTCAACTGCGTAACTCCTAAGAAATATCATGTAAACATACGTTTGACAAAAAACCACCCTCGATAGTGCAACCGCTCTTTGTCACTATATCACCTCGCTTGATGCGTTGAGAAAGCTGATTAGCTAAATAGCGAGATAAGCTGTCGTGTTGCCCAACATTTCTGCCGCCGATAGGCTTTCCTATAGACGCAAAAGCTTCTGGGTATCTTTCTGCGAACGCAATCGCGATTTGATAGGCCGTCATAAAGGGAGTGCCGAAATGGTGGCCGCCATCATCTCCAGCCGAACGCTCTAGTATTTCCACAATCTTTTTTTCGACATCAAATTTTTCCCATATGTTCATTGCCTACTCCTAATACTACAATGAGACTTTGCCAAAATCCTACGGCTAAAGCCGAAGGCTGATACGCCAAACGCGCTCAAGCGCGTTGCTTGCAGTGCGTTTCAACGCACTTTGTGTAACAGTCTCTCGTTTTAACCACAGGCTCTTTAATACACCGTAAAGTAAGTCCCGTCATACCTGCGAAGGCAGGTATCCATTCTTTTTCTGGGACTGGATTCCCGCCTGCGCGGGAATGACAGTGCCATACAATTTACCTTACGCTGTATTCAATCATCCCATCGAAATCTCGCTGTAGTGCTAAATTGGTAAGATTTAATGTTTTAGAATGCGCCGCACCTTGTCCACATCATCCTGATACTTTAGCACAATCCCTAAGGTCGTCTCAATCATCGCGTCGGTCAGCACGTCCGCGTTGAGGTGCTGCAACGCCTCTGCCCAGTCGAGAGATTCGGCGATGCCGGGCAGCTTATAGAGGTCTTCTTGGCGCAGTTTTTGCACAAAATCGACGATCTGCGTTGCGAGCTCTGCGCCGATGGTTGGTCGTTTGAGTTGGATGATCTCTAGCTCTTTTTCGCGGGAGGGATAGTCGATCCAGTGGTAGACACAGCGGCGTTTGAGCGCGTCGTGGATTTCGCGCGTGCGGTTGGAGGTAATGACGATGATGGGGCGATATTCGGCCGATAATGTCCCAATCTCCGGAATCGTGATCTGAAAATCCGACAACAGTTCGAGCAGGAAGCTCTCAAACTCCTCGTCGGCACGATCAAGCTCGTCAATCAGCAAAATCGGTGCTTGCGTGTGGCTACTGTCAATCGCTTGCAGCAGCGGTCGCTTGAGCAGAAACTTCTCACTAAAAATATCATCCGTCGCCGCGCCCGCCTGAATCTCAAGCAGTTGGCGCGGATAGTTCCACTCATAAACGGCCTGACTGATGTCCAACCCTTCATAACATTGCAGACGGATCAGCGGCGCATTGGTGGCGCGGCTGAGAACTTTGGCGATCTCCGTCTTGCCGACGCCGGGCTCACCTTCCAGAAAGATCGCCTTGCCCATGCGGAGTGCGAGAAAGAGGCTCGTCGCCAACCCAGTGTCGGCGATGTACTCATGGGTTGCCAGCAGGTCGCGTGTCGATTCAACGGATGTGGGGAGAATATCAGGGTTGCTCACGAAATTGTGCCTCAGCGTACATTTTAATTTGTGTATCGTACCAAAACTTTTCGGTTTGTTGAGCAACTGCCCGCAATCTGACGATGGATGAGCAATAATTATCCATCGTCAGCCGTCAATCGTCACTTTCTATCGTGCATTCTCCTCTGTTGAACGACGATGCTGCCGCTCAACAACACGAGCATCGCATTCATTATCCAGCTTATTTCAAGCGATGATGCTCCCATTGTCGTCAGCTGGACGGCTGTTGGCGTGCCCGTGCTGCGTTCAACTGCACCTAGATCGCACGCTGGCCCATAGGGGCGCGGATAGTAACGTTGATCGGCTCCGCTTACGATGTCGAGGTTGCAAATCGCGGTGCTGGCGGCGTTGATGGCGGGGCTGTCGCTGGCTGGCATGTGGGTGTTTGTGAGGCCCCCGTTGTCAGTAAGTGGCTCCAGCCCATGTGATGAATTGACAATCGACGCGCCGCAACTGCTGTCGCTGGCGAGATTGGGTGCGCTGGCTGGGATTGTGATCGTCCCGTCGCATTCAGTGCCACTGTTCCCCGCGACGATGCTGTTTTGCAGCGTCAATGTGCCAGCATCCCGCTTGAGGCCACCCCCGAAACCGTTGTAGACGGTTGCATGGGTTAATGTCAACGCGCCATCGAGCAGGTGCAGTTGCGATCGGCCGATATTTGAACTCAGCGTCGTGTTGACAATATCGACACCACCACCCTGTGTTTGGAGGAATGCGCCGCCCTCTTTGTTAGTGCCGGCCGAGTTTAGAAATAGCAGGCTGTAGCTCAGCTTCAACGTATCATCAGCTTCTGAACCTGAAAAGGCGATGCCGCCACCCCCATTTTGGGCGATGTTGCCACCAATCGTTGAAAAGGCAATCGTCGCGTTGCCCCCGTCAAAAATGAAGATGCCCGCCCCCCGACTGTTTGCGCCACCCACCTGATTGCTGTTGACGACGGACGATGAAACGAGCAGCGATTCACCCGTGTGATAGATGCCGCCGCCGCTGCCAGAGGTCGTGCTGTTGTTGCTGATCTCACTCTCTTGCGTGACGGAGATGCGGGCGTAGGGTGAGCCAAAGATGGCACCCCCTTGATAAAGTGCATCATTGCTGATGACTTGACTGCCAACGACAAACAGATTGCCCGATGCCGTGCTGAGTGCGCCGCCAAAGTTGGCGTAGTTGTCACGCACAAGCGCGTTTCTCACCGTCAGATTGCCCCCATTGTGATCGACTGCGCCGCCGTTTGAACTGGCGATATTGGCGCGGAGAGTGCTATCTTCGATGGTGAAGTTGCCAAAATTTTGGTAGATGCCACCCCCCAGCGCAGCGGTGTTGGTCGTGATCGATGAGTTGGTGATGGTGACGGTTGCGCCGATGTTGGAGAGTGCGCCGCCACGTTCGGCCGAATTTTCGCTAAGGGCCACGTTGTGTGCGTTCAGACTGCTCCCACTGATAAGTGCAATACCGCCGCCCTTGTTCGCACTGTTGCGTTCAAACCCAACGTTTTCCAGCGTCAACGCACCCGCATTAAAGATACCGCCTCCATCCTCCGTTGTGTCGCCGTGCATGAAGGTGAGATTGCGTACCGTCACGTTGTGACCCGCCTCCACGCTCATCACGCGCCCCGTACCGCTGTTTGGCGCACTGGCCGCTCGCCAAATGGTATCGACCGTGCCGCCGATAACGGTCACATCTTTCTTGACGTTGACATTGGCTTCTGTATGGGTGGAACGATTGATCGAGATGACATCCCCAGCACTGGCCGCCCCGAGTGCGGAGCTGACCGTTGTGTGGGTGCAGATGGGACAAACGGGAATTGTCGTGCGCGAGTTGGCTGACGCGGCCGAATGCACGGCCAAAATGACTATCAGTAAGCAAAAAGTTTTGAGGGTTCGCATAGTTGATCTCCTTAATCTATAAGTTCAACTATGACGATAGCAACGCTTGCGATCTGAAAACGATCTGACGATTGGAAATGGCGGTCGTTATGCTTCTTCGCGTCGCAACAAGAGAAAGAGGAAAATTGGCACAAGCGCGGTTAATGCGCGTTTAAGCGTGCTGGGAGGTTGCGCAGGGAGGGGGGTCAAAGCTTGGGCGGTCGTAACAGGGATGCTGTTCGCTTGATCGGTAGCGGCAAGAGCAGAGGCTGGCACACCCTGTTTGCGTTTTTCGAGCGTCTCGCGGGTGGGGATGCCCTGTTTCATGCGATCTTCGGTGTCCAAGGAGATGGCGCCCTCATCTGGCACGACCCGCGACCCATAGCGATTGGCATAGACCTGCGTAAACTCCGCGCCAAAAAACAAGATCTGCGCCGAATAGTTGACCCAGAGCAATAGGATAATCAGCGCACCGGCTGCGCCATAGCTATCGGCGATGCTGCTCTGACCCAAGTAAAGCCCAATCGCAAACTTGCCAATGCTAAACAGAATGGCCGTCACAATCGCCCCGCGCCAGACATCACCCCACTGGATAATCACATCGGGGATATATTTGAACATCAGCGCAAACAGTCCCGTGATGACGATCAGCGAGACGACAAAGTTGATGACCATCCCAACAATCGCCAACTCCTCCGCACCGCCCGTCAGCAAATCGGTCAACTGGCTCAACGCCGCACTCAAAACGAGTGAGACAAGCAGCAGGAAGGCGACACCAAGAACGAGACTATAGGAAAATATTCGATCCTTGATCGTCCCAACGATGCCGCGTGCGGGGTCGGGCTGCACGTCCCAAATTGTGTTGAGCGCGTCTTGCAGTTGGGCGAATGCGCCCGACGCACCCAAGATGAGCGTAATCAATCCGATGATGACCGCCCATGTGCTTTCATCGCTGCCCGGCTGGCTGGCATTTTCAATAATTTGGGCAACGGAATCGGCCGCCTGTGACCCCAACAAGCCGCTTAACTGACGTTCAAGCTGGGCATTGGCATCTTCAAAAACCTGTCCCGCAATTGCCAAAACGAAAACGATCAGGGGTGGAATTGAGAAGACGGTGTAGTAGGCCATCGACGCGGCAAGACGGCTGGCCTTGTCTTCGCCCCACTCTTTGAAAAGCTGCTGTAGAAATGATTTGATTGCGGGAAAGTTCATGTTGTGATGGTAGTGGAGAATCGGCCGATTTCGGCCGAAATATACCGATCTTTATGTCATGTCAGACAGCTTTGATCCTGTAGCGAAATGAGTGCGATATACTACGCTAGGTTCTCTGACTAAACGTGATAGATGCAAGGATAAGACAATGCTGCGATCTTTAGAATGCCCCAACTGCCGCGCTGCCGTTGACTTTGACGAACATGGCTCATCCACAATCACAAAGTGCGATTTTTGTCGCAGCACCATTGTGATTCCAGAGGAGCTTTTACAAAATAAATTCGGCCGATCTGCCAACTTTGCCGCAACTGACCGCTTTAACGAAATTGTGCGCCTTGCCAGACAGGGCAATCAGAGCGAGGCGATCCGTCAGTTGAGTCGTGAGACGGGGTTGGATGAGACGGAATCGGCCGAAATTATCTACGCCCTGACCCACAATCAAGCCGTCCACTGGGCAACCCAACTCGACACAACCACAACGCCAGCCGTGCGTGGGGGCAGTCGCTTGGCGGGCTGTCTCTTCACACTGTTTTTCATTTCTATCGTTGCTGCCGTCGCCGCGTTTTTCCTTGTCCCACAAACATCAGAGCTACAGATCGATGAACTCGCCTCATTCATCACGGAGGTCAGCAATGAACCAGCCAAACTGATCGTCTCATCCCCTGTCCCGTCGACGGCGACACCCGAGCCAACGCCCGCCTTTTTCAGCGAGGTGATGTCGGTTGACAGCGGCGAGGGAACGGGCGCGGGCTTTTTTAACGATACGCGCTGGGTCGGCATTGACGGCGACGGCAATCTCTACACCGCCGACTATTCAGATGGGCGCGTGCAGGTCTTTGACGAGGCTGGCAACTTCCAAATGATGTGGAATGCAGACGTGCCGATCATTTCTGGCTTTGCGGTCGGGAAAGACGGAACGGTCTATATCGCCAGAGGGAATAACCTCATGCGCTACGACGGGGCGACGGGTGAGGCGTTGTCCCCCTTGCCGCTGCCCGACCGCATTCAGCCTGAGAATATGTATACCGCGCCCGATGGGACAATCCACGTTCTGTCGGAATCATTGCTGCTGCAATTTTCGGCCGATGGTACGCTCTTGACGACTGCACCCGGCCCAGCGGAGCAAATTCCCGACTACTACTCCCCATACGGCGATATTGCCGTCGATGGAGCGGGCAATCGCTATATCGTCGGCGATGAAACGGTTTACAAGCTGGCGGCCGATGGGCGCGTCATCTTGACCATCGGCAGTCGCGGGCAAGCGGAAGACCAGTTCGGCACCTCCCCCACAGCCGTCGCCGTCGATGGAGCCGGCCGCATCTATGCGGGTAGTTCAGTTGAGATTCTCGTCTTTGATAGCAATGGTCGCTTTCTCGACCGCGTCCCGATCAACGGCGTGACGTTCGACATGTTGTTTGACACCGACAACACGCTCGTTGTGATGAATCGCAACGACAATAAGCTGGTGCGCTATCAACTGAATCGCTAAGAACGCATAGCAGCATACGACAACGCGACTTCGCTGGACTGATCGAAGAGCCTGCCAACAACGCGCTTGAGCGCGTTTTGCGTATCAGCCTCCGGCTATAGCCGGAGGATTGTGACACTATCAAAGCCAATGCTAAGGATAGAATTTTGCGTAGCCAACCGATAATATTGACCCTTTTTGGTGACTTTTCCGCGCAATATCAGGAGACGTTGCTGACGACATTTCGATCCGACAAAATCCGTGCGCTGTTTGCCTATCTGGCAGTGGAAGCAGATCGACCCCACCGTCGTGAAACGCTGGCGACGCTTTTTTGGGCAGAGATGAGCGATAGCGTCGCTAAGCGCAACTTGCGCCAGTCGCTGCATCGACTCAAGCAGACGATTGGGCTGGATGCCGATTGGCTAGAAATGACGCGACAAACGGTGCTATTGCGTGGGGAGTGGGTGGAGACAGACATCGGCCGATTTCAAGCGCATCTCACCCAATGTCAAACACATCCCCACAAACACCTACACGCCTGCACCGACTGCCTACAACAGCTAACCGCCGCCGTCACGCTCTATCGAGGGCCGTTTTTACAAGGGTTGACGCTCACCGATGCGCTGGGGTTTGAGGAGTGGCAGACGGTTGAACGGGAGCGACTGCATCAACAGGCGTTGACCGCGCTGGATCTGCTGACCCATGCGCACGAAAAGCGCGGCGACCTTGAGCAAGCATTGACGTTTGCCCAGCGACAAATTGAGCTTGAACCATGGCGTGAATCGGCACATCGTCAGGTGATGCGTCTGCTAGCGTTGCAGGGACAGCGTGACGAGGCGATTGCACAGTTTGAACGCTGTCGAACGATTTTGCTGCAAGCGTTCGGTGTTGCGCCCGTGCAGAAGACGCTCGATTTACATGCGCAAATTGAGGCGGGGACATTTGAGAATAATCAGCCAGCAGCGACCACCCTCTACCACTTCCCAACTTATTTCACCCCATTTGTCGGGCGTTCGGCCGAAATCACCCAACTCACCCAACAGCTTGCCGATCCCGATTGTCGCCTGCTCACGATTGTCGGCAGCGGTGGCATGGGCAAAACGCGGCTGGCGGATGCAATCGGCCGAAATATCGCCCAAACATCGGAACAGTTCCCTGATGGCATTTTGTTCGCCTCATTTGCGGCCGTTGAATCGGCCGATTCGATCATCCCGCTAATCGCCGCAAATTTGGGCATCGCGTTGGCGAATCAAGCGTCCCCTCTCGACCAAATCACGCGGCTTTTGGCAGACAAACAGCAACTTTGGATACTCGACAATCTCGAACAGTTGACCGCCCAAGCCGCTACGATCCTCGATCTCTTACGCGCCATTGCGGGCTTGAAAATTATTGTCACGTCGCGGGAAGCGTTGCGTTTGCAGGCCGAATGGCTATTCACACTGGACGGATTGGCCTTCCAGCCGACGGATGATGGCGACAGCGATGCGGAGCGGCTCTTTTGGCGCGTCGCTAAACAGCAGAAGGTTGGTCTTGAGGTGACACAAGCCGATTTGCAGGCGGCGCGGAAAATCTGTCAATGGGTGCATGGGATGCCGCTGGCGTTGGAGATGTTGGCGACATGGGTGCGCCACATGTCGGTGGGCGAAATCGCGCAGCAGGTTGGCAATCTCGATTTGCTCGAACTGCGCTTCCAACACATCCCCGAACGCCAGCGTAACTTGCGCACCGTCTTTGAATCGACGTGGCAGATGTTGCCAGCAGCGGCGCAAGCGGCCGCCACACGCCTGACCGTTTTTCGCGGCAGCTTTGACATCGACGCGCTGATGAGCGTTGCGAATGTCGCGCTGTCCGATTTGTATCTGCTGTTGGATAAGTTCATGCTATCGCAGGCGGTGCCGCAGCGGTTTGCGTTTCATCCGCTGCTCTGGCAATTTTCGGCCGAAAAAGTAACCGACGCCGTTGCGCCCATCGCGGCAAAACATGCTGAATACTATCTAACTCAACTGCTTGTGCAGGGCGAGCGGTTGAAGAGTAATGCCGCAGCAGCAGCGGCTCAGCGGATCGAGCTGGAGTGGGACAACATCTGGCAGGCATGGCAATGGGCCGTGCAGCAGCACGCATGGGAGTCATTACGCCGAGCAGCCCCCGCGCTGGCCGATTTCGCGTTGCATCGCTTGCTATTACCATCGGCCCAAGCCGCGCTCGACCTCGCCCAAAACGCGCTTGCGCTTGCCCCGCATACGCCTGCCAATCGACACGCGCTGGCAATTGTGCAGTGGCAGGCGGCGCATTTGTATGGCGGAATGCATCGATTTGACGCAGCGGCAGAGCTACTGCGCAATGCGCTGACGAACTGCTCGCGTGCTGATTTTTTGGGGGAATTCGGCCGAATTTTGACTGAACTAGGGATTATGCAGTGGCGTCTGGGCAATTACGACCAAGCACAACAGTTGTTGCAGGAGGCGTTGCAAATCGCCGAACAAACGGCAGACAGCGCGCAAATTCCCTATATCATGCACCATCAGGCCAACGTTCTGCTCACAATTGGCGATTATACGAGCGCAGAACCCCTTTACACGCACGCGATTATGCGCTTGCAAGCCGACGACAATCTGCCGCGCACCGCCGCTGTTCTCGGCGACTATGGCTTATTGAAAGCTGAAATAACTCGCCTCTCAGCCATGACAAATCAATTTGAAGATGCCAACTATGCGGCGACAGCCATTCCCGATGTTGAGCGATCTTACGCGATCTATGCTGAGTTAAAACATCGGTCGGGAAAATCGCTGACGGGGGCCAATCTTGCGCTGTTGCATCTACTCAGCGGAAATTATGTGGCGGCTGAGCACTTGCTGAATGAACTGATCAACGGCAACTTCACCATCGTCTACATTTCTGTCTATCTGCATCTTGGTCATGCCCTGCATCTGCAAGGCAGGAACGAGGAGGCGGTTCACAACTATCGTCTCGTCTTGCAAGATCGGAAGCAGGGAGCGCGGCTTGAGGATGCCTATGCACTCACATGGTTGGCAAAAATCAGGCTGGAAGCGGGAGAATCGGCCGATGCGCTCATTCTGTTATCGGCCGCAGATCAACTGAGACAGACGTTTATCATCCTCGATGCAGATTACTATGAAACAGCCGTGTGGCAGCAGAGCCTTGCGTCAGCAAAAAGCGCAGTGACACCGGCTGAATTTGATCGCTGCTGGGCAGTGGGTCAGGCGATGTCACTTGCGGAGATGATCGCGCTAAGTACACCGTAAAGTAACTCCCGTCATACCTGCGAAGGCAGGTATTCAGTCTTTTTCTAGGAGTGGATTCCCGCCTGTGCGGAATGACAGCCCCATCATTTGAGCGGATGAATAATTTCAGTCAACCACTCCGCAGGATCGGGGACTTCACCGGGGTCTGTGATGTAAACTTCCCATGGCGCACCGCCTGACTCTAAGTTATTTTCTATCATCCACTGCTGAATAGCGGCATGTCCTTCATTCAAACTATCGTAGGGGCCTTTATGAATGGTGGACACAATCTCGCCACCGACCAGCGACCCAAGCAAAATCTCTCCTTCGCCCGCTGCCGCTCCCGCAACAGGCATCCCTGCTTCAATGATGACCAATCCGGGTCCAAAGCTGACATAACGCGCCGTTGGATAGCCAGCGAACGGGATGCCCTGTGCCGTTGCAAACTGAAATACGGGGACAAGGGAATTTGCCAGTGCCGTCGCAATTTCTTCCGGCTTCACACTGCTCCGCATATATAAAAATGCGACTTCGTCAACTGTCTTTTTTGTGATTTCGTAACTCATATTAGCTCCTTTTATATTGGGCTTTGACTGATTTGTGGTCGATGCGCGGTACAAACCAACGCATGGTGCGGCTCGGTTGGCCACGCTTAAATGCAACTGATATTGGCGTACAAAATAGTTGAATGTTGCTCGCTGTTGCTTGCGAAATTTACTTGGCGATTGTGAGAACAGCGCGCTAAATGCACGCGAGAACCCTTCAGGTGTGTCAAATCCCGCATCGAGCGCAATTTCCAACACACTCTTATGCGTGACAAGCAGCGCAGCCGCGGCACGCTGCAACCGAATACGACGACTAAACTGTAACGGACTTTCACCCACTTCGGCACTAAAAATGCGCTGCAGATGAAACTGTGACCGTCCATCTGCCACCGCAAGGTCGGCCAAAGTCTTGGTTTCCCCATCAACATCGGCTAGCTGTGCAAGCAGCGGAAGCAGTTCTTCAAGTCGTGTCATAATGTGTGCAATCTTAACAGAAAGGCAAGCGTGTTTCCTGACCATTCTTGCGGTGAGAATCTGTCAAGTCATTTTTTTCATTGCACCACCCGAATTGACTCAAACGGGCAGCGTGACTGTTACGCAATGATTCGCCACCCAACACGCCACACATATAATGAGGCAAAGAGATTTTTGTGGGTATGTCGGTGAGGGTGTAAACTCTCATCGACATAGCTGCATTTTAGTTTAATGAGCCGTCATGGGCGGCACTCGACTCAACAATATGAAGCCAACCATTTTTATTAGCCGCATGATTCCAGACCGTCCGCTCCAGCAACTCAAGATAGCGTGCAATGTAACAGTGTGGGAGGGCGAGATGCCGCCGACGCGCCGTGAGCTGACTGCGGCGATAGCGGAGGTCGATGGCCTCATGTCGATGTTGACTGAACAAGTCGATGCGGAACTTTTAGATGCTGCCCCCAACCTAAAAGTGATCAGCAACTATGCCGTTGGCTATGACAACATCGATGTGGCGGCAGCAACGGCACGCGGGATTCCTGTGGGGAACACGCCGGGCGTGTTAACAGAGGCAACGGCCGATCATGCGTTTGCGCTCCTGTTGGCAGCGGCGCGGCGGATCGTTGAGGGGGTTGCCTATGTGCGCGAGGGTGCATGGAAGACGTGGAACCCGATCCAACTGCTCGGTTACGACGTGCATGGGGCAACGTTGGGAATTGTCGGGTTGGGACGCATTGGTCATGCGCTGGCAAAACGAGCGCAGGTATTTGGGATGAAGATCATTTATCACGGCGGCAGCAATGAGGCGTATGCAAGAGATACAAATGCCGTCCAAGTAGATTTTGAGACGTTGCTGCGTGAAAGTGATTTTATCAGCCTGCATACCCCCCTCACAGAAAACACATATCACATGATTGGCGCAGATGAACTGGCGATGATGAAGCGGTCGGCCGTTCTCGTCAATACGGCTAGGGGTGGGGTTATCGATACCGATGCGCTGGTGAATGCGTTGCAACGGGGTCTGATCGGCGCGGCTGCACTCGATGTGACGGAGCCAGAACCAATTTCGGCCGATCATCCCCTCGTACACCTTCCCAACTGCATCGTCGTTCCCCACTTGGGCAGTGCCACTCGTGCCACCCGCGAGCGGATGGGCATGTTGGCGGCGCAAAATTTGCTGGCGGGATTGCGTGGCGAACCGTTGCCGAACTGTGTTAATCCTATTGTTTATGCGAAGCGAGAAGCTTAAGCTCAAAAGGATAGATTGTCTGGGCGTATTGCGTGTTGCGTATTGCGTAAGGCGGCGAAGCCGCAAGTGGTTAGTGATTAGTGGTAAGTGGTAAGTAAATGTGTTGACGCTTTTTCTTCACTAGCAACCAGCAACTAGCAACTATTGACGCTTACGGCGCACATTTTGATGTTGTACGCTGTATTGCCTTTGGCATACTGTCCACGTGCAGCTCTAACGCTGTCGCGCGGCCTTTCTCCTTTTCCGTCTCCTCTGCTGGCTCCTTCTCCCGCGGCTGATCGCCAAGCGTCTCTTCTTCTGCTGCTTTGTCGCTTTCCTCATGTTAAATCACCTTTGGTGCGGCGGTTCTGGTTGTTCGTCGGGCGACCAACGTTGCCCCCAGACACCCGTTGGGCAGCGTTGGCTCTTATGGAGGCGGCAGTCCTAGACTGCAAGCCTGTTGTGAAAACCCGAGCGATTCACCTTTACTTTATGGACATTTCGCCGCTGTGTCAATCGGTTTGACTAACTGGATTCTGATGTTCGCGGCGTGTATATTGCAAGTGGCGTAAAAATCAGTTTGCCGCCATCGTGCCGATACGAATCGTCACAGCGTTCATGATGCCACAAGCGAATCGTGTCCATGTATTGCAAGCAATTTGTAGAGAATGTGTTACACTTTTGCGCAGCATGATATGATTGCAAAAGTGCATGATAGGAGCTGAAAGCGTGATTCCAAGTGACAACTTTGTTGAGATCGGGTTAAAAATTCACGTCCGTGTTTGGTCGGCCGATGCGGCAAAAACGCCCTTTCTGCTCGTCCATGGGTTGGCGAGCAATGCGCAAACATGGGATCAGGTCGCGCGGATATTGGCGGAGGCAGGCCATCCCGTCGTTGCCATCGATCAGCGGGGTCATGGAATGAGTGATAAGCCAGATGAGGGGTATGACTTTGCAACGATTGCCGCAGATTTGCACAAACTGATTCAGGCGTTTGGTTGGGAAAAACCCATCTTGGTGGGGCAGTCATGGGGAGGCAACGTCATGCTCTCGTTTGGGGTGCGCTATCCCGACGTGGCACGTGGGTTGGTCTTCGTCGATGGTGGATTTTTCGATTTGCAGATGCGATCGGCCGATTGGGATGCAACCAAACAGACGCTAACCCCACCGAATCTGCTTGGCACACCACGCGCCCAGATGCGTCAATGGATGCACCGTAACCATCCCGATTGGAGCGATGAAGGGGTTGAGGGGCAGCTTGGCAACTTTGAAATTTTGGCAGATGGGACGGTGCGGCCATGGCTGACGCTCGATCGCCATCTGAAAATTTTACGTGCACTGTGGGAGCAGCGACCACGCGAACTGTTTCCACAAATCCGTGTTCCTGTTCTCATCACCGTCGCGGGGACGCAAGGGGCAGATGCGGTCAAGGATGAGATGGTTGCAGCCGCCGCTGCGGGTCTCGCATCCGCACAAATTGTGTGGCTGGCAGACACCGATCATGATATTCACGTACATCGGCCGAAAAAGCTGGCCACGTTGTTTTTAGAGTGGTTAAAAGATATCGGTGAATAGTGGCAATACACTTCCTGTATACGAGAAACTATTTACCACAAACTAAAAATGAATTTAGGGTTGATTTGCATCTTGGGATCGGGTGAGACGCTAGCAAGCAGTGGCAAGACGCACGAGTACGTGGCGCAGCGGTTGCCTGAAAACCCAAAAATTGTCATTTTGGAAACGCCGGCGGGATTCGAGCCTAATTCGGCCGATGTTGCCGCCAAAATCAAAACGTTTCTCGAACGCCGGCTGCAAAACTACGCCCCACAAATTGACGTACTCCCCGCACGCAAAAAAAAGACACCCTTCAGCCCCAACAACCATGAAATCGTTGCGCCCATTTTGGTTGCCGACGAGATTTTATTAGGACCCGGCAGCCCCTCTTATGGCGCCACGCAGCTGAAAAACTCACTCGCCAGCGAGATGATAAAAGCGCGTCACCGACTCGGTAGCACGCTCTTTTTGTCCAGCTCCTCAACGCTGGCGTTTAGCAAATTCACGATGCCCGTCTATGAAATCTACAAGGTGGGCGACGATCTGCATTGGAAAGAGGGAGTCAACTTTTTTGAGCCATTTGGCTGGGAGATCTCGATCATTCCACACTGGGACAATAATGACGGCGGCGAGACGGTTGATACAAGTCGTTGCTATGTCGGGCAAGATCGTTTTGAACGCTTGCGCGCCCTGTTGCCCGCGGGTCAAACAATTATTGGACTGGACGAGCATACGTCCGTCGTCTTTGATTTTTCGATGGCGTGCTGCCATGTGTTGGGCAAGAGTGGCGTCGTCATCCTGCAAGATGAGCGCACCGCTACATTTAAGAGCGGCGATTCGTTTCCATTTTCAATTTTCGGCGCGTGGCGGGAGCCAGCAAACGACGACATTTCGGCCGAAGTTTGGCAACAAGCCCTCGCAGTAGAAGCGACGATCCAATCCGAGCAATCTGCCGTCGATGACCCGCCCGAGCAGATCATTGCGCTGGCACAAGAACGCAGTGTCGCCCGTGACAACAAGAATTGGGCGCAATCTGATGCGTTACGCGACGAAATTAGCGCACTGGGTTGGCAAATTAACGACACAAGTACAGGCTACGAACTGGAACGAACCTAACGATTTCTCCCCCAACTGGGGGAGAGAAGCGTGACCAGTTGACCGATGTATTGCCGCTTCTCTTCGAGTACGATTATCAATCGCACTGTATCTGGATAGTCCCACTCGACCCGCGTCATTTCCCCCCTTTTTGCAATCGGATTTAGAAAACAACGCATTGATGCGGCTATCGCGGAACATTGCCGCGCTTTTTTTGTATAGACAGACACCATCATTCAATCGTGTCGGAGGAGAGCGCAACGACTCCTGCTGCTCAAAGGAGGCAGCACAATGATGAACAATGAACCCCAATATATTACCGCGCACGGCAAGATGCGTTTAGAAAGAGACCTAGTCGAGCTTGAAACTGTCAAGCGAGACGAGCTGGACGAATTAGTGTCAGAGGCCGCAAACGGCAGCGATTCGGCCGAAAATAGCGAAATGCAAAATCTTCAGCATGACCGTGACCTGCTCACCGTTCGCATCGAGACCCTGCGCAACACGCTGGAAAACGTCACGATAATCGAGACCGATGTCGTGACGGACAGTGTCCACATTGGCTCAACCGTCTTGATACAAGAGGAGGACGAGGAGCCAGAAAGCTATATGATCGTTGGATCGGCCGAAGCTAACCCAGCACGCGGCATGATCTCTAACGTTTCCCCACTGGGCAAGCTCCTGCTGGGCAAACAAGCGGGCGATAGCGTCTGCGTCGAAACCCATTCAGAGACGACCTGCTTTCGCATTCTGCGTATCCAGAAAGCTAAAGACAAGCGTCACTATGCTGCAATCTGAACCAATCAGAAGGAAAGTTATGCGAATTGCAATGCTCTCACCGATTGCGTGGCGCACGCCGCCGCGCCATTATGGCCCATGGGAAAGTGTCGTCTCCGTTTTGACGGAAGGATTAGTCGAACGGGGTCATGACGTGACGTTGTTTGCGACGGGGGATTCGCTGACGAGCGGAACGCTGCGCGCCGTCTGTCCGCAGGGGTACGAGGAGGATCAGACGATCGTCCCCAAAGTGTGGGAAGCCCTGCACATCACCAACCTGTTTGACGATGCGGATGGGTTTGACGTGATTCACAATCACTTTGATTTTCTGCCACTGACCTATACGGGAATGACTAAAACGCCCGTTGTGACGACGATTCACGGCTTTTCGTCGGCCGGCATTTTGCCCGTTTACGAAAAGTACAACGAGCGTGTCGCCTATGTCTCGATCAGTGATTCTGACCGTGCGCCACAGCTCGATTATGAACGAACGATCTATCACGGGATCGATTTGGCACAGTTCGATTTTCAGTCACGACCGGATGATTATTTGCTGTTTTTCGGCCGAATCCACCCCGACAAAGGGGCAAAAGAAGCGATCGAGATCGCCAAACGCAGCAACAAAAAGCTGATCATGGCGGGTATCATTCAAGATCACTCCTACTTTCAGCGGCACATCCACGCGCAAATCGACAATCGGCGCGTCATCTATAAAGGCAGCGTCGGGCCAGTCGAGCGCAACCAGCTTTTGGGCAAGGCGGCGGCACTGCTGCATCCGATCAACTTTGAGGAGCCGTTTGGGTTGTCTGTCGTCGAAGCGATGGCGTGCGGAACCCCCGTCATCGCGTTTAGGCGCGGCAGTATGCCAGAGATTATCGATGACGGACGCAACGGCTACTTAGTGAAAAACGTGCATGAGGCGGTTGATCAAGTGCCACGCATCAGTATTCTCAGTCGTTCCGCCTGTCGGCGCACGGTGGAAGAACGTTTCAGCGTCGAGCGGATGGTCGATCAATACTGTGATCTCTATCAACAGATTGTGGGAAAGCGCAGCTAATCATTGGGGTTGAATTAAGCGCGTTGTCACGCGATCAAACAGACCGAGCGTAAAGGATTCGTCCCCAAAATCGTCTACGCTTGATTCACCATGCTATACTGATGATCCCACAGGAGTAGCAAAGGTGAGAAATGACAAAAAACACAAACAGTTTCTTAAAAGACCGCGTTTACTTTGTGCATGACTGGTTGATTCGAGCTGGCAAGGTCGTTTCGGCCGATCAGTTTGGACACATTTTTAGTGAAGAGGCACCGCCCATTGGCTGGCATCTCTGGCATATGGCGCGATTTGCGGATCGGTTGCAAGCAAAATTGGCGACTGTCACGACTGGTTCAGAAGCGGCTGAAATTTGGTATCGGGATAATATCTCTACCCAGTGGGGTATTTTGGCAAGCGAGCTAGGGGTGTTTGAATCGGGAATGGGACAGTCGCATCAACAAGCGCAGGCAACCATTGTGCAGGTTGGTCAAACAGCCGTAATTGATTATGCACAAGTCGCGTTCGAGGCTTGCGATGCAGCGGTCGCCCAATTGTCTGATACGGACTTTGACAAAACGTTTTACGGCCTTTTTGATTATGCCTATGATGCAAATTCGGGAGAGGTGTGGGCGAGCGAGCCAAGAGAGTCTGTCGTTGCGCAAGATTTGATATTTCATGCGACGCACGGCAGCCGGCACATGGGCATGATGGAAGCACTGCGCGGTTTGCTAGGCACTGCTGGCACGCTTTCTGTTTGAAGATGGGGTGTTGTGTTAGGGTCATGAAGTTCTCGCTGCAAGGCAAAACGTGGTACGTGGTGCGTGGTGCGTGGTGCGTGGTGCGTGAACTGGAACTCCATCACGCACCACGCACCACGCATTACGCACTAAGGCCCGAAAACCTAAAGACAGAACAATGTGCGGATAGGATGAAATGAAATCATAACAATTACAGCGGCAGAGCAAGCGTACCAGCGCATCTTTGAAGCGGTCGACAGCGGCCTGATCTTAAACGATCTCGCAACAGGGCGGGTCATTGAGGCCAACCCTGCCGCCAGCAAGCTGCATGGGTATGAGCGAGCCGCATTTATCGATCTGCCTGCAACCGCCTACATCGCGGCGCATGACCACGCGCAATTTACAACTTGTCTACAAACCATCCAAGCAGGCAACAATTTTGCCGGGTTTATCGGTCACGTCCGCTTGGACGGGTCAACCTTCACGGCCGAAGTGCGCGGCACAATTTGTCAAGTTGAAAAGCAGTGCTATCTGCTGTATGCGTTTCACGATGTCAGCGCGCGATTGCAGTCTGAACAGTTGTTGCGCCAACAGATTACAGCACATACCCGTGAACAATCTGCGCTGCTACAAATCTCGCAAACGCTGGCCTCTGATCTGACGCTCAAACCCACACTCATCCTCGATCAGTTGCGGATTATCATTCCGTATCGGCACGCAGTCCTTTTTTCGTTAGAGCAGTTAGAACTGACCGCACTCGCCGTGCGCGGCCTTGCGCTGGCAATCCCGTTCCATCTCACCCTCGCCGTTGAAAGTGCATTGGCGACGCTCTTGAACCAACATCAGCCGCAGCGGATTGGCAACGTATGGGGGGATGAGGTGGCCGCGCAATTTTTGCGTGGGCTGCTGCAAGCGGAGGCGACGACGTTGCTGAGTGGCGTGCAGAGTTGGCTCTGGATTCCATTGGCGGTCAAGGGGCAGGTGATCGGCTGCATCGGCGTTGCCCATCTGCACGCCAATGCCTTTTCGACCCATCAGGCCAATCTCGCCTTGACGATGGCAAATCAAGCGGCGATTGCGCTGGTCAACATGCGCCTCTACGAACAGGCGCAGACGTTGGCAACGGTGCAGGAGCGACAGCGGTTGGCGCAAAATCTGCACGATGCGGTCAATCAATCGCTCTTTTCGGCCGGCTTGATCGCAGAGGTGCTGCCGCGTCTGTGGGAGAAAAATCCCGCTGAGGGGCGCAAGTCATTGGGCGATCTGCGTCGTCTGACACGCGGTGCGCTGGCTGAGATGCGCGGTCTGCTGGCTGAGTTACAGCCACAGGTGCTGACCGATGGCGCGTTGAGTGAGCTGTTGAGTCAGTTAGCCAATGCGTTTATCGGCCGAACCAACCTCCCCATCACCGTCAATGTGTCAGGCCAAAGCCCGTTGCGAACGGTCGGTGTCCTGCCCGGCAAGGTGCAGGTTGCCTTTTACTATCTGTGCCAAGAAGCGTTGACCAACATCGCCAAACATGCCAAGGCACGGCGGATCGTGATCGACCTGCTCTATCGTCAAACCGCCGTCGAAATCCGTGTGCATGACGATGGACGCGGCTTTGATCCCGCCAATATCCCATCTGGTCACTACGGGTTGGGCATGATGCGTGAGCGCGCGGAGGCGGTGGCGATCGATCTAGCGATTACCAGCCAGTTAGGTCAGGGGAGTGATATTCGTATGCGCTGGACAGAACCAGCTAGCGAGGAAACAGCATGAGCAATTCACAACCGATTCGCGTCCTGCTTGTCGATGACCACACGATGGTGCGGCGCGGCTTGGCAACCTTCTTGCAGGTATTTGACGATCTGGAACTGGCTGGGGAGGCGACCAACGGTCAAGAGGCGCTTGCGCAATGCGCCGAACTCGCGCCGCATGTGGTGTTGATGGATATGTTGATGCCTGAGATGGATGGGGCGGAGGCGACCTACCTGATTCGTCAGCAGTTCCCAAACGTGCAGGTGCTTGTCCTGACCAGCTTCAAAGAGGATCAGTTGATTCAGGCAGCACTCAAGGCGGGGGCGATTGGTTACCTGTTGAAAGATGTTTCGGCCGATGATCTTGCGCAAGCGATTCGCGCTGCCCATGCGGGACGGGCGACGCTCGCACCCGAAGCGGTGCAGGTGATGATGGAGGTCGTCAGCCAGCCCCAATCGGCCGATTATGATTTGACCGCACGCGAACAGGATGTGTTGACTCTGTTGGTGCAGGGACTGAATAACACACAGATTGCAACCGCCCTGTTTGTCAGCCCGTCAACGATCAAGTCGCACGTCAGCCACATTTTGCAAAAGCTGGCGGTCAGCAGTCGCACAGAAGCGGCCGCGCTCGCCGTGCGCCAGCGTCTCGTCGCCTAATCTCCCCCATCTGGCGGAGAACAATCTCCACCACACGCCCGACGTCGCGTGGCACAACTTGCGTTACGATTGTGACATGATGCGCGTATTAGTAGCAGCTTCCCAGATGGATACACGGACGGCCTTACGGTTACTCCTGCAAACTTTAGAGATGCAGGTTGTGGGAGAATCGGCCGATTGGCCAACCACCCTGCAACTCGCCAAAGAGCGAGGGCCAGACATCGTCCTAATCGACTGGGAGATCATCCCTCCCAACACGCTCAACATTCTCAAACCGCTGCGGCGCATCTGCCGCAACGCCAGCATTATCGTGCTGGGCGATCAGCTACATGTACCACAGCGGGCTGCACTCGTCGCTGAAGCGGATCTGCTACTCAGTAAAAGTGAGATGCCCGATCAAATCGCCAATCACATTTTGGCGGTCGGCCGACGACAAGCTGCGCTGCAAAATCCTATCGGCTCTAATTGAGACAGCTCAAATTCGGCCTTTCACAGACGAGGAAACATCATGAGCAAGGGAACATCAAAACAAAAAAAGGACGACAAGTCAGCCCCACAAAAGACGCTGAAAGAGAAACGAGCCGCTAAACGTGATAAAAAGCACAAGCGGGACGAGGCGGCGACAAGATTGTTGAGCTGACTGGATGTCGCATGCAAGACGCAAGAGGAACGTAGATGGCACAGTTACAAGTCACATTTCACAACGAGACAAAGATAAGGGTATTGGCACAAATTTTCGCGGGGCGCGACAGCTTTAGCTCGTTGTTTGTCGAGGCGAAGACGACGAAGACGTTATCGGCCGAATCCCGACCCTACGATATTTACTTCAAAGATGCCATCTCAGGCTGGGAAGTCGGTCATAAGCGCGGCAGCAGTGACACGGCGATTACGTTACGCGCCGAAAAGGGACATTATGTTGTCATTGGAGACCAACAATGAGTCTAACGTTTGAGGCATGGCTTGCCGAGCAACACGAGCGTGACGATTTTGTTGGCGCGTTCGCACGTGGATTGAACGTGGAAAACCTTGAGGAAAGGTTCAAACGAGGCAAGCAGAACGAACATACCAATTGGGTCAACATCGTGCTCAAGATGCAGCAGCCGGAGTATGTGACAACGTTTAATGTGGCATGGCAAGAATATCTTTTGGAAAAAGCTGCATTAGAGGGCGAACAGGCCACCTAGTAGATCATCTGATTGCAGAGGTGCAACAGCTCCCTGTGGGCTCGTTGACATTGCGGCGCAGCCAAATGACAGCACCCACAAGATTCAGCAACCCGATATCGCGTTGCGCCATTTGTCATCACACACGAATCCATGACGAAATGAATGAATCTTGTTGATGATGCACGCCACTGCTAAAGACTGTGTCGATACCAGTCAATAGTAGTGGGAATGACCGATTTACCGATACTCTACGCTGACCCTGTTTTTTCCTCGTTGGCATGCTTAGGCTGAACGTTCAACCCTTTGCCAAAGATGAGCGCCATTGCCAGCGTGAGGATAACCCCAATCCAAACTGCTGTATGATTTTGCTGCCCCGTGGTTGAAGCCCCTGCCAATGTAATTGCGGTCGGTGATATTCCGTAATCACAATTAGGATCATCGATGGGATCGAAGATATTCATCACAACGACCGTACCCATATTGGAAAAACCAAAGTTATATGGATCATAGGTTGGACTTTCGGCAAACCCAATGCCGACGAACCCCTCGGAACCCGCATCACCATAATTGTTTGTAAAGCCGTAACCTTGATTGCCTAAATCATCATCCTGTAACAATACCGCCTCGCGGTGTCCCCAACTCTGGATTGAATCTTCGTAAATCCAACCGTATATGGCGCGTTCGACGGGGAGTGCATTGCTGTTGCCGCTTGTCCAAAAGGCGGCGATATTTTCGGAGCGATTGATGAATTCGTGACACGAGCCGAGCATTGGATCATTGTCGATGCGTTCATGGGGATGGTATCCATCGGCGTCATGGCCTGACGCGTTATTATCGACGAGATAATCAGCATAATATTGCGCAATGCCGTCGATATTCGATTGAATGGCAGTGAACGGCAGCCCTATCACAGAAGCGGACAGCCCTGCACGAGCTGTGCGTTCTGCATTGATGATGAAGAGCGCGCGATTATCAATGCTCATGCTTGCCCAACCAGCCGGTAGTGACAGATCGCCGAGCGCGTTTGCGGCTAAACCAAGTTGACTTTCTTCATCGCGTCGAGCATTGTTAAACGCCGCTTCAATATCGACGGGTCCATTGAATGTGGCAGCATAAATGCCGTTGCCGGGGTCATAGACACCCCCTGTGTCTGTCCAAAGAACATCACTGGTCGGATTTGGCGGGGAATCGGCCGAAACCAAGCCCACCCACAATAAACTAAACACGATCGATAAAAAAATATAGCCTTTCGTTTTCATCACATTCTCCTTTGACGTAACTCACCATAAAGAGGTCGGGGATGCACAGAGATAAATAGTGAGCGACTTTCATTGCAACTACGATTATAAACCAACTGTTGAGTTGAGTCGTGACCTCGGAGAGAGCCTATCACCCCGTCGTCGCATCATCGTCGTGTTGACACCTAAAATAACGACTTAATCCAGCGAAAAACATCCCCAGCTTAAGTCGTTACGTTATCGCCACTGTCTGAAATTTATCTGCTTATTCGTGCGTTTTATCTTCCCCAATCTATAGTTCTAGCTTCTTCTGCAATGAAAATTACTGGACAAAAATGACGCGAATTGACACGGATGTCCCCTTTCACAATCCGCGAGAATCCGTGCAATCCGCGACAGAGCTTCTTTTGTTATAAGATCAGTCAAAACGAACAAAAATCCAAACGACAACAGACAGAATCGCCACGCCCCATAAAACAGATGTAGAGATTTGTTGAGCTGCCATAGAGGATGCACCAATCGCTGTCGGCGATGTGAGCGTAATGTTTGTCACCCCTAGCGGAATGAGATTGCCAAAAATATCAACTTCCTGCAACGTGTAGGTGTAAACGCCAGTCGCTAGGCCTTCGTCGAGCCAGCTATATTCGGCCGCGCCCACTGCCCCGATCAGTTTGGGGTTGATTTGGATGAACGCTGGATCTGCCGCAGATTGGCGCAGCAAGTTGAAGCCAACCGTATTTTGCTCGACACTGGTTTGCCAGCTTAGACGCACGCCATCGGCCGAAATTAATTCGGCCGAAAACGCTTCTAGCGTCACCAATGTCGGCCCCTCCAACTCGTACGCCCCTTTATCACACGCGCCGATATTGTCTGAATTCCCGTCTGTCAGGCGCGGCGCACCGCGCTGGTCAACGGCTGGGCAATCATTGCCGGCACTGTCGATGGCGGGCGACGTTGCCAAAAGCGCATGTGTCAACGTAGCGCCGCTATTGTCCATGAGCGTTCCCAACAGTGGGTCGGTGTTGTTGCTGTCTCCCGTTTCAGAAAATCCACAACTGTTATCCTGCGAGATGTTGTAACCACGCGAAATGATATTGTCATTGCAATTTACAATCCCGCTGTCACCACGATTGTCGCCCAAAATAGATGCAAAAAGATAGATAGCTGATCCTGCATCGCGTGCAATGAGCGCACCGTTCAAGTTGCTGCCAGAAGGCGCGTTGTTATTTGTGATCGTTGTCTGGCTGATGACAGCCTGACTGCCAGAGCGTAACTGCATCGCTGCTCCGTTTACGCTTTGATTGCCGCTTAACGTACTATTTTGGATCGTAATGACCGAATTTAACAAGGCTTGAATCCCACCTGCGCTATAGTTGAGTCTTGTTTGACGGTTGTTGCTGAGCGTGCTGGATGTAATGAATAATGTTCCACCTTGGATATTGATTGCACCACCGCTATTGCGCGAACGATTGTTGTCAAGCGTACTGTGCGTAATCGTGACATTTCCCCCAAGAATCAACATGCCGCCACCTCCTTGCGGTGTGCTAACGTTATCGCTGACGGTACTATTCTCGATTAAGAGTTGGCCGCTATCGGTGCGAATGCCACCACCAGCATTGGTGTTGCTACTGTTGAAACGCACTGCGCTTGTCTGAAGATTGAGTGTGCCACCCTGATTGTAAAGACCGCTGCCGGTCGGGCTAAGACCATAACGGACTTGGCTATCGATGACCGTGAGTGAGCCAGCGGCAAGAATGTGCAGCACGCGGTCAATGCCATCCGTCATATCGCTGCCCGCTTGCAAAAATGTCGTGTCGCTGCTTGCCCCTTGTATGGTAATCGCTGATGAAATATCCAGATCACCCGTGGCGTTCGCGTCTTCATCGCTCCCCGTTCGCGTCAACTGATAGGTATCGGCCGCTAACTGAATCACATCTGCGCCACTTCCCGCCACACAGCCCCCAAACGCGCTATCTGTATTTGCCGCCTGTACCGCTTCGCGCAAACTGCATCCTGCACCGCTGTCATATTCGTCCAAATTTGTTGTAACGGTGATGGTGTCGGCTGGCGCTGCATGAACGAGCTGCCAGCCGTATAGCGTTGCGATACAGCTAAACAAGGCACACATACAACATTGAAAAGCGCGGCGCGCTCTGTGATGAATAAATTTTTTGGATGGCATTCCAATTCTCCGTGAGATAATCGACAGCTAAAGAGCTGCCAGTAATGACATTTTTAGACCCGCGCAAGTCTAGTAAATTGATGCTGGACTGCCTACCTACTTTTGTCGGTATGCCACCCCCTACCATTGATAGACGTTGCGGACTCAAGAGGGGATTGTCAATCAGTCACGATGAGTGGCAGGAAAATTTGGGTTTGCCGGTCGATGACGATGATTTTTCGGCCGATAAAATCGCTCACAAACGCCCGATTCCCCACAAACTGGATTGCGTGCGGCTGTGCGATCCCGCCATAGTCGAGCGTTGCCAGCGATGCGCCCGTTGTCGGATCGATCAGCGTGCTGGTGTGGCTCAACAAATCGCCCGTCCAGAGTGTGCCGTCGGGCGCAACGGCCAGCCCGTGTGGTGCATCCCCAACGGAGATGGCTGCACCTGCGCTCAGCGTCGCCGTGTCGATGGGAATGAGCGTGTCTTCACCCTGCAACGTGACATAAAGCGTGCGCTGATCGGCCGAAAGCACAATGCCATGCGGCTTCTCACCTAACGTCAGTGACTGTGCAACGGTCAACGTCTGTGCGTCGATCTTGCTGATGGTGCCGCCGCCGTAATTGGTCACCCAAACGGTGCGCCCATCGGCCGAAACAATCGGTGTGTCGGGCGCGTCATCAGTTGGGATGTATGCCAATGGTTCGAGCGTGGCGGTATCAATCGCCGTAATGACGTTGGCGTTGAGACTGGCGATGTAGAGGCGTTGATCGGGTGCGCCGCTTGCTGGGTCGGGGGCAAGCGTTATTCCGTGCGGTCGGTCGGGGAGGGGAATCGTCGTCAGCGGTTGGCGGGTTAGCACGTCGATCACGGAGAGCGAATGGCTCAACTCGTTGGTGACGTAGGCGCGTTGTCCGTCCTGTGTGATAACGACGTTGACTGCGCCGCGTTCGACGGGAATTTCGGCCGATTTTTCCAGCGTCCCCATGTCGATCACGCTGACGGTGCGATTGCTAAAATCTGTCACCCACAGCTCGCGCTCATCTGGCGTGAGTGCAAGACCGTGCGGCGCGGCTCCCAGCGCGATCTCGCCCTTCAATACAAACGGTGAAGGCAACGACGCGGCACGGCTGGCATCCCCACCACCAACCACGCTACAAATCAGCTCACCTGCAAGCGTATCATTTGCCCAAACGATTTTAGGCAATCCCGTATCACAGACCAAAAATAGGAGGCAAAACAGCATCAATCGTTTCATCCCCAAACTCTAAGACGGCCGTCGATCGATGAACACCTACTTTGGTAGGCGACGCATGACGTCTATTTCTCCTACCGCTTTAGCCCATCGCGCAATTCGTGACAAATGGACGGGCGTGCTCCCCCTCCAAAGTTGGCAGACGACACGCCGATTCCCCCGTAAGCTAAAGGCAAATCGAAACACAAGGAGTTCACATGCAAAAATTCACCTTTTTCCTACTGCTGCTCGCACTTGTCGCCTGTAGCCCAGCGCGGGAGATTCCCGCAGGGGCGGCGCAAATGGTTGTCGCCAATCGGCCGACCAGCGAACCCATCACCATCAACCAAAATATCACCGTCGTCATGCCAACACCCGTCGCTGTTGCAGCTGTTTCCACTGAAACGATGACGGAAGAGGAGCTGCTGCTTGCGCTGGACACGGCAATGGTAGAGGCGAGCGCGGCGACGGCCGAAAGCGCGACGGTTACAACAGCGGCGACGGCGGACGACACCCTTTCGGCCGAAGAAGTCGCCACCATCGAAATTTATGTTGCCAATGCGGATACGTTGGCAGCGCAGGCCGTCGCGTATCTCGAAAGCTATGAGGCGCAGTATGCCGAGGCAGCGGTGGCGGAGTTGGCGGCCATTTCGGCCGAACTCACCGCCATTAACGAGAGTCTGACCCTGTTGAATGAGACAGTGGCAAGCATCGACCAGACGCTAACGGCAGGGCTTGAACTGGCGGAAGAATCCATCGCCACGCTCGAAGCGGCCGCCGCGCAAGCACAGGCAACCGCAACAACTGCCCAGGCGAACGCCCAAATCCGCGCCGACGAAATCCGCACACTCGTCGATGAAAATGTGACGGGCGAGATGGCGGATCAGGCACAACTTTACTTTGATGCGCTTGATGCTGCGCTAGCAGATGGCACGCTCGATGAGACGGAAATGGCTGCACTCGTTGCGCTCGGGGAGCAAGTTTCGGCCGAATTGACCGCACAAGGCTATACGACCGCCGCACTTCGCATAGCCAACTCAACCCAACAGCTACAGCAAAACAACGGACAACTGTTAATCGATGCGGCGCAAAATCGCCCCAATCGGCGCGGCAACGACTAACGGAGAGCCCCATGCAACTCAAACGACTATATCTCTTGCTCATTCCGTTTACCTTAACATGGCTCTCAATGACGCTTTTTGCTGCCGCGCAACAAGCAACGCCCTACGCCAGCAGCACATTTGACCGCAACAATGCTGGGTGGCGCGTGCAGGGCGATGCGCAAGGTTCTGGCGCACGCCCTCCGATTCAGATTCCCGTTGGCGGCAACCCTACGGGCTACATCCGTGCCGTTGATGATGTGTCGGGTGACACATGGTTCTGGAAATCCCCCAACGATTGGGCGGGTGATGCGTCGTCCGCACACGGACTGCGGCTCACCTTTGACCTGTTCCAGCAGACAGATTTCAGCGATCAATATGACACCGACGACGTGATCCTGATTGGCGACGACGGCACAACGCGCGTGCAGTTGGTCTATCAAACACGTCAAAACCCACGTCGCTTTTGGACGAGTTACGATGTTGAACTTTCGGCCGATGCTGGCTGGAAGAAGCTCATCACGGGCGATCTCTGCTATCCTCCCGACAGTGCCAGCAGCATTTGCATTCCCGCCACGCAGGACGATATGGCGTTCGTTCTGGCAAATTTTGAAACACTTTATATTCGTGGCGAGTTTGAAAACGGCTCTGACGAGGGTGGGTTGGATAACGTCATTTTTGGCAATATGCCGACTGGCACGACGATTGATCCCGACACCGCACGCGATTTCACCGTCGATGGGGTCGATGTTTCGTGGTCGTTTGAAGTGCCGAGCGGGGCTGTGACCGAGCCAGTGAGCGGTTTTGTCGCCATCGTTGATCCCGTGATTGCACCACCCATCAACGACGAATTTATCGACAATTACGCCCAATTCACCATCAGCCAAACGACGCGTACTGCCTTCCAATTTAGCCAACCCGTCACCGTCACCGCGATTTTTGACGTCGCAGCAATCGATCCGCTTGCGCTTGATGGGCTACGTCTCATGCGCTGGGATGGCGTGGCGTGGGTCGATTTGGGCGCAACGCGCAGCGACGGTCAACTTATGACGACCACCGAAACAGATGGCACGTTTGCCGTTGTCGCACCTGTCACCTACGACCTCTTTCTGCCTCTGATTCAAAAATAAAGCAGAGCGCGATCATCTTGGTCGCGCTCCAGTCAACATGCCAAAACATCTTTCACTGACCCAGTTTCGTCAATTGCACCGCGACCCGCTGCAATTTTTCAGCACGCTTGCCCAAGAGGAGGGGGAGATCGCCGGCTTTAAGATCGGCCGAAAACCATACTACCTTCTCAACCACCCCGACCATATCCATGATCTGTTCATCACGCATGGCAAGCATGTGCAAAAGGGTCGCGCCTTGCGGCAATCTAAACGCTTATTGGGTGAAGGATTGCTGACGAGCGAAGGGGCGTTGCACTTGCGCCAGCGTCGGCTGATGCAGCCCGCCTTTCATCGACAGGAGATCGCTCGCTATGCCGACTGCATGGTGGCAGAAACAGTCCATTTTTCGGCCGATTGGCAACCCGCCACAACCATCAACATTGTTGCCGAGATGCGCCGCTTGCTGCTGCCAATTGTTGCCAAGACGCTGTTTGGTGGGGAAGTTTCGGCCGATGTGCAAACCGTCGGCACAGCCCTCGACGCGCTGACCCCGCTCCTGCAAACCGCCATGCTCCCATTTGGCAATCGCTTGCTCGACTTGCCGACCCCGCGCATGAAGAACGCCCGTGCCGCGTTGAATGCGCTCGACGTACTCGTTTATCGTCTCATCGACGATGATACGGGGGAGGGCTTTCTGCTCTCCATGCTGCTTGCCGCGCACGATGCAGACGGCGGCATGTCGCGCCAACAGGTGCGCGATGAGGTGCTGACGCTGCTGCTGGCGGGGCATGAAACGTCGGTCAACGGGTTGGCGTGGTGTTGGTATCTGTTGGCGACGCATCCAAAAATTTTGCAAAAATTACATGACGAGTTGGCTAGCGTGTTGGCAGGTCGCGTGCCGTCGATCAGCGATATTGCCAGCCTGCCCTATCTCGATGCCGTGCTGCGCGAGACGCTGCGCCTCTATCCGCCCGCATGGACGATCGGCCGCACAGCGTTGCAACCGCTCACCTTTGGCACCTGCACCGTCCCAGCGGGGGCAACCCTCTTTGCCAGCCAGTGGATCACCCAGCGTGACGCTCGCTTTTTCGCCGACTCGCTGACTTTTAACCCCGACCGCTGGCTAACGGATGACGCGCCGCGCAAGTTTGCCTATTTCCCATTTGGCGCGGGCGCACGCATCTGCATTGGTGAGCGGTTTGCATGGCTGGAGATGCAGCTTGTGCTTGCTATTTTGGCGCAACGTTGGCGGCTAGAGCTATGTGCGGGGCAGATCGTCGAACCGCTGGCGCGAGTGACACTGCGGCCGAAACATGACATCTACATGCGGCTCAAACGCAGGGTGCATAACGTCTCGCAGGCTGCCGAAATGTCTGAGGTGATAACGTCGCTACGTTAAGATTTAAGAACTGCGCTATGATTCTCCCTATGCCGCTTGCCACCCGTCTGCGAAAAAACGCTCTACTCCTTTTTGTAGTGATCGTGGAGCTACTGCTCCTAGTTGCCGCAGCCCAGCAGACGACGCTCCCCATCACGCCGCTGTCGCTCGCCGTGGCGATTAGCATGGCGGCGGCTGGCATTTTTCCAGCGTTGCTACAGCCCTCGGCCGTTGCCCGCTTAGGCGGCATTTTTCTGGTCATGCTGGCAACGCTCATCCTCACGCCCAGCGCAATTAATATGTTGCAACCGAGCGTGATGCCTGCTGCTCCGTTTTTGACCGCCGCCCCCTTTTATCTCTCGTTGCGGCTGCTCAACGGCGTGCTGCTGTTCCCCGTTGGTCTGCACCTTGCCTACCAATTTCGTCGTCAAATATCTGCGCCGACGTTGCCACGCACGGTACTGATGTTGTGCTATGCACTCACGCTGTTGCTATTGGGCGGCCTGCTTTTGTTGCCAAGCGGTACGCTGCGAGTGTGGAGCGGCTGGCTTATCTTGTTTTGTTGCTTTGGCGTTGTCCTGTTGGCATTGGGGCAAACGGGGCGGATTATCGGCCGAAATGATCGCCCTGCTCAGCAAACGCGGCTGCTCATCATCGGGCTGTGGCTGGCCCAACTGCCCATCCTGACGCGCGTCCCGCTCTTTTTGCTGACGGGTATCTCGCTCCCATTTGAAATTGTCCTTATCGCGCAACTCATCTTGCCCCTCATCTACGTCTACACCATTCTGCGTCACGATCTCTATGACATTGACGCAACGGTGCGGCGTACGCTGGCTGCCCTGATCGTCAGTGCGACGCTGGTTGCACTCTACCTATTGGTGACGCTGCTCCTCACGCGCGTCTTGCTGTTACGCACGGGTGCATTTAACTATCTCGCAATCATGGGGCTGTTGTTGATCGCCTCTGCGCTCTTTCAACCGCTCTATCGTCGCTTGCAACGCTGGATAGACGGATGGCTATTTCCCGAACGCGCCATTTTTCAGCGCGAAGTTGCCACAGTGCAAACGCGCTTGGCGACGGTCAACAGTCGGGAAGCGGTCACGGCTGCGTTAGTGCAGTTTGCCGCGCAGATTGGGGCAGATTGGTCTAGCGGCGGGCGCATCGAGCGCGCGACGCGCCCCATTGCATTCAACGCAACTGAACGCCGTCAGCTCGCTACCGTTGGCACACTTGCCACCGTCGCGCTGGCCTATGCCGATACGCTCGACCGTCTCAACGCGCTCAACCAAGATTTGGCGCAGCAGGTTGAACAGCGCACAAGGCAACTGGTGAGCCAGCAGCGTGAGCTGGCGGTTGGGGAGGAACGACAGCGGCTGGCGCGTGACCTGCACGATTCGGTGACGCAAACGCTATTTAGTTTGAGCTTGAGCTTGCGTGCGATTCGCAAACTGGCGATCAAGCAGCCCGCAATGGCGGTTGAGGAGTTAGCCGTGCAGGAGCAAACGGCGCACCATGCGCTGGCGGAAATGCGAACGTTGTTGACGCAGCTGCGAACGCCGCTGGTGACAGATGGTGATCTGGCTCATACGTTGCGAGCGCATGTTGGGCTGTTGCGGCGGCAGGGGATTCCCGTGACGTTGCACGTGTTGGGAGAGGGGGATTTTTCGGCCGAAATCGCCACCGAACTCCTCCTCCTCATCCGCGAAGCGTTGCACAATGCCTACAAGCACAGCGGCGCGTCCCAAATTACCTGCACGCTGACCCAAAACAGCGTCGTCATCGCCGACAACGGGCGCGGCTTTGATACCGCTATCGCGACATCTGGCATTGGCATGAACAGTATGCGGCAGCGCGTCGCGGCGATTGGTGGCACACTCAAGCTCACATCGACAGATGTCGGAACACAGGTTGAAGTGAGGTTTAAACAGACACATGTTGCGGGCGTTGAAACGCCTGAACATAAAGGTGAAGGTATATGATTTCAGTTGTCATTGTCGATGATCATGAGGTGGTGCGGCGCGGCTTGCGGATGACGCTGGCGGCGGAAGATGATATGCAGCTGGTTGCGGAAGGGGTCGACGGCAACGACGCGATTCGGCTGGTGCGCGAGTGGCAGCCCGATGTCTTATTGTTGGATATTCAGATGCCAGAGATGGATGGGGTCGCGGCGGCGGGGATCATTTCGGCCGAAAATCACCCCACCCATATCCTCATGCTGACGAGCTTTGGCAGCGATGCCAAACTGTATCAGGCGATGCAAACGGGCATCGCGGGTTATCTACTCAAAGACACGAGCGGTGATGATTTGGTCGCCGCCATTCGGGGTGCCGCGTCGGGCAAACCACAGCTACACCCCGACATTGCCCGTAAGCTGATGCACGGCATGGCGCGACCCACCACCCCGCTTGACGATCTCACCGACCGCGAACGGGACGTGTTACGCTTGATTGCGCTGGGTCAGAGCAATCGGGAAATCGGGCAGATGCTCGAACTGTCCCCGACCACCATTAAAGGGTATGTCAGCACGATTTTGAGCAAGCTCAACGTCGCCGACCGCACACAGGCCGCACTGTTGGCGGTGCGTTACGGGATGGTGACACATGATAGTCTGCCAAGTGGGTGATTGGTCGGCCGAAACTCGATTCGGCCGACCAATCGAACCCTAATCCTCCCTGCGCCGCAAGCGCAGCGCAACCCCCGTCAGCACAATCAACTGTGCCACAAAGAGCCACACCAACGCGGTCGTCAATGGACTGACCTGCGCTTGCACCACCCTCACCGCTAACTGATCTGCATCGACATCGAGCTTATATGCCCCCGCGATTTGCTGATTGCCGTTTGTGTCGGTCGCTTCAACGAAGAGGTTGTATCGGCCGATTGGATCGTTGGCTGCAAATGTCGGCGTGAACGACCAACTTGTGCCGTCAAACGTCGTCGCTAGAATGGGCTCAGTTGAGCCATCTGGTCGCTGGATGCGAATGCTGACTGACTGCACGCCAGCCCCATCCGTCACCGTGCCGCTCAACACCGGCTCACCTGCCCGTGCCACGTAGTCCGCTTTGGCGACCGCGCTTATGTGCGTCGTGACGCTGATTGTTGGGGCGACTAGGTCAATCGTGATCGTTTGCCAATCGTTGACGCTGACATTGCCCGCGAGGTCAGTCGCCCGCATCCGATAGGTGAAGGTGTCATTGTCGACAAAGTCGCCCGTCCAGAAGCCCCACACATCGTTGGTGAGAGCGGTGACGACCCACATATCTTGGGCAGAATCGGCCTGGACTTCAACCGTTCGCACGCGCCCGTTGGGGGGGAATGGATCGCTGACCGTGCCGGTGATAAAGCTGCCCGTTGACGTAATGACCGTTTGCAGCGAGTCGGTGATGATTGGCGCGATGGTGTCAACGGTGAACGTCGCCACCTCTGTCGCGCTGACGTTGCCAGCCGCGTCAAACGCCTGTGCCTCTAGGACGAACTGGCTGCCCGCGACGTTGAGCGTGCCTGTCCAGCTGGTCGTCCCGTCGGCAGGTTGCCATGTGCCACCCTGCTCGCGCAACTCGACCCGCTCGACACCAGCGTAGTCATCGCTGGCAATGCCGATAAACTGCTGATTACCCACGTTGATGATCTTCTCGCCCGTTGCGATGGTGACCGTTGGGGCGGTTGCATCGACGATATGGCGTAATTCGGCCGATTCCAAATTAGACCCAACCCCTTCCGCAACCGTCCGCACCGTATCAATCGCCGTCAGATCACTGGCGAGTTGTCCGTTGAGCGTAAACGTCGTCTCCCCCAAGCCGGCCAAATCACCGACGTTGATCGTCCACACCGTTCCCGCGCAATCTTGACACGTCGCCCCGTTGATCGACTGATACGCCAAGCCAACCGTCGGGCTGACCAAGACAGTCACATCTGTCAACGCGCTCAGCTCACGATTTTGCACGGTCACACTGTAGACAAGCGGTGCATCTGCGCCTAAGCCCGTCAACGTCGGTTGCACGCTGTCGAGCTGTAAGGCGACGCTTGGGGCAGTCGGTTGACCGTCGTTTGGCTCTGCGATGTCGCAAACGCCACTCCATTCATAGGCATCCGTCCATGCGCCGTCGAGCGAATTGGTCGTCGGGAAGACGGCAATTGTGTCGTCGTTGTTGTCGGCGATAAAGGCCAGCAGTCGCGCCGTGCTGACGCTGTCGATTGCCCACGGCAGCAGAATTTCTGTGCCGCCGTTGCTGTTATGACTAAACTGCAAGGGGGAGGATTGCCAACTGCCACCGCTATATGTCCAGAGCAGACCGCTGGCTGCATCGTTGATTTGAACGGCGTGTTCGGCCGAAATTCCCAACTGTTCGCCACCCACGCCCACCGACGCACCTCCAGCCGCATCATCGAGATACGCCCAGAATGTGCCGCTCGTCCCCCACCAGTTGATCACGCCCAGATAGAACGCATCCCCGTCCCACGTCGTGTAGAGGGCGGGCGCGTTGCCGTCACGCATGTCATCATCGAGGATTTCGGCGCGATTCCACTCGCCACGCAGCACGTTGAGATAGCCGTCGAGCGTAATTGACTGATCGCGCACCCCGCACGCAACGGCCGATTCGGTAAACGTCCCGACGTGCCATGCGCCCAGTTCATACTCTGTCCGATTGCCTGCGCCATCAACCGCCGCAAGATGGGCGTACCACGCACCATTTGCGTCGAGCGGTGCGCTGTAGCTGTTGGCCGTGACGATTTCGGTCGCCGCGCCGTTCGGGTCTTGGTCAACCGAGATGTAGACGGTTGCGCCGCCGATGTCACGCACAGGCTCCCAGTCGAGCGTCAACGTCTGATAGCTGTCGAGATGTGACCCTTCGCGGATATTCGACACAATTGGCGTGATGCCTTGCGGTGCGCTGGTGTCGATGGTCACGGTGCGCGTAACGACCGTCTGCTCACCAGCCGTGTCGGTGGCCCGTACCTGCGTCGGATAGTTGACGGCTGGGTTATAGCCGCGCACTTCCCACGTCCACGACCATTGATCGGCGTTGAGCGTTGCGGCTGACCATGTCGTGCCGTTGTCAAAGCTGACTTCGACAGCAGCAACGCCGTCATCATCGCTCACCGTGCCGTTAAAGAGAACGGTATCGGAGTAAACGCCGCCTTGTGTGGGGTTGGTGACGGTCAGGACGGGATCAGCTTGTGATTCGGCCGATCCAACCCGCTCAACGAGAACCTGACTCGCCGCGCGACGCGGCACGCTCTCCACGCGCACATGCCCCTCAAACCACGCATTCAAATCGTCTTCCTGATTGCCATTTGCGTCGGTGGCGCGCGTGAACAGGCGATAAAGTCCATCGCTCAACCCGCCCACGTTGGCTGACCAGTAGGAAGCGGTTGCGCCCACACTAGTCAGGTTGGTCGCTTGCCAGCTGGTTGGGACGGTCGCCGTCAATGGTTCGCTGCGACTGCTGACGGGGACGAAACTGATTTCGGCCGATGCAACCCCCGAATTACCCGCTTCACACGATACCCCTTCCTTGCCAAACAGCAGCGTCAATGGCAACGCCCGCAACTCAAACGCGCCGCGATCGGCTACCGCACCGCCGCCCGCTGGCACATTGCCAAACGCTGGCGAGGCACTATCGACCGCTGGCGAAGTCGTCGCCAAATGGTATGGATTGCCAAAGACGTCTCTGACAAATTGCGGGTCTGCAATGAGGTCGTCAACCCCCTGCGTCACACCGTCAAAGTTGGTTGGATTGCCAAAAACGATGTTGTAGTTGCTGTAGAGTGTCGCAACTGGCGCGGAGCTGATCCCCGATTCGCCGTTGTTGGCAACGATGTTGTTGGAAATTTCCGCCCACGACTGGTCGCCCGTCGTCAGCCCAGTGCGAATGCCGTAGCGGGTGTTGTCCGCGACAGTGTTGAACAGCGCAACCCCAGAGCCACCGCGTGCAAAGATGATGCCGCTCTCGTTGCTCTCGACCAAGTTGCCCAACAGAATCACGTTGCTGCTGTCGATGCCAATGCGAATCCCGGCGGAGGCGTTGTTGGCGGGCAGTGAGCCTGTGACGTGGCAGTGACGCACGGCGACATTGCGAACGCGCTGCATCCAAATCGTACTGTGCTGCGTGTCGATGCCCGTGCCGTCAATCGTCACATTGTCCGCGCCGTCACAAACCAAGTTGATGTAGCTCGGCATGTACAGTTTTTCGTTGTACGTGCCAGCCGCCACGCCGACGGTGTGCGCCCCATTTGCGGGAATGCCCAGCGTCATCGTGCGCCGATTGGCTGCCGCGAGTGCGTCTGAAATGACGTTGAACGCATCGACGCTAAACGTCAGCCCGTCGTTGAGACAGGTTTGGCAGTAGTCGTCATCGACGTAGAAACCCGCCGCGCCAAATTCACTGTAGCCGATGTCGGTGCGTCCGCCTGCACCCGGTGGAGATGGGTCGCTCGGATTGCCCGCGTCGATCATGGGCGAGAAGGCGAGTAGGGTGTAATCATCGCTCAGAATGTTAGTAAAGAGGGGGTCGGCAAAAACCTCCCCGACTCCCGGTTCGTTGATGGGGGTGTTGTCGATGGTGAGATCGGCCGAATTCCCAAAGAACCCGTTATAGCGATGTAGTGCCGTCGCCCCCGATTGATAGCCTAACGCCGTTCCTGTGTGATGGACAAAGAGCGTATTACGGACATCAATTGGTGCATTCCCATTGGCAACCACGCCGTTTTCGTTGTTGACGAGCGTGTTGTTGACGATTTCGACCGTCGTTTCTGCGCCGTCAATTTGGATGGCCTCCACCGTTTCACGCACGATGTTGCGCGTGATGCGGATGTTGGCCGCGCCATCTTCGACGTAAATGCCGTCATGCATTCCCGCGCCATGCAGCGTCACATTTGCCAACGTCACGCCGCGAATCCCCTCCATCGTGACGAGTGGCAGCTCGCCAGCGCGTGGGCTGACGGGTGGTTCGATCACCGTCACTGCCGCCCCCGAGCCAAACAGCGAGACACCGCTGACCAGATAGAACGGCTCCTGATAGACACCGCCTTCGAGATAGATCGTCTGCGATCCGCTGTCAACCGCCGCCTGAATAGAGGTGAAGCAGCCCAAACAGCCCGTCGCTGAGACGGTCGCGGGTGGCGCATAGCTGTAGTAGCCGCTGGTTAAGGTGGAAGCCGCGCCTGTGCGATACCCATTGTTGGCGGGATCGAGATAGTCAGCTTGGGCATGGGTCAGCGTCGTTGCACCGTCGCTCGGTGTCCATGTTGTGCCAGCCCCGCCGACCAGCTCGACGTTGCTGTTGATGATGTTGTAGTCGTCTTTTAAGCTGTTGGCCTGTTCAAAGCCGAGCCACGTCGCGTTGGCGGTGCTGCCGGGAACGACGAACGTGGTGTCGGTGATGGTGAGCTTATTCGGCCGAATCGTCGGTACATCCAAGCGCCACAGCTGGCGCGAGCTGCCCCCAATCGTCAGATAAAACGCATCATCTGCCCGCACCAATCCGCTGCCGCTGCTAACCGCTGGCATGCCCGTCGCCACGCTGTCTAAATTCTCCCAGACCTCATCGCCCAAATGGTAACGCCGCAAGAGTGGTTGCGATGACCCGTTGGCAGTGACGTAGAGATAGTCGCCATCATCCCACTTCATGCTGGGGCTGACGGCCGTGAAGGGAGGTGCGCTAAGGGTTGACCATTGGAGGGTGCTGAGATCGTAGCGATAAAATGCTTGATCGTTTGACTGTGCATCGCCGATTAGCAGATAGAGCGCACCAGAAGCATAGGCGAGACGACTGTTTGTATCGAGTTGTGCTGTCCCGTTGGCGGGGGTCAGGGCAGCGCGTTGGTCCCAGTCGTCCAGATTCGGCCGATAACGCAACAGCTGATACTGCCCATCCGCCACGTAGACGATAAACAGATTGCCGTTGCCGCTGTGTTCGGCGGCAACTGTATTTCGGCCGAACTGCTGCATCACGGGATCGTGACCGATCTCCCATGCGCTCCAGCCGTTGTCGTAGCGATAGGGCTGCGCCCAGCGTGCTAGATTCTGCACGGCGACACCGCCCGCTTCCTCAAACACACCACCCGCATAGACGTCACGCACATCAGCCAGCAACACGTTCACTCGATTGTCTGTTCCCGTGCGGAACCTCTCCCAACCACTGCCATTCCAGCGGCCGAGATAGTCGATGTTGGTAAAGTGACCGCCAGCCAATAAGTCGCCATCCGCGTCAATCGCAACCGCATTCACTTGCGCGTTGAGACCGCTGCCCAACGCTTGCCATCCGTCATTACGCAGAACGGCAACGTTCGACGCATTGATCGCGTAGGTGGTTGTCTCAAGCTCTGAGAAACTGCCGCCGATCAGTATGTCACTCCCCATTGTGGCGATGTCATAGACCGGGCCATTGATATCGACCTTGTCACTTGAATCGACAGCCGTCCATGTGGTGTTGACCATATCCCATGTGGCGAAATTCGCGCCCAAGACAGCGCCTGCCCCTGGTTGTGCAAAATGCCCCCCCACATGTAGATTGTTGCCAACACGTGCCAATGCCTGCACGCTTGCTTCTGAACGGTCTGCAACACCGCCATCTAATGGTGTCCAACTACTGCCATTCCAATGGGCAATGCGGTGGCGTGTCTCTTTTAAAATGACCTCAAGTGATTCGATGTCATTTTCGACATCATCGCCATTGTCAAAGGTTAGATCGCTTAAATCTTCCCGATTGTCGGCAATGACGATCATGTGACTGTTGAAATCTTGTTGCAGATATGCCTCGACGTAAACAAGGTCGCCTACGATGATAGAATTGGCGACATCATTCCATGGTTGATCGTCATCTGCATTGCGATGTTCGCCAATGTCCAATATCCAGCAATCACCCGTGTAATCCTCCGATTCAAACAGCGCGATCTCATAGTCGTTGGGCTGACACAAAGAGTTGGAACGTGTTCCCACATAATTGTCTAGCTGGACGCGCAAAGAGCCGACATCGTTGCCCAAGAAATCATTGCTATCAAAGGCGATTTCATCCGTTTCTTCCATATCTGTTGAGAGAGTGACTCGCGCTCCCTCAAAATTCTGGTCGTCGTATAACACCGCTTTGACATTGATGCCGACTAGAATTGAGCCATCATCTTCGTCAGGGAAGTGGCGTTCATCGTTATTGTCGTAGTCGCCGATTTCAAACACCCTACACCAATCAGTTCTGTCATTGATGTTGTAATCTTCAGCATCAAACAGGGCGACTTCATAAGGGCCAGGAATGCAATGTGAGGGGATGTTAGATGGCCTGTCGTTGGGAACGCCTGATGGTTCATCGAAATCGCCACCGGCATAGACGCCGCCATTGCCGTCGGCCGCCAATGCCCGTACAGGCTCGTTAAAGCCGCTTTCAATGTCGGGATCGGCCGATCCCGAACTCAGCGCAAGCCACTGTGTCCCATTCCACTGCGCCACATGATTGGCGACCACATTTGTGCCGTTGACGCGATTAAAGTCGCCACCGACGTAGAGCGAACTGCCCGAAACGGCCAGCGCGTAAACTTCTCCATTTGTGCCACCTCCAAGCGCACGCCATTCCATTCCATTCCATACCGCAATGTTGTTGGCGGCAACGCCGTCAATCTCGCTGAAATAGCCGCCGACATAGATTTCACCCGTCGCGTCGTCTTTGGCGATGGCGTTGATGCGGGCAGAGAAGAGGTTTTGAATCTCAACTTGGCTCAACTCACGTTGATAAATGCGCATATCATCGAGATGACCGCCAAAATAGCCGCTGTCATCAAAGCGTTTGCCGATGAAGATTGGGCCGCTGCCAATGTACGGTGTAAACACACTATCTTCTGCCACAACGATCCCGTCACGATAGATGGTGCGCCGCGTTTGGGAAAATGTGCCGGCATTAATATAGCGCACGCTACATGCCCAATGATGCCAGTCGGTATCAGTGTACGCCATGCTAGTGTTCAGGTCATTGCCCCAGAAGGCACAGGTAAACGTGTTGTCACTGCGGAAGCCGATGTGTAACCCATTGTTATCTGAATCTGTTCCCTGTGTCACAATATAATCATCGGTTGAGGGGCTTCCGCGTTTCGCCCAAAATGCGACGGTGAAATCACGTTGATTGAGCGCGATGCTCGGTGCATCGAGGTAATCTTCAAAGAAGCTGCTTAGGCTGATTGAGTAGGGGTTATCCAAATCATTGGGTGCGCTCTCTTCCCGCCAGTTAACGGTGTTCGAGAGAGAATGGTGCAGCGTTGCAGTATTCCCATTGCCAGAGCTATCGGCCGCCGTAGACCCACTGCCGTCATCAAATTTCCAGTGAGCGGCGAGGTTGAATGCAATGGGAGTGGGCTGATTAGAGACCCCTGTGCCGAGATAGTTGCCGCGCAGAACGCCGAGCGCGTCGCCATCGGCAAAGTGGATCGCAGCATCGAGCGTCTCGGGTGTGTTGCTGTTTTGGCTCCAACTATCATTCGCTACATCGTAAATGCCCAATGTCGAGCTGCCTTTGGTGGGCAGCGCGTAGATTAAGCTGCCGTCATCGGCCGAAATCAGATCGCTCTCCACTCCAATCGTAAACGGCGTGTCGCTCTTTATTGTGAACTGCGGTGAGTAGAGCGGGTCGGGGTCGCCAGTGATGTGGATAATTTCGGCCGAATTGCCCGCGAACGTGCTGTCCGCCACCGCCAGCACGCTGGTGCGATCTGTGCTGATCGCGTGTTCTGTGTCGTAAACGAGCAGGTGATCGAGCTGCGTCGTCAGCGTCGGCGTGATTTCGCCGCCCACCCCCGCATTGCTCAAGCGCACCCCGTTCGTCGCATTGCGAATCGTCATCTGCGACACCTGCACGCCCGTCGCGTCGGCAATGGTCACCGCCGTGCCGCCTTGCCCATCGACAAAGACCGCATCCGCATTGACCCCTTGCACCACCACATCATCAGTGCTGATGGTGAACGGTGTGTATAAACCAGGATAGAGCAGCAGCACGTCATTTGCGCCAGCCGCTGCCAGCGCATCGGTCACGCTGTCATAGCAAGGCGTGTTGCCACCGCATAATAGATCATCATCGACATGCAGCGTCGCCAATATCGCGGAACGGTTCGGCGCGACCAGTGGTGCGAGCGGCAAGCTCTCCACGGCGTAATGGGACGTGTCGCTAAAGTCGATGTCGTTGATGACGTTGCGACTGGCCGTCAACTCAATGGGTAACAGCAGCAAGTCGGAAGAAAAATCGCAGTTGAGGTCTGCCCCCGCTGCAAATGGGGTCGAGGCTGCATCGGCAACATCGTTGATGGTCGCTGCAACGGGCGGATTGGCTGGCAAACTGTCGCCGCCGTGAATCAGGAACGCGCTGTTGTCGGCCGTTCCCAGCAGAATGTCGTTGAAGCCGTCGGCATTGACATCTCCCGGCGCGGCTAAAAATCCGCTGGGTGCCGGTGTATAACCTGCAAATTCGACCCCAACGTTCAATGCACCCGCAGCCCCATAAACGAGGCGCGGCGCGTTGCCACTGCTCAGAATAAAGTCGTCTAGCTGATCGCCATTGACATCACCCAACGCCACCACGTGGTCGGTGCCAAAGCCCACGCTGCCGATAAATTGCTTGTTGTTGGCAGCTGGATCAATCACAACGTTGCTGCCAAACGCGACTGTGTCGGGGATTTCTGCGATTGACTGCACATATAGCCCCACGCCGCCACCAAGCGCGTCGGCTGGGTCGCTGACCGCCCAATCATCGAGCTGATCGCCGTCGATGTCGCCCAAGCCAGTGATGCGTGCGTCGCCGCCGATGTCGAAGAACGCCGCCGCGTGCAACAGTGCATCGAGATCATCGTCGCGCCAGACAACTTCGTTGGCGAGAATCAAGACCGCTTGCGCTTCGCCGCCGATCAGCAAATCAGATTGTCCATCGCCGTTGACATCGCCGGGAGCGGCGACCCATCTGCCCAAGCCATAGCCAGCGGGTGCAACAAAGATGTGTTGCAACGCCTCGGAGCTGCTGCTCAAATCGTTTGTGCCATAGGGTCGCAATTTGCCGTAGACGAGAATCGCACGGTTATTGGCGGGGTCGCCGATCAGCATGTCAGCGAGGCTGTCCCCGTTGACATCGCCAACGGCAGCGATCTGTGCGCCTAAACCCGCGCCTGCCGTTCCGACAAAGACGCTTTCGCCATCGCTGAGCATTTCGGCCGAATTCGGTAGTTCAAAATCACCCGTTTGCCCATAGACAATATGAATCCGTCCATTGCCGTTGTCGGCCGCTGGTAGCCCAATCGCCATGTCGCCACGTCCATCGCCGTTGATGTCACCCAACCATTGCAGGGTTACGCCGTCGTCGTCATCGTGGACGGAATCGGCCGATAACCAGACGGTCGCATCGTCCAAGCTGTCCAACGTCCCGATCAGCTCCGTCGGACGTGGTGGCAGCGGCAAGTTGCCACGATCATTGGCATAGCCGAAGATGACGCTGTTGCTGTCGATGGTCGGGATCGTTTCATTGTTAAGACGTGATGTTAAATCGCTCGTCGGTGGCACGACATCGACCACGACATCACGATGCACGATCTCGCTGAGATTGCCAGCGCGATCATACGTGCGAATGTCGATGGTGTGCGAACCCTGTGCGCCGCTGCCGAGTAGCCAGCTATACGACCACGTTGGCGACGTGCCGTTGTCGCTGATCGTCGCTTCGCGCCAGTACGTCTCGTCAATGTTGAGCTGCACGCGGGCGATGCCAGAGAGGTTGTCGGTCGCGTCGCCCGTAAGCAGGACGGTCGTGCCGACGTTGTTGATCAACGCATCATCGTCGAGATCGGTTTGCACCGTTGGTGGGGTGTTGTCAACGGTGACGGTGTGGGAGTCGATGGGAGAAGTTCGGCCGAAATGGTCAGTCGCCCGCGCCCGCACCGTGTAAACACCGTCATCTGGCAGCGTCCACGTTTGCACCCATAATCCGACATCGACCGTTTCGGTGAAGCCATTGCCATCATCCAAATCAACCTCGACCGTCTCGACCCAACTGGTCGGGTCACTCGCCGTGCCGCCAACGACAAAACTGCTGCCGCGTAAAAATGCCCCATCCGCTGGCGCAAAGATCGCCACGTCGGGATCATCGACATCGACGAAAATATCAATTGTTCCGTCGATCACTTTATCTTGATAGGGCAAGCTGTAGCTGATGACGCTCGTCTGTGAGCTGGTCAGCGTCGGATCAACTTGCGTTGTGAACTGTGTGCCAGCCCCTTCACCCAGTTGCAACGTGAAATCTTGAATGTCGAATGTGTTGTTGAAGTGCCAGAGATAGCCTGTGCCACCGTTGGGGCAGGTCGCGTCACGTTTGAACGGTTCGCGGTCGCCAACCATGCTACCACCCTGAATGTTGATTAGCTCAGGCGGTAGGCAAAGACTCAATGCCGTTTCAACTGGGAACGCGCCGACGCTTGCCAACAGCACGGTCAAGGACACCTCATCGCCGGGTTCCACAAAGACGGCTTGCCGCCCATCGGGAGCCGCTTGGTAAGCGGGTGGCTCTGCGAGGACAAGCAGGGCAGGGGCATCGTTGACGGCGTTCGGGCTTGTGCCGTTTTTGCGTTCTTGGCTATCAGATAAGTTGTCGTTGTCGGCATCGGCCGAAAGTGGGTCAGAGTAGACATGCACCGTGCCATAGGTTGGAATATTGATCTCCCAACCGCCGACCCAATTGCCATTTGCGTCTTGGTGATACACCTCTTCGGCGTCCGTGAGACTGTCGCCGTCCGAATCGGCCGATGCGATATTCGTCCCAATTGTCAGCTCAAAGCGATCATTCAACGTGTCGCCGTCCGAATCAGCTTTGAGTGGGTTTGTCCCCAACTCATTGCGGCTATCGACCTCAAACTTGTCGGAAAGACCATCACCATCAGTGTCCCAATTGGTGGGTGACGTGCCAACCGCCGCTTCTTCAGCCGCCAGCAGCCCATCCCCATCGGGGTCAGGATTGTTGATCCCCGACCACGACCAGAAGCCAGTTAATCGTTCTGGCAGCACGTCGAGATACAGTTCAGAGCGAAATGCCTCCGCATCGTCGTCATCGAGCGCGCCGGGCAGATTGACATCTTCTGTCTTGATCTTTTTCTGTGGGCAAAATCCCAACGTGAGCCCGCTGCCAACACATAGCTCATAGCGCAAGTCGAAGTCGATAAAGGTGTTGAGCGGTAGCCGCACATTGCGTTGTGCACCTATAAAGTGGTAGCGCACGCCAACCTCATTCTTGCAGAGAATCAGTTCATAAGGCGTGACAATTTCGCAATCTGAATCGTCACTCGCGTCGGAGTCGTCACGGGCAGGAATCATCGTGCCATCGAGCAGACGGTTTTGTAATTCTGCTGTGGCGGCTCCCGCACTGCTTTCCCCTTCGTAAAAGCCCAGCGCACCCGAATCATGCAGGTCGTCGGAAACGCCGCTGTCGGGATAGATGTCGCGGTCAAACGTATCACCGCTGAAGAAATCCTCTGCGCTGTAGGACTCATCAGTCGCTTGGATCTCCCCTTCAAAGCGGTCGCTGAAGGTAAACGCCCCCGTGACAGCGGGGCCACGCGCCCGCATAAAATCGCCACCGCTAAATAAGGTGCGCGGTTCTGTAAATCCGATGTTACCCGGCTCAGTCAGCAGGGTGGTATTGACAAGCGCGTTGGCAAGATTGCCAGTGACCCACTCGGTGATGCTAAACACCTCGCCCGTGGCAAGGAATGTGATCAGCGCGAGCAGACCATCAATGATGCCAAAGATAGCGAGCAGGACGAGGATCGTTGCGCCAATAATCGTCCCAATCGGGAAGATGGCGAGCAGAATAATCGCAACGATGATCAGGATGAGCAAAACGAGCGCGATGATCGAGGCGACGATGGCGCGACCAATCTCCTGATCGATAGTCATGCGACTTTTTGAGTTGGCCGCCAACAAGCCAAACATCACCCAGATGATAACGAGGTTGGCGACAAAGGCGATAATGGCAATGACAACGCCAATGATGGCAAAGACGACCGTTGCGGCGGAAATGGCAGCCGCTAACTTTGTCGTGGCGTTGACAAGATGTAGCACGGCATTGACGATGTCAAAAATCGCGCTGATTAACGACAGTGTCGCGCTGACAACAGCCAGTGATAGACTGGTTGTTGTCACCCAATGAAGCGCGTCTTCGTTGCATTCGTCCCCTTCAGTATCGTTTAGCTCCAAACCGGCACATACCGTTTGTGCCAACCCTAAACCAGCCGACGCGATGGCGACTAACGCGCTTAAAACAAAGACGAGTAGACCAACGATGAAACCGATGACACCGAGTGCAAACGCCATCCCATTTTTCATCTTATCAGCGACAAAATTGCCTTTCCAATTATCAGCAGCACTGTTGACACTGAAATTTCTAGCTCTGTAAGCCGAAATCATTTCATAGGCTTCAAGAGCAGCCAACACTTCGCTGACACTACTGACGAGAATGTCTAGCGTGTTTTCAGTTGCCTCGATGGCTAAGGAGCCTAAGCTGTCGACAAATTCAAGAGCGGCCGCGACTTGCGCTGTTTCGAGCATTTGGCTCGGTGCATCAGAGTAGTCGTTGCCGCTAATCACGTTTGATTGGGCAAGCGCGGCATCGGCCGAAACCTGATTGACCAACACATAGTTGCCCTGTGTCATCATGCGCGAAAAGCCAACGTTAAACGTCATATAACCCATAAACGCGCCGATGCGCGTGAAGCTGGCGTTCATACTAGGATAATCGGACTGCATCTCCTCTGCCATGCGTTGCCAGTCGGTATCGTCATAGCGGTGCATGATAATCTCCATCATGCGAGCAGGGTTGGTGACATCCCACGCGCCGTTGACGTTTTCATAGAGCGTTAGCTCAACATCTCGTAGCGTGTTGACGCTGATTTCGGAAAGGTTGACGTGAATGCCGATGCCCTGTTGTGTCGTCGTTCCGATCCCTTCTGGGACAGGGAAGGTGCGCTCTTCGGGCGTGATCTGCATGGTGGCGAGTTCGGCCGATCCGATCTCCGTCTCTGTCGCGGAAACGAGCGTCGCACAGCGGAACTGGCTCGCATCGCCATCTTGACACAGGTCGGCATAGGCACTGGCGGGATAGTTTGTGTCCAAAAAGTTGGTAACGATCTCACCTGCGCCGCCCAACATCGCATCTTGATGATCAAAACGCGCCAATTCGGGCAAGGTCGTCAGCGGATCATCGATCCCCCAGGTCGTCTCAAAGGGAGCCTGTGGGTTTTGGAAGCGCACCATAATCTCTTCCAACATTGTGCGCCCAACGGGTTGATTTTCGACTTCCAACGCATCTAAAAAGATCGCGTTCATTCCAAACATAAACTCAAATAGCGTTTTATCTTCGGTCGGTGTGTCGGGTGTGCCAAAGACGGTTGCCGAGACATCACCACTGCGCGTGACGCGCAAGCCGGTCAAGCGATACGGTTCGTAATAGGTATGGGCTGGTTTTTGTTCGCCACTACACCCATTGGTCGCGCAAAAATCATTGTCGATCAGCACTGTCCACGTCAGTCGGGCATATTCCCATTCGAGCGTTGCAAAGTCATCGGGTGCGTAGGCGATCTTGCCATAGAAGTTGGAAACTGCGCCGTCCCCTTGTGTGAACAGCGGCAGACTAACGCGGAACTTGTCATCGTCTTGCGAAACGATGAGACCATACTTTTCGGTCAGCTCTGCGTTGGGAGCGGCCGACGATTGCACTTCGAGAAATGGCAGCAGCGTGATGTCGGCGGGAGAGTCGTCGAAGTCTTGAATTTGACCGAGCACATCTTCAGGCCAGTCAAGTGGGGTCGTCGTGTAACGCAAGTGGTCGCTGTTTTGCGGCTGAATCTGTACTTCGATATAGACATATTCATCCCCTCTATCGCCGCTCAGATTGAGTGAAAGCGTGTTGTGGTGGGGTTGAACGACAAAGGGGGAGAGGTCGATGCTATCAACCACGCCATCGCCGTCGTTGTCGTCATCCCAAACGTTGGGTTGCCCATCTTGATCTTGGTCAAAGTTGGGCGCATTGCCCCATGGTGCGGGTAGTTCTTGCAAATCGCGCAAGCCATCTTTGTTGGAGTCAGGTTCGAGTGGATTGGTCGTCCACATTTGACCGGCATATTCAAATCCTGAGATTTCTAGTGTATCGGTGATGGTGTCATAGTCGCTGTCGAGGCGATAGATGCTGGTTCCAATACAAGTTTCTGCAAAGTTGCTGAGACCATCCTCGTCATAGTCAAGAGTAGGATCACCATCACCACAGGCGTTGAGTGCGTTGCGTGTATCGTGGATGGTGGTTGCACGCACGGGCGCATCTGGCGGTGCGTCTGCTTGCGGATCTGTCTCAGGCGGTTGCGCCGTCTGCAAGCCGAGTGCGTCAAAGATTGGGTTACTGCGCTGGCCGGCGTTTTCGGCCGCCTCTGCCTGTCGCTCAAAATAGCGCATATAGGGCAGCGGCTGCAGAAACGGTGTGCCGACCATGAGGAAGATCAGGGAGTAGGCGAGGAATGCGTGGATGCGTTTCGGCCGAATCAAATACAACCGTACAAACACTACAACGACCAAAATCGCCGCAAAAATCAGCAGCGTAGAGGGTACACCCTCGACTATCGCCGTTTGTGTCGCCTGTGATGCCTGTTGAAAACGACTTACCTCTTGCAAAATCGTCGCGGACGGCTGCCACGTCGTGCTTGTCTGCCAGCCATCGCCAGCGGGCACGACATGTGGCAAATCACCAGCCGCGCCAAAGTTGCGGAAATCGACGCTCATCTCAACCTGACCATCATAATAGGTATCGACTTGCGGCATCTCCAAATTGAGCGATTGACGACGCGGATACCCCGCGCTGTCGAGCCACACTTCCCCCGTGCCGCGCATCCGCTGATATGTCTCTGGCGCGGAGAGGCGCATTCCGCCGGGCATTGTGTCGGCTTGTTGTGCCTGTTGATCGGCGATTAGGATATTGCCAAGTTCAGTCCCGTTAATCGTGAAGCTGTATTGGGTAAATAGCTCGCCCGCGATAGTGCGCGAGCCGATCATTTCGACGTTGTCGCTGGCAGCGAGATAGGTCAAAAAGTCGGTCGTCGGCGCAATCGAGCTGAGGGCGTTCTCGTCTTCAAACGGCTGGATGCCGGTCGTTGATTGCAAAAACGTCTGTTCGCCATCTTGAATAATTTTGACGGGCGGCAGGCTGTCTTGTGTTCCCGCAAAGCTGATTTCGAGAATTCCCTGCCGGTCAGCCTCAGAGATTGCGCCATCTAGTTGCCATTGCACCGTTTCGTCGCTGTGACCGATCATGGCGGGATGTGGGCGTGGGTGGAAGGTTTGGGTGAGATCGGCCGAAAATTCGTAAGCCCCCGACGCTCGCGCCAACTGCGCGGCGCGTTCAAGCGGGTTCAAATTGTCAGCAAAAACGGTGGAAATAGTTGCAACAGCAAATAGCAAAAGCAAGAGGGGTGGCAGATGTCGTCTCACGAGATTCTCCTTGTCTACACGTCGATGTGTATGAAATTGTTACTGCTCGATAACAGGTGCTGCATTGCGGCGGTTTGCCGCAGAGTCATTCAGACAGATGGGGATGATAGGGCTTAAAACGTAACTCTAGGAAGATTACGCTTTGCGTCAGGACGCCACGAAAAGTCAAACAGCCTAAGGATTGATTTTTTGGGTCGTATTTCGGGAGTTGAAACTCCCAAAGTCTTCTACCCCAAATGCATACCACCTATTACTATAAGCACGAAGCGTTCCCTAGGCGTTCCTAAAGGCGATTCAACGCTAAATTAGTGCCAAAATTGTCGTGAATGGCCTTATACTATAGTCGAGTAATGCCATCCACGTGCTGTTTGTAGACCGAACGGCACGATACATGATGCAGCAAATTGCGATTTGGTTGTTTCAAACACCAACCCTCAAGTCCGATGACGAAAATTTCTATCTGCGCGACGACAAAACGTGGGCGTTGTTGACCTACCTGCTCATTCAGCATGACCAGCCGCATCGCCGTGAGCATTTGGCTGTGTTGCTCTGGCCGGACAAGTCAGCGAAGGCCAGTCGTGCCAATCTACGCAAGATATTGTTTCATCTGCGGCGCACGCTCAATGAGATGCGCCCCCAGCTTGCAGAGCAGTTGTTGGAGTTGACGACACAAACCGTTCTGCTGCGACGCGAGGTAGCTGGGGTGATGGCTGATGTTTGGGTGATCCAGGACGGGTTGTGCGCGGAGGGACATTCGGCCGAAACACGCGCCGCACATGAACGCGCCATTGCTGCCTATCAAGATGATCTGCTCGCTAACATCGTGCTATCCGACTCACAACATTTTGATAGTTGGCTTGTGCAGCAGCGTGAGCAGTTTCGACAGGGTATCAAGCAGCGACTCAATCAGATGATCGCCGATGCAGTGGCGCAACAACAGTTTAGGCGTGCCTGCCGCTTAGCTGAACAGCATGTTAACATGGCCCCCTTCGACGAGGTGGGGGTGCGTCAATTGATGAATCTGCTTGTCCGCATCGGCCGAAGCAACGAAGCCGTTTTGCAGTATAAGCAGTTGCGCCAACGACTTTCCGACCAGCTTGGTTTGCAGCCAGATACCGCAACACAACAGCTAGCGACAGAAATTATGCAGGGCATTGCGGACGACGGCAGTCACCCGCCGCGCCATAACCTGCCCACACAGTTAACGGCGTTGGTCGGTCGGGAAGCGGCGTGTCAGACGATCAACGAACTGCTCAACAGCCCCGACTGTCGCTTGTTGACGCTGCTGGGGATGGGCGGCATTGGTAAGACCCATCTCGCCTTGGCCGTCGCGCACTCGCAACTGACGCGCGCATGGGATGCTGTCTTCTTTGTGTCGCTCGACGCGGAGCAGACAATCCCATCGGTGGTCGCCTTCGCCGATCTGTTGGTCAGTCGCTTGCCGATCAGCAACTCCCTCGAACAAAGTGTGCAACAGTTGACACGCTTTTTTGGCAGACGTCCCATCTTGCTCGTGATCGACAATTTTGAGCAAGCGCTCAACGTCGCGCCACTTTTGAATGAGCTGTTAGCGAACGCGCCAAAGCTAACGTTGCTCGTAACATCGCGTCTGCCGCTGCGTCTGCGTGTCGAATATCTGTTTGATGTGCCAACGCTGAGCTTGCCCGTCAGCGAGGGGTTGGCTGCGCTCAAGCAGAGTGCGGCGGCGACGCTGTTTCTGCGACGGGCAAGACAATATCGTCAGGGGCTCGTGTTAGATTCGGCCGAATGTGCCGCCATCCACACGATTTGTCACCAGACAGGCGGGCTGCCCTTGGCGTTGGAGTTGGTGGCTGCACGACTGCGCCAATATAGTGTGCAGGAGGTGGCAGAGCGGCTAGAGGCATGGTCAGACGAGCCTGGCGAATCGGCCGAAATTCTGACCACATCGCTGCGCGACTATCCACCCCGCCATCAAGCGATAACGGCCGTTTTTGATGGCACATGGCGCCTGCTCAATCGTCAAGAACAGCGAACGTTCTTGCGATTAACGATTTTTCGGGGCGGCTTTACGCTGGATGCAGGTATGGCGGTGGCAGGGATTACTGCAAACGTCATCACACATCTGCACGCCCAGTCCCTTTTGCAACGTCAAGCGCAACGTTACGACATTCACCCCCTGTTGCGAAAAATAGGGGCGGCCCGTCTGCGTGCGATGACCGATCAGCTGCATGAAACGCGCACGGCACACGCCAACTACTTTGCCACGTATCTGCAACAGCAGGGGGCGCGCCTCGATGATGCGGAGATGGTGGACGTGCTCGAACAGATGGTTAGCGAATATGACAACTGTAGACGTGCTTGGCTGTGGTTGATTGAACAAGCCGATTGGGAGCGCGTTGCAGACTGTTGTGAGGGGTTTGCCCTTTTCTTTGAGCGCACGATGCGCTTACGCGAAGGCGTGAAAATGCTGTCGCTGGGGATTGAGCAGCAGATCAACGACCGCTTGCGATGCCTGTTGCTGACGCAGCGAGCGCGTCTTCAAATGTTGCGTCGCCACTACCAAGAGACGATTGCGACGATTTCGCAAGCCCTGCCGCTGGCCGAGCGACTTGGCGATACAGAGCTAATCGCACGCAACCTGCTCTGTTGGGCGACGGCGTTGTATCAGCAGGGAAATTCGGCCGATGCGACTCGCCATCTCCAGCGCGCCGAACCGTTGTGTCAACAGTTCCCGCTCTTATTGGCACTGTGCAAGCAGTATCAGGCTGGCATCGCCTACTATCTGGGCGCATTTGCACAAGCAGAGCAGCACTACAACGCGGCCTACGAATTTTATCATGCACACGCTCCCCGTTTTCCCAAACAACGCGCCGTTGTCGTCAACAATTTGGGCAACATTGCGCTGTTGCGTGGCGCCATCGCACAAGCGCGCGACCGGTACATGACCGCTCTACAACTGCGTGCCAGCAGCGTCCCACAGTCACAGTTTGGCGGGATTGTCACGCGAGCCAATCTCGGATTGGTTGCGCTGGCCCAGTTACAGTTTGACGAGGCGAACCACCACTTCACGATTGCGCTGACCGCCCATCAGCGCAGCGGTAATCGTTTTGGTGAGGGGCGTGTGACTGGATATTTCAGCGAACTATATTTTGAAATGGGTGATTTTGAGCGCGCCTTGCGCTACGCCGAGCGTGATTTGGCGATGCAGGAAGCACAAGGGCAAATCGCCAAGCGGTCGCGCCGTCTCGCGCATCTCGCGCTAATTTGGTTGGCATTAGGCGAACCGACGAACGCATTGCCGTTCGCACAACAGGCGGCGCAGCTCGCCGACGCACAAGCAGAACGCAGCGAATGGGCGTTTGCCCAAACGGTCTTGGGCCAGATTGCGCTGGCGAACGAGGAGCATGTGATCGCCGCTGCCCATTTGCAACAAGCGGTCGATATGCGTTCGCAGCTAGGCCAAACGGCACGCACGGTTGAGCCGTTGGCAGGATTGGCGACGCTCGCGCTGCGCCAAAACGATGTGGCAAAAGCGAGCGCACACATCGCCCCCATAGTCGATCAAATTATGCGTACCGAGCGGTTGGATGGGGTCGTCAATCGGTTTGCCGTGTATGCGGTTTGCCAGCGTGTGCTAGCCGCCGCTGGCGATGAGCGCGTGGAGGACGTGGCGACTATTCACGACCAGATTATGCAGGAATCGTGGAACACGATTAAAGATGAGGCAAGGCGCAGGTGTTTTTTGGCGCGATTTTCAGCACGGAAGCTGCTTGATGGAGGCTGGACGGGATGAAGCGGATCGTCATGCAGTAGGCAGTATATTGGTTAGCCGTTGGCAGCATCCACGTCGCACAAATCCAAAATCTCGCGCTGCATCGCCGGATTGATGTCGAAATTAGCTGCCAGATAATGCAATATGGCGCGTGCCGATGCTCGATTCTGTCCATACCCCTGTAGCATCGTGGGGAGCAATGCTGCCAACTGTGGGCGACGACGCTCGACGCGACGCGCTGGGTCAAAGCGATCTCCGAGCGGGGCTTCCGTTGACAACTCAGCGAGACGCAGCAGATGGTCAACCGCATACGTCTGGATGAAGCGCAGGGCGGACATCGTTTCACCACGCTGTTCCCGCATTAGTCCCACATAGAGATTGGTCAACGCCTCACCGAGATGAAATTCGGCCGATCTTTCCCCAGCCCCAACCGAACGCTGTGGCACCGCAATTGTGTCTGACACATCATCCGCCTTCCACACAATCCGCCCCTCTGCGAACGGAATCGTCGCCAACTCAGCCAACTCGAAGACGGCAAATTCGCAGAAGATACCATCGTCAAATAACAGCTTGTAGCCATCGGCCGTGTTGCGGAAACGAAATGCGATAGGCGCGACATCGGATAGCCATGCGAGATCGTCGAGATAGTGCGACTTGGTTCCCGCCGCGACGATCGCGAAGAAGTCGAGGTCGGAGTAGTCGTCGAGGCGTTCAGTTTCGCGGCCGACGGAGCCGAGACCGATCAATGCTTGGGCTGTTTTACGTTGGGCGAGAGATCGGCCGATTTCATCCAACCGCCGCAATAAATCTGCTGGTTTATTCATAGTCATGTACACCTTCTCCGCATTCAACATATTGATTCATATTTATGCCTCAGTCAGCGGATAACAACGGTCAACCACGGGACAATAGGGGCATTCTAATCAGAAGTAAAGGTAGTACATTGTAATAAAAACAGCCGCAATTGCGGCTGTTTTTGGTCTAAAGTATTAGAGATTGTCTTAGCTTATGCGCGTTCGGTTGGGCTGTGGTTGTTGAGGCGCTTCTGGACAGAGTTTGCCATGTCCTCATCCACACGGACGACGACGAGCGTGTCGCCCGACTTTACGCGAGAGGCGTAATGCTCGGCGCGATCTTCGTCAATGCCCAAGTCGATTAACGCACCCACAACACCACCGGCGGCGGCACCAATGCCAGCCCCACCAATTGCGGCCGCAATCGGTCCTGCGGCAATAATGGGACCAACGCCGGGAATGGCCAATGCGGTCAGACCAGCTAAGAAGCCAAGTGCGCCACCCCACGCGCCACCACTGAGCATCCCTTTGAGCGTATCATCAGCTGGCATATCTTCACCGATGCCACGCAGTTCATCTCCCACATGGGTTGAAACCAAACTAATATGGTCGCTGCTGACGCCAGCATCACGCAAATCGTCGATGGCCGCACGTGCATTTGTTGGGTTTGAGTAGGTTGCTGTCAATGTCTTCATATCTAAAACTCCTGAACGATCATTCACTCTGAATTTGCCTGTCACACTGTGCTACAAAGAGCCTGTGCGACAAACTGAGTTGATGATACGTTGTCGATTGTATGTCTATGTTTCGTGCCTCGTGCATTTGCATTTGAGAAGCACGTTCAACAGCATAGAGTGCCAACATTAACAATATATGTCACCGCGCGCATAGTTATAGGTACAGACAGCAAACAGGATTGTGGTAAAGATTATCGCCTGTATCTCGAATTTAACGATTGAAACAATACTAAATAGAGTGCATGAGAGCATATCATAACAGTCGCGCAGCATGGAGCTTGATGCTTGTAGTCGCCTGTTATCTCCCCTGAACATGCTATTGCAGCGCTTGTTCACGGTCGTATTGGTTCGCCACTTTAACGCTAGTTGTCGTAATAGAGAATACAAAGAGAACCTGACTGCGTATATCAATAGAGAGATTTAGAGTCTCTTTACCAAAGTTGCGTTGATCTGGGGTAATACCCTATGCCCCATTGGTTACCGTTGCGGTCAGGATACAAAAAAGATGGGGTGATCACCCTATTCACATTTTGTCCAACTATATTATACTAATTGCAAAGCCATCCAATTTGATTAAAACAACAATTAAAGAGGAAACCGAAATGCTTAACATTTACATTATTGATGACATTGTCATTTCGCGTGATATGACTGCACGGGCACTGATGCATGAAGACGAGTTCAAGATCATAGGCCATGCGGCCACAGTCAGTGAAGCGGGCAGGCAACTTACCCTGTGTGACATCGTTTTGTTGAAAGCAGAGATCCCAACGGATGCGGCGCTAAAGGCAGTCCAGCAGATTGTCAAGCTTAATCCTATGTGTAAAGTTTTGGTCTTCGGCCTGAAGAAATCAGAAGCCGCAGCATTGGCATTCATCGAGGCGGGGTGTGTTGGCTATCTGTTCGAGCGTGACTCCTATGCAGAGCTAGTACAAAACATTCGTGCCATCCAGACAAATCGCGCGCGTATTTCGGCGCGCATGGCCGCGTGTTTAATGCAGCGCGTGCAAGAATTGCGCACCATCAGCGCCCAACTCGATCATGTCCATCAATATCGCAGCCAGTATGAAAAGCTGTCAAAGCGTGAACGTGAGGTGCTCGAATTGGTTGGACAAGGGTTAACCAATCAGCTCATCGCAAACCGTCTGTATGTCGAAGCCGGCACGGTCAAGAACCATATCCATAACATTCTCAAGAAGTTGCAAGTGAGTAGCCGTCAGGATGCGGCCGCATTCCTTGCGCTGGAAAGTTCATAGCCGATCGTTTTCGCTTACCTCTTTCGTCTCTTTACACAAAACGACTGCCAATCTGGGCAGTCGTTTCATTTTGTGATAATACAGCGTAAAGCAAATTGTATGGCACTGTCGTTCTCGTGCAGGCGGGAATCCAGTCCTAGAAAGAGAATGGATACCTGCGAAGGCAGGTATGACGGGACTTACTTTACGGTGCATTTTTAATGGAGGAAACCATTGAAGAATGGGCTAGTCATCTTGCCAATGTTCGCGCCAGTAAGAGAAATAGCGCAGCACGGCGAATGTAATGAGGCTGACGGCAATGCCGATCTCGTAAAATCCGTAGGCGGCTGCGGCACCTATCGCCCCCGTTGACCAAATGCTCGCCGCAGTCGCTGTTCCGACCACAATATTTTCTTCTGTGTCGCTTTTTTGCTTGATGATAGCGGCCGTGCCAAGAAAACCGATGCCTTGAATTAAGCCCTGAAATATCCGCGCCATTGGATCACTATCTCCACCAAACACACGTTGGGCAATGAGAAAATAGGCACAGCTGCCCATTGCGACAATGGGATAGGTGCGCATCCCCATGATACGGGTCGAATTTTCGCGCTCTAGCGCAACTGGCAACGTCAGCACAAAGGCTGCGATCAGTCGTAGTAAGGTTGAAAAGAGTAGCGAGAGGTTGAAATCAAAGTTTTCAATCATCATAACGGGTAGCTATCTCGTGTAGCTCGTTTAACTTTATTTTTTCCAACTGCAAGAGCAACGCTAAGGCGACTGCTTTCTTGCGCTGATGATAATTTGCGCTCCGTCCGCGCGGCCTGTTTCCCTTGCCTCCAAGCTCGAAAAAACACGCACATCCGCAAAGTTACTCTCTGTCAATTCACGCACAATCTCGGACTGCTTAAGGATGCTCAAGCGGTCTTGGGTACAAACTCTTTGTGTCACCTGATTCTCTTGCATGACGATATATTCATTGTACATCGTCATAATGGCTTTGTGAAAATCAAATTCATAACGACAGCTGTATCGTGCTTGCTGATTGCCAAAGGGCTTTTCTTCCACCTCGCACTCTGACTTATGGCGCAAAAACCAGAGGATGTTGGGTACTTCCAGCAGAAAAACGCCGTCTGGTCGCAGCGCATGATGTATTCGCTGCAACGCTTCCCTGCGCTCCGTTTCGTCTTCTAGGTAGGCGAAGGGTGCGTTGATGGCTACGGCTATGTCAAATTCGCCGCACTCTTCGACTTGTAGAAAGCCGCCCTTTTTGAGTGTGGGGTGTGGGTTTTTTTCGGCCGATCTAACACTTTCCCGTGCCCGTTCCAGAAATGTCTCATTAGGTTCGTACCCGACGACTCGCCACTTTCTCTGTTGATAGAGTGGTAACGCTTGTCCTGTTCCGATCCCAACATCGAGCAGCGCAAGCGGCTCATCTAACTGATACTGTTGTGCAAGCCAACATATAAATTCAACGGCTGGTTGGGGCGGGGGTGAAAACAAGCGATAGAGTTCACTCTCTAAATTGGACATTTCACGTCACGCACGCACGACACAATGATGGTCCCTAGAAGCATCGTTGTAAGGCTGCTGGGGATTATCATCATCGTGTCATGCGTTGATATGCATTACAGCATGTTGTCGGTCGTCGCGCTATGCGCTGGTCGATTGCGCGTTAATTCCCTTTGATAACCAGCCGCCTGTCGCTAACTTTGTCAGCTTGCTGTCAGCATTCTTTTCTTCGTCCAGCGTTTGGCCGAGTAAGTCCTTTGCCTCGCTGAGACCCAGTTGGTCAGCCAACGTCGCCGCTGTGCCATAGCCAGCTATTTCGTAATGTTCGACGCGCTGTGCGGCCGCGATCAGGGCAGCATCTTTGACCGTTGCATCGCCATGTGCGCGGATCGTCTCTTCTCCTTCTTTGATCAAGCCCTTCATCGCTTGACAGGTCTCGCTGCCCGCTGGTGCATGGACGATTTTCAATACCTGTTGTAAACGATTAGCGTGTTCACGCGTCTCGGTGAGGTGACTCTGAAATGCATCGCGCAGATCGCTGTTTGTTGCTGCACTAGCCATTTTGGGCAGTGCGTCAAGCAGTTGTGTCTCCGCGCTGTAGAGGTCTTGGACTTGGGAGGTGAAGAGGTCGTTTAATGAGTTGAGGTTCATGATTTTTCTCCAATTAGAATAATGCGTTCATTGCCGCATGTTTGATTTTCGTGACATCGTCACATGCTGATCCTAACTGCCGTAAGCCGTGAAATAAATAGACCATTTCATAGGTCATTGGCACAAAAAACAGTATGAATCGCTCAGTGAACTACGTTTTGGGTCGTTGGGTTGAATCGACGGATGCCTGTAAAAAACACGCGCCCTGTGAATTCACAGGGCGCGTCGTTTTTATAGAAATTCAGACAAGTAATAGTGTTCTGGGAATATCGGTCCGTGACCATGCAGGATGGCTTTCCCGAAACATGTGCCGAATTAGTTGGGTTTCGGAATATTCAAATCCCGAAACAGCAAGCAAAATCATTGTCCGAAGGTCCATAGAGGTTCGATTGATGCTTAGCGGACAGCGTTTTTCACACTGTACCAGCCGCTGCGAACCGCGTCTTTAACGTCGTCCCACGTGCTGTCATTGTCACGGTAACGTGTTTCCCAATCACGACGCACATCTGATTCGATCATGTTCCAGTCGCGGCCTGCGTATGTTGGGTTAGAGGCGAGGCCATAGCCATAGCGGTAGTGCGGATCGTAGTAGTTGTAGTCGCGGCCGCTGTTGGCATAGTTGTTCGTATAGTGGTTGCGATAGTAATCGTCGTCCGTTGTGGATACGCCATCGCTGCCGTTTGTGTTATACGATTGGTAGCCGGTGCGCTCTGCCTCGATCTGCTCTAGGTTATAGACGGGTGCATCTGCATCATAGCTGCGCTCCCAGCCCTGTGATTCCCAATAGTCGGCGCGTTCGTCGGTGTTAATTGCGCCATGATCGTTCATGATGCGAGCGGCTTGTGCGGCACGATTGTCATCTGCCTTGACGGTGATGAGCGAATAACCACGTCGTACACCTTCAGAGTAAACGGTCGCGTCCGCATCATCAATGCCAGCATCAGCCAATGCACCGAGAATACCACCGGTGATTGCCCCACCAGCCAATCCGATCAAGCTCGCGGCTAACCAACCTGTGACCGTGAATGGGCCTGCGCCGGGAACGAGCAATGCTAATACCAATCCGCCTGCACCACCGAGAACACCGCCAGCTGTTGCGCCTTCGGCCGCTCGGTTACGTCCATCGTCATCAGTCACGTAATACTTGTCGTATTCGCTCTCGTCGATGTTGCGGTCAACAAAATCCTTATAGCGATTATCTGCATTGGCCGCCAAAATACTGATGTCCTTGCGATCAAATCCTGCGTTGACGAGCGCAGTCTGCACTTCGCGTGCATCTTGAAATGAGTCGTATAGTCCTGCGATTGTTTTTGCCATGTCGTGTCATGCTCCTAGATTAGGCTAAAAGACGACATAGAATGCAAAGAGGATCGTTGCTATCAGCAATAGCAGCGCGACGACAATCACAATTGCCTTCACTTTCGAAGGAGGTAGTTTTGGGCGTTCATAAATCTTCACGCCATCATCGGTCTCTTTGTTCATGGGTTATGTTCGTCTATTAGCATAGTCAATGTAAATTTGAAAAGTGCGGTTCCGTGAAGTGGTTGAGATTAATCAGTTGAGATGTGAAGTGGTTGAACCGCACTTCTTGCTATTAAGCATAGCGAAAATACACCAGCCGACATGTGCCGAAATGGGGATCGCCAGCACATAAAGGGTCACATTCTCGAAGATCATCGGGGCAGAAGGCTTTGCAGCAGGGGTGACGATTCGCCATCATTTTATCGGCCGATCGGACACCCCATCTAGCAGTCAGCATGGCAACGTCATCGCACGCGAGAGGGCTAATGAAATAGCGGGCGTAGACGAATCGCTGCCTTTTCGTCTATATGCTGCTGCGCCTGTTGCTATAATGTATTGGTGACACAAACTGATTTTCACGAATAAACGATCTAATCTTGAGCATCTCTCAATACACAAAAATGAAATATATCCTCTGCACACTTTCACTGCTTTTGCTTGCATTGCTGACGATTCCATCGCTCTATGCGGAGCCATGGCCGAATGCAGACCCAAGCGGCCCGTGGACGCCCACACCTGTGACGAGTGAAGATGATGGGGGATCAGATTCGGCCGAAAACGTCTCCTCTCTCATCGCCCACTACCCATTTTCCGAAACGAGCGGCAATCGTGCGTTGGACATAGCGCGTGGCAACCACGCCGAGATCACAGGCAGCGCGTGGCGCACGCCGGGTCAAAGCGGGAACGCCCTGCACCTGCACGACGCGACACTCTTTGCCGCTGGTCGAGATTATCTCGATTTACAACCGGGCGACTTTTCGATCTCCTTTTGGCTGCGTCGCACCGCCAAGCCAGCCGACCAACCACAGCACGCATTCGTCATTGAACGACGGCACGCCTTTGGTTTTTGCGTTGACTTTCCCGATGCGCCCGGCTGCGATTCTGGCCCGTCGCTACCGCTTGAGTCGGGCTGGTATGTCAGCGTCGATTACGATCCGCGAACAGGACGTGAGCGGGTCAAATTTGTGATTCTGCGGCCTGAAGAGGTTATTCGCAGCATGGAAGTTTCTGGTTTTCCAGCAGTCGCGCCAATGGGTAAGTGGCGACATTATCGTGTGACTTATTCGGCCGAAACCTTCTCCCTATTCGCTGATGACCAGCTGATCAGCACGGTTGAAACGACCGACCTATTTGGTCTAAAAACGCCGCTCGATACACCGCTCAAAATCAAAGGACACGGCTATGATGTTGATGAACTTAAAATCGAGCTAACTTCTGCGGTAGAAGACAATCCAACGTCAGACATAGCCAACACAAATTGCACGGTGGCGGCGAGCACGCCCATGCGCTATGTCGATCGCCACAATCCGCTGGCGACAGACGTGGCCAATAGCTGCACCGACGCGACCAAACCATGCTTGACCATTCAACACGCGATTGACGTGGCCCAGCCAAACGAGGCGGTGCGCGTTGCAAACGGGTGGTATCAGGAGCGGATCGACTTTAAGGGCAAGCCCATTACGGTCGCATCTGATTTTGCGTGGACAGGGGAGCGTGCAGACATCCATAGCACGCTGATCCTTGCGCGTGACGAGGCGGGCAGTGCCGTGACGCTGGCGAATGGCGAGGGCAATACGAGCCAGCTCATCGGTTTTACACTCACGGGCGGCACAGGTACGCTGCTGAGCGACACAGGTTACAGTCACACCAGCTATGCGGCGCGGCGTGGTGGGGGTATCTTTCTCAATCGCGTCGAGCCGATGCTGTGTGATTTGATCGTGACGGGAAATTCGGCCGAAATTGGCGGCGGCATCTTCAGTCTACGCTCACAGCCGACCATCTCTGGCACAATCATTATGGAGAACGAAGCGACCAGCACGCGCAACGACGGCGGTGGGGGCGGTATCTACTTTGAAAGCCATGCCCGTTATCAACCGCGCATCATCAACAGCCTCATTCACGGCAACGAAGCACGCAACGGCGGCGGCATCTACACCAACTATTCGACGCAGCTTACCCTGCTGCACGCGACGATTGCAGACAATGTGGCGACAGATGGCGGCGGCATTTTGCGTCATAATGGGTCGGTGATCACGATGACCAACAGCATCGTGTGGGGCAACCGGCCCGCAACGAGCGAGTGGGCGACAGAAGATGGGCGCGTGACGCATTCGATTGTCGAGTCGCTATTGGGACAAGATGGACGGTTGGTTGATGGTGTGCTGGGGGTCGATCCTTTGTTTTCGGCCGATTATCGCCTCTCTGCAAACAGTCCCGCTATCGACAGCGGCACGCAAACCAACATCACGCATGATTTGACCCACGCGCCACGCCACGCCCCCGCCGACATGGGGGCATACGAGTATGTCCCTACCGAAAGCGCAACGCTCAAGAATCATTACGCTTTTGAGGAAAGCGGCGCACAGGTCGTTGACACAACTGGCAGACGCGACGGCAAGCTAATTGGCAACTTCGCGCGCACGGCGGGCAGAAGCGGCAATGCGGTTCTCTTCAAAGAGGGTGGTTCGCTCTATGTCGAGAATCCCTACACCATTGCTGAACAATTTAGCTTCTCACTTTGGCTTCGCTTTTCACATCCAGACGCAGGTGGCAGCGGTGCATTCACCTTCATGCGCAGCGACGAGACAGGCAGGCAGTTTCTCCTCACCGAACACAACCACGCCTTAGACATCTATGCTGGAGATGACTCAGTATGCAGAAAAGGGTACGGCGCAACACAGCGTGACAACCAGTGGCATCATGTCGTCGTCACCATCAACTTATCCACGCGCCAAGCGCACTGCTATTTAGATGGCAACTTACACCGCACCGCAGCGCTTCAACAATCCAATCTAGCCGACATCCCGACCAGCGCACCGCTCTCAATTTACGGCCGCGGGTACATGGTCGATGAGGTGCAACTGTATGATGGGATTCTCTCGCAAACGCAGGTAACGCAACTTTATACACAGCCGTAGCGGGAGCGTGTATTGGTTGTCAAGAGTCCGTACGCGCTGTTGCTATAATTGACAGAGATGCTTAATGCCCGCAAAGATACGTCAATTGACCGATGTTTTTTCTGCGCAGTTGGCTATGATGGCAAGATTGATTTGGTTGTTGTGATAAACTTCGGCCGAATTGGCTCCCAATTTTTGACCGAACAATCGCACAGAAATGCGTGAACCGCCGCCCGGCTGGTTTTGCATTTATAGGGACATCGAAATGGCTACGACAAAAAGAGTCTTCATCCTAATTTTAACGACACTACTCCTAACGCTCGGCATACACCACAAGACCCGTGCCCAAGATGATGGGCGCGTTCCCGACACATTCGCTCAATCGTTGTCGGCTGGCTGCTACATCACTGCTGCTAATCAGTGTCGCATCCACGTCGAACCGTTCACCATTCCGGTTAACCAATCGACGGGCGAGCGGGTGGCGGAATTTATCATCAGCGCCAACAACGTCAGTGGGGGCAGTTCCTACACGCTCTATCACCATCATACCGCTGGATCTTACAGCTATAAGCCAGTCGGCAGCTGGTCACCCACGTTGGTAACCGAAGATTTCTACGGTGTCTGTGGGCAGACGTACTATCTCAACATATTAACACGCGGTGACACCTCCACGACGACCGGCACATTTGGCAATGCGGGGGCGACGGGAAACTTCACCTGCCCCACTTCGCCCACCGCACCGACAGCTGTGCAACAATCCTTTTTTGGTCTTGATGAAAACAACAATCTCGTCGTGACGTGGCAAATGTTGCTCTTGATGTTGCCACTTGCCCTATTTTCGCTGTGGTACACACGTCATCATCGCAATTAAGCTGGCGCAGGGGCTGAATGCGTAGTTAATCTTTTATCTTGAACACGCGCTTGATGGTTTATACCGGGTGCGTCTGGCAACTCGTGGTGCTTGTACGCACTGGTGGGAGTCAATCCCATGTCATGGAGACGCATTGTGTTTATGGCTACTCTGTTGATCCTCATGAGTAGTTCAGTTCTTTGGATCACCCCCACTGTTTCGGCACAATCGCCTGAAGGTGTTGTCCTCGGTCACACGGTTGAACGCGGGGACACCCTCAGCGGCATCGCTCGTCGTTACGGCACGACAGTCGCAGCCCTCATCTCTTACAACGATCTGCCTTCTACGACGATCCACATCGGTCAACGCATCTACATCCCGCCCGGCTCACAGCCATCCTACGTGATCGAATATGTCGTTCAGGCGGGCGACACGCTCAGCGGCATTGCCCGTCGCTATGGGACAACCGTTTCCCTGCTGGTAACGTACAATCGTCTACCCACGACGAACATACGCATCGGGCAGGCGTTGTTAATTCCATCGGCCGATTCGGGAACGCTCTATCCGCTCGTCCACATCGTGCAACGTGGTGACACGCTCTTTCGTCTTGCCCAACGCTATGGCACGACCATCAACGCCCTCACCTCAGTCAACAATCTCAACTCAACTCGCATCTTCGTCGGTCAACGGCTGATCATCCCTCTATCTGTTGAACCTGCGACCCCCTTCCTCATTCACATCGTGCAGCGCGGCGACACGCTTTCTCGACTCGCGCGACGCTATGGCGTGACGATTGCCACCATTCAAAATGCCAACGGATTGACCTCCGACCGCATTTTTGTGGGCCAACGTCTGCAAATTCCCAACCGCTAGTTAGGTAGCCTTCGTTTCCCGAAAGAAAACTGTCTTTCGGGAAACAGCAAACTTGCCAACAAACCTCTTCACGGGTGCGCGCCATGATTCGCAATCATTACTTTGAGTTGCGCTGCTACTCGCATGACCGAACAAACCGCTTCCACAGGTAGAGTCCGCCCACATAAGCTGTTCCCAATTCCGTAACGTTTGGCGGACGTTTGCCCATTACACTCCCCGCAAAACAACAGTGGAATAAGCATTAACGATTTTCTGGAAATGCAGAGAGAAGCGATCAAGCTAGGCGCGTTTCCGCATAACGTCACGAAGGAGCAACACATGTTTACCGTTCGAGAGTTTCAAGACGATTCAGACTACGATTTGATGGTGCAGATCGAGGATGCCGTGCGGCCAGACGAGTCAGATTCGGCCGATTTTTGGCGCGAGGAAGACAACGAATCCAAAAAACACTATCTAAAACGTTTTCTCGCCTTTGATGATGGGCAAGTGATCGGTTCGGCCGAATTGGTGGCCGGCTATTGGTGGAGCGAACCCCATCAGTATTTTTTGTGGGCTGCCGTGTTGCCGCACTATCAGGGACGGGGAGCCGGCAAGCAGCTGCATCGGGCGATGTGCGATGCGTTGGGTGATCGGCCGATTCACGCGCTGGTCGCATCGGTGCGTGATGACATGCAGCGCGGCGTGCGCTTTGTCGAAGATCGCGGCTTTCAATTTATGCAACGTGATGCGGCCTCTGAATTGTGCCTAGCGGCGTTTGATCCCACTTCCGTTGCCGATGTGCAAACCAAGCTCAGCCAGCATGAAATCGAGATTCTCGCGGTCGACCAACTAAGGCAGCGCGACCCGCACTGGCTCACAAAGATCTACGACTTACATTGGGAGTTGGTGCAGGATGTGCCGAGCACCGAACTGCGCAAACAGCTGACGCTAGAGCAGTGGCAGGAGCGGTACGTGTACGGTTCACAAGTCGATCTGAGCCTGCTGTTCGTGGCACGCATCGGCGAGCAGTTGATCGGCATGAGCCAACTCAAGACGGATAGCAAGGGTCGCGCCGTGCTCTGGTCAGGCATCACAGGGGTCGTGCGAAGCTGGCGGCGCAAGGGCGTGGCGACTGCGCTCAAGCGAGCGGGTATCGACCAGGCGCGTCGCGCCAACATCGAGCGGATTGTGACCGACAACGAGGAAAACAATCCGATGTATCAGTTGAATTTAGCGTTGGGTTTTCGGCCGATTCCCTCGTGGATGACCTATAAAAAGACGGAAGGTATTCGGTAAGTCGGACCAGCCATCACGAACACCTCGCCATAGGAGTTTACAAAGCAAATGATCACACATACAAGACACCTTCCAACCATAAAACACACCCCAATCGCCGTCGCGACGCTTTTCATCGGCGGCGTTCTATGGATTCTCGACTTTGTAACCATCTGGACGCACGGCAATCTGACGGGAAGCCTGCCCGGTTCTGTGATCGCCGATTTGCCCTTGTATTCACAGCTGGGGCTGCGTCTTTTCTCACTATCGATTCCGATTTTGCTGATCGGTTTGGCGACGCTCACTCGTCATACACTGCTAAAACAGCGCATGTTGACGCTGTTGGCTGCCGTTTTCATCGTGATCCCGCTGGTGTTGAGCAGCATCAACATCGTCACGCTATTCGGCCCTGCCGGCACGTTCAACGACACGTTTATGGGTCTGTCCGTCTTCAGCACGTCGATTGCGACCGGCTTGATCGGCCTCGCGGCACGGCGTTCAAAAACGTTGGCTCGCCCTGCGGCATGGTCGCTAATCGCCATCGGCGTGATGACGATTCCAGTGTTGTTCGGCACGCCGCTCCCCATCGGCCCAGATTGGGCAACCGATCATCTGGCATTTTTGTTGAGCGGCAGCCTCTATGTGCTGGCTAGCGTGACGTTGCACCGCGAACGAGCGTAATCACAGCGGTTGAAATGGCCTGCAAAACCCGCATCGTTGCCCTTTCCATTTGGAGCTGGCCGCGATGAGGGTTTTTGCATTTATACGGCGTATTAGTCGCCAGCCAGATATTGAACCGCCGAGACGAAACTGAACTCCATATCGGGGCCGTCAATCTTACCCGCCACATTGCCGACATTGATCGCGCCAGTCGTCGAAACCCGCATCCCAACATCGGTTAGACCTTTGCGGTCAGCCCGCACATAAATGCCTTCTTTAGCAGAAAGCTCTACGCCCGCGGGGAGTTTGACTTTGACTTTGGCACCGACAAAGGCGGTGACGGTGTTCTGCTTAAGATCAACCGTCACCTGACCAAACAACGAGAGCGCAGAGGGGCCAGCCGTTTCGAGTTCGATCTTTTCGCAGTTGACGTTGATCGTCAATTCAGCGACCTTGATTGCCAGCTTGACACCGCGCACAAACGCAGGACACTGTGCCGACTCGTCATAGGAGGCTGCCGCGACCGATCCGCTCTGTGGAGCGGTTGACCCTAGACATCCTTGCCAAAATGCACTGATACTCGCATTGGTCGTCGCCAGTTCTCCAAGCAAATTGCCGAATAGTGCCTCAGCCTCAATCTTGGCGTAGGTTGAACCAAGTTTGTGGTGCAGCGGGTCAATTAGATTGGCTGCTAGTCCAGTCTGTTCCGCATACAGAGCGCGTGAATAGGCGCGCACAGCTGTGTCATAAGAGAAGTAGTTTGACTTATAGCTGCCCCAATAGGAATCAAGCAGCGCACGACACTGCGCGTAATAGACAACCGGCTCGAGATTTTGGTTGCCTAAATCGGTTAGATCGGCGGTAAGTTGATCGGCGGCCTCTTTTAGTACTTCATCCGTTTGTACGACGCGATCTTCAAGTACGAGCATGCTTTTCTCGTTTGGTGTCGAAATGATCGCGCTGAGTACGTTGACGGCTCGAATCACAGTTATGAATGGCAGCGTCGGCTGGCGTACGCGAATCTGTTCTTCAAGTTCAAACGCCTCATCCGTTAACTGGTGGAAGCGTTCGATATGTGCGCTGCCCGCCTGATCATATCGCGCGATCATCGACTCCAATCCGCTCGTTGAAGGGGAAATAGGGATGTGCGGCAAGGCAAGCGTGCGCCCGGCTGAACGATCGTAGAGGTGTTCAATCGGAATGTGTCCGCCCACCTCTTCGCCATGTTCGACGACATCGAACAGCGAACGGCGTGAGGCGAGACGGTAGAATTTGGCGGCTTCTTCGTCCTTGTTTTGGCAAAGTAGTGCCAACGACAAGTTCATACGTGCCTCAGCCAGCGCGGTTTCTGCCTCCACAATCGGCCGAAGTACGTTCTCAGCCTCACTCCATCGGCCGATTGCAAGCAGCGCATGACCCCGATTTGACAGAGCCACTTCACGTCCCGGAATGGCAAGCGGGTCGGGCAGGCTATCGAGCCCCGCTCGGTCGAGAAAGGCCAGCGACTCGGCTGGTTTGCCAAGCATATTGAGGACACCCGCCGTATTAATCAAGATCATCGGGTCTGGACGCTTTTCATAGGCGATTAGCAGCGCGGCCAGCGCGCCATCGTAGCGGAGGTCGGTAACGGCAGCGACGGCAAATACCTGCGCAGCATCGGCATCGGCCGCCTCTGGCATGGAGCGGAACGTGGCAAGATTGGCTTGACCAACCGACTGATTGAGATACGTCCAACTATTGTTTAAGGCACTTTGATAGGTCTGCGGCACATAGGGCGGAGGTGTCTGACACATCAGGGGTTTCTGAATCTGCAATAGCGGAACAAGCTGTGCCTCTGGTGGCAAGATGTTGGCATCGCTGAGCGCAATATACGAGAACTCACCTGTGATGGGGGATGGAGACGCCGACTTGAAAATGATTGGCAGGAAAATTTGATGTTCTGTACGCTGCGCTTGGGTGGCAGGCACACCGCCTGAACAAAGCGCGACCACTATCAAGAGCGATAACAGCCGCAATGTGTTCAGAGATAGACGTAACAGTGGAGGGCGCTGTGAATGCAGCTTTGAAGTCGTTGCATTTGTCGATGACATTAACTGGATCTCCTTATTACATGTTGAGGGTACAGGCGAATCAAACACCGCATCGTCTATGCAACGGTCTTCGCATGGCAAAAGACCTGGCCGATGGGCAGTGATAGGGCGATGTTTGCAGCCGCCACAAAAACGGATTCGCTTTAGGAGAGGGGTGACACTCATGCGTGTCGTGAAGCCAGTTTGAGTTGTCTCCTTACTCTCAATTGGGCAGACCAGCAATCCCAAAAAACCAGCGATTTGACGCAGTATAAATCCAATTATGTGCAACGCAATACGTCAAATGACGTAGACACAACCCCTATTTTTCGTAACGTTTGGCGGACGTTTGCAACTTATCCTTGCGCCAAGAACGTGAATAAAACAACCATAACAAGGAGTACTACAATGATTCACAAAGGACGATTTTTAATTGCCACACTAATGATGGCGATTGTGATGCTGGTTGCATGTGCAGCCAAGCCAACACGCGGCAATGATGCTGCGGCGACGGAACCACAGTTTGTGTGGGAAGGGCAATTGGGTGCGGCTGGGGCAGAAAACTGTGCCCACCTAGAGATCGACGATCAGGGTGAAGTGATGACGAGTCGCTGCAATCGCACCGACATCGCATACCATACGCTTCCTCAAATTCACGCCGATGAATGGGCTGCGATGCAAACGCGCTTTGCCACATTCGAGGCTGATACCGACAATGGCGCCGTCGTCTTTAACGGCACGGGCAGCAGCGACGCACCCGCGTGGCAGGACCGCATTGCCAGTTGGGGCGAACTTGTCTACAGCGAACTGACGGCCGACCAAGTGGGCGCAGCGGGCGCAACCGCATTTAGCTGGCAGGTTGGAGAGTTGCAAAACGATTCAGCCGTCTGCAATCGCCTGAACGTGACGACGTATGGGTATGCGTATGCCCAAACAGAGCCATGTGCAGGGGGCGCAGCCCTTGACATTAAGAGCAGCTGGCTCAACGACACGTCGGCGATGGCGTTTGATCGCTGGCTAGAGACGTACCAACCCGTTTACAACAGCAACAACTACTTGGCTGGCAGTGGCACCGTGGCGGCCGACGATGCAGCGGTGCAAGCCATTGCAGCATGGGCGGACATCACCTATAGCGAATTGGCCGCGCAACAGGTCAGCGCGACCGGTCCGACGATGATGCGCTGGAATATCGGTCAACTGGCGGGGGACAACAGCCAATGTGAGTATCTGACCGTCTTGAGCTATGGGTACGCATCGGCCGAAATTGCGCCCTGTGCGGGTGGTGTATCACAAGCACAGTCGGGCGACATACTCGACGGCAGCGAACTAGATGCGCTACTCGATATGAGCAACGCCTTTGCGCCCATCTACAGCGAGAACAACTATCTCGACGGCAAGGGACAACAGCAGGCAGACGACAAGACAATCACAGACCTCGATCTGCTTGCACGTCGAATCCATGCGCGTATCAAGGGTTAGTTGAGAGGGTGTTCGATGTTCGGCTATCAGGCCGAACACCGAACACCCAACCCATAAAAAGGCTTGGAGACCAGCACGAAACATCGTCTGGTCTCTTCGCTCTTTATAGTGCGGAAACGCACGTAATAGACCTTAACAACTGACGTGCGCTCAAGCTGGGAAATCGTTCGTGTTACAAAGTTTTGCGACAATGCAAAAGTGGTGCGTGAACTGGATACGTATCACGCACCACGCACCACTCTATTAACCCTTTATTATCTATGCTGATCTGCTGACTGGCTGAGTGGCTGAGTAGCTACCATATAGGTTACATAAAGCGGCACGAATAGATAGTAAAAACAGTTGTGGCACCGACAATTGCATGGTGGCAAACTAGCTGCTGAATGGTGCAATGGAGAGACGATGAAAACGACAATCAACGGTCATTCGATAGAATTTGAGCCACGTCATGACGAAACAGCCCTTGAGGTCATTCGCGAACGGGCGGGGCTGACGGGAACAAAGCTGGCGTGCGGGGGTGGGATTTGCGGTGCATGTACGGTGCGCGTGGCGGGGGTTGCACTGTGCAGTTGTCTCATGCCAGCGACGCAGATGGACGGCAAAGAGATCGAGACGATTGAGCAACACGGTCGCGACAATTTACACCCTGTTCAGCGGGCGTTTATGGCGAACGAGGGGTTACAGTGTGGCTTTTGCACGCCGGGATTCATCAATGAGGGAATCGCGTTCTATGATCGCTGGCGTGCAGAATACGGAACGAAGACCCCATCACGTGAGCAGGTTGCGCTGGCGATGAGCGGTCATTTGTGCCGCTGTGCTGCCTACATTGGGATCTATGACGCTATTCAGCAAGCGTGCGCGGGGCAGTTTGATGACATGACAGACTTGATCGCGCCGCGCGTTGATGCGCTCGAAAAGGTGACGGGGGAGGCAACATATACCGTTGATGCGGTGCTTGGAACGCAACAGCTTGAGGGCAAAATTTTACGCTCCATCCATCCGCACGCCATCATCAGATCGGTTGACAAACGTGCCGCACTTGCGCTGGACGGCGTGCTGGCGGTGACGGATTTGCTGGCGGGGAAAGAGCGCGTGCGCTGGGTTGGGCAGCCGATTGTGGGGGTTGCGGCGGTGGATGAGCAATCGGCCGAAAAAGCCCTCTCCCTCATCAAAGTAGATTACGACATCCAGCCTGCCGTGATTGATTTTCGAGCGGCGATGGACAAGAATTCGGCCGAAGTTTATCCCGACGGCAAATCAGATATGCCAACAGCGGCCGAGGGGATGAGCTTGCCCTATCGTTGGGAAAACAACGTCGGTCACATTCCGTTCTCGCTGATTACGTCAAAGCGACCAAACAAAGCCGCCCGCAAGATCGACGCGGCACGACAGTCCAACTCAAAAAATCTAAGTGAATACACGTTTCACAACGCGCAACAGGTGCACACGGCATTGGAGCCGCACGCCACCATCGCCCAATGGACAGGTACAACTGCCCTGCACGTCATCGCATCAACGCAAAATGTCCACGCGCTGCGCACAAAAATTGCTGACCATTTTGACTTAGACCGCGAACAAGTCACCGTCGAAAGTCACTACATTGGCGGCGGGTTTGGCGGCAAGCAGGGGCTGTATGAGGAGACGATTGCGGCGGTGACGTTGGCGCGTGCGACACAGGGGCGAGCGGTGCGGGTTGTGGCGAGTCGATTTGAAGACCTCGCCTACACGGGGCTGCGACCGGGTTCGCTGTCTGAAACATCCATTTTGACCAACGACGATGGGTCGCCGCAAGCGATTCGTCTGCACGCCTATGGAGATGCGGGGATTGCGAGCGGCACGATTGCGGCCACGGGCTATTCGACTATGTCGCCAAGCGGCATTCTGCGCGATCTGCGTGATTATGCCGTCCTGACCAACACGACGGCAGGAAAGCCGTTTCGTGGCCCCGATGCGCCCGTCGCGCGCTGGGCGATTGAGCAGGCGATTGACGAGGCGGCGGTGAAACATCAGCTTGACCCCGTTGCGATGCGGCGCAAATGGTGGCCTGACCACGCGATCAAGAACCGACTGCTCGACTGGGTTGAATCGCTGCCAGCATGGCAGACGCGCGGCGCAGTTGGCAGTGATGAGGGACGCTACAAACGCGGGATCGGACTGGCGGCGACCCAGTGGTTCTTTCTATATAACCCCGACGTTGAGGTGAAGGTCAGCGTATCCCCCGCAGGCATCACCGTTCACTGCGCGACGCAGGACATCGGCAACGGGACGCGCACCGCGCTGGCAAAGGCGGTCGAGGATGCAATGGGGATTGACCGCAATACGGTGCGGCTCGACATCGGCAATGCCGATCGGCCACTTGGCCCAACCGCTGGCGGCAGTCAGGTGACGACATCTGTGTATCCAACGACGTTCACGGCGACGGCGCGCGTGATGGCGCATTTGGTTGAAGAAGCGGAGGCAAAACTAGGGCTAAAAGAGCCAATTGCAGGGCAGGGCGGCATCACGCATCAGGGCGGCTTTACGCCGTGGGATGCGGTGTGGGCGATTGCGGAGCCGTTCAGCTTCACGGAAAAACGTGGCAAGGAGCAGGGCATGACGGCGGCCTTGATGAATCTGGCAATGGGTGAGAATGATCCGTCGATTGGTCGTCGTTTTGGACATGGGATGGTGGTGACGGAGGTTGAGGTGGATACACGATTGGGGAAAATTCGGCCGATTAACGTCTGGACAGCCGTCGCCGTCGGCAGGATATTTGTGCCTGAACTCGCCACCAGTCAGCTTTACAGCGGTGTCATTCAGGGGTTGGGGTATGCGCTCTATGAAGCGAAACAGTACGACTTCAAAACGGGTCACACGCTGACGGGCAACCTCAACGATTACCGTCTGCCCGGCATCGGCGACACGCCTGACATTCACGTTCACTATGATGAAGAAGGTCACGAAAAGATTCGCGGGCAGGGATTTGGACTGGCTGAACTGGCGACGATTGGGGTGGCCGCCTCGGTTGGCAACGCCGTCTATCACGCAACGGGCTGGCGACCCACCAACACACCGATTACACCGCAGGACGTTGTATCAGGATTGCAGGGAGTATAGCGATGTTGACAATCATTGAAAAACCAGCACAGGTTCGGGACGCAGTCGGTGAAATTCGCGCGGGTGGGACAGACGTGCATGATCGCTATCGTCTCGGTGTTTCGTCGGGGCCGATTGTTGATATTTATAAGTTATCGGCCGATTTTGGCGACATCACTCAAAACGCAGACGGCACAGTGACGATTGGCGCGCTGGTGTCGATTGATGCTGTGGCGAAGAGTAAATTGGTGCAAGAACAGTATGCGGGGCTGGCGGAATCGGCCGATTCGCTCGGCACGCCACAAATCCGCTCCGCCGCCAGCATGGGGGGCGCCCTGCTGCAACGCACGCGCTGCTGGTTCTTTCGCCACCCCAACTATACCTGCTACAAATCGGGTGGCGATGAGTGCCACGCACGCGACCGCCACAATCCAAATGGGGTTGTCTTTGACGCAGGCGGCTGTGTCTATCCACATCCTTCTACGCTGGGGATGACCCTGCTGGCGTATGAGGCTGAGGTCGAAATTTATGGCAAGGGACGCCGACCAATTGCCGACCTGTTTGGCGATGGCAGTGATCCCACTCGTGATCATCTGCTGGCACAGGGCGACCTGCTGACGCATATCAATCTGCCAACGCCGACCCCTAATGAGCAGACCGCCTACTTCCGCTCAATCGCACGCTTTGAAGCGGAATGGCCGATTGTGGAATGTTTGGTGCGCTTAGTTGTTGAGGATGGCGTGATTACATTCGCCCGTGTTGGGGTGGGTGGCGTGGCGGCGGTTCCGCTGCGATTGGAGAATGTGGAGGCTGCGTTGATGGGTGCATCCGCGACGCAGGAGACGTTGGAGCGAGCGGCGAAGGTTTCGGCCGAAAACGCTAACCCGCTGCCGCACACGGCCCACAAAGTTGACTTTCTAATTGGGACTGTGTTGGAAACATTGGAGCGTGCGCTCGAAGTTTAATCTAGCACCTTCAACTTGCTATACTACGACGAAATCATCCATTTTAGACGATATGCTTTCCATCATTATCACCACGTACAACGCCCGTTCGTTGATCGGTCGCTGTCTCGACTCGCTCAAAAATCAGATAACAGAAATACCGTTTGAAATTATTCTTGTCGACAGTTCCCGCGACGGGACGGCCGACTTTGTTGCCGAAAATTACCCCGCCGTCAAGCTGGTGCGTTTTGATGAGCGCAAATGGTGCGGTGGCGCACGCAACGCGGGCATCGCGTTCGCGCAGGGGGATGTCATCGCCTTTATCGACGCGGACTGTGTCGCCGCGCCCGACTGGGTGACGGCGACTTGTGCCGCCCACGAACAACACCCCGAGCCAATTATCGGCGGCGTGATCGACAACGCGAACCCCGAAGACACGGCGGGCTGGGCGTACTACTTTTCAGAATTTAGCGCATGGCTGCCCGGCACAGATTTCGGCCGAATCCGCGAAGTTCCCGGCTGCGTGATGAGCATCAAACGCTGGGCGTATGAGCAGTACGGCCCGTTTATCGAAAAAACCTACTGCTCTGACTCCGCCTTTCATTGGCAAATTCAGGCGAAGGGGTATGAGGCGGTCATCGACCCCTCCATCCGCATCGCCCACACCAACCCCGCCAACTTCGCCCACTTTTTGCGCCACGAAGTCGAGCATGGGCGCAACTTTGGCGAAGTTCGAGCGCGTGAGCAGGGGTGGTCGCGGCTACGGCGGTGGGGGATGAGCGCAACGCTGCCCGTCTTGCCGCTGCTGCTTTTCGGCCGAATCGCCTACGACGCACTTACCAAACAGCACGCACGCCCCTTCTTGCGCGTTGCGCCGCTCGTTCTCGCGGGTCAAATCGCGTGGTCTTACGGTGAATGTCGCGGCGCACTCATGTAGAATCAGTTGTTAGCTTATTCCTAACCTTATGAATATCGGATTGATCGGTTTCGGCCGAATTGCCCAACTCAAACATTTGCCCGCGCTCAACAAGGTCGCCACGATTGCCGCCGTTGCCGAGCGCGATCTCGAACAACGCGCCAAGCTCCCCGCCAGCGTCGCACTCTACACCGATTACCAACATCTGCTAGACGATGCGGATGTGTCGGCCGTCGTCATCTGTCTGCCCTCGCACCTGCACGCCGCCGCCGCCGTCTCCGCGATCGAACGAGGCAAACACGTCTACATCGAAAAGCCACTCGCCACCACCTATGAAGACGGACAGCGCGTCATTGCCGCATGGCAAGAAGCGGGAACGGTCGGCATGGTCGGCTTCAACTTTCGCTTTTTCCCGCAGTACGCTCAGGCGCGTGCCGTCATCGCCAGTGGCGACATCGGCGATGTTGTCAGCGCGCGCGCCATCTTCACCAGCCGCGCCCGCACGTTGCCCGCATGGAAACAGGCACGCGACACGGGGGGCGGTGTTCTGCTCGATTTGGCAACCCATCACATCGATTTGTCGCGCTATCTGTTTGCTGCGGAGGTGGCGGCCGTTTCGGCCGAAACGCGCACCCTCACCCACTTTCAAGACAGCGCATCGCTCACCCTAACCCTCACCAACGGCGTTAATGTCCAAATCACCGCCGCCCTCGCCGACCGTGAACGACAACAGTTTGAGATTATCGGCACAAACGGTTCGCTCCTGATCGACCGTTACGCGCCTGCCCTCATCCAGCAGCCACAATCGCGCCGCGCCGCATGGCAAACGCAGCTTAAAGCCGTGCGTTTCAGCCCCGATTACAGCCAGCCGTTTGATGACGCGCTGGGTACATTTGTGCGTGCGGCTGAAACCGGCGTGCAGATCGCGCCTAGTTTGGCAGATGGCATGCGGAGTTTGGAGGTCGTTTTGGCGGGGGAGAAATCGGCCGAAACAGGCCAACGCATTAACCTAGCGGTTCCATTGGAGCCATTTGCGAGATGAAAGTCCTGCTCCTGCACGATAAGGGAACCGCCACAGGTGGCGCAGAACGCCAATTTCTCGCCCATCGTGCCGCCCTGCGCGCGCACGGTCACGACGCACGCCTCCTCGCCACCAGCGCAACCCCGATCCCCAACAGCCAAAACCACGCCGATTACGTCACCTTTGGCACCAACAATCTCAAGCTGCAAGCCGTGACGCAGACGGTCAACCCCGCCGCCTATCACACGTTGCGTCGCGTCTTGCGCCAATTTGACCCCGACATTGTGCATGTGCGTCTCTTTCTCTGGCAACTCTCGCCGCTCATCCTACCGCTTTTGCGAGACCGTCCCGCGCTCTACCAAACGAGCATGTACAAGGCGATTTGTCCGACGGGAAAAAAGTTGCTGCCCAACGGCACGCTGTGTCATGCCCCCGTTGGTCGCGCCTGTCTGCGCTGTCTCACGCCCCAATCGTGGCTGCTGATGATGGGCCAGCACGCGCTCTGGCAACGTTGGCAAGGGGCGTTTGATCGCGTCGTCGCGCTCAGTTCGCAGATGGCGCAGATGTTGCGTGATGGGGGCGTACAAAATGTGTGCGTCGTGCATAACGGCGTGGCGCAACGGGCAGTTCGTCCGCCGTTGAGCGATCCGCCAACCGTTATTTATGCGGGGCGTTTGGAGCGCGAGAAGGGGGTTGATGTATTTCTTGCGGCAGTGGCAATGGTGCGAGAGCAACATCCCGCGCTGCGTGTTTTGATTGTGGGGGAAGGGGCATTTTCGGCCGAACTCCAAAAACAATCCAACACCCTCAACCTATCCAAACACGTCCAGTTTCTCGGTTATCTCACCCGCGCCGAACTCGAAGCCCTCAGCGACAGCGCATGGGTACAGGTCGTTCCCTCACTGTGGGCGGAGCCGTTTGGCAACGTCACGACGGAGGCGATGATGCGCGGCACGGCGGTCATCGCCAGCGCAGTCGGCGGACAGCTCGACATCGTGGACGACGGCAAAACGGGCTATCTCATTCCCCCCAACGATGTCGACGCATTGGTGGATCGTCTACTGACGCTGTTGGCGGATAAATCGCATTGTGAGGCGATGGGGATGGCGGGGCGCGAACGTGCGCTGGCGTGCTTTTCAGAACAGCGACGGACAGAAGACTTTTTGCAAATCTATGATGAGCTACTGCGGGAGCGTGCCGCGTGAGTGCGCTCAATCACGCCACCGTGCGCTCGGGCGCATGGCGCGTCGGCACGCAAGCGGTGCAGCTTGCGCTCGGTATTGGCTCGGCCGCGACGTTGGCGCGGCTCATCTCCCCCGCCAGCTTTGGCCTCTTTGCGATGGTCACGGTGCTGACTGAGCTAGTCGGCACTTTCCGCGACTTCGGTCTGCCTCACGCCGCGCTGCAATCCAAATCACTCAACCATGACGAGTTAAGTGCATTATTTTGGTTTTCCCTGCGCCTCAACTTTATTACGCTCATTCTGCTTGCGCTGTCTGCCCCACTCGTGGCGCTCTTTTTTGGCGAACCCGCCCTAATTGTGATGACGCTCGTTTTAGCTGTCTGTCTATTTGTCGGCAGTCTTGCCGAGCAGTCGCGGTCGCTGATGATGCGCCGCTTTCAGTTTGATCAGCTTGCATTGTGTGAACTGGCCGCCCTGATCGCAAGCATTGCGGTTGCTATTGGCGGGGGAGTGTTGGGATGGGCGCACTGGGCGTTGGTGGCGCAGTTGGGGACATGGCAGGTTGTGCGTGCGGGGTTGATTGTGTGGCGTGCCAAATGGGTTCCGACGCGGGGTGGGGTGAAAGAGATTGGACGGCTTAGAGATTTCGGCCGAAATATCACTCTTTTTCGTGTAGTCAGCCATATCGGACGTAATCTCGATCGCGTCGTGGTCGGCCGATTAAGCGGTACGGTTGCGCTCGGTCTCTACAACAACGCCTATCGCTGGTCGCTCTTCCCAATCCAGCAGCTTTACACCCCCTTGATGAGCGTCGCCGTTGCGGGTCTCAGCCGCGCACAGGATGATGCCACGCAGTTCCGCCGTCTCGTCAAACGTGGCATTTTCCCACTCTACGCCATCGTGACGCCCGTGCTGGCGTTCCTCTCGCTTGAGGCCACGCCCGTGATACACCTGTTGCTCGGTGAGCAGTGGCTTGACGCCGCCCCTTACTTTCGACTGCTCTGTCTTGCGGCCTTTGCGGAAAGTCTCAATAAGCTGTTCAAGTGGCTCTACACCGCCCAAGCACAAACGCGCCGTCAGCTCACATGGGGCGTTCTCTACACATCGGGCATGGTCATCGCCATTGCGGTTGGCGCACAGTTTGGCGCGTATGCGGTGGCGATTGCATTTACAGCGGGAAGCTGGCTGCTGCTGTTGCCGGGTCTCTGGCTGTGCCTCAGCGTTGTCCCGACGACGCTGCGCGATCTGCTTGACGTGCTGTGGCGACCCATTTTGGCGACCCTTGCGGGTGGGTTGCTGCTGCAATTTGCGCCCGCTGCCGCACCGTTCGCGCGTCTGCTTTTGTCTGGCACACTTTTTTCAATTGGCTATCTTATCGCGTGGTTGCTGCTGCCAAACGGCTGGCAGGCGACGCGCCAACTGTTGCGCCTGTTTACTTATTTGAGACCAAAATCTGCCTTGTAACGTCGGGCTAAAGAAACTATGACACAAAAAATTTCCGTTGTTCTCGTTGCATTCCGCGACTATGCCCACATTGCTCGCACGGTCGGCTTCTTGTCGCGTCAGACGGTTGCTGACCAAATCGAGTTAATTATCGTCGCGCCGCATCGGTTGCCAGAGTTGGCGACGTTGACGGGGTTTGGCGCGGTGCAGGTGGTGGAAATCGGCCGAATTCACAACGTAGATATCGCCGCCGCCGATGGCGTTCTCGCCGCCACTGCGCCGATTGTCTCCGTCATTGAAGACCACGCCTACCCCGACCCCGCATGGGCTGAGCGCATCATCGCCACGTATGCGCAGGGTGACTGGGGCATCGTCGGGTCGCGCATCGGCAACGCCAACCCTGCCAGCGGCCTAAGTTGGGCAAACATGCTGATCGCCTATGGCCCCCAATCGCGCACAAAAAGGCAGGAAGTCAAAAATATGCCGACGCACAACAGCAGTTTTCGGACTGCGCTCGTGCAGGCGTATGGTGACGATCTGCGCGCCATGATGGGGCGCGGCGGTGGCTTGATGGCGGCACTGCGTGAACAGGGCGCGACCGCTTTTCACGCAGGAGATGCACGAGTGGCACACGCCAATCCATCTAAACTGAGCGCATCGGCCGATTTGCGCTTCAATGCAGGTCGCCAATATGCCACAAAACGCGCTCAGGATTGGTCACTGTCCAAGCGCATCGGCTTCGCGCTCGGCGCACCGCTTATCCCGTTTGTGCGTCTGTTGCGCTTCTACCAAGATTATTTTGCCAGCGGCGCAGTCGATAAGCGCGTGCTGCCCGCATTGCTGCTGGCATTGAGCTTTGACGCGGTGGGTCAAGCGGCAGGCTATTTGTGGGGGGAGGGAAAATCGGCCGAAACCCTCGCCACATTTGAAATGGGACGCTTGCGCCACCTGACTCCACACGACAGCGAGGCACTTGCATGACCCGTCGCCCTTTTTGGCCTCTCGTATCGATTTTGCTATGCTTCCCTCCGATGTCGTGCAATGTAGCGCAGGATATGGCAGGGTTTCCAAGCAACAACAAAAAATGGCTCTCTGAGCATTCATGGGGTAAAGGTTCGGGAAATCCATTTCCCGAACCACAGAGTTGAATCTATTTTATGGTCTTGCAGACAGTATGGTTAGGTGAAAAATAATGATGGGAAGAGAAATTGTTGTGATTGGCGGTGGGCCTGCTGGCTTGACGGCCGCTTATGAACTAGGCAAACAGGGTGTTTGCGCGAGCGTTTTGGAAATGGGGGAGCGCGTCGGCGGTATTGCGCGGACGGAGAGCTACAAAGGGTACCATTTTGATATTGGCGGTCATCGCTTTTACACAAAAGTGAGTGAGGTTGAGGAGATATGGCATGAGGTGCTGGACGATGATTTCTTGGTGCGTCCACGTCTCTCGCGCATCTTTTACAATGGGGATTTTTATCCCTATCCGCTCAATCTCGTTAAGACGTTGCAAAATCTGGGAATCGTTGAAAGCATCCGCATCGGACTAAGCTACGTCTATTGGAAGATCAAACCCTATCCACAGGAGGAATCATTTGAGGAGTGGGTCACAAATCGTTTTGGGGACCGGCTTTACCGCATATTTTTCAAGCATTACACGGAAAAAGTTTGGGGCATTTCCACGCTGGAGATTCGCGCAGATTGGGCGGCACAGCGCATTAAGGGGCTTTCATTGCGTTCGGCCGTCACACAAGCGGTTTTAGGCCGATCCAACGTCAAATCCCTCATCGAACAGTTCCACTACCCGCGCTTGGGTCCCGGCATGATGTGGGAGCGCATGCAGGAGATGATCGCGGAGAATGGGGGTGAAGTCTGTCTGCAAACAAAGGTGACCGCCATTCAGCATGATGGGGAGCAGATTTTGGGAATTTCGGCCGAAAAGTCAGGCATCACCCATCATCAACCCGTGCAACAGCTTATTTCCAGTATGCCGCTGGCGCAGTTGGTGCAGGTGCTTGATCCGCCCCCGCCCGCCGAGATTTTGGCGGCAGCGGACGGGCTTAGATACCGTGACTTCTTGATTGTTGTGCTAATTGTCGATCAAGCCGACCTTTTCCCCGATAACTGGATTTACATTCACAGCCGCAACGTGCGCGTTGGGCGCATTCAGAACTTCAAAAATTGGAGTGACGACATGGTTCCCGACGCGAATAAGACGAGTTTGGGGATGGAGTACTTCACGAATGAAGGGGACGATCTATGGCGTATGTCAGATGAAGCGCTGCATGAGCTGGCACGGCAAGAGATCGCGCAGTTGGGGCTGGCAAAATCGGCCGATGTGATCGACGGCACCGTGATTCGCCAGCGCAAGGCGTACCCCGTTTACGACAGCACGTATCAGGAAAACCTCGCAATCATTCGCGACTATTTGGCGCGTTTTGAAAATTTGCAGACGATTGGGCGCAACGGCCTGCACCGCTACAACAATCAAGATCATTCGATGCTGACAGGCTTACTTGCGGCACGCAACATCTTAGGCGAGGCGAATCGGCTTTGGGATGTCAACGTGGAGCGGTCTTACTATGAAGAGGTGGTACGCTAGATGATTTCGGTGGTGATGCCGATTCATCAGGATAACGCGGCAACTCGTCGCGCACTATCAGCTGTTATTGGAGCGGACGAATTTATCGTTGTCGTGGACGGGGGAGATGTTGCGGCAGTGGCGGCAGCACAAGCGGTGGGGGCGACCGTGATTGCGCTCGACGAACAGCGTGGGCCAGCGGTGGCGCGCAATGTGGGGGCGCGGGCGGCAAGTGGGGAGGTGTTGTTTTTTGTGGATAGTGATGTGTTAGTTTCGGCCGAAACGCTGCCCAAAATCCGCACCGCATTTGCTGACTCAACCCTCACCGCCTTGATCGGCTCCTACGATGACGCGCCCGCTGACCCACACTTTCTCTCTCAATATCGCAACCTGCTCCATCATTTTACGCACCAACAATCGGGCGGCGAGGCGTTCACCTTTTGGGGCGCATGTGGCGCCGTGCGCCGTGCCGCATTTCTCGCCGTTGGTGGCTTTGATGAAAGCTATCCCCATCCTTCCATCGAAGATATTGAGCTTGGCTATCGGCTGCGTGCGGCAGGCTATCGGCTGCGACTTGACCCAGCATTACAGGTGAAACATCTCAAACGCTGGACGGCGTTCAACATGCTGCACACCGATCTGTTTCGTCGCGCCCTGCCCTGGTCACGGCTGATTTTGGCGGGAGACGGGTTTGAAGAGAGTCTAAACATCGACCAGACGCAGCGGGCGAGTGTTGCGCTGGCGTTTTTGCTGTTGCCCGTCACGCTGCGCTCTCGACGCGGCGGCGCGTTGATTTTGGCGGGGCTGTGCTGGCTCAATCGGCCGTTCTATGCTTTTTTACAGCGCAAGCGGGGCAACGGTTTTTTACTACGCGCTCTTTTTTGGCATTGGGTTTATTTTTTGTGCAGTGGGATGGGGTTTTTAGGGGCGTTGTTCCTGCGGTTAAAACCACAGGCTGATACGCAAAGTGCGTTGTCGGTATCCGACCCTGCGGCTCAAACGCACTAGGGCGTAACACGCTTTAGCCATAGGCAATAGATTAGCGGAAGAAGAACCCATACGCGGTGGCGGCTTGGGCGAGGAGGAGGAGTGCGCTTGACGGCACGCCATGTATGCCGCGCTGGTGGATGGGGTAGAGTAGGAGATCGCGGTAGAAGTTGGGGGATGAGAGATGGCGACCCGTGCGCTTTTGGCTCAAAACCCGTGCACCACGTCCGTAGTTGGCGTGCTGTTGGCAGAAGCGTCTGAGCGTCAGGTTGTGGTAGTGGCGCACTTGCGCATCGGGGCAGTAGACGAGCGGATGGGCGCGGTCGCTAAAGTCGCGGTCTTCACCAGCGGCGAGGGGAAAGTCGGTTGAGAAACCGTCGATTTCTAGGAAGCGTTTTCGGCCGATTCCCATATTGTTCGACGCAAAAAAACGGGCTGGCTCACCACGCAGATAGTCGATCATATCTTGAGTTGCGGTGGCAAACAGATTGCGCGGAAAGCCGTTGATGACGCGCCCACCGAGCAGCGCATCGGGGGATTGCACATATTGGGCGACAAACGCGCTGATCCAGTCTGGAGCGGGCCGACAATCATCATCCGTGAAGAGCAGCAGATCACCCGTTGCGACCGCCGCGCCAGCGTTACGAGCGGCGGCTGGCCCTGCGTTACGTTGTCGCAATAGTTTAACACCAGCTTGAAACGGTGCGACGCTCACTGGGGTGGGAGAGCCGTCATCGACGATGATAATTTCGTAGTGGGGATAGTCGAGCTGGGTGAGAGCTTGCAGCAGGGCGGGGAGCTGTTTCGGCCGATTATAGGTCGGCACAATCACGGAGCAGGTAGGAAAGTTATTCATGCAAGCCCGCCACAAAGTCGTGCAGCTTGCGTGCGCGATTTTCCCAACGATACGCCTGCACCGTCTCAAATGCGGCCGCTGTTAAACGACGGCGCAGGGGCGCATCGGTGAGCAAGCGTTGGATCGCAGCGGCCAGCGCGGGGGAATCGTTGGGTGGAACAAGCAGCGCATTTTTCTCATGTTGTAAAGTGACGCGCAACGTCGGCAAATCTGACCCGACGATGGCGACCCCATGTGCCATCATTTCTAATACTTTGAGGGGAAAGGTATAGCGTTCGGAGATGGGGCTTTCCCCCAGTGGTAGCGGACAAACACCCACTTTGGCGCGTTGCCATTGGGCAGGAATCGCATGGGGCGGCAGGTAGCCGAGCCACGATCTATTTGGCGCGGGCGTGATGGGCAATTCGGCCGATTGCGCTCCAACAATCATGCTGTTGTATTCGGGCAACAGCGGTAGCGCGTCCAGCAGCGTGTGAACACCTTTGCGCCTGAGCAGTTTGCCGACGTAAATAATGTCAACGTCCCGTGTTGTTTGTGGCAACTGTGCGGGGATGTCCACACCGCCGGGCAGCAGGATTGAGGGCGTGGATCGGCCGAAAAATCGCTGGTGATCGTCGCGCACTGCCGCATTTAGAAACAGATAGCCGTCTACGTTGCGAACGGCGCGTCGCTCTCGCCAGCGCGTCAACCAGCGACGCAGCAGTGGAAAACGACTCTTGTTCCATTTGTCTGCAAAGGGGAAACTGATGCGATGTGCCTCGTAAAATGTTGTTTGCGTGGGTCGTCGCCGTCGAAAGAGTGCGATGCCCGATTCACCACGTGCGATTAGGATAGAAGGCTGACTCACGGCGGTTGCGTCGGTTGTGAATATTAGTGTGGGGATTGGTTGCAGATTGTAGTGGGCGAGGCATAATTCGGCCGATTGCCGCAACTTAGGCGCGATGATCAGCGTCTCAACCCCGCGCCGCGCCAACGCATGACAGGTGTTGATAAACTGAATTGGCTCTGCGAGTTGATTCGGAAGGGGTGCGTCGTAGAAGTAGCCAACCTGCATAATAAGGTCAAATTGTACATCTATTTCACGATTGTTCTATTTTAGGATTGTTACATGATTGATCGTTTTCTACTCCCTGCGCTGACATTTTTTATCTTCCTGCTGGCCTATCTGTCGCCCGTTTCATACGCGGGAAGCGACCCACATTTTACGCCGCTAGTCGCGCAATCGTTGATCTATCACAAAACGTTTGCGCTTACGCCGTATGTTGACGCGATTCCCGATCAATTTACAACGTTGAGTTATCAGACATTTAAAAGCGCAGGTCAGACGGTTTACACCTATCCGATTGGCGCATCACTGCTGTCCCTGCCGTTTGTTGGGGTTGCGCTGCTCTTGGGAAACGATATGAGCACGCCCGCACACAACTGGTTCATCCAGAATGTCGTGTCTGCGTTTGGCTGTGCGGGGCTGTTTGTGTTGTCGTATCTGTTGTGCCGCCGCATCGTTGAGCGGCGTGCCGCGCTGGTGATTGCGCTCGTTTCGCTATTGGGCAGCAGCATGATCAGCACGTTGGGAACCGCGTTGTGGAATCAGCTTGGCATCACGCTATTTGGGGGGCTGGTGCTGCTGGAACTGACGCGCACTAAGCCGCGCACGTTGCCGCTGGCTGGCTATCTTTTTGCCGCTTATCTGTGTCGGCCGACAGCAATCGTATTGATTGGCTTCGTGATCGTCTATCTGCTTTGGACGGCACGCAAACAGGCGGCACATCTCGCGCTGTGGCTCAGTGGGTGGGTGCTGCTTTGGATGGGCGGCAACTATCTTGTCATGGAACGCACCGTGACACCCTACTATGATTTGCCGCTCCCGTGGGTGACGCCGTTGTTGATTTTCGTGGGGTTGGGGGTTGCGGGATGGGGAATGTGGCAACTTGATTTCGGCCGAAAAACCCCCCTCATCTTCCCCATCGACGGACTGCTTGGCCTCACAATCAGCGCATCGCGCGGTCTGTTTATTCTTAGTCCATTTACGCTCGTCATCGGCGCGGCGGTACTGCGTCTGCGTCGTCAACTGATGCGCGAGAAGCTGGTTTGGCTGTTGGTTGGCTGGATCCTGGCAGTGATGGCAGTTGCCATTCTTACCGACAACTGGTCGGGCGGTGCGGCTTATGGGGCGCGGATGATGACGGAGGCGTGGCCGGCAATGACGCTGTTGACGGCGTACTGTTGGCGTGAGTTAGGTGAGAGATCATCCGAAAAATATCGCTGGCTCACCGGTTATCTTCTACTCGGTGGTGTCGGTGTTGTGCTCAACAGCGGAATCGGCCTTTTCAATCAGTCAACCGTCCGTTGGAACCACTACCCTGAAACATCACAGCAGCATCTATTCGATTGGAAGTTTCCGCAATATACGGCTTCTCCTGACCAACTCGACGCGCGCTTGCAAAGCTATTGGCGTGAGAACGCGCCCGCTACGGCTCAAGCCCTGCCGACCTATCCGTTTGACACACCAATCAGGCCAGAAAGCGAGACAACCGTTTGGGAAATAGAGGGGGAGAAGGTGCGGATCTATGTGCGATTGGGGGCGTTTTCGGCCGAAAACACTAATCTGATCTTGAGTGGCGGCAACGCTGCAGCGATTCAGCGCATAACGATCAACGATCACGCCATGCTGCCTGTCACTGAAAATCGCTTCTCGCTCCCAACCGCACAGCTCTACGCCAACAGCCTCAACCGCATCGCCATCTATTTTACGGAGGCACCGCAAGACGTGACCGACCTCCAGTTGACGTTCAAAGAGGTCGCTCCTTTGAAATAGGGCATTTTGGCGATCTCGCTGTTACTGGTAGGCGATGCGCTTTCTATGCGTCTTGGCTGTTTGCAAAAACCTGTCATGTAAGAGTATCCTACAATTAATATGACTGAATGACCGAGGGAAAATAGAGTCCAGACAGGCGAGATGTGGTATCGACCGAACTGCGCTTACCGCAGCGGCGGAGAGATAGAGATGAACGGAATTAACGATGTACTACAACAGATGGAGAGCTGGCTCGGTGGGGCAGATGCAATCGACGCGCTGCATGCCCTACACGCGATTGCTGATGTGGATGCGCCAGACGGTCGCTTTCGCAATGAAATCTACTCGGCCGTCGATGGGCGGATGCGCTTTTTGCAACTAGTCCCGAATCAACCGCCATTCATTGCCGGGATCGGCCGAAAAGATAGCTGGCAACAATCCGCCCCCGATTCCCCACTAAGCGATGTGGCGGTTTCATTTTTACGCGGACATGAGCTGCACATGCTGATTCTGCGCCCCCACAGCCGTCTTCAACCACCCCACACCCTTTCGCAAGCTCATTTTGCAGGACAGAATGCCCATCTGTTGACCTTTCGCGATGGACTCGCTGCGCCGTTTGAGCTATTCGTCGCGCAGGGGAGTGGGCAACCGCTCGGAATGCGCCTGCGCTCCCATCGTGACCCCGACAGCCCGCCTGTCGTTATCACCTTTGCGGCGTGGCAGCCAATGGGCCCACTCCGTCTCTTTGGGCAAGCGACCTTTCAGCAGGGGCAAGAGCAGTTTGTCTATCATTACCAGACGGTGGCGCTAAACACCTGTGTCGATCAACTCTTTGAGCCAGACCTCGATGATGATCTTGGTGAACTGCTACGCTTGCATGAAGCGCACCGTCACGCACATCTCACGCGCGACAGCGACCTGCTCGTGAGCAGTTTTGCCGACACCTTGATAACGATTGATGCCGGTCAAATCTATCACAGCACATCGGCCGAAAGCAGAGCGCGTTTTGCGACCTACTTCGGCAATGTAGAATTTGTTGAATGGGAAAATAGACAGCCGCCGCAGATCACATTGTCCGACGACCGCTCACTCGCGACAGTGGCCGTCAGCAAACGTGTGCGCGTGCGACCACCCGGGCAGCCCGACGCGCCAATCGGCGAGACGAACTTCGCATGGCTAGAGCAGTGGCAGCAAGGGGCCGATGGCTGGAAACTGACGATGATCTGCTCGACACGCGCATGAGTGGGGGCGGCTTTTAACGAGGATGTGATGTGATGAATGAAGAGATTGAAATTCGGCCGATGATGCGTGCAGAAGTGGACGAACTCGTCGCATGGGCGGCAGCCGAGGGCTGGAATCCCGGTTTGCACGATGCAGACCTCTTCTGGGCGACAGACCCAGATGCCTTTATCGCCGCTGAACTGGCGGGTGAGCTGATCGGGGGCGGGTCGATCACCTCCTACAGCGGCGACTATGGGTTCATGGGATTTTTTATCATCCGACCAGCGTATCGCGGACAAGGGTTTGGCAATACGCTGTGGCACGCCCGCCGCCAACGCCTGCTCGACCGTCTGAAACCGCACGCCACAATTGGCATGGACGGTGTATTTGCGATGCAGTCATATTACGCCAAGGGTGGCTTTGTATTCTCCCACCGCAATCTACGTTTTCGCACAGAGATCGCGCCGCCGCCAGCCATCTCACCAGCGAAAGACGCCCATATCGTCCCATTAACCGACGTGCCGTTTGAGCAGATTGCGGCCTATGACCGCACCTGTTTCCCCGCGTCGCGCACCACATTTTTGCAGGGCTGGATCACCCAACCCGCTGCGCTTGCGCTTGGCTATATGCGTGATGGTCAACTTTGCGGCTATGGGGTGATACGGCGTTGCCAAGACGGGTGTAAGATCGGCCCCTTGTTTGCTGATGATGGCACGGTGGCGGAGGCACTCTATACCCATCTGGCAGAATTTGCTGCGGGTGGCGCGCTGTTTCTCGATGCGCCAGAGAATCAGCCCGCCGCAATGGCGTTCGTCGCACGCCACCAGATGGAAGAGGTGTTCGGCTGTGGGCGGATGTATTTGGGGTCTGTGCCAGACGTGATGCACGCGCGCATTTTTGGCGTCACGACGTTCGAGTTGGGGTAATGCGAATGCGAGATTTAGTCGGCTATGGCGGTCAGCCGCCCCATCCACATTGGCCGAATGGGGCGCGTGTCGCCGTGCAGTTTGTGCTGAATATCGAGGAAGGGGCTGAACGTACTCCTGTCAACGGGGATTTGCAGTCCGAAAACTATCTGCATGAACTGCTGGGACGACCTGCACGGATCGGTGAACGCGATTTGAGCGTGGAGGGGATGTATGAATACGGTTCGCGGGCGGGCGTGTGGCGCATCTTGGAGCTATTCCGCGTGCGCGATCTGCCGCTAACCGCCTTTGCGGTCGGCAAGGCGTTGGAACTCAATCCTGCGCTGGGGCGTGCGCTCAGCGATGCGGGGCATGAGGTGGCGGGACACGGCTATCGCTGGATCGACTATCGCACGATGCCCGAAGCGCAAGAACGTGACCACATCGAACGCACCATCGCCGTGATCGAACAGCAGTGCGGTCAGCGTCCCGTCGGCTGGTACACGGGGCGCATCAGCCACAATACGCGCCGCCTGTTGCGTGAAGTCGGTGGCTTTCTCTACACCTCCGATGCGTATAACGACGATCTGCCCTACTGGTCGGACAGTTCACAGTTGGTCATTCCCTACACGCTGGTTAACAACGATGCGCGTTATTTGTTGCCCAATGGCGTTCCCGACGGCGCGGCGTTTTTGCAACTGTTGCAAGATGCGTTTGACATGCTGTGGGCGGAGGGCGCGAATCGGCCGAAAATGATGAGTATCGGCCTACACGGGCGCATCAGCGGACATCCGGCGCGTGCGCTGGCGGTGGCGCGGTTTCTCGACTATGTGCAGGCGCGTGAGGGTGTCTGGGTCTGTCGGCGGGATGAGATTGCGCGACATTGGATGCGGCACCATCCCACACCCTGCGTTATGTGATCAACCTCGCCATCTGAGTCAAATCTGCGATCCCCAGCCCTCGTCCCTGCTCCATAAGTTGTTCCAATTCAACAGTTGGCAACCGTTGTTGCAACGCCGTTCGCAGTTCGACCCACTCTTCACGCGCATACTCTTCGATGACCATATCTTCTAAGCCACCGACCAGCCGCGCCGCCGCCGCCACTTCTCCGCCAAGCAGGAGACAGCGACCCATGCGCGGCAACATGGTTGGAATCGCCTCTGTAAAGTTGGCTGCACGCAAAATCGTAAAGGCGCGATCAAATTCTGCCAACGCACCATCCGCCATCTGCTCCATCAGGACGCTGCCGCGCCCATAGGCGACAAGGGCCAGACCAAGCTGATTATTGCTGGCCGCATAATGTTGCATCGCCTCGTCAAAATGCGCTTGCGCAGTCTGATAACGCTGCTGGAGCCGCGCCACGTTACCTAAGTTATTGTGACAGGTTGCCATGCCATAGCGTTCGCCGTGCTGCTTGAACAATGCCAGCGCGTCCGTGGCGGCTTGGTAGGCGGCATCGAGCTGCTGGCAGCGCAAATAGGCGACGGCGAGATTGACCAGACTCGACGCAAGCTGGTCGGTCGCATTGAGCTGACGCGCCGTTTCGGCCGATTCGAGCAGCACGTCAATCGCCTGTGTGTATTCGCCCCCGCCAATCAGATGCGTCGCGAACCGATTGAGCGTGCCGAGCCGCTCGCGCTTGCCGCTCAGCAGCTTGAGAGCGCGATCGATAAAGGTGGTGGCACGCTGTCGCTCGCCCGTGTATGTCTCAACGACAAACCGTTGTGTAAAGGCGTTGCCAAGTGCGCGCGCATCGTCGGTCTCCGACAACACCGCAATGGCGCGATCAGCCGCAGTGCGCGCCTCGTCATACTCATTGCGCGTTGAACGGACATAGGCAAGCTGTGACAGTGCCTTGCCGAGATCGACAGGGCTGTTTAGCTGCTCAAACTGCGCGACGGCCGCAGTCAGCACGGCAATGGCCTGTTCGCTGTCGCCAAGCTGATTAGCAAAGGTCGCCTCGGCAAGTCGCATTCGGCCGAAACCAAGACCATTCCCGACCACATCTGCCGCCTGTTGGCTGAGTGCAAGCCCTTCCTGCGTCATGCCGCGCCCTAACCAAAGTGCGATTAGACTATATGCCGCTGCCGCCAGCGTCTCACCATCTCCCTGTCTGCCCGCCGTCTGCCATGCCAGTCGCAAGTTGGCAGTTTCAGCGGATACGGCTGCCGTCACCACTGGGTCATGACCAGATAGAACAGCCTCCTCGCGTGCCGCCAACCAATCTAAGAAGTACTGCTGATGTCGTGTGGCAAGCGCGGCATAATCGGTCACTCGCTGTGCGGCAAGCTGACCGATGAGCGCGTGTAGCTCAAGCCGCCCCTCGCTGCGTTGCACCAGCGACTTCTCGACCAACGTTGCCAGCGTGCGGCGCGTGCAGTGGGTGATGGTTTGGGCGGCATCGGCCGAAAATCCACCGCGAAAAATCGAAAGCTGCGCGAGCGTCTGGCGTTCGTCCGCCGTCAACAATGCCCATGAATGTAGAAACACTGCCTCTATGCTGCGATGGCGGTGCGCCACATTTTGCAGATCGCTGGTCAGATTGCCGACATTCGCGGCGATTGCGTCGGCAATTTCCGCACAGCGCATCGTCTGTGTCCACGCCGTTGCGAGTTCAATCGCCAGTGGCATCCCCTCGACGAGCGCACAGATGCGGCGCACCCCCTCGCACTGCTCATCGAGCGAGAAGGCGAGGTTGCGCCGGCGCGCCCGCTGCACAAAAAGCTGCACCGCCGCTGAAGCGTGGAGCGACACCTTCTCATCTGGCAGCGGCAGACCGTCTACCTCAAGCACCCACTCTTCGTAAAGGTTGAGCCGCTCGCGGGAGGTGGCAAGCAGGCGCAATTGTGGTGCGGCCTGTAGCAGTTCGCTGAGCAGCGGGGCGACGTTAGAAAGTTGCTCAAAGTTGTCTAGCAGTAGCAAAATCTGTTTGTCGCGCAGAAAGTTTTGCAGGGTTTGCAGTAGCGGTTGCCGTTTGCCCAGCGGCACGTTGAGCAGGTTGGCAATCGCGGTCAGCAGCGCATCGCCGTCACTCGCACTGGCGAGCGGCACCCAGTAAACGCCGTCGCGCCATGCGTTGGTTGGACTTAGATGGAGCCGCCGCGCTGCTTCAATAGCGAGCCGCGTCTTGCCGATCCCGCCCATGCCGGCTAGGGTCAGTAGACGACAGTCCGGTTGGCCGATCATATGGACGACTTGGGTAATTTCGGCCGAACGTCCGTGAAAAGAGGTAGCAATCGCCGGAAAGTTATGCAGATGTGTCTGCGCCGCCATCGGTGCAGTGTCTCGTGCAGCGGGTCGGATTGACTCAGCCAGCGCGCGTGCTGGCCGATGGCACTATCCCAAGCTCGTCATGCAGAAGCTGCCGACATAGCGCATACTGCTCCAGCGCGGCGGCGCGATCACCACGCAGTGCCAGCAGCCGTATCAACCGGCGATGTCCAGACTCGCGCAGTGGGTCGAGCGTCAGCAGTTGGCGTGTCGCCTCAATCGCCGCCTCGCCGTCCCCAGCCGACTGTTGCACCTCAGCCAGCCGTTCCCACCCATCGAGCGCAAGCAGCCGGAGCCGCTCACGTTCAACAAAAAGCCACTCCTCGAACAGCATCGCACCGCTCACGTCCCAGCCATCAAGCAGGTCGCCACGATAGAGTTGCAGAGCTGTGTGCAGTGTTTCACGCGCTTCTTGTCGCACCAGTTCCAAAAACGCGATCACGTCGCACCAGTACGCATTGTCCAGCGCAACCGTATGGCGCGTGGTGTGCAGATAGCTATCCAGCGGCTTACGCAAACGCGCCAGCGCGGTTCGCAGATTGGCGCGCGCTGTCTCCTCTGGCATGTCGCTCCACAGCAGGCCGGCGAGGTGGCTGCGTGGCTGCGGGCGTTGGGTCAATGCGAGATAGGCAAGCAATGCCTGTGCCTTGAGAAGCAGCGTATTACCAAGTGGTTGATCGTTGTGGATGATGTTGGGGTGTCCTAGCAGGAACAGTTGCAGGGGGGCGTTCGGTCGGTTCATGGTGGAATAACAGTGATACACGCATCAGACACGGACGGTACACGCTAATGCATTAAACTGACGATTATAGCGAACGGATAACAATGATACATCGGAGAGCTCATGAAAAAACTTAGCATACTTTTTGGCTTAATCGCCGCAACGCTGATCGTTTGGTCGTCAATTTCGGCCGAAACACCGCAAGGCGTCGCCACAGTTACCACCGCCAACGCGCAGCCGTACATCACCTATCAGGGATTTCTTGAAAAGAATGGCATTCCTGTCACTGCCAACGACTGTACGCTGTACAGTACGTTTTACGACCAGCCGACTGACGGCAGCCAAGTCGGAACGGCAACGAGCAACACGGTTGATATTAGCGACGGTCTGTTTAGTGCCAACATCCGCACGGTTAATCAGACGGGTATGATCATTGGTAATCCGCCCTCGCTCTTTGATGGGCGTGACACATGGCTTGACCTACAAATTCAGTGTAGCGGCGATGCTAGCCCGATCACGCTGACTCCACGCACCAAGATGGCCGCCGCTCCCGCTGCTCACACCCTGCTCGCGGGTGCGCTGATACGCAACGTGCAAACCGTCACAACCCCTGCCAGCCAAACGGCACTGTTGATTGAATCAGATACCGACGGAATGAGCATCGATGCGGCAGGTGGCGCACTCATTGTGACTTCAGAAGATGATGGGATCATCATCGACCACGCAGGTGACGTCGGCATTGAGGTGCAATCTTCTGCAAACGATGCCATCTATGTAAACAGCACGGATGGAATCGGACTGCACGTTGCCAACGCACAGTCGAGCGGGGTCGTTGCGTCCACCAGTTCGGCCGATCACTACGGCGGCTACTTTCGCAATCGCGGCGGCACGGCACAAGCGGGTGTCGGACTGTATGCGCGTGGCAATCAAGATGTCGCGCCTGATATTGTTCTCGGCGGTGGCACGCCCGGAATTGATGACGACGGCGTGATCGTCTCCGATCCAGACCTGCCCAATTCGCAATTCGTCATCAAATCAAATCACGACATCTATCTCGATCTCGATAACAACATGGACAGCAGCAACAGTAAGCTACGGCTACGCAATGGCCAAAATGCTGAGATTCTAACTGTCTCAGAATCGGGCAACATGGTGACTGGTCAAATTGAGGCGACGAGCGCAACCAACGAGACGCCCGACCTAGTTCTCGGCGGCAACAGCGCGGGCGACAGCCTTGGCCTGATCACCACCGACCCAGCCTATGCGGATGCGACTTTGGCACTACAGTCCAACGCGGGGGTCACGCTCCAGCTCGACGAGGACGACAACAGCGGCACAGTCGAATTCACCGTGCTGTCAGGGAACGACACGACGCTGTTGACAGTTAGTGAAGATCGCAACGTGACGCAGCCGCTACCGGGAAGCGGTCTGGTCAAGGCAGCGGTCAACGTGACCTGTGGGAACAGTGGCTCCGCTATCACTAACGCATTTAATGGGGTGACATCAGATGCCATCACGATAAACAACGGCACATCTGCGGGACGCTGTTCGATCCAGTTCCCGTTTCCAATCACAGGACGGTTCTGGCAGGTGTCGGCGCATGATACGGGGGCGAATTCGGCCGAAATCCGCTACGCACAATGCTCGTTGCTTACAGGCTTTGAAAACACGCTCACCTGCTTCCGCTGGAATGCCTTTGACAATGGCATCAACGGCGAGCTGATGATTTTGCTTTATTAGGCGGCATTGGAAAGTCTGGTGAGGTCGGCGTATTGCGTAGAAGGGTTTTTATGCGCCATACGCAACGCTCCCAAACTAGCTTTGAAGGAGTACTTTTATGAAATACATGTCAACAGTTCTATTCTTGCTGCTACTTTTTTTGACGACGCAGTCCTCCCAAGCGCAGTCGGGCGACGGCTACACCATTACGCGTAGCACGATTGACGGGGGTGGTCTCACTCAGGCAACAGGCGGCGAATACACGCTGAGTGGAACAATAGGGCAGCCAGACGCAGGTCTGGCGACTGGTGGCGGCTATCGTTTACAAGGTGGTTTCTGGCACATGCCATCGGATGGCATCCCGACCGCTGTCCAGCTATCCGACGGTGGGACGCTGCTACCGCCTCGACGCATTGTCGGCATTCTCTGGCTTGTGCTGGTTTGTTTTACTGGCATCGTTTTAAGACATGCCAACGAATCTGTAAACCAGCCCCATATGCCCACACATCCTAACTCAAATTCTTTGTGATAACAGATATTATCGTAAGGGATGGTGATTGAATTAGTTTAAGTATGAGTGCATGAGAGTTGTGTTTAGTGCAAGTATATCCGGGCGGTTTTCAACAGTAGCTTGTCATGCCAAACCCAACGATTATTCATCATTTACCCCCACTCGCTGGCTCAGCCCAAATATCAGCTCGTTTTTCTGCATACTCCTCTGCGGACAATTCACCTAGCGCATAGCGGCGTTGCAGACTATCGAGCGCACTTACCTTTGGAAATTGATCAGAGTAGAGATCATCGTTCTGAGAGAGCCGTACAACCAGCCACACGACCGCTACGATCACGCCGATTCCGAATAGCACCGTAAAAATCATAAATCCTGACATTGTTATAGCTCCTCGTCGCGTTGTTGTTTGTCGACACAATCGCGCATTCTTGTGACGAACGATTCGTGTAAAAGTGACATCCTGAAATTGCAGCTTATTGGGTTGCCAAGCGTCGGCATCCGCTCAAATTCAATTTGTGTCGGGTAATCATTATGTTCAAAAACATAGCCAGAACAGCAGCCGACCTCGACCAATCCTGCATCTCTAACTTTGCAGCCGCAAGGCTGTTAGTGCGTCGAAATAGGCAGCAGCGAATAACATTCGCATCATCTCATAAACATAGCCGCAATCGGTCGCCTAACCATCGGGCGCATGGGGGAGATTGTTCTCCGTCAGATGGGGGAGATTCGGGGATGAGATGGGTATCGTTATCAATGCTTGATCAAGCTGACGTTTTGTACGCGCCGCTGCTACCCCGCTCCGCGAGTTGCGGATGACAATTGACGAAACAGCGCACATCGTGCATGATTCGCCAATGGAAATCACGACTGAAACAATCACCACAGAAGAATACTTAAACCTTTTTGTCACTGAAAAATTTAGCATGACCGACATTGCACCTGCCGAAACGCGCCACGTCGTGATGCTGGTCTATCCCGGCATGTTTGCGCTCGACATGGTGGGGCCGCTCGCTGTGTTACAGGGGTTGGTGAATACGAAGGTGCATCAACTGTGGAAATCGGCCGATTCCATCAACTGCACCGGTCTGACAATTGTTCCAACTGGCACGTTTGACAATCTGCCCGAAAAGATAGAGGTTTTGCTCATCCCCGGTGGCAGCAAGGGAACGCTTGAGGCGATGCGTGATCCAGACATCGTTGCGTTTGTGCAAACGGCAGCAACACGCGCCAAATACGTGACAAGCGTCTGCACAGGGTCACTTCTTCTCGGTGTCGCGGGATTGCTTGAAGGTAAACGGGCGACAACCCATTGGTCGGCGATGGATGTGCTGCCCAAATTTGGCGCAACGCCAGTCGCGGCACGCTATGTTGAAGACGGAAACGTGATGACAGCGGCGGGCGTGTCGGCTGGTATCGATTTTGCACTGGCTCTGGCCACGAAAATGGTGGGCGAACCCTACGCACGCGGCTTGCAGTTGGACATCGAATATGATCCTGCACCGCCGTTCAATGCGGGGTCTCCGGCCGGTGCGGGTGCTGCAATTGCGGATGGAATGGCAAGACTGTATGCGCCCTTAATGGCAGAGATGAGCCAAGTCGCCATGCACGTTGATTAGACTTTCTCCATCAATGTAGCTCGCAAACCTTATTTGCAATGAAACAAGTTGAGATTATTTCGGCCGAAAAAGCCGCCACCCTCGTCAAAAACGGCGATACCCTGCTCGTCGGCGGATTTGGCATGACGGGCAACCCTGTCCACGTCCTGCACGCACTCGCCGAAACAGAGGTGCGCGATTTGACCTACATTGCCAACAACGTCGGCGAAGTCGGATTAGGCGGCGGCCGTCTGCTGCGCAACGGGCAGATCAAGAAGGCGATCGGCTCATTTTTTACCAGCAATCCCGAAGCGGTCGCTGCGGCACAAGCTGGCGAAATCGAATTTGAGCTGATCCCGCAGGGCTCGCTGGCGGAAGCGTTGCGCGCTGGCGGGGCTGGCATTGGTGGTTTCTATACGCCAACTGCCTACGGAACCGTGATTGCAGAGGGCAAAGAGACAAAAGAGATTGACGGAAAACCCTACGTTTTTCAGAAGGCGATTCGCGGCGACGTCGCGCTCATCCGCGCATGGAAAGGGGACACGGCTGGAAACTTACAATATCGCATGACGGAGCAGAACTTTAATAAGGGGATGGCGACGGCGGCCGATCTGGTCATCGCGGAGGTCGAGCAAATTGTCCCCGTTGGTGAGCTTGACCCCAATGCAATCCATACACAGGGTAACTACGTCGATTATCTTGTTGAAGCGCACACGACGCTGGAAGAACTTGGCTCATCTGCCTCGATCAATGGGGGTGCCAAAAAAGTCAGCGAAGCGCGCATGAACATAGCTAAACGAGCGTTGCAGGAGCTAAGGCGCGGCGATCTTGTCAATCTCGGCGTTGGCATTCCGACGCTGGTTGCCGACCTCATCACGCCCGAACACGGCATTATTTTGCACACGGAGAACGGGATGTTGGGCGTTGGCCCTGCACCAGAAGAAGGGGGCGCACGCGATTACCCTGTCAACGCGGGGAAAATTCCTGTGACGGTGCTGCCGGGCAGCAGCTATTTTGACAGCGCGGACAGCTTTGCCATGATTCGCGGCGGTCACATTGATGTGGCGATTATGGGCGGTTTGCAGGTTGACGAGGCGGGGAATCTGGCGAATTGGGCGGTGCCGGGTAAGCCACTGCTGGGTATCGGTGGCGCAATGGATCTGGCAAGCGGCGCGAAGCGACTGATCATCACGATGACGCATACAAGCCGCAACGGTGCGCCAAAAATCGTTCCCGCGTGTACACTGCCGCTGACGGCGATTGGGGCGGTCGATATGGTCATTACAGATAAAGCAGTGTTTGAGTTTATCGATGGTCAACTGACGTTGACGGAGTTGCTGGGTGAGGCGACTTTGCAGGATGTTGAGGAGGGGGTTTCGGCCGAATTTGTTAAGGCATTCCCCTCCAAAAGTAATCCATGACGCCCGGTTTAAGCGGATGTTAGGTTTCTGGTCTTGTTCAACACCCGAAATTGCTGCCTGGTACTACCTGACTAGTATCGCCACTTCCTTGATCCATTTCCGATGATCTTCCTCATTGTCAATGTCGGAAACATACACCTCGAAACGAGATCTAAAGGTGTCACCAAGCTCTGTGTCCCAACGATCCTGCTCATAGCCATTGGCTCGTGCCCATTCAATGAGGGCCTTATTCCCTTGGTATCCCCGATTCTTGCCTGCATACTTGAGAGTCACATATTTTCCTGGAGGGAAGAAGCTTTGGCTTAGGCCCTCAATATGCATCAAGGGAGTGTTACACAAGTATCCAACCTCAATATCGTATTGAACACCCATGTTAATGCTATAAAATCGGAAGAATGGCTTTCCTGGAACATCTATTCCGGCACCAGCTAGGAGCTTTTTTGTTTTCGCAAGCAGCCGGGGAATCGCGGCGGCGATTGTCTTGCTTGGAATAAGCTGGCGAATTCCGATGGTATGCTGAATGTGTCTTTCTTCAAGTTTCGGCGCTTCAACTATGACTGAATCCCCAAGTGGTTTTGCCATTTCTTCTCTCCTTTGAGTTTGGCCGGTTTAGTTTGTTCCAACTCTCGTGGTTCATGGTGGCCAATGTAGATCATATTTTTCAAAAATAACACGAAACCCGCTGTTTTTGTTTTTTTCTGGCCCGAAGGGTCAACCTAACGCCTGCTTAACCTGCGCATCCCGACAGGGTGCGTCAGGTTGATGCCATGTTCGGCGGCATTATTCGTTTTACCCCCGTTGAAACAGATCTTCGACAGACTCCATGGAGTCTGGATCATAACTTAGGCCATCCTCAGATGGAGGTTCTAGATCATTATAGTCAGGGTCAAAATTTCGTTCGAGAATAACATCTGGATCAACTTGAGCACAAATCTCATCTATTATCGAAGTTGCAAAATCAAGCGGATACTCTCCCAACTTGTTCTCAACGCAAATCCTTATTCCTTTCTCCATTTTCTCATATTCAAAGATGTTATATGACTCTTCGTGTTCAAGTAATTCATCTTGAACATAATCTGGGTCTTTCCACAAGTTGACAATCTTGTTTTTCAACAATGCAATATCACGAGACTGTACCGCGCTTTCATTTGCAACAATAAAATTGCTTGCACTTAATAGTTCATCATGCCGAAGTTCTTTGTGTAATACAGAATCTACGAATTTGTCCACCTGCTTATAAAAGTACTCCGACTCAGCTTCATATTGCATTGAGCTGATAATTATTGAGCATGTCTCGAGCAAGTTGTCAGGAACTAACATAAAATCAAGTGCTCCGATGTGAGTCGCAATTTTATTACGGGATTCGTTAGACATATCCGACCTGGATAAGATTAGCTCATATAGATTTAGCAGATAGTTTAGTGATGAGCCCTCAAACAATCCATCTACCAAAGCCTTCGCTAGAATTCTAATTATGCTGTCAAAAGTATTCTCTTGAATTGACCGGCTGGAGCTTAGGCTTTTAAGGTTTCGCAATGAGACAACAGTTGTAAGAGACTTGAAAATCTGACACAGGAACTCATGGTCGTCAGCAAATCTTCTAATTAAGTAGTCTGCTAATGCAGGGTTGAAAAGATCATAATTCGTGCCGTAGTACCCCCCCACAGTTCTGTTAATGACTGCTCCAGTGGCAAATCTAGCCGTTGTCTCAAAGTCAGATATTTTGAGTGAACAGGCGACTCCTAGAGGCTCGGATGTCAGTCTGGAGAACGCATTTTTTAGTTCTGATTCGTATATGCTTTTGCCATTGAACGCCACTAAAGAAACCAACAGGCGGGACTTTTCGTCGATCTGATTATCAAAGACATGACCCCAAATATCTTGAGGGTCGTCAAGAGTTGAGCTTACATAATCCCAATAGTCATCAGGATTTATGTCGCAAACCTTATAATAGTCTGTGATGAATTCGATCAATCTAGGGTTGAAATTCCTGTGTAATATGATCTGCTTATACCTATCTTCGAAGTAAAGTTGGTCTATATACTCTTCTGATAGTTCACTATGCCAAATGTGATTGTAGAGAATTGTGGCGCGCTCTATCAGGCTTAATGACTTAATATGAATTTCATGCTCATTACGGTCGACGTTCTCAATTCGAAATAAATCACTCAGTCTTTTCCCTTGGTTCAGAACGGTCGTTCTTGAAGTCAACACAAACCGCTTTGTTTTGTCGGCTAACACCCGCATCATGAATTCAATGACTTGTGAATCTTCTTTCCTCGAAAGGGCATTGAGGAAGTTTCTTCCTAGAAAATCATCGAAATAAAATATCTGCTTCTTTCCCCGTTTGTAAACACTCTCTGCCTCGGTCATGGCGTCGCTTATTGTTACAAACTCGAAATCTTTGATTACATAGTTCAGACATATTTGCTCGGCTAGTGTAGTCTTCCCAATTCCTGGTTCCCCTGTAATGATGACAGAGCCTAATTCTTCCAGTTTAAGCAGGGAAGATTTGTGATTACTGGTTAAAACATATCGCGCGGAAGAGTTTCTGATTCTTTCCAGCTTAAAATCGCTACGACCAACTATTGCTGAGTTTAATATCCGTTGCAGTACAGTAGTACTTGACATCCAAAGCTTATAATATTTCTTCTCTAGATCTTCGTAGTCACTTAATAAGCCGATGATATCGTCATGACCATATATGTCTCCTTCACTCTTAACAAAAGGAGCAAATGTGCTTGCAATTTGTTTTTTGTTATGTCTAGAGAGCTCAACCGAGGTCAGGAAAATGTATCTATCTGGCTGAAGCCTGACTACCTTTTTTGATTCGGTTTTTTGAAGATGCGCTAACAATCTTGAAAAACCTGATTTCATCCAGTGCTTGCATTGCAGAATAGTTTCCTGATTATCAGTTGAAAAGAATCGCCCATCGACCCCCTGATCTTTACCCGGCTTGAAGCGTTCAACGCGAACTCCAATTTGACGTGAAATCAGATCCGCACATAGTGCTTCGAACTCTTTGTCATTTAAGCGATACAAGTCGTAGTTGTTCATATAAATGACTTTCGCACCTTTATCTTTACTCTCAACCGTCCTAAAGCATGTATTTCAAAACTTTATGCAACAATTGCACTAGTGATTTCTTCTAAATCAGTCCTGCCGTTTGGCAGTTGGACTCCAACCTGATTCCATTCATCAGGTGTCATATTCTCGAACACTTTGATGTGATTCTTTTTCTTGAAATTTACTGAACTAACATCAATGATGTGAGTCTTTACTAACTGTTCCATATCAACATAATCGGAAATAATGAATTCAGGTGGAAGTGTATGCTGTGTCCCCAAGATTCTACTGATCGCATCTACATGATAGTAATTTTCGATTTCTCGTTTGCGAAGTAATTGGAAATCTCCTCCCATGTTTTCAACCTTTGTACGAAGTTGCGATTGATTGGCTAATTTTGCTTCGTAATCTATTGCTCCTCTGTCACTGTCAACAATTACAATAAAGCGGCGATTGATCTTTCGGCATAGCTCGGCATTGACGAAAAAACTCAGCTGGCTCCCACCACAAGGGATGAAGAGAATATCTGCTGGACAATCACCATTGATGGCTGTCATTGCATGCTTCCAAAACTTAGCATCTCCACTACCTTCAACAAAAATTGCTTTACGATAATTGTCGTTGAGTAAATTGTAGTCAGGTCTAATTCCAAGCTCTTCAATTACAATATCAAGGACATTCTCCCCGGTGGAATCACTTGCATATGTTGATAAAGCCCCTTGCTTTTTTACTAAAACAATGTTGGATGTGTTGGTTGCACCCGCGAAGATAGGTGAATGAGTTGTTAGAAAAAATTGGCTATCATGTGATAGTTCGATAATTGAGTCCAAAAGATCGTATTGCAATCCTGGATGCAAATACGTCTCTGGCTCTTCAATTCCGAATATCTGATACTGTTTAGTCTGTTTTTGTGCAAGGTATTCGAAGTAGGCTACCATGAGAAGTCTTTTGAATCCGGTGCCTTTATGTGAAATTGGAATCTCAAATGCGTTGTTACTAAATTTTAGTGCTAGGTCAAATTTAACCAAATTTTTCCAGTTGCAATTTATCGACGGAACAATCCGTTCTAATTCGGGAACATTTCTCTGCATCAATGTTGCTATTTGACCAAATTCGGTTTCAAGTTCGTTAACGACGTTTGTTTCAATCTGTTGAGTCAAACCCTCGTTGTTTTCAAGGGCTTGATTTGCGATCGGCTTAAATTGCTTCTGAAAATCAGTTGATCCAATATTCAAGTCTTGTTCTGCGTCGAACAATGAAAATTCAGGAACCTCAAAGAAATCATATGCGGCCTCAAGATTTTCAAGCATCACTTTTGCAGGGAACTCTTTTGATTCTTTGGGTAGATCCTGAATTGCACCCGCAATGAAATCCAGCTTTGATTTGTTGGTCACGCCCCTGCCAGATCGTGAGTGCTCAATGTTTAAGGCGGTTAGCGCCTCATTAAGTTTGTCCTCTTTTTTGCTCCAACAATCTTGGTAGAGCCTTTCATCCGCAGATGCACACACGTATGTTTGTCGTGTGCTCAAACGTCCAGTATTAGTAAAAGAGAACTGTTTCCTTAGGCACAACTTTCCATCTATATCCAGCACTAAGGGACTTAGAGTATGCTCGGTCTCAAACCTGACTTGTATGACCACCGACTCATTATCCTGAATTCCCTTGTGAACATCATTGCTACTGAACGAATTGTTGAAAAATGCATCTAGTGCTCGGAGGATGGATGATTTGCCAGCGTCATTTTTGCCAACAAACGAATTTATTGACCCCGCTTTCAGATTATCCAATTGTCTAATACCGCGAAAGTTTGTGATAGAAATATCGAAAATACGCACTGGTGAAAACCTCCTAGAAAAGTCCGCTGTTGAGCTGCTTAACCTGCGCGTTTCCCAGCGTCTGGTTGAAGCTTTTGTTCGACGGGCGTATTCCCCTAGCACGGAGAGTTTTGTTGAGCTAGCCCGCCGAACGATAAAGGATTGATGCGGCGCGAAGTCTTCGAAGCCGCCGCCTAATCACGGTTGAACAGAGCCGTTGAAGGGTGGACTATAGGGAAAAAGGTATTGAGAAATTTGAGGATTTAAGAGCCCCCAGAATCAACGAGCAAGCATATTGTAACGGGGGAAGGCGCAAAATCCCAAGCATTGATCATAAAGTGAACCTGAAGCGTGCGTTGAGAACGCAAGGGTGGAAGATGATCACAAATCGTAGGCAGGCTGAACAAGAGACAGTGCAAAACCACTGCCCAACAAGATACGTTTTCAGCAGAAGCATTTATGGAGGAGAGCGCGTTTGAGAATGTAGAGTCTGTACCAAACGCATGGGTTGTTTGCAAATGGCACAAAGTGGACGATATGGGCTGTGAAATTGTGATCATCTCTTGTGACCAGCGCCCTCCCTCGGTTTTCGGCCGAAACCACACCCCACCCCTCATCATTTACTGGCTGTTGGAACGGGGCGGACATGGTCAAAGCGTTCCAGCGCCTGTACCCTTTATCTAGTCAGGTTTGACAACTATCCTCCAATTCACTAGAATCGGTTCGTACCAATAAATATTTTGGTACTATATTGGAGAGCTTTACATGGACATGCGATACCCGATCCATCCGACGCAATACGAACGGATGAACAGCACCGAACTGCGCGAGCAGTTTCACATCAGTGACCTGTTCGTCGCCGACTCACTCTCACTCACCTACACACACATCGACCGCGTTATCGTGGGTGGCGCGACCCCCGTCAGCAAGCCAGTCGAACTGGGCAACAACCCGTTTGACCCTGACGCTGACCACTTTCTCGACCGCCGTGAAATCGGCATTATCAACATCGGCGGTGCAGGCAGCATTGCCGTTGATGGTGCAACGTTTGTGATGGCGAAGCGAGATGGGCTGTATATCGGCCGAAACACAAAAGCGGTCACATTCGAGAGCGCAGACGGCGACAACCCCGCCAAATTCTATCTCTTCAGCGCACCCGCCCACGCCGAATTCCCGACCGTTCACCTCAAAATCGACGACGCGGAGCCGCTCCAACTTGGCGACCCGCTCAATAGCAACAAGCGCACCATCTACAAATATATCCACCCCGATGGCGCGAAAAGTTGTCAAGTGGTGATGGGCATGACGCTGCTCGAACCCGGCAACATGTGGAACACGATGCCCGCACATCTGCACGCACGCCGCATGGAAGTGTACTGCTACTTCGATATCGACGCGGAGAATGTCGTCTTCCACCTGATGGGCAACCCCAGCGAAACACGCCACATCGTCATGCGCGATGGTGAGGCGGTCATCTCCCCAAGCTGGTCGATCCACGCCGGCATGGGAACGGGCAGCTACACCTTTATCTGGGCGATGGCGGGTGAAAATCAGTCGTTTGCCGATATGGATTCTGTCTCAATGGCGGAACTGCGGTAGAGCTGGGCGTATTGCTATCAGCCTAAAGACACAGGAATAAAATGATTCTCGATCAATTCAAACTCGATAATCGCGTTGCGCTCGTTACGGGCGCGAGTCGCGGATTGGGACAGGCGATGGCGCTGGCGCTGGCAGAGGCTGGTGCGGACATCGTTGCGCTCGACCGCACGGTGCGCGAGGGAACGGAAGCGGCCGTGACGGCGGCAGGACGCCGCTTTTTGCAGGTGCAGTGCGACTTGCGGGCGGCAACGGCGGCAGATTTGAACGATATTGTTGGGCAAGTTGTGGCGCAATTCGGCCGAATCGACATCCTCGTCAACAACGCGGGCATCATCCGTCGCTCCCCCGCTATTGACTACAGCGAATCTGACTGGAACGACGTGATCGATGTCAACTTGAACAAGGTGTTTTTGCTCTCACAAGCAGCGGCACGGCCGATGGTGCAGCAAGGCGGTGGCAAAATTATCAACATCGCCTCGATGCTTTCTTATCAGGGCGGCATCACCGTCTCCGCCTACACCGCCGCCAAACACGGCTTGGCAGGGTTGACCCGTGCGCTGGCAAACGAGTGGGCGAGCAAAAACATCAACGTCAACGCTATCGCACCCGGCTACATGGCGACCGACAACACCGCCCCATTGCGCGAAGATGAAAATCGCGCCACCTCAATTTTGGCACGCATCCCCGCCGCACGTTGGGGAACCCCTGAAGATTTGATGGGAACGGTCGTCTTCTTGGCCTCCGACGCGGCGCGTTACATGCACGGGTCGCTTGTGCCAGTCGATGGTGGGTGGCTCAATCGCTGATGCTCCTCGTCGTTTGTGATGACCGTTGGCACAGACAAGCGAGTAAGGTAGCGTCACACTCTACAATCGAGTGCCTTGTTGCTGGTTAAAAATTCAGTTCGATAATAGGTGTTTCGGGCTAACGTTGCCCAAGAATGGATTCCCGCCTTCGCGGGAATGACGGGCTTTTACCGGATTAGTTTCTTAAAGGCCAAGAAGAAACTCAGTTGCGAGAGGGATTAAACGCTTACTACAGCCTGCCGCGCCGTCGATAACCGATAGACAAACCGCGCTGGCAACAACACATGCTGCACGGGAAACTCATCACCACGCAGCCGCTTGATCAACAGTTCGGCCGCTTGTCGGCCGATCTCCTCTCCCGGCAGCGCAAACGTCGTCAGTGGTGCATCAAAGAAGCTCGAATATGGCATATTATCGACCGAGATCAGCGACACATCGTGCGGGATGCGTAACCCCAATTGGCGCATCTCCTTTTGCACCCAACTCGCCATATCGTCGTGAAAACAGAACAGCCCCGTCACATCGGCACGGGCGACGCGGCTCCAAAGCTGGGTCGGGTCACTGGGGATGACGTAGGGAGTCAAATAGTCCGCAATTGGCAATCGTTCGTTGGGCGCGATAAAGATTTGTGGGCTTAAATTGGCTGCCATCATCGCTGCCACATAGCCATTGGCGCGGTCATGCGCAGTCGAGCTACCACTGGCCGCCACATGCACGATGCTGCTGTGACCGAGTTTGATGAGGTGGTTGGTCGCCTCAAAACCGACATGGCGGTTGTCCACACCGATGTAGTCGAACTCCTCAAAATGGTCGAAGTAGCGGGTTAGCAGCAGCACCGTTACCCCTGCCGCCTGCAACCGACGCACGACGCGCTCCCCTTCGGCCGCTTGCGGAGCGACAAACGCGACGGCCGTCACATTCTGTTCCAGCAGTCCCGTCACAACGGCCGAAAGCGTCTCGTTGCGGTCGCTGTGGATGCTGGTATCCACGCGATACCCCGCCTCGCGCAATCCAAACGTGAGCGACGAGACGAGCGCGGGGTAGTAGACAGAGTAGTTGGAGTCAGGCATGATGATGCCGACCAGCTCATTTTGCGTCGGCGCGGGCCGCTTTTCTATCACGAATGTCCCCGCCCCGACGACAGATTGCAACACACCTTCTTCAACCAAACTCTTGATCGCTTGGCGCACGGTCGAGCGGCTCACGCCCAACGCTTCGCGCAACTTGCGCTCGGGTGGCAACGACTCACCGGGTTGCAAAATTCCAGCGTCCAATTGGTTTTCCAATGCTTGGCGCAGTTTGAGGTACAGGGGGCCGGCACTCGGCTTTTGTAGGTCGGCAATTGCAAGCTCAAAATCAAACATGAAAGATTGTCTCTAAAAAATTGTCTCTAAAATGATAGCGGTGCGAACCAATGGTATGTTATCGGCCGAACCCTGTCAACATTCTACCGCTATACCGCCATCTTTGCCCGTTCAGCGTTGACATTGGTACTTGATTGGTATACATTGGTTCGTGCGAGTGGCTATTGCGCTTTGCTACAAGCTTTCTTTCTCCTTCTTTGAGCGACCTGCTAGATTTTTATGCCTAGCAGGTCGCTTTTTTGTCGGCTTGTCTCCTGACTCCTTGCGAAATGTACCGAATACGAACCAATGCTGCGACGTATGTTGACATTGGTATGCAATTGGTTTATATTGGTGCGAACCTTAATTGACATGTGACCTGTAAAGGTATGAACAAAGCGAACCAAATCTACTCTCAAGCGCTCCGCACCGCGCTCGACACAATCGGCCGAAACATGACCACCTTTGCCACCATGTTTCCCGATAACGTAACCCGCGCAAACATCTACTACCCCCGCACCCGTGACGGTTTTGCAATTGGCGACAACTTCGACTGGACGACCAGCTTTTGGCCGGGTCAGCTATGGCTCGCCTATGAGCTGACTGACAAAGACGACTACTGCCTCGCCGCCAAGCGACTGCTCCCCAGTTTTATCAACCGCATCGACAACCAAATCGACATCGACACACACGATCTCGGCTTTTTGTACACACTCTCCTGCGTAACGGCATGGCAATTGCGCGGGATAGAACCAGCACGACAAGCAGCCCTCAAGGCGGCCGACTATTTGATAACGCGCTGTCTCGAAAATGTGGGCGTGATTCAGGCGTGGGGCGATCTCAGCGATCCCAACCAGCGCGGACGTACCATCATCGACAGCTTGCTCAACATGCCGCTGCTCTACTGGGCGAGCGAGCAGACGGGCGAACCGCACTATACGGCCGTCGCGCATCGCCACACCGAACTGCTGCGCGACTACCTCGTGCGCGACGATGACACCACCTATCACACATTTTATTGGAATCCGGAGACGGGAGAGCCGCTTTTCGGCCGAACTGAACAAGGCCACGCCGACGACTCGTGCTGGGCGCGTGGGCAGGCATGGGGCATTTTGGGGTTCGCGCTCAACTATCGTTACACCCGTGACCACTCATTTTTGGCGACCGCTCAACGGTTGGCCGACTACTTTCTCAACCACCTGCCGAGTGATCACGTCACGTATTGGGATATGGTTTTTTCAGACGGCAGTGGCGAGGAGCGCGACAGCTCCGCCGCCGCAATCGCCGTCTGTGGTTTGCAAGAGCTACTGCACTGGTTGCCAGCAGGTGACGTGCGCGAACGATATGCAGAATCGGCCGAAAATATCCTGCAATCGCTCGCCCAAAACTACACCCCCACTGGTGAATCGAACGCCCTGCTCCTGCACAGTGTTTATGACAAACCCAAGATGGTCGGCGTTGACGAAGGCTGTCTCTGGGGCGACTACTTCTACTTAGAGGCGTTAATGCGCCAGACCAATCCAGAGTGGCAACTCTATTGGTAACTCACCAAGAGGAGAAAAAGATGCTTTCAACCTATTCCGCTCGTCAATCAACATCAAAATGGAGAACCTTGAACATGCTACCCAAAAAAGTTTTGACCCTGCTTATGCTTCTGTTCAGCCTTGTGCTGATCGCCTGCTCGTCGCCAGAAGAGGCGGCCCCGACTGCTGATAGCTCGTCTGATAGTGGCGCAACTGAAGAATCGGCCGATGAGACAGTCGCGCTCAAAATGACCGCATGGGACATCGGCACCACCCCCTACTGGCAAGCTGTCATCGACGCTTATGAAGCGCAAAATCCCAACGTCACCGTCGAACTCGTCGAGATCTCATCGCAAGAGTACCAAGACAAGGTCAACATCATGCTCTCCGGTGGCGACGAAACGGATATCATCGTCATCAAGGACATTCCCGGCTACTCGGCGATGGTCACACGCGGACAAATTTTGCCGCTCAACAGCTATGTCGAAGCAGATGGCATCGACACCGCCATCTTTAGCGGCGCAGTCGAAGAGCTGACCTATGAAGGACAGTACTATGGTCTGCCTTTCCGCAGTGATATTTGGATTCTCTATTACAATAAAGACCTGTTCGATGCGGCCGGTGTGGCATACCCCGACAACGACCTCACATGGGCAGAGTACGAAGAGCTGGCGCGTCAGTTGACGAGCGGCGAGGGCAACGATAAGGTGTATGGAACCCACCACCACACATGGCGATCCACCGTCCAAATCGGCACCATTCAAGGTGACAACACCGTCATCGCCGATGACTACAGCTTCATGCAGCCGATGTACGATATGATCGTCAGTATGCAGGACGATGGCATCATCATGGATTACGGTTCACTCAAGGCGGGCAACGTCCACTACTCGGGCGTGTTCCAAAACGAGCAGGTCGCCATGTTGCCAATGGGATCGTGGTTTATCGGCAGCATGATTGCGGCCGAAGCGTCGGGTGACACTGACTTCGCGTGGGGCGTGGCAAAGTTCCCACACCCTGACGGGATCGAAGCTGGTACGACCGCTGGCACGCTGACCGGTCTCGCCATCAACGAGAACTCAGCACACCAAGACGCAGCGTGGGAGTTCATCAAATTTTACAGTGGTGTGGAAGGTGCAAAGGTCTTGGCGGGGTTGGGCAACTTGCCCGCCGTGCGAACGGATGAGGTGTTGAGCGTTTTCACCGCGCTGGACGGCGTTCCAGCCGAAGCGAGTGAGGCGTTGCAAACAGCCAGCGTCAAACTCGAAGCCCCCATGGATCCAAACATCGGTGTCGTCGAGCAGATTTTGAACGAAGAACACGATTTGATCATGACCAACTCCGTCTCCGTCGCGGATGGCATCGCAGAGATGACGAGCCGCGTGAATGACGAACTTGGTGAGTAGAAAAACGAACCCTCATCTCCCTCTCTCCGAGGCAGAGGGAGATGACTAAATACATCTTCCCCAGACTCAAAAACCCTCGCGGAGTCAGAGACTCCAGAGAGCCACCACCCTTCTCCCTGAGGGAGAGGGGTCGGGAGCGAGGGTTTCATCAGGAAGGAATCCCCATGCAAGTTTCGCACCCACTCCCCAAAACCTACTCCAAACGCAGACGCATTTTGCAGCAGAATCTGACGGCTTACAGCTTTATCATGCCGAACCTGACGGGGTTTGCGTTGTTCACGCTGCTGCCGATGCTGTTTTCGATGGCGTTGGCGTTTATGAGTTGGGACGGCGCCAATGAGGTGTCGTGGGCGGGGTTGCAGAACTTCCGCGAACTGCTCGACGACGATACCTTTATCATCGCGCTCAAAAACACGTTCGTCTATGTTGGCGGCACAGTGCCCCTCACGATGGTCGCGTCATTGGGGTTGGCGATACTGCTCAATCAACCGCTCAAAGGACGCAACTTCTTTCGGACGACGTTCTTTTTTCCCTATGTCGCGTCGTTGGTGGCGGTGGCGGTGGTGTGGAACATGCTGTTTCATCCCGCACTCGGCCCTGTCAACCAGATGTTGCTATCGCTTGGCGTGGAGAATCCGCCACGCTGGACGGCCTCCGTCGATTGGGCGATGCCGACAGTCATCATGGCGAGCATCTGGAAAGGGATGGGGTACTACATGATCATCTATCTGGCGGCGTTGCAGGGGATTCCTGGCTATTTGTATGAAGCGGCCGAAATCGACGGCGCGAACGGGTGGCAAAAGTTCCGCTACGTGACGCTGCCGATGCTCGCTCCTGCCACCTTTTTTGTCAGCATTATGTTGACGATTGCATCGTTCAAGGTGTTCGATCTCATCCTTGTGATGACGAACGGGGGGCCAGGTCGGGCGACCAACGTGCTCGTCATCCACACCTACAATACGGCGTTTCGCCAGTTTGAATTTGGATATTCGAGCGCGATTGCGATGGTGCTGTTTGCCATCGTCTTGCTCATCACCATCGTCCAGTTCCGCATGGAAAAACGGTGGGTCAACTATATGTAGGAGAGAAGCGCATGAGTCATCGCCTTAAGACAAGAATCGGCCGAATCACCACCTACATCCTCCTAATTGCGCTCTCCGCCCTCATGCTGTTGCCGTTTGTTTGGATGGTGTCCGCCTCGCTCAAGCTCGATAAGGACGTGTTCGCTTATCCAATCCAATGGATTCCCGAAACCTTCCAGTGGAGCAACTATGTCGAAATTTGGCGGCAGGTGCCATTTTTGACTTTCTTCTTTAACACCATCAAGCTGACGGTTATCATCACGCTGTTGCAACTTTTCACGAGTAGCTTTGCGGGGTATGCGTTTGCCAAGCTGCACTTCAAGGGCAAAGATTTTGTCTTTTTGGCGTACATCGCCAGCATTGCAATTCCGTGGCAGTCGTATATGGTTCCACAATTTATCATGATGCGGCGGCTCGGCTTGGTCGATACGCACATGGCGTTGATTTTGCTGCAAGCGTTTTCGGCATTTGGCGTCTTTCTGATGCGCCAATTTTTTATCAGCATTCCCAACGACATCATCGACGCGGCGCGGATCGACGGGTTGAGCGAGTGGGGCATCTATTATCGCATCATGTTGCCGCTTTCCAAGCCCGCGCTGGCGACGTTGACCATCTTCACCGCCGTCTTCGTCTGGAACGACTTTATGGGGCCGCTCATCTATCTCAACTCCGAAGGGTTGAAGACGATCCAGTTGGGGTTGCGCCTCTTCATTCAACAATATTCGGCCGATTATGCCCTTATCATGGCCGCCTCGCTCGTCTCGCTCATCCCCGTTGTTGCGCTATTCCTGGCGTTCCAACGCTTCTTTGTGGAAGGGATAGCGGCGACGGGGGTGAAGGGGTAGCGGCGTAAAACGTAATGGTTTACGCCTTATTCTAAAAAATGCACAGTCCCTTACAAAACAACCCTCTAAAAACCCGCGCCGACCTCCAATCAGCGGTGCGTAATCTGTTTGATCCGCTCAAGCCGTATTTTAGCGCGGGGGGTGCGCGGGTCGCGTTTGGAGCAACGGGCGCACATTACGACCGCCACGCCGCTGAGCTGGAGGCGTTTGCGCGACCGCTGTGGGGGATCGTGCCACTCGTCGCGGGAGGTGGCACGTTTGACGATTGGGATCTGTATCGGCGCGGCTTGGCGAACGGGACAAATCCCGACCATGCGGAATATTGGGGGGATTCGGCCGATTATGATCAACGCCTCGTCGAGATGGCGGCGTTTGGCTACGCGCTGGCACTCGTCCCCGAACATATCTGGGAACCGCTCACCCCCGCCGCCCAGCAGAATGTCGTTACATGGCTAAACGCAATCAACGTGCGCGATATACCGCCCAACAACTGGCACTTTTTCCGCGTGTTGGTCAACTTGGGGCTGGCCAACGTCGGCGCAGCACACGACCCAGCGGCGAGGGAAAGGTCGCTCGACCTGCTCGAATCGTTCTATCTCGGCGACGGTTGGTACAGCGACGGCAACACCGTACAGCGTGACTACTACATCCCGTTCGCCATGCAGTTTTACGGGCTGATCTACGCCAAACTCGCCTCGCACAGTGAACGCGCCCAACGCTTCCGCGAGCGGGCGATCCAGTTTGCCCCCGACTTTATGGCGTGGTTTTCGGCCGATGGTGCCGCCCTCCCATTTGGGCGCAGCCTGACGTATCGCTTCGCGCAAGGGGGATTTTGGGGTGCGCTGGCGTTTGCCGATGTGGAGGCGTTGCCGTGGGGGGTGGTCAAAGGGTTGCTGCTGCGACATTTGCGCTGGTGGCGGGATCGGCCGATTTTCGAGCGCGACGGCATTCTCTCTATCGGGTACGCCTATCCCAACCTCAACATGGCGGAGCAGTACAACGCGCCCGGCTCTCCCTACTGGGCGATGAAGACGTTTTTGCCGTTGGCGTTGCCCGACTCGCACCCGTTTTGGCAAGCAGAGGAACTGCCCCTACCCGACATGCCCGCCGAACAGTCGCAGCCGCACGCCTTCCACATCATCTGCCGCCACGATGATCACGTTTTCGCGCTGGCGAGCGGGCAGACGGAGCCGTGGATTCGCCATGCGGCTGAGAAGTACGCCAAGTTCGCCTACTCGAATCAATTTGGTTTTAGTGTGCCGGCCGGTCGGCGTGGCTTGACGCAGTTGGCGGCCGACAGCATGTTAGCGATCAGCGACGACGGCGAACAGTATCGGGTGCGCGAACGCTGCATTTCGGCCGATACCGACAACGGCGCACTGCATTCAATTTGGCAACCGCAACCGGGTGTGACGGTTGAGACGTGGCTGCTGCCCGCGCTGCCGTGGCACATTCGCGTACATCGCGTCGTGACAGATCGGCCGATTTGGAGCGCAGAGGGCGGCTTTGCGCTCGATCGCATGGGGGATGATGTGTTTGTCGGTGGGGAAGAGATTGCCGAAACAGCCGCCGCCTGCGCCGTTTATCCCGCTGGTGGAAGCGGCTTGCGCGACCTCAACGGCCAGCGCGAAGGGCGCGTTGTGCGCGTCGATCCCAACACCAATCTACTCGCGCCGCGCACGGTGTTGCCGACGCTCGTTGCCCAACATGAGGCAGGCGAGCATTGGTTGGCGTGTGCGGTGTTGGCGTGTGCGGATGTGAGCAGTTTTCGGTCGAATTGGGAACATGTTCCTGATGGGGCGCGGATGAGCCATCTGCACCCCAAAAATGATGTTTACTTTCACTGAGATTTACGACGCAATCATCGCGGCACCCGACGACGCTCCGCTGCTGCCAACACTACCCGATCGAGCCGCGCCACACCTGCGCACATTCTACGCCGAACTCCGCGCCGACGCGGAACGTGCGCGAACGACCCCGATTCCCGCGCTCCCATACCAGCTCTTTCGGCTGTTCGAGCAATGTGGCGACCGCGCACAGTTTGAAGCGGTCTACATTGATCGGCGGCGGCGGTTGGTTGCGCTGGCGTTAGCGGCAAAGATCGACAGTGATACTACCAACCTCTTATCACTACACGAAATCATCTGGGAGATTTGTAACGAATACACGTGGTCGCTGCCCGCCCATCTGCCGGTGGGGTTGGCGGCGGTGCAGGCGCATCGGCTGCCGCCAGAGCAGGTCATCGACCTGTTCGCCGCGCATACGGCACATGCACTCGCCGAAACCCTGACGCTGCTTAGCGACCAAGTCGACGACTGGCTGCGCTTTCGTGTGCAGTCGGAGATCGAACGGCGCATCTTCACCCCACTCTACCAGACGGCACACCGCTTCAAATGGGAGTGGGAACCGATCAACTGGGCGGCGGTTTGTGGCGGCTGCGTCGGGATGAGCGCGCTGATTTTGGAGCGGGATCGGGAGCGACTGGCGGGGATGATCGAGCGCGTCGTGCGGGCGATGGATGTATTTTTGTCGGGCTTTAGCGATGACGGCGCGTGTCTTGAAGGGATCGGGTATTGGGATTATGGGTTCGGCTATTTCGTCTACTTTGCGGAGATGTTGCGGGCGTTTACGGGTGGCAAGCTCGACCTGCTGGACAGCGAGCGAGTACGGCGGATCGCGGCGTTTCCGCAGACGGTTGCGCTGGGGGATGGGCGGTTTGTCAACTTTTCAGACGCATCGGCCGAATCCGTCATCCACCCTGGACTCTGCTCACGCTTAATGCAGCGACTCGGTCAATCCGTGCCGCTGCTCGCTGCCCCCAACTTCCACGCCGTTCACGTCTATCGCTGGGCTGACATCGTGCGCGATCTCTGCTGGACGGATGCGGCCGCGCTCGATCTACCCGTTGCGCCGGGGCAATTTTTTCTGCCCGACATCGGCTGGATCGTTGACCGACGCAAATTTGCAGGGCGTGTCGTTGCGTTTGCGGCGAAGGGCGGTCACAACGAGGAGCCGCATAACCATAACGATCTCGGCCACTTTGTGCTGCACATTGGCGGCGAAAATATCTTGGCCGACTTAGGGGCTGGGCTGTATACGCGCCAATATTTCAGCGATGAACGGTACGACGCGCTGCATACGGGGTCGCACGGACATTCGGTTCCGATTATCGGCGGGCAGGTGCAGGAAGCGGGGAAGGCGTTTGCGGGGAAGGTGATCGCGCACGAGTTGCGATCTGATGGGGCGATGCTGGCTCTGGATCTGGCAGGGGCGTATGCTGACGTGGCGCAGTTTGAGCGGCGATTTGAGTGGCGTGTGGGAGGGGATTCGGCCGATCTCCACCTCACCGACATCTTCGCGCTGGACGAGCCCGCGCAAATTGAAGAGCGGTTTATCAGCTTGCATCACGTCTCCGTGACGGATGATACGGCGACGTGGCATGGGGAGCATGGGTCGCTCACGCTGCGTTTTGATGACAATGTGTGGTCGCCAGAAGTTTTGGCGCTTGCGACACATGATCACGCAGGTCGGCCAATGGTGGTGACCTGTTTGTCGCTAACCTCGTTGTCGACCAAATCGTTGCAAGCAGTCTTTCACATAGCAGTCAGACCAGAGCAAATGATGCCGTTCCAATCAATAGAATTAAGCACGATTTAAAGATCGTTTAGGCTGATTTAAGCCGCAACGTTGCATCGAAAGGCATCCTGTTCTTATGAATAGAGATACCTTTTTTGCCATGGGGTGTGCGATGACGGTGTGGAGCCGTGCGCCTGATTTGTCAGCCGTTGCGGCCATTTTTGAATCGGCCGAAAATCGCTTCTCCCGCTTTCGCCCCAACAGCGAACTCTCACGCCTCAATCGACAACCAAATTGTTGGGTGCATGTCTCTGTCGAGATGTGGGATGTGATCGAGATCGCGCTGCGACTTTCGGCCGAAACTGACGGTCTATTTAACCCCTTCCTCCTCACACAACTCGAACGCGCTGGTTACGACCGCACATTTGATGCGCTAACTGACGACAGAACCTGTTGCGGGAACGCCTTTTCCCAAAACACGCTGCCTGTCGAACTGGATCATGCGAATCGCGCCGTTCGACTCGCAGATCATGCCCGCCTCGACTTAGGCGGCATCGTTAAGGGGTACACGGCGCAACAGGCGATTCAACATCTGCGCCAGTTTGGGCCGTGCCTGATCGACGCGGCGGGCGATTTGGTGGCGGGGAATGCGCCCGCTGGCGATCTGGGCTGGCCTGTCAGCGTGGGGGTGCCGTTTTCGCAAGAGCGTGACCTTTTGCGGATGTGGCTAGCGAATCGCACGCTGGCAACGTCGGGCATTGATCGCCGTCGTTGGCAGACTAACGCGGGAACCAAGCATCACATCATCGATCCACGCACGGGGGATTCGGCCGAAACAGATCTGCGCTCCGTCTCTGTTTGGATGGACGATGCGGGATCGGCCGAAGCGTATGCGACTGCCGCTATTGTGCTGGGTCTTGAGGCTGCTTATGACCTCCTATCCGAGCGCATGATCGGTGCGGCGTTGGTTGATCAGTTCGGCCGATTATTGCTCACCCCCACCCTTGCCCCTTTCGCACAAATTGAACCAGACGTTGTCGTGCTGGGGCGCAACGTCGATTTAAGCGCGATTTAACATTGTTTAGGTTGGCGTTTAAACAACTCGCTCTCCCAGCGACTATCCTTTTGTCATCAACTCAAACAACACGGCGGGTCGCAACAGAGCTTGCCCCGCACAATCAGGAACAGCATGAACAAACAACAACTTACCAACTTACTCGGCGCAGGAACCATTTCGGCGTTAGCAGTCGCACTCGCGCTCATGTTCGGTGGACGCGGCACACAGGCAGACAACGCCATCCCCGCGCAGGACACTAATGCCGTGACCGAGGTTGTGACGGCCGATAGTTACAACGCGCTGATCGAACAGAATGCCCAATTGCAAGAGGCGGTCGATGTGCTACAGGCCCGCGAAACGCAGTATCAGGAGCAGATAACAGCGGCGCAAGTTGCACTCGACGCGCAAGCAAATGTGGATGGGTACACAGAAGGCGCGTATGAAGAAGACGAAGAGTACGAGGAACATGAGGAACACAAAGAAGATGATGACGACTAGCGGCTAAGTACGGAGCTGATGTTGCGGGCGATATTGGTTATTAACAAATTAAACGGGCACTTGGAAACCTATGGTTAAAACCAGAGGCTGACACGCAAAACACGCTAAAGGGCGTTGACTTCCAGTGCGTTTGATCCGAAGGGTCGGATACCGACAACGCACTTTGTGTAATAGCCTCGAACGCGAAGCGGGGGCGGTAGCCCTATTTCAACCGTAGGATTTTGTCCCCGTTTCATTTGTTGACTTGCAAAATTTCCCGCAACACGCTCAATGGAGATAAGAGATGACAACTGGCAGAAATCGGCCGAAACCCGGCCAACAACTCAAATCGTTCTTCGCAGTTGGGGGGATCGTCACGACCCTACTCGGCGCAAATTTTCTCGCCAACCGCGAACAAGCTGTTGCCGCCACTACCGCCCCCCAACTCGTCTTACTGGACACCACACAAACGGATAACATGACAAGCACAGGCAACCCATATCTCGACAACAATACGCCAATTCAGCAACTCGTCATCCCCGAACCCGTCGCCCGCTCCCGTTCGTCATAACAGAAAAGCCTGCTTAAGCAGGCTTAAACAACCTAGCCTGTGTCTTCAGGCACAGGTTTATCAAAAATGACCACGACTCAACCCAACACCCAACTCGACAATTTTCCGCTCTGGCCGCTCGGCGTCATTCTAGGTGCGGCAGCGGCATTGCTCTGGGCATTGTTGCCCACAATCACACCGCCCGACTGGTTGTCAGGCGGTAAAGCGGCGTGGTATTTGACACGCGCTAGCGGTACAGTCAGCTATTTTCTGCTCGCCGCCTCAACGATTTGGGGCTTACTGCTCAGCACAAAACTGATCAAGCAGCACATCCCGCCCGCTATCTCGCTCGCCATGCACAACCACCTATCGTGGACAGCGATTGTGCTCTCTGCATTTCACGCCTACATTTTGCTGTTCGACACCTACTACACCTACACGTTCGCCGATTTGCTGATACCATTCAAGGGGCCGTATGCGCCGCTGTGGGTCGGCTTGGGCGTTCTCGGTTTCTATCTTGCCCTGCTCACATCGGCGAGCTTCAACTGGCGCAAGCGCATCGGTCAGAAAACTTGGCGCAAACTCCATTATCTAACGTTTCTGGCCTATATTTTCGTCACCCTGCACGGCTGGATGGCGGGGACAGATTCGGCCGAACTGCGCCCCCTCTTCATCACCAGCAGCGCAGTCGTTTTTTTCCTGACGCTGTATCGCATTCTGGATGCAGTTAGAAAGTAAAACGTGGTGCGTGGTGCGTGAAATAACGCACCACGCACCACGCATCACGCACATGACAAAAATTCTCCTAATCGACGACGACCCCATGATCACCAACCCACTCGCCCGCACGCTGCGCCAGCACGGGTATGAGGTGCGCGTGGCAAACAACGGACGGCGCGGACTTGAGACGGCGGCCGAAATGGAGCCGGAGGCGGTCATACTCGACGTGATGATGCCAGAAATAGACGGCTGGGAAACGTGTCGTGAGTTGCGCCAGCGTAGCAGCGTGCCGATCTTGATGCTGACGGCGATGGGCGAGGAGATCGACCGCATTTTGGGGCTAGAACTCGGCGCAGACGACTACATCACCAAGCCGTTCAGCAGCCGCGAACTGATCGCACGCATCAAGGCTCTGCTGCGGCGTGTCGCGCTCGATCAGGCCATCATTCCCAATAGCACGCTCGAAGTGAACGGTATTACGCTCGATCTGGACAATCGGTGTGTTCAGAAAGCAGGTGAACAGCTTGCGTTGCGCTTCAAGGAGTTTGAGCTGCTTGCGTTGCTGATGGCAAATGTGGGGCAGGTCGTCTCGCGTGCTGAAATTTTCGATAAAGTGTGGGGAACTGACTGGCTAGGCGATACGCGCACGCTCGATGTCCACATTCGCTGGCTGCGCGAGAAGATCGAGGAAAACCCCAGCAAGCCCGACCTGATTCAGACGGTGCGCGGCGTGGGGTATCGCTTTGTAGGCGGGTAGAAATTGCACGCTCGCCTATCGGGAATGATGTAAATATGTTTCGGACACTTCGTAGCAAGCTGATCGCCGTTTACTTGGGGATCATCATTTTTGGGTTTGGCGGATTAACGATTTGGGCAGCAGTTCAAATGGCAAATGCGGCATACATCGACTATGGGCAGGGCTTACACGCACAGGCGTTGCAGCTCTCAAACCAGTTGGTCGAACCGCTCGATGATTCGCCCGAAGAGATTCCCGCGATTTTGGCGACATCGGCCGAAACTATCAACGGTCAGATCGCCCTCTTTGACCGTGCTGCAAATTTGGTGCTGACGACAGATGGAAAATCGGCCGAACTCGTCCAGACCGACAGTTACACCTATCAACCCAACAGCGACGGTGCGCGCACCGCCTATGCGGCCGAATCAATTCTGTATGAAGGCAAATCGCTCGGCACGGTGCAAATCGGCGCACCCGCCACCTTTCCACAAGCCATCGCTCGCCAGCGCATCGGCACGCTCGTCACTGGCTTTGTCGTCATTTCTGGCGCAGGGTTAGCCGTCACGCTTTGGCTTGTATCCACCATGACCGCGCCGCTCACCTCCCTGCGCGAGACGGCACTAGAGATGGCAAACGGCAATTTGTCAGAGCGCGTTGCAAGGGTGGGACGGGACGAGATCGGTGAGGTCAGCGCGGCGTTCAACGAAATGGCAGAGCGGGTCGAGGCGATGGTAAAGGAGCAACGCGCCTTTGCCAGCAATGCGTCTCACGAACTGCGCACGCCCATCACGACCATTCAGCTACGCACGGAGGCATTGCAGGACAGTCTCGACGACCCTGAATTGACCGCCACCTATGTTAACGAAATTGATGGCGAGATCAAGCGCATGGGGCGACTGGTTGATGATCTGCTGCTGCTTTCAAGGCTCGATGCCAAGCGGCTGATGGCTGGCACGGAAGAGATCGACGCGGTGCGCGTGCTGCGGATTATGCAGCGCGACTATGCCGCGCAAGCAGACGCAAAACAGATCACGTTGCACGTCCATTTGCCCGAACGTGAAATGCCACCGCTCCAGGCGCATCTCAATCATGTGCGGGTCGTCTTTGGGAATGTGATTGGCAATGCGATCAAGTACACGCCGGCGGGGGGAAATGTGTCTGTTTCTCTGCAACCGCTGGCGGGCGGGATACGGTTGCAGGTGGTTGATGATGGGGTGGGAATTTCGGCCGATGATCTCCCCAACATTGGCAAACGCTTCTACCGCGCCGAAAAAGCCCACTCGCGCACGACGTTGGGAACGGGGTTGGGGCTTGCGCTCGTGCGATCAATCTTGGCCTTGTACAACGGCGAGTTGCAAATCGAGAGCGCAGGCGTTGATCAAGGCACAACCGTCACGATTGTCTGGCCGCCACGCGAATAAATTCACCTGTTGGCAATTTGATAGCCGACGACTGCGCCAATCACAGGCAAGAGTACGCCGACAAACCCCCATGCAATTGGAATCAGCAGAATTGCCGCGCCAATCCCGCTGCCAACAAGCGCGGCGATAGTAGATTGGGTCGTCATCGTGTCACCCGTCAAACGTCCACCAAGCAGGGCGGCTATCGTGCAACCAATCGGCATGGCGAGTAGTTCCCAGCCATTGCCAATGCCAGCAAAGTAGACGATCAGCACGGCGATCAGGCCGAGTATAAATTGTGCGATGATGGTGATAATTTTGTTGTTTGTCATGATTCTTAGAGAGCCGTGTTTCGGGAAATGGATTTCCCGAAACATTTATTGGTTAGGCGGTTTGTAGGCGTTTTTGGATCGGCCGATAAAAATGCTTCGTCACGTTCGTCTTAATCCACTTAAAGTGCAGCAACAAATGAGATAACACCAGCACCAGCGCACCGTTGCTGATCGCCTCATGCACGTCCTCCCAAATGCCACCTCCGTTGCCCAAGCCAAACGTTGGCATAATCGCCTCGGAGATCATCATGCCGCTCACCCCCATGCCAAAGAATGCGGCAAACAGCCCGATGTTCAGACCATAGCTGATGCGCGTTTTGCGCGGCAGCTTGGGGTTGAAGATTCGCTTTGTGATGTTGACGATCCACTTCCAGTGCAATGCCAGATGTGCGATGATGCCGACCATTAGCGCGAGAGCCAGCCACTCGTGCAGTGTGTCTCCCGTGATTTCTTGATTGAAGACGGTGAGAAAGCCAGCCGCCAACCCCACATCGACCAACAGATTGCGCTTGCTTGCGCTCATTTTGCGTTTTCTCTTCGTTGATTTGCTCATGATGATTCCTCGTTATCGTTTGCGGATAGCATAGCGGCTGGTTGCCCCGCTTACTTAAACGTCACCCTAAGCGATCTTAAATCGAGCTTAAAAATAGAAGCATCCTCACGTCCACCGTGACGGGCGTATCTGCGACGTACACTGCACCGTTTGACACATGACGGTGAGTGGAAGCGTTGTGGAAGCGGTAGCATCATATACTGTGTTTATGGAAGAAGTCTGTCAGGCCATGATCGATCAGTGACAACGGAGTAAGGAAGAATCACCCGATTCACGACATGCTAGAACCTGTTAGGGTTAAAAGGAATGCCAACAATATGAACACTCTGCTAACTTTCCATGCGTATTTTACGCGCTGGAACAAACTCACACTTATCCTTGTGCTGATTAGCTTTATGCTATTCAACGTACACCGCACGATCGCCGCATCATTCGATGCAAATACCCCCGTAACCACACAATTAGCCGCCGACCAGCCAAGCACATCGCACGATGATACACCAGCGTTAGATGTCAACGGCGCGGCCTCTTTCCTTGCTGGAGACAATCCAGTTATATTGAGTTCAGACCTTACGCTGACGGGGCCTGCCAATGGAATATTGGCCGCTGCAACCGTCTCAATTGGCTCTGGGCTTGTTGACACAGAGGATCTGTTGGGCATTGACGGACAGGTGGGAAGTAACGGCACCGTCAATGGCATCGCGTGGGTATATGACAGCAGTTCAGGCATCTTGAACTTCTCAGGCACAGCCTCATTTGCCGACTACCAGCAGGCACTACGTCAAGTGACCTATGCCAACAGCAGCGGCACCCCGACGATTCAAGACCGCGCAATTACCTTCTCGATTGGTGAGGGTCTCTATTTTGAGCGGAACGGGCACTATTACGAATTTGTCGAGGCTGCCAATATCTTCTGGACCGATGCGCTGCCCGCGGCAGAGGCGCGGTCTTACTATGGATTACAGGGATATTTGGCGACGGTCACATCGGCCGAAGAGAACGGCTTTATCGATGTCAAACTACAGGGCAACGGCTGGTTTGGCGCGACCGATGATCCCGCTTACACACCAGAACCCGACAACGGCCCAGATAAGGAGTGGTACTGGGCGAGCGGTCCTGAAAAAGATACCCACTTCTTCACACAAAATTCCGACGGCAACGACTGCGGGCAAGGGCCAGCCGCAACGCAACCGACAGATGCAAGTGGCAATCCATACTACACCAATTGGGACACAGCGGCTGGAACGGAGCCAAATGATGGGTCTCTATCGCAACCAGCCGGCTGTTCGAACAATGAAGATTATGCCCATTATTTCTTTCAACATCCTTTTAACAACGCCGCGAATCGAAAATGGAATGACTATCCAAATGATCCAGTAGCAGCATTTGGTGCCTCTTTTGCCATTGCTGGCTATATCGTCGAATATGGTGGCATGCCGGGTGACCCCGCTCTCTCGCTCAATGGACGAGTAACGGTTGCCGTGTTGGACAATAACAGCCAGCCCCGTCTCGTCGATCACGACCCCGAAAACAATGAAATCGGTGTGGCACTCGATAAATCTATCGATCTGTTCTTCAGCCACCCAATCGACTCAGGCAGCGTCAGCACGCAAACCGTAACCGCACACGGCAGCCTAAGTGGGCTCCTCTCTGGCAGCTTTACCGTAAACGGCTCAGATGTGACCTTCGATCCGTCCAACAACTACTTCGCGGGCGAGCGTGTTCAGGTCTCCGTCTCTTCCGGCGTTGAGGCCAACAGCACAGCAGTCATCTCGGACAGCTTTGCGTTCACCGCAGGCCCCATCATCGACCATTGTGTTGGCGTCTTTACCGACACTGGGGCCACCTTAGAAAACATGGGCGGCAACGCTGCATGGGCCGACTACGACGGCGACGGTGACCTCGATCCGATCATCAACGGCTACAATGGAGGCGCACGCGTAACGCGACTCTACAACAATAACAACGGCAGCTTTTCGCTCGTTACTACTGGCCTGCCCGGTATCGATCATGGTGGTATCGAATGGGGCGACTACGACAACGATGGCGATCCCGATCTGCTCCTAATCGGCTGGACGGGCAGCGGCTCAGTGGGTGATGTCTATCGCAACGACGGTGGCGGCACCTTCACCCCCATAAATGTTGGCATGGCGGCTGGTTCAAGTGCCGCCGTTGCATGGGGTGATTACGATAACGACGGCGACCTCGACTTCGTCTATGGGGCGAATCAGTCAGGGCGCGTAGGAGATGTTTACCGCAATGATGGTAACGACACCTTCACCGCACTCAACGCGGGCATCAGCCCAACTTCACAGGGTGATGCTGCTTGGGGGGACTACGACAACGACGGCGACCTCGACTTCTTGATGGCCGGTTATCTAGCGCAAGGTGCAGGAACACTACTTTATCGCAACAACGGTGATGACACTTTTACACAAGTTGCGAATCTGCCAGCTGCTAGCGCAGTTGATTGGGGTGACTACAACGGCGACGGTCTGCTTGACATCGCGACAATGGGTCTCAGCAACAACCACACGAATAGCGACATCTTCCGCAACAACGGCGACGACACCTTCACAGCGCTTAATACGTCGCTTGTCGGCGACTATACCGGTGGCGTAGCGTGGGGCGACTTCGACAATGATGGCGACCTTGACCTCGGATTTGGAGGAGCGGGTGGCGACTCGGCATTAGGTGTACTTGTCAACGACAATGGCACCTTCACCGAAGCGTCGTTTGGAACCTACAATTTCTGGGTGAGCAGCGTAGATTGGGGCGATTATGATGGAGATGGTGACCTTGATATGCTCACGACGGCTGGTAGTTCTGGCGGTTACGACACGGCACTTTGGCGCAACGATGACTGCCAGATCACGGCTGTTGACGACCATGCAACGCTCTATAGCGAAGTGCCAACCACGCTAGACGTCACCGCCAACGACACGGTTGTGTCACCTGTCCCCGCACAAATTTCTGCTGTCGGCACGCCGAGCAACGGCACGGCCGTCATCAATGGCACACAGGTCGTCTACACCGCAAATCCCAGCTTTATCGGCACTGACACCTTCACCTACACGGCTGGCTGGACAAATGCCTCCGATACGGCGACCGTCACTGTCAATGTCATCGAAGATCCCGGCAGTTGCTATGTTCAAGCGGGCGCGATTGAGCAGTTGAGCCATAGCTCAAGCTTTACACCCAGCAGTGGCTATCGGGCAATGGGTCAATCGTTCACAGTGCCAGAAGGCGTGAGCTATACTGAAGGGGTGACGGCATACTTCAGCTTTATTGAGGCTGATTCGACGCTCACGCTCGAAATCTACGAGGGTGCGGCAAGCGGCACGGTCGGCACACCGATCGCCAGCGCAACCTACACCAATAGCGGCGCCCGCATCGATGCACCAGACGCGACAGGTCTCGCCATCCCGTTTGAGTTCAGCAACCCGCTGGGCTTGACGCCCAACGGCGACTACTATTTCCTGATCTCTTCGACTATCGCCTCGTCTGGTTACGGCGTGGTCTACAATTGGTCAAATTTGTATAGCGGTGGGGTCATGATCTACAAGACCACTTCTGACACAGTGGTGACTTATAGCAATAACTATGATCTCAAGTTCTCGGTCTACCAAAAGCTCGCTTGCTCTATCGACGCAGTCGATGACAATCTGGCGACCTATGTCGACCAAGCGGCACCGCTCGACGTGCTGGCCAACGATGCGGTTGTCGGTCCAATCACGCCAACGCTAAGCATCGATAGTCCCCCCACAAACGGGACGGCATCGGTCAACGGCTCGCAGATCGTCTACACCCCGACCACCGGCTTTGACGGCAGCGACAGCTTCATTTACGGCGCTACCATTGGCAGTTCGGTCGACACAGCGACGGTTACCGTCAACGTCATCGATCTCAGCGGATGTGTTGCTCAGGGTGGCGTCATTGAACAGTTAAGCAGCAACACCACGCTAGCGTATGACAATTCAAGCTATCGACAGTGGGGACAATCCTTCACTATTTCGGCAGGCGTCAGCTATATCGAAGGAGTGACCGCCTACCTCAGCCACATCGAGGCAGGGGCGACGCTGACACTCAACCTATACGAGGGCGCAGCGACTGGTCCAATCGGCACGCCGATTGCCACTAGCACTTACACCAACAGCGGCGACCGCGTCGAGGATGCCGGCAATGAGGGTCTGCCCATCAGCTTTGGCTTTGACAGTCCGCTCGGCGTAACGCCCGGCGAGACGTACTCGTTCCTGATTTCACCTGCCTTCAATCCATCTCAGTTCGGCGTCGTTGCTACCACAGCCAACGATTACGCTGACGGCACGATGCTGTACGTCAACAGCAGCAATCAGGTGGCGATAATTAGCTCAAGCTACGACCTTAAGTTTGCGGTCTATCAGAGTACAAGCTGCGAGATCGATGCCATTGACGACGTGACGATGGCGTACAGCAACAAGCCGCTCACCATCGACGTGATGGCAAATGATATTATCACCGGCACGAGCACGCCGACCATTACCAGCATTGGCGACCCCAGCAGCGGCACGACAACCATCAGTGGCACGCAGGTCATCTATCAGTCGGCCGCAAGCTACGCAGGCACCGACACCTTCACCTACACGGCAGCACTGGGAGATTCGGCCGATACCGCCACCGTCAGCGTCAACGTCATTCCGGGCGGCGATAGCTGTCAGAGCAAAATTGGTCAAATTGAACAGCTTCTGGCCAACTCCGCCGTTCAAGCCGCCAACCCTGTCTATGAATCACATGGACAATCGTTCACGGTGCCCAATGGCGTGACCTATATCGAAGGGATCACCGCCTACCTGAGTTATGTGCGGGCAAACACAACCATCTCGCTCAACCTATATCAGGGGCCAGATTCGGGGACGATCGGCACACCGATCGCCAGCGCGACATTCGACAACCCCGGTGCCCAAATATCGGGTGGGGCAAACGGCTACGCCACCCACTTCCGCTTCGACCATCCCGTCATGTTGACACCGGGTGAGCAGTACTACTTCCTGATGCCGCTCGACTACACCGGCGGAACCAACTTTGGCGCAGTGGTGACAAACTACAGTTCCTACGCTGGCGGCGCGATGCTATTCGGGTTTAGCGGCAACCAGGTCGATCCGTGGCAAAGTTCCTCGTATGACCTCAAGTTCTCACTCTTCACCTGTGATCCAACCGTCGCCCCCGACCGCATCTTCCTCTCAAAGACGGTTGGTATCAACGGCACATGCACGGCCAGTAACATTGACGTCGCGGCAGGGACGCAAGTGACCTACTGCTATCAAGTCACCAATCAAAGCGCGGTAACGCTGACGCAACATACACTCGTCGATGATCAACTCGGCACGCTGTTCACTGATCTCAACTATGAGCTTGGCATCGGCGCGAGCTATCGCTACACGACAACCGCCACGATCAACAGCGACACAACCAACGTGGCAACCTGGACGGCCGAGGACGCAAACGACAACACCGTTGCGGACACGGCACAGGCGGTCGTCACCGTAACGAAGACAGATTTGGAGATCCGCAAATGGACATATGCGCCATCCGTCGTTGCAGGCGATGAGTTAACCTACTACATCACCTACCGCAACCGCACACACATCGCCGCCCAGAATGTCGTCATTGAAGACGTATTGCCGGCTGAGTTGAGCTACGTCAGCACACAGACCAATTGGCAGAGCGGTAATCACACGATCCAGCTACAAGGTACGGGCGATGTCGTTTCGTGGACAATTCCGACGCTTCCCGCCTATGCGTCTGGGTCGATCCTCCTGCGCGTAGCGGTCGACAACGGGGCAACGGCCGGCACGCTCACAAATGAGGCGACGATCACATCCAGCACGCCCGACACCAATGCACTCAACGACAGTGCGCAAGCATCGGTTCAGGTAACCGAGAGCTTCATTGACCTCTCGATTGATAAGTGGGTGTACGGCTGGGCGCAACCCGGTGGCACGCTCTACTACTATGTCTACTATCGCAACAACGGCAACCGACCGGTCGATAACGTTACGATCACCGATACGCTGCCGAGCGAGTTGAGTTATCTCAGCCACAACAACTACTATCACAATGCCACACTAGAAGTCGATGGCAACGAACTGGTCTGGTCAGTCGGCCAAATGGGTGCGTATCAGGTGGGCTATATCTATCTGACTGTCCAAATAACTGACACAGTCCCAGCGACGACCGACTTGGTCAACAACATCACGATCAACGGCGATGGGACTGACACTGATACCGCCAACAACAGCGACAGTGTTACAGTGACGGTCAACGTGCCGGGTTCGATCAGCGGTACGGTGAAGCTGGACAACGACTCGCCCGTGCGGTTCGGCAGCGTGCAAGCGATCCAGCGTGAGGCACCGTTTGGCAGTGGTTGGACAAGCGTTGACGCGGACGGTAACTACCAAATAGACAACTTGCCAGCCGGCGGTGAGTATGAAGTTTACTTCTACACCTCGGAAGGCAGCCAAGTCTATGATGGCAAGACGACGATAGCTGACGCGACTCGTATCAGCGTCGTTTCTGGTCAAACAACGCCAAACATCAATGCTGTGTTTGCAGCACCCCCGCCGCCACGCGCCGCGATTTCTAGCGGCAATAACGTGCATGTCGATCCGTCAACTGGTATATCGACCCTCTGGATTAACCCATACAATCCATCTGACGTGACGTTTAGTAAGGAGATCACCTGCGAGGGTGGCGTCACGCCATCGGGTGTGACTTTAGTGTACGAGACACAGAGCAACGGCACGTTTGAATATCAGATGACGGCCGATGGCTCGACGTACAGTGCCACCGTCCCCGCGGCGGATCTGTCACGCGGCACCTTCTCGATAAGCTATGACTGCGGCAGCACGACGGTCGATGAAGTGGTCGGACACGGCCTGATCGACCCTAGTGGCTACATCACTGACGCCGTAACGGGCGATCCGATTGTCGGCGCGACTGTCCAACTGTTCACAATTGATGATTGGACGCCGAAGGTTGGACCGAGTGATACAAGTCCAAACACCTGCCACACGCTCGATAGCCGTCCGTCAGAGTGGAACGAGATGCCGCCTGCGCCGCAGATCGGCCGATTAGGGAACCCACTCGCCGCCCCACAAGAGATCGACCCTGTACAGAACCCGCTTCTGACAAACGATGTCGGTCACTACGCATGGGACGTTGCGGCTGGCTGCTGGTACATTGTCGTGACGGCCGATGGCTATATCACGCGCGTCAGCCCAGTCGTGGGTGTGCCGCCAGAAGTAACCGACTTGGATTTGACGATGCAGCCAATCGGCGTGCCAACAAGCGTCAACCTCGTCAACGGGAATGCAACCAACCACACCCTTATCGTCTCCGTCGTGATGCTGTTCGCACTGCTGATGACAACCCTGTTCATTCACAAGGCGACACGCCGCGAACAAAACGCGACATAAGCGGACAATCACTCGCTGCACCCAGCCGGATGTGTAAAGATGGCTGGGCATGCAACTAGATGATTATTCTGAAGGAGGATCGAGTATTAGCAGAGGCTCGATCCTCCTTTTGCTATTTAGAAGTCATCAACAGATGCCGCCAGAAAATAAGGCTGACGTCTTACATCAAATAACGGTGGTGGGGATGATAGATAATGCCCGACTGCAATTTGTTGAATTCCTAAATCGTGTGATAGTCTCAAAACCGCTGTCTTTTGAGTGACAGATTATTCGTACAAAAATCCGTGTAGAATTGTTGCGGTTGCATCCCTTGATTCAGAAGCTGTGTGAGGATGATTTGGGTGTTGAGATCGGCCGATTGCTCCCCATCAACCCGTACTGCTGGCCCAAGCGGCGGCTCATACGCCACGCCAACACCAGGTAGCGTCGCCACATCCCCAACGGCCGACCGTGCATAGAGCCCTTTTGGATCGCGTCGGGCACATATTTCTACATTCGTATCGACATAAATTTCAGCGAAATGGGAAAGGGACGTCAGATCACGGTAGCAGCGTTTGGTCGCAGTTGCGGCAATCAGGACATTGACGCCATTTTGTGCCAACATAGTGGCGATGTAGCGCAACGTGGCGTAGAACCAGTCGCGTTCCCGCTCGCTGTAGATCGGTTGTGGGGTCAGTACCTTGCGAAGCTCATCCGAATCGAGCAGCTGTGTGTGGATGCCGCGCTCGGCCAAGGTATGCTGCACGCGCGTCGCCAGCGTCGTCTTGCCCGATGCCGGTCTTCCCGTAAACCACCAGACAAACCCCTCAGAGATATTGGTTAACATTGTTCCATTCATAATTTTCAACATTCAGGACGTTATGCCCGAAGTTCCATAACTTGTCGCGCACCGAGTCGGTCAGCGTGGGATACCAGAGCGGATTAGCGAGCACCAGCATGCGCCACGCCAGCCACGGCTGAATCACATGGAGCAGTTCGCTGTCGTGCCGCTCGCGCAGATAGGTTTTCCAAAATAGTTTATGTAGAACTGCAAATTCGCCTGTCAGCTCTCCATACCGCTGTAGCGACATGAAAAGATAGTTGATCGACAGACAGGCGACATCATCTTCAGCCGCGCCCCATTCGCCGCGACTGCGATCTAGCAGGTGCAGGTCGCTTCCATCAAACAAAATGTTGAATGGATGGAAATCACCATGAACCTGACACAAGCGGTAGGCCAGCGGTTTGAGACGCCAACGCCAGTGGTTAATCTTCTGCTCCATCTCAAACAGGTCGCACCGCTTGAGATTCGTTTTTTCCAATTTGAAGTTGTCCGTCTGCCCCATCACGCCTTCGCCATGACCGATGAGATCGCGCAGGCGTCGTCGCCACAGCAGGGGATCATCGTGGCGCGTTTGGTGAATGAGTGCGAGATAGGTTGCAAGCTGGATGGCGCGATGAAAGTCGGCCGCCTCTAGGGAACCCCCGTCGCGCAGGCGAATGAGATCGTCGGCATAGAGCTTGCCCGGCACGTAGTCGGTTAGGATGTGGACACTTTCGGCCGAATTGAGCGACATCAGCTGCCCATCCGCACGCGCCGCAACAAAATCAAGCGCGGGCACATGCTGGGGCAAGCGTCCAAACGTCTGCCAATCGAGCCACATCGCCGCCACACCGTCCTCATCACGCTCTCGCCCAAACCCATTGCGCCGCACCGAATGCAGCACGCGCTTGTGCGGAACATTATCAACGAGAAAGTGCAGCAACAGCGGCTTGCCATAGCCAAACTGCTTGAGCGCGTCGTCGTGTGCGAGATCACCACTCAAATCGGACAGGCCAATCCATTCGATTTTTGAGCCGCCGAACTTTTCATGCAGATAGGACGTGAGAGAATTTTGGTCGATCATGATGTTTGGACAATGAGATGCTTTTTTACATATGCGTTTACGATAGGAATTTCGGCCGAACGTCCGCAGTGATGAGGGGATAACACATCAACTCACGGACTTGTTTTTTCATTGTTGCTATCCTCAGCCTTGTTATCAACGATGTGATGAAGCGCCTGTTCTAAGAAATCACTGACGCTGATAATCCCGACGAGTCGCCCTTCATCGACCACCGGCAGCGCACCAAATTTATAGGCGCGCAACATCTCGGCGGCACGATAGAGCGGCAGGTTGGGCGTGACGGTGATCGGGTTTTCGGTCATGATCATTTCGGCCGATCCAATCTCAAACAGGTCTGACCGCAACACCGTCCGCACATCGCGCTCGGTGATGATCCCGACGAGAATTTCTCCTTCCACAACGGGCAATTGCCGCACGTCTTCCCGTTCCATCATCGCCCAAACAATTTCGAGCGGTGTATCGGGCGCGACGGTCATTGGATAAAATGTCATTAAATCGTTTACAGTTTGCATGATGCGCTCCGAGACGTAAAACGTGGTGCGGCGAAACCCTACACATTTACGATTTGGGATTTACGATTTACGAAAGCGTTCGCACCTTCGTAAATCGTCAATCTAAAATCGTATATCGCGGCGAGCCGCATGATGTTTTACGCGTTTAACTAACGTGCCACCACTGTAAGTCATCTCGCTTGTTCGCACACCTAACAGACGTCACCCAATCCGCATGACAAACGGCACTGAGTTTTCGAGAGTATCGATCCGCGTTCGTGTGGTATCGATTTCCCGAATCATCGCCCCACAAAATTATCTGAAGGTTTATAGAGACGAAAAAACCCATCGGGCGATCCGATGGGCTTTCTAGTTAGGAGGTAAAGAAGAAAAATTTAAAACGATTCAGGCAACTAGGCGTTGTTGGTCGCATCAACTATGTTGTGATGGGGCGAACACCAAAGCGTTCTGCAACTTCTGGTGTGACAAGACCAAACAGTGCATACCCAAGTCCCGCAAAGACGATGCCGAGCAGCGTGAAGCCAAGACCAAGCGCAACTGCCGCGTAAGAGACACCAATCGCCATCGCGGACAAGCTGAGCGAGGTCACCAATCCGGCCGCCGTCAACTGCGTGTTGCGCGCCCCGTTGGCAACGGGCTTCCCATTGGCATCGAGCAGGGCGAGTTCGCTGTTGCTCGTGCCGGCTGGGTCGCCGCTTTCCACTGCGAAGCGTCCCATTTCGGCATATGTTAAGCCACCTGAACTAGAAGCGGCATGGTGTTGGATGATGTCGGCCATGCTTAGGGCTGTGGCGATGCTCGCTACTGGCTCATTGGGGATGGTCGCATCATCGGGTGTCGTGATGTTTTGAGATGCCAACTGCTGCGTGACAAACGAGCGCACATAGATACCCGCGCCAGCTGTTACCAGTCCAGCCAGTGCCATCACAATACCGATTACCATTACAAGTTTGGGGAAGAGTTGTGTAAGTTTCATTGTTTCACCTTTAAGTGTTGTTGTTATGTTGTGTTTCGTAACCTGCCCATAGTGTACGTGCGTTTTGACATTCGCCAGAGTGAGGAATGTCATATGATCGATGTGACATTTTGCAGTTAGTTTGGGAGGATGGTCAGCAATGTTGGTAACTTATGACAACTTTACACAGGAGCGTATGCCATTTGGTGACGAGGAAGTAATCGAGATCACCGCGATAGCAGTTGCGCCATAATGAGAGAGATTCACAATTGGGTAGGCAGCATAACCGTGATAATCGTGCCGCGATTGGGCTGCGATTCGGCCGAAATCTCTCCCCCATGCGCCAGCACAATCGCCTTGGCAATCGCCAGCCCCAACCCCGACGATCCCGCCTCATGCTCGTTGCGCCCGCGTGACTTGTCGGCGCGATAGAAGCGGTCAAAGATGTGTGGCAAATCAGCCTCCGCGATCCCCTTGCCCGTGTCGCTGACTTGCAACAGGATCGCTTGCTCTGCCTGACGTGCCGATAATGTAACCGTGCCAGCCTGCGTGTGCTTGAGCGCGTTGGCAACCAAATTGTTGAGCACCTGCGTCATGCGCTCAAGGTCAGCCTCAAGCTCTGGCAGATCATCCGCCGCCTCGATCCGCAAGGCGACCCCCTGCTGTTCAGCCTGCATGACGTAGGCGAGACCGCTGCGCTCTAACAGTGCCTTCGGGTCAATCGGCTGCGTGTTCAGCGACAGCTCCCCCGCATCCGCCAGCGACAGCGTGCGCAGCTCTTGGATCAGATGGTTCAACTGCTGTGCCTCGTCGTAGAGCAGGTTGTAGAGGCGCGGACTGCCCGTCAGCTCCCCCTCTTTCAGCCCTTCGAGATACCCCTGCAAAATTGAGAGCGGCGTGCGTAGGTCGTGGGCAATGTCGGCCGTCATCTGGGTACGCAGCCGGTTGGCTTGGGCGAGATCATGGCTCATTTGGTTGAAGGAGTTTGCTAATCGGCCGATTTCATTCCGCGAGTTGACCTGCACCTGTGTGCCAAGTTCCCCCGCGACCATCGCCTGTGTCGCCTCCGTTAGCGCGTTGATCGGCTGCATCATGCGTCGCGCCAACCATGCCCCCACCAGCAGCGCACACACCACCGCGATACCCGCGCTAATCACGCTGGCCGTTGTCACATCGCGCAAAAAGTTTGTCTCTGGCGGTGGCAAGCCGCCATCGATGCGCCAGCTTGGAGGCGGCTCGTGGATAATGGTCGCAATCGTCATGTCGTCGAGCGTCACGGGGGCACGCTCGGTCGGTTCATCGAGTTGAAATTGACCATTGGGCGGCCAGCGGATCAGTTCATTTTCGGCCGAATCCACCAGCACAATCCACGGCCCCGGCAATGATCGCCCCGGCAACCCGCTCAAAAACGTCTCAACCCCATCCCAATCCCCCTGCGCCGCATAGTGCGTCGCCAGTTGTTCCGCGAGGCTATTTGACTCCTGTTCAAAGATAAATTGGTCAAAGCGACTGCGAACTTGAATGTTGGAGATAATCGCAACGAGCAGCACGCCCAGAACGCCAATCCCCAAAAACGCCAGCGTCAATTTCGTAGCCAATGAGCGCATCATGCGTTGTTGAAGCGATACCCCATGCCGTAAACGGTCTGGATATAGCGCGGGTTGCTGTCGTCTGGTTCGATTTTGGCACGTAGATGGCGAATATGAACATCGACGGTGCGGACTTGGGTTTCGAGCGCATCGGCCGCGATATGCGTCAATAGGTCAATGCGCGAAAAGGCGCGTCCCGGATTTGCCATCAGCAATTCGAGCAAGCCAAATTCGGAGGGGGTCAAATCGACGATCTCGCCTCCCACTTTTAGAATACGCCCCGACCGATCCAGCGCAAGCTCCCCCGCTCGCAATATGTCCGACTCGAAGCTCTCCCCACCCGCACGCCGCAGCACCGACTTAACTCGCGCCCGCACCGTCCGCACGACAAACGGCTTCGTGATGTAATCGTCCGCGCCCATTTCCAACCCGACCGCCTCATCTGTGTCCCCAACTTTTGCCGTCAGCATGATGATCGGCGTATGCGCCTCGCGCCGATAAATCCGTATAAACTCAATGCCGTCCATCTCTGGCATCATCAGATCGAGCAAGATGAGGTCGGGCTTCTCATACCGCGCAACATACAACGCCTCCCGCCCGTTCGCTGCCTCAATGATGTGATAGCCGTCCTCCGCCAAATACAGGCGCAGCATCTCTCGCATCTTTCTGTCGTCGTCTACAATTAAAATCGTTTTGCTCATCGTGATCCGATTTTGTTTATGGTGATAGCAGCTCCACAATTATCTGCTTAATTTCTGTTTGAAGTCGTTTTCTGTTGCGCTCAAAAAACCCTTCTAAGTTAAATCCCACAACCTGATTTAAAAACGCAAAAGTCGAGACTGTTGGATCATTATCAAGCACGCCCGTTAAGACCAACATACCATCACTTCTATATCGTCTTAGCACAGGTTCACTCACCTGAGACGACATAATTGCGAAGGCAGGAAGCAAACCAGCTTGATAGGCACGAACCCCATAGCGCAGGTCAGCATTTTGTCTTTTTGAGTCAGCACTTTTATATCCTTGCCGCACCTCAAAAACGACGCCAACAGGTGCAATTACACCACTTGAACTACTGCCTACAGTTTGTTGGGAAAGGCTCAACCATTCCTTGATTCGGTTTGAATCTCTATCGCTTAAATCTTCCAACCTGATAGCTGCATCTAATGTATGTGTCCCGAATTTACCATCGGGCTTTTGATAGTCGTAACTCCAGTTCAATTGAGATTCACTGAGCCCAAGAGAATGATTTAAGATCGAACGAAATAAACGTTCACTACCAATTCCAATCTGACGGTAAACTGATGTCAATCCACCTGCAGCTTTGTGCGCCGCATACACAGAAGGATCATCCAATCCAAGCCATGCGTAAAAGTAATCGCTCCCGTACAGAGCTCGAAATCCTGAAAGAGTCAGACCTTCGCTTTTGCCTTTACCAAAAGCTGGTTTGTACAATGCACATTTTCGTACTGGCGCAAGAAATATCTCTAAAAGTTGCTCGTCAAATTGCATTGTTAATAGTAACCTAAGCAGGTATGTCTAGCAGAGACAACTGGCGCGGGCTAGACTTATGCTTTGAAATGCCATTACCTATGACTTCGACCCTTTTTGGCGAGAGTTTGCATTGGTTTGATGGCTGACCAGTCAAATAATGTGAGATTGAACGGGCAACGTAGTGGCCTAATAAAGGCGGCACGGCATTGCCTATCAGTCTTAAGTTCCGTTGTGTTGAAAAAGGGAATATGAATTCGTCGGGAAAAGATTGTAGTCTAGCGCATTCTCGCACAGTCAATCTGCGTGGAAGTTTGTAATGGAACTGAATCCTGCCGCGTGAATTTGCCCGAATACAATATGCAACCTTCCCAACTTGGTTTGTGTGATCGCCTTGTCCGCCACCAGATGTTGCTTTTGTGGCAACAAAGTATTGACTTTGGTTCGTAACTGATTCATCGGAAACAGATTCTAAATCTGACAAGCATTCATCTATCGTAACATGAGCGTTTATGAATGCAGGGGGCGGCTTTACAGGAAAACCGACAAGATCTTCCCGAACACCAACCAAAAACAGCCGTCTTCGGCTTTGCGCTAGCCCATAATCGGGAGCATATAAGTCCCAAACATCAAAGCTGTAGCCTTCAGCCTCAAATTCCCTTAGAATTGTCTCAAGGTAGAGGCCTCCCCTTAAACGTGCAAGATGCGGCACATTCTCAGCAATGACGATCTTGGGTTGATGGACGCTCATGTATCGAGAAAGCACTTTGTACAGTTGTCCACGCTTCCCATCAAATCCTGACTTCGTCCCAGAAGAAGAGAAATCTTGACACGGAAATCCACCTGTCAAGACATCAACAGCAGGAAAGAGGCTGACATCGGCCGAACTCAAATCAACAAGGGAAATATGATCGCTTAGATTTAGCTTGTAAGCATTGACGGCATCCTTGCTGTTGTCAGCGGCGAAAATGACATCGTAAGGTAACTGCTCAAAATATGAGCCATGATGCCAAAAACCTCCCGTCATTCCCAAATCTAATCCACCACAGCCAGCAAACAATGAGGCGACTGAGTGATTTCCACCGCTTCTCTCATCGCTCCATACTGGATGTCTGTAATTCTCCGTAAGTGGATTATCTCTAAAGCCAAACGAAAAGAGCGGCATTGTTTTTCGAGCTTTACGTTTTGGCTTTCCGTCGTTTCGTCGCATCTGCTTTCCCTATACACATTGTCGCACTATTCATCTCGATTATAGCACTTTGTCGATAAACTTTGGTTCCCATAGTCTACAAACATAGCGTTATACAGCGTTGAAACACTTTCCGTTTGACAGCGCGACAAACTCAAACTCTAAGATCACCGTGTCCTCGACCGCATCGGCCGATCAGGAGAAATGGTCGTAGGCGCTAGGCAAACGGCGCATGGTCAATCGTTGAGCAGATGTTTATACCGTTTGTCTCGCCCTCTTGTGTGTGATTGCCTACAAGAAATGGCGAGATAAACGGCGTTGGCTTGTGCGTTAACCAAGCCTCAAAAACCATTTACCTCGCCCCTACTGTTGAATTGCGTTGTCTGTCAAAGAGGGTCGTTAGCGACGACCACCACGCTGAACCTCACCGTAGGTGACAACGCTAGAATCGAGGGTGAGCTGGACGAATTGGGTGCCGTTTTGATAATCGGCCGATTCATACAACCCAGCCAACGTGTCGCCACTCGCCGTGCCGCCGTAATAGACGGTGTACGTTTCGCCTTGAATCAGCTCAGGTGACGAGAAGGCGACCGATTGGAACGGTTTGCTCGGTGCAAAGGTGAGCAGATTTGAGCCATCGGCCGATTCGATATGCACGAGCGTGCCAGCAGTCAGCGTTTGATCGAAGTTGACGAGCAGCGAATTTTGCGTCGAGATGGTTGATGGGGCTTGCGCCATACCAGCACTGCCCGTGGCGACAAAAAAGCCGCCCACCATTGTGAATGTGCCGTTGTAATCAAGTGGGCCATTGTTGTCGGCCGTTGGCCCGTTGACGATGATAAGACCATCGTACATTTCAATCACGCCGTTTGAATCGACGCCATCACCACCCGCATCGACGATCAGCGTGCCGCCGTTGACGATGAGGTAAACCCCTTCGGCAGCACCGCCACCGCCGCGTCCGCCTGTGGTCACTGCGGTTACGTCGGCCGCATTGATGCCGTCATCGCTCGAAACGAGACTAATCGTGCCGTCGTTGAGGGTGATAATCGTGCTTTCGATCCCCTCATAAGATTGGGTAATGTCGATGTTGCCACCGTTGACGGTGATGCTGCTATCGGCGTGAATCGCGTCGTCGCCAGATGCGAGGGTCATGCTGCCCGCGTTGATGACGATGTCGCCGTTGGAGTGGAGGGTGTCATCGGCCGAATTGACCACCAGCGTACCGCCGTCCACCGTCAACAGATTTGTGCCGTTTATCCCTTTGCCGCCCGATGCGATGGTCACGCTGCCAGCCTCAATCAGAACATAGCCGAGCGTCGTGTCATCTTCATTATCCGCTTTGAGACCGTCATCTTCCGCGTTTACGGTCAGGTCGCCGCCTTGCACGATCAAGTAATCTTTGCCGCGAATGCCGTCGTCAATCGCGTTGACAACCAGTGTGCCGCTGGCGATCACCAAGCCGTCTTTGCTGGCAATGCCATCGTTGTAGTTGCCGTTGACGGTCAGCGTGCCGTCGCCCATGATGGTCATGTCTGCCTTGCTGAATAGAGCCGCATTTGGCTCGTCGGTCGTCTCATCGGCAAAAACGTAGTTTGCGCCGTCGGTGAGAACGTTTTGGCTCCCCGTGGCTAGTTCGATGATGACCTCATCGGCGTCGCTGATGGTCAAGGGGGACGTTGTGCTGTTGCTCACGTCGATGCCGTTGAGAACGAGATAAACGGGCGCGTCATCGCTGCTATCGACCAAAATCTGTCCATTGGTGAGCGTGCCTTGTAAAACGTATGTGCCGCTCTGGGTGATGGTCACGCCGTTGTCGCTGACGCTTGCGCCCTCGCCCGTGATGGTCGTGGCTGCGTCGGCGAGCGTAATGGTGGTCGCTGTCTCTAGTTGGTCAGCGGTCACTGGTGTCGCGACGACAACGGTTGGAACGGTGGCCTGGGTTGAGTCTGCTTCAGCTGTGGTTTCGGTTGAGACAACCACAACCTCGGCTACCGTCGTCGGTTCCGCCTGTGTCGCAGCCTCAACCTGTTGTTCAGTTGTATCAGCCGCATTCGTTGCGCTGACCGTTTCCTCGGTCGGCGTGCTGCAAGCCGCTAGAACCAGTGTCGTTAGTAAGAAAAGGGTGGCAATGAGCCTAGAAAATTTTTGCGTTATCATGAGATTGCTGTGTTTGCGTATTGCGTTTTGCGTGATGACTTGATTGCGCAATACGTTCACGACCACGCATTCGTAGTCGTCAGTATATTTTGTAAAACCGTCACTTTCCTGTCGTTTATTTCAACTGACAGGAATGTTACAGCATCGGTATGTAGGAAATGTGGTTGGACAATTGGGGAATTATTGAGAAGTTGTTAGGGAGTTGTTAAGCTGGTTGGCGCGTTACTGTTTTCGCTTTCGTGCGGGATTCCAAGCGGTTGACAGCGCGTGGTGCATAGTGCGTAATGACCTCCGTACACGCACCATGCACCATACCTTTTCCATCACTCAAGCGTCATACGTCGTTGCCGTCACGTTACCACCCTGTCCTGTCCAGTTGGTGTGAAAGAATTCACCGCGTGGTTTATCAACGCGCTCATAGGTGTGTGCGCCAAAGTAGTCGCGTTGCGCCTGTAGCAGGTTGGCTGGCAGTCGTTCACGTCGGTAGCCGTCATAGAATGCGAGTGCGGACGACATGGCTGGCACGGGGATACCCAGCGACGTTGCCACACCGATGACGCGCCGCCATCCAGCAACAGCCGCTTGGATTTGTTCCGCAAAATAGGCGTCCAGCAGCAGATTGGTTAAGTCAGGATTCTTGGCAAACGCAGCTTTGATGTCGTCCAAAAAGGCGGCGCGAATAATGCAACCCCCACGCCACATCAGCGCGATATTGCCATACGCTAGGTTCCAGCCATAATCTTCAGATGCGGCACGCATGAGCATGTACCCTTGCGTGTAGGAGATGACCTTTGAGGCATACAGTGCTTGCTCCAAATCAGCGATAAAGCTGGCCTTATCGCCACTATAGGACGAAATTGCTGACCCCAACACGTCGGCCGCATTGACCCGCTCATCTTTCAGTGCAGACAGGAAGCGCGAGAAGACAGCCTCGCCGATCAGCGTCAGCGGAATACCGCTTTCCAATGCGGAAACGGCTGTCCATTTGCCCGTCCCCTTTTGCCCTGCGGTGTCGAGAATTTTATCGACGGTAGGTTGCCCATCATCATCTTTGTGGGCGAGAATTTCGGCCGAAATTTCGATCAAATACGAATTAAGCTGCCCCGCATTCCAATCGGCAAACACAGCACTCATCTCATCGGCCGACATGTCGAGCGCGTGATGCATCAAATCATACGCCTCGCAAATCAACTGCATGTCGCCATACTCAATGCCGTTATGCACCATCTTCACAAAATGCCCCGCTCCTTCTTCCCCGACCCAATCACAACAGGGGGAGCCATCCGCGACTTTGGCGGCGATACCCTGGAAGATCGGCTTGACGTGCGGCCATGCCTCTGGTGCGCCACCGGGCATGATCGATGGGCCAAAGCGCGCGCCCTCCTCACCGCCTGACACCCCCGTTCCAATAAATAACATCCCATGTTCTGCCAACTCTTTTGTGCGCCGCGTGGAATCTGGATAGTGTGAATTGCCGCCGTCAATGACAATATCGCCCGGCTCTAGCAGTGGAATCAGCTGCTGAATGGTCGCATCGACGGGCGCACCCGCCTTAACCATCAGCATCACGCGGCGCGGTCGTTTTAGGGTGCTGACCAGTTCTTCGAGCGAGTGTGTCCCGATCACGTTGCTGCCCTGCGCTTCATTCTCGATAAAGCGGTCAACTTTGCTGGTTGTACGATTGTAGACGGCGACCGTGAAGCCGTGATCGTCCATGTTCAAGACTAAGTTCTGTCCCATTACCGCCAGCCCAATCAGGCCAATATCTGCTTGTTTTGTCATCAGCTTTCCTTTTATTTGAGTTTCGATCTTGTCATTTGGGAGCGTGCTCCACTTGGTCGCTTCTTCACGCTGGCAACCAAGATGGTTGCGCTCCCACGCTATTTTATCACTATGTGTGACTGGCCCGAATCGCGGTGCGGGATTAACCACACAATCCCCATATACGAGCACCGCTTCAGGCAGTAGATAGAGCAGACAGGCGAAGTGCCGGGATTTGACATTAGCGGTTCAGACGACGCCTTAAAAAAGTTGCCACGATAGTCGCAACAAACAGGAGTAAGAGGAGAATCGTGGGGAGGGAATTTTCGGCCGAAATCTCAACCGCATCCAACTCAACTTGCGTCAGAACACCGTTCACCTCATCCGCGCCAATATCGATCACGCTGTTAAAGATGCGCGGCTGCCCGTCAATATCCGTTAACCCACTGTCTACGCTGCTATCGCCCATATCAACAGCGGGGGATTGTGGCTGTAGATGCCAATCAAACTCGTTAGACGTGACAAACTGCGGGTCGGCAAATTGTGAGTTGGAATCGAAGCCAGTCGCCGACTGCCACGCCGTCAAGCCCTGATAATCTGTGTTCATAAACACCCAGTTGGCTTCTTCCCCCACCGTATCCGTAAAGTAGAGATTGTGATCGAGCGTGTAGGTCATCGTCTTGTTGTAGTAGTTGGTCAGCAAATAACTGCCTGCACCTGCCCAGATGATGTTGTTCTTGATGGCGATGTCGCTCGTGTCATACTGAATCCAGATTTCCCCATTACCTTCTGCGTCGGTGTCGTTGTGATAAAACGTATTGTTGAAAATATTGGTGTGCGTCGTGCTGCCCCGTAACTCATCGTACCCACCCATCGCCAAGCCAGCGAGGTGATTGTGGTGAAGCACGTTGTTGGCAACGGTGATGTAGCTTGTCGCTCGGTTCGCATGTTCGCTGGCAAGTTCAATCCCCAAGTTCGCCGAGTAGACAAGGTTGCGCTCAATGCGAATGCGCGTCCCGCCATCGACATAAATACCAGCGGCCGAACGCTCCAAATAGGCCGTGTTTTGCAGTGTGTCGATGTTGTAGACGACGTTATCCTGTACGACGCCATCGCGTGCTTGGTCATATGGATCGCTTGAGGTCTGTTCAAACCCGATCAGGTCGATGGCGATATTGTCTGCATCATGAATGGTATTACGACTGATCTCAAACTGCTCGACGTTGCCGTTCAGCACCAGTGCTTCACTATAGTACAGTTCCAGATCGTGGATGGTGTTGTCGCTGATCAGCAGATTGTTGATGGAGTCTGGTGCCTCCGTGCCATACACGGCAATCGCATGAGCGTCGGAGTTGTTGCTGCTTTCGGACGAGATGTGATGAATGTGATTGCCCACGATCTGCAGCTGTGTGCCTGCTCCGCTGACATAGATGCCAACCGCCGTTCTACCCGCGTTAGTAGCACGGTAGTTGCGCAGTTCAAACCCTTCGATGCGCACATAGCTGACATTTTCCAGCATAAACAGCCCGTTGTCGGCAGGCGGGACGGTTAATGCTGATCCGTCGATGATGGGTGTTTCGCCGGGAAAGTTTTTGTAGGTGATCATGCCATCTGCCGCGCTGCCGGACGTGCTAATCTGCGCACCAGCGGTGTAGACACCAGCTCGAACCAAAACGGTGTCACCTGCGACCATCGTATCGGCCGAATGTTGCAATGTTGCCCACGGCTGTGCCAACGTGCCAGGGTTCGCATCGCTTGCGTGCGCCTCTTGCGAGACGTAATACGTCGTCCCCGCACCGGTTTCGTTCACGACCGTGATCGTGTGCTGTAAGTCGTTGTAACCCGTATTGCTGATCCACGTCCCGACATTGGCTAAGCGGATCGCATAGGCGGGTATGTCTGCCAGACGCGCTACGGGATCGGGCAGGTTGAGACGCAGCCTGTAATTGCCCACAGCCAAATCAGACGGAATGGGGATGGCGTGTGTCAAGGTCACCGTTGTGCCGGGCAACCAGAAACGTGGGTCTTCATCAACGGGCAAGACCACGGGCGCGGCGCGGCGCGTGACATCTTCGAGAATGATCTGGACATCGCGCGGATTGAACGGGGCGGCATACCCAACGTTGCGCAGCACAATCGTGACGTTTAGATTGTCCCCTTGAGCCACCGTGCTGTCATAAGTCCCCTCAATCAGCTCAAAGCGATACCCCAAGCGGCGCGTGATCTCGTCAAGACAGTCGCCCCAACTGTTTAAGACAGCGAGATTGTAGCCACGATGCAGATACGACCAGTGGAATTGCGCCAGTTCAGCCTGTGCAGTTGGACAGTCAGAGCGGGGTGGATTATACGCACACGTCTCGCCCCCCATCGGCAGATAGCGCGTTTCAGCTTCCAAATACGGATATTCGAGCGTTGTTGAGACATAGGTTCCCGCATCCGTTGAGCTGGCGAGAAAACAGTCGTTGTGATGCCCTGTTCGAGCCAAATCGCTGCCTGAATGGGCGAGCGCGGGCGTAATGGGAACCGTGACGCCAAACATGTTGGTTTTGTAGCGGGGTGTGCGGAGCTGGATAGAGCGTGTGATGGGCAACGCTTGCAACGTGCGCGTCACGACGTCGAAGCGATTGGCATAATCGGCCGATGTCACAGTCGACGGAAAATTCGGATCCGCAACAAAGTGATCTGTAAAATACCATTCACCCCAAACACCGATAAATCCCGTTTGCACAACCGCAATAATGTCCGCATTGGCACGTAAAATCGGTTCAAGCTGACCAATATGATTCAGCACCATCGTTTTATCGGCGTCCCCGTAGGGCGGTGTCGCCGGCCGCTCTTCCATTGTGTCGGGATCAATCAACGGATTGACGTCTGTGTAGGCAATACGCACGATACATTTGAGACCAGAGTCGCGTATCTTATCTAACTCGACCTGCATGTTGTCTAAATAGGTTTCGCTGATCGGCTCTGTGACGTAAAGCTCCAAATAAAACAGACAAAGCACCAAGGTCACCTGATCGTTTTCGCGTAAATCCTGCAATGCGGGCTGCCACAGCGGCACAAAATTGTCAGAATGGTACTCAAACTGTTGGTACATCCCCCGCTCGGGATTGGCAAAATTTTCGGATGACGCCGTATAGCTGACAACAACCGTTGTGCTCTGTTCGCTGCTTGCGACTCGATTAGATGACAGCGATCCCACACCAATCGAGCGGCTCGGTTCATCAACTGGGACAACAGCCGATGAAGCCATAACCGTCTTGTTTGTCTGCAATCCCCAGGCGACAACCAAAGCGAAAAAAAGGGTGCTGCCCAACGCAACGAAGAGATATGGGATACGGTTGTTCATAATGACGTCCTCACTAACCTTATTTTCAATGATTTATATGCAATGTCAACCTGCCAACAGGGAGCACAACCAGACCTCGCCAAAATGCCAGGAAAACTCGCCGCCCATTCAAAGTCACAAAATAAGCGAGTGAGCCAGCTTTGTCAGTCCGCAGGCGCCGGATGAATCTATACCAAACTTAACCGCTGAATTTTCGCATTGCAGTGCAACGTTGCTGCGAAATGGAACATTTTGGCCGTCAACTGCGTTATTGTAATGTCGACCCCCGATATCCCAAACGATATTCTGGTCGAAACAAAACAAAAAAGTGCAGGCAACGCCTGTTAGTTGAATAGGAGATTGAATAAATGTTACAACGAAAACAATTCGCGCGGACTCAGACTGTCCGCTTACAAAAGATGATGCTGCTCATTAGTGTCCTGCTGTTAACGCTGTTCGTTAGCGCATGTACGGCGGCTGAGTCAGGGAGCGGTGATGAACCTACCGCTGAGCCAAGTCCAACACAAATTGAGCCGGCCGAACGTGCGCGGCAGATGTGGGCTGAACAGAGTGAGCGCAATGTAGATGCGATTGAGATCGTCTCAGTCGAAGAGCGCGAATGGAGCGACAGCTGTCTGGGACTTGGCGGCCCAGCCGAATCATGCTTGCAGGTCATCGTTCCCGGTTATCTGGTCGTGTTGCGGGCCGGCGAGGCTGAGGCAACCTTTCACACCGACCTAACAGGCGACGTCATTCGGATGGAAGAGCCAATGTCAGCGGAATCAGCCCTGATGTGGAGCCGCTCGGGCGGTATTGCGGGTTTCTGTGATTCATTGGAAATCGGCAGTGACAATATGGCAACAGCCATTGACTGTAAAGATACCAGCACAACTGGCACACCCCACTTTGAATTGGACAGCGAACAGGCGGCTCAATTAAACACGTGGCAGAAACAATTTGCCTCTTTTGATACGGTGCAGTCAGATGGTGCGGTCGCGGACAGCATGACCATTACGCTGCGCTTTAACGGGCGAGGTAGTGAAGTCGCAACCGATGCGCAACAATCGATGATTGCACAGTGGGCATCTGAACAATACACCGCCCACATGCTGCAAAAATAAGGGTATGAATGCGACCCGATCGCATTTTAAAAATGGAGAGATGAGTTAGACGCCCGTCCCAATCATCAACGCTAAACCCACTCCGTTACGGTGCCGCCACTTGACCAATAAACGTTCTCATGGTCGCGGCGGCACTATGCTGTGTATAGCTGCCACCCTGCGCTGGCATAGAGAATAACCCTTCAGTTGTGGTAAAATAGAGCGTGTCGTCTGCTACTGAGAGGTCCCCGTAGATGATGACTTTGTTTTCGGCCGAAGCGCAAGGTGGCGGTGAGCCACATAGTTGCAAATGCTCACCCCCGCCAACCGGCACGCGCATCCACTCGACAGGTACATTGGCGTCCGCATGAGCAAACGCCGTCTTTACGCCAAAAAGCCAGTCGAGCCATGACACCTTCTGTCCAGCAAGGGAGGCGGTGAAGTATATATAGTCGTTATCGGCCGAAAACAGCGGCGTATCAACATCAAAGTACATCCCATTCTCGACTACTTCCACCCCATTTTCACCATCCCAATCACTGACAACCACCCCGCGCTCCTGCGTCTCTGGATCGACCGTGATGTAGGTCAAGCGCTCACCCTGTCGTGAAACACGCGGCCACACCCCATCTTTGACAATTTCAATCTGTTCGCCCGTCGCAACCTCATAGCGCATGAGCGTCACGTCGAGCGTATTGTCTATGGTCAGATAGCGCACGTAGAAGATG
>JAUIAP010000104.1 GCA_030425205.1 Anaerolineae bacterium
TTCGCAAGGTGTGCCAGTCGCTGGCACTCAATCGGCATGAGCGCGGTGATCTGTATGACGATCTCAAGCAGGTTGTCTTCCTGAACTTACTGGAACAAGCGGCGAAAGGTCAGACCGCAGGGTATGCCTATGCCGCCGCCTACCGTGAACTGCGTAGCTACATCTTCTTTCAGGTCTGGAACAAAGACCCGCGCTTCAACCGTGAGCGTGACAAACATCTGGCACTCGACATCCAGCATGACAACATCGACGAGTTTGATCGTGGTGAAGACAGTCGCGCGATGCCAGAACCACTCATTATGCACTCGCCTGAGAAACACCTGTTGTGGCAGGAGTGGGATGGCGAGAAGAGCAAGCATTGGCAACGCATCGAGCGCGAGATGCAGGACATCCTGTTGGCAATGTTGACCAAGGAATCACAGCGCAGTCGGGACAAAGCCAAGGTGTTTGCCGCCTGTATGGGGATGCGCTTGCGGTACGGGTACACGATCCAAGAGATTGCCAACGAACTCAATCTGTGCCTGTCTACCGTCAAGACAAGTCTCTATACGGCACGCCAACGCATCAACGACTTTTTGCAGCTTTCGCCAAGCGAACAGGCCGCCCGATTGTTGCGTGTCTACTTTGGGTCAGAGGCGTTGGAGGACGTCCCAGATTGTCAGTTGCAAACGCTCCGTCGGCCGCTGCATCTGCGGGTTAATGGCAACACGTTTATCGTGGCAGTCAGCCATCGCAAGCGGGGGGATGAGGTCTATCTGCGTGCCAACACGACCGTCAAAACGGCGAGCGGTGGCACGCGATCCCCTGCCGTCTACATCGGCCGACCCGAAGTCGTCACCCGTGAAGCGGTCTTGGAAGCGGCTGCCAAGATGGAGGACAAGCTACGTGAATATGCCGATTTACCGCTTGCGGGCGATTAGGTTTTGCGGCTGACTGGCGACATATTCTGGCAGTTGAATTAGACGGAACGCAGTACGATAGTTAAGCTAAAGAGGTTTATGTGGGCAACCACGTAGGCCTCTTTTTTTGCCCTACCCCAATTGCGCGGTGCTTTGTGGTATATCGCAATCGGCCGAATTCGGTCGTCTGTCACAGTCCAGAATGAGCGCGGCATAAGCCGCTGATAGATGATCGGCTAGTTAAACTAATGACAAAGATTTGTATTACAAATGGCAGGGGGGTGCGTACGCAAGATAAGCAGAAACATGAATTTTAACCTATGTTAACTTTTCCAGCGATTTTTACCGTTCAAAAATCAAGCGGATTTGTATCTGCACGGCGTGAAATCCAGCCGCGTTTTTGCTATGCTTTTGCGTAAATTTAACGCACTGGGGAGCTGCGATGACAACTGATATTTTTCACGCTCGTGAACGCTTACTCAAATCAATCCGTCTCGAACGGCGCACCGTTGAAGCCGTTGAAAAGACGGCACAAAATCTGCACACGAATTTCACCCGCACCGTTGAATACCTCATTCGTCGTGGTTTGCAATATTCAGACGAAGATGCGGTGACCCTCAATTTAGAGGTGCAGCGGCTCGTCGCAAAACAAGGCGCAGGTCGTGCGCTCAACCAATATCTCAAGCTACTCTCACAAGCAGTTATGACCGCGAACGAGGCCAAGGAGATGGCGCAGCAGGTCTTTTTTGTGCAGCTACGTCAACTCGCCGATGGCCTCGACCATCCCGACCAAATCTATGATGCACTCGCGCTCTTCCCCGAAGAAGATGCTGTGCATGATGCCCTTTACAGCGCCTTCAAAGAGCGACAACAACGCGCTCACCAACGTGCCATAACGCGACTGCAAAAAACGAGCGCAGTAGATGACACGTTGTGGCAGGAACTCGCTAGCTGGACAGCGGATGATGAGACGGTTGAAAAAACGGTTGTGCTGCGAGAAATTGAAGACTCAATTATGCAAACGGTGCAGCAGCAAATGGATCGCTATCTCAAGTTGCTGGTCAAGGCCGTGATTGCTGCTGAGGAAGCTAAGGAGACGGCGCAGCAAATTTACTTTCTCCAACTACGGCAGCTAGCCGAACAACTCAATCATCCCAGCGAGATTCGAGCGGCGCTGGCGTTGAACGGCAATGACCCGTTGCATAATGCACTTTATGAAGCGTACAAACAGCGACAAAAGCGCGGACGCAACCGTTCGGTCAAACAGCTCAAGGGAACGATTGAAATCGATAGCGCAGCGTGGCAACAGCTGGTTGAGCGTTTGGGAATGCAGTGATGGAGACGCGCACCATTGTCCATGCACGCTATATCAAGAATCGCACCCCCAAAGGTCGCGTGACCATCAGACAACTGAGTCGCGCCGTGCACTACATTGGGTACGGGCACAAGTTTGAGAACCCAAAAGAGTTTTTGCGTGGTCAGTGGCATAGCGCACAGGGGCGACACAGCCATGAGGATGTCGTTGCGTGGGCAGAAGAACAAGCACAGTCCAATCGCTACACCTACACCCTCGTCTTGTCGGTACGCGACGGCATGATGCAGGATGAGGATTTCACCCGCACGATGACGAGTGCCAAATGGCAAACGCAGGCTGAGACCCGATTCCCGACAGATTGGCGGCTGATGGTGCATCGCGATAGCGACCATGACCATGCCCACGTGGTCTTCTTCCGTGACCGCACTGTGCGCAAGGCGGAGTTGGCGCAGTGGCGTGAAAGTTTGCAAGCGACGTTGAACAGCTATCAAGAACAGCGGATTGCGGAACAACAGGCACAGGGCATCGTGCGGGAACGCGCGCTGTACGGGGGCGCGTTCTTAGGATGATTACCAACGCTGAGTTGCGCAAGGCCAAGCTGCAATTAGTGGCTGAGACAGAAGCAGGTCAGCGCAAGCGACAATTCGGCCGAATGGTGCTGATCGCCATTTGGCTCATATTTGCGCTGACAGCGTTTTTTCGTCATCCGCACTTGCAACCCCTCGATTTGCTGCCAAGATCATTCTGGGCGATTTTCGGGGCGTGGAGCGTGCCGCT
>JAUIAP010000069.1 GCA_030425205.1 Anaerolineae bacterium
GTTGTATAAATGGCGCGACGAATCTCGGCAGGGAAGGCGAAAAAGGCAGCCAACTCGTCCCAGTTGTTTTCCCAAGAGCGGACAGCGATGGCATATTTGTTGCCCCAGTTGTCGCCTAGTTCGGTGTGCCTGTCTATGCCAGCCCACAGCGTGCCATTCGTGCGCTGGGTCATGCTGTAAGCTATTGGCAACGCCGTCGTGCTGAGGAGATTGCCGATGGCTAGCCAAATGAACTATCTTGAGGCGACCCAATTGCTACAAAGCTATGGGGTTGAACTGCCGCCATTCCGCCTAGTTCGGTCCGCTGAGGCTGCGGTGCAGGCTGCGGATGCGCTGGGGTATCCAGTGGCAGTCAAGGCGATTTCGGCCGAAATGAGCCATAAGTCAGATCGAGGATTGGTAAAATTGGGGTTGAATTCGGCCGATGCAGTTCATACTGCCAGCAGAACACTTTTGACTGCCGTTGACTGGACAACTGATGCGACACTAGAGGGGCTGCTTGTCCAAAAGATGGCCTCTACGGGTGTTGAAGTTATTGTCGGCTTGCAGCACGATGCGCAGTTTGGGCCAATCATTGCGCTGGGTGCTGGCGGCATTCTGGTCGAATTACTTGACGATGTCGTTTTACGCATGCCCCCGATCAGCCACGCTCAAGCCGGTCAAATGCTTTCCGAGTCTAAGACGCAGTGTTTGCTGGCAGGGTATCGCAATCATCCGCCTTCGGACCAATTGGCGTTGCAACAACTTCTTGTCAATCTATCCGCTCTTGCGCTAGACGCCAATAATCGCATTGCTAGCATTGATCTCAACCCCGTTATCGTGCATCCCATTGGACAAGGCATCAGCATTGTTGATGTCCGCATCGCGCTTTTCTAGATTAAGTGAGGATAACTGATGACTGTCACGACCGCTATCGCAGACCTTCACGCCGACCGCATTTTGTTACATGGTTACAGCCTAGCTGAAATGGGTGGGCGTTACTCCTTTGGTGACACATTCTATCTGTTAATGATGGGCGACCTGCCGAAGGGGCATGAGGGCGAACTGCTAGAGGCAATGCTCGTTCTGACATCCGTTCACGGGATCAATTCACCCTCAACCCACACGGCGCGTGCGGTTGCCAACTGCGGCGTGCCGTTGCAGACAGCGGTCGCGGCTGGCGTCAGTGCAATTGGCGACACGCATGGCGGCGCGGGTGAAGCCTGCGCCAGATTGCTGCAAGACGCAATGGCTAGCCGTGAGGGTGCGTCGATTGAAGCGATGGCGAGCGCAATTGTGGCTTCGGCACGCGCAGAAAAGCGACGATTGCCAGGGTTTGGACATCGTTTCCACAATCCCGACCCGCGTGCAGAACGCTTGCTGGCGTTAGCGCGCGGCTGGGACATCAGCGGCGACTTCACACGCTTAGCCGAGGCCATTGTTGACGAGCTGCGACGCACAACCGGCAAATCGCTGCCGCTTAATGTTGATGGCGCATTAGCTGCCCTCATCTCAGATATGGGGATGAACTGGCGAATGGGCAAGGCGGTGTTTCTACTCGGGCGCACCGCTGGGCTTATCGCGCACGCGACTGAGGAACTGGCAACTGGGAAACCGTTTCAGTTTATTCGCAGTGTGGACGTAGACTATGCAGGTCGTGACGAGCGGGAACTACCGACGAACTGACGCCACGCTGGGGATAGGTTACGTCATTGCTCAACGAGCGTGCAATAGATACGTCTTTTGACCGATGTGAAATAGGCAGATACTGAGTTTCGTTTACATTTTGTTATGAGCGCGTGTTTACCCGGCTAAATTTAGATGCGCCAACAGCTCGCTCAACAGCAGTTGCTGGCTCGTTGCCCCTGTCGTCGCCCGATAGTCTGCTAGGATTTGCGCCCAATAGCGTTCGCTTGGCTCCTCAAAAAATTGACTGGGCAGAGGGTCGTTTTCTATCGTGCGTAGCGTGCGTGCTGCCAGCGACCACGCCTCTGTTGCAATCAAATAGCGTGTGGCAAGGTCGATGCTCGCCCTGGTACGCCAGATTGGTACATCATGTTCTAAAATCAAGCGCAAGCTGTGCTGCAAACATGCACTGGCGCGAGCCAAATCACCCTGCTGCAACATGACAAATGTTAGGTACTGATAGAGCGTCGTCAAATTGTCGTCAGATGCTCGCACGGGGGAGGCAAGCCGCGCTTCGAGCAATGTTTGTGCCTCATGGAGTCGGCCTAACTGGGCATAACAGCCAGCCACGTTGACGGTGCAAACGGCTGCTTCACGCCGCAGTCCGACTGAACGACACAGTTGAATCGCCGCTTCAAAATGGGCTGCCGCCTCAGCGTAATGGCGTATTCCGACATAGATTGTGCCCAATTCATTCCAGCGGACAGCTTGTGAACGGATCGACCCGAGTTCTTCATTGATCTGCAAGGCGCGTTTTACATAGCCAATTGCGGCGGCTGTCTGCCCCTCCTGCCGACTGATTTTAGCGAGCATATCGAGCGCAGCCGCTTGTGCGCTGGGCCATTCGGCCGATTCCGCATACGCCAACGCAAGTTGTGCCTGTGGCAGCAATGCTTGACTGTCGCCATCCGTAAAGAAATGGCACTCAAGCAGCCCATTGAGCGTTTGCGTCAAGCCAGTGACGTGGTTGGCGGTGTGGAAATGCGCGTGTGCCTTGTCAAGAAAAGGGATTGCGCGTGTGCGGTGGCTCATCATGCGCCATGTTGCCGCAATGATGAAATTGGCGTATGCGCGATCTGTTGGATCGCACGGCTCGATCTGCGGCAGGGTTGCGGCGATAAGCGTCTCGGCGTGTGTGTATTGCTCAACCATCGTCAACAGATGGGCGCGATAAAGCGCAATCATCGTGCGTAGGCAACTGTTACGTGGATCAGCATCTGCAAAAAGTGCTTCTGCCACCTGATAGCGACTTCGCACGGCCGCCCACTGATAAATCGGCCGATACAACGCCTGCAACACAGCGTCATCATGCCGTTCAATCGCATATTGCCACGCGCTGCGGATATTTTCATAATCGGCCGAAATCTGATCCAACGCCTGTTTTTCTTCCGCTCCCTGCAACTGCTTGTCCCACTGTCTGCCCCGCTCGGCAAAAAAGGCGGCGTGGCTGGCCCTAGTATCGGCCGCCACAAACCATGCTGATGCGGCTGCACGCGCCGCCACAAACTGTCGGATCGCCTCATGCAGCACAAAGCGTTCGCCGTTGCGCTGGAGCAAGGCGCGTTGCACCAGCCGCAACAGATCGACCAACGCCGCACCTCCCACCGACTCGGCCGCCGCACGAGTAAAGCCAGCGCGAAAGACGGAGAGGTGACAGAGCGTTTGCCGCTCACTTGCGCTGAGTCGCTGCCAACTTGCGTCGAGTACCATTGCAAGACTGCGCTGGCGCGGGGGCAATGTCGTGCTGTCGCTGTGCAGCAAGCCGATGCCGCCGCTTAACTGCGCCGCAATCTCCGCGCAGGTGAAGTGACGCACCCAGTTCGCGGCCAAGACGATGCTCAGCGGGTGTCCGCCGAGATAGCCAGCGATCTGCCCAATGGCGGTGCGGTCGTTTTTGTCGGGGTCAAAGGTTGCGTCCGCTTTGGTCGCTTCGCGGATGAACAATTCGGCCGAATCGCCCGCATCCAGCCCACCCACATCAACAAGCCACTCATCAGCCACATCAAACGTCTCGCGTGAGGTGGTCAACAGCTTGCACTTGGGCGCACCTTCCAATAGCTGCACCAACCAGTCGGCCTGTCCAAGCAGCTCCTCGCAATTGTCGAGTACTAGTAGTTGGTGACGGTCGGCCAGAAAGTCGATGACCTGTGCCTGTGCGCTTGACGCGCCGCTGAGTGCGAGGTTGAGCGCGGCGGCAACCGTCTGCGCCATGTCGCTGCTGCCGACAAGATTGATGAAGGTTGTGCCGTCGGCAAAGCGGTGTTGCTGTTGCTGCATGGCGGCCAGCACAAGCGTCGTTTTGCCGCTGCCCCCAAGACCGACCAGTGTCAAAAAGCGACACGCTGGGTCAGCGAGGTGGGCGGCAATTTGGGTCAGTTCGCTGGATCGGCCGATCAGGTCAGCGGTGTGCGGTTGGGAACGCTGGACGGTGAGTTGTTGGTAGAGGGCGGTGAGTTCGGCCGAAACCCCCATCCCTAACTCGCGCAGATAGCGTGCTTGCGTCGCCTCATAATGCTGCACCGCCGCACTGCGCTGTCCACTGTCAACCAGCAACTGCATCTTGCTCAAATGCGCCTGATCCAACAGCGGCTCAATCGCTAGCAACCGATTGACAGCGTCAAGTGCCGCTGCGCGTTGACCCGCCGCACGCGACAACGCGACAAGCTGCGAATACCCCTGAATCGCCCGCAGCCGCAACCGCTCACGCTCTGCAATCATCCACTCTTCAAACTCTGGCGCGTCGCGTAGGTGGAAACCGCTTAGGAAGTCGCCGTTGTAGAGGGTGAGGGTGGTGCGTAGTGCGTGATGCGTGGGGCGTGGTGCTTTGTGAGAGGATTCTGCTAACCGTTCACTGAATACCAGTGCGTCCACCACCACCGTCACCCCTTTTCGCATCCAAACCCGTGTCCGATTTGCCTCCAATACGTCGCCAATACGCTGTTTGATACGCGAGAGCGCACGGCGCAGATTGGCACGCGCTTGGTCAGGATTGCTGTTTTGGAAAAAGAGGTGGGCGAGTTCGCTACGGGCGATGGGAAGTGCGTGGCAAGCCAGATAGATCAGCAGAGCCTGTTCGGGACGGTTGGGCAATTCTTCCACGCGCTGTCCGTCAACCGAAAATGCGATACCGCCAAGTAGTGTGATGTGGAGTTGTTGCACCATGCTCATTTGCAGCGTTACGACGGAGCGGAGTGATCGCTGTGTGATCGGTAGCCCTCTATGCTGTCTGTCATTCGCTTGAATTTGATTATAGCACTGCAATGCGTGCGGGTTTCCAATCCGCAGAAATTTATTCGTGGGTATTTTGGTGCGTGGGCAACTGCCCACGCACCAAAATACCCGCCAGATTTGGGAACAATCCTAATATGGACACAGATGTTGGCGAAACCGCACACGCTATCACCCCTCCCTATGACAGCTACATTCTGCGCCTTTGGCGGACACCGCCAAGCGATACGTGGCGTGCCTCGCTACAAGATGTGCGCGATGGCTCGCAAATCAACTTCACATCCGTCCAAAATTTTGTCGAGTTTCTGACCATTCCAACGTTGCAAAAAGGAGATTTATCATGAACCGTTTTCCCTTTTCCGCTCTCATATTGACCCTGATCGCGCTGGCCGTCAACGCTGTAAGCGTGACCGCCGCCCCCGTTGACCTCAGCCATTTGAGCAGCACCGAACGCAGCGAATATCACCGCGCTGCCACCAACGGCTCCATCTTTTATGTTAACAGTACGCTCGACACAGGCGACAGCAACCCCGGCAACGAAATCTGCGAAACGGCAACTGGCAACGGCATCTGCACGCTGCGTGCCGCCATCGAAGAAGCCAATGACGACAACGACCACGACATCATCTATTTCAATTTTCCCGGCGCAGCTACGATTGCGCCGTTCACTGTCTTACCAGACATCACCAACTCCGTGACGATAGACGGCGTTACCAGTTCTGGTTCGCCAACGGCTGCTTGCCCAACCAATACATCACCTGCAACGCTCCCAATCACGCTATCAGGTGCAAATCTCGAAGATTCGGGGCTTAGATTGCATGGTGGAGCCGATAATTCCAGTATCCGAGGCTTAAACTTAATATTGTGGAATGCAGAATCACGTTATACATCGGCCATTACGGTTACCGGAACGCGTAACAGTGTGTTCAACTCTAATTATGTAGAACAGGTTGCCATAACTTGTAATAATATCGGAACCAATGGCAGCAGTACCAATCAAGGCAATAGTAACGGACTATACATTGGCTATTATTCAAAAGATGTCACGATTGGTGGCTCGCTAGCTCAGGATCGAAACGTGATATCTGGTAACGGCATAGGCATTTTCGGCGCGTCAAAAGGGCATTTCCTCGTGATCAACAACTACATTGGTGTGGCCAGTAACGGCGTTAACCCAATTGGGAACGACAGTTATGGTTTGCTTTATGGGACGGTTTTTTTGAACGACAGCTATGGAACAGTTGAGATTGGCCAACTAAATAGTGGCAACATTATCGCAAATAACCAGATAGGAATTTACGGTTATTCTCGTAACCACAGCTACATTCAATACAACTCAATTCATAATAATCAACGTGGTGGCATTCGGAACAGTCGCAAAAGTAGCTCGCCAGATAGTCGCCTGACGATTAGACAGAACAGCATTTTTGCCAACGGCAATTCGGGGATTGACTTGAGTGTTGGATCATCCTCCCCTCTGGTCACTTTTGATGGTATTGATGATCCAATCGCTGATGTTGGTTTCAATGCGCCGGTGCTGTGGGAAGTAGCTGCCAGCACACAACTGCGTTTTAGCTATACGACCAATGACTTTGGCCCGTCCTCATCTTATCGTATGGAGGTTTTTTACAACGATAGTTGCGATCCGTCTGGTTATGGTGAAGGGCAATCATATCAGGAATCGTTTACCGTCACCCCACTTGCTGACTATGGTATCTTCAGCCATGTACTTACCAACCCGCTACCGTCAGATAAATTCATCACGCTCACCGCGACCAATCTTACAACGAATAGCACATCTGAATTCAGCAACTGCATCAACGAAACAGATGAGACGAACTTTGTTATCGACAGCCTTGTTGATAGCGCAGACGCTGCCGCTGGTAACGGCATTTGCGCCGACAGTTCGGGCAACTGCACGCTGCGTGCCGCGCTGCAAGAGGTCAATGCCACCATCGCGAACAAGCTGTTTCGCCTCACCGTCGATATTCCCGGCTCGGCCGTCACCATTCTGCTCAACAACTCGCTTGGCCCGCTGCCAACCGTCAACAAACAAATCTACTTTGACGGCACAACCAAAGAGGGTGCGGCCTGCCCAACAGCGTCAACGCCCGCCGTCAAGATTTTGCGCGTGCGCGGCACCAACCTGCCGTCAACCAGCAATGGGCTTGTGCTGGGTGGTGGCAGCAACGGCAGCACCATTCAGGGATTCAGCCTCGAAGGTTTCGGCAACAACGGGTTGAGCATCCTTAGCAACAATAACAAAATTTATTGTGGCGAATTTGGGTCGGGTCTCAGCGGCGGCTTTGGCAACAAGGTTGGCGTTCACGTGAGCGGCAATGGCAACATCATTGGCGGCACTGAAACATGGCGGCGCAACGTGTTCGCCCGCAACAATGTGGCCGGCATTGAGATAACAGGGTCAGCCAACCAGAACAGCGTGCTTGGCAACTACATTGGGCTATCGTCAGACGGCAGCGCAATCTTAAGCAACGCCAATTCGTCTGGCATTCACCTGCTCGATTCAGCCAACAACAACTATATTGGTGCGACCACCGCTGCGAACCTTGAAGGTGAGCAAGAGAATGTTGGTTTCAACTATTTTGGTCGTCATACCAATAGCATCTGGATCGACGGCAGCGGCAGCAACAACTATGTGGGCGGCAACATCCTCGGTCAATTCCCCGACGGCACGCCGCAAAATCTCCTTTCAGTCTCACATGCAATCCGCATAGATGCACCTAACACACAGGTTGGTCTCAATCGCAATCATGCTGGTAGTTTTGCTGACATCCCCAATGTCGTTAGCCTCACGGGTGCGTCTGGTGCGGGCATCTGGGTGGGTGGCGATGGCGCACGGATTCGCGGCAATTTTGTCGGCGTTTCGCTGGAGGGAGACGCTGCGTTATACAACCTGGGGGATGGCATCCGTGTGAGCGGTGATAATGCGGACATCGAAAACAACATTATTGGCAACAATAACGGCGATGGTATCGACATCGAGGCTGGCACCCACACCATTACGGGCAACCAGATTGGCGTGGAGGCGGACGGCTTTACGGCGGCTGCCAATGGTCGGAATGGGATCGCTGTCAGAAGTAGCGGAAATACGATTGGTCATGCAACGGATAGCGCGCAGGGGAATTTGCTGGCCTACAATGGGCACAATGGTGTTTATATTGACAATGCTGGCATCGGTACACAGGTGTTGGGGAACGCGATTCGCTTCAATGATGAGGATGGGATTGCGTTGGGAATTTCGGCCGATTCCAACCACTTCTATAACAACAGCTTCCTCGGCAACGCACAACTCCCCATCGACCTCGCCAATGACGGCATCATCCTCGCCAATGACAACAAAGATGTGGACACAGGCAGCAACGATCTGATGAATCGCGTCATCATCAACAGTGCCGTCGCCAGCAGCGGCAATATCGCCTTCACGTTTAACGGTCAGCCCAATTCTCGCAACTTTGTCGAATTTTACGCCAGCCCAGACTGCACGGGCGCAAGCGGTTACACGTCGTTGCAAAATTTATTCGGCTTTGAAACGGACGGTAACGGCGACTACAGCGGCTCAGTGACCGTCAACAACTTTGTGGCCACGCAGGGCATCAGTGCCATCACTTCCAACACGCTACCGGGAACCATCCCCGCCAGTAGCTCGGAATTCGCGGACTGTCGCGCCGCCATCGGCACAGCGCCACCAACGACGCTCCAGGTCAATAACCCCGGTGATACCGTTGACAGCGACGGCTGCTCAGTCAGCCACTGCACGCTCTATGAAGCAATCCTCGATGCCAACGCCCTCAACGATGCCAACACCATCGAGTTCAAAACACCCATGGTGATCAATATCGACGCTGGCAGCCCGCTGCCCAACATCACCAGTGAAGTACATATCGACGGGACGCTGGGGAGCACGGGCGCAACCTGTTCAAATGGCAACACTCCCGCAAATCTCAAAGTCAGCCTTGTTGGGACAGGGCATGTGAGCGGCGCACAGGTAGATGGCCTACGCTTTGTCAACTATGGGGACGGGGGTGCCTCGGACAGCAGCGTGCGTGGATTAAGAATTGCTGGCTTCAACAATGCGGGTGTCTATGGCTCAGCCGTTGATGCGTTGCGGATTGAATGCAATGAAATTGGCGCGATTGCTGCTGGGTTGCCAGCCAATGCTTATGGTGTGCATCTACAAGGAGGTAGCGCCAATATAATTGGCGGATATGCCAATGGTGACGGCAACATTATCGCTGGCAATATCTATTCTGGTATCCACTTATCAGATCGCCTCATCGGTGGTGCAGTGGTCGGTAATCAAATTGGCATCGTTGATGCTGAGGGCAATTGCAATGGCAACAGAAACGCGGGCATCACGCTCTATAGAAGTGTTAGGCAGATGACAATAGGCGGCAGCTTAAGCAACGGCAATTCTATCCTATGCAATGAAGGAGGGGGAGTAACATTACTAGGATTGGACTTTTCTGCCAGTAATATGAACGGCAACACCATACGCTTCAACAGCATTTATGCCAACAGCGATTTAGGCATCGACATCCAACGGGACGGTGTCACCCCGAATGACGCTGATGACGAAGACGAGGGCGAAAATGGCTTGCTCAACTACCCAACAATTGACGCTGCCGACATCAGCGGTCAGGTGCGCGGTGAATATGATGGGGCAGACGGCACCTACACGATTGACGTGTACCAAAACGATTTTTGCCACCCGTCTGGCTATGGAGAGGGGCAAACTTGGCTCGATTCCTTTACCGTGACCGTCTCGATCAACGGGAACAATCCTGACGGCTCGTTTAACGAACTGATTACCGCTCCCAGCGGCACGTACACACACCTGACGATGACGGCAACGGACAGCGTCGGCAATACCTCTGAATTTTCGCAATGCTTTGCGGTGGGCATGCCCCCAACAGCGGTGGGAATGAGTGGGCAGGTGGCAGCGGGTGGCAGGTATCAGGTGGCAGGGTTGGTATGGGTTGTTCTGTTTACAGGGGTGACGCTAGTTGTGTTGATAAAAAGAACGCGACGTGTTGCAGAATATGTAGGCTCAATTTGAGATTTGTACAAATCCATGCGCTTCTGAAATTTTCAGATGTGTTTTGAGCTTAATTGTTTGAAAGGGGAGGTGGAAACAGCGCCTCCCCTTCCAAGATATGACTTTCTCGTTCACCGCAGGATACGCGAGCGAGGCGACCGCGCTCCAAATCGGCCGATCTATCCCATTACACTTTCTCTAACCATCTAAACTATTATGGCGATTCGTCCAGTTGCAGTTCACGATCATTTAGCACCTGTAAGGGGCGATTGTTGCCACTAAAGATCGCTGTATACATCTCAATTTGTTCGGCCGACATTTCCACAGGATCAGACATCACCGACCAGAGTACACCTTCTGAACACGGTGGCGTGGTCAACGAGCCGCTATAACGGAAGAACAGTTGCTCATCTGGAAGCAAATCAGCGGCATTAATAGTCGCGCCAGTGGGTGTGGCTTCCGTTTCCTCGGCTGGAAGATTATCCCACACGGGGGTAAAGGCGGTATTTTCCGCGCCCTCGCTGATAAACACACCTACGACAGCCAAGTTGCCATCAGCGTCAGCATGCACCAAGTGCATCTCGGCAGGATATAGCTCGCCCTCAACAGCATGTTCACTCGGCGAATGGAAATGGAATTGCAAGAGGTTGTAGTTGAGTTGCGTGGCGACATCGCGTTAGGATACCGACTATCACTCAACTGACAAATTGTGATCGTCCATTGCGGTTAGGGTACGTTGCAGAACGTGCAACCAGCGTCGATAGAGTCGTACATTAATGCCACCACGACAATACTCAGTTGCAATATAGATCCCCATTGGGATCGTGAGCTGGTAATCGTGCCAAAGTGCATCCCACGAATAGTTCGTAATGCCGCGTTGGATTAACCCTGTATGGTAGCGTCTGAGAACTGGAATCTCCCAATTGCGCCGTGTCTCTACATTCCAATCTAGAATCATTACGTAGATGAGATCGTAGAGTGCTAGCCACGTTGTTAAACTCCAATCAAAGGGCTGGCGGTCGATTAGATAAAGCGGTCGGTCGCCGTCGCGTGGCACGAGGATGTTTGTGTAGTTGGGGTCGCCGTGAATGAGCGTAAATCCATTGGCATCGTCGGTACGTTTTACTAGCATGTTGGGATGTTTGGCAAATACGTCGCGCAACAAGTCTGGCCAATGCGGTTCGAGGTCAACGGTGATTTGGGTTCCATCCGGCGCTTGCGGGTTGGCACGAGCTGCCCATAGGATATGTTCAAGGCCGGGTGCTGAAATGTCGATAAATCTTTGAATATGCGCGGGGGTGTGCATGGCAGCCCCCGCTTCGGTCAATCGTTCTGCCCCCCACCAGCGTGCGTGCAGGATGGCGAATGCGTCTGCCAACGCAAGCGCATGTTCAAACGTGCGAGGTTTTCGCAAGGCTTCGACATGGGTCGCAGACAGGTCATCAAGGAGTAGATGGTAGCGGTGGTTTTCGGCCGAATACACGCCATCATAACAACGCACCAGCGGTGCATCGGGCACATCGATGTAATCATGCAGGTAGTAGTTGACCTCAGAGTCACCAAAAGACTCCCCGTCGCCTGTGTCAGTGTCGGTCATCTTGAGGAACAGCTTGCGCGGTCGTGTTCCTTGCGCGTCCGTTGAATAAGTCACGTCAATGTGAACGCTTGCGGCCCAGTTACTCTCTTCTGCGGTTAAGTCAACTGAGACGACTTTCCCGCAGGTTAGCGCGTCGCTTTTATAGAGTGTTGCGGTGAGCCATTCGGCCGAAACTTGCTCCCCCTTCGTCAGTACGGTTGTCTCATTCATCTCACACTTCTTGCCCTTTCAATTGCATCTTTATCAAGCCCCTCAGACGACGCGAATTCGTCGAAGGCAAGCAGGTGTGCAGTGCATTGAAATGGACTTGGATTACTTCGTCCCAGAGGTTTATAACTTGGTCTCCAGAAAAACGCGACCATGAGCCTGCTGCGCGTTGGGGAATGTGAACGCCAGCCATTGTCATAGTACAAAAGTACTTCGATTGTAAGCAAAAATGCAAGGCAGACCGTAGGACATAAGTACCATTATTGAAAGTGGGTCGAGCATGACGCATGTTGGACCGCAATCGTCAACACGAGGAGTTGATCGCAAATGAGTATTGGTAGCCAACCTTCTGACCGAACCCCCACAGCGAACTGGCGCAACTTTGTCATGCTTGCGCTGTTCCTATTCAGCACATTCGTCATATCAGCTGCACCACAACGCAATTTGGTGGCGTATGATGACACGACATTCCAAGCCGTGATCGTGCAGACGACGAGCGATCGTGCCGCAGTTGAAGCGCAGGTACGGCGGCTGGGCGGTGAGGTAACGCGCATATTGCCGATTATTGATGGCTTTGCAGCCAACGTGCCAGCGGAAGCCGTGACGCAACTGCGCAACTTGCCCAGCGTCCGCTCCGTGACGGTTGACGCGATGATGGCAGTCGCGGACTCACACGATAAAGATGACATTGTGCGTGCCATCGGCACGTTTGGCCATTCAGAATATGGGCGCGGTCACGGGACACGGGCATGGTCTGATGCGTGGTTGGAGATTGGGGACGATGGGGCGTTCGATAGTGGCAAAGTGCAGTTGAAGGATGGGCGGCTCCAAATCGAGATGGAGAATCGCGGGATTCAGCGCACAGCCGATTTGCGTGACGCAACTACGGCACTCCTTTCATTTAGCTACCAGCGTGACGACTTCAAAAACGATAGTCATAAAACGACGCTGGCTCTTTCGGCCGATAATGGACGTACATGGCAACCCGTCTTCGAGATTAGCGGCAAGGGCAAGGATGATTCCCCCGTTCCCACCACAATTGACATCAGTGAATTTGCCGAGCACGAGATTATCGTGCGTTTTCTCAATTCGGCCGAACTCGACCGCAAACTGTATATCGATGATTTTCGCATCACATTGACCACGCCAGATGGTATCGTCACCATCCGCGATGATTTTGAACCAAACCCGTATGCCAACAATGAGGGTAGCCTCTACTTCACAGATGATTGGCAAGAGATTAATGATGATGGTGATTGGGACGACGGAAAAGTCAAGGTTGATCAGGGGCAAGTAAAGATTGAGGCGGAGCAGCGCGGTATTGAACGCGCCTTTTCGCTTTCACAAATCGCCACGGCGCAGCTTGAATTTAACTACCAACGTGACGGGATGAAGGACCGAAGCGTTGTCACCGTCGCCATTTCGACAGACGACGGCGAGAGTTGGACAAGATTGGCAACGATGAGTGGTCCAGAGAAAGACGATGCGCCTGTGCTGGCGAGCTATTCGCTCAACGACTTTGTGGGCGGCTCTGCGCGGCTACGCATAACGAGTTCTGACACGTTTGACGGCAAGTTTTTCGTTGACAATTTGCGCATCATAACAAGCGGCGCGACAGGTGAAGAGACGTTCGCCGACTCATTTGAAAGCAATCTATACCAAACCCATTTTGGACGGGGCAAATGGATCGGTGCCTGGCAAGAAATTAATGATGATGATGACGAAAATGGGGGCAAGGTCAAGATCGAGAGCAACTGGCTCAAAATTGAATCGGAACGTCATGGCATCGAACGCGCTTTCGATCTACGCCGCGCCAGCGAAGCAACCCTCGACCTCTCCTTCTTGGTTGAGTCGTTTAAATCGGCCGATGCGTATGTCTCGCTACAACTCTCGACCGATGGCGGGAAAAGCTGGCATGAAGTTGACCGCTTTACGGGCGTAGACAGCGAGACCGATTGGACGGCGCAATCCTATGACTTGAGCGATTTTGTGGGTGAGCGAGTCGAGATGCGCCTGATCAGTTCCGCCGCATTTAGCAGCAAGCTGTTGGTCGATCGTGTTGAGATTTATTATGTCGAAGCAAACAGCGATGGTAGCTTTGACATCAATACAATCACAACTGAAGCAGTACGCGACCAGTTCCACGCTATCTCTTTTGATGGCAATGACGGAGAAGCGGCATGGATGAGCCGCTGGCAAGAGTTGGGCGAAGCTGATGGGCCAAGTAGCGGTCTCATTCAAGTGCAGCCCGATGCAAACGACAGCAACATCATTCGCAGTCGAATTTCACGCAGCAGCGATGATGCGGAAGAAAAAACAGTCTCAAATAGTGACTTTAACACTGGCGATACTTACCTTGATAGTTCTGATTTGGAACTGGTTTCCGACTTCGATTGGGACGGGTCGGGAACGTATCAGCACATTGGCTTGCGGTTTAATTCGCTAGATGTTCCGCAGGGGGCACAGATCACGAACGCATACCTCGCGTTCAACGCGGTCAATGATGACCATTCGGGTAAAAACAGCTTGGCGACGACCTTAAAAATTGCGGCTCAGGCAGATGATAATCCCTCCACATTTCTCGCCCAACGCTATAACGTCAGCAACCGTCCACGCACTCAGAACGCAGTCAGCTGGTCGCCAGACCGTTGGCATGAGGGAATCATCTACACGACCCCGAATCTAGCATCAATTGTCCAAGAAATGATCAACCGCCCGGGTTGGAAAAGTGGCAACAGCATGGTCTTTCTAATCGACGGCACGGGGTCACGTTCGGCCGAAAGTTGGGACCATGACCGCCAAAACCCCCCACAACTGGTGATCGAATATAGCAACAGTGGCAGCGGTCGCTGTGTGAGCGGGAACTGTTTGATGCTCGGCGGCAAAAACGTCGAGCTCGATGGAATCGGTGTGGCGCGTCAGCTCAATCTCTTGGGCGCAACCCGTGCTGAACTTAACTTTAGCTACCTGCGCGTGGGTGACGATAGCTCAGTAAAAGTACATTTGGAGGTTTCATCCGACAATGGCAATCATTGGACGCGTTTAGAAAGCTACAAGCTAAATGAAATCGATAGCCAGCCCGTTGCACAATCGTTTGACCTGCTGCCTTATGCCTCCTATGGGACGATCGTGCGCTTTATTGGTGAGGGGGATGGAGACGGTTTACAAATCTTTTCCGTCGACGATATTGAAGTGGATTATACGACTGGCGTTGAGGCGACTATTAGCCCGCAAGATCATCTGCAGATGATTGGGGTAGAGCGGGTTTCGGCCGAAAATATACACGGCGACAATATCACTGTCGCAGTGGTAGACACGGGTATTGATTCCGCCATGCTCGCACAACCGCTGCTGGCCGAATACGATGCAGTTGATGGCACGGGTGGCGATGCCCACGGTCACGGCACATTTATGGCGGGTGTCATCGCCAGCCGCAAGACGATTGGCGACGGGGCAACGTTCAGCGTCGCACCTGCAGCCAATCTAATCAGCGTGCGCGTACTCGATGCGGAAGGCAAGGGCAGTTACGCGCAAGTGGTTGACGGGCTCAACTGGATATTGAAGAACAAAGAGACTTACAATATCGGCGTTGTCAATCTTTCACTGGTCGGCCCTGTCGAAGGCGCCTATTGGGACAACCCGATCAACCAGGCGGTTGAAGCACTCTGGGATGCGGGCATCGTCGTTGTCGTTGCGGCGGGCAATACAGGCCCCTACGCTGGCTCCATCACAACACCGGGCAACGATCCGTTTGTGATCACCGTCGGCGCGATCACCGACAATTTCACCCCCGACGATAAAAGCGATGACTTTATTCCTCCCTTTAGCGCAGCTGGCCCCAGCGAGTCGGGCTTTATCAAACCAGACATCATCGCCCCCGGCGCACACATTCTTGCCCAAGTCAACAGTAGTGCAACGTGGGCGCAGGAACACACAGGCAGCTATTTGGGCAGTGGTTTCTACATGAGTTCTGGTACATCGGTCGCGTCGGCCGTCACATCAGGTGTGGTTGCCCTGATGCTTGATGCCCACCCTGAGCTGACCCCCAATCAGGTCAAATTCCGCCTGATGGCCTCCGCCACACCCGCCCTTGATGCAGATGGAAGGCTCGGCTTTAGCATCTTCCAACAAGGGGCAGGTTTGCTCAACAGCTATGAAGCCGTTTTTGGCGACTATGCTGGCGAAGCCAATGCAGGTATGACGACGGGCGACCCTTATGTTGGACGTGTCGTTTACGATGAAGTGACGGGCGGCTACATGCTCGTCGATGAAAACCGTGAAAAACTACCACCTAGCGAAGATTATTTTTGGGATGGTGGCTGGGCATGGAGTAGCACCTACTATTGGGCCGGTACCTACTATTGGGCTGGCACCTACTATTGGGCCGGCACCTATTATTGGAGTGGCACCTACTATTGGAACGGTAGCTACTTCTGGAACAGCACCTACTATTGGAACGGAACCTACTGCTGGAGTGGCACATACTATTGGAGCGGTTTTACAGATCGTGTTTATTGAAGATGCATCAATAAACTAACCAAAGAAGCGAGCCTTATTCATGGCAGCAGTAACACATCCCAATCATCCCTCGATTAATTGGCAGCGACGCTATGTTGCTGCAATCGCCATGGCTGGCAGCAGCAGCGCGGTCTGGGCGGTTGCAAACATTTGGCAGGGTGCAGACTTCGGGTTGCTGGTCTGGTTGGTGCTGTTTGCACTCGTCTCAACCGCCGTCTCCGCCATCAGCGAGCGGGCGGGCATGTCGTTTGGCATCAGCCATGCCGCGATCTTAGCGACCGCATGGCTCTTGGGACCGGCGGCGGGTGTGTTGGTCGGCGTGATAGATAGTGTCGGCATGTGGCTCATTCACAGCTATCAACCGCGCTCAAAATGGAAAGTCAGCGTCGAACAACTCGTTTTCAACGCGGGCATGGTCAGCATTGCGGCGTTATTGAGCGGGCTTGGCTTGACGATGGTGCGCGCGACAGCGGGCGAGACGCTGGTTGGCACCGTAATCAGTTGGAGCGTCGCCGCCATTGTTTTCGACCAGATCAATATCTGGCTGGTCGCCTGCGTCATCTATCTTCAGCGCGGCATCTCCCCCTTCAAATTTTGGCACCAACAGCGGTGGGCGATGCCGACCAACATCGCCGTCGCGGGCGTTGGCGGCAGTTTGCTGGTGACAGGGGTCAATGCGCTGGGGGCAAACGGTATTTTGCTCTTCGCCCTCCCATTGCTACTGCTGGCCGTGCCATTCCGCATCTACATTCGCGACACCGAAGCCCAACTCAAACAGCTCGAAGCCCTCAATTCAGAACTCCAACAGTTGGGACAGCGCAAAGACCGCATGCTCGCGGTGCTCTCACACGACATGCGTTCCCCGCTCGGCGTAATCAAGATGGCCGCCTCTGGCCTCGAACGCCTCCCCAATCTGCCGCCAGAAAAACAGACGCGGATGCTGCGCTCGATTCTGTCGAGTGAGGCGATGTTGGAAACCCTCGTCAATGACATCATCGACATCGAGCAAGTCCAGATGGGCAAAGAGTTGGAGTTAGAATGCGTCCCCGTCGATCTGACTGCCTTGATCGTGCAAGTGCTCGAAACGCTGCAAGAACAGGCGACCGAAAAGGGCATCACGCTACAAAAAGCGTTGCCCCTCCAGCCGCTTGTCGTCGATGGGGATATGAACAAGCTCTTGCGGGTCGTGCTCAACTTAGTGGGCAACGCGCTTAAATATTCAGATGGGAGCGGTCGTGTTCTGGTGGATTTACGCGCATTGGATGGGCAAGTTGCCTTAACGGTGCAGGACGAGGGGGTTGGCATTTCGGCCGATCAGCTCCCCCACATCTTTGAGCCTTATTTCAGATCTGCCGAACACAAACGCTTCGCCAGTGGCAATGGATACGGTTTAGCCATTGTCAAAGCCTACGTCGAGGCACACGGTGGCACTGTCACCGTCGATTCAATCGCGGGACGCGGCAGCACGTTTCGCGTCACGTTGCCGCAATGGCAGTCGCATTGACTTCTTGCACGAGTTGTAAGCTACGCTTGTAGAAAGTACAGCTTGTGGACTGCGTTTCATAGGTAGACGACGCCTCATCTTTCACATATACTGAGTATAAGAAAGGTTTGACCAACCTTTTCGAAGAGAGGCCGCCCTAATTTTTTAGGCAATCAACCACAAGGAGATACCATGAAACGGAATGCACGCAAAGTATGCACGCTTTTGCTATTGGCGATTGTTTCGACATTTTTCGGCCGAAACGCCACCGCCCAAACAGCCCCCACCTACGACTACGGAGATGCCCCAGAGACATACGACACGCTTGCCGCCGACAACGGCGCGGCGCACGTCGTCGATAATGAGACCTACCTGGGCGCGTGGGTCGAGACAGATTTTGATGGTCAACCCCACGTCAGCGCCTTGGGGGATGACCGTTTTGACGGAACAGATGATGAAGATGGGGTTGTTTTCGGCCGATTGGCACGCGGCGGTGTCGCTCGCATGGCGGTTCAGGCCAGTCGAAACGGCTATCTCACCCTATTCATCGACTTCAACGGCGACGGCAGCTTCAGCGGCGATGAGGTTCTTGTTGACAAACAGATTCCTGCCGGTCAATCGGTGCATCGCATCTATGTGCCAGAGAGCGCGGAGGCACAAACGACTTATGCGCGGGTGCGGTTTAGCAGTCGGCCGATTGCTGGCTTCGTCGATAATCTCTGGAGCGGCATCGCTGCCAACGGCGAAGTGGAAGATTATCAAGTGACTATCAACGACGACCTCACCGACTCGTTTGAGCCAAATGACTCCTTTGAAAGTCCATTTTGGCTCGGCAATATCGCACAAACACGCGACGGCATGAGTCTCGACAACGTCGAAGATAAAGACATCTTCGCATGGGTCGCACCCGTCGAAGGGGAGATGAGCCTGACATTCTCGCTGCCCGATGGCTCAAACCCCATGGGTGTGCAGATATTGAATGCAGACCAAGAGCCGATCGATGAGGGAACGGCCGATCAGGGCAACACCCTCTTTAGATTTAACGCAAAGGCGGGTGAAACATTCTACTTTATGACATACCCCTATGGCGAACCGGTGCCGACGTATGGCATTGAAGTGTTCGCCCCCAACCTGTGTGCCAACTATGTCGTGCTGTTCGCGGGCGGCGGCAGTAAGTCGATCAACTTCCCGCGTTATTACAACAACATCAAGGGGATGTACGAAGAGATCGTCGATCACTACAAAGTGCCACCCCAAAACATCTATATCTTATACGCCGATGGAACAAACAGTGCGACCGATTTGAAGCAGCCCGATGGCACATTTATCAACTCCGACATGACCTACGCCACCAATGAGGGAGCCACCGTCATGGCGGGCAACAACGCCAACCTCGAAGACCTATTGACAAACACGTTGCCAGACGTGATGGACAGCAACGACAACTTGCTCTTCTACGCCTTTGATCACGGCGGCGGCTCTAGTAGTTCGTCCACAACAGGTGAGGAGACGCTAACAGGCTACTCTGGCTCTACCGATGATGCCGACTTGGAGACATGGTTGAGCGCACTCAATGTCCGCCGTCAAACGAGCATCCATACCCAATGTTTTGCCGGTGGCATGATCGACAACATGCAGCCAACAGGCTCCAATCGCTACGGCTTCGCGGCAACCAACCACTTTGAATTTAGCTGGGGGGATGGCTTTGCGGCGGCCGTTCTCGCTGGTCTCAAGGCGAACAAATCGAACACCTACGACCTCTACAAATACGCCCACGACAACGACCCCTTCGCCGTGACACGCGGAACCTACACCGACAATGGCACAAGCAACACAGCGGGCAACGTCGAACACCCATGGGCGACCGGCACAAACAACTACGCCATCTTCTGCTACGATAGCTGGCGGCCATGGTGGCTCGACTACATCTATGACGTGTGGGTTCCACCACTTGATGAGGTCATCTTCACCTTTGATGACCTGCTTGGTCACACCGACGGCCTTGTTCCCACGACGGGACCACTCACCTTCCGCATCGACCAAGTGATGCTGGGTGACCTCTACAAAGATGGCGAACTGGTGCAGCCCGGCTTAACCCAACTCAGTTACGGCGAGTCGCTAACATGGCGTGTTCCAGCGCGTGCCAATCGCAACAGCAATGAACAGATGTTGCCTTTCTCTGTGCGGCTTGGCGATGGCGAGAGTTTTTCCGACACAGCAGTGGACGTTCCCGTGCGATTTGAGACGGGGCGTGCTGGCTTGGCGGCCGATGATGAGTTTGAAGTGTCAGAAGACAGTCGCAGCATTTTGTTGGACGTACTACAAAATGATAGTGGCGAAATCAAAACGATTTTGGCAGTTGGTCAACCAGCTCACGGCACGGTTAAACTGATCGATGGCTCCGTTTACTATACGCCGGCCGCTAATTTCCATGGGCAGGACAGCTTCACCTACTCAATGGGGGACAACACACTTGAGACGGGCGATGCGCTTGTGAACGTAAGAATTGCCCCCGTCAACGACCCACCCGTCCCCTTCACCGACTTGATTAGCGTCGAGGTCGAGTCAGAAGTCAGCACCATCTCGCCATTGATTGACGATTACGATGCTGATCAAGTCGGTGAAGGGGAC
>JAUIAP010000016.1 GCA_030425205.1 Anaerolineae bacterium
TCGTAACACAATGGATAGGTAAAACAAAAACAGCGCGGTGATAGTTATCACCGCGCTGTTTTGTTTCTACTGTTTATTTGCAAATACTCTAGGGCATACCTTCCAGAAGATATTTGGTGATGTCGAGCAGATTTTGCGGGTTCTCGCTCATCTGATCGAGATAGCTCACCATGCCGCCACTTTCGTAGCCGGGAACATGGTACACATCTGGGTAAAGAATGCTCTGGTAGACATACGCTTCGGCCGAAACACCGGGAATGCGTTCTGGCGCGTTTTGAGCGAGATCACCATGCCAAGGTCCGCTTGTCTCTGTGCCCGGCTCTTCTGGCTGGCCATGACAGGCTGTACAACCATAGGCATTGTAGTACAAGTCCATGCCACGTTCTGCAGATGCATTAGCATAGTCTAACGGCAATTCAAACAGGATCTCTTCTTCATAATCTGGGTTCGCTTCCATCAAGACATCCATGTCGATATCAAACAAGGCTTGATAGGCCGCGTTAACCTCATCAGCAACGAGTGAATCGCCACCTTCAGGCCATGGGAAGTTGAGTGGCACAAAGTCACACATCTCTTCTGTCTCCCAATTGAGAACGAAACGTGTCACATTCTCCACCTGATTCTCTTGCAGCGGACCACCATACTCTTGACCCCATGTCGCCATGACGCTGTTAGGACGGCCAACCGTAACTGTCTGATGCACAAACCCATATTTTGTGCCCTCCCAGCCGCGCGCACTCATTCGTGCAGAAGGTTCGCCACAAAGCAGGGCGCGACCATTGAGTTGAAGTCCTTGACAAGGGTATAGTTCACCAGCGGCGTCATAACATACGCCCCCGTTAATACCCTGGCCATTTTCTCCATGACACGTGGCGCAGTTTGCGTAGTAAAGCTCTGCCCCCGCTTCTATTTGTCGACCTAACCGCGCATCCGTGAAATTGGCGAGACGCTGTGGCTCTAAAAGAGAGTAGAACCCAAACAGAATCATCGTCAGCATAAAGGCAACGGTTCCGATAATAATTTTGACTTGCATAATTCAACCTTACAGTTGTTGTCACTTACACAGTGCGGTCATAGACAGACCGCACTGGTCAAACAATCAACAAAAACCGTTTCTCCCTAATAATCCTCGTAGAACGAACCCGCTTGACGATATTTCGTGCGCGAGTACTTATAGACAACTTCACCAGTGACTGGATCGGCCGCTTCAAAGTCCATCGTGATGGCAAAGAGTGTTTCCTGAACCTTTGACAACGTGACGCTGGCAACTGGGTCAACCATTACATTGGTTGTAAACCAGTTGTTGTAGCGGACAACAGGGTTGCCGTCGTCATCAACTTCGTCAGTGACAACCTCTTCACAAGGACGATAGTGGTCACCGTTTTTGCGACAGCTAAATTTGTCCATCGCATGTTCAAACTCTTCAAGCGCATGGGCAAATTCAGGTGCATAGGTCGCATCCGATTTGTCATCAAAGAAGATATAGTCAGTTGGCAGGAAGGTTCCTTCACCGATCTCTTCTAGTTCTTCCCATGGTACTTCCATCATTGGACTATGGCCTTCCTGTGGCAAGATTTCTTGCGCGACCTCTTGATCGGCCGAACTTCGCACCAAGAACTTAGGTGAACCCATCCAGTTGGAGACGAGCATGAAGGCGACAAAGAAGAAGCCCAAGCTTAACTCACCACGACGGTCTGCGTAGCGTCGACTAACAACGAAGAAGCCCGCCTTGTTTGTCACCGACTGGAACGCTTCCTCAAGATATGGCCAGATGAAGAACAGCACAGCCAGAACGGGGATGAAGAAGAAGGAAACGACCACCTTAGAGTCAAGCGGACCAAATTTCAGCTTCAACCAACCCTGTGACCATGAGAGATACCACGGTGCAACCACATGCAACGGTGTGACTTGTGGATTCGCGTGCGTTTCGATCGCGGCTGAGCCAAGACCAACAGGCAAGAACATCGCACCGCCAACAAGGAAGAGCGTAATCAACGCTGTCCACATAATTTCATTGGTGATGACATCTGGCGTGAAGTAAACACGCTCGTTTTTCGGCACACGCTTTGCGGTGTCTTCACCAATTGCCTCGCGCCCTGGTGGCAACGAGTGACCGTGCAGAACAACTTTGTAGTAATGTACAAAGGTGAAGATGCCGAGCAGCAATGGTAATGCTAAAACATGGAGCAGGTAGAAGCGCAACAGACCACCCGCACCAATTGACGGCGCACCACGTACAAGCAGGTTGATGTTACGACCCAATGCAGGAGGTCCTGGAGAGGATTCTGCGGCCGATACAGCCACCGTCACAGCCCAATATGCTAGCTGATCCCATGGGAGCAAGTAGCCACTAAAGCTGAGAACGAGGGTAAGACAGAGCAATATCATGCCTGTCACCCACGTAAATTGGCGTGGTTTTTTGTAACTGCCCGTGACATACGTTCTAAACATATGAAGGGCAACGACAAGCACCATCACCTCTGCACCAAAACGATGCAGGTTACGCATTAACTGACCCAACGGCACATTCGACATGATGTTCCACATGTCGGAGTAGGCGGTGTCGGGTTCAGGCGTGTAAAAGAGCATCAGGAAAATACCAGTAATGGTTTCCCAGATGATCATGAATGTCGATAACCAGCCAAGTCGGAAGGTTGGGTAGATGTGTGTCACCTCAGCATGGTAGAAGCTGGGGCGAATGTGGAACCAAAAGCCATCTGCATGAGGGCGCAAACGGGGATTCGGCCGACGCGGCTCATCGCCACGTAACGCGCCACGAATGTCGTTGATGTTCAGGCCAGCGGTAAAACGCTCGACGACCTCATCCGCTTTGGCGATGGTGGCTTGCTTAAATCCTAATTCTCTGACTTCATCAATAAATGCCATCTCTCGCTCCTATTAACAGTTGTCCGTGAAGGTGCAGATCAACGTCTCTTGGGGACCATTCTTCTTTTGTCCCGTATTTACCTGCAAGGATACTGTTCCATCCGGAATGATAATTGCGGGATAAAAGTCGTCTGCATCTGGCTCGGACACCGCGAGGACGTTGCCATCTGCATCAAGCGCAGATAGTTCAAAACGATCCAATGTGCGGGGTGCAGGGCTTTCAACGCGGCGACCATCCAAGCGATATTTTGAACCATGACAGGGGCACTCAAAACGTGTCGTTGCGTCATTCCATGAATAGATGCAACCGAGATGGGTGCAAACTTTGTAAACCGCAGCAACGCCAATGATTGGCTCAGTCTCGTCTGGTGCAGGGTACATCAATCCATTTGGCTGAGTTGTATCAAGATTGACTAGCCAAAAACGACCCTCTGCATTGGCAACGGGTGGCTCGTTGATGCCCGGCAGATTATCTATACTGACTGTAAAATTACCACCAAACTCGCCTTCACGGAATCTTGGAATTGCGAACCAGATGATGAGACCTGTCAATTCAGCCGTGAAGAGGGCTAGCGACGCGCCCCAAATATAGTAGAGGAACTCACGTCTGCTAATCCCCTCCTTTGGTGCCGCAACTGCTTTTGCTTTCGCCATAATTCTTCTCCGTAGACTGCTCTCACCGCTGCACAGATAATTTTAGAGAGAGCACCGATCAATTAAATTACATTTAGGTATGTTGGTGAAGCAAGACCGATGGAAAGCCATCTGCTCCATTTTTCACAAACGAATTATAACAAAGGTAGATATACGCGACAATGAAAAATCGTCGCTGAGGTAAGATCAAATGAAATGGTTCTATGGGATTTGGCGGGAAAAGACAATGGTACGTGGTGTGGCATGATGCAGTGCGCTGTTTCCCATTTCGTTCCTATTCCCAAAGAACGGATGAAATTCGTATGGGAATGTTGCAATTTCGGCCGAAATCCCTCACCCTTCACCTATGCACGGCGATATTTTGATTCATGACGCAAAAAATTTGTGTTGGCGACAGTTTTCGCAACCAGTCGCCCTGTTTGAGACACGCAAGATTGCTGAAGTTCGGCCGATTTTGCAACTAATCGAACAGCGTGTCGATAGCGAAAAACTGACCGCCGTTGGTTTTTTGAGTTATGAGGCGGCGGCGGCGTTCGATCCTGCGCTTGTGACACATTCGGCGGAACGGCTGCCATTGCTGTGGTTTGGTCTCTACGAATCAAATCGCGTGATTAATTTAGATGAGATTATCTCTCAAGCGGGCTATGAGATTGGCAGTTGGCAATCTTCGGTAGATGAGGATGCCTTCGCTGGGAACATTCAGCAGATCAAAGATCATATTGCAGCGGGGGAAACGTATCAGGTCAACTATACATTTCGCCTCAACACCCATTTTTCAGGCGATCCGCTAGGCTACTTTCTCGATTTGCAAGCGGCGCAAAATGGACTTTATGGCGCGTACATCGACGGCGGCGAATGGGCGATATGTTCGGCTTCACCTGAACTGTTTTTTACGCTTGACGGCAATAGGATAGAAAGTCGGCCGATGAAGGGAACGACCGCGCGGGGTCTTTCATGGCAAGAAGATGTCACACAAATCGACTGGCTGCAACGTTCCGAGAAGAATCGTGCTGAAAATGTGATGATCGTCGACATGATTCGTAACGATATGGGGCGTGTGGCGGAGATGGGTAGCGTGCATGTTCCCAGCCTGTTTGACGTGTCGCGCTATCCGACTGTGTTGCAAATGACCTCGACGGTGCGTGCTGAGACAACCGCGCGCTTTACCGACATTCTCGCCGCCCTCTTTCCATGTGCTTCGATTACAGGTGCGCCCAAAGTTCGGACGATGGAAATTATTCATGCGCTGGAGCAAACGCCGCGCGGCGTCTATTGTGGCGCAATTGGATTTTTGGCTCCAAAGCAACAGGCGCAGTTTAACGTGGCGATCCGGACAGTGACGGTCGATGTTGCTGCGCAGCGGGCAGAATATGGCACTGGGGGTGGTATTGTCTGGGACTCCCAAGCGGATGACGAATATCGCGAGTGTCGGCTCAAGGCGCAAGTGTTGATGACACGTCGCCCACCGTTCTGTTTGCTCGAATCGATGCTGTTTGATCCTGAAAAAGGGCTATGGCTGCTTGATGAACATTTGACGCGCCTCCAGAACAGTGCTGGATATTTCAACTATCCGCTTGATGTTGCAGGGTTAGGCAATGGGCTGCACGAACTTGCTGACACATTGACCGCTGCACGCAAAATTCGCATCCTGCTAGCACGCAATGGAGAGACGACGATTGAAGCTGCCCCACTAATACCCAAACCAACGATTGCACGGCTTGGTCTGGCGAATACGCCTGTTCAGTCGCGCAACCCATTTCTGTATCACAAAACCACCATTCGTGAGATGTACACGCAAGCGACGACAGACGTTCCAAACTGCGACGACATCTTGCTTTGGAATGAGCGCGGCGAAGTGACAGAGACCACGACGGCCAATGTCGTCTTTTTAGTCGACGGCGAATGGGTGACCCCGCCTATTGCGTCGGGATTATTGGCAGGGACTTATCGAGAAGGACTATTGCGGCAGGGGAAATTGCGGGAGCGGGTTGTCAAATTGACGGAATTAGATGAATTTGAGGGGATTGGGGTAATTAATTCGGTACGAGGGTGGCGCGAGGCAGAATTGATCGAATCGCGTGGTGCGTAATTGGTATACACACCACGCGCTAAATCTAGCAAGATTTGGCTAAAATTGTTTTGCGTTTTTTCTTAACCACAACATCAGAACCAGTAGGGACACGAACAAGACAATCGAGACGATCAACAGAAATTGGGTCCAGTTGGTGGGATTTTCGGCCGAAACCAGCGTCTCTGCGACCTCCGATTCTTTGGTCTGTTGTGTTTCCATCTCGTCGATTGTGCCGGCGGTTGCGGTAATAGAATCGGCCGAACGCATCACCTCAGTCGTCACGATATCAATTTCGGGCACATCCGCCATCATGGCTGGTGTTCCAGTTGGCGCACTCATGCGCGTACTTGCGCCATCGTCAGCCATATTCGCGTTTGGTTCCTCATCATCTGCCACATCTGCATCATCCGTCACTGCGCTATCGGCTGCGCCACCCATCGGCGGCAACTGCGTTGCCATCGGTTCAGCCATAACCTCTTCTTCGACCGTCACAGAAAACGCAGCACCTTCTTCGGCCGCATCGCTGTCGGCCGCATCGTCTTCAGGAATCTCATACGCGAATTCAGCCTCAGCTTCGACCGGCTCCTCAGCGATGACCATATCGACCGAACTGTCCTCCGCAGGCAGCTCTTCAGTTGCACTCGGCATCTCAGCAGCAAGCGGCTCCATCATCGCCGTTTCCTGCGTCGCATTCCCATTGGGCAAGAGCGTCAGCGTGACCATAAAGATAAACATCAAGGCCGCCATCGCCGTCGCAAGACGCACAGCCGGATAGACCCGTGCGCCATATGAAGAATCGGGCGCACCATAGAGTGCAGGATCGAGCGTATAGTTGCGCGGTGCACGCACGACGGGGAGCGCGGTGAGCTGTTGTTTGACCGCCTGCAAGGTGGCAACTTCAGCACGCAGCGCGTCGTCCTGTGCTAATTGCGCTTCAAATTGACGGGTATGTTCGGCCGATAATCGACCATCGACATACGCCGTCACGCGCTCCTCTCTTTTAGTGTTGGCATCTTTCAGCCGTTCCCGAATCCAATCGAACATGGTTTTAGTTGCTAGTTGCTAGAATACTAGTTGCTAGTGATCGTTTTTCTACCAGCGACTAGCCTCTATTGACTAGCCACTACCCTACTAACGATATTTCTGCGGCAAAAGTTCCCTAAATCCCATTAAACAATCTTGCAATTTGCGCCGCGCACGGTTTAGGCGTGATTTAACCGTCCCAAGCGACACCTCTAATATGTCTGCAATGTCACTATATTCATACCCTTCGACGTCACAGAGAATAACGGCCGACCGCTGACCCTCGGGCAATCCGTCGATGCACTGTTGAATTGCGTCCAGCGTTTCACTCTCCGCCATCTGTTCTTCAGGGGATTGCGCATCATCTTCCAAAAAGCTAGGGGATTCGACCTCTTCGGTGATTGCGTCGATGGAGGGTTCAGGATGGCGTTTCTGCTTGCGAATCAGGTCGAGACATTTGTTGTTGACAATGCGCAGCAGCCAACCTTTGAAGTTGCCCTGCTTAAAGCGGCGAATCGCTTTATAGGCAGAGATGAACGCTTTTTGAGTCGCGTCATCGGCCGATGCGGGATCTCCCATCATTCGCAACGCATACCCATATACGGTGTCTTGATAATGCAATACGAGCGTGTTAAACGCTTGTACATCTCCCCGTTTTGCATCAGCGATCAGCGCAACTTCATCCATGACTCACAAGTATACCTAGCTTCACTGGTTGGGCGACTTTCAACTTTATAGTTCAAGAAATACAAATGTGGGTCATGCGAATGGTTCGCATGACCCACTGATTAATGGCTCTTTGAGGAATGGTGTGGTTGTGCGCGATGGTATCGGGAAATCCATACCGCAGGGTCGCGGAGCGACATTCCCGATACATACTCACTCTGTGGTTCGGGAACTGGATTTCCCGAACCTTTACCCCATGAAAGCTCAGAGAGTCTGATTAGTTAGTTACTAGCCGTACCGAAGTTTATTTTCTGACGTGCACGGGTTGCCCAAGCTGAACCGATGCCGCGCTCAATAAGAGCAGCGTCAGTAGGATAGCCAAGCCCGTCGACGAGTGCGCTTCGATGTCGCGCAAGGCAACGGCCGTTGGGACAGCCACCGTTTCTGTTGTGTCATACTCAATTTCGTCGATGAACACATCGGTGCCGCCGATGGTGAACTCGAATGGATCGACAGCGCGTGACGACGCGGCGGGAACCATCGTCAGAACACCCTTGCCGTTGCCGTCGGTCGCCACAGAGACATCTGCGCCACCAATCTGCTGCCCATCAAGCTCTGCCATCTCGTTGACATCCATGCGCTCCCCATTAATGGCAAGGTAGATGCCCGGCGCAGCCTGTCCAACGCGCACCGATGCGCCGAGAATGACCGTTTCGACTGGAGCCGTATTGGCTGAACGGGTGCAGGTCAGACAACCTACGTAGCCGAGCGTCGTGCGTGCCCCAATCCCTTGCAGACGGAGGGCAAGTCCTTGATGTCCCGCTTGGGGGAATCGGCCGATTTTCGCCAACCCAACCGCACGATCAGCCTCAGCCGCAAAATCGATGCGCCAATCCAACCCTTCAAATGAATGACCCGCTTCATACTCCGCGCCGTCTTGTTGCAGTTCAAACCCTGTTCCGGGACGACGTGGGCAAACGTTGTCAATCCACAACTCTTGTCCACCGACGGTTAACGTGTTGACATCGCCAAAGACCCACATTTCACCAGAATCGTTGCCAAGACCGTTGATCACGTGGACATAAGTTCCACCGACCATCAAGCCGTGCAGGTCGGCAAAGTTGTCTACGTTGCGGAAATCACCGTTAATTTCGACGTTGATGTTGCCACCATATTCACCAAACTGCATCTTTAGACCGTAATCAAAGCGTCCCGGCAAGGTGAATTGGAGATTGATGTTGTTAACCGCCATCTCATACCCGCTGCCACCCGAAAGTGCGGCGAGCTGCACTTGACTGTAGCCTCCGCTAAAGACAGTGCCGCTACTCCAAACGTAATCTTTGGCCTCAATTGGCACACCAACCGAGCTAAACGTGTCGCCGACGACGTAATTTGTGCCGAGCGTAAGGTCGTTAAAGTGGACGCATGGTTGGCGTGGGGGCAGCTCTTTGCCGATGCAGATATGGTCGATGAAGAACTCTTGTCCGCCAATCATAAATTCGCTGATAACGCCTGTCAGTGTCAACACGCCTGTGTCGTTGCCGTTGCCGCCCGTCACGCTGACGCTGACACCGCCAATGACCGCGCCATTAATGTCCTGCATGTTGTCGAAATTGCGGAAGTCGCCATTGATGCGAATGTTGATGTTGCCGCCATATTCGCCAAAATGGAGGGTCATATCTTCAACGGGATTGGGCAGATGGAGTTGAACGTTGGCGTTGTTAACGGTTAGTTCTTGTCCGACATGGCCGGCCAGATTATTGCCCGTCACCTGCACATGGCCGTTGTTTGTCCACTGGCCGTTGCTCCACTGGAAGGGGCGCACGGCGTGCCAGTAGCCGCTGTCCATAAAGGTGTCACCGACGTTAAACATCTTGCCCAATGCCAACATTTCATAGTCGATGCAGCAATCTTGTGGGCAAATGTTGTCGATCCAGAACTCTTGACCGCCGATGCGCAGGGTGTCCACTTGGCCGACGAGGAATAGCTTGCCCGTTTCGGCCGAATTCATCCGCACTACAACGCGCACGCCACCCACCATCGCGCCGTGCAAGTCCATTAAATGCCCAACATTACGGAAATCACCGTTGACGGCAAGGTTGACGTTGCCACCCAAATCTGCGAAGTCGAGAGAAAGTCCCTTTTCCCAATTCAGTTCCGCCCACAGCGTGATGTTGTTTAGCTCCATCTCGTTGCCGCTGAAGAATCCTGAGGCATCGACTTCGGCAAAGCCACCGTTGGTCATCGTGCCGTTGCCCCATTGGAATGGGCGTAGTTCAAACAGTTGTCCGTCTGAGGTGAAGTTATCGCCCACACCGTACATGTCGCCGACGTTCAAGTCGTTAAAACGAATGCAGTTGTCTGTCGGGGGTGGCGGTGGGGGCAGCAGTTTGCCGATGCAAACATGATCAATGAAGAACTCTTGTCCACCAATAGCGAATTGGTGGATCACGCCTTCCAATATTAGCACGCCGCGATCATTGCCAAACCCGCCATAGACCGTCACCAGAACACCACCAATCAGCGCGCCGTCGATGTCCTGCATGTTGTCAAAATTACGGAAGTCGCCGTTGATGTTGATGTTCAGATTGCCACCATACTCACCAAAACGCAGGCTCAAATTCTTGATCGAACTGCCAAAATCGAATTCGACATTGGCGTTGTTAATGTTGAGTTCTTGTCCTAAATGTCCCGCTTGACCATTATCAACAACGTTGACGCTGCCTGAATTGGTCATTTGTCCATCGCTCCACTGGAAGGGACGCACGGTGTGATCGGCAATTTGGTCAAAGAAGCTGTCGCCCACGGCGTAAGATGCGCCGAGCGGCAGGCTTTCATATTCAATACAACAGTCGAGTGGGCAAACGTTGTCGATCCACAACTCTTGACCGCCAACCATAAATGCCGTCACCTCTCCATAGATCATCACGCGCCCGCGATCGTTGCCAAAACCGTTAAACACCTTGACGTGTGTGCCACCAATCGTTGCGCCGTCAATGTCGGCAAAGTTGTCGATGTTGCGATAGTCGCCATTGACCATGATGTTGATGTTGCCGCCAAACTCGCCGAATTGGAAGGCAAGACCCTTTGAGAAACGGCCGTCAAGGTCAAATCTGAGATTGACGTTGTTGACTTCCATCTCATTGAGGAAGCCCGCCGTCATCGTGGCTGGGAAATCGACTTCAGCGTAATTTGCGCCAAATGTGCCGTCAGCATATTGGAATTGATCAACCGTGATGTCAACGCCTGAACTGTTGAATGTGTCGCCAGCGTTGTATTGGGTTGCGGGGGTTAGGTCGTCAAAGTGGATACAGTCTTGGAAGGGGCAGACGGTATCGATAGCGAACTGTTGACCACCGACGCTAAACTGGTTGATCGGTGCGCCGCTGATTTTGACGATACCCGTCACATAGCCTGTTGAAACAGTTATGGGGAACACTTCAACGAGTGCGCCGCCAATTGTTGCGCCATGAAATGCCATCAAGTCGGTTGCACGGTGGAAATCACCGTTGACAGAGAGGTTGACATAGCTGCCGCCATCCCCAAAGAGGAAGGTCAGACCAGAAATGGTTCGGCCGAAATCAAAGTCTAAATTGACATTATTGGGCAAAATTTCTTGCCCTGCTCCAGCCGCAAAGTTGCCATTGGCAATCGTGCCACTGCCCAACGTGTAGGGCGTACCATCGGGCAGAATAAATTGCCGCACGGTGACGTTTGCCCCGCCATCGACAAACGTAGCGCCAACAGGATAGCTCGCGCCTAGCGGCAAGCTCTCAAAACGCACGCAACCGCCGTGATACGTGCCGGGTGGAACGGTTGCCGTCGGTGGTGCGGCCGCTGCGGATGGCGCCAGCCATAACCCCAGCAAAAGCAAAAACGCGCCAATCATCCAAAATTGTTGTCTTTTTGTGTCTACAAACATCTGAAGGTCTCCTTGTTTTGTCAGAACATGCTCATGCATGTTGCTATATCAACGTTGAATCGGCCGATTTTTCCAGCATCATCTAGCAAGATAGGGATCAGGATTTCAGGAAATCAAGGGTTCGGTTGGGACAAACGCGCTCTGCGCTGCTCATTTCGCAAGTCGGCTGAGAATCAATTTAGAATGCGCTATTACCAATGGTTCGCCAGTACTAATCACCACCTGCTTAAGCACACCCGTAAGCCCACATTCCTATACTCGCACTCAAGAAACATGTTTGATCTCTGCTCTTTACAGTCTAGAATGGAGAGCGAATTACAAAGGTTTAGGAGCAAAACTGTGCGTGTTAGATTTTGGGGCGTGCGTGGCACAATACCGAGTCCGGGAGCAGACACTGTGCGTGTCGGTGGCAATACTGCCTGTATTGACATTTTTACCTCCGATCAACAGGTCATCATTCTGGACGCAGGCACCGGAATCCGGCGATTAGGCAAGAAGTTGATGAAAGAGCATCCGCACCGCATCATGGGGACGTTGCTCTTCACACATACACATTGGGATCACATTCAGGGTTTTCCCTTCTTCGTACCGGCATTTGTGCGCAACAATCGCTTTGTCGTGATCGGGCAGAAACGAATCGGCCGAAAATTAGAAGGTGTGCTCGCCGATCAGGTGGTGCAACCCTATCTCCCGTTTGGCTATCGTGCGCTCGAAGCAGATATCATCGTCAAAGAGATCAACAACGGTGAAATGATGGTGATTGGTGATGACACGACGGTGCTGGCACACGAACTAGACCATCCGGGTGGATGTCTGGGCTATCGCATTCAAAATCGCAACACTATCTTTGCCTACTGCACAGACACAACACATCGCGGCAACACGTTGAACGAAAACGTGTTGCGCCTTGCACAAGATGCCGATCTACTGGTACATGATGCGCAGTATTCACCAGAGCAAAAAGCACTCTACCCTACCTACGGTCACAGCAGTTGGACTGATGCGGCGCAGGTGGCGATTGAGGCAAATGTCAAGGCTCTGGCCCTTTTTCACCATGACCCCGATGCATCCGACGCTGATCTTCGGATTGCATTGGCGGAAGCGCGTAAAATTTTTCCCAACACGTTTGTCGCGTGTGAGCGCATGGATATTACATTGCCAATAACTGGCGCATTGCCTATTTGTTTGTAATGTCCGGCATTGCAGTAGCGACTCATTTCACACGAATTTGTTGATATTGCCATTAAACAAATTGCCTCCCACTAAGAATACACTACAATTAGTGGCTGGCTGCGGTCGTATGTAAAGGTAGAAAGGCTACCTTACATCTGTATAGGTATGATGATGACTCAGTCGATTTTGGTTGTTGATGATGAACCAATGGCGCGAAACCTGTTGCGCTTGATGTTGGTACGGGCAAACTTTAACGTCTTTGAGGCAGTAGATGGGCTGGACGCGCTGGAAAAGCTGGCGGGACGGCGACCAGATTTGCTCATTTTAGACGTAATGATGCCCGGTTTAGACGGTCTTGCGGTTTGCCGCGAAGTGCGTTCTAACGTCGATCTGCTTGGGCTACCGATCATCATGCTAAGTGCAAAAACAGATTACGCCAGCATTCAACAGGGATTTGCCGCAGGCGCATCACAATATCTGACAAAACCAATTTCGGCCGATGAACTAACCTCTCACGTCCGCGCCATGTTAGAAAAAGTACCCGCTTAACAGCATGGAGATTTTGACATGAGTGAATTTGGCACACTAACCATTCGCCGCATTATCGTCGCGGCAATTTCATTGGCCGCTGGCATCATCGGCTGCCTCATTTCGGTTTGGTATATTCTCAACACGACGATGGCTGACTACGGCAACGTCTACATCTTCTTTACGATTGGCTCCATTGCCTGTGGCGTCGCCATTTGGCTGGACCACGAAAAAGTCTTTAATACAAAAATTCTGCCGCACTAAAGTTGAACGGGATAAAACCCGTGTGCATTGAGTGGAGAATCATCCTCTCAACCCCTACAAATGGCAGAGCTTATTGACGGCAAGGCAATTGCCGCAGGAATCCGCGCAGATGTCGCCACAGCGGTGGCGGCATTCACCGCACAGACAGGCTATGTTCCCACATTGGCGACCGTTCTGGTCGGCGATGATGCGGGATCGGCCTATTATGTCCGTGCCAAACATCGCGCGTGCAAAAGTGCGGGCATGAAATCGGTTGGGCATGAACTTTCGGCCGAAACGACCCAAGCTGAACTCGAATCGCTGCTCAAAACGCTAAACGACGATGACAGCATCGACGGCATTCTCGTTCAACTCCCCCTACCCAAACACATTGACGAACAGCGCATCATCGACCTTGTCGCCATCGAAAAGGATGTTGACGGATTTAACGTGCAAAACATCGGTGCGTTGGCGATGCGCGGGCGCGAGCCGCGTTTTTCACCCGCGACGCCGTTGGGAATTATGCGTCTGTTGAGTGAGATCGGGGTTGATCTAAATGGAAAGAATGTGGCGATGATCGGCCGATCCAATCTCGTTGGAACGCCCACAACGTTGCTTTTAGCCAACGCAAACGCCACCGTCACACTCTGCCACAGCCGCACGCGCAATCTTGCGGAACATACGCGCCTTGCAGACATCGTCATCAGTGCCGTCGGCCGTCCCAATCTAATCACGGGCGAAATGCTTAAAGAGGGCTGCATTGTGATCGATGTGGCGATCAATGAAGTGGCCGATGAGACGGCAAAACGCGGCTATCGCTTGGTGGGAGATGTGGCGTTTGAATCGGCCGAAAAAGTCGCTGCCCATATCACACCCGTTCCCGGCGGCGTAGGCCCGATGACGATTGCAATGCTGCTCGTCAATACGCTAAAGGCAGCGCAATTGAGAAGGGCAACCACATGAACAGGGAGACCGGATGACCAAACGTAAAACATATCACGTTGAGATCGCAGGCATAGAACGTGAATTGCCACTCTTTGAGGTTGCCGAAGGCGTGACCATCGCCATCTTTAACATGTTGGGGGATACCCGTGTCGTCAAGGCAGCCTCCGCAGCACTCGCCGAAAAGCTCGAAGCAACACCCGCCGATGTCATCGTCACGGCTGAGGCAAAATCAATCCCGCTAGCGTATGAATTGAGTGCGCTGATGGGGCTGCCCTATGTCGTGCTACGCAAGACCTATAAAAGTTATATGGGCGAATGCGTCGTCGCAACGACCCGTTCCATCACGACAGGATCGGAACAGACGTTACACCTCGATGAAAAAGATAAATTGCTCGTAGAGGGTAACTACGTCGTGTTGGTTGATGATGTAGTGAGCACAGGTAGCACGCTGGCAGCGATGAAAGCTGTTGTCAACAAAGCGCACGGCAAAGTCAGTGCCGTCGCGGCCGTCTTTACCGAAGGGGATAAAGATTGGTCAGAAGTGGTTGCACTTGGCAATCTGCCTGTCTTTTTAGATTAACCGACTCTCGTCGAATACACGGGAAGGGCGAACGTAGTGCGTATTGCGTATTGCGTGGTATGTATCCAGTTCACGCACCACGCGCCACGCACCACGTACCACGTACCACTCTTGTATTGTGGCGAAAACTTCGTAACACGAACGAAATCCCCAAACATCCATAGCTCTTTAATACATCGTGAAGTAAGTCCTGTCATACCTGCCTTCGCAGGAATCCATTCTTTTCTAAGACTGGATTCCCACCTTCGTGGGAATGACAACGCCATCAAATTTACTTTAAGTTGTATTCAATGTACGAGCGGTGCGTTGATGATGACCGATCATACGCGCCGCTAATCCGCATTTTTCATTCCCCATTATCTCCATTTGATTAAATAGTCGTTGCGTCATGGTACTTTCGTCCTATTTCGACCGTCTGTAAGTTTAGGTGTTAGGCTCACTATCTATCGTTATCACTGAGACCAGAAAGATCGGTTGGACACATAAAACAATTTAGTATCGGTAGGAGACGTAATGGTTCGTCAACGCTTCATAATAGCATTCGGGTTGGCAATGATGTTACTTTTCATCACACTGTCCACACCCACCAACAGCTTTGCACAAGAATACTTCATACAACAGTCAATGATCGTTGTTGGTGATTCGGCCGAATCTGCTCAAGCTGCCGTCCATTCAGTTGGCGCAGAAATCACACATGAGCTCGACATTATCAACGCAGTCGCAGCGCAATTAACACAGGCGCAGGCAACGCAACTAGCGGCCGACACACGTGTACAACGTCTGCACATCAATGAAACGGCCTATTCTAGTGCAACGATACACACGCTACGCGACAACTTCTCGTCAGTCGCCTATGATAGGAACGATGGAACATCTGAATTTCGCTCTGATTGGGTGGAAGGGCAAGATGATGATGACCCTAGCAGAGGCAAAATCGTCATTTGGTGGGGCGCCGCATTTATGAAAGGGGACAGTGTGCGTCTGCGTCGTACAGCCAATTTGGAAGATGCCGTCAACATTACCCTCTCGTTTGATTACAACTGCTATGGTTTTGATGATGACGACGATGACTATGTCATTGTTGAGGTAAAACCGGCAGATGGCGACTGGATTGAGCTTGACCGTCTAAATAGCAGGGGCTCGATGTGGGTTGATCAGCAAGCTTCCTATGACATCTCCGAATACGCTAGTCGCGCGACACGTATCCGCATTCGGAACTCTAGACACCTCGCATCGGATGAAACCTTTAAGCTCGACAACTTTCAAATTCGCTACAGCATCGACAATGGCAGTGGTGAAGAACAGGTTATCTTGGCTGATGAGTTTGAACGGCAGGCCTTTAACGGAAATGATGGGACAGGCGCGTGGGCAACGGAATGGATTGAAGAAAATGACTTCGGCTCAGCCTATTTTGGCAACGTCGCCGTATGGGATGGAAAATTATTGCTGAGTGGCAATGATAATCGCATTCGCCGTATGGCTGATTTGCGTGACGCCTCTACGGCAACATTGACTTATTCCTATGAAGTTTCAACGTCACAGTACGGTTTTGGGAGCGAGCCGCCAGATGACATGAACGAGGTCTATGTTTTAGTCGAAGTTTCGGCCGATTACGGCGCAACATGGATAGAACTCGACCGCCTGATGGGGGAAACGGATGATTTCCAAACGGTAAGCCATAACCTTGACGCGATTGTTGGCAATGAAATTATGTTGCGCTTTGCCACATCGGAGCAAACAACCAATTCCAACCGTGTCAATATCGACTTTGTCAACATCGAATATGTAACAGAAATACAACAAGCAGTAGAAAGCGACCCATTCGCCACGACCGTCTCAACCATCGTTGAGGCAGATGTACTGCATGAAAACGGAATTACGGGCGAAGGCGTGACGGTTGCCGTGATTGATACAGGTTTTCTAAGCACGTCTAATCTCAACATTGGGAGCAATGGCGCACTGCGTGTCGTAGCACAGTATGATGCACTGACAGATGTTGGGACGATGGTCAATACGATAACCAACCTTGTCACTGATGATGACAGCGGACACGGTTCACATATCACCAGTATCATTGCCAATTCAGCAAAAAACGATGGAGGCGACTTTTTAGGGGTTGCACCCGATGTAAACTTGCTGCTGGTCAAGGCATTTTCGGCCGATGGTGCGGCGAGTTATGCTGATGTCATCCGCGCCATTGACAAAGTCGTAGAATACAAAGATATCTTTGACGTTCGTGTGTTGAATCTGTCCTTCTACAGCACGCCACAATCCCACTATTGGGAAGACCCCGTCGGACAAGCGGTGATGCGGGCATGGGAAGCGGGCATCGTCGTCGTGACGGGTGCGGGCAACATGGGACCAGACGCGCTCAGCATTGGTGTGCCGGGCAACGTCCCCTACGTCATCACCGTGGGCGCAATCACCGATAACTATACGCCCTTGGACACGACAGATGACTACATCCCACCGTTTTCGTCAGCTGGCCCGACCTATGATGGATTTGTCAAGCCAGAGATCGTCGCCCCAGGCGCACACGTGCTCGGCTTGGTAAGCAGCAATAGTCTACTTGCCCAACTGTATCCACAGTTTTCACGCTCCAATGACTTCTTTAGCTTGTCTGGCACGTCGATGTCGGCCGCCGTCACCAGCGGTGTCGTTGCACTCATGCTAGAGGCTGACCCAACGCTGACCCCTGACGATGTGAAATGTCGTCTCATCGACAGCGCACGCGCCGCACTTGATGCGGACGGCAACCCCGCATTTAGCGTCTTCCAGCAAGGGGCCGGCGTGATCAATGCGTTTGATGCGGTCAACAGCACGGCAACGGGATGTGCAAATGTTGGGTTGGACGTTTCGGCCGAATTGGCAGATACTGCCCACTTTGTCGGTGCTGCAAAACGCGATGAAGCGACCAGCACGTTCTATATTGAAGATGAAAATGGCAATCAAGTTGAACAGTGGAGCGGGATTTATGCCCAATCTGGCGGCAGCTACTACTGGACGGGTGGCAGTTACTACTGGACGGGCGGCACTTACTACTGGACGGGTGGCACTTATTACTGGACGGGTGGCACTTATTACTGGACAGGCGGAACCTACTATTGGACGGGTGCAGAACTTGACCCGGCCGTCGGAACGCTCGCCGTCTCCGTCATTCTCGAATAACTAGAGAGTAGCCCACCGCCGCGCTGGCGGTGGGCTACTTATCGAAATTCTCAACGATGCAACAGAGCAATTCAGTCCCATTAAAAACGATACCTCTCTATCGAATTTACTATTGGGCTGTCACGATTATCGGGCTTTTGATATTGGTCACACAACTTCCCCACATGTTGGAGTTGGTGACCGATTTGTCATTTCTGTTACTCACGCTCTTTGTCATCATCGTCCAACACACATCAGCATCACTCCCCGTTTCAAATGAGGCAAGCGTCACGTACTCGGTTTCATCGGCCATTAGTGTTGCGTCTATCCCCCTCTACGGAATTCAGGGCATTCTACTGCTTGAATTGATCGGCTCGATCTATCTTTGGCTTTTCAAACCACGCACCGTCACCCCCTCCAAACGCCTCTCACAATTTGCATTCAATGTCAGTATGCTCTCGATTGTCGGGTTAGTCACTGCATTAGTTTATCAATTCCTGACCATACAGCTCCCGATGCAATCAAGCCCAGTTGGTGGCTATCTCTTTCCCGTCGTCACATGGGTCATATCCGCGTTGGTCTATGACCAAACCAACCAGTGGCTTGTGTTGGCAATTATCAAGCTGCAACACGGCAATGACATCGACCTGCTCGATATGTGGCGTGAAAATCGTTGGGCCTCATTGGTTTCCATTTCAGTGATTACAGTTGGTGGGGGATCGCTGACCATTGCAGTCGGGCTGCTCGACTGGCTCGGCATTGCCGTCTTCTTTCTGCCCGTGCTGGCCACAAGCTATGCCTTTACGGTCTACGTCTCGAAAACGAAACAGCAGATGAGCGACATGGAAACGATCATCACCGATCGCACAAGTGATTTGCAGCGGCTCAATCGGGAAAAAGATGCGTTTCTTGCCCTGCTGACACACGATATGAAATCTCCCCTCACCTCAATAGGGATGTATGCGGAGATGATGCGGCGCAAGCCTGATTTGATTCGTCAAAAACCACATACCATTGAAAACATTTTGCGCGCCCATGCCACGCTCAACGATCTCGTCAATAACATTGTCGATTTAGAAAAACTACAAACGGATGGCGCGTTGCCGCTTGAGCAGTCGCTCTTTGATGTGACCGATCTGACGGAGTATGTCGTTGAGGTTCTACAACCGCAAGCTGAACAAAAACATATCACGCTGACGACCCAGCTCTCACGTCAAGAGATTCATCTCAACGCAGACCGCTTGCAAATTGAGCGCGTCCTCACAAATCTGATCTCAAACGCCGTCAAATACACAAAAGAGCACGGCACAGTCGATGTGCGCGTCTGGCAGGCTGACGAACAGGTTTGTATCGCCGTCCAGGACACTGGGTATGGCATTCCAACCGAAGAACTCCCCTACATCTTTGACCGCTATCGGCGCGTGGACAAACATCGCAACATGGCGGTCGGCACTGGGCTGGGATTGGCGATTGCAAAGGCGATTGCTGAAGGGCATGGGGGACGACTGCTGGTTGAATCGGCCGAAAATGTCGGCAGCACCTTCACCCTATCCCTGCCCCTTTCCTCACAGACCCAGTTTCCACTTTGATTCGTGCTAGAATCCAAGCCATTGTCTGAAATGTTACGAAATCCTTGCGGGACGTAACATTATCTCTTGTCGCAAAGTCTTATCCTGTGAACAGTATAAGGAATCATCAATGGCATCATCAATCCCGTCTTCTGAAAATCAGTCCTTCCTCGAAAAACATAGTCAAAAGCTGATCGCAGCCGCATTTTGGGTAGCTATCGGCATCGCCTATCTCATCTATCTGCAAGTCAACGACCTTTCAGTGCGTGACTCATTCAAGCAGATCACGGGCATTTTGACCCAACCCGTGCTTGGCCCCATCATCTACATCCTGCTCTACGCCTTCCATCCGATCATCTTTTTCCCCGCCTCAATTCTGACCATCGCCGGTGGGGCGTTGTTTGGCTACTGGGGAATTTTGTGGGTGATTCTTGGGGCAAATTCGGCCGCGATGGTCGCGTATACTATCGGCCGATTTTTTGGCGGCAACCTGATCGCGGATGCAACCGAAGACCCCGAAAAAGGGGAGCAGGGATTTGTCGAAAAGTGGAAAACGCGCCTACAGGAGAACAGCTTTGAAACCGTTCTTATCATGCGCTTTATCTTTATCCCCTATAACGTCGTCAACTACTTGTGTGGATTTCTGAAAATCGACTGGAAGGCGTTTCTGTTGGCTACTGCGCTCGGCTCTGTCGCTGGAACCATCTCCTTCACGCTTGCAGGCGTCTCAATCGGCGATATTGACGCCGTCATCGACGGACAAACCCCCAGTCTCGATTGGCGCGTTCTCGTCATTTCTGCCGTCATCTTCGCCATCAGCATGGGCATTTCACGCTACTTCAAGAGCCAAGAGGAAACCGCTTAAGACAACGGACGCTCCATATAGACATGATCGACCACCTTTCCAAACTGCGAAACCAAACGGCTGGTATGCATTGCAGTGGCAACAAACCCTTCTCTTTCATAGAGGGCTTGGGCGCGCGGATTGGTGACGGCAACATCGAGCGCGGCAGTTGTCATTCCTCTCATTTTTATCTGTTCGAGTAACTGATGGATCAGTTGACGGCCAATCCCCTTCGATTGATGTTCAGGGGCAACGCCTAGCTGATAGATGATGCCAACATTCTTCTTTGGCGGCTGCAACACCCGCTCGATCCGCAATCCCCGCTGAATGGTGCGAATGACGGCGAGGGGGCGGTAAAAGCGTATAAATGCGCTGACGGCGGCCAGCGTAAAGGGGAGATTCTGGCTTGCAAAACGCATCCCGCCGATACCAACAACTACCCCATCCAAAACTGCCACCGTGTGCTGACGGTAGCCAAACTCTGAATTGCCCCAAACAAATGCCTTCTGCAAGAAGGCCAGCGACTCATTTTGATAGCTGTCGCTAAACACATAGTCAAATGCAGTCGGTCCAGAACTGTAGATGAGTGACACGGCCTGCTCGACATCTTGCGGCTGACTAGGGCGGAGGGTAATGTCTGTCATATGGCGATCGTATCACAATCGGCCGAAATCATAGTGTTTTCGGCCGAAAATCCCCCTATAATCCCCGCAATGAGTTGGCTAAAGATCACCGATTCCGAATGGGATGACCAGACACTCGCGGCCGAAATCGCACAACGCACCGAGCAGCGCAACGCCCAAGCGGGCGAACTAACCCCCACCTTCCCCACCATGCGTCGCGATGGTTTGCATTTGCCACCCGCGACCGAGCAAATCGCGCCACAACTCTACCAGCAGTTGCGGGCATTGCAGGCGCGAAAACCGGTTGAGACGGGGGTTTTATTGGCCGATTCGCCAGCGACGCAGATTCCGGTGATCGGCCGATTGTGGCAAACTGTCCGCCGCAGTCTCCACGAACTCGTTCTTTTCTATGTCAACCGCGCTGTGCGCGACCAAGCGCAACGCGAAACCCATCTGCAAAACATCGTCAACGAGTTGACGCGCCTGACCGTTCAGCAGGAGCAAGAGCTTACGCGACTGCGTGAGGAGCTGCGGGGGCGTGATGCGACTTGACATTCTGCTAGAGGGGACAACCCGTGGCGACGCGATCACCGATCAGGCGTTGGCGCAGCGCGATTGGTTGCGCGCCAGCGGCGTACAGTCCGACCTTTTCGCCCAACATATCCATCCATCGGTCGCCGACGATGTACGACCATTCGCCCAATTTCGCGGCACAAAGCGTCCCGTCATCTATCATCACAGTATCGACTCTGCGGTTGGTGCAAGCTTGATCAAACGCGCCCAGCCGCTCATCTTGGTCTACCATAACGTCACGCCGGCCCATTTTTTCAAGGGGATCGACCCGTTTTGGGAGGAAAAAATGGTTTTGGGGCGCGCGCAGCTGGTGGCGTTGCACCCACACGTGCAGCTCGCATTTGCCGATTCGTCGGTCAACGCGGATGAGTTGCGCGAGCTTGGATTCGCGTCACCCATCGTGTTGCCGATTCACGTGGAAATGGCCGAAGATATTGCGGTCAATCCGACGTTGGCGCAACGGTTGGATGGTGAGGATGCGATTTTGTTTATCGGCCGATTTGCCCCCAACAAACGCCAAGCAGACCTCGTCAAACTGTTCTATCATCTGCGGCGCGTCCGCCCTACCGCCCGCCTCTACCTCGTGGGCGATCCATGGACGGTTGGCTATGACCGCTGGACAGACAACCTCACCCGCGAACTCGACCTCCATCACGCCATCACGCAAACGGGCAAAGTCTCGACCACCGATTTACACACCTATCTGCGCCACTGCAAACTGTACATCTCAATGAGCGAGCATGAAGGGTTTGGCAAGCCGCTGATCGAGAGTATGCTGGCGGGATTGCCTATTATGGCCTATGCCGAACCGGGTGTCAGCAGCACGCTTGGGGAGACAGGTATTCAGTTTAAGGAGAAACGCTACGCTGAATTGGCTGAATTGGTCGATCTCATCCTTGCTGATCAATCACTACGCGAAAGGATTGCGGCCAGACAACGTTCGCGCGTGACGCAATTTATGGCGCAAAATGTGCGGGCATTGTTTCTCGCCACGTTACGCTCGGCAGAGATTATAAAAGGGGCGGCGGGGGAATGAAGCCAAAAGTTGCCTTCATCGTCCAACGGTATGGCACAGAAGTTAACGGCGGGGCGGAACTGTACGCCCGTTGGATGGCCGAGCGACTGTTGCCTCATGCCGACGTGACAGTGCTGACGACGTGCGCCATCGACTTTTACACATGGGCAAACCATTATCCCACCGGAGAAACGACGATCAATGGCGTCGCTGTCAAACGCTATGCCGTTGACAAGCCGCGCAACTGGAAGCAATCACAAATACAAACGCGCAAAGTGCTGCTATATGACGCGACGTTGGCGGATGAAGAGGCGTGGATGAAGTTGCAGGGCCCATATTCGACTACGCTGTTTACGGCAATTGATCAGCAGCGTGACGACTTCGATCTCTTTGTCTTTTTCACCTACGTCTATGCGACGACCTATTTTGGAATGCCGCAAGTCATTGAGAAGGCGATATTGGTTCCCGCCGCGCATGAGGAGCCGACGTTGGAGATGGGACTTTTTCGGCCGATTTTCCAAACGCCACCCTTCATCATCTACCTGACCGAACAAGAGCGTCGCTATGTCCATGCGCGACTTGACAATCAACACGTCCCCAACCTTGTCGCGGGTATCGGCATCAATGCACCATTGCAAACCGATCCCGACCGCTTTCGTCGAAAATTCGGCATTACTGGCGACTTTCTTTTCTATGTTGGCCGCATCGATCCTGCCAAAAATGTACCTGCCCTAATCGACGATTTCCTCGCCTATCAAGCCGAAACTGGGCGTGACATCACGCTGGTGCTGGCAGGGAAATCACAGATTGAGATACCAAATCACGCACGAATTCGGCCGATTGGATTCATCTCCGAGCAAGATAAATTTGACGGCCTGCGCGCTGCGACTGCGCTGGTCAATCCATCCCTCTTTGAAAGTTTGTCGATTGTCTTGTTAGAGGCGTGGTTGATGGGAACGCCCACGTTGGTCAACTCGCGCTGTAGCGTCTTGAAAGATCAGTCGCGGCGCAGTAATGGCGGGTTGTGGTATGGGGGATCGGCCGAATTTGCCGCGACTCTCACCTATCTGCTCGACCATCCCCAAGAACGTGTCATCTTAGGCAGCAATGGACAAAACTTTGTCACACACGAGTACGCATGGGAGATCGTGTTGGCAAAATTTATGGCCGCGTTTCAATTTGTGCTGGAAGCTGGCAACCCATAAAGCACATCGGGCGTACCCTCTTCATTCCCCGAGCCATCCTCAAATTCGAGCGCAACGAAGCCGTGTTTCTCGTAGAAGTGCCGCGCAAGACTGTTTTCTTGGAACGTGTACAGGCGTACAGGCCGCGCCAATCTTGTCAACGCCTCCGCCAAGAGGAGTCCGCCAATCCCCTTCCCGATCTGTTCGGGTGCGAGATATAGGTTCTCGATCCAGCTAAAATCACGCACAATGGTGGAGCAAAACCCCACAATCACACCGTCTACCTCGGCCACAGTTGTGTGCATTTTTGGAATCACAATATCTGCAATCCAGCCGCGCACCGAATCATCAGAATGGGCAAGACGTGCATAGGGGAGCAATTGCTTGCGTGCTGCGAGATAGATATCCGCAACCGTTTGGGCGTCCTGCGACGTTGCGCGACGAATTGAAATTTGTGTTGTCATGGTGCCATTTTACGAGTAGGGAAGACGACCGACAAATAACGACGAAGCGTCATGCACGTTTTGGCGAGTCCCGTAAAATGAGAGGATGCGATTTAGATTATTTTTGTGGCTCTTTGGGACGTTTGTAGTGCGTGGTACGTGGTGCGTAACGTCCTCCAGACATGCACCACGCACCACGTATCACGCTCCTGCCACCCCAAAACTACCATTCCTACTCCTACTCTTGATGGTCAGCTTGCTACTAAGTTGCCAGAACGAGCGACCCAGCTGCGAACCACCTGAGCTATCACTTGTTGTCGAACGATTGGCGAATTGCTTGTCAGAAGACGCAGATGTGGCTGCGGCGAAAAATTTGCTTGCCCAGTGGGGCTTTGAACATGATGTCATCACAGCCAATCTGTTGCCTGCGTCGCTAACGCCTGAGTTGATCTTGACCGTCCGCGCCACGCCTCAGCCATACGATCCACACGGCAAGATCGCCGTATTGACGTGGGAGGATCACGATTGGCAGATCGCCTTTGAGTCACCCAATCCACAACCGCATGAAAGCTATGGGGGCGCCACAACTCTTGCAGGTAATTGGTGGTTTGATTTTGACCAAGTCGCCGATATTGATGGAGATGGGGGCGATGATTTGTTGTTCCAGCAGCGTTGGTCAAATATCACAAGTCGTTCAATCTCCATTGCGAAGCTGCTGACGGTGCGCGATGGTGAGCTGCAAGTTCTGCTGGTTGAAGACGATTTTGACGACCACGCGCCGACGTATGTTGTTGATGGGGCGACAATCTATTCACAAAGCCACTTCGGGCAGGGGATTGCCATCACGCGGACACTCCGTTTAGAGGGAGAGCGGTTTGTGCTGCAATCTCAATCGGTCAATCCAAATGCCGCAACCCATTCGCTCACCTTGCCCGATGGCACACAATTTGTCGCCTTCGATCGGGAGTGCGGTTCGCTCTGTTTCCATCAATATGGTCTCTACCGCATCCGCGACGGCGAACAGTTTCACTTTGCAACACCGATCCGAATCCACACCCTGCAACAGTTGCGCGATGGCAATGTTTATATTGGCGGGGATGCACTATTACGGGTCAACGGCGATAGGCTAGAACCCGCCAACTTTGCACCGATCCCCAGAGACGAAATATGGCAAATTGTCGATATGGCGATGACCAGTGATGGCGATATTTGGGCGGCGGGGCGTTTTAAGTTGTTGCACTATGGAAAAGAGCAGTCGGAACTATATGATCTGTTGACCCATCGGGTGTGGGTTTCGGCCGATAATTCCGTCTGGGCAGCGGGATGGGACGGGCGGGCAGAGAGCGGCTGCTGTGTCTTTCATGTACAGGATGGAGAGGTGACGACCTATTTGTTGGCAGAAGTTTCGGCCGAAATCGCCGCCCAACTCGACATTGAGCAATAAGGTTTCGTTTTCGGCTCTTGGGTAGGTTGTGCAATAGTTGTTGATTTTCGTGTTGCGTAGTGCGTGGTGCGTGGCCAGAGGTTATTTCACGCACCACGCATCACGCACCACGCTGGGTTGGTTCAGAACTTCTGACGATCTACTTAAGCCAAGCACAACATCACGCCTGCCGACCCGCCTTCCCCATTTCGTGTGCAGCCTGCTTAGTTGCGCTAAACTTGATCCTATATGGACGCAGATACAATCATCATTGGTGCAGGCGCGGCGGGATTGACGGCGGGGATGTGGATCGGCCGAAATCACCCTACAGAACGCACCATCATTCTTGACGGCGCAAAAAAGCTCGGCGCAAAGATACTCGTTGCGGGCGGCGGTCGCTGCAACGTAACCCACGACCACGTTGACCCCACCGCCTACGCCGGCTCCTCACGCAATGCGATCAAAAAGGTGCTGCGTCGATTTGATGTTCCCCAAACGACCCAATGGTTCCGCGAACTGGGTGTCCATCTTAAACGGGAAGACACGGGCAAACTATTTCCCACCACCGATAGCGCACGCACCGTCTTAAATGCCCTATTGCGCGGTGTCACAGACGCGGGCGTTGAGATTCGACACCCGCTGCGCGTGACGGCTGTTGCCAAAATCGACGGCGGCTTTCGCATTTTTGGGGATTGGGGAGCCTTGACCACACAACGACTTGTGCTGGCAACGGGCGGTCGCTCGATCCCAAAATCGGGCAGTGATGGGCATGGCTACGCGCTCGCCCAATCGCTTGGTCATTCGCTGACTCAACGCATCTTTCCCGCTCTTGTCCCACTTACGCTGCCACGCGATCACTTTCTCTGCCAACTAAGCGGCATCACACTGCCCGCCCAGCTCACCGTTGAAGCGGGCAGCGGCAAAAAGCTGCAATCGTTCACCAACTCGACCCTGCTGACCCATTTTGGACTTTCTGGCCCCGCCCCACTCGACATCAGCCGCTATCTCATCGCCGCTCAATTTGACGATGCGGACACACGTCTCACCGCCAACTGGCTGCCTGACACCACAGCAGAACAGTTTGAGCAAACATTGCTTGATCTCGGCAAAACCCACCCGCTTACCCATCTGCGCGACCGCTTGCCGACCCGACTCGCCGAAACGCTGATCGCGCAAGAGGAAATAGAAGCCAAAGAGATGACACGCCAACAGCGCAAATCACTCGTCGAACTCGTCACACGCTATCCGCTGCCCATCACGGGCAATCGCGGCTACAACTATGCGGAAGTGACGGCGGGCGGTGTGCCATTGTCCGAACTCAACCTGAAAACGCTGGAGTCCCGCCTGTGTGCAGGACTCTATTTATGCGGCGAAATTTGCGATGTCGATGGACAGATCGGTGGATACAACTTTCAGTGGGCATGGTCGAGTGGCTTTGTCGTTGGCAGCCGCTAACGGGGCGTGACAAATTCACGCGCGACCCAGCCGACTTGTGTGCCAAATTGAACTTGCTGCCATGCGCGGCCGGTCGCGTCGGTGATCGTTTGTCCCAAGTCGATTAGGGTGTCATCGGCCGAAACGAACGCAATAATATCGGCCGAAAGCGACCCATCCTCGCGCATATTCACCCCATACGGCGAATTGACAGTCAATAAGACAGGCGTTGCCGTCGGAATCGGTGTATTCGTCGGCACGACGGTTGGCGACGGCGTTGCCGTTGGAACAAGCGTCGGCGTTGGCGACGGGGTTGCGGTTGGAACAGGCGTTGGCGTTAGGGTGGGTGTACTGGTTGCCGTCGGCGTCACGATTGGCGTTGCCGTTGCATCGGGTTCAGGCGTGGGGGTCAATGTTGGCAGCGGCGAAAATTCGGCCGGCGTGTTGATTTTGATGTGGATTAGCTGTAGCCGCACCGCATCGACGGGGAACGACTCAATCTCATCGTGCAAAAATGCCCAGCGTCCCGTGAAAAAGCGAATCGGGCGCGTCGCCGCGATAGCGGTCGGCAGTTGCTCGCTAACAGCCGCTTGCAGCAAATTATCGGTGTTGACTCGCGGCGTGGTTGACGACTCGACCCTGACGGTGAGCGTCACAACGTTGAACAGCATTGACTCTTGGATGACCGTCGTATCGCTGATAACGGGCGCACTGCGAAATTGGCCGGGAATGATCGAACTGTTGCGATCAAAGTTGACGACTTCGGCCGCTGGGTCTTGCAACACCGCTTTGACTTGCGCGCGCACGACCTCTTCGATAACTGCACGACGCGCCGCCTCATCAGCCAGTCGGAATGAGAACAGAAATAGCGAACTGGAAACGAGCAGTGCGAGGCCAATCACAATGATATATGAGTTACGCGCGCGCACGCGGTCTAGTTTGGCGGTCTCTTTCGGCCGAAAACGATAGACCCCGAACAAGATGGCCGCCACCAGCACGATTGCCGCCAAGTTGGTCACGAACAGAAAGATAGCGCGTAATCCCAAGTCTACCTGACCGGCCGAGATGGCAATCCCACCACTGACCAGCGGCGGAACGAGTGCCGCCGCGATGGCAACCCCACCAATCGCATCTTCCGCTTCATCATCACAAATCGCATAAACGCCCGCCAGTCCCGAAAAAAGTGCGACAACGAAATCGGCTAAGCCCGGCGCTGTGCGGGCCAAAATTTCACTCGTCAAGTTGTCGCCCGCGAGCAACGCGCCAACGATGTAGCCCACGATCACGGCGAGCAGACAGCCAAACAGCGTCGTCCCCAGCGCAACTAAAAACCAGCGCAGACGACCCAAGGAGGCCGCCAACCCCATCGACACAATGGGCTGCATCAGCGGCGCGATCAACATCGCGCCAATCACAACAGCAACGCTATTTTGCATCAACCCAAAGCCTGCAATGATGGCGGCAAGCGTGATTAGCACCCAAAAATCGAGTCGCGGTCGGCCATTGAGCCGAATTCGTGCGCGAATACTTTGCCGTTTTTCGTAGGCCAATGGGCGCAAACGATAGCCAAGATGATAGTCAAAGAGATGAACAAGTCGCTCGCCAATCTGCGACCAAAGCTGTGGCCGGTAGAGCGTTCCGACGGGTACAGTCATTAACTCTGGTAGCTGCTCGCGTAGGGAACGAATGACCGGCTGTTCACCAATCCCCTTGATCGACTGCGTACTGTCACCCATGATAATGAGATCGTAGGGGGATTCAGTCGCCGCCAGATCGTTGTGAAACTCTGCCAGCGTTTGCACCCTGAGTTGGGCATATTGATCGACATCAAGGCTATAGAGCTGTCGCTGAAAGAACGCCGTCTGTTTTGCCCGCTCTTTCTCATCGGTCAGGACAAAGAGGACGGTAATGGCAACCCCGTGCATCTGTGGATTCTCAGCGTCGGGGCGCAGCGCGGAGAAGAGGCGCAGCAAGTGGGCCGTCCGCGCACCGCCCGAAGAGAGGACGAGCAAATGGTTGATTGGTTGGCGTTCTTTTTGATTATCCGTAACGGTGTCGGCAGTCGCTTCAAGACGAATGACGGGAATATCCAAATGATCGGTTGAATACCAGACGAGATCATCAATGATGATGAGGTCTGCCCCCGTGTAGTTGACGAGCGGGGCGAGGTCTTCCACAGCGGGGCGAGCGTTGACAACTATCGGCCGAATTTTCACCCCTTCACAGGCAACCTGTTGGTGAACCTGCCGATAATAAGCATCATAATCTTTGCTCTGTGACGGTCGATTCACCTCTAGAAAGCAAAGCTCACCGCGATTCCCACTCGCCAGTTGGCAGCCAAGTTGCCAACCGATCAGTGAGTCGGTCAACATTAAAACGCGCCAGTAATCGTTGGGGAGCGGTCGCTCAGGATAGAAAATCTGCATCATAGTTGCGTTTCCTTTCAGCTTCGGATTGCCCAATAACAATCAATTTAATGACCCGTATTCAAGCTATTTCTTCTTACAAATTCCTTGTGGCAACGGCAATTTTCGTGATCGCGTACATCATACTCTATGCCGGGCAAAACAACGAATATGAGATTTCAAACGGCGATTTGCTATGATTCCAAGATGAATAAACGACTTTCCCAGCAACTACTGCAAAACAGAACCCGTCAACAATACACACCCGAATATCTCGCAAGTTGGCGTGATAAATGCGATCCCCTCGCGGATACGGCTGTGGCTGCGTTGTTCAACGATATGCGTGGTGTTGTGCCAGATGGATTTGACAATCTGCTCGACGCGGTTATGGCAAATGAGCATCCAGCATGTCAGGCGTTTATGCAAACCGTGCTGCACGTGCCTGAATGGGTTGAGTTTGCCGACTTTACCGCTGGTCAAGCGTTGTTTCGGCGCAATGGTGTTGTGACCTTCTTAATCGGTGTGAGTGTGCTGGTCTCGTCGTATGGTGGCTACAAGGACAACAAAGTGCTGGCCTTGTCGGGGCGACTGAGCGAGGGGGATAGCTTTCGCCGAGCGGTTGAGACGGCCAAATTCACGCTGGACGTAACAGACACAGATGCGTTGCGCCCAAACGCGAAAGGGTGGCAAGCTGTTTTACAGGTGCGATTGCTACACGCCCGTGTGCGCCAACTGGTGAAGGCGCACGGCTTTCCCGTTGATAAGTATGATGAGCCGATCAATCAAGAAGCGATGTGCGGGGCAAACATGCTCTTTTCGCATGGTGTGATTCGTGCGCTTGAGCTGCTTGGTGTGCAGGTGACGCAAGCGGAAAAGGAGAGTTATCACGCGCTTTGGCGTTATGCGGGCTGGCTGATGGGGGTCGATCTCGCCCTGCTGCCAGAGCGTCATGCAGAAGAGGCGGAACTTTTTGAACTGCATCAATACGACTACCAGCCCGACGCAGATACCAACAAGTTGTACGAGGGGACGGTGCGCGGCATCGTCAATGGGGCGCAAACGCTACCCCTTTGGATGACGCTCTTAGGTGGCGGAATGCTGCGCTCACGCGCATTTGTCGATAACTTTATCGGGCTGACGGTCAATGATAAGTTGCAAAGCTATCTAGAACTGCGCCCGACTGTCGGATGGCGCGTCATGTTTGCAGGGTTGAGGGGTGTCTTGTCTGGGTTGTCAAAAACGCAGCTCGCGCTGCCGCCCGTGCGTTGGGGCATGTTGCAGTTGCAAGGCACGCTGATGGAGCGGATGGTAGCCACATTGGAAGGGGAAGATGTGGTGCAATTTAATCGTGTCGGGCTGGTGGATAAGCTGAACGGGCAGTCGTGATTGAGAACACCTAGCCAGATGGGTAGGTAGGGTATAGAAATTCGGCCGATTTCCCCCACCCCGAAACCCCCTATAATTTCCCACAACACACGATAGAGGAACCGCAACCTCAAGAACGCGAGCGGAACGGGGCTTGAACCGTTTGCGGCTCGCGTTTTTATTTTAGATTACGCTTTCCACCTCATCATTGGAGAAAAACATGAATTTACAAGATATTTCAAACGGATTTAGTGAAGTTGTCAAGGCGATCAGCCCGCACGTCGTGCGTATTGAAGCGCGGCGACGACTGCCAGCGAGTGGGGTTGTTTTAGGGGACGGCTTGATCGCGACGGCGCACCATGTCATTCGCAAAGAGAAAGAGATCACGATTGGCTTGGAAGGCGGGGAGACGGTAACCGCTGATCTCGTCGGCCGCGATCCCACGACAGATCTCGCGATTCTAAAAACAGAGGCGACATTGGCTAAGTTCCCAACGGCCGCAGAGGTCGGCGATGTCGGGAATCTCGTGCTGGCCGTCGGCCGACCGGGACACAATGTGCGTGCGTCATTTGGCATAATCGGCGCACTCGCGGGTCAATGGCAGACGGGCATGGGGGGAACAATCGACAACTACATCGAAAACGATCTCGTCATGTATCCGGGCTTTTCAGGTGGCGCACTCGTCAACGCAGCGGGCGAAATGGTTGGCATCAACACATCTGCGCTCGTGCGTGGTGCAAGCATCACCATTCCAGCCAGCACAGTTGCGCGTGTGGCTGAGATGATCGTGCAACATGGCGGCGTGCGGCGCGGCTATCTCGGTATCAGCACCCAGACGGCGAAGCTGCCGAGCGGATTGCATGCACAACTCGGACAAGAGACAGGTCTGCTGATCGTTTCCGTTGAGAACGGCAGTCCGGCCGACGATGCTGGGCTTGTCTTGGGCGATACGATCATCGCCTTTGCCAACAACCCGATTCGCAACCACGACGACCTACTCGCCAATCTGACAGGTGACCGCATTGGCAACAAGTCGGCCGTTTCGATTGTGCGTGGTGGGGCAGTGCAATCGGCCGATGTGATTTTAGGCGAAAGAAAGTAACCATCTTTTAAGTTGTCGAGCCGTGTGGTGGCTACAGCCTCACACGGCTCGATTGGTTCGTTGCGGGCTTCTTCCGCTCATCAGAAGCTCGCTCGCAAGCGTGTGGAGCGACGAGAATTTTATTCACGTCGCCCTTACACGACGTTTTCCACACGAGCGCACCTCATCCCCCTCTCCCCACATCTCAAATGATCAAATTTATCAAATTCATGTAAAGCATGCTTGACAAATTGACGCGCATCGTTTACACTCCCGCATGTAAGGTTCGCTTGACAAAATAGCAACTAAGGTTTACACAGGAGCATTACGATGAATACATGGAAACGTCAGTTTATGGTACAGTTTTGGATAGGAATGGGACTCTATTCAATCACGATTATCGCTTATGGAATTCTGTTTGGCTCTGGTATTCAAATGCCAGTAGTCATGCAATACCTGATTGCCCTTCTCCCAGCAGGGGCTATCCTTATCGTGCTGCGAGCCACCGTGATTAATGTGAAAAATCTCGACGAGCTTGAGCAACGCATTCAACTTGAAGCAGTTTTGATAACGGCACTGCTGACCGGGGCGATCACTTTTGGGTATGGATTGCTCGAATTTGCAGATTTAGCTCCCTACATTCCATTTTGGCTCATCCTCCCCATGATGTTTGCGATTTGGGGCGCGGCAAACGGGCTTGTGCGCCGCCGCTTTGTGTAGGAGGGCATCATGGAAAATCGCATCAAAGTTTTACGCGCAGAACGAGATTGGTCACAGCAGGTGGTCGCTGATAAGCTAAACGTATCACGCCAAACGATCAACGCGATCGAACGCGGCAAGTACGACCCGAGTTTGCCGTTGGCGTTTGACCTTGCACAGTTATTTAATTGCACAATCGAAGAAATTTTCTTCCCAAACGGAAAGTAAAGATGGGACTTACGCTCTAGTGTAAATGAGCCACGAATTTCACGAATTTCACGAATAAAAACGGTCCATTTGTGAAATTTGTGGCAACAAATCAAGTGCGTAAGTTCTGAACAAAGTAGGTATGCCATGATTGAAGTAAAAGAACTGATCAAACATTTTGGAGAGGTCAAGGCGGTAGATGGAGTCTCATTTACCGCACCGGATGGACAGATTACGGGACTACTCGGTCCAAATGGGGCGGGCAAGACAACCGTCTTGCGCATGATTACGGGGCTGATTAAACCGCAGGCGGGAACCGTCGTCGTCAATGGACTCGATGTGCGCGAAGACCCCAATGGGGTGCGGCGCGTGTTGGGGATGCAGGGGGATGCAGGGGGCGTCTATCCACGTTTGACCCCGCGTGAACAGTTTCGCTATTTCGGCCGATTTTATCCCCTCTCTCCGGCCGAACTCGAACAGCGCATCGAAGAGACGATCAGCATGCTCGGCATGGCCGAGATAGCGGACCGCCGCGCCGAAGGATTTTCACGCGGACAACGCCAAAAGATCATCATCGGTCGCGCCCTGATCCACAATCCACCCAACATCATCATGGATGAACCGACCAACGGACTGGACGTGATGGCGGTGCGCGATACGCGGCAAACGATTCGTGATTTTCGGGAGCAGGGTCGCTGCGTTTTGTTCAGCACCCACTACATGGATGAGGCGGACCGACTTTGTGACAATGTGGCGATCATCGTCAACGGCAAGATTATTGCGGTCGATTCGCCAACGAATTTAAAGACACAAACAGGCTGCGATACGCTGGAAGATGCGTTCGTTGCGCTGGCTGGAGCGGGACACGACATCGGGTAAGTCCAAGGCGAAAAACTTATGAATAACATTCTCAACATTTGGCGAAAAGAAGTAACCGACAATTTACGTGACCGCAAGGCGTTGCGCCAGAGCATTCTTGTACCCGTCCTGTTTGGCGTTGTCTATGCGTTTGTGTTTCCATTATTGGGCAATTTGATGTCGAGTCGGGTGGAGGAACAGGGGCAGCAGTCACTCGAAGTGGTCGCAATTGGTGCGGAAAACGTGAATGATGCGTTGGGCGCGGTGCTGGAATCGGCCGATATTTCCCTCAACGAATATGCAGGGACGCGAGCCGAGCTGGAAGCGGAGATAGAATCGGCCGAAATCACCCTCGCCATCATCATTCCCGCTGACTTTGCCAACGCAATTGAAGGCGAACAACCCGCCCAAATCGAACTACTCACCAACACTGAGGGGGGTAGTATGTTCAACATCAACACATCGGCATTCCGTCTCCAAAGCGCACTGCAAGGGTACAACCAAACCCTCATCACCAGCCGCCTTGTCGAACGTGGGATCGATCCGGCCATTCTCCAGCCGATCGACATCCAGCAGATTTCACTCACCACACCAGAACAAGAAACAGCAGGGCAAAACAGCTATCTGCTCTCGATTCTCGTCGGTCTCGTCGTGGCGATGGGCGGGATGTATGTTGCGCTCGATGTGACAGCGGGCGAACGTGAACGCGGGACGCTCGAAGCGTTGCTATTAACGCCAGCCAGCGATATGGAAATCTTCACGGGCAAGCTGCTGGCCGTCTTCTCAATCACGTTGATCCCGACGGTTGCGACCTTTGTCGCCTTTGGCTTGACAACCAACTTACTGCCAGAATCGATGTCAACTGGCGCACAAATTCCCTTGATCGTTTTTGTCGGTTCTATCATCGCCGCGCTGCCGTTTGCATTGGCTGTCAACGTCATCATGATGCTGGTCGCCATTCGCATGAACACGTTCAAGGAAGCCCAATCAGCCGCCACACCTGTCACAATGGGCGCGATGTTCCCAACGATTGCCGCCGGCATGTTTCCACCCATCAATCCGATCTTCTTCTTGATTCCGGCCTATGGCACGGGCGCGGTCGTTGGAAAACTAGCCGTCGATGGCGCGTTTCCAGTGCTGCCATTTATCCTAAGCGTCGTCGGCGCACTGCTCGTCGCCATTATCGGGATCGTCATTGGCATGCGCCTCTTCAACCGCGAGCGTCTGCTCTACGGTGCATAGATTCCCCTCTTGCGCACATAAAATCAACCTGATACACTGTTCATCGGCAAACACCGATGAACAGTGTGCGAGATCATAGATGCTGCTTGAGAAATCACCCGAAACGCTGACCGCTAGCGACCAACAACGCCTTTTAGACATGCTGAAAGCGATCAGCCATCCGATGCGTTTTGCGATTCTGCAATTTCTCGTCGCAAATCCCAACTGCTACACAAAAGAGATCGTCGAGCATCTCCCCATCGCGCAGGCGACCGTTTCACAACATATCAAACAGCTGCGCGAGGCAGGTTGGCTGAGCAGTGAAGCGGTGTGCCAAATGACCTATCACTGGCTCGATCAGGCAAACATCGACTGGTTTAAACAGACTGTCGGCGAGATATTTTAGAATACAATTTTTTTGCGTTCGTTCATCGGTATATGCCGATGAACAGGCATGGAGAATCAAATGACACAAAACCAAGTTGCGTCACGATATGGCAAATTTGCCACGCAAGTTAAAGATTTAGATGCGCGCTTATCATTTAACGCCGATGGCTGTGCGCCACAGACGGGGCAAGCTGCACCGACATTGGCAGGGCGACTGTATGCGGACGAGCAGTTGATCGACCTGCCAGAACCGGTCGTGGGTGCGTCGATTGGGTGTGGCAATCCGCTGGCGGTGGCGGCGGTGCAATCGGCCGAAACCGTGCTCGATCTCGGCTCGGGTGGCGGAATCGATTGTTTTATTGCTGCCCATGCGGTTGGCGCAGATGGCTACGTGATCGGGGTGGACGCAACGCCTGAAATGATCGCGCTGGCAGATAAGAATAAACACAAAATGGGGGTTGAGAACGTCGAGTTTCACTTGGGCACTATCGAAGCACTGCCGGTTGAAAGCGGCACAATTGACTTGATCATCTCCAACTGTGTGATCGATATTTCGGCCGATAAAGCCAGCGTTTTTCAAGAGGCATTTCGAGTATTGAAGACGAATGGACGCATGGCGATTTCCGACTCGGTCATCTTGGGTGAGTTGCCAGCCAAATTAAAGACAAATGTCGATCTCTGGGCTGGTGCAGTCATCACGCCCCTGATCACGCTAGACGAATTTTTGGTATTTATCATTCACGCGGGGTTTGTCGATGTTCAAGTCCAATCGCTGACATCGTATGGTTTAGATAACTTTGATCAGCTCGATGCAGAGAGTCAGAACGTGTTGACCGATGGGTATCGTTGGCAACCCTTGCCAGAGAAAGTGGGGCTGTTTAGCGCGACAATTACGGCCCGCAAGCCGTGCAGGTTAGCGGCGACGTGAGCGGCCTGAACTTTTTGACCGATGGTGGCCGCCCGCGCGATTGATCTTGAGCCGGCGCTGCTGCTCATCTCGCAACTGGTGCAGCATTCCCGCCACGATCTTATGCTTGGACTTGTTTGCGTTGAGAAATAGCTCAAACGCGCCAACCATTCCGTCAAACGATTGTGATTTAAGACCCCGCCCGTGTGCAACGGCAGGTAGTGCGGCCAGTTGACGCTTGCTGAAGAGCTTGCGCCACGCCCCTTCGCCGACCCGATCTTTGGAAACAAACGCCAAAAAGTCGGCATACAGTGCATAGTCCGCGACATCGATCAGCGGTTCAGCCAACTGTTTGAAGGCAAAAAGTGCGGTTTCGACGCTCGGTCGCGGAGAGAAATCTGCTTTGGAAAAGTCGTGGGCAATCGCAACTGCGTAGAGTGGTTTTATGAGCAGAGATTTGAACGTTTCTGTGGCGTTGCCACCCTTGTCTTGGCCGACGATGGCATCTCGTTGCAGAATGAGATGAGCGGTCGTTGCCCCGTTTGTTAGGTTGAGCAGAAAGGTGAGCAGATCAGACGTGATGTTAAACGGGATATTTGAGACGACGTGATAGTTTTGCCCCAATCTTTGGCGGTCGAATTGCAAAATATCTTGTTGAACAATTGTGACTTGGGGGCTGGCGCGGAATTTTGTGCGGAGTTCGGCCGATAATTCCGCATCTAACTCCACCGCCACGACCCGCCCCGTTTCTCCAACCCGCTTCCCCAGCTCTCGCGTGATGATTCCTTTGCCGGGGCCGATCTCTAAGACGGTCATGCCCGCCCCAATCTCAGCAAGATCGACGATTTTCTCGACCAACGCACGGCTCTTGAGAAAATTTTGTGTGTAACGCAGTTCGTTTGGTCCACTCATTTGAGTGCGAAGTTAAGCACTACTCTGGAATTGGTGCAAGCATGATATCGCTTGTGTGAGTGCGAACACTCTTTGCTGTGGTAACGACTCAGCCTTTATTCCGCGCAGGCGAGAATCTACTGTGGCACGCTGAAGAATGGATACCTGCCTTCGCAGGTATGACAGATTCTTATCGAGAGAGTCTGAGTAGTTACCTGCTGTGTTAGCAAAGGTTGATGGTTTCGGCCGATTCGATTACGATCTGTGACCCATGCAGAAGTTCAAACACGACCTCCCCTATCATCTTGCAATTGTCTGCGCGACCATACTTGGCGTTGCACAACGTCTCTGGCTGATCGCGCAGTCAGGATGGCGCATCGACTATGACGAGGGGATGATTGGGCTGCTGGGGATGCAGGTTTTGGCGGGAGCGCGACCTGCATTTGTGCCAGCACAAGCAACGTTGGGCGCAATTGAGGCGTATTTGCTTGTGCCATTTTTTGAGCTTTTTGGGGTCAGCGTCGTCAGTTTTCGAATGTTGTCGCTGGCATTGGCGGCGGCCTATATTGTGACGATTGGCTGGTTGGGATGGGTGATTTTCGGCCGAAAAGCCGCGCCCATCGCCGCCCTACTCGCCGCCATCGCCCCACCCTACATGCTGGTCACGGGGCTAAAAACATGGGGCGTGACCATCGAAACGATCATTCTCGGCAACATGCTCCTCATCACAACCGTCCTGCTCACCCGCCGCACCTCACGCGCAAAATTCTACGTTCCCCTCATCATCCTGCTTGGATTGACGGCAGGCATCATGTTCTGGATTGGCTGGCTGGGTTTTTACTACCTGCTGCCTGTCGGCGTGCTGCTGCTCTGGAAAGGGCGGTACACGTGGCGCGCATGGGGGTTGGGATTCCTCACATTTTTGATCGGCAGCTTTCCGTTTTGGCAATATAACTTTGCGCATAATTTTGAATCGGTGCGTCTCTATTTTGGCGAATCGAGCGACGATCTTGGCGCCGTTCTTCCAGCGATTTTTAGCGACTTTTGGCGTGCGTTGCTGCCACGCTTGGTGAGCAGCACGGCACAGTGGACATCAGACGTCCCCAATTGGGGAGCGTGGTTGGCGGTTGGATTGTATGGTGGCGGGATCGTCTATGTGATCGTTAGCCGCAGAATTCGCAGGACCGATCGGGTCTTATTGTTGCTGTTTTTGGGGACAACGATTGCGGTCTATTTGTTGAGCGGTTTCGGCCGAAATGCGCTCAACCCCTACGGCATCGACGCGACGGGTCGCTACGTTCTCATGCTCCACACGCTCCTGCCGCTGGGGCTTGCGGGGCTCATTGCCGATTTCTACAGCCGCCGCACGCCATACAAACTGACCGCCGCTATCTTGTGCGCGGCTGTTCTCGCGCTAAACTTGTGGGGCAGCTTCACGATTGACCCGCTGCGCGCCTTTGACTCCCCCTACTACATGCGCCTGCCCGACTCGCTCGACCCACTGATCGACTATTTGGATGCCAACGATATTCAGCATGTTTGGACAGAGGTGGGGCTGGGACACATCCTGATGTTTGAAACACAAGGCCGCATTTTAGCGGGCGATTTTTACGACAAGGAGATTGCGCATGGGTTGGTGCGTTTTCCTGCTGCGTATGCGGCGGTGGCAGATGCGGAGCGGGTTGCGTATGTGGGGGTAATTCGGCCGAATCAAGACCCGCTGCCCATGCAGAACGTTCTCGAAGCCCTTGCAATCCCCTACACGCTCGAACGGGTCACCCCCGATTTAGCCGTCTACATCCCGCTTGAACCGACCAATCCCGCCACCGTTTCAGGTGGTCTCGGCCCGCAATTTTTCGACTAACGCGCCATTCCAATCAGGGCGTGTCGTTTTCCACAGCATTCTCGGCAACCCCAATCGCATCCAACGCGCGCCAAAGGGGTCCATCTTGCCGCTGTCCACGTCGGTCTAAGTCGCTTGTCGCCAAAATAATGCCATCGCTACAGCGGGACGTTAACCCACGCACTACGCGAGAAAGCAACTCATTGCGAATTTCGATCTCTTCTGCCAGCGTCCAAAGACGCTCCTCTTCATAACTCGGCGTGAGTACAAACGCATTGCTCAAAGGTTGACGCGGAATGTCCCACCAGCCAGAGGCGGCCGTTTCGAGCCAAACTTGGTAGCGCACGGGGTTGCCGCGCAAGAGATAGCCGTAAATGGTTGAGATATGCACGCCGTCGGGGTCGGGCGGGTCGCCCATTTCGGGGGGTTGACTGGTGATGAGACCGCGATTGATGCTGACCAGAAAGGCGTTCCCGATGTCTGCGGGGGAGGTCAGGTCGAGCGAATCGGCCGATCCCACCAACCGTGCCGCCGTCTCCACCAACCACTCAATCACACCAGCAGCCGCCAAATCGGGTTCGGGTTGAAAATCGCGTGACGAAAGCATTTCCGTGAAGAGGCTATAGATAAATTGGTCGAGCGCAAGCGTGCCTCCCTTGTCAGCCAACCACTCACGCAGCCGTTCATAGAGTAGCACCTGCTCCTCTCCAACGCGCCTGACCACCTCATCGGGTAGTTCATCCGCCGGCAGGAGACGCACCGCACTGGGTGGATAGACGGAGGCGGCCAGCAGTGAGGCACGCGCTGGATCGAGATCGGCGATGCTTAACTCTAACGCCTCCGCAATATCATATTCTGTCGGCAGGACGTCCCATGCGGGATGGGCGACCGCCACCCACGTCAACCATGCACGGACACGCGGCTCCTCACGCGGACTCGCCCGCCGCCGCACAATGTTCATCGGAATCCCAAACCGCTTCAACGCCTCCACCAGTGTATAGCGCAGCGCATTATCGAGATAGGGCACAATGATCGCGATCTCTTTTGGCGCGATCCCCTGTTCGTTGATTAGCTTGTTGAGATGTTCCGCAATCGCAATCAGCATCTCACGCCGATAGCGCGTACGCAGTGTCGCCAGCACGGGAACCTCATTGATCTCCTGCAACGCCTTGCCATTGAGAAAATGTTCAATTTCCTTCGCCAGTGCATTGATTTTGTCGGTCGAGACAAAGTTTTCATTGAAACTGTAGGCACGAGTGGCGCGATTGCGGAAACGTTGCGCCCCTTTGGGATCGGCCGCCAAAAAGCGTTTGTAACCCCCACCCGCATCATAGACGATCAGCGAACTCACCGTCTCATTCATCAACTGCTCGACAAATGCCTGTCCCGCTGGCGTCTGTTCCTCGACGTTATCGACCAAAATATGGCGATAGCGTTCGCTGAAATAACGCGAAAATTCGGTATGGGTCAAAATGTGTTTGTTAAACGTGTCGATGGTCAGCGAGAGATCGAGCAGGTTGTTGTCGAGACAGTGGGTGCGGAATGTGACGGCCGCCTGTTGCGCCAGTTCGAGATTGCGGACGTGATCGCGTTCGCCCACCCATGTCTTAATTTGGCGGTCAGTCGCCTCAAAGATGTTGAGCAAGTTGAGCGCAGAGCGGTTGAGCGTGTCGAGCAGTTGGCTGACAATTTGCTGTGGTCGGCGGCGCAAATCGGCAAATGCGCCTTCCTCGATGAGCGGCTCGACGGTGCGCCACATCAGCAGTTGGGCCAGATCGTAACCGAGAAACGTGGGCGGGTTAAACCCACTGGCAAATCCTGCGTTGCGCGCGACGAGCGGCCAAAATAGCTGCACCATCTCACGGGCAAGTTGTGGGTAGTGGAGCAGTTTTAGGTCGGAGTAGGGGCCGAGATCGGCCGATTCCACAAACGCCTTGAACCCTTCGCGCTGATCTGGGTCGGCCACCAACACCAAAATCGTGTAGGCGGGCTCACCATTCGCCAGCAGATGCTTCAATCGCTCCTGTACCGCCGTCGTTTTGCCTGTTCCAGCCGCCCCCAAAACAAACGCCGATCCATCTGTCTCAACTATTTCTCGCTGCTGTGTTGTTAGGTTCATTGCTTTTTTTCTGTGATTGCATTTGGCTGTCTGCAACATAGTCTAGCAGTATTGCGGTCAGAAAGTCTAGTGCAGCGCGACATAAATCGTTGATAGATTAAATCATGACGCGCTGTCTGTACTAGCCATCATTTTCGGCCGATTCGAGTCGTTTTGTGAAGTAGAGCGCGACATCATGCCCAACCGTGATCTTTTCACCGATCGAGACAAAATCGTGATACTTAAAAATGCCGCGTCCATCGGGGATATAGCCGCGTTTGACATAGAGACGTTGGGCCGCTCCATAGTCATGTGTGAGACCGACACCGATTCCCACGATGGGCGATGTTTGCGCGACGCGTCGTTCGGCAAAACCCATAATCTTCGCACCGACACCTTTGCGCCGAAAGCGCGGCAACACGTTGAAATCAACCAGTTCAGGAATGCTAGATTTACGGAATGGCGGATAGTGAGATCGCCAGTTGATCGTGATATAACCCGCGAATGTTTGATCGACTTCGCCAACGATCAACACCCCGTTGTCATCGCTCATCTGCTTCCAGTAGTGACGAAAGAGCGTGCGCGGTTTGTGCCAACCTTCATTGACGCACGCTTGGTAGATCGTGTTGATGTCTGCTTCGCGCATCAGTCGCACCGTTATTTTTGCATCTGTCATCCCGCGATTGTAAGCCAAACTGATCAAACGGTAAATGTTACGGAAATCGCAAGCCAAATCGTTTACACTGCTACCCGCGTTATGAAGAGTATTAACCCCATGTTTCGAAAACTATTGAAGATTGTCTTGATCATATTGGCCATTCCGACGATTGGCGTCACCATTTTTTGGCAGGTGCAACGTGCCAAACGGCCACCACGCACCGCGACCAACTTTGCGCTATTTGAAGGAGTCACCTATGAACGACGGGTTTGGGATGAACCACGACCGGTCATGTTGCATATTGTGACGCTCGATCGCGCAGCGGCAAACCTTGCGTACACCGTCACCCCACCCGATCAAAATAGTCTCGAAGACCATCTAAACGCGCGCACGACCAGCCAGTTCCTAGCCGAAAGCGGTGCACAGCTCGCCATTAACGCCAGCTACTTCTATCCGTTCCGTTCAAACGCCTTTTTTGACTACTATCCCCACGTCGGCGATCCTGTGACGACGGTCGGGTTTACGATGGCAGATGGCGCGGTTTACAGTCCCGCCGATGATGGGAACGATTTTGTGCCGCTCTGTTTTGGGGAAACAGTTCTGATTGCAGATTCGGCCGAATGTCCCGCCAACACAACCCACGCCGTCGCTGGCAATCCCGTCTTTCTACGCGACGGTCGCAACGTCGTTCCACCAGATTTCTGGAATTGGCCGATGCCGCGCACGGCGGTTGCCTTCAATGACGAAATGATTTGGTTTATTTTGGCCGACGGCCGACAGCGCGGTTACAGCGAAGGGATTGGCATTCCAGAATTAGCCGAGCTTGCGTTAGAGTTAGGTGCAACGGATGGGATTGCACTCGATGGCGGCGGGAGCGTCACGCTAGCCGTTGAACGCAATGGGGCGGTTGAAGTACTCAACAGTCCGATACATGCGCGGATGCCACTGTTCGAGCGGCCGATTGGCAATCACATTGGGGTTTTTGCACCGCCATTGTCACAGACAAGCCGCTGAATAACAGGGAAATGACGAGTCGCTCGCAGCATAGACCCGAATAACGGTATAACTCTATTCCCATGTCTCATTTGATCGCTACAATAGAGTTATGCTGCGACATATCGGCCGAATTCTCCTAACTATCTTTTCTGCAATCACCTCTGCCCAAATTGGCGTGACCATCTCGCTTGTCTTTTTTGGCAGAAAACTGCGTGCTCAAAAAGGGTACGCCGACTTCCCCACACGTCAATTTCCCGCCATCAAAACCGAGAACGCCGATATACAACTCTACATGAACGGCTGGTCCCTCTACGATGACATGATCGCCGACATTGAAAACGCGCAGCACACCATCTATTTCGAGACGTTTGAGTGGCGCGACGATGAAATGGGCAACCGCTTTTACGATGCGCTGGTTGCGCGTGCCAATGCGGGCGTCAAGGTTTTCATCATCTATGATCGCGTCGCGACCGTCCTTTTCAACGGGGCGTTGTTTGACTTCTCCGATATACCCAATGTTGAGATACTGTTGCTCAACTCGCTGCACCATGCGTCACACCTGTTTATGCGGCGGCACTGGGCGATCACACATCGCAAAATCATGGTGACGGACTGCCAAGTCGGCTACATCGGCGGCTATAACATTGGCGACAACTATGGAAAGCAGTGGCGCGATACGCATATGCGAATTGAGGGAATTGGCGTGGAAGGCTTAAACTATGCCTTTGTCGACTTGTGGAATACCAATCGACCCGACAACTTACCCAAGTTACCCTATGCCGACCAGCCATGGAATGCGAGTGTGCAGATTCTGCGCAACGTGCCATACCGCCACGACTATCCCATCCGTAGCGTCTATCTTTCTGGCTTAGAACGCGCCGATTCACAAGTCATCTTTACCAACCCCTATCTCGTTCCCGACAGCATGTTGCGCGAGGCGTTGGTTCTGACTGCCCAGCGCGGTGTTGAGGTCATTATCCTTTTTCCATGGCGGTCTGACCAAATCGTAACGGACTGGATCGCGCGTCGCTTCATCGATCAGCTGCTTGCTGGTGGGGTCAAGCTCTATGCGTATGAGGGAACGATGATCCACGCAAAAACGCTGACCGTCGACGGGGAATGGTCGTGCATTGGTTCGGCCAACCTCGATCGGCTCAGTTTGCGCGTCAATCATGAGATTACGGCGGCGATTTTTAGCCCAGAGGTCGCGCAGCAGCTTGAGGAGATGTTCGAGCTTGACAAAACGACGGCGCGTGAATTGACGCTGGAAAAGTGGCGCAATCGGCCGCTAAAAATGCGACTTGGCGAACTCATTCTCTCGCCGCTCTGGCGATTTGTGTAGCAACCCCACGCGAAACCAACGGAATTGCATTGTTTTCCCTGCGCCCCCGTACCAGCCGCAACACCAATCTGTTATACTTTTCTGTTCAAATGTATACATTTTAAGGAGAGTGTCTGTGCAACACTTTTTGAGCTTGGCGGATTTGACCGCCGACGAACTATGGAATTTACTCGATCTGGCTACATCGCTGAAAAGTGAGTGGAAAAGTGGGGGGAATCGGCCGATTTTGGCCAATAAATCCCTCGCGCTCGTCTTCCAAAAGCCATCACTGCGGACGCGCGTCTCATTTGAAATGGGTATGGTGCATCTTGGCGGTTATGCGCTCTATCTCAGCCCCAATGAAATCAAAATGGGGGGACGCGAAAGTGTGCCAGATGTCGCCCGTGTCTTGTCTGGCTATGTCGATGGGATCATGGCGCGTGTCTTTGAGCATGATCACATCTTGCAGTTGGCCGAGTATGCCAGCGTCCCCGTGATCAACGGATTGTCCGACTTCAATCATCCCGCGCAGGGGTTGACCGACCTCTTCACCATTTTGGAAAATAGGGGCAAGCTGGAAGGGTTGACAATGGCATACATTGGCGACGGCAATAATGTGACGCGCTCATTGATGTACGGTGCGGCATTGACAGGGATGAACTTTATCTCAGCCGCGCCCGCCGACTATCAGCTACCCGGCAGTGACTATGAAACAGGGATGGAAATGCGTGTCAGCGACTCACAAACGATCGACTTTATCAGCGATCCAGTGCTTGCCGTGCGTGAGGCGGACGTCATTTATACCGATGTATGGACGAGTATGGGACAGGAGGCAGAATCGGCCGAACGGCTAAAAATCTTCCCGCCCTATCAATTGAACGAAAAGCTGATCGCCAACAGCAAATCAGATGCCATCATTCTGCACTGTCTTCCCGCCCATCGCGGCGAGGAGATCACCGATGCGGTCGCTGATGGTGAAAAGTCGGTTATGTTCCAACAGGCACACAACCGCATGCACGCACAGAAAGCGATTTTAGCAACATTACTTCAGTGAACAGTGAACGGTAAGCAGTGAACAGGTCAATCGTCAATTGGGCTGTTTACTGCCGACTGCTTACTGCCGACTGCTCCTGACTTGTTCGACTCTCTCGACATCGGATTTTTCCTCTCTCAATTCACGCTGTTCAGCGTTCTCGACATCCTGCTTGTTGCGCTGTTGATCTATGGCGTGTTGATGTTGGTGCGCGGTACGCGGGCCGTTCAGTTGATTCGCGGCTTGATTGTGTTTGCCTTGTTGCTAACCGTGGTCGATCAGCAGTTGGGGCAGTTGACGGCGTTGCGCTGGATGGTCGGCCGACTGTTGCCCGCCCTCTTTCTCGCCATTCCCGTCATCTTCCAGCCAGAACTACGCCGTGCATTGGCGCAGTTAGGTGGTCAAACAGGGCTGTTCACACGCATCTTGCGTCGCCCTGAACACGATAAATGGGTGACCACACTTGCCGACGCCTGCCGCCGTCTCTCGACGCGCCGACATGGTGCGCTGATCGTCATCGAGCGCGACACAGGCTTGCAAGAGTACATCGACACGGGCGTGAAAATCGACGCGATCATCAGCACACCGCTCTTGCTCAATATCTTTCACAAAGATGTCGATCTGCATGACGGCGGTGTCATCATCCGCAATGGACGCATCACGGCGGCATCCTGCGTCATGCCGTTGTCAAGCAGCCGCATGTCTGATCGACAAATGGGGTTGCGCCATCGCGCGGCGTTGGGGACAAGTGAACAGACCGATGCGGTCGTCGTCGTCGTCTCTGAAGAAACGGGCAATATAGCCATTGCGCACAATGGGCGCATCTTGCCCAAACAGGCCGCCAATCAGTTAGAAAATGTATTGAAAGCGTTCTTAGATAAATCAGCACAGTAGATAAGGTGAGTAAGAACTTTTCACTTACCACTTACCACTAAAATGGGTCGCATCTTTCGAGCAATTATCAGCAACGTCACCTCCCTGCTACTGGCATTGATTCTTGCCATCATCATTTGGGCGGCAGCGGTGCGCGAAGCCAACCCCGATGGGGAGCGCATCGTGCGATTGCCGATCAATATCGTGGCACCAGACGATGTCATATTGCTTAATACCCCCGCTGAACGGGTCGATGTGACGTTTACTGGCCCGCAAAATTCGCTTGAGGCGCTTGACCCGCTAAGTTTTGAGGCTGTGCTTGACCTATCGACACTGACAACGGCGGGGCGCGAGACAGTTTCAATTCAAGTCAACCCGACCAGCCCGATTGATGACAACATCTCCCTCGACCTAAATCCGCCGCAAACGGTGGTGGACATCGACTTTGAGACGACCCGCACCATTCCCGTGATTGTGACGATTCAGGGCAATCTGCCACCCACCCATTCGCAGGGCGAAGTTGTGGTTACGCCCGAAGAGATTGAGGTGACGGGGCCACAAAGTCGCGTCAATGAACTCAAAGATGCGCGGACGACGATCTTCTTGACCAATAGCACCCAGCAGACGTTTGAAGAGACGCGCCGATTGACAATTTATAATAGAGATGACGAGCCAGTTGGCACATCTGGCGGAACGCTCGTCTTTAACCCAATTCAGGCGACGATTCTGGTCGAGATCATTGAGAATGAAAGTATTGCGGATATGACCATTCAAGTGGAACTGGAGGGGTTGCCCGCTCCCGGCTATCGCCTCTTGAGTGCGACGGCCGAGCCACGCTCGATCTTGGTGCAAGGGCCGCCAGAACTGCTCGATAATTTGCGCGTCGTTGCCACAAACCCTGTGCCGATCACGGGACTAAACGCATCGAGTCGCATCCCCGTGACGATTGAACTCCCCGAAGGGATCGAGCGACTGGACAACAATCCCATCGTCGCCAATATCGGTATTGACCGCATCATGACAACGGGTGTGTTTACCGTCCCGACCAATCCGGTTGGATTGAGCCCTGAGCTGACGGCGACAATACCGATTACGCAGATGCGTGTGACGCTATTTGGTCCATTGGACACGCTAGACGCAATTTCGGCCGATGACATCCGCGCCGAACTACCCCTCAACGACGTGCGCGAGGGAACCAACATCATCGTCCCCATCGTCAGCCCACCCACAATCGAAGGGGTGGAAGTCCGTTCATTTATTCCCAGCATCGTCAACGTCATCATCACGCGCACGGTGACACAAACGGACGAACTACCCGAATCTTCGTGGCGAACGGTGCCTACGGACGGGTTGCATCAACTTCGGGTTGCTAATACACTGCCTATTGCTGTTTTGCCGCGAAGGTATAAACTGTTCCGATTATGAAACCACTAGTTGCACTTGTCGGCCGACCAAATGTCGGCAAATCTACTCTCTTTAATCGCATCGTCGGCCGACGCATGGCTGTTGTCTCCGACGTGGCAGGCACGACGCGAGATCGACTCTATTCCGAAGCGGAATGGATCGATACCTCATTCATGCTGGTTGATACGGGCGGAATCGAGTTAGACGAGGGGTGGAACACAGAACCCCTTTCGGAAGATTCAAGCCGCTTTATGCCCGAAATTCGGAGTCAAGCGCAAACGGCTATTGAAAGTGCAGATGCGATCATCCAAGTTGTCGATGGGCAAGCAGGGGTGACATCGGCCGATCGTGAGGTCGCCGAAATCCTGCGCCGCACCAAAAAGCCTGTCTTTATTGCTGCCAACAAACTTGAGTCAAGCAAGTTGAAAGATGATGCGTTTGAGTTTTATGAATTAGGTTTAGGCGAAGTGTTTGCCGTTTCTGCCCTGCACGGTCCCGGTGTGGCTGAACTGCTCGACGCACTGATCGAAGAGCTGCCACCTAGCGACATTAGCGAAGAAGAGGACGACACGATAAAAATCGCCCTGTTGGGCAAGCCAAACGTCGGTAAATCGACATTGCTGAATCAACTTATCGGTGAACAACGCGCCATCGTCAGCCCAATCGCAGGCACAACCCGTGATGCGATTGATAGCAAGTTCCGCTGGCAGGGCAAAGAGTTCACGCTGATCGACACGGCGGGGATTCGGCGACGTGGCAAAATCGAACAAGGGGTTGAAAAGTTTAGCGTTTTGCGCTCCCTCAAGGCACTCGATCGGGCCGATGTTGTGTTGCTCTTGATCGACGGCTCACAAGGCTTGACAGCGCAAGACATGCACATCGCGGGCATGATTAGCGAGGAGTCCAAGGCGGGCGTGATTTTGCTGGTCAATAAGTGGGATGCGGTTGATAAAGACGCATTTACAATTTACGACATGACCGAACGACTACGCGAAGAGATGGTCTTCATGCCGTATGTCGAAATGCTCTTTATTTCTGCGCAGAACGGCCAGCGCGTGCATAAGATTATGCCGCTGGTCGAGCAGGTCGATGAGTCGCGTCATCATCGCGTCAGCACGGGCGAACTCAACCGCATTGTGCGCGATGCCGTTGCGCGGCATCAACCGCCGGGCAAAGCGTCCAAGCTCAAATTCTTCTATGTCACACAGGTGGGTGTTGCCCCGCCGACCTTCGTTTTCTTTGTCAACAATCCTGAGTTGGTGCATTTCACCTATCAACGGTATTTGGAGAATCAGATTCGTCAGTTTTTCCCATTCATGGGGACGCAAATTAAACTGATATTCCGTGCGCGTGGTGAAGAACGGTATGGCAAGTAGCTACGGCGTGAAATACGCGCAATAATAATCCCGCTCAATCCAAGCCAGTTCAAAGTCCCCGACTGGAACTGGTTTAGCCGTTTCATCAAATGATGGACTGTTGCAGGGCAACGATTAAAGTGTAAGCGTTGTCACGATTCCAACGTGGTCGGATGGGTAAAGCGTTGGGTCATTTTCGGCCGATTTTAGCCCAAACAATCGCGCATCCAACACCTTCAAATGAGGGGAAACAAAGATATAGTCGTGGTGTGCGCCAACTGTCAAATCGTGCGCGTTCAGCGCGGTTGGAAAGGTTGCCAACGGCTCATGCCCATTGGCGGCCGCATACGCTGACCGATAGCCAAAAAAAGTTTTCATTCGCCCGACCGCCAACGAATCTGGCTCCGCACGTAGACATCCCGCCACGACCCGTCGCTGCACCCCACCATGACTATCGAGCCACCCCATCAACACCATGATTTGCCGCTCGCGGGTTTCGTGGGCGTGTGGGCGTGAGCGCAGATGGGTGCTGACGACATCGACGGTATCGCCGCTGGGCAGATCCACGGCGATGCGAACAGCGATGCGCGCAAAGCTGAGCGCGATAGAATCGGCCGAAATGATCGGCAAACGTGACAGCAACCCAACGCCCTCATACCAGTTCATCAGTGATCGCCGGCGTCGCTGCACAAGCTGGTAAGGCACACCGCTCCCCATCCTTGCATTCAACTGATTACGCAGCCAATACCCTTGCTGAATGGGCAGCGCAATCTCCTGCAATGCGATGACATCCGCTTGCAATTCAAGCAGCTCGCTGACGACCAGTTCGCGGCGTTGCAACCAGCGGTCAAGGTTGAGATGGAGATTTAGTGTGGCGATGGTTAGAGTGGTCATCGGGTCGAATTGTACTATCTTTCAAACGTCCCAAGCGGAACTGTGCCGAGTCGATCCAACGTCTGCGCGTTGTACATGCCCGTGGCAATCTCATAGCGACCCGACGCTAGGTTGGTGAGGTCGATTTGATAGGTGTCGATGATTTCGTCACCCCGTCGCCAGCAGGTCGGCGGCCACTGTCCATTTACCGGCCAGTTGTCTTGTTGGGCGACTAGTTGTCCAGTTGCGTCGATAACGTGGACAAAGGCGGTATAGGGATAATCGGCCGATCCCGCCGCCTCCCATAATAACCCAACCGCCAGCGTCTCTTCATCAACTTGAACGCTCGTTTCTGCAAGCGAGACGGCGGATGAAAGTTGGATGGGCGCACTATCCCGCACTGCACCCGTCCATGCTGGCATGGCAGGCGGTTCGGTCACGACGAGAACGGGCTGCATCATGCGCCACGACAGGCCAACAGCAAGCGTGATGAGCAACATTGAAATCGGGGCAACGATACCCCATTTGGTCAGTTTTGGGGCAGCGGCAATGGCTAGGAGAGCGAAGAGGAAAAGCCAAATTCGGCCGACTTCCCCCCGTGCTGACCCTGAAATGTTTAACAACAAGAGTAAACCAAGCGTTGCGCCAGCAAAAACCTGCATTCCGCGACCCGCAGACTTATCGGCAAGCGAGCGAGCGGTCAATAACGCACCGACCACAACGACTGGCGCGGCAAAGATAAGGAGATCAATGATGTTCCAAACGAACCACGTCCCATACGCACGCTTGGTGGTCACCAGCTCATAATGTTGCCCCAAACCTGCCTCCACAATTTCCCACGGGGGTACGCCATAGATGCCCCAAAAGAGCAGCCATGGAGCCAATGAACCAACGGCGATTAAGATGCCATAGAGCCACATCTTGCGTTGAAAACCCATCTGCAACAGCAACACGCCGACAACGATTGCGGTTACCGCGTTGCCGACACTAAGAAACGATTGCAGCCCCATCAAAAGACCAACAGCCAGCGCATTGCGCCATCCACGCCGCTCGAAACGCAGTGCGCCGCCGCAAACCAACAGCGTCAGTGGCACGTAGATTTGGTCGCTGGCGGAGGTAAATAGGAGCAGGCTCGGCAGCGTTGCCAACAGCGCGGCGGTCATGCGGGCGTGATGCGCTTCGCCAACATCGCCTTGCCCTTGCGGATCACGCCCAACCCAATAGCCAATCGGCACAGCCACGCCCGCCGCCAAAATCGGCACAATCGCCCACACGACCAATGCGGCCGCCACATTTGGCGACTGCCCAATCAGCCACAAATCGGCACAGCGCAAACGATAGGCAAGCTGTGCCAATGGTTCCGCAATGGCGCGATCTGCGAAGAAGTGGATGAGTTGATAATTAAAAATCAAAAAGCCGGGCGGGTGGGTGCGCGTGTGTTCAGAGTTGAAGTTCGGCATTTGAGCGGGATAGTCGCGCAGGATCGGTGGGAGCGCGTTGATTTGTGTGGCGTCCCAAAAGTAGCCGTTTGACGTTGGGGAGAGCGAGCGGTCGATAATTTCGGCCGAAATCACATCACCCACCCCCCAAAAATCGCGGCTCGCATCGACGTAAACCAAGCTCAACTGCATCCCGATTTGACAAATGACCAGCAGCAATAAGCCCAACCAAGTCGGCAACTTGCGTGCCAACCATGCCCATAAGACCCCACCAAAAATTGCCGCCATCCCCACCGGCAACCACCAGCGATTGAGCGGGCGCAACTGATAGGGCCAATGCCAGACGGAGCTATCAGGCGCAGGGCCACGCAACAGCGGCGCGCCATCGACCAAAATCAATCCACACAAAATTAACAGCACCAATAGCCAAACTTTTCGCCACATCGCATGAGCGTATCACAAGCGTCCCCACAAGAAAAACGGTTATACTACGCCCGCGCATGAAGAATTTACGATCTTGGCTATCAATACTGTTTTTGCTGGGGGTGCTGTGTCTATTTTATTGGCAGGGCATTCGTCCCGGCTATCTGCTCATGCCGCTCGACATCGTGACGCAGGCATGGTCGCCATGGCAACTGCCAAACCAGCCCGTTTCCGTTCATAATGACCTGATTTTTGACATCGTAGTGCAAATTTACCCGATCAAGCTATTTGTCACAGAACAACTTCGCTCTGGCGTTTTGCCGTTGTGGAATCCGTATGTCGCGCTGGGTTATCCGCTGACCTACAATACACAGGCGGGTATCTTTTATCCGCTCTCGCTGTTGATCTACTTGCTCAAACCGACACAGGCGCACAATGCGTTTGTCATCATTCAAATGCTGCTGGGTGGCTGGTTTATGCACGCCTATCTGCGCCAAATTGGCTTGCGCCAGCTTGCCGCTCTATTTGGCAGCGTCGTTTTTCTATTTAACGGAATGATGGTCGTTTGGCTTGAATGGCACGTCGTTCATGCGGCCGTGATCTGGTTTCCGCTGCAACTTTGGGGGGTAGAGAAAATTTTCGCCAATCCGCAACAGCGCAAGTGGTATCTGCTGCTGACGGGTGCGGCGATTGCAATACCGTGGCTCAATGGGCATTGGAATTGGACGCTCTATTTGGCGATGACGTTGGGTGTTTATATTTTATGGCGGTGGGCGCAGGAGCCGACAAACAGAGCGGCACTGTGGGCTTGCCTTGCGGCGGTTGGTATCGGGATTGGGCTCGCGCTGGTGCAAATTTTGCCTGCATTTGTCTATTTGGCACAAACGCAACGCGGGGGGTTGACGTGGGCAGAATCGGCCGAAAAAGGGCTGCTGCATTCTGCCATCGTCCTGTTAATTCCAAATTTCTTTGGATCGCCCGTCGATAAGAATTGGTGGGGTTCTAGCGCAACCAATTTTAACGAAGTGACGCTCTATTTGGGTATATTGCCGCTCTTTTTAGCCCTCATCTCGCTTTGGGGGAAACAGTCACAGCGCAAATTCTTTGCTGTTTGGGGATTGATCGGACTACTCTGGACACTTGGCACAATCGCCTATCGTCCGCTCCATTTGCTCCCCGCATTCAATGGCTTTTTCCCTAGTCGCGCCCTAACAATCGTCGTTGTTTGTGGCACAATTTCGGCCGCAATTGGCTTAGAAACATTGCTCGCGGCACAACGGTCTTATGCAAGAATCGCTGCGCTTGCAACTACCTTTTGCAGTGCGTTGGCGATTGGTTTCCTCTGGTTCCAGCGTGCCAATCTGACGCGCTATCACGTGCGTGAAGTTGGGCTGTTTGTCGTTTTTTTGGTCGCCAGCGCACTCCTGTGCAGTTTGGCCGCGCGGCTCAAGTCGAAGCTGCTGGTCGCGTGGCTGGCAATCGGCATCGTGATTGCCGACCTCTATCTATTTGGCTATGACTACAATGCGTTTGGATCGGCCGATCTTTTCTATCCGCCGACCGAAACAGCCGCATTTCTCGCGGCGGACCAAGAACCCTACCGCATTGCTTCGTTGGCGCAGGGGGTTGTTTATCCACCCAACGTCTCAATCGTCGATGATGTTGAAAATATCAGTGGGTATGAGCCGGGATTGCTGTCGCGTGTTGTTAACTATGTAGACTTGGCCGAAGGGGGCAATGCGATCCGCAACACACGCGCCTTGATGCCGCTCAAGGGGATCAACTCGCCGCTGCTCGATGCGGTCAACGTCAAGTATATTTTGACAACCAGCGATCTATGGTCGGAGAGTTCGCTGCCGGTTGGGGATGAAGCTGTTGTGTCGTGGGGAAATGCGCCGCTGACGACTGAGATCGTGATGCCAGATGCAGGGCTGCATCGGGTTGTCGTTCCGTTGCGTGGGGATGGCGAAGTAACGGTGCGTGTGATTTCGGCCGATAACAGCTATGAATTTGCCAACGCCAGCGCAACGCTGGACGGTGGTGAAACGGAAGTGCCATTTGATTTTGGCGCGTTTCCGTCGGAGTGGGGGCGGGCGTTTTTGGTGCGCGTGGAAGGTTCGGCCGAAATCGGTCTCAACGCAGCGGGCGAACCCGCCATCGTCCCCTACTATCTGCCCCGACCAAAGCTGCTGGCCGAATACAACAAGGTGCGCATTTACGAAAATGCAGACTACTTTCCACGGGCCTATGCGGTGCATGAGGCGCTGTTGGCGGTGGATGAGTCAGAAGCCCTTGCATTGCTGGCCGACAATGCGGAACGTCTACGCGACGTTGTGATTTTAGAAGGCACTGACCAACTGAGCGCAACCGCCCCAGCCACCTCAACCGTCACAATCAGCGACCGGCGCGCAAACGGCATGACGCTGGCGGCAAACATGGGCGCGGACGGGTATGTGGTCGTCGCTGACACCTTCTATCCCGGCTGGCAAGCGACCGTCGACGGGGAGCGGACAGAGGTGTTGCGAGCGAATTCGGCTGTGCGGGCGGTCGCCGTACCTGCGGGTGAGCATGTGGTGGAGATGGTTTTTCGGCCGAAAGATTTTATCTTTGGCGCAACCGTCTCAATCCTAACGCTGATCCTCTGTCTAGCTATCGCCCTTGGCGCGCGACCCGCTAAGTTGCAGCGTCGCTATGCAACACAGCCAAGCGCAAACGACAAATGACCCGTTGGCTTCAACTCCTCCTCGTACTTCTCACGCTGACCGTCATCGGCACATTTGTCGCAACCCAACTAAGCGCAACAGACGGCGTTCTCGGCGCACCGCTCGATGATGCGTGGATACATTTTCAATATGCCCGTAATCTAAGTCAAGGCAACGGTTTTAGCTACAACCCCAATCAGCCAACCCCGGGATCAACCGCCCCACTCTGGACGCTGCTCTTAGCCATCCCCGCCTTTTTCACCGCTGATTTGCTGCCGTTTGCGCTGGGGCTAAGTGCGCTCTGCTTTCTCCTGTCGGTCAAGGTCACCTTTGACTTTGCCAAATCGCTCACGCGCAATGCAGTTGTTGCCACCGTTGCAGCGGCCAGCGTCGCCTTCACGGGGCGCTTGGCGTGGGCAAGTTGGTCAGGGATGGAGGCGACCGCCTTCACCGCGCTCTGCACCTACGCAATTCATCGCTACACGAAGGACGGCCTCACACCATTGGTCGCAATCCTGCTCGGTGTTGCCAGCCAACTACGCCCTGAAGCACACGCGCTGTTCGGATTAGCGGGATTGCTCTGGCTTTATGATGTTGCAGCTCCCGCAACACGGTCATTCAGGCAGATCATGAAAACGGGCGCACTGCTTGTCGCGCTCTATGCGCTGATGGCTGCGCCATATTCACTTTTTAGTCTGGCCACGACGGGGAAACCGCTGCCCAACACATTCTATGCAAAGAGTAGCGTTGATGAGTCATGGCTACATTTGAATGTGCTATGGGGCACGTTGCGGCTGCATTTCTGGGACAACCCGTTGTTGTTTGTGTTTATTCCATTTGGTCTGCTACCGCTGTGGCGACGGAGCCGACTCGCTGTTCTTTGGTTGATCGGACTGCCAATTTTCACCGCGCTCATCGTCGAAATTGTCTGGCATCATGGCCGCTATACGCTGCCACTCGTTCCCATTCAAGCCATCGCTGGCACACTCGGCATTGGGGGTGTCATTCGCTTCACGCTCGCTAAAATCACCCACCTAAACGCATCATTTCTGCCTCAGCAGAGAGCCAAACCACTTCAAAGACAGCTCTTTGCGTTTGTGACGTTGCTTGTGTTAGCTACAGGGTATTGGAACGCGCGCCGCTGGGCGACCGCGTTGGCGACCAACACGCAGGAAATTTTGGCGGTTGATGTGGCAATTGGGGAGTGGCTGGCCGCGAATACGCCGCCCGATGCGCTGATTGCGGTCGATGATATTGGCGCGATTGCGTACCTGTCGGGACGCGAAATATTCGATTTGAACGGGCTTGTCTCGCCAGAGATGTGGCCGATTTTGCGCAACGAAGCGTATGGCTTGCCGCGCAATCAAGCGACGCTGCGGCTGCTCTCGGAGGTACAACCCGACTATTTGGCGATCTTTCCACCATGGCATTTTGAGCTGGCTACAAATGGTCAGGTTGTAGAAGAAGTGGCTCAATTTTCGGCCGAAACCCGCACCATCATCGGCAACCAAGAAGCGATCATCTACCAAACCGACTGGCCCTACTTTGTGCTACCGCCAAGCGATGAACTCGCGGTTGTGTTTGGGGAGAAAATTGGACTGCGCGATGTCGCCATTGAACAGTTAGAGGGCGTGATTGCGATTGAGTTTGTCTGGCAGGGCGTTGGGGAGATTTCGGCCGATTATGATCTCTTTATCCACTTGCTCGACCCCACAAACAACTTCGTCGCACAGACAGACGGACAGCCCCTAAACTTCCTTGCACCGACCTCACGCTGGCAAATCGGCGACACCCTGCGCGACCGTCGCACGCTCCCTCTCAACGACATGCCCGCTGGTAACTACAGCCTTAATATCGGCTGGTATGATCGCACGACTGGTGTGCGACTCACGACACAAGAGGGTCAAGATGTCTGGCAACTTGGGAGCATCACACTGCCATGAAGCGCCTGCGCCTGACCTCCTACCTCTTCGTTCCACTCCTCTGGCTCGCGTTCGCGCTCATGGTCGCCAGCGCATTACAGAAGAGTTCGACCGTTGACGAACAGAGTCATCTCTTTCGCGGCGCGGCCTATCTCAAGGCAAACGCGACCCATTTCTTATTGGGGCATCCAATTGGCAACAGCGCACTCGCCGCGCTGCCCCTATTGACCGAGCCAGACCTGCAACTGCCCACCGAAATTCCCGCATGGGAGACGGGAAATTGGTCGGTCGCTGGCGACTATTTTCTTTGGCGTATTGGCAACAATGCACAGCGGATCATCTTTTTGGGTCGTTTGCCGATGATCTTTTGCACCTTGATTTTGGGCTGTTTTATCTTTCGCTGGGGGCGGCAACTTGGCAATATAGCGACGGGGTTGATTGCGGCCACATTGATCTTGTTCGACCCAAACATCCTCGCACATGGGCGGCTCATTTCGTCCGATGTGACGCTCACGCTGTTTTGGGCCGTGGCGGTCTATGGGTTTTGGCGTTGGTCGCAGCATGGAAAGCGATCGGCCATTGTGTTGGCTGGGTTTGGCTTGGGCATGGCCAGTTTGATGAAATACAACGCGGCGTTTTTGTTGCCCACACTAGCGATATTGGCGGGTTATGAGTGGTGGAAACGACGCACGCGCGCGCCCTTGCATGCGTTGACTGGCACAGTCGCGGTCGGCGGGTTGGTGATCTGGGGGGTCAATCGCTTTGCGCTGACGCCCTTGCCCGGCGGCGCGTTTTGGGATGATCTGTTTTGGCAGATGCAGTATTTCGGCCGAAATACCGGCGGCTATCTACTCGGAAACTACAATCCCGATGGCTCGCTGCTATACTTTCCGATCGCCTTCCTGATCAAAACCCCGATCCCGACCCTGCTCCTAATCGGCACGGCCATCTTATTCACCGTCAACCCATCATCCCGCGTCGCTCGTCCCCCATCCGTCGTTTATCTCCTCATCCCCGCCATGATCTTCTGCCTGACCGCCTTCACGGCTGGTTTCAACATCGGCATTCGGCACCTCTTGCCGCTCTATCCCTACCTGTATTTAGCACTTGCGCTAGCAATTTCACGTCTAAGATCGACGCAGTGGCGGATTGCGACGACTAGCATGGTCGCGGGAACAGTATTGGTTGCTGTTTGGATCTTTCCCAACTACCTCGCCTACTTCAATCAATTGATTGGTGGACCAGAAAATGGCTGGCGATACTTGGCCGATAGCAACGTCGATTGGGGGCAAGAGCTGCCCGCGTTGGCGCAATGGCAGCGCACACATGACGAGAAAACGCTCTATCTCAGCTACTTTGGCACAGCACACGCCGACGCATACGGCATTGAATTTGAGCCGATTCCCGCACCGATCATCACGCCCGACCCGCCGCCCACAGAACGGCAAGCGCACGACCCGCGACACCCACGACCGGGCTACTACGCCATCAGCATCAACAACTTGATCGGCTTTCCCATGCAAGATGGAGAGCGTGATATGTACGCCGCATTTCGTGAGATGGAGCCAATCGCAAAAGTGGGCAACGCTATCTTTGTCTATGAGGTTGCGGCAACGGGTGCGCCCGTCTCTGTGGCGTTTGCTGGGACACGGCCCGCGTTGTTGCCTGAGGCTGTCTACGCGCAATGGGGAACGAATGATGTGCGCGTGCGCTGGTTTGAAAATCCCGACGAGATGTTAGTCGTTCCGGCAGGGAATGCCGCCTACATTGTCTCCAGTCAGCCTGTTGGTGAAATCCTGCGTGAGTCTGTCGATTTGCGGGTGGAATTATCGGCCGAAAATTCCCACATCTACGCAGTGACAGCCACACCATTCAATCAACAAACTACGCCAAAAGGGGAGACCGTTACATTCTTAGCCAGTCTACAAAACGACGCGCTTGGACACGATCCTCTCACCGCATGGCGCGTTGAAGAGAGACTAGACGGGATGATCAAACATTTCGTACACGCGACCGACCCACAAACTGGCGAGATTCTTGCACAAGCGGATGATGTGATGATCGATGCGTTTTCGACGCTTGAAGCGGGCGATCTCTATCTGCGACTGAGCAAGCTCAGTTTAGATGCCGATACATTCGCCGTGACAACGGGGCTTTACGATGCGGCAACGGGCATCCGCCTTGCCGACCCTATTTTGCTCTACACAACCGAAACAATGCCGACAGAAGAGTAATAGTTTGCAAACAGTGGGCAATCGGCGGATGAGTTTCCCCTATACAATGTCGCCAACTTGCCGCGATCTGACTAAAATGTGAAGCGAAATTTCTACAAATAGAACTCCCGCAGGGGAGTTTATTTTTGCGAGGAAAGGTAAATGCAACGAAGAACATTTCTGATCTTTGTGGGCATTCTGGTGTCCACACTCTCAGCTATCACGCTATTTCTCCAAACGCCTGTGTCGCAGGCCGAAAACGCCGTCTTTGCACTGGGCGCAAATGAGCGTATTAGCGTTGGGACAGACGGGATAGAAGCAAATAACGAATCGTATCATCCATACGCATCGGCCGATGGTCGCTATATCGGCTTCATCTCGTTTGCCGACAACTTTGTGCCCGAAGCGGATGGCGTGACCAAGTGTTTGGAAGATTTTGTCTGCACTGACGTCTTTTTACGCGACCGCGTAGCCAACACGACGATTCGTCTGAGCAACAGCTTGGCGGGCAATCAAGCCAACAGCACCAGTTTCCCACCCATTTTGACCGAAGATGGCAGCAAGGTGCTGTTTAACTCTGTCGCCGATAACATGGTGCCGGGCGACACGAACGATGACGGCGACTTCTACGGGAGCGATGGCTTTCTCTGGGAACCGGGCAAAAATCTTGTGCGCGTCACCCACAAGGCGAGCGGCGCACAGATCAAGGGTGACAGCTCTGCCTACATCACGGGCGATGGCAATACGATGTATTTTCTCTCAAACGGCCAAGACATCGTGCCGAACGTGCTCGTCGATGCGAACGAGGTGTATAAACGCGATATAACGACGGGCGCCGTGACCCATGTGCCAATGTCATACAATGGCGAGCCAGTAGATGGCGCACATCTCGGCATTCAAACAGACCGCACGGGTCGCTACATCGTTTTCACGACTGAGGCAACAAATATCTTGCCAAACGACATCAATGGCAAAGAAGATGTCTACATCCACGACATTCAAACGGGGATTACCAAACTGGTTAGCCACACGCCAACCGGCTTTGTCGGGAATAACCATAGCTCTGCTCCCGCTATCACGCTGGATGGCACGTTTGTTGCCTTCCGTTCCTCCGCGAGCGATCTCGTGCCAAACGATACGAACGGTGTGGGGGACATCTTTCTCTACAACATTGCAACGGAAGAAGTGACGCGAGTTAGCGTTTCGGCCGATGGCGAACAAGGGAACGGCGAAAGCAAAGATGCGACGACTTGTGCGGGTGCAAAATTTGTCGCGTTCACATCAGAAGCGACCAATCTCACGCCCAACGCCCCCAACGGCATCCGTCAGGTCTACATCAAACATCTCGCGTCAGGGGTCGTCGATGTCGTCTCACAAACGGAAACAGGCGTTTTGGGCAATGGAACATCGTACAAATCCTATTTCATGCCATATTGCGATGGGATTATGTTTGCGACCGACAGTAGCAATCTGATCAACAACGACGGGAATGGGGTGCGCGATCTCTACTTGCGCCCGATTATAATTTTGCCTGATCTCTCGACATCGCAGCAGATGGGACGCGGATCGGCCGATGCGGGTGATCTTTTAACTTATACTATCCACATCGCCAATACGGGCGGTCAATCCGTCGGTTTTAACTACAGCGCGACGTTGCCTGTCAGCGTGACACACGTCAGCACAAGCGGCGCGGTCTACAATGGCACAACCAGCAGCGTCAGCGCAGCTGGCACGCTTGCGGCCGGTGGAACCCAGCAGATCACTATCGTCGTCCAGATCGACGCGGCCATCGTTGACCCGACAATCATCACGTTCAACGGACAGCTCAGCGGCGGTAGCCAACTGTTCAACTACAGCACCTCAACAATGGTGAATGGATTAGAGCTATTCTTACCCGTTATGCGACGATGACTCGACAACCCTCACTCCCCCTCAGCCAATGGCGCGAGGGGGAACGCTCATGCGCTATCATCCCAGAACGCAACAGTTCACTCTCAGAAAAAATTGTTGGCATGTAACGTGGAGACGTGGTGCGTGGTGCGTGGTGCGCGATGAGCACAGATCACGCATTACGCACCACGCACCACACCCTACAAACCACACAAATTCTCAAAGATTCACCCTTGTACACAGCGCATCGGGGGTGCAGGTTTGCTAAACCGGATTGTCGCCCAACGTGATAGCCTTGCCTTCCTCATCGCCACGACATTGGCCTATGGATTGGACTATCTGTTTAACGTCGTCAGCGGTCGCTGGCTGGGTAATGAACAGTTCGGCACGCTCGTCGCGTTGGCGGGGGTCGGACAGATTCTCGTCGTCGGCTCGCGCGTCATCCAGACTGTAACGACCCGCTACATCTCCCGTTTTCGCGCCGATACGCACGAGGAGAAGGTGCGCCCATTTATCACGGCGGCCCTGCGCGTGGGCATCTGGGGCGGGTTGGGGATCACCGTTTTATTGTGTCTGTTAGCCTTTCCATTGGCACGATTTTTGCGAATCGAGGATATGTGGGCTGTTTTTGCGCTGTTGGGCGGGGTGGGGCTGATGGTGGTTCGGCCGATTATCGGCGGAACGCTGCAAGGTCAGCAACGCTTTCTCCCGCTCGGCATCATTCAAATTATTCAGGCATCCATCCGTCTCCTAGCTGGCGCACTCTTAATTCTCGCGGGTTGGGGCGCATTTGGCGCGATGATCGCCCTGCCGATTGCCAGTCTGATTGCGCTCGTTTATGGCGCGTGGCTCCTGCGCGATCTGCTCGGCGGCACCAGCACTGTTTCCAATACCACCCCACTGCGCGAACTCGCCCACTACTCTGGCTACACGGCGGCGGGGCTGATCGGATTCGCGCTGCTCATCAACATGGACGCCATTCTCGTCAAACGTTTCTTCGACGCGGACACGGCAGGCGTTTACGGTGCGGCCGTCACGTTGGGCAAAGTGGTGCAATTTTTTCCCGTTGCCATCATCATGGTCTTGTTTCCAAAAGCTGCCCATCGGCAGGCGACTAAACGCAACCCTGCCGCCGTTCTACCCCCTGCATTCGCCCTCATTACGGCAGTCTGTCTCGGTGTCTCGATTCTTTACTTCGCCTTTCCCGATCTACTGGTCGGCACAATCTTTGGCGACAAATTTGAGATCAGCGGGCGGACACTTGGCACGCTTGGCCTTGCCATGTGGTTGCTTTCGCTCACAAACGTCTGGCTCAACTACTTTCTGTCGCTCAATCGCGTGCGTATCGTCTATCTCATCTGGACGGGTGTCATCACGCAATACATCGCCTTCAACATCTGGCACGATCAGCTTTGGCATCTACCGACCGTCATGGCAATCAATGCGTTGTGGCTGACCGTTGCTGGTGCAATTCTATTTGTGCGATCAAGCAGGGAAGTCACTTCATTGCAAGAAACCCATGCACCCTAAATTACTCTACTTCCGCCACAAACTGTTTCGCTATCGGCAAGTTGAACAAGACATTGCCCAACGACAGACATCGCTTTTGGACATTGGTTGCGGGGATGGCGAAAATATGCTGCGCTTTCAACAGGCGTCGCTTGAAAAAGTGGGGATTGAAGTGTCGTTTAGTCGGTTACAGACTGCCCAACGGCAGGGACTGGTCGTGCAGCAAGCGAGCGGAACGGCGTTGCCATTTGCCGATGACAGCTTCGATATGCTCTACATCGCGCATGTGTTGCACCATGTTGCTGAATTCGACACGGTGCTGCGCGAAATTGAGCGCGTGGTTGTTGAGAATGGCGTGGTCTTCGTGGTGGAAACAGTGACCGATCACCCGCTGCTGCGTCTGGCGCGTTGGTTGCATCCCGTCTGGCAAGGGGATGAGGTCGAGGCAAATTGGCGTTACAGTCAGCTTTATGAGATGCTGACCGCACATAACTTTCGCGTCGAGCGCACAGAACGCTACAATGTACTCTTCTTTCTGTGGGAGATGTTACCGCTGGCATTTTGGCCGTTTGAAATTTTCACACCGCTGTTTGTTTATCTCGACCTATTCTTCGCTCGTTTCGCTCAGCGGTATTCAGCTCACTGCTATTTTGTTTTACGACGCACAAACACATGACCAAAATTGTACTCATTGCGCTGGATGGCGCGACATTGGATTTACTAAAACCGTGGATGGACGCGGGTGAACTACCATTGCTGGCGCAAATCTTCGCAGAAGGTGCAGGCGGCACGCTCAACAGCACCATCCCATGGGCAACGCCAACCGCATTTGCATCGCTGGCAACCGGCACAAATCCGGGCAAACACGGCGTCTACGACTTTGGGACGCTGATTGGCGATGACTATACGGCGTTTGTGCCAACCAGTGGCGGAGATGTGCACGGTCGAACGTTGTGGGAACGGCTGTCCGACGCGGGGATCAGCTCGGCCGTCATCAACATGCCCATGACCTATCCCGCCCCAGCCATCGAAGGCAGTGTCATCGCGGGAATTCCCTACCCCAGCGGCAGCCCACAACTCTGTCATCCCCCTCATTTGCTAGATCGCCTTCAGCAAGAAGGCTGGGATTTGGCGCGCAATGCGTCTGATGATTTGGGCGGTAGTTATGCGGCGTATCTTGACGGACTGCTCGACCTTGTGCGCGTGCGGGGTGAGGCCACGGCGTGGTTGATCGCGCAAGATAATCCTGACTTTGTCGCCGTCCATTTTTTGGAAACAGATCAGGCACAACATCGCTTCTGGCAATTCATGGCGGGCGAGCCACGCTATGAACATGGCGGCGAATATACCGATGCGATTTTGCGCGTTTTCCAGCAAACGGAGTCGGCGATGCAGCAGATTATCAACGCAGCGGGGGAAGACGCGCTGATCTGTGTCATGTCGGATCATGGATTTGGCGCCACCCGTCATCAAGTTTGGCTCAACAATTGGCTGTTGCAGAATGACTTTCTCGCGCTCAAGTCAAACATGGGCGTGCGTGTCAAACAACTGCTCTATCGGGCGGGATTGTCGCCAGCGGCGATTCGGGAGATGGCTCCCGAGCGACTCAAATTGGCGATCTTGCAGTTTTTTGAACAACAAAAGGGGCGTGCGCTGGCGAGTCAGACGGAAGGGGGGGATGCGCCCGTCAAGCGCAAAGGGGTGATGGACTGGCTGACAGAACGCTTGGCAATCGATTTTTATGATGTCGATTGGGCGCGGACAGTCGCATTTTCGACGGGGACAACGGCGGTGGGATATGTCTATTTGAACGTCGCTGGGCGCGATCCGCAGGGGGTGGTGAGCAGTCAGCAATATGCTGTGAAGAGGCAGCAGATTGCCGAAAAGTTGCGCGATTGGGAAGCGGTTGGGGAAGTGCTTTTGCGGGAAGAGGTGTGGAAGGGTTCGCAGTTGGAGCTTGCGCCCGATTTGGTGATTCGATGGGCAGCGGACACGACGGATGCACGTTATTTCCAGACGCGCTTTAGTAGTCATCATCTGATGAAAGCGGTGCCAAATGATTATGCAAGCCATCGGCCGAATGGTCTGTTCGCCTTTTATGGCAACGGGGTCAAAACGGGAATGCTCAACGCTGAACTGGTCGATTTGACGGCGACGCTGTTGTGGCTGTTCAAACAGCCTGTGCCGAGCGTGCTGGATGGACGGGTGTTGACCGACTGTTTTGTGGCCGAGCGCGCAGTTTTGGTTGTGGAAGAGGCGGAAGATTCGGCCGAAAAAAGCACAGGCGGATTTTCGGCCGATGATGACGCCTCTCTCAAAGAGGCGTTGCGGCGACTAGGCTATTTAGAGTAGATAATGCCCCAGCTCACCATTATCATCCCCACGATGAACGAAGCGGACAATATCGTGCCGCTCGTCACACGTTTGGCAGCCGCTGTTGCAGAGATCGACGCAGAGATTTTATTTGTCGATGATAGCAGCGATAAAACGCCCGACGTGATCGCAAGCGTGGCGGCAACGGCGGCGTTGCCTGTGCGCTGTATACATCGGCCGAAATCGCAACGGGACGGACTAAGTGGGGCGGTCGTTGTGGGGTTACGCGCCAGCACGGGTGATTATGTCTGCGTGATGGATGGGGATTTACAGCATCCGCCGAACGTCGTGCCGATTTTGCTGGAGCGAGCGGTGTTGAGTTCGGCCGATATTGTCGTCGCCAGCCGCCAGGCAAACCGCATTGGCCCCGTCGGGTTGCCACTGCCGCGCGCGCTCATCTCAAACACGCTCACCTTAATTGCGCGCTCCTGCTTCCCGCGCTCGCTCAAAGATGTTTCCGACCCGTTGACCGGCTTTTTCCTCGTGCGGCGGGCGGCCTTAGATATCGATCGCCTGCATCCCGACGGCTTCAAAATCCTGCTCGAAATTTTGGTGCGCCATCCCGATTTACGGGCGGGCGAACTGCTGTTTGACTTTGCGCTGCGTCATGCGGGCAGCAGCAAGGCAGATTTTCGCGAGGGGATGCGTTTCTTCCGCCATGTTTTGCGCCTGCGCACCACCGTTCACACCCGCCCGTTGTTGCGGTATGTGAGCGTCGTTTTTGCAGCCGCAATGGTCAAAGTGTTGGCGTTGTCGTTTTTGGCGCGGCGTAATTGGCGGCAAATCGTCGCTGTCTTTAGCGGTGCAATGGTTGGCGACTTTGTGGGTTGGGTTGGCAACCGAACCGTCGTTTTCCCCGATGAAAAATGGCGCACATTGCGGCGATTTTTGCGCGCCAGCACGCTCTTTAATGCGCTGGTATTTACCCCTGTCTTCGCCCTATTGCAGCGCATTCCCGCGCTGCGAACACGCCGACAAATCTCGGCGGCCCTGTCGATTGGCATCACGGGCTTTGTGCGCTATCTACTATCCGATCGCTGGATTGGCGCGAGTGGCTTGATGTCAGCCGAAGCGGTCAAAACGACCTATAGCATCCACGATAAGCTCGTCATTCAATCGCCTGTGCCGCTGCCCGATCTCGCCTACTTCCAGAGTGCGGCGCGCGAAATGACGGCCGACATCGTAATTCGCGTGGATCGGCATGGGACGCCGCGCAAGTTCGAGGATGGCGTTAGTTTTGATGACGGCATCGGCCGATTTGGGTTCGCATTCACCATCACCCCCGCAAAACAGATCGAAGTCGTTATTTCGCCCATTATCGCGCAGGCGCCACACGTTTTGTATGTCAACATCGTCGAGCCACTGTTGCGATACGCGGCGTTGCGCAAGGGGTTTGTCTTTGTTCAAGCTGGCGCGTACACGGATGGGCATGGTGCAGTTCTGGTGAGCAAGTCGGGGCGCAACGCATCGGCGGCGGCGACGTTTGAGATATTGGGCAAGAATCCAGCAGCGCGTTATTTGGCCCATGATTCTGTGTTAATTGCGGCCGATGGGACGGTCTTTGCCTTTCCACATGCGCTGACAACGACGAAACTGCTCGAATCATCATGGCAGCGACGGCTGGGCGCATGGATGCGAAAACGACGCTCCTTGCCCGCGGCGACGTTTAACGCCTATGTGCAGCGACTCTTTCCCCCGCTCCAGACGCCTGTCGAACAGGTCGCAACAATCGTTTCGTCCGCGCCACTCGTTGGGTATGCAGGGGCAGAAAACGACGCGGCCACCATTGCAAAAACAGTGCTACAAAATTCGGCCGATCCGCTCGGTTTCCCGCTCTTTTCGATGCTCGCCGACTACGAAGCCACCGTGAACGATCACGACTTAGTTGCGGCAGAATGCGAACGATTAACACTTGCCTTGCAAAAGGCATAAAAAAGTCACACCTTTTCACCCACCTTAAGCAATCCTGTATACTGTAGTAGAATGTTGCTGTCTAGCACTTTGATCAGCCATAATATACGACAATGATTTAGGGTTTTTCCAGTACAAATAGAGGACATACGTGCATGATGGATGGAAGGTTGCCGATTTCGATAGGAATCACGGCACACAATGAAGCGGGAAATATCGGCCGATTATTAGATCGCCTTACTTATCAACAGCTAGAAAACGTTTTAATCCGCGAAATCATCGTCGTCAGCAGCGGATCGACTGATGCAACGAACGACATCGTGCGTGAATGGGAAGCACGTAACCCATTGGTGCGCTTGGTTGTACAGGCTCAACGTGAGGGCAAAGCCTCCGCCATCAACCTTCTATTGACACAAACGCAAGAAAAGATTGTCGTGCTGTCGAGTGCAGACGTGTTGCCAGAACCGACGACAATTGAACGGTTGGTCACACCGCTGCACGATGCGACCGTTGGTATGGTTGGCGTGCGTCCTGTCCCCGTCAACAATCCGCAACAGTTCATGGGCTACGCAGCCCACCTGCTTTGGGATTTACATCACGATATGAACATGGCAGGGACGCGCAAAGTGGGTGAGATGGTCGCTTTTCGACACGTCTTTGAGCGCATTCCCAACCACACGGCCGTCGATGAGGCGAGTATTGAACCGCTAATTCGTGGGCAAGGTTACACCATCGCGTATGCACCAGATGCGATTGTTTACAACAAGGGGCCTGAAACAGCTGGCGACTTTTTACGTCAACGGCGACGCATCTTCGCTGGTCATTTAGAGATGCAACGGGAATTGGGCTATGCTGTCGGCACGATGAGTGGCGGCGGAATTTTGCCCCACTTTATCAAGCGATTGGAACCACACCCCAAGAAGGTCGTTTGGGCTGGCATGGTGGCGGGGCTGGAGGTTTTCGGCCGAAAACTCGGTCAGTACGACTACCGCCGCCAACACAACCACACCGTTTGGGATGTGGCGACAACGACCAAGCAGTTGACAGAGACGTGACAGAGATTTAATCCATTCATTTCACAGGAGAGTCCGCATGAGTAGCTCAAATTATGAGATTGTGATTTTTTACAGCGCAGAAGACCACGCCTATATTGCCGAAGCCCCCAAATTAACCGGCTGTGTCGCCGATGGCAAAACATGTGCCGAAGCATTGGCAAATGTCGATGTTGCGATCAAACAGTGGATGACCAGCGCAAAATCACAAGGCAAAAAACTTCCCAAACATCGACGGATAATGTTTGCCTAAAACGTGCGCCGTTCGTTTTTAGTGCCGCTCTATACGTTCCGAAATTCCAAGCTACCAAATGGAAAGAGTCGATCTAGCGTGATGTAACCTCGCCCTGTTCTGTAAAGAAAAAGTCAGTGGTGAGAATTCAGGTTTTATTTGAATAGAGTACGCTACAATTGAATGAAAATAGAAGAACTCACACTGGTTGTGGGTTCTTTTTTATCTATGAAATCAATGCTCGGCGTGCTGGCGCGTATACCAGCGTTTCAACTTTATCGTGCAACGGGGTGGCCAAAAATGATGCCACTCAACATTACGCTTTCGCCCTCACCCAAATGTAATTCACGCTGTTTGACGTGTAACATTTGGATGAAACGCGAGAATGAGCTTACGCTTGAGGAATGGGATAAGGTGTTGGCCTCGCTCGGCCCCGCACCCTATTGGTTCACGATCAGCGGCGGCGAACCCCTGATGTACCCCAAGATCGTCGAGCTGGCGATTTTGGCCTACAAACATTGCAAGCCGGGCATTATCAACATTCCGACCAATGGCATTTTGAAGAGTGGCCCTGAACGGGTCGAGCGGATTTTGCAGGAATGTCCCGATAGTCAGTTGATTATCAATTTATCACTTGACGGTGTAGGCGAAAAGCACGACTTTATTCGCGGCGTTGCCAATAATTTTGAGAAGTTTGAGGAGCGACTTGAGCAGTACCTCGAACTCAAGAAAAAGTACAAGAATTTGGCGGTGGGCATCCATTCGGTTGTGTCAACCTTTAACGTACATGATCTGGATGAGTTGATCGACTATGCAGATCGGTCGGCGGCCGACCAGTTTATCACCGAGATCGCAGAGCCACGTGTCGAATTGGATACGGTTGGGTTGCCGATCACGCCAGACCCCGCCGCGTATGCTGAGGCGATTGATAAGCTGATCGCCTATGTTGAAAGCAAGCAATTTAAAGGCATCAGCAAAATTACAGAGGCGTTTCGCATCGAGTATTACAAGTTGGTCAAGCGCATTTTAGATGAGCAAGATCAGGTGATCGCCTGTTATGCTGGTTGGGCAAGTGCACAAATTTACGCCGACGGAACGGTGTGGCCGTGCTGTGTGCGGGCGGATGATTTGGGGAATTTGCGGGATCATGATTATGATTTCGGCCGAATTTGGCATGGTGACGCAATCAAAGAGGTGCGCCGCAGTATCCGCGATAAAGAGTGCCACTGTCCGTTGGCAAATGCCTCCTATACAAACCTGCTGCACGACGTTCCGACCATGGGGCGCATCAGTCTAAAAGTTCTCAATGTCAAGTGAGAGCTGTGTCGCTGGAACAGTATGTACAAACAGTTTGCAATAGCTTGGTAGCCAGCATGAGGCGACATTGGCAAAGTGGTGGCAACAATCTTTGCTGCCAACGCAATGATGAGGAAAAGATGGCATTCGATTGGTTAAACAAATTTCAGAAAGCACAGACAAAGGCTCCCAACTACGCGGAGAAAACGCTGGCGGCCTACAAACTCGGGATGAAGGCAAAAGGATCAATTGCGGGGGTGAGGGTAGCTACTTCTCCCCAATCTTGTTCTGCCGCCCAAGCGATTGATGCGACAGAAATTTATCATCCCGACGAGGCGCCCCATCTCCCCCTCGCCGACTGTCCCCACGCGCAGACGTGCCAATGCGTCTACCGTCCCGTCATGAAGTACGAAGTCGAAGAGAAGTGAACAGTTGACGGTGAACCGTGAATAGTTGACAGCACGCCTGTTTTCTGTTTACTGTCCACAGCCAACTGATCACTGTTTACTGATAATGAAAGTAGCAGTTACAGGTGCAACAGGATTTTTAGGCGCGGCAATTTGTCACGCGCTCGTTGCGGCGGGGCATGAAGTCGTCGCCATTGTGCGCGGCACGTCAGATCGCTGGCGACTGGATGGGTTAGATGTGACCTATCGCATTGGGGACGTGACTGTTCCCACAACGCTGCCCGACGCGCTGGCGGGGTGCGATTGGCTGGTTCATGCAGCGGGTCGCTTGGGTGAATTTGGCATCAGTGAGGAAGCATACACGCGCCTGCATGTTGAGGGAACACGCAATGTTTTGGAGGCGGCACGTGGGTTGTCGCGTGTTTTGGTGGTGAGTAGTCCCGGCGTGCTGGGATCTGGGGAGATACGCGGAGAATCGGCTGAATATGCCCCCACCAACCGCTATGAGCGCAGCAAAGCCGCCGCCGAAAAGGTCTCCCTTACCTACCCAAACGCCATCATCGTGCGGCCCGAATTTGTTTATGGAGAAGGGGATCTGCACGTATTGGGTCTCTTTAATGCGGTCAAATCGGGTCGGATTTTCTTGATTGACGGGGGCAGAAGCACCTGCCACCCAACCCACATCGCGGACGCAGTGCGCGGCATGCTATTGGCTCTCGAAAAGGGCAAAACGGGTGAAATCTATCACATTACGGGGCAAGAGCCTGTCCCGATGCGCCAATTTTTGCGCGACATCGCCGCCGTTTTGGACGTGCCAGAGCCAACCGTTAGCCTGCCTCGTTTTGTCATGCAACCAGCCGCCAAGCTGCTCGAAATTGTTGGAGAAAAAACGGGTATTACGCCACCGCTGACAACCTCCGCCGTCGATTTTTTCAGCACAAGCTACCGCTTCTCTTCTGAAAAGGCGCAACGCGAATTGGGTTACACGCCGCAAGTCGATCTGCGTCAAGGATTACGCCGCACGGCCGCATGGTATCGCGCGCATGGCTATCTAGGAGCACAAGCGACTTGGGCGCGTGCCATCAACGAACTGTATCCGCTCGCCTTAGCCGAAGGGGAAGGGGTCGGCACGGCTTATGAATATTTCGTCAAGCGGCGCGCATTGCAGAAGTTTCTGATCCACAAACAGCCCCAAAGCATGTTGATCGCGGGACTGCCGCAAGTTTACGGGCATAGCAGCGACTTCCTTTTGCTGGCGCAAGAGTTGGGGGCCACGTTAACCGTCGTTGATGAGCGTGCCGAGAAGTTGGAGGCGACCAAGGTGTTGCTGGCTCAACTGCAAGCCGACGGGCGACTGGTTGGCTTGCCCGTCACGTTTAAGCAGGTTGATTGGCGCGAGCCGTTGCCATTTGCGGAGGGCGAATTTGATTTGGTAGTCTCGTCAGAGGTGATTCAGCGCATGGACGCGCCAGAGCGTGAGTTGTTTGCACAAGAGGTTCAGCGTGTGGGACGGCATTTCGCGATCTTTTGTCCCAATCAGGACAACGCATCACACGTCGGCCGATCTGGACTCAACGGCCTCACCTTAGCTGCCTTGCGTGGTCATTTTCCACAAAGTGAGATGAGTGGACTGATCGATATGCCGCCGTTTCCACCGGGAATTGCGTTGTCTGAAGAACAGAGGGAATCGGCCGAATCTGGCATGATTCAACAGATTGGCATGTGGGGTCTACAGCAGTACAGTCGATTTGAAGCGTTATTGCCGACAAATGTGCGCGCACAATACGCGCATATCGTCTACGTTTTCCGCTGAGCTTAGCTCGGCCACTCTGCGCCATCGTAGTAGCGCGTGCCGCGATGCCCTTTTTTGGCGACGGGTGGATCAAGCTTCTCGCCGGGACACGCCACCATGATCAAGGTGCGTGGTTTGCCTGATGAGGGATTGACCGAGCCATTGGGGATGATTTCGGTGATCTTACATCGGCCGATTAATTCATCCCCATAGATCGTGTAGACATAATCCCCGACATGCAAGCGCGACGGCTTCCCCGCCATGTGAAATTCAAACGCGCTCAGCGTGCCATCATATAAACCCTGCGCCGCTTCACCGTGTGCCTTCTGAATCGTCTTTGTAATTCCGTGCAAATTCTCGCTAGTCATCACCAATCCTCAATACGGACATAAACGCCTCTTGCGGCACTTCAACTGAGCCGATCATCTTCATGCGCTTCTTACCCTTTTTCTGCTTTTCAAGCAATTTTTTCTTGCGTGTAATGTCACCGCCATAACATTTAGCGGTCACATCCTTGCGCATCGCCCGAACATTGGCACGGCTGATAATCATTTTGCCAACGGCTGCCTGAATTGGAACTTCAAACATTTGGCGTGGAATTTTGTCCTTCAGCGCGGTGACCAGTCGCTGTCCGCGCCGATAGGCGTCGTCCTTGTGAACGATCATCGTCAGTGCATCCACCTCTTGCTTATTCACCAAAACTTCGAGCTTCACTAGATTGCTGGCGCGATAGCCGAGCAAATCGTAATCCATCGAGGCATAACCACGTGTAACGCTTTTGAGCTTGTCATAGAAGTCGATAATCAGTTCACCCAGCGGAATGTCATAGTTGAATACAATGCGCCCCTCGGCCGGATACTCTTGACTGATCAACTCGCCGCGTCGTCGCGTCGCCAAATCCATGATAACCCCATAATACTCGTCGGGGGTGAAAATCTGCACGCGCATCCATGGCTCGCGGATTTCGACATATTCACCTTCAGCAGGTAAATCGGCGGGGCTGCTCACCTCTTGCACATCCCCGTTGGGCGCGACGATTTCGTAGCGCACGCTGGGTGCAGTCGCCGTGATGTCGAGATCGTATTCGCGCTCAAGTCGTTCTTGCACGATTTCCATATGGAAGAGGCCGAGAAAACCGACGCGAAAGCCGAAGTTGAGTGCGTTAGAAACTTCGGGTTCATAGACGAGCGCGGCATCGTTAAGTTGCAGCTTTTCGAGCGCATCGCGCAAATCTTCAAAATCCTCGTTGTTGGTTGGGAAAAAGCCTGCATAGACCATTGGCTTGGCGGGTTGATAGCCAGGCAAGGCTGCGGCCGATGGATTTTTCTTTAAGGTGATCGTGTCCCCAACGCGACATTCACGCACATCTTTCAGACCCGTTGCGATGTAGCCGACTTCACCCGATGAGAGCGATTTTGTCGCCTTCATCACGGGTTCAAACACACCAATCTCAATCGGTTCAACCTCGACGTCGTTTGACATCATCCGCACAATCTCGCGGTCGTTAATGTGGCCCTCAAAGACACGCACATAGGCGATCACGCCCTTATAGCTATCATAATGGGAGTCGAAAATGAGGGCGCGGAGCGGCTTGTCAACTGACCCCTCAGGCGGTGGAATGCGCTCCACAACCGCCTCTAAAATCGCCCCTACGTTTTCGCCCGTCTTGGCACTAACAGGAATACAGTCGAGTGCATCGATCCCCGTGATCGCCTCCACCTCTTCAGCCACATCGTCGGGCAGCGCGGCCGGCAGGTCGATTTTGTTGATGACGGGAATAATTTCAAGATCGGCGTCAACCGCCAAATATAGATTCGCCAGCGTCTGCGCTTCGACCCCTTGCGTGGCATCGACAACTAAAATTGCTCCCTCACACCCCTGCAATGCGCGGCTAACTTCATAGCCAAAATCGACGTGACCGGGTGTGTCGATCAGGTTCATAATGTACTGTTCGCCATCATTGGCGGTGTACTTCATGCGGACGGCGGATGCCTTAATGGTGACACCTTTTTCGCGTTCCAAATCCATGCTGTCGAGCAACTGCTCTTGCATGTCGCGGTCGGCGACGGTGTCGGTCATTTGAAGCAAGCGATCGGCAAGCGTTGACTTGCCGTGATCAATGTGGGCGATAATACAGAAATTGCGAATTTTAGACTGATCGAGCATAGGGAGATTATAGCATACTGGAGGAGGTAAACAGTTTATCAACCATCCGCTAACCAGCGGCAGGCGAGTTCATACGGATTGCTGTTTACTGGTTCTATCCACTACTAATAGATTTCTTTTACAAAAGACCATATAGTTACGTTACCGATAACGTGACGGTATGGAGCAGTAACAAGATCATGAAGAAACGAATAACGATCGGTGACATCGCAATAGCCGCTGGTGTTTCAAAGCAGACGGTATCACGAGCCATCAACGACAAAGATGAGATCAGTTTAGAGACAAAAGAGCGCATTATGCAACTGGTGCGTGAATTGGGCTATCGGCCGAATCGTCTCGCCCAAGCGATGAATAGCCAGCGCACGCGCATGGTTGGCCTAGTCGTTTCTGATATCACAAACGCCTTCTTCCCAGAAATAGCGCGTGGCGCACAAGACGCAGCGATGGCGCAAGATTACACGATTCTGATCGTTAACACCGATGAAAGTGCTGACCGAGAAATACAGATGTTGGAACTGCTGGCGGCCCAGTCGGTTGATGGGATTATCTCCTTCACACACCAAATGACCGATCGACAGTTGCTCGATTTTGCGGATGGATTTCGGCCGATTGTGATGATCAATCGCAACATCGAACATCCAAACATTAGCCGCATCATGGTTGACAACGGTCGGGGCGCGGAAATGGCCGTCGAACATCTCATCGAACAAGGTCATCAACACATCGCCATGTTAAGCAACATAACGTTCGCACCCGGCCACGTGCGGCGCGTGCAAGGCTATTTGCGTGCCTTGAGCCGCCATCAGCTCCCCGACTATCTGCACAGCACAAACGCCTCAAGTGACGGTGGTTACAATGGCACCATCGCCTTGTTAGGCAACCATCCCCATGTGACCGCTATCTTTTGTTACAACGACATGATGGCAATTGGCGCATTGCGTGCGTGCCAAGCGACTGGCCGGCGCGTGCCAGAGGATATTGCCATCGTCGGGTTTGACGACATCCAGCTCATCTCAATGATCACCCCATCGCTCTCTTCGATTCACGTCGATAAGTATGAAATTGGCAAATTGGCATTCATGCGCGTGCTTGAACTGCTCGAAGATGACACAAGAAAAGCAGGTGCCATCACATTAGAACCCTCAATCAAGGTGCGCGAATCATCCCAACGCCAATCGCAGCCTAAGATGCAGGTGCGTCAAGTCAATTCTAGATCAACCTCTTCATAAACAGCATAGGCACGAAAGCCAAGCTGCAACGCCCGCGCACGGATGGCGGGGAATTTTGCGGTTGGTTGAGTCAACAGCAGCACGGGATTGTAACCAGCACGCACAAGTCGATGTAACGCGGCGGTCGTTGTGATGTCCCCATTGGGTGTGAGGATAAAGATGGTCGTTCCCCAGCCCAGTTTGAGTGTGGCGTGGGCGATAAATTGAAAGAGTGGTTGCGATGGGCAGCTTTCAACCCGCGCCAAAAGCTGCAAAATGTTCATTAAGTGGGGGTGACCCGTGCGGACAGGAATAGTGTTGCCGTGTTGCGTGGGGGAATCGGCCGAATTTGCCAATATCCGTCCTGTCCCCTCGTCAAAATTGACCGCATCGCCGCCCAATGGATCAAACCCATTTGTCACCAGTCCAACCGCTTGCCGCCGCTCGCTACAGTGCGCGGCTAAAGAGGACGCTGCCGTAATCGCCCACTCAACGCGGTCGTGCAGACCGCGCCGTTCATAGTTATCATCGTTCAGATCGAGCAGGATAAAGGCCTGTAGCGAAATAGCGGGTTCGAGTGTTTTGACCATCAATCCCCCGCCCGCGCCAGCTTGCGATCGTGCGGACACCTTCCAGTTGATATGGCGCAAACTATCGCCAGCCCGATATTCACGCACGCCAATCGGCCGAGCTGGATCGGCATACAGCCGTTGATTGCTAACCAGCGTGCCAAACGGCAGACGCGAGGGTAGACGTAGCTGTTCGATTGGCACGATATGGGGATAAACGGTTAAGTATTGTGCGGGAAAGGTGGCCTCAATATTTTGAAAGCCAAAGATGTCGCCCGATTCGAGCTTGAGCGGCCCGATGCGATAGTAGCCGCGACGCATGGCACGCGCCGTATAGTGAAATTCGGCCGAATCCATCCCCCCCAATGCAACCGCCGTATTTAAATCTGTCCCGCTGCGCAGTTGCAACGGCGTCATTTCACGTAGCCGCAGCCACGTCAACGGCAAGCGGCTTTGATTTTCTACCGTCAACGTAATCGGGACTTCTTCTCCCAAAAAAGCGTTTGGGGCAAAAGCACGACTGATATGCAGTTTTGTAATTGAACGCGGAACTTGCCAGCGCGAATAAAGATAGAGTGCAGCGAGAACGTAGGCAACGTAGAAGATGAAGCTGACACGCAACAGGCCAGCAATTAATAAGATAACGAGGATAAGCAGGGGAAGGCGTTTCAAAAGATAACCTTTTAACCAAAGCTAGATGCAAAAAAGCCGCTCAACTTGAGCGGCCATTGCGATTGCGGGGACAGGATTCGAACCTGCGACCTCCGGGTTATGAGCCCGACGAGCTGCCTCTGCTCTACCCCGCGTCACTTGAAAGAGAGTATAGCAACAGGTCGGGAGGAAGCCAAAAAGTCAAATACGAAACTTACATCAGCAAACGAGCGACCGATCGACATCGGCAATTGTCGCACAGCCACAGAGGTAGAGCGCATTCTCAATTTCAAAACGTAGCATTTCAAGCACGTGGGCAACCCCTGCCCCACCACCGACGGCCAGCCCCCAAAGCGGCGGTCGGCCGATCAAAACCGCCTGCGCGCCTAATGCGAGCGCCTTGACAACATCGACGCCACGCCGCACGCCGCCGTCCATCAAGATCTCGATTTGATCGCCCACCGCATCGGCGATGGCGGGGAGCGCATCAATTGTCGCTATCGCCGTATCCAACTGGCGGCCGCCGTGGTTGGAGACGATGATCCCCTGCACGCCAGCGTCCACTGCACGCCGCGCATCGTCATCGCGCAAGATCCCCTTGAGCCAAACGGGAAGTCGCGTCTGTTCTTGCAGCCAGCGCACATCATCCCACGATAGGTTGTGCTTTGTGTGATCGCGCACAAAGACGCCCCAACCGCCACTCAGATCAATGCCAAACTCGTCAATGTGCGGGCGTGCCAGCACGTCGGGAAAGGTGAAGCCAACCCGATTGAGATTCTCGCGCAACCCGGCAACGGGGAGATCGACGGTAAGCACGATGGCGGAACAATCGGCCGATTCTGCCCTTTCCAACATGCGCTCGACAATCTCACGGTTATACGCCATATAAAGCTGAAACCACGTGCGATGCCCTGCGGCAACAACGTCTTCAACGGCTGTCGTTGAAAATGTACTCAACACCTGTGTAATGCCCGCCCCCTGCGCCGCTCGTGCCACGCCAAGCTCTGCCTCTGGATGTGCCAGCCGATTGACCGCTGTCGGCGCAATCATCACGGGCATCGCCATCTGTTCACCTTGAATCGTCGTCTCAAGCGAAACGGCATCGATCCCCATCAACATGCGCGGGCGCAACCGAATCCGCTCAAACGCGGCACGATTGTCGCGCAGCGTGATGTTGTCGGTCACACCGCCCGCATAGTAGGCATACGCACCCGCTGCCATCACTTCCTGCGCCGCCTGTTCATAGTCGAATAAGTTGAGTAGTTGAGTCATGGCCGTTTTTATACCATATTCGGTCGGGGGAAAACGAGTGATTGTCACGTTGATATAGGTGTAAGCTGTGATGCGCAAGGATTCTATGGGATATGAGTAGGAGCGCGACCAGCTTGGTCACCAATCAAACAAGCGACCAAGCTGATCGCGCTCCCAGAAACATATCTGCCTGCACGATTTTGCACCATTTCTCGATCACCTATTGACTTAGTGTATTTTCTACACTATAATAGTTAGTGTAATCGAGACACGAAATGTTAAATCTATTCAACAACTACCTACTCAAGCTGCGACAGGCAGCACAACCAGAAGACGTGTTTGGCAGATTGTCCGCCCCGCAAGCAGAATGTTTGCGCGAGTTGTATAGGGACATGGTGATCGAACTGCATCCCGACCACAATCAACTGCGCGTCGCAGAGGCGACGGAAGCGTTTAAGCTGCTACAAGAGTGGCACGAGGCGGCCAAGATCAAGGTGGCGGCTGGGACGTATGGCACAGAGCCAACGCTTGAGGTTTCTTCACGCCGACATCACTATGTCAGCGCAAAACCAGCCATCGCAGGTGATTTGAGTGATGTTTTTACGGCGCGTGCGGATGGTAAGCGCAAGGTTGTTGTGAAGGTGGTGCGCCATCCAAAAAACAATGACCTACTGCTGGCGGAAGCGACTGCGCTACGTGAGCTGCATGAGCATCTCGACCGCACGCCGCTACGCGCACATTTCCCCGTCCTAATCGAGACATTTCGTCTCAAAGATGAAAGCGGTGCAGAACGCCAGACAAACGTGTTGCGCCATGAGGCGGAGGTGTTTTCACTGGCCGACGTGCGGAAAAAGTATCCAGACGGGATTGATCCGGCGGATGCGGCGTGGATGTTCAATCGCATGATTGCGGCATTGGGCAAGACACATGAGGTCGGGTTGGTGCATGGGGCGATTGTGCCGGAGCATGTGTTGATTCGGCCGAAAGATCACAACGGCATCCTGATCGACTGGTGTTACAGCGTGCGTTCAGGTGAACAGATCAAGGCGATCAGCCCATCCCGCAAGGCGTTCTACCCGCCCGAAGTGTTGCAAAAGTTAGCGGCAACACCCGCTACAGACTTATTTATGGCGGCGCAATGTATGATCGAGATTCTCGGCGGCGATGTGGCAACGGGGCAACTGCCATCCAGTGTGCCGAAGCCAATTGCAGCCCTGCTACGTGCGTGTTTGATTCCTGCGCCGAAGCGACGTTATCAAAACGCCTGGCATATTTTTGACGATTTCAAAGAGATTTTAGAACGGCTTTATGGTGAACCTACGTTCAGGTCGTTCACGATGTAGTGTGGCAATGGGCAAAAACCCATTCAACAATAAGGAGCATATCATGGGTTATTCAAAATGGAGCAATGCAGCATTCGATTCACGCCAAACAGACCGTAAGCGCACTGGCACAACGGCGTTCAAGTATGACAAACACGTGCGCCAAACAGGGGTTGTCAAGATCCACCCCGACATGGATCCGTATGGCAAAACGCGGGAGAGTCGCGACAGCGACGACCATCCCGAATCAGTATCAATCGCCGTCCTGTTTGACGTGACGGGTTCGATGGGACAGGTTCCGCGCGTCATGCAAACAAAACTCGGCGCACTGATGCGTGTGCTGATCCAAAAGGGGTATCTCGAACATCCACAAGTGCTGTTTGGCGGTATTGGCGATGCCTATTGCGACCGTGTGCCATTGCAAATCGGGCAGTTTGAGTCAGGTCTTGAGATGGACGACGATCTCGGCAAAATTTTCATCGAAGGTGGCGGCGGCGGTCAGGTATACGAGAGCTATGAGCTTGGCGTGTACTTTATGGCGAAGCACACGTCGATCGATTGCTGGGAAAAGCGCGGCAAGAAAGGATATCTGTTCACGATTGGGGACGAAAAGCCGTATGACGTCGTGCGCAAGGAGCAGATTGAGAAGCACATTGGGGACAAGGTGCGTGGGAATGTCGATTCGGCCGAAATTTTCAACGAGGCCCAGAAAATGTACGAACATTTCCACATCATTCCAACCAACACCGCACACGGCAAAAACCCCGCCATCCATGAGCATTGGCGCAAATACATGGGTGAGCGCGTGCTGATCTTGGACGACGAAACGGCCGTCTGCGAAACGATTGCGCTCGCCATCGCCCTCTGTGAAGGCACCATCGACGATCTGTACAGTGGAGTCGATGATCTGGTCAGCGCAGGCTATGACGCGACAGCGACAAAGGCGGCAACGTCTGCCCTCAAGCCATACGCTACACGGCGTGAAGGGTCTCTCGTCAAAGTAGTCGCAGGTAAATTGAAAGCGGCTGTCGCTGGCGGCGACGACGGACGACTTTAGTTAGCAACAGTTTGCAGTGGACAGCCCCAAAACTGTTCACTGCAAGCTGATCACTTGGTAAATCATGCGACAAGCTATTCTAACCACCGATCTCGGCTTTGGTGACGCGGGTAAAGGGGCGATCACCGACTATCTGACACGCCAGCACAACGCACACACTGTCGTGCGCTTCAACGGCGGCGCGCAGGCGGGGCATCGCGTTGTGACCGATAGCGGTGAACACGTCTTTTCCCAATTTGGCAGCGGCACGTTGGCAGGGGCGCGCACCCATCTTTCACGCTTTATGCTTGTCGAACCGTTGGCCATGCTAGCCGAAGCAGAACATTTACAGGAGCTAGGTATTCGTGATCCGTTTGGCATGACAACAATTGATGAACGCGCATTGGTGACAACACCGTTTCAGCGCGCGGTCAATCGGTTGAAAGAGCTGGCGCGCGGCGACGGGCGGCACGGCAGCTGCGGGATGGGGATTGGCGAGACGATGGTCGATTGGCTGGCACATGGGGGGGATGTCCTCTATTGTGGCGACTTTTCCACCCCTACCCAACTCAAAGCCAAATTGCGCCATCTTCAGGCTGTCAACCAAGTCAAAGCGGCCACGCTGCGCGATCAACTCCCCGACACGCCACAGGCGCAACAGGAATGGGATTGTCTGCACGATCCCAACGCCGTAGACCGCATCATTGTGGCCTATGCCCCCTTTATTGAACTTGCGCATGTCGTTCCCAGCGACTACCTGCACCTTTTGCTTGGGCGTGATGGCACGATCATTTTTGAACCAGCCCAAGGAGTGCTGCTCGATGAGTGGTACGGGTTTCATCCGTATACGACGTGGAGCACAACCACATTGGCAAATGCAGAAACATTGCTACACGAAGCGGATTACAAGGGTAAAGTTGTGCGCATCGGCATCACGCGCGCCTACACCCCGCGACATGGCGCGGGCCCCTTGCCAACGGAAGGTGCCCAATTGACAGCACTACTGCCCGATGCACGCAATGGCTTTGATGCATGGCAGGAAGGGTTTCGAGTTGGCTGGCTCGATCTGGTGTTGTTGCGCTATGCGCTAAGCGTCGTCGGCAAGCTCGACGGGCTGGCCGTGACCTGTTTGGATCGCGTTGTGGGGTTGCCCGAGTTGAAGATTTGTACGAGTTATCGGGGGAGTGGCGAGATCGAAAAGTGGCAAGGGACAGTGGGAATTTCGGCCGAAAACGCCATTCTCGCCCATCAATCCCAATTAACCGCCGACCTCCTGCAAAGCCAACCCAACTTGCAGACGATCGATTCGGCCGAAACGCTATTAACAACTATCGAACGAGAGACAGGACTCGACGTGCTGATTGAAGGGTGGGGTGCGGCAGCGGATGCAAAGCGGAAAAGAGAAGGCGCGTAATATTGCGTGTTGCGTATTGCGTATTGACCGCTGGATACGCACCACGCAATACGCAATACGTGTGAGCTATCTCTGTAGAGCCAAACCCACTCTCCCCCTCACGCCGCTGGTCGAATATCCTTAATCATCAACTGCAACGTCCGTCGCCCGTTCCACTCATTGACGTTGACGCTATAAACAATATCGACGTATTGTGGCATTTGGGTAGCCCAAGAGGCTTGGCGGAAAGCGATCGTTTTGAACCCTGCGCGACCGTTGGTCACTTCCATTTGTAGATGGGTCTGATCTTTGCCGACGACGCGATGGCTGAGCACTTCGACACCTGAGGACATAAAGATCGGCCGATGATTCTCCATCCCACACGGCTCTAACTGTTGCAAATTTTCATACAACGCCCAGTCGATTTGATCGAGGTCGATTTCTGCGTCAATGTCGATGCTCGGCAGAAGTTCCTTGCCTTCAAGTGCGGTGCGGGCGATGTCGGTCATCTGCTCTTGGAAGAGTGGTAAATTTTTGTTTTCGACCGTAAAGCCAGCGGCAGCCGCATGTCCACCATGCCGCAAAAGCAGATGTGAAATTTCATCCAGCGCATCGGTGATGTGAAATTCATCAATCGAACGACAGGAGCCACGACTTTCCTCTTCCCCTTTCTCGATGATGATGGCGGGGCGATAATGTTTGTCGGACAGGCGGCTGGCAACAAGACCCACGACCCCAGCCACAAAATTTTCACCCGCTGCGATCAAAATGGGGGCATCTTCATCAATCATCCCTTCCGCCGCAATGCCCAAATCTTCAGTCAATTTTTGCCGCTTGCGGTTGAGCGATTCCAGTTCACGGGCGAGATTTAAGGCTGAGCGGCGGTCATGTGCGGCGAGCAGTTTGGCAGCGTCGTAGGCATGAGAAAGACGACCAGCCGCATTAATCCGCGGGCCGATGTTGAAGGCGATGGTTTCGGCCGAAATCGCCCCACCCTTGACGTTCGCCACTTCTCCCAACGCCGCAATCCCCGCACGCTTTGTGCCGTTCATCACGCGTAACCCATCGCGCACCAGCTTACGATTCTCGCCTAACAGCGGAGCCAAGTCGGCTACCGTCCCAATGGCGACGAGATCGAGCACGTTGTTGAGATCGAAGCGCACATAGTTTGGCATCGCCTGATAACAGGCCTGCGCCAATTTATAGGCAATCCCAACCCCTGCCAACATCTTTTCGGGATAGTCACAGGGTAGTTTGGGGTTGATGACGGCGAGTGCGGGGGGAATTTTTCGGCCGATGCTGTGATGATCGGTCACGATCATATCCAATCCGATGCTATTGGCGTGTTCAACCTCTTGCACTGAGCGAATACCGCAATCAACCGAAATGACCAAATCTGCGCCGACCGTCTCCTTGATATGGGTGAGCGCATCGTTGTTCAAGCCATACCCCTCATCAACGCGATCGGGAATGTAGGGCTGTGCATTGCGGCGGGATATTCCCAAGCCACGCAACGCCTCTGTGAGCAACACGGTCGATGTCACACCATCCGCGTCAAAATCACCATAGACAACAATTCGTTCGTCCTGCTCAATCGCCTGTTGAATCCGCGCAACCGCCTTATCCATGTCGGGCAGCAGAAACGGATCTTCAGTTTCAAGATAATGCCCCTCAATAAATCCTTGAATTTGAGCGGGGGTGGTCAATCCACGATTAAACAGCACCTGTACAAAGACAGGGTGCAGATTTGGCAACTGTGTTGCGAGTGTCGGTGCGATTTTTGGTTGAACGTGCCAGCGTTTGGCGCGCAGGTCGAGCGGTCTTACAATTCCCATAGAACAGGGATTCTAACACATTCGTGGCGTGTATTGGATTAGCAAAATCATGGGGCGTTCTATCTAGTGTCACGAAGTTTTCGCAATAATGCAAAACGTGGTGCGTGGTACGTGGTGCGTATTCAGTTCACGCACCACGCACCACGCACCACGCATAAGGGTAGCGAAAACCTAAAGACACATTCAAGTTCTCAAAATCTCGCAAGAATAACCTGAAACTGTTACAAATCTTGCACGAATTACGTAGATTCCAGCACATGATAGAAAACTTTTCCACACTTGTAACAGAAGTTCAAAATAGACACGTCTCCGTACGCAGATTTAGCGACAAACCGCTTGAGGATGGGATGCTTGACGCGATCCTCAACACGGCTCGTCGTTCACCCACTAGCAGCAATCGCCAAACATATAGCATCATCGTTGTGCGCGACCTTGAAACTCGCAAGAAGCTGGCTGTCCTTGCTGGCAATCAGCAACACATCGTTGACTGTCAGGCATTTGTCGCATTCTGTGCCGACACGACGCGCGTCGAGGCTGCGTGTGACATGCATGGAATCACAATGGTCAAGGGGCTAGAGCTGACGCTTGTCTCTTCGATTGATGCCGCACTCGTTGGCATGTCAACACAGACGGCGGCCGAATCGTTCGGATTGGGCGCAGTGATGATCGGTGGCATGCGCAATCATCCAAAAGCAGCGGCTGAGCTACTTGGGCTGCCCAGTGGCGTTTATGTCGTCTTTGGCATGAGTATTGGCTGGCCCGAGAAAGAGCCGCCGACAATCTTAAAGCCGCGTCTACCAGAAGAACTCGTCATCCACCGCGAAAAATATGACGCGACCGATCCACGTGAAAAGATGGCAGAATATGACCGTAAACTTGGCGAGTTTTACGGTGCGCGTAATAAGTCGGAGTCGGCCTGGACTGCTCCCATCGCGGGCCATTTACAAAATCATCCCCGCCCCCATTTGCGTGGGGAGCTTGAAGACCTAGGATTTAGTTTTGAGTAATCTAGCAGGATAGGTTGCAGACCACGATTATGGGGTGTCATCGCCAAACGCTAAAAAGTCGCGTTGCGCCCAGCCAACCGTGCCATCAACTGTCATGATCTCTTTGTAGATGACGCCGGTGTGGTTGGCGTTGCCCGATAGCAAGATGACGGTATCGCCGTCTTGCAGGAGAATGAGATTGTTGCCACCCGGTGTGCTTTTGACCCAGAGCGTGCTGCCCCCAGTGTTGACTCGTGCGGTTGGTTGATCAATCGGCGTTGGGGTCAATGTAGGGGTTGGGCTTTGGGTGGGAGTTGGTGTGTTTGTCGGCAGTGGCGTGGGCGTGCGGGTAGGTGTTGGGGTTTCTGTTGGAATTGCGGTGGCGGGGAGTGGTGTCGATGCAGGGGCATCGGCCGATATCTCAGGCTCATCATCAGCCGCAACGGCGGTATCGGCCTGTACGGGTTCAACAGAATCGACGCTCTCTTCAAATTGAGTCGCATCATCGGCCGATCCGCTGCCATCATTACCCGGCAGTGCAGCCCCCATCGCGCCCGTTACAGGCGTGCGGGAGACGACAAGACTTCCCTCAACCGTCACAACTTCTAAGGCAGCAACTTCGTCGCCGCCGTCTGCTACGGATTGCGGCTCTTCCGTTGTCGGGAGGGTCGCACCCAACGGCACGCCAGCGATATAAAAGCCAACGGTGAGCATTAAGAACGCGAACGCAATGGTTGTAAGCGCACGTACCCGTGCATCTTTGCGATACGGTTCAATTTGAGAAGTTAGGTGTTGGCGATTTGGCGACTGCACATAAAGCGAATAGGCCACTGTGACCAATGCGCCGACAATCGAAAATCCCATGCCTAAAATTGTCCATTGTGGAAAACCCATGTGAGCATTATAGCGATGGGCGTTAAATCTGTGTAATTGGGGTGAGTGGGAGGTGAGGGAAATTCGGCCGAAAAGGTACAATCGCATGTTGAAATTTAGTGAACAGTTACCAGCAGACAGTGAATGGTTCATAAACGACGCGCTGTCAGTTGAAATGGAGTAGAAAGATGGCTCAAGAATTTGATGTAGTCGTGATTGGTGCAGGCCCCGGCGGTTATGTGGCGGCGATTCGTGCAGCACAGTTGGGTTTGAAAACGGCAGTTGTGGAAAAAAAGTATTGGGGCGGTGTTTGCCTCAACATCGGCTGCATTCCAAGTAAGGCGTTGCTTTACAATGCAGAGTTGGCGAACATCTTCTCACAACGGGCGAAAGAGTTTGGATTTTCCTATGATAACTTTTCGGCCGATTACAGTGTTGCCTTCAAACGCAGCCGCCAAACGTCCAACCGTCTCGTAAAAGGGATCGGTCTCTTGATGCGTAAAAACAAGATTACCACCTTTGACGGTACGGCAACGTTAACGGGTAAAAACAGCGTTCAAGTCAGCCTCAACGACGGTGGTGAAGAGACGCTCAATGCCAAAAATATCATCATCTCAACGGGCGCACGCCCACGTGAGTTGCCCGGCATGGAGACAGATGGCGAGCGCGTCATCAGCTATATCCCGGCCATTATGAGCGAAAGCAATCCAGGAAAAGCGGTCATCGTGGGCGGTGGCGTGATCGGTGTTGAGTTCAGCTACATGTGGGCAAACTACGGCACAGATGTCACCATCGTTGAGATGATGGATCGCATTCTGCCGCTGGAAGAACCGGAAGTCAGCAAGCTGCTCGCCAAAGAGTACAAGAAGATGGGCGTCAATCTCGAACTCGGCACAGTCGTCGAGAACATCGACAAGAGCGGTGAGAAAATGACGGTCACGCTCAAGAATGGCAAGGTGATCGAAGATGTCGATAAGGTGCTCGTCGCCGTCAGCTTCACGCCAAATGTCGAGAACATCGGATTAGATGCGGCAGGTGTTGAACTCAACGAACGCGGCATGGTCGGTGTCAACGACATGATGCAGACAAACGTAGACAACATCTACGCCATAGGTGACGTGACGGGTAAGTTGATGTTGGCGCATGTCGCCAGCGCGATGGGTCTCTTGGCGGCCGAGCATATCGCTGGTCATGAGGTGCAACCACTCGACCTCGACATGATGCCACGCGCCATCTACTGCCAGCCGCAAGTCGCCTCCTTCGGCTACACCGAAGCACAGGCAAAAGAGAAAGGGTATGAGATCAACGTCGGTCAATTCCCCTTTATCGCCAACGGCAAGGCACTCGGCACGGGTGACAAAGATGGTTTCGCCAAAATCATTTCGGATGCCAAGTATGGCGAAATTTTGGGCGCACACATCATCGGTCATAATGTGACAGAGCTGTTGCCTGAGCTGACGCTGGCACGCATGAATGAGTTAACGGCCGAAGAGATAGCCCGCAACGTCCACGCCCATCCAACGATGAGCGAGGCCATTATGGAAGCCGCACATGCCGTTGAAGGCGAAGCGATCCACATTTAGTGGCTGTTTTCGCCAAGTTGCAACGCTTTGACTAGCGGGCAACGCCCTCGAAAGATAACGACTCTTTGAGGAATGGTATGGTTGTGCGCGATGGTATCGGGAAATCCAATTCCCGATACATGCCCACTCTGTGGTTCGGGAATTGGATTTCCCGAACCTTTACCCCATGAATGCTCAGAGAGCCAAGATAACTTGCCGACTTGGCAACAGAACGGTTGACAGCAAAAAATGAACAGACTGTCAACCGTTCCCACTTTTACTCCTCCGTTTGCCTTGCAGCGGGGGAGTTTGTTATTATGGCACTCACACATTGAGTGGCAGTGACGTATCGCAATGCGACATAGGCAGCAATCCTGTGTCGCTAAGAAACATTTGCGAAGATTGACAGCGCCCCCAGCGATTAATAAATCGGCCGTTCCCGCAGCGGGTTATTCACGCAACCGCATGCCCTACGTGGTCACATTTTTTGTGATCGGTAGTTATCTGCTCGGTCGCAACTTTTTGGCAAATCCCGCAATCACAACCCCCGTCGCCATCGGACAAACGCTCGCCATCATGCTGGTAGCGTCATTGGCGATGCTATTCTCACGTACCCTGTTGTTTCTCATTGGGTTGGCGATGCTGGGGGCATTGCTGAATGGGCAGAGCGGTTTTGCGCTGGGTAGCTTGGGAGCGGTGTTGTGGCTGCTGGGTGGCAGCGTCGCCTTTTTGGTGACGTTGAGCTACTATGCCCGCTTTATTGCGCCTCCCCTCAACAGCGATCAAAACAGAACGACGTGGCTGGGATTCTTGTTGCTCATTCAACATGCGTTGCGCGAGTGGTATATCGAACTTCGGCCGATTCGCCATGTCCCCCCAAACGTCCCACAGAGCTTTAATGCGGTAAAGGCGGGTGAAATTCCCACCCATCAGGCGTATGCCATCTATCAAGGGCAGAATTTTCATGCGGCGGCTGGGCCGGGCTACACGATGTTGCAACGCAAAGACCGAATTCAGGCAATCGTTGATGTCCGAACGCAAAGCCGCGCCGAAAAGTTCAGCGCAACAACCCGCGACGGCATCCCTATCGAAACAACGGTGCGGGTCAATTTTCACGTCTTCCGCAGCCAACAGGAGGCGGAGGCCGCTAGCGGCGCGGTGCCGGTCGAACCAAGCGATGAAGAAGATCGACGTGCCTTCCCTTATTGGTCTGTAGCAATCGGAAAAGTGCAGTATGGTATTGCCGTGCAGCAATTGCACAAAGAGGTGACCGTTCACCCATTTACACAGGTGTTGCCACGTGCGATCATCTATGCGACGGAGCTGTTTTCTGAGAAAAAGCTGGATGATCTGCTCGACTTAGATGTTGAAACACCTGCGCTCACCATCATTACGGAACAGATTCATCTGCGCCTACAAGCCTACTTCGTGGAGCGGGGCTTGAAAATTGCGTCGGTCACGTTGCTGCCCTTAATTCTGCCCGATAAGGTGCAGGAGGCGCGGCTCAATGCGTGGCGCGGCAGTTGGAAGCGTCCCCTCGATGAGCGGGGTCTTGGCACGGGCATTCGGCCGCTTTCACCAGAAATGGCGGCTGACCAAATAGAGGTGATCCAAGAGTTGATGAACAATCTCGAAACGCTCAACGAGATGGGCGAGAATTTACCGATGCGCGACGAGATCATGGCGCGTGTGCGGGCGGTCATCACAGACGCGGCAACCGAGGGGTTGATCGAATCTCTGTTGCCCCCCGCCAAGAAGAAATAATGCGCGAGCGAACGATTTTTCGGCCGAAATCAATTCGCGGCATCACGCTGGCACTGTTGGTGGTTGCATTGCTGCTCTACTGGCTGGCTGCGCGTGCCGTGCAGGGGATCAACCTCAGCCTCAATCCACCCCAATGGCTCGATACCGTTCGCAACGCCTTCCCCCTTTTCGACACATTTTTTCCCGTTATCTATTTCGTTTCTGAGCTGTTGCATTGGTCTGTCATTCGCCACTTCATTCCGCTTGCGATTGGGGTGAGATTGGCCCACAACATCGCGCTCGATCTCGTCCATCAGCTCTATGATCTCCCTGATCGCAAAGATGCGCGTCATCTCCTGAGCCGTTTACACGGTCGGATGCCTCCGTTTCAAAAACCACTGGCTATCAATAGACTCAAGTTTTCCGAACAGCGCGTCGAAGAAGAGTTGTTACGTGTCGGTGGTCCGGGACTCGTCACCCTGTCAGAAAGTGATGCCGCAGTGACCGAAATAAACGGCCGATTTGAGCGCGTCATACCGCCTGGTCGACAGAAACTACGCCGTTTTGAGAAGATCGTCGCCGTGATCGATCTGCGCGAACAGGAGCGATTTGAGCGTAACGTCACGCTCGTCACAAAAGAGGGATTAGAGCTGACAACCGATGTGTATGTCAACTTTCGTATCCAAGGGCGTTCTGAACATGCAGGACGTATCGGATACTCCGTGAACGACGAAGCGGTGCGCAAGGCGGCCTATAACACGACCAACTCTGAATTTGGGGCATCTCGCTGGGACAACGCACCACTGCCCATCGCGTCGGGCGTGTTGCGCGGCATCGTTGGGAGAATGAAGTTGCAAGATTTGATCGATCCCAATCTGGCATTGGAAGGTGCGCCCCAACCCGGCGTACAGCGCGATATGGAACGCACGTTGCGGGGTATCCTGCGCAGCATGGGGATTGAGCTGCTCGACGCACGCATCACGGCATTCAAAATGGGTGACGTAATGCGCGATACGTTGGTCGATTATTATAAGGGCTTTACACGCCATAGCAATCTGAGCCCGCACGATCCCAATGCGGATAGTACGACCGCACGGCGCAAGCGGATGCGCGATAAGATGATCAACAGCATCGCAGCGGGGATGGAGAACCTGCGTGAAGATCGCACCGTGATGCCGCGTACAACGATGCGCCATCTCTCCCAACGTGAGACACTGGGGCAGAACAATCAACTGACGATGGTGCAGATGATGGGCCTGATGCAGCAGATGTTGCAACAGCTTCCACAATCCAAATGGGCGAACGATCCATCTCTCATGTCCGAACTCACCCAGCGGTTTAGCGTGTTACAAGACAAAGTTGATGAGCCAAAACGACTCGACTCTCCGCACTTGCAGATCACGAAAAACGAGGATAACACGTCTCCCGCGCATGAAACGGTTTTCGACGAATCTTTGTCACTCGATGATGAAGTACAGCGGTTACGTGCGGAAAATCAGCGTCTACGCGATGAATTGGATTCGCTAAACGAGTTTTAACTATGGATGAACATGTGCTTGTCATCGGGGCGATGCTGCTCGACACAAAGGGAACCCCAACACAGGGCTTGGAGCCAAACGTCTCAAATTCGGCCGAAATTCGCAACGCACGTGGCGGAACTGCCCGTAATGTCGCTGAAAATCTCGCGCTGCTCGGCACAGAAGTCTGCCTCATTTCGGCGGTTGGCGATGACATCAGTGGTCGTCGTCTGCTCGCGCAAACGGCTGCCGCCAACGTCAACACCGAACACGTGCGCGTCATCCCAAATGCCAACACAGGCTCCTATCTCGCCATTCTCGCACCCGATGGCACGCTCTCCGTCGCCCTGACAGATACTCGTGTGATGGAACACGTCACGCCCGACTATCTCTATCGCAACCGCCAGCTTTTCCGCAATGCCTCACTGATCTTCTTTGATGGCAGCCTGCACGAACACGCCATCGCCGTCATTCTCTATCTGGCCGAACTCTATGGCGTGCCTGTTTGCGCCGACCCATCTTCTCGACGACTTGTGCATAAGCTCAAGCCACATCTCGCCCATTTTGCGCTGGCTGTGCCGAGTGAAGGGGAAGCGGCCGAGCTATGTGGGAATCAATTCGAAGGGTATAACGTCGAAACGAGTTTGGAAATGGCGCAAAAACTCAACAAGTTAGGCGTTCGCATTGCCGTGGTCACGCTCTCGGATTTTGGATTTGTCTATGCGAGCGAGTGGGAGAGCGGCCATTTTCCCGCCAAAAACAGCACAATTGTCGATTCAACAGGCACGGGGGATGCGATTGCGGCGGCGATTATGTATGGATTTTTGGAGCAGTTGCCGCTGACGGAGTGTATGCGTTTGGGGGCGGCGGCGGCGGGGTTGACGCTGCAATCGGCCGAATCGGTCGTCCCCAACCTGACGCTTGATCTGCTGTACGACTATCTTTACGTTTAAGAATCTTCACCCTTAGGGGGTGTGGCTACTTACGGAACAGCCTCCAACGTTCGTCCTCCCTCTAAACCCGTCAGCGCATTCAAAAACGCCAGCAAATCATTAAACTCTGCGCCCGTCAGCGAAGGCGGATTCGCGGCATAGTCGCTCAGCGTGCGCGCCATCAGGCGATAGGTGTAGCTGTCCGTATTGAGCGTATTGGCAAGGCCGTTGGGGAGATGGCTGGGGTCATAGCTGTTGAGCATATCCTGTGCATCGAGGTGATGGCGCACAGCTTCGGTGAGCGTTGGATAGGTTCCATTGTGCATGTAGGGCGCGGTCATGGCCACATTGCGCAAGGGGGGCGTGCGGAAGCGGAAGTAGTCACGGGGATCTTCGGTGATGTTATATCGGCCGAAATTGACCTCCTCACCAATCTGCGGCACGGCAATGTTATGGAACGCACCATCGCTAAACGACGCGCCCGCATGACAGGATGCACAGCCGGCATCGCCAAAAAAGAGCAGCGCACCCCGTTTTTCCGCATCGGAGAGCGCGTCCCGCTCGCCAGCCACAAAGCGATCCCAATCTGAGTTGACGGTGGCAAAGGACGCAACTTGATAGGCCGCCAGCGCGTTGCCGATATGTGCGGCAGAAATGGCTGGATCGGCGGGATAGGCGGCGGCGAACTGTTCTTGATAGGTCGGCATGGCCGCCAGCCGGGTGACGATGCCCGCCCAGATTGCTGTGTAATCACTGTCGTCAATTGGGGCAAGTTCGCTGTTGTTGCCACGCATCACATTGCGTTCCGCGAGGTGAATCAGCGCTTGCGCGGCGAGCAGATTGTCGATTGTCGTGGGGAGTTGCCCATTGGCGGAGGTGCTGAAACCGTCGGTAAATGAGATTGCGCCGTCCCAGTGCAGGGTTTCGGCCGAATCTAACCCAAACAGCGGCGGCACATTGACATCAAGATACCCATTTGTGCCAATCGCCAACGGCGTGCTATCCGTCGTGTTAAGCAGCGGATGGTGGCATGTGGCACAGGACAAGTTGCGATTTCCGCTTAGCTCAGTTTCAAAAAAGAGTGACCTGCCCAGTCTGATCTCGGCTTCATTGGGCGTGGTGGGGGACACGAGCGGCGCAATCCCCTCTTCATCCAAGATCCCATAGAGGGCGGCGGTCAGCTCTGTTGACGGGGTGCGTGGAACGGTCAGCGTTTGTAAGCGACTTGGCACGCCATGCGTTGCGATTAGAAGACCAGCGATGAACAAGACGAAAAATCCCGCGATGATGATGAGTAGGCCGACGCGCTGCAAAAAGTCGAGGGTGCGAAACAGTTTGACGCGCGTCTGGGGTTCAAGACGGCGGGATGGTTGGGCAGATAGACTCATACAGTAAACCTCTAGTACTACGGTACTAATACAACAGCTAAAGGCTAGGTGTGCAATCTTGCGGCCTTTCTTACGATGGCGTGAATAGTACAGGGGGAAACAGAAGCTGAGCGATGCGATTGTTATAATAAGCGCGGAAAGAGAATTTCTATTTGCAGTACGAACAATTTATTTCGGAGGTTTTGTATGACCGACTCTGTACAGGTGCGTGGTGAACCGCTGCGTTCGGCCGAATTGCCCGCAACCCTGCCGCATGATGCACCATTAACCCGCCGCATGGCTCCCCCGCCCATCCCCATTATCGCCCTCAATCGTATGGCGTATGGCATCACCGAAGCTGACCTTGCCCACTTCAACAGCTTGGGCAATAGTGATGAAGAACGGCTTGCCGCCTATGTCGATGAACAACTCGACCCGGCCAACATCGATGACAGCGATTACGAAAATCGTCTCGTCAACACCAATTGGATCACCCACAACTTAACGACCGAGCAACTTTGGATCGACTATCGGCGCGACTTTGCGGGGGAAACCAATTCAGCATTGCCGCTCGATGAGCTACGACGGTTGGCACTGCTCCGTGCTGTTTACAGCAAACGCCAACTGCAAGCGGTCATGGTCGATTTCTGGCACAACCATTTTAACGTGCATGGCCCACAATTTATTATTCGTTCGATGATTATGGCGTATGACCGCGACGTGATGGTTCCCAATGCGTTTGGCAACTTCCGCACATTTCTTGAGGCGGTCGGCACAAATGTGTCAATGCTTTACTATCTCGACAACTACACCAATTCATCAGGTGGCCCCAATGAAAATTACGCTCGCGAGCTGTTTGAGCTACATGGATTGGGTGAAGAAAACTATCTCGGCGCAGGCATTCGCCAACATGAGGTGGCCGGTTATCCCGACAACCCCGTTGGTTATGTCGATGATGATGTCTACGAGGCGACCCGCTGCTTTACAGGCTGGACGCTCAGCAACAGCACGAATAATCCGACAATTGGCGATACGGGTGAATTTTACTATCGTGACGATTGGCATGATCGTTTCCAAAAGCAGGTGTTGGGTGAGTATATTCCTGCCAATCAAGCACCGCTGGCAGACGGCAAAAAGGTTTACGATTTGCTCGCCGGCCATCCGGGAACGGCGCGCTATATCTGTCGCAAGTTGTGTCGGCGGTTCATTTCGGATGATCCTGACGAGAGTTTGGTGCAGGCGGCGGCCGATGTTTTTCTGGCGCAAAAGGATGCCCCCGACCAGATTGCACAGGTGTTGCGCTATATTTTGAATTCGGCCGAATTTCGCACCACCTTCGGCACAAAGGTTAAGCGTCCATTTGAAGGCTTGGCCGCCCAACTGCGTGCGACCAATGCCAACATCAATCTCGACATTGGCGATAGCGACGGCAACACCATCATCTATCGCCTTGACGATGCGGGACATCAACTGTTCGATTGGCCTGCTCCCAATGGCTACCCCGATGTGGCAGGCTATTGGCTCAACACGACTTCGATCTACAAACGCTGGCGGCTGTTCAACTGGTTGATGAGTGACCGCGATCAAGACGACAACTTCCACATGGACATCGTTGGGGAAACACCCACAGATTCCACGAGTGCGGAAGGGTTGACCGATTATTGGATCGGCCGAATTTTTGGCTACACGCTCCCAGATGCGGAGCGTCAAGAGTTCATCGACTTCATGGCGGCTGGCTACAACCCAACCTACAACCTGCCCATCGCTACAAACGAAGAAACGGCCGAACGGCTACGCGCCCTCGTTGGTCTCATGTTTATGTCGCCGAGCTTTCTATTGCGCTAAATCGGATCGAGGTTCCAAATTGAAACCTCGTTTGTGGAGAACTCATGTCACAACTATCACGACGCGGATTCCTCAAGGGATGTTCCGCAGCTATTGCCGCCATGAGCGGCGCAACCTTTCAGGGAGCCGTTTTTGGCAACCCTGAAGACGAACCAAATCAAGACATCTTAATCACTGTTTTCCTGCGTGGGGGCGCAGATGTCCTCAACATCATTCCACCCATCGGCGGCGATGATCGCGGGCTTTACGAGCTGGCGCGTGAAGATATTGCCATCCCAACGACAGGCGATCTGGCCGCGCTGCAACTCGGCAGCAGCGCATTTGGCTTGCACAACAGCATGGGCGCACTGCACGAACTGTATGGCGATGGCAAACTCGCCATCGTCCAAGCGACAGGCATGCACCAAGACACGCGCAGCCATTTTGAAGCGATGTCGATGATCGAACTCGGGACACCGGGTGCAAAAAGCACCGTTAGCGGCTGGATGGCACGCCATTTTGAGAGCGCAACAAATCTTCCATCCACCATTCTCATGCCCGCTCTTGCCATGGGCAGCAGCGCACCGACCGCCTTTGCAACGAGCAACGAGGTGGTCGCCATGGATACGACCGACAGCTTTAGTCTCGACGGCCATTGGCGTTGGCGCGATGCTCAGCGGGCCGCCTTGCGTCGTCTCTACGCCATGGACAGTGGGCAAATCCACAGCGCAGGCCTTCAGGCGATGAATGGGGCTGACTTGATCAATCTCAACGCGCAAGGCGGCTACACGCCAGAAGCGGGGGTCGTTTATCCAGATAACTCGTTCGGCCGACATTTGCAAACCATCGCTCAAATGGTCAAGCTGCAACTGGGGCTGCGGATGGCGACTGTCGATCTCGGCGGGTGGGACACGCACGACGGACAAGGCAGCGACGGCGGGGGCTACTTCTATGATCTGCTGGCGACGCTTTCAGCGGGCTTGTCCGCCTTCTACAACGATCTCAACGTCTCGGGGCGTGCCAACTATACAGATCGGGTGACGGTGGTGGTGATGAGCGAATTCGGCCGAAGATTGCGCCAAAACGCAGATGAGGGAACCGACCACGGCCACGGTGGTGCGATGTTTGTGTTGGGTGGGCAGGTCAACGGCGGTCTCTATGGCACATGGCCGGGCTTGGCGACCGAGAACCTCTATGACAACGCCGATCTCGCCGTCACGACCGACTATCGTCAAGTGCTCAGCGAACTGCTGATCCGTCGCCTCGAAAATCCCAATCTCGGCTATGTCTTCCCTGACTACACCGACTATTCACCGCTGGGGATTGTGCAAGGGGCGGATATGGAGCCAGTTTATAGTTCTGTTCCCACAGCGGTTGATTTGCGGGCGGTGCAATCATCAGCAGGGGCGGCTGGCAAAGTGGCGACGGTGGCGGGGGTTGGATTGGCGGCAACGGCGGGGCTGGTTGCGTTGCGCGAGCGGGGGGCGTAAATAAAAACGAGGCGCCAGTGGAAATTTCCCACAGGCGCCTCGTTTCTAAACTATTACGGCGATTCGACGATCACAATTTCGGAAGCAGATCGGCCGAAAACCTCTGGCGAATACATCTCTTCTGCCTTTGCTGGGGGAACAACAAACACACCCGGCGTTGTCGCACGTGCCACAAATTCATATTCATGGACACCCGCGTAGAGCAGCGTCGTAAACGCTTCGGCGCGTTCGTCGCGCAGGTTGACGTGGTCATACCAACGCCACCACCACCAGTAGTTTGGTTCATCCTCATCGTTGGGTGCGTCTGGGACAGCGACCGTATTTGCCAACCCCTCGTTGATGATTTCCAAGCCAGCGGGGAGTGGCGAAACCAGTGCCACGTGCGTGCGGCGGCTGTCTGCCACCATCGTCAGCTTGACGCGCACTTTCGCGCCAGCCTTGATGTGCCAGTTACCATCTTCATCTTGCGTCACGTCGGCTGGGTCATCGACCGCCTCATATTCGCGCAGCACGATGAAGCCACGATCGAGCGGATCGAGTGCCAAATCACTCGGCGCATAGCGTAAGCCCAAGCGATAGTACAGTCGTCCGGCACCCTCTTTGCTGATGATGACGTTTTGTGCATCGGCCGAATCAGCGAGGAAGGTCAACGGCACATCCGTCGCGTGGCGGTCTGTCGTGCGACCTTCGTAGACGTGTTCGGCCGCATACGTCTCACCTAGCCATACTCGCGCCACAAAATCGGGGGTCTGTGCCTCAAACGTCTCGAAGTAGCGATCCATCGCCAGCAGAATAAAGACGTTTTCCTGCGTGTTGTGCCAGCGTCCGCGCGTTTTGTCGGCGAGCAAGCCGTTGACCACCTTCACGATTAGGTCGCTATCGGGGTCGTTGGCGATCAGCGCATCGAGGATCACGCCATCGGTACGGCGATTGCTGTGCATGATGACATAGGCATCATCGCTGTATTCGGTCGTGAAGGTGGCTGCATTGGCCGTTTCGACGGCACGGTTCTCGAAGTAGCGGCTGATTTCGGCCGATTCCGTTCCCTCACTGCCAATCACCTGCCAAACCCATGCCAACGCCTCTGGGGCCAGCCCATCTGCACCGTTACGGTTGTAAAGTGCAAGTGCTTCGTCGCGGTCATTGTCGCCGCTCAAATCACGTACATACAGCGCATAGGCGCGAATCGTGTTCTTAATGTCTTCACTGTACCAGCTTGGGAAGTGGCTATCGACGTTCTCCAAATAGTTGAGCGCACGACTGAGCATATCGGCCGGCACGTCGTAGCCGTTCATCTGGGCGCGCACAAGTGCGTGGGTGACGTGTGCCGTCAGGAACGGATAGGAGGTGCGATTGCTCGACCACCAGCGGAAACCGCCGTCACTCGTTTGCAGTCGCGCAATCCCTTCGATGTCAGCCCGTACTTGCGCTTCGATCTCTGCTTGTTCGGGCATCCCGTCCGCATCAAACGCGCTCAACACGTCTTGCAACGCGGCGATGGCGAGAATGCGCGAGCCACGTGCTTCGCTGCTCTCATAGGGATAATCGACCAAGTAGAGAACGGCATCGGTCAACGCTTGCAGCGCGGTCGACGAGGTGTCAATTTCTAAGCCGCCAAACTGTGTATACACGCCCTCTGGCACGGCAACCGTTTGGGCAATTGCGCCCTCATCGATCACGCCATAGGTGGCGAACGCTTCCGTCGTTGCGGGCGTGTAGACGGGCAAATCGATATTGGCTGCATCCGCATAGTCGCCAGAAACGGCGGCAAATTGGAAGCGGGCCAAGCCCGGCTGGTCGGTGGTCGTTGGGAAGCGCACCTCGATGCGGTCATTGGCGGGAACGGTGACACGTTGGCCGTTGCCTTCTGTCAGCGCAACGTTTGTTGCCGTGACGACGACATCGACGACCATATCTTCGTCAGTCTGGTTTTGCAGAACGACGGGCAGTTCAAAGCTATCCCCAAAGTTGAGGAAGCGCGGTGCAGATGGGCGCACCATCAGCGGTAGACGGGCCGTGAGATTGCTTTCGGCCGATCCAAACAGCTTCTCGCCGCTGACAGCAACCGCCATAATCCGATAGCGTGTCAAGTTGTCAGGCAACGTCACCTCAACGCTGGCGTTGCCGTTGCCATCGGTCGTGACCGTCGGCGCAAACAACGCGAGGGCATCAAAGTTAGTGCGAACCTGAATCGGGTCTTGATTATTACCGCTTGTGGCCTCATCGGCGGCCACTTGAGTTGCCATTGGCGCAGGTGCACTGTTCAAATTAGCACCATCATCAGCACTATCAAACGCCATAGACTCTTCCATCACCTCCCCTTCAGTGGCCCCACCAACCGCACTGCGAGCAACATCTTGGACGGCGTTCCCCGCCAATTGGGTCGGGTCGACCAAGACGAGTTGGGCGCGGCTGTGCGACCCTTGCAGGTAGGTGTAGCGATTTTGATAGATGGCGTTGAGTGGATTGACGAGCTGATAGTTTGTCAATGCCAGCACCGCTTCATCGACAACGACAAGCGCGATTTCTGAGTTGGTGACAGGATTGCCATTGGCATCGGTCACGGTCAAATCAATCGTGGTGCTGCCGCCGGGTTCAAGCCCTGTCTCTTGCGGCTTGAGTTCGATGTCGAGCTCACGGCTGCGCGTCGAGATGGGCAGTTCGATGCTGCCGACCGCATAGGCGGGGCGAGCTGGTGCGTCGGGCAAGGGTGTGCCGTCGTCCAGCGTGCGCGGCTGTGCGCCCACAAGATCGATCTGCACGTTGATATTGGGCAAATACACCTCTTCGATAGGGATTTCGATGATGGTCGTGTCTCCTTCCATCGTGAAGCGTTCGGTTGAAACGATGCCCTGTCGCGTCAGCGTGAGCAGCCCTTCCGCGTTTGGAATCGGTGACTGCACCAAAATTTCAGCGACATCGCCGGGTGCAAATGTCTCTTGGCTAGGAATCAACGTGACTTGTTCTTGTTCGACGTTGCGATTCGGCCGATTGTCGCCACCACTGACCCAGCGTGTAATTTCGCTTTCATTACCACGCCCTTGCGCGTCGGTGATGGTCGCCGTGATGCGATATTGTCCGCCTTCTTCCGTCGTGAAGGTGCAGATGACCGCTTCAGCACCAGAGGTCACGTTGCAAGTTTGCACGTCGGCCTCTGTCTGTTGCCAGCGTCCACTGCTAAACGTCCATTCGAGCCGTGCCGCTTGCAGCGTAATCGGCGTGTTTGCAACGGCATTGCCGTCGATGTCTGTGACAATCGCCTCAATGTCGAGCGGTGTGCCTTGGCGGACAAAGTAGCGGTCGCTGCGTAAGCCCACATAAAGATCGGCGGGATGGACGAGCAGACTGGTGCTTGCACCCCAGCCTTGTCGGTTTACATCGATCACTTCGGCCGATGCTTCTACGCTATATGGTCGATTGGCTTCAAATTCGTCAAAGTCGATTCGCAAATAGTGGTCGCCACTCGCGTCGGTGCGTCCTTCAAAGCTCTCATAGCTGCTCTCATTGCCTTCATAGTAGAAAGAATCATCATACCAGCCCCACCATGGCGTCCATTTGCCGAAGCTGAAATCGCTCCAGTTGGGTGGTGAGTAGGTGGTTGGATTGCTGTAGACGTTCCAGTAGACTTCGGCGTTGGGCAGTGCGCCGCCCGCGAAGTATTCGGCCGTAACACCCACAACCGCATGACCACCAATAAAGTGTGGCGATGGGGTCTCATTGCGTGCCGTTACCTCAAACTCTGGACGACGGAACTCTTGGATTTGGAATTGATGATAGTAGCTGCCATTTGGCATCCGAAATTCGATGTTGGCATAGCCGAGATTGACATCTTCGGGCAGATCAATGGTTAAATCGAAGCCGCCGAGAGTGGATAGTTCAACTGAACCAGTCGATAACTCATTCCCTTGTGACCCACGCACAGTATAGTTGATCGTCTGTGCGTCATCCCACAGCGCAATGTCACCCAATGCGCCCGGTTCAACTCTGCGAACAAACCCCTTAACGCTCATTGTCTCGCCGGGACGATACATGGCGCGGTCATCAAAGATGACCCAGCGCACCTCGCCGACATTGCGTTCGTTGTACCATTCCCCATACCCATATTCATTGGCAGGTAGCAGGGCGATGTCGTCGCCACTTTGAACGGTCAGATAGTTCACGCCGTCGGGGAAGTCAGAGATGCGAATTGTGCCATCGGCCGATGTTGTCGCCGATTGACCCTGAAACTGTACGGTCGCATCCGCTATCGATGCGCCATCGCTCAACTGATTCGCCCAAACGATCATCTCCCCATTGCCCAATAGTGCATCCACGCCGATGTCCGTCACTTGCACCCAATGGGTGACAACCGGGCGATAGCGATTGGTAAAGCGATCGATCAATCCTTCCGTTGGGGTAACGCGGATGATCGCGTGTCCATGCTCGCCATTGAGGGCTGCGCTCAGGTCGATTGGTGTGACGGTTAGTTTGTCGTCTTCGCCGTCAACGCTGACGGTTTCATCAAAGACAAGTTCACCGGGTGGCGAGGGTGGATTATCGCGGTATGCATTTTGCTGATACCTTAAGAACGCTTCCCAATCAGCGAGCGAAACCTTGTAAACCTGCACGTCAATATTTGGCACATTGATCGAATAGACGCTAATGGCTGGATTGGGAGCGGCGGGATCGAGCGTGACAAGCGGCTTGTTCGCGCCGAAAAGGGTGGGTTCGGCCGAATCAATATCCTGCTCAAACTCATAATCGGCGCCCATCGTCTGCCCAAAAATGTCCTGAATTTCGCCACTGAGACGAACCGTATAGGTTGAACGAGGCTGCCATGCGCCGCGAATGCTCATATAGTTGCCATAAACACCGACAATTGCGTTCGGGATTTCTGGCTCAATCGTCACCCAATTGATGTCAAACAGTTGTGGATCGAGTGGGTTGGTAAATTCGATGCTGACTTCGCCATAGGGGGGGCAGTTCCCGCCGTAGCCACAGCGTGTCTCGCGGACGGCCAGTGGTGGATAGGTTTGGGTTGAATAGGAAAATGTCTGGTCGCTTGTGCGTGCGCCTTCCAACGATGGCACGTTGGGGCCGATCTGGATGCTAATTGAAGTATCTGGTTGGAAGGGGTCAACGGCGCGGAATGCCACCCAACGATTATCGGGATGATTTTCTGCCAGTCCGTTGATGCGCTCATCGGCCGAAATTTCTTCCGCTGTTGCCAAGCGCAGCGCAACCTCGTTGCCACCTGCCGTCACCGTCGTCACGTCCAAAATAGCGGCCGGGTCAACGCGCTGGTCAAAGCCTGCAAAGAAGATCGGTTCCAGCGGTTGCGAACCGTCTTGTGGATAAAATGTTTGGATTTGTGGGGTCGGCGTGCGGAAAGAGAATGAAACCGTCTCTTGCAATGTCCCACCCGTTTCAGAGGTTGTTCCCGCAGGAATCTCGATTGTCACTTCGGTGGACATCGGCAGGCGGTCGATTTGATCGGAAGCAAACTCGAAGCGTGCCGTCTGGGTTCCTAACCAAATCCACTCACCGGGCAGGTTGGGGGTCATGACCATCGGCACATCCATTGCGGCAAGCTGATCTTGCGTCGCAATTGGCACCATCGGCTGATTAAATGTGACGGCAATAAACGGCGCAATCGTCACATCTCCCTCTGGAGCAAAACGAATCACTTCGAGATCACCGTCATTGTTGACCACTTCAACGGGTGGCGGCGCGAGTTCACCGGGGGCAGGGAACTGCTCATTGATCGTCTCACCCGTCAGTGGGGGTGGAATCAGCTGGGTTGGCAAATTAAGCTCAACTTGATCACTCGCCTCGCGCTGCAATTGGGGTAGGCGGGCGAGGATTTGGGCGATCACTTCAGATGGCAGACCTTCCCCTTGCACGACCTGATTTAGGATTGGCGCACTGTCCGCTTCGGGATTTCCCGCGCTCAGGCGCATACCAAAACGCGGCTGATTGCCTAGCTCGGCCGCCGCAAATGGATCGACCTGTAAAATCATGCCACTCTCTCCTGTTTGACTGGTTGTGTTGCCGCCATCTGGAACAGGCGTCGTTACGCCGTCAGGGGTCGGCGTGGGATCATCAGGCTGCTGGTCGCGGCAGTTGACAAGCGCGAACGTTAACAGCAAGAACAAGGTAATCAATAGGTTTCTTCTCATTTCGTCTCCGTTAGTATGAATGGACATTCGTCCACTCAACATTTGATAATTATACAGGCGCGACGATCAAAATAAGACCGCCGCGCCACCCTGAAGGGTCTGGCTTTAGATATAACGGAGGCGGCGTGCGATTTGTTCCACAATTGATGGGATTGGTTTTGGCGCGTTTGGCATCATGCGGTGCAGTCGACCTGTGTCTTACCCATTTGCCCTTGATCTGTGGATAAGGTGTGGATTTTTTGTGAGTAAGCTGTTGAAGGCGACTCATAATTCATTAAGGTTTTACTTTGGTGCGTGTGGTGCAAACAAAATGGGCGCGTCTCCGTTGCGGAAACGCGCCCATTCGTCATTTAATCATGCCCCAACTCAGGACGTTCGATTATTCTGGCAATAGTCCAATCCAATAGTCGTTGCCACCCCAATAGTAGCTGCCCGACCAGTAGTAGCTGCCGTTCCAGTAGTAGCTGGCCAAGTCAAAGAGGCTGTTACCCGCCCAGTAGTAACTGCCACCCCAATAGTAGGTGCCACTCCAATAGTACGTCCCGCTCCAGTAGTAACTGCCTGACCAGTAGTAGGTTCCGCTCCAGTAGTAGGTTCCAGCCCAATAGTAGGTTCCGTTCCAGAGATAGCCGTCAGAATCGGCCGATAATGCACTCTCCGCCGTCACATGCACGATGGGTTCAATTCCGGCATCTAGCACAACATTTGTACAGCGATACTGATTGCCTTCCTGATGTTTGGCAACGACCCACCTGTGATTGCGATAGGTTTGACGCGATACTGTCTGACCGGGATGAATCGTCGCTTTTAATTGCGGACTGCCACTATAGCTGAGCCAGAACAAATACATCGTTTCGTTGCTTGAATTCTCCACCGTCAGCGTTGTGGAATTGAGACCGTCTAACGACGAGCGAATGTCGCTCAACTCTTCACAGCGGGGATCACGCCCATGGACACGATAGCCGCCTGCATCCTCGTCGTAGTAGGCAGGTCCCACATAACGACCACCAGCGTGCATGTTTTGCGAAACATTGCCGCTATAGCTTCCATAAATCGCATCATACGGCTTCAAACGCCCTGCACCTTGCTGGAAGATGCTAAACGTCGTCTGTTGACCCGAAGAGTCACGCACGAGCGGTTGTGCCGATGCTTGCAGGCGGAACTTCACCTGATCAGGCGTCAACTCTGGATTTTCTTGCAACATGAGGGCGACCACGCCAGATGTAACGGCGGTGGCGGCCGATGTGCCAGACCCTAAATAGTAGCCGCTATTCGTTTTCCGCACGCGTCGGTTGTTGGCATAACGACTGTTTGATTGCTGTGGTTGGGCGATGTGTGCGCCGGGTGCAACGATGTCGGGTTTAACAAAACCCATCTCGGTTGGTCCGGCCGCGCTAAATGGCGGAATATAGTCATCACTCGCATAGCCCGGCGTATACGCATCGGTGTAGGCACCGACCGTCACGACCATTGGGTCGTTGCCCGGTGTCGTGATCGAACCCGCGTATGGGCCCGTGTTGCCCGCCGCAACAATCACGACAACACCAGCATCCCACAGCAGTTCAACCGCCGTGTTAATTGGATTCTCCCAATACGGCCCCGTCACAGGCCCCATCAGTGACAAGTTGACGACGCGGATATTCAACGCTTCATGGTGATCGTAGATGACCTCAAGACCACGTAGTACGTCTGCGTAGGTCGATTTTCCATCAGGGTCTAGCACGCGGATATCGTAGATGTTTGCGTCTGGTGCAACGCTGACAAAACGTCCTCTATGCCTATCGTTGCCGGCAATGATGCTGGCCATAAATGAGCCATGTCCATTTTCGTCGATGTCGGTATCGGGTAGTGCATTGTAGCGCATCACTACATTATTTTTTAGAACGGCTGGATTGATTCCCGTATCCACAACGGCAACGCCAATGCCTGCACCACTAAGGCCTGCCTGATGGAGAGCGGGAATGCCGATTTCATCTAAATAGTCAGTTGGAGAGACCTCGGACGCTGTCGTCTTTTGTGTTTCATAAGGGGCAAGATAGCTGCCGGAGATGACTTCACGACGACCGTTGGGGATTTGCCACGCGACAGAGAGATGGTCGGCTCCCGTATGTTCTTTTTGAATCGCCTCAATATAGTAACGTTGCCCAGCTTCGAGATAAATTTTGCGCGACTTCTGTGATGCAAGCCAATTCCATTCGTGATAGTAGGTCCACTCGGTCACTGAGGCGATTTGTTGCGCTTCGTCGGGTCGCTCTGTTGCGCTGAGATAGAGGCGTGCATAGTTGTTGCCAGCCAACCAGAAGGTATATTCGCCCGTCACGGGTGGGTATAGATAGCCGCGTACGCGAGTCCCATAATGATCATCCATGTTGACGGGGGTTTCAAATTCGTTGATGTGACTCGTTCCCGTTGGATTGTTTGGATAGTTAGGATGGTTTAGTAGTGCGTTCAGGCTATCGCCGTTGACGTTGAGCCAGTATTCGCGCAGGATTGTCCCACGACTATCATCAGGGCGAGAGCGGAAGAGAACTTCGTCTTGAATCGGCCGTTTTGAGAAGTTCGCGCTTTGATATGAGACGACGAGTCTATCGACATAGCCATAGCCACCAAAATACTCGACTGTAATTGGATGATACCCTTGCTTGAGGAAGATGGTGCCGCTGCGTTCGCGTAGACCATGCAGGCCGTCATTATCGACGACGAGTTGCCCATTGATGTGTACTTGGCTGCCGCCATTTGATTCGCTATAAAATGTGTAGGTTTCATCACGGTCAATGTAAATAAAACCGGTGTAACGGAAACCAAAGTAATCAATGCGTCCACGCACAGATAGATCGATGTTGTCGACCGTACCATGAAATGTCGGTACTAGATTTTCAAAATTAGGCAAACGCGACCACCAGCCTTGATAGTACTGATAGAAAAGACCGTTGTCGCTGCCGCGCGCTGTGCCACCGTTCTGCTGGTTGAGCGTAATGTTGTCGAGATAGAAGGTCGGTTGGGGAGATTCGGTCAAACTTTGCCAAATGATGCCGTGAATGGGTGTATCGGCCGAAATAATCTCATCAAGCGCAATTTCATACTGCATCCACGCGCCCTTTTCGGCCGTGACGGTCGTCTGCGACTTGCCCCAGTCGATTCCATCGGCCGTCACTAGCTGCAACCAGAGCGTTTGCCCGCCGGATTCGCCACCATGCAACCAAAAACTCAGCGTGTCAACTTCATCGACCGTGAATGGCTTGTTCGTTTTGAGATAGAACGCCGAATGTGCCGCATCAAGTGAGACGGCAACGCTACTCAGATTATCGGTTTGTGTTGGTTCTGGGTTTGCAGCGGTCGTTTCGGCCGATCCCCATGGCACGATCTCCCAATCAGTTCCTAGCCGATCTGCATACAACATCTGCGATGACGTGCTGGCTAGTTCGACTGGTGCAACCTCGCGGCCACCTTGCGACTGCTGCGGCGTGCTCTCATGCATCAGCGTCGGCAAAAATACGGTGTGGAGGGGGGAATCCTCAGTTGGATAACGCTCCGTGTGGGTGATAATCGGGGTTGCTGAGATCGCGTTGTTGAGCGTGTGGAGTGGGGCATCGAGCGCCACGTTTTCAATCCCTTCGACCGCCTCTAACGCCGTCATTTGGAGCGGCGGGAGCGACACCACATAGCTGTCGATAAATGGTACTGGCTCAACAATCGAACCACCAACAGCACTCACCGCTTCTGCAACACCTTCAAACCCCTCTGCCGCTCGCACAACAACGCGCACTGCTGGCAGATCGGCCGATTGATCGGCTTTCACTTGGGCGGGGGTTGCCCAAACACAAAAAAGGCCAATACACACCGACCAAAAAATCAGACGCATGGGGGAGTTCCCATTGGAAAATTTACCAATACCTGCAAACATCTATCACTCCTACGCTCTGATAGCGCATGAAATCTGTTCTGTTGTTTGGGGTGTAATTTGAAGCGTTCACACCACCGATTACTGTAACGAATGCTAGTGTAGTACTCTGATCTTACAAGGTGACTTGCAAACTGTAGAGATGTGCCTGTTTGTGTTTGCCAATTCTATGCACAAGCGCAAGTTTATGCAGGCAGTACATCATCTGCTGGGCGCGGCGGCGTGGGATGTTGGCATGATCGGCGAGATCAGCGGTCGTGAAGGGGGTTGGGAGCGTTTTTGGGAGGAGCAAGAGGAGATCGGCCGAATTCTCAATGCGCACCCAATCTTTAACTTTTAAGAGGCGACGCGCCGTGATCATCCAGCCGCGTCGCCGTCCATATTTGCGCTTGGGGTCATATTCGCGCTCAATTTCATCTTGCACTAGGAGCAGTTCGATCGAAAGATTGGGGTCATCGAGCGACGTGGGCAGCGCGACCAGTTGTTCAAAAATATCGTGCAGCGTGCCACGTTTGGGGGATTTGCGCCGCTTGCCCTGTTTGATGATCCAACGTTCGGCCGAAATTGGATAGACAATCGTGACGGCATGGGTGGGGAGAAAGTGGGAGAGTTTGGCCCTTAATCGGCCGAAGCTGCCTGTTTGAACTTCGATCAAGCGTTCCCCACGCACAATGTCAATCACAAACCGATCGATTGGCACCTCAAACTGATCGCCGGGCTGCGCCAGCCACGACTTTACCTGTGCATGTAATTCCCGTTCGTTCAATGTGCCAATGTCGGACATGCCCTAAGGATCGCGAATTAAATAACTGTCGTAAATGATAGTTGCGGCATGGCACGATAATTCCACTTGGGCAGATAGGCATCAAAAATAATCGGCATCGTTTCCCTGAATGTGTCTGAAACCTTGCGACCAGTCTGGTAGAGTTTGTCGAAAACGGCGACAGAGACAGAAAGCCCAGTAGCCGTTTTGGTGCGTGCAATCAGGTCACGAACGATGGCAACAGATTTGAAGACAACTCCTTGACAGGCAAGGGTGACATGGGGGAATAAGCGATGCTCAATCGGATTGTATTTGGAACAGTAAGGCGGATAATGGGCAATACGAATCTCGATGCCGATGTCATTGACCAATTTCTGTAATTCTTCCTTGAAAATATAATAGTGTGAACTGTTGCTGCCGCCACCATCGCAAAGCAGCAGAATAGAGGTTGCATTGGGATAGTGATGTTGACCCGCACTCATCCACCAGTGCCGAATACTATCGCAGGCAAATTGACTGGTATCTTTACTGGTTCCGATATGGATATACCCGTGATTGAGGGCTAAATCATAGAGCGCATGAGGAATCACAATGCCATCTGCGCTACTGGTAAAATCATGGTCATTGGTCTGGATAACCTGTTGGGTATACAGGCGACCGTCACGGTAAAAATTGCCCAGATACTCCTTCTTTTTCGTGTCCATACTCACGACAGGGTTGCCACTTTCCATGTACACTTTGCGTAGTTGTTCAATGTTCTTGAACTGTTCATCCCGATTAGCCACCTGACCCATTGTCACACTCTTCTGTGCTTTACGACGCCGAAAACGATGTTGATTCAGTAACTTTTTGACCGTTGTCACACTCGTTTTTAATTGGTGTTCTTCCAGCATCATCTCGCTGATCTCTCTTGGTTTTAGATGTGTCCAGCGTATTCCCTCATCCATCGGGTCTCCCGCCGTATACGTCTCAATCACCTTAAGAAATGCTGCATTCAACCGTTCTTTTTTTGTCAAATGGTTTGCGCCCACCCCCTGGTCGGCGAATTCGTCCTGCTGGGATTTCATTCTTATTGCTCGCCAATTCAGCTTGCCCTCGTTGAATGGTTCTCGCTGAGCAACCCAACACACTTTCCATATACAACTGTCCGCCATACCCCACCTTTTTGGCTTCTAGTGCTGCATAATGCCGCTTATCTCGCTCCGAGAGCGTTTCAAAAAACTTGCGCATTTGTTGTTCTATTTCTACGTCGTATTTTTTCATTTTTAGCTCCATTCTGTCAAAATATGATTGTAGTCCTTTCTCTTTCCCTTTGGCTACAATTACGACATCTATTTAATTCGCGATCCTAAGTGTAACGAAAATAAGCGGCGTGCATGACCCAGACAGCACAAACTTACGCGAAATATTGATGGAGATGGTATGATCAACTCTCTAAGAACTGTTACGCGATACACGAGGAAAAAGATGCCCAACCGCCTTGCACAAGAAAGCAGCCCCTACCTACTACAACACGCCAACAACCCCGTCAACTGGTTCCCGTGGGGCGAAGATGCCCTTGCCCTTGCAAAATCAGAAGATAAACCGATCCTGATCAGCGTCGGCTATGCGGCGTGCCACTGGTGTCACGTCATGGAACATGAGTCATTTGAAGATGAGCGTATCGCCGCGTTCATGAACGAAAACTTCGTCAACATCAAAGTTGATCGCGAAGAGCGTCCCGATCTCGATCAAATTTACATGAGCGCAGTACAGGCGATGACGGGTCAGGGGGGCTGGCCGATGAACGTCTTTTTGACCCCGGCTGGCGAACCATTCTATGGTGGCACCTACTACCCGCCGACCCCACGCTACGGCATGGCGAGTTGGGGGCAAGTGCTGTCGGGGGTCGCCAATGCGTGGCAGACGCGCCGCGCTGATCTCACCAAGCAGGCGGGTGAAATGGCGGGACACATTCAGCAGGAATTTGCGCTCAAGAATCAGAACTATGTGCTTGACCCGCTGCTTTTCGAGCGGGCGGAAAAACAGTTCGACACCCAGTTTGACCGTTCACGCGGTGGCTTTGGTGGCGCACCTAAATTCCCGCCGTCGATGTCGCTTGAATTTCTGCTACGCATCGACTCGCTAGAGATGGTGACAACGACGTTCGATCAGATGGCATGGGGCGGCATCTATGACCATGTCGGCGGCGGCTTTGCGCGTTATTCGGTCGATGCCAACTGGCTGGTTCCCCATTTTGAGAAGATGCTCTACGACAATGCCCTGCTCGCCCGTGTCTACTTACACGCCTATCAGGTGACGGGGAATGCCCACTATCGCCAAGTGGTCGAGGAGACGCTCGACTGGACGTTACGCGAGATGACAGAGGATGGCGGTGGGTTTTACAGCAGTCTCGATGCGGATAGCGAGGGGGTCGAAGGCAAGTTCTATGTCTGGTCGCAAGCTGAGATAGAACAGATTCTCGGCGACGACGCACCACTGTTCATGGCACGCTATGACGTGACCGCACGCGGCAATTGGGAAGGCCACAACATTCTCAACACCACCCACAGCAACTTAGCTGACGTCGCGGCACAATTTGATCTATCAATTGCGGCGGCTCAAAAGACGCTGGCCGCAGCACGACAAAAGCTGTTTGCCGTGCGAGCGCAACGGATTTGGCCGGGTCTCGATGACAAAATATTGACGGCGTGGAATGGGCTGATGTTGGCAGCGTTTGCGGAGGCGGGGCGCGTCTTAAAACGTGACGACTATTTGGCAGCAGCGGTCAAAAACGCCGATTTTCTTCATGCCACGATGCGAACTGATGCGGGTCGGTTATTGCGAACATGGAAGGCGGGCAACGCGGCGAAATATAACGCCTATTTGGAAGATTACGCCTACCTAGCGGATGGGCTGTTGGCACTTTATCAGGCGACGTTCGACGTGCGCTGGTTTGAATGGGCGCAAGAGCTGACTGACATGATGATGACGCACTTTCAAGATAGTGAAAATGGGGGTTTTTATGACACGTCAGACGATCATGAAACGTTGCTCTATCGACCGAAATCCCTACAAGACAATGCCACCCCCTCCGCCAACGCGATGGCGTGTAAGGTTTTGATTTTGATGAATCTTTTGACAGGTGACGGCGCACTGGTCGATTATGCTGAAGAGATGGTCGCCGCGCTCTATCCCGCGCTTGCGCAATACCCAAACGGGTTCGCCCACTGGTTAGGGTGCGCGTGGTTACTGTTGAGCGAGCCAAAACAGGTGGCGCTGGTTGGCACCGATGTGAGCGAGTTGGCGGATGTGGTCTGGGGAGAATTTCGGCCGAATCTTGTCATCGCCGCTGGCACAGGTGACACACCACCCCTCTTGGCAAATCGCACACAAATCGGGGATCGGCCGACGGCCTACGTCTGCCAAAATTTCGTTTGTCAACTACCCGTTACAGACCCAGAGAAGCTACGCGAACAGTTAAGTTAACGTGGGGTGTGGCGTTCTTTTAGAAAAGGGGTTGGTGTCTTTAGATTTTCGCCACTAAGGTGCGTGGTGCGTGTCCAGAATACGTACCACGCACCACGCACCACGAATGATAATGTGGCTAAAACTTCATTGATACGAACAAAAAACGAATTATCAATACGTCGGCAACCCAAGATCAACCATCTCTTGCCCTGCCAAAAACGCCTTTAACGCCGCCTTTGTCGCATCCCGATCGTCCCAATCATATTCTGTTGTGCCAAAACACATCGACTGTTCATGCCCTTTGCCACAGACGAGGACGAGGTCGTGTGCGCCCGCGCAGGTGAGCGCGTGATAGATGGCGCGACCGCGATCAGGGATGCGCCAAAATGTCACCCCTTCTTTGCCGCCGTGTTTGCGACACCCTTCGGCCATCATCCCAAGAATATCATCCAGTGGCTCTTGTCGCGGGTCTTCGGCAGTAAGCACCGTCAGGTTGGCGTGCTGTTCAGAGATTTCGGCCATCATACGCCGCTTTTCGACATCGCGCCGACCTGCACTACCAAACACGGTGATAATTTTGCCAGTCGTCATACTGCGGGCTGCTTCGATGGCGCGTTTGAGCGCGTTCGGCGTGTGGGCAAAATCAACGATGACGGGGAACGGCTGCCCCATCACGATCCGTTCCATGCGACCACTAATCAGCGTCACATTTTCGATCCCGCGTTTGATATGTTTATTTTCGATTTCGAGTGAGTGGGCAGCGGCGGCGGCGGCGAGCATGTTGTAGATGTTAAATCGGCCGACCAGCGGGGTTGCAATTTCGATGCCGAGCGGTTCTATGTTGAAGGTGGTTTTTTCGGCCGAAAAGCGCACCCCATTTGCCCATATATCCCAGCGGTTGTCCATCCCATAGCTAATTTGCAGCGGCTTCTCAAATTGAGAGAGATATTCGGCCGAAACATCGTCCCCATTGATCACGGTCGCCCGTTCCGCCAGTTCAAACAACCGCCCCTTTGCGTGTAGATAGTTCTCCCATGAGCCATGATAATCTAAATGCTCGTGGGTGACATTTGTCATCACGGCGACATCGTAAAATGCAGTGTCGGCGCGATACTCCGCCAAGCCATAGCTGGTCGATTCCAGAACACAGTGTGTACAGCCATCATCGACCATTTTGCGCAGGAAAGCCTGCGTCTCAGGCGCTTGCGGCGTGCTGACGTGTAGCCCTGTCGGCTCCTCTCGATTGCCGATCACCGCCTTGATGGTGCTGATCATGCCCGTTTTGTGTCCAGCCGCGATCAGAATTTCATAGACAAGATTGGTCACCGACGTTTTGCCATCTGTCCCCGTTACACCCACAACGGTCAAATGTTGGCCGGGAAAATCGTGCCATGCGGCCGCCAGCCATGTCTCGACCATTGCCGTATCTGGCACAGTCCAGACACGGGCATGGTTCTCTGGAACGCCCGCCTGCCCCGCCTGCGCGATGACCAACGCCGCACCTTTTTCCAATGCCTGCAAGACAAAGGGGTGTCCGTTGCTGTAGGGGCGCACGCGCGCAATGAAGCAGTCGCCCACTTCAACAAGCCGACTGTCTTCAACGATGCGATTGAATGTAATGGGGGAACCCGTGTGCGGGGGTGGCAGCACATAGTCGTGCTGAACTGCAAAGGCGTGCCATGTTGCGAGAAGATCGGTGATCGTTTTGCTCATGCCGCAATGATACTACAATGGATTTAGGAAATAAATAACGGGCGAAACGGTTGGCGCAAGTTGCAAGTGGCAAGGTAGGATGAGTCTCATACTTGCAACTTCTTACCCACGCAATGGATATTCGTTCATGTCACGTAGTTTTCGCCACTTGATAAGTCGTGGTGCGTGGTGCGTACTCTGGACACGCACTACGCACCACGTACCACTCACCTAAGTGGCGCAAACCTAAAGACCCTGCCCATATTCTTAAAATTCGCGCTATAAAACCGTACCATCGGGGATTATCGCCCCTTTTGGAATCACAATAATGCCACCGCTCGCCGTCCAATTTTGTGCCTGCTCATCGGGACGGTCAGGGATGTAGCGAATGACGACATTTTTGCCGATGCGAACATCTTTGTCGATGATCGCATAGTTGATCATCGAACCCATGCCGATGCCAATATCGGGGCGCTTGAGCCGCACATTTTCGCGCTTCTGATCCGCTGTCTCATACAAATCAGACCCCATCATGACCACATGGTTGAGGGTTGTCTCCTTGCCGACAATACTGCGCAGACCGATCACCGAGTCGCGCACGGTTGCATGGTAGAGTCGGCACCCATCACCAAGCATGACGTTTTGCAGACTGCTATCATGCACAATGGTGCCGGGTAGGAAACGGGGGCGGGTGTAAATCGGCCGATTTGCATCATAGAAATTAAAGGCGGGTGCTTCTTGCGTCAGTTCAATGTTGATGTCAAAAAAGCTCTTAATCGTTCCAATGTCGGCCCAAAAACCATCATATTGGAAACCCATCACGCGATGTGTCTCCATTGCTGCTGGAATAATCTCCTTTCCGAAGTCATCCCCCTTCGTTTCCAACAGTTCAAACAGCGTCTCGGTGCGGAAAACATAAATTCCCATCGACGCCATGTAAGGCTTTTTCGGATCGGTACCACTCGTCAAACCATCTAAAACGGCAGGGTCTTTTGGTTTTTCTTGAAATTCGACAATTTGATGATTCTCATCGAGCTTCAAAATTCCGAACCCAGTCGCCTCTTTGCGGGTGACGGGCTGGACGGCAATCGTCACATCTGCGCCGCTATCCTTATGAAACTCGCAAAACGCACGATAATCCATTCGATAGAGATGATCGCCAGAGAGAATGAGCGTGTATTCGGCCTTCGCCTCACGAATTTCGACCATCTGCTTGCGAACCGCATCGGCCGTTCCCTGATACCAATTTTCACTGTTCGGGGTTTGCTCCGCCGCTAAAATTTGCACCCAGCCCTTTGTAAACATGTCGCGACCATAGGTGCGGTAGATGTGGCGATGGAGTGAGGCGGAGTTGAATTGAGTCAGAATGGCAATTTTGTCAATGCCCGCGTGAAAACAGTTGCTCATCGGAATGTCGATCAAGCGATACTTGCCAGCCAACGGCACAGCGGGTTTAGAACGTTCGTGTGTGAGTGGAAAAAGGCGCGTCCCACGACCCCCTCCGAGAATAAGACCCAAAACATTTGACATATCCATTTTAAACTCTCCTTTATCGTGCTGAATTTTCGGCCGATTATAACACGATCTTCTACATCCTCCCCCACCTTAACATAGCCAAAACAAACCATTGAAAAATCGATAACATGCCCAATCGTGGCACGATTGGGCGGGTTAAACATGCTGCGAGAACGCATCAAAATGTGCGTTTTCCATGTGCCAAGTTGCCAATTATGAAGCCCCGCTCGCTCAACTGATGAACGCCCTAAAGATGTCTATGCGCTCTGAACAAGCTACAATCCCCTCCATGAGTCGAGTTATCAACACGAACAACCCTAACAAATTACGCAACAAAAATCGCCGTCTGATCGCTGAACTGCTGCGCCGAATGAGCAGCAAACCAGAGGTCGACGCGGAAGTACGCGACATGGCTGCCGCCGTTGTGCTGGCATTGCGCGAGATTGACGATGGACTAACCGTCACGATGGCCGCTTGGGAAAAGCGCGGCTATTGGATGAAAGCGGAGAAGTTTTATCAGGAATGGTCATGGACAAAAGAGTCCGCCGCTAATTTAGATGATGTGATTCGGCACGAGGCATGGGATTTACTGCCCAATCTACTGCTTGACCTATTCCCGCGCTTTGCCGACGTACAGATTGCCAAATACACACGTAAAGAAGATGCGTGGAAAGGCAAGCACGCCGAATTGATGGAGATGGAGCCGATGGCGTTGCCCTATTGACGAGGCGCACTGCGCACTACGGAAAGATCGCTCGAAATCGCAACGCAGATAATAACGTTGTCTTCTAATTCAAGATACAGACCATATTGGCTCATGCTGCTTGTCGCCCTGCATTGGGGCTGGCTAATTGGATGCAATTCAGCACCGCTGCCAACCCCAACAGCAACAGTGGTCAAGCCGCCACCCGCGACGATGAAGCCCACTGTGACCGCTGTCATTTCGGCACCATTACCCAGCGAGCATCCCAGTTTGTCATCGCTCATTCCCACACCACAACCAAGCGCGACGCCAACCAGCACGCCTGATCCATTCACAAAAATCGTCACTGCGCTGCCGCCCACGCCCACACAGTCCCCCTGTGCAACAACTGGCACAACGACAGCAGCCAGCTATACCAGCACCATTGAAGGCCCCACCCGCACCTATCGCATCTATCTACCCCCATGCTATGCAGCAGAAACGCGCACATACCCAACGCTCTACATGCTACATGGCAATCTCTATGGCGAGGAAGAGTGGGACAACATTGGCATCGACGATGAGGCGGATGCGCTAACATTGGCTGGGGAGGTTGCGCCAATGATTATCGTCATGCCAGAGGGTCGTCGCGTTAGTGACAACACGAGTGGTGGTGATTTTTCATATGAGGCGGTGCTGGTCAACGAGCTTATTCCGCATGTCGATGCGCTCTATCGTACCAATGGCGAGCGGGCGATTGGCGGACTGTCACGTGGCGGATACTGGGCAGCGGAGGTTGCCTTTCGCCATCCAGATCTATTTAGCGCGGTTGGATTACACGCGCCGGTCTTTTTGGACACAGGCGATGATCGGGCGATCAATCCATTGTGGACGGTCGAATCGGCCGAAATCAACACCCTCTGCATCGCCTTCGACTTTGGTTCAGAAGATTTCTATATCAGCACCGCACAACCGATCCGTGACGCGCTGCTCACCCGCCAAATTCCCCATAACTGGACGATCTACCCCGACGGCAGCCACGCCTACCCATACTGGTCAGAACATCGTGCCGACTATGTCCGTTGGTATGCGCAACGATGGCAGCGGCAAAGGTGCGACTAATCTACTACAGCGTCTTTCCACACTTTCGGCATCCCAAAGCGCGCTCGCCATTGACACCACACGTAGACAAATCCATAGACCGCCAGAAATTGAATAGATGTGATGTTTCGGGATTTGGAAATCCCGAAACACCATGTTTTCTGGCTCTCGATATCTAAAGAGCTTGCAGGTGTATATCTACCTGCAAGCCTTCCATAAGTCAGGCGACTTTCGAGCGCAACCGACGAACCAAGAGCCCAATCGTGGATACGCAGAACAATAACATGAGCAGACTCAGGCTGTTGGGCGCGATGACGGTTACCGTGCGCAACATGACGGCGGTGGGAAGCGTTCCCGTGCGCTCGAATGCGCCCATGTCATACAAGCCAGCGCGGGCGGCATCTTGGGGGCGTATCGCGTTGTCGAGATCGTTCGGCAAGCCTGTCGCGCACTGGTCAACGGCTGGCGAGGCGGCGGCAAGGCGATAGTTACCCCGTCCCGTCACCTCAAACTGTGGATCGACACTGATGTTGTCCGTCCCAGCAAGCGGGCTGCCCTGCGTCAAGTTGCAGTTGGCGTTAAGCACTGCGCTCCCGTGCAAGCCAATGTTGATCGAGTTGCCCCAGACGATGTTGTTGCTTAAATTGACGGTCGTATTGTTATTGGCGTAAAGTGGCTGACCATTGGGGTTGTCGGCAATCGTCGCATGTTTACCGGTGAAGGTGCCATTATCAACCTCAACGACCGAACGGTTATGTGTGCCCGTGAGCAGTGCATTGTACAGTTCAATGTCGGCCGCATTGGTTTGATAGAGTGCGCTGCCAAAGCTGGCGTTGCCCGCCGTATTGTCGCGCAAGGCGACACCACGCAACTGGGCGGCACTGTCGTTAAAGTAGAACGCCCCGCCGTGTGAATCGGCCGAATTTCCCACCAACTCATTGCAATACTGATTCGCATTGAGCGCAAGCACATTGCACGCCAACCCGCCACCGCCGTAGAGCGGTTCGAGCGTCAAATCGCTGCTCGCAAACAATGCGGCAAATCCACCCTCCCCATCGGCATGATTCGACTCACCGATCACGTTGACCAAACTCACGGTCGACGAATTAGCGGCAAAGATTGCGCCGCCGTCCCCATCCGTCTCGTTTTCTGTGATGCGCGTCCCCGTCAGTGCAACGGTCGCATTGACCGTAGCGTAGACACCTCCGCCCGCTGAATCGGCCGAATTGTCGAGCAGCACACCCCCGTTGGCGCGCAGCGAACTATTCGGCCCAGAGACAAATGCACCGCCACCAAACGCCGCGCTGTTGGCTGGGCAAACGATGAAATCACACTGGTTGCCCAGCGTTGCACTGTCGTTTAGTTCGGCAACCGCGCCGTTGGTCAGATAGATGCCGCCGCCATTGTCGTTGGCGTGACTATTGGCGATGCGGCTATTGCCAAACAGCGCGATCCGACCGCCATCCACATACGCCCCGCCACCGCTCGTCGCGCTCTGGTTATCGCCAAAGAGAATTGCCGAGCCGACATAGCTATCGGTGAGCGTTACGGTGCCAGCGGGGGCAATGGCGATGCCGGCACCCCCATCACCTACGTCTGTCCCTGTGGTGCTGCTGCCATAAATGGTGCTACCGTTGCGCAATTCGGCCGATCCCGCAAAGACGCGCAAGCCACCACCGTTATCACTCGCAACCCCGTCGATTAGGGCCACATTGTCGAGAATCAACGTGCTGTTTCCACTCACGTAGGCGATCCCGCCCCAACGCGCGCGCGCATTTTGCAGGCGCATATTTTGCAACGTGACCGTCGCCCCATTGCTGACTTCAACCACGCCGCCCTGCGTCGCAAACGCATTGTCGCGATCAATTTCTGCATAGTCGATGGCGCGATTAGCCGCAGCCGTGCAGTCGCCGTTGCCACTGGTTAGCGTCAAATCTTTTTCAATGTCGCCCATGTGCTCGTTGTAATAGCCTGTCTGAATGTAGATGGTGTCACCAGCAGATGCAGCCGTAATCGCGTCCACGATGGTGCCATAGGCACACGTTGCACCGTTGATGCCGACAAAGTGATGGAGTTCATCTGCACCCGCGTCATAGTCGCCCGCGTTGACCTCTTCGCAGTTATAGCAAACAAAGCTGAAATGTTGATCGGTCGTATCGCCGTTGTAGTAGTAGGCATCGCCGCCCAGCGTGGGGGCATAGATGCGGATGGCATATTCGCCTGCCACGGGGTTTTCAATCCAAACGTTTTCAACGGGATTATGAATGTCGTTGAAATTATCCCCAACCGCGCTCCAGCCATCGTTGCCAAACTTATTGCCAACCCAGATATTGCCGTTCGGGTCGGTCACGCGCAATTTGAGATCGTTTACGAGCGGGTTGAGCGCGCCCGGTGCGCCCGGTGCGTCGGACCATGCCAGCGACAGGCGCAGCGGTTCGCCCGTGTCGCTGACCGTCACAACGAGGTCATAGAACTGCCCAATATCAGTCAGCAGAACCGGGTTTTCATAAAATAGGATGGGCACGGGCGGGTTGAGTAGACGGTCGATGTTGACACGCCCCCAGCCTTGATGCGGATTCGGCCGATTGCCCATCACGTTGTTCCAGCCATCCAATCCACCGCCGAGATCATCGGTCGTTGCGATCAACGCCGCCTTGACCGTTGCGGGTTCAGGATTGGCATTGTTGCCATTCCGCACATACCACTGTTGCGTAAACAATGCGGCCGCGCCAGCAACGTGGGGCGAAGCCATGCTCGTGCCGTTGCAAAAGGCGTGCTGCGTTGTGCCAGCAGGGGATGTGGCACACGATTCGTTGATCGCGCCATCGCGGTTCTCAGTGCTGACGATGCGGTTGCCCGGCGCAACGACATCAGGTTGAATCAGACTCGACACGGCCAAGTTGACGGCTGGGCCACGACTGCTAAAAAAGGTGATGTCGTTGGGACTATCGTTTGTGCCACCAAACGTGTCGGAGCGTTCACTGTCGTGGCTGCCGACGTTGACGATATTTTTTGCCTCTTTCGGTTCTGTGATGGAGTCGAGACAGGGGCCGGGACCACAATCATCGCCCGCATTGCCGGCCGCAAAGATGGTCAGGAACGGATTACGTCCGCCGCCCGTCAATGCATCGAGGGTCGCGTCATCTTGATTGGCCGCGAGCTGTGTATAACCCGCTCCCGCTGGCCCTGCGTTCCATGAATTGTTGCTCAAATCGGCATTTGCGGCGGCACTGGCAACCCGTTCCGCCATCGTCACGCGCATCTGCACCCACGCGGACGAGATGAGTAGACCCTGATCTGTGCCGTTGGCGTTTGAGCTGAATGTGAAACGGATGCGGAAGTTATTGACGTAGTAAGTCGTTGGAATTGACCAGCTGCGCAGTTGATACTGTCCGCCACTGTTTCCACCACAAACAGTGCGCGCGGTTGCCCAACTCGTGCCGCCATTGTTGCTGACCTGCACAGAAAAACAGTCGTTCGCATCGGCAAGGCTGAAAAACTCTCCCCAAAATAGCTGTGGCGTGACGGGGCTGGCCGCCGTGTAACTGCTCATGTCGATCAGTGGGGACGTGATACGACTCGACTCATTGTTGTTATAGTTGCCAAAGCCGCCCGTTCCCCACGCGCCGTCACCCCCGCCTGACACATTCCATGACCACGAGCTGTTTGTGCCAGCCGCAACGTAGCCACCATTGTTGTTGGTTAAATCATCCAAATAAGGATAGGTCGCATCAGAAGAGATTGCGTCCATCGCGTGCAGGCCAGCACCGGGAGCCATGCCTTGACCGTAGAGGAAGCCATCAGAATCGGTCGAGCCGCTCCCCCCATTCCCCGCGACAATGCCCGCCACGTGCGTGCCATGTCCAGAGCCGTTCACTTGTGGATTGCTGCCGCCGTCCGTACCGGGTTCATTCGGCTCTGTGTAGGCGCCATACTCCGTGCCTGAGACGACATTGAGTTCAGGATGATCCCAGTCGACACCCGTGTCAACAATAGCGACCGTTACACCCGTGCCGTCGTAACCTGTGTCGTCGAGCCAATCTTGATACCCTGTGACGACGTTGCCGCTCCCGTCAAAGTTGCTGGCGACGATTTGATTGGTGCGTTCGTCCGCCAACGTGTCGGGATAGAGTCGGTCGAGGTTGATCAGTTGTGGTATGGCTTGCAGTTGGGCAAGTTGCGCGGGTGTGGTCCACAGCTCCCAGACGACCATGCGCCCGCGCTCCCCCATCACGTGCCGCTCAGTGGTGCTGATGCGTCCCGTCATTGCGGGCAGGTTGCCGTCATCCCAAAGCAGGGCTGTGACCATCAGTGGCGTTGCGGCCGAACTGCGCCCAGCTTCACTTGTCAGGCGTTGGGTTGTGCGGAAATCGGCCGAAAATGGCGCAATCACACGCACGTGCGCCGATTGTTCGCGTCGCGCCAACCGCTCCGCATCTGCCCATACGAGATAGGTGTGATTTTGATAGTATTGAATCGGCGTGCCAATCTTTTGGACCTCTTCAAATAGCTGTTCCGTCAGCGGAGAGCGCATTTGAACGAGATAGAGTCCCTCACCCGCCTTTGTCAATGCCTCATGACTACGCGAACTGTCCTGCAAGTCTAGCGTCATGTCATCGAGTCCGAACAACCCATAACCCAACTCTTGCGTAAACGGAATCCCGCTCATTTGCAATTGGGCAAACTGGGTGCTGGTCAGCTCAAGCCAGAGAAAGCTGCCATAGTCGAGCGCGCGCACGCTGTTGTCAAGCAGCGGTTGGACATCCTCAATCGCCGACCACGCAACCCGTGCAGCATGGGTGGCGCGATCCAACATAGCGCGGCTAGCTGGGTCAGATTGATCGAGGTTGCGGCGTGTGTCGAGGGGGCGCAATTGATAGTCGATGTCGCGGGCGAAGCCACTGTTGCAGTGGTCGCGGGCGGGAGATTGACGGGTGATGTGGTAGTTGCCGTTGCCCACAAAAAGTGGGTCTGCGACGATGTTACCACCGCCCACATACGGCTCTGACAAGACCGAGCAGCTAATCATCACCTCGCCATCATCTGTGACAAGTGCGCCAGCATTGCCCCAGACAATGCTGGACGTCATCTCTAGCGCAGCTCGCGCTGCAACAGAAAATGCGGCAGTGCTGTTACCCGTGTTGCCTGCAATGGTGACATTGTTCAGCGTCGCCTTTGCGCCATACCCATCGCTGCCCGAGTTAAGGATACTTATGGTGGAGAAACTGCCGTCATTGTCAGCGATAATGACACTGTCGAGATTGATGTAGGTATTGGCGCGTGCAGCAAAAATTGCCGCGCCCGACCCAGCCGACTGGTTATTCTCAACATAGACGCTTTCTAAATCGAGATCCGCCCCCAACCATGCGTAGACAGCCCCGCCTGCACCAGCCGTTGTCACATTGTCGCTAATTTGAGCACATTTGACGGTACTGCATGGGAAAAGTGTCGTGTGGTCAAAATCGACAAGCGTCCCATCACCGACAGCGTAAACGCCTGCGCCGCCAATCGCCGCCCGATTGCGCAGGAGAGAGGCGTTATCACCATAAACGTCGGCGCCAGAACTCAAATAGAGTCCCCCACCGTACTCCTCGGCCACATTATCATAGACATTCACACCGCTGCCTTGTAGTTCAATTCGGCTGTCGTTTGTGGCATAGATACCTGCGCCAGTGCGGGCGGTGTTGTAGGCGATGCTGTTGTATTCACCCGCCCCTGAGACGAGGGTTAAGTCGCAGTTGTCGAGATAGAAGCCGCCACCGCTACCAACATTGGAGTTATCGTTGTCGGCCACATTTGGGCGCGGATCGATAATGCCAGCAAACAAAACGGCTAAGCCGACCCCACTACCCGTATCGAGATCAATCGTGCCATCGACACAAAAAATGCCGCCGCCGTGTGTATCGGCCGTATTACTTTGCACAAAACTATTGTCTGAGAGGGTCAACGTGCCGCCGTCAAGATGGATGCCACCGCCATAGCTCGAATCGTTGTCAGTAACAATCACGCTTTCGAGCGTGACGGATGCATCGGCGTTAATTTCAATCCCACCACCATAGTCGGCATCATCTTGTCCTCCTGTAATGACGAGTTTGTTCAGCAAAACGGTCGTGCCGCTTTCATAAATTTCTAGGACAGAATCGGCCGAATTTCCCGCCAGCGTCGTTGTGGAGCCACCAAACGAAACGAGACAGGTCGAATTATAGCCACCATAAATATTGAGTGATTTATTCAGATTGTAGTTACCGTTAAACGTCTTGCCTTCGAGCAAAATGGTGTCCCCGTCATTGGCGACGGCCAGTGCCTCAGTGAGTGTTTTATAGGTACAAGATGTCCCGACGGTTAGCGTCGCGGCTGTTTGACGCATTGGATCACCTCCGGCGGGTTCAGCGTGTGCGGGGGTTGATTGCATTTGGGTGCGTGTTTCGGCCGATTGTGCCAAGTCTCGTTCATACTCCTGTTCCGCCAGCGCAAGCAGGGCGGCCTCTTCGTCCGCCGTCAAGTAGGTCAATGCCTCATGCTCAACAGGCTGCGCTTCTAACCAACTGCGTAAAATTTGATGTTGTTCCGCAGGCGAAAGTTGGTCTGTTGAAATCGGCTCACCATTGGCAATCGCCGCTTCGATGGCACGACTCGCGTCCGTCGGCGCGTCGTCAGCAGGGGTCGGCGGCGGAAAACTGGTCGCGCCGTCACGCTGCGCGCGCGCGGGCTGACCGGCCAATAAAATAATACAACTCAATAGAACGGTGAAAATAGCTCGTATTCGCATTAAGCACTCCTTGATGGTTTCCAATCGTCTACATTTTGATACAGGTGTGGATATGTTCACTCCACTTGTTTGGAAGACGGATTAATTATTCTATATTTACCGTAGCGCAGTTATTCTTACGGTTTGTTTATGCGAGACGGTGCGCTGTGAAAAACGTCGTGATGTAGGGAAACCGATCTACTCGATGACTGTCACACACCTTCTGTTATGAGTTAAGATTGACGCCGCGAATCACACGAAGAAGATAGTTAAATGCATCGTAAAGTAAGTCCTGTCATACCTGTGAAGGCAGGTATCCATTCTTTACTCATGCCTATACACAAAGAGGCACACAGACGATACTGAATCGAACTGTGCGCCTCTTCTCATATGGTTTGGCATCCCTATTGGTATTTCTAACTATACAACGGGCCGTTTGCAGAGCGTTTGCAGTGGGTTGACTGACCGCTGATTCGGATTTCTGGGAGGTAGCGATAGTGCGTCCTGACCTCTGGACACGCACTACGCACCACGCATCACGACACGGCATCTAGCAAGTCACAGGAAATCACCCACTAACCCGCTAGACCTGTCTGGGCAATACCAGCGTAAATTGCGTTCCCGCATTCCGCCCTTCGCTGGAAACTTGAATTTGACCATGATGGGCAGTAATGATCGCTTGCGTGATGGCGAGTCCGAGACCCGTGCCGCTGCCATTGCGCTGACGACTTGGATCGCCGCGATAGAAGCGGTCGAAAACATAGGGAAGGTGTTCGGCCGAAATTCCCTTGCCACTGTCCTTCACCATAATTTCGACATTTTTTCCATTCTCGGCAATGAACACACAAATTTCGCCGTTGGCCGGCGTGTTTTGCAAGGCGTTATGCAGCAGATTGCTGAGGGCTTGCCGCAAACGAGAGGCATCGGCCGAAATCAGAATGCGACCCTTAAATGGCTCCAGCCCCAACTGCACGTTTTGACTGACCGCCATCGGCCGATAAATATTGACGACATCGCCGACCAATTTCCCCACATCGACCGACCCCATCGACAGCGGCAACTGCTGCGCTTCCGCTTGGGCAAGTTCATGCAGGTCGTTGATCAGGCGGGTCAGATGTTGCGTTTGCTGGAATAATCGGCCGATTTCCTCCATCTCCAACTCATAAACCCCGTCCAAAATCGCCTGTAGATTGCCGCGCAAAATTTGCAACGGATGACGCAACTCATGCGCCACATCGGCCAACAGGTGGCTGCGCAGCCGCTCCGCCTCCTCCAACTTCCGCGCCATCTCATTAAACGCAATCCCGACTGACCGCATCTCCTCGCTGCCCAACACATCGACGCGATGGGTTAAATCCCCTCCTGCAATCGCCTTCGCCCCATCTTCCAGCATCGTCAACGGTCGCGCCACCATACGGCTCAACGATACGCCAACAACGACACCGATGATCAGGCTAAACGCAATACCGACAAAAACATCACGTGCAATGCCTTGTAAGATGAGGCTGCGAATCGTCGCAAACTGTTCTGCGTCAAGCGGCAACCGCTCCAATATCCCATCCTGCATCGGGAGCCTGTTGTAGCGCAGCAGCAAGGCAAATACGACGGTTGGCAACACCGCCACGATCATGATGACGGAACCGATAATTAGGCTAAATCGTACCCAGAGTTGCTTCATGCCGCGACCTCTTCCAACCGATAGCCAACCCCGTAAACGGTTTGGACATAGCGTGGAAAATCGTTGTCCGCCTCTAGCTTACGGCGTAAATTGCGCACGTGACTGTCGAGTGTGCGTTCGATACCCTCATAGTCGTCGCCCAATGCCTTGCGGATCAGTTCGCGGCGGGTCATGACATAGCCAGCACGCGCCATCAAGGTGTGCAGGATGTCAAATTCGGTGGCTGTGAGCGTGATGGGTGTATTGTCGATCCAAACTTCGCGGCGGCCGGGATTGAGCGATAATCGGCCGATTTTCAGCACGCCCTCACCCCCCTGCAAGCCCTTTTGCACACGCAAGCGCGCCCGCACCCGCGCCACAACTTCACGCGGATTGTATGGTTTCGTCACATAGTCGTCACCACCTAGCTCCAATCCAACAATCTTGTCGGCATCATCAACCCGTGCCGTCAACATGATGATCGGCAAGTTTGCCAGCCGCCTATCTCCACGCACCGTGCGCGTGATTTCCCAGCCGTCGGTGTCTGGCAACATCAGATCAAGCAGCACCAAGTCGGGTGTCTCCCAGCGGATTTTCTGCAACGCCGTTTTACCATCGAGCGCAACGGCAACGGTATACCCTTCTTTCTGCAAATAGCCGCGCAATAGGCGGACAACTTCGGGATCATCATCAACAATCAGGATGGTTTCGTTCATAGTTGGACGTGGTATAACAACAGTGCGCGTTTCAGTACCACACATTTGCAACAGTCTACCACTCCATCCCGTACAGTGTCTAAATTGAGTAAAAGGTAGGGAAATTCTGCACAGTCTCTGCACAATTTACTTCTAAAATGAGATTACCGTATATTGTTTGGGGTCTAGTGCTACAACGAGATTTCAATGGGCTGATTAAAGAGCCTGTTGCTAAAATAGGGCTATCGTCCCCGCTTCGCGTACAAAGGCTGTTACACAAAGTGCGTTAAAACGCACTGCAAACAACGCGCTTGAGCGCGTTTCGCCTATCAGCCTTCGGTTTTAGCCGCAGGATTTTGGCAAAGTCTCGTTATCGTGCTAGCACAGCATCACCAAAATACACAACAGGTGTGTGCGCCGCATTGCCGTTTAAGAATTAAGTTCAGTAGTCGATGTTTCGGGAAATGGATTTCCCGAAACCTTGCAAAGAGATGGCAAAAAAGAATGGATTCCCGCCTGCGCGGGAATGACGGGCTTTTATCTGTGGCATATCTACGCGGTAATATGCTAGTTCTGAAAAGTTTGGTTGGAGTAGTTATGAAACGAGTGATTTGGATAACACTATTAATTTTGCTGTTGGCTGCTTGTCGTGATGGGGGAGACGCAGCGGCTGATGCCGCCTTGACTGCGGCTGCGGGGGAGGAGGTCGAAGTTTTTATCGGCGATCTCGCATCGGCCGCATCAGCCACCGGGCAACTATTACCCCAAGATGAAGCGCAGCTTTCGCTTAACATCACGGGCGAGGTTGCGGAGATGTTTGTGCGTGAAGGGGATCGAGTCGCAATGGGCGATCCCTTATTGCAGCTTGACACAACCGTTTTGGCGCGGTCAGTAGAGCAAGCAGAACAAAATCTGCTGATTCAGCAAGCCAACTTGGATAGTTTGCTGGTGCCGGCAAACGCCGAAGACATCGCATCGGCCGAAGCCAGTCTCGCCAGTGCCGAAGCTGCGTTGGCCGACATTCTCGATGGGCCAAGTGAAGAAGAGCTTGCATCACAAGAGGCCAGCATTCAGTCGGCGCAGGCGTCAGTACAGTCAGCTCTTGCCAGCCTGAGCGCGGCACGTGATAGTGCCAGCGCGGCCGATATTGCAGCGGCTGAGGCCAGCCTGCGTGCAGCGCAAGCGTCCGTCAACGCCTCCTACCAATCGCAGCAAGATGTGCAAGCAGGGGCAGGTGCCGAACAGTTAGCGAATGCGCGGGCGAGCTTACAATCGGCCGAAGCCAACGTCACCACAGCTCAAAATAATCTCAACACGCTCAAAAATGGGGCGACTGCGGAACAGATTTCCAATGCGCAGGCGAGCTTACAATCGGCCGAAGCCAATGTCTCAAACGCCCAAAACAGTTTGGCGACTTTACGCAACGGGGCAAGCGACGCACAAATTGCCCAAGCGGAAGCAAGTCTCAAACAGGCGCAACAGCAGCACAAGGCGGCGCAAGATGCCTACGATCAGGCATTCACCTGCTACGAACAGGACGACGGCTATCTCTACTGTCCATTTGAGGCGGCACAAGAGAGCGCATCCACCAACCTCGAAATTGCCAATGACAATCTGGCGGCAGCACAGGCAACGTTAGCCGAACTTTTGGCAGGCGCATCCCCCGAAGAGATTTGGGCCGCCCAGCAATCACTCAATTCGGCCGTTTCGCAACGCGATGCGGCGCAACAAGCGCTTAACGACCTGCTCGATGGCACAGACGACAGCGACATTTGGGCGGCCCAACAATCGCTCACCTCTGCCATTGCCCAACGCGATGCCGCACAAATCACGCTAAATGAATTACAGAATGGCGCATCTGAGGTAGATCTGCAAAATGCCACTGCAAGCTTAAGCTCCGCGATTTCACAACGTGAATCGGCGCAGGCAAATCTCGACAATCTACTGGAGGGGCCAGATAGCAACAATGTCGCGTCCGCACAGGCGCAATTGGCCTCAGCCAACGCGCAAGTGGTTGCGGCGCAAGCCAATCTCGACCTCCTCATGGCGGGTGGCACAGCGGCACAAATCGCGTCAGCACGTGCACAGGTCGCACAAGCCGAAGCGTCGCTGGCAAACTTGCAGCGTGGCGCAACTGAAACCCAGATCGCCATCGCCGAAGCACAACTGCGTCAAGCGGAGTTGCAACTTGAAGAGGCGCGTAATAACTTGGAGAATGCAACATTGCGCGCGCCCTTTGCAGGGATCGTCACCGATGTACGCACTACTGTTGGCGAGGTTGCCGGCGGCGTGGTGATGACCTTAGTCAATGCCGAAACGCTGGCCGTCTTTGTTGATGTAGACGAAATCGACTTAGGCGAGTTAAATGAAGGGGATGTTGCCTCAATTACGTTCGATGCGTTTCCAGACATCGAGATCGATGCGGAAGTGGCCTCGATTGCACCAACCGCTTCACAGAGCGCAGAAAATGCGATCGTCTCATTTGAAGTGCGGCTGGGCTTGATTGAAGAGCCGCCCGTCGAGCTGCGCATCGGCATGACGGCCAACGCCAATCTCGTGACATCGCAGCGAGAGGATGTGTTGCTGGTGCCAAATCGGGCAATTTCGGCCGATCGCGCTCGCGGGGTCTTCACCGTTAATAAGGTCACTGGCAGCGGTGAAACGCAAGAGATTACGCCCGTCGAAATCACGATTGGCCTACGCGACAACAACTTTACGCAAGTCTCTAGCGGGTTAGAAGAAGGGGATCGCGTCCTCATCGGTGGGGTTGATGCCCCACTACAGGGCTTTGGGCCACCCGAAGGCGAGTAATCTAGCGGATAATAACTGGGTGCGCGGATGAGTCGTCCGCGCTTCAGAGGTAATATGATAACGCTGCAAGGTATCAAGAAAATCTACAAAATGGGGACGCAAGAAGTCCATGCGCTGCGCGGTGTCTCAATTGACATTGAAGAAGGCGAGTTTGTCGCCATCATCGGCACATCGGGGTCTGGCAAGAGTACGTTGATGAACATCATCGGCTGTCTCGACACACCGACCGAAGGCAAATATATCCTCAATTCACAAGACGTGAGCGATCTCAAAGATGATGCCCAAGCGAAAATTCGCAACAAGGAAATTGGCTTTATCTTTCAACGCTTTAACCTCTTGGCACGCACAACGGCCTTAAAGCAGGTCAGCGTTCCCTTGATGTATGGGGGAGTCAGTCGCACGGAACGGCGCAGGCGGGCAACAGCCGCGCTCACATCGGTTGGACTCGGCGACCGCACCGATCATAAGCCTGATGAACTTTCAGGCGGGCAGCAACAGCGTGTCGCCATTGCGCGGGCGTTGGTCACAGAACCAAGTCTGCTGTTGGCGGATGAACCGACGGGGGCACTCGACACCGTTTCGGGAGAAGATGTTCTCAAGCTGTTTGAGCAGTTGCACGCTGAGGGAAAAACGATTGTGATGGTGACACATGATCTTGAGGTAGCGAGTCGGGCACAGCGCATTATTCGATTGAGTGATGGCGAGGTGGTTAGTGACGAGCGGAAGCGTGATCAATTGCCCGTACATGATGATGTGGCACAAAACAACCACGTTGCTGAGATGGTATGAATTTTACAGAAAGTTTTCTAACCGCACTCGATAGTCTAAATGCAAATAAACTGCGCTCGCTGCTGACGATGTTGGGAATCATCATCGGCGTGGCGGCCGTGATTGCGTTGTTGGCGTTGGGCAATGGTTTTCAACAATCAATTGAGGGCGAAATCAACTCAATTGGCACAAATCTGCTCTTTGTCAGCACCGATTTTGACAACAGTGATGGTTATCAAAGTTTGAGCATTGACGATGTGGATGCGCTCTCTGATCCACTGCGTGCGCCGGCCGTTGCCGAAGTCACGGCATCGGTGAGTGGGGGGTTTAACATCGTCGCACGCGGTCGTGAAACACAGGCATCGGTACAAGGTGTCTTGCCCAACTACTTTACGATTAACAATCTGACAGATGATATTGCGGCGGGAAATTTGCTGACATCGGCCGATGAGGCTGAACGCGCCCGCGTGGCTGTCATTGGCTCGGAGATTGCCGAAGAGCTGTTCGATGGTGACTATCCAATTGGGCAAACGCTCAAAATAGCCGGCGGCTCCTACATGATCATCGGCATGATGGTTGAATCTGAAGGTGGGATTGGAACCAATCCAAACTCAACCGTCTATGTCCCACTTTCCACCGCACAAGCACGGCTTGTAACGAGTCGCACCCGACAAAACCGACCCGCAGTCGGCAGCATCACGGCGCAAGCGGTCAGCGCAGAGCTAAACGATGCGGCTATTGAGCAGCTCACAGAGGTTCTGCGTGAAGAACATAACATCATTTTTGCAGGTGAGGATGATTTTACAATCTTGTCACAGGCCGATCTGCTTGAAACGTTTGGCACGATTCTGGCTTCTGTCACGCTCTTTCTCGGCGCAATTGCAGGGATTTCGCTGCTCGTCGGCGGCATTGGCATCATGAACATCATGCTTGTGAGCGTCACAGAACGTACACGCGAAATCGGCATCCGCAAGGCGCTCGGCGCGCTACGGCGCAACATCTTGATGCAATTCTTGATTGAGTCGCTGATTTTGTGCTTGATTGGGGGTCTGATCGGAATGGGGCTGGGTTATATCATCTCAGCCGCTGTTGGCCCCGCTATTGACGTGGTTGCAGAAGTGACAATGAGCAGCGTGGTGTTGGCCGTGGGATTTTCGGTCGGGGTTGGCGTGATCTTTGGGTTGTATCCCGCATGGCGCGCGGCACGACTTCGGCCGATTGATGCGTTGCGGTATGAGTGATAGAAGATTGCGTGTTGCGTATTGCGTATTGCGTGGTGCGTGGCTAGAGGGCGTTGCAAGCTCGTAACATTTTGCGGTTTTGCGCAAAAAAACGAAAAGGGGTGTTTGAATGTCGTTGCATTCAAACACCCCTTTTTTGCGTTCTTGCAAGGGTTCTTAGGCCCCTGCAACACCAATCTCAATCCGCTGGCGGCGGATTTGGTAGTCATCTTTTTTCGCTAGAACTTGTTTGACAAATTGTTCTGGCACATCGACCAGCGTGTGATCTTGCTCAATCTGGATGGCACCAATGGCGCGGCCCGGAATGTCTGCAAAGTAGGCGATGCTGCCGACGATGTCATTCGGCCGAATTCCCGCTTCTTTGCCCGCATTGACGTGTAGGCGCACCATTCCTGACTCATGCGACTGCTTGCGGTTTGATGATTTTTGTCGCCGATCATTGCGGTTGTTGCGGCGATTGTTATCGTGATTGTTGTTGCGATCCCGCTTATTCTTTGATTGTGCTCTACCGATTGGCTCAATCGGCCGCTCATTATCGGCGGCGCGCACCATTTTGAGTGCGGCTGCTGCGACGTCGAGCGGGTCGTAGCCTTCTTCGACCATTTGCTCGACCAGCTCACGTTCCGCTTTGCAACGGTCACGGTTAAGCCAAACGAGCAGTTTTTCTTGCGCCTGCGCGTCACGCTTTGCCTTGATCTCTTCGACCGTTGGCAACGACATTTCAGCGATCTTTTGGCGTGTATAGTTTTCGATTTTGCGCAGACGATACATATCGCGGCGCGTGATCATGGAGATGGCGACCCCTGATTTACCAGCACGCCCAGTTCGGCCGATTCGATGCACATAGCTTTCGGTATCGTGTGGAATGTCGAAGTTAAAGACATGCGAAATGTCATCAATATCGAGCCCACGCGCAGCGACATCGGTTGCGATCAAAAGGTTGATCTGTCCAGAACGGAAGCGTGAGAGGGTGCGTTCGCGGGCATCTTGGCTGAGATCGCCGTTGATGACTTCAGCCGCAAAACCACGTTGGGTGAGCGCGACGGCAATTTCGGCCGATCCCGCGCGCGTCTTGGCAAAGACCAATGCCGTTGTCACGGGTTCAATCTCCAACATGCGCGTCAACGCGGCCAGCTTATCTTCCTCATTGACTTTGACGTACCATTCCATCACCTCCGACGCGGTCAACTGCTTGCGTTGAATCGTCACGGCCTCTGGATTGTGCATATAGGCATCAGCCAGTCGCCGAATTTGCGTCGGAAGCGTTGCTGAGAAGAGCGTCATCTGGCGTTTATCAGGCACAGCACCGAGAATCAGCTCGATGTCCTCGATAAAGCCCATGCTCAACATCTCATCCGCCTCGTCTAAGACGACGGTTTCGACGTGACTCAGATCGAGTTGTTTGCGATTGATTAGGTCAAGCAACCGGCCCGGCGTACCAACAACCACATTGACACCTTTCTTGAGGCGGCGAATTTGGCGTTCATACGACTGACCGCCGTAAATCGCCAGCACGCGCACACCGCGCAGGTGGCCGTAATCATGGAATGCATTGGCAACTTGCTGCGCCAATTCACGAGTGGGTGCCATGACAAGCGTTTGAATATGGCGTGAGCTAGGGTCGATGGTGTGCAAAATGGGCAGCGCAAAGGCGGCCGTTTTGCCCGTGCCAGTTTGGGCTTGGGCAATTACGTCTTGCCCTGTTAGCATGATCGGAATCACACCAGCTTGAATCGGAGTGGGGGTTTCGTAGCCGCGTTCGACTACTGCTTGCAATACATCTGGGTGCAAGCCGAGTTCTGAAAATTGAGTTGTCACAAAAAGCTCCAATCACGCAATTGCAAAATCTGTTCGGAAGGGTGACAGCGAGTAATTTGTCCGTGCAGAACACGCAAACAACCGTGAAAGCTAAAAGCCTTCGTCTTATTCGCCAACTTTATCCGTGCAAATTTTGAAATTTACGGAGGTTAAATCGGTTTGAGAAATCCGCTGTGTCACACCCTCGCGGATATGACATGCTGTTTGGCGTTCCCGCCGTGACAACAGTGGACTCTACCGATCCCATGTCTGGGGCTACCCAAACCATCTAACCGCATGAAGTCGATCTGTTGCAACAAAAAAGCCTGTCTTCAGGCTCATCATGGAAAATACAAAACGATGTTATGGTGGCTCCAAATTGAGCCAGCGAGGAGTATAGCTTGTTTTCGGCCGAAAAAGGACGCCCCACAACCATTGTTAAGGGCAATCGTATACGGGGATATTGGCAAAATTAGCCAATTTGCACGAAAAATCGCCAAGATCGTTGGCAACTTTCCATCCTCTGTTATAATCTCGTCTGAAGAGGAGAAGTTTCAACAATACGCCCCTGTAGGCAATTGCTTACAGGGGCGTTATCGGTTATTCGACTTTGACCGTAAAGAATGATTCTCCGCTCGGTCCGCCATACCCATAAACAAACGCGCCATTTTCTTGTTCAGACAACACCTGAACATAACTCACACGCCAGCGAAACTGTGCGTCAACGCTGTCTGCATACCAGCTATCGGGAATTTGATAGGAGGATTGTTGGGTAAAGACGCGCTGTGGGCGGGCGGTTGGGTTGCTCATATTGGTGACTTCGAGCATGTACCATTCGTTTGCGTCCAACGTGCGCTCGGCAAGCCACTGCAAGGTGATGGGCAGCGAGAGGATATCGGCGTATTGGGGTGGATAGAGCAGGGTCGGCCGATCGGACGTTGCAAACACACCAAATTGGCTGTCACCTTCAGCTGACCCAATGCCCTCGCTCGAAACGGTGTAGGTGATAGTGGGGATGCAAACCTGATCGCCGGGCTGCAAAATGTTATCAGTCGAAAGTCGATTCATATCCAATAGCGCAGCCAATGGCACACTGTACTGTTGGGCTATTTTGATATAGGTATCGGCCGATGCAATTTCGTGCATGACGCAAGCGGTCGGATCAGCCAAGAGCGTTTGCCCGTTAACCTCTAGTTCAACTGGAACTAACGGTGGGGTTGCCGTGGGGCGTGGAACGAGTACCGTCTGCCCCACCCCAATGCTCTCAGGCACAAGGCCGGGATTATTGACCAAAATGCTGTCAAGCGAGACGTTATAGCGCAGCGCGAGATTGATGAGAGCTTCCCCTTCCTGAATTGAATGTTCAAACGGAGGTTCAAGCGTCGGTGTGGGGACTGGGGTCGCTGTTGCCGTCGGTTCGGGCGTTGCGGTTGGCAGTTCGGGGGTGGCTGTTGCGGTGGCGATGACGGGCGCAGGCGTGGCTGTGGCCGTTGAGATGAGATCGGCCGAATTTACGACCGCGCTAACATCTGCAATTGGTGTTGGCTCTTGAGGCGCATTGCGGCGCAAATCGATCCCGACAAAGATGGCAATACCCACCAAAATGACCGTAACCGCACGCAGCAATAAGTCGGCGATATTGGTTGGCGGTTTGGGTTCAATCGGAGCGGGGGCAACAACAGGTTCAGGCTCGACCACAGGCCGCCGACTACCGCCGACGATTCCCAATGCTTTCTCACGTGGTGAATGTTCGCGACGTGGCTTGTGTTCGACGAGTGGCTGGTGACAACCAATACAAAGTTCGGCCGATGCCGCATTCAATGTATCGCAGTTTGGACAGCGTTGCTGTTCTTCCTCAACCGATTCGCTCATAGTCGCGCATTATAGCAAGCTGCTCCAGACGCTACATAAGCTCTAAATCGGAACTCATGCATGTGAAACGGCGATCGAATTCAAAACAGGCGCATCTGACGTGCTGGCTGCACACCGTCTAGCAGGACGTATTTTTCAAGTCGTTTGGTGCTGATGCCAAGTTGGCGCAAATGTTGTAGGGAACGCAGTCGGGATTGACGGCGCGCGGCGAGAATGGTTTCGGCCGATTTCACCCCAATGCCCGGCACGCGCAACAACGCCTCTTTTCCCGCCTTGTTCAGTTCAAGCGGTGCGTTGAGCAGATGCTGCTCCGCCCATGCAATTTTTGGATCGACATCGAGCGGCAGGCGACCATTTTGCAAAAATGGCAGCTCTTCCAGCCCCCACGCATAGTCGCGCAAGAGGAACGAGGCTTGATAGAGACGATGCTCGCGCATCGGGTTTTCAGGTGGGAGATTTTCAAGCGGCGTGTCGTGGACAGGCGTAAAGGCTGAAAAGTAGGTGCGCCGCAGCTGTAACTTGCGATAAAGATAGTCGCTGGCCTTCAAAAACTCTAAGTCGGTATCTTGCGCCGCACCGACAACAAACTGCGTCACCGTGCTGGCCCAGCGACCATTCCACGTATTACGTGGCAACTGATAGCGGCGAATTTCGTCCGCCCATTGTAATGGCTTGAGCAGTTCATCCATAAACTGCTTCATCGGTGCGAGAAAATCGAGATGTTCAACCGTTGGGGCTTCCAGATTGACTGACACCCGATCTGCCAACTCCATCGCCCGCTGGACCTGATCGCGTTCTGCGCCCGGCATTATTTTCAGATGCAGGAAGCCGCGAAAGTGATGCTTTTTACGCAAGATCTCAGCGGTGTCGATCAGCTTGTCTTGTGTCGTGACGCCGCCGCGCAAAATGCCACTGCTCAGAAATATGCCGCTGGCCGTCCCCTTACGATTGAGTTCGGCAAATGAGTCGGCCATCTCTTCGGGCTTAAAGTTGACGCGCCGATAGTTGCGTCCCGCGCGAAATGGGCAGTAATAGCAGTTGCGCTCACACGCCGTCGTCAACATCGTTTTGAGCAGCTTAACGGGTCGCCCCCCGTCAACCCTCGCATCATAAACACCCAACGACTCATGCTTCTTGCTCGGATGCAGTGATATGCCGCATGGTGCAACGGCCGGTTGCTGGACACGCAGCATGATGCGCCCGTCTGACTCTTCGGCCGGCTCAAAGTGCATTTGGGTTGCGACATGTTCGAGTTTTGCGAGGGTATTTTGCATTGTCAAATTATAGAACAAATGTGTGATGACACAATAGGGTATTGCTTAATTACAGCGTAAAGTACGTCCTGTCATACCTGCGACGGCAGTATCCATTCTTTTCAAAGACTGGATTCCCACCTTCGTGGGAATGACAATGCCATAAAATTTACTTTACGTTGTACTAATCCTGATTATTCAAGCAGTTGTTCATCGGGGCGCGCATTATGGACGAGTAGCACCGTGCCAACCGCTTCGACGAGATTGTGGAGGCGCGTGGCGTAGGCTTCGGCCGCATCTTCGCTTGGCAACTGCATCCCCAACAGTGTCAAATCTGCCCGCTGGCCTTCACGTGCAATAATTTCGTGGAATGGTTGGGTGGGCGAATCGCGTGTCAAAATGCGTGGTTCTGCGGTGACGCGCACAAAGTCCAACATCTCTTGCATATCGGCCGCACGCGACGCCATCACGTTTGCATCATCCACGACAGTCACAAGCTGCACGCGTGCATTGCGCCAGTCTCGATGTTGGCTGATCAAATGGGTGAGCAACAACATCAGGTCGGCATTCCCCCCCTTGCCCTGCCACCACACCTGAATCAGCTCACGTTCGCCAAAGCCACGCTCGAGATCGGGATGCAGAAATAGCATCGACTTCTTGAGACCAACGAGATTACGCATCAGGTTCATCTGCATGGCGCGACCACCGAGCGTGCGGCTCCAACCCATCATGACGCTATTCGATTCAAGCCCGCCAATGCCATGCGCTTGTGCAATCGCCAACGCCCCATCCTTGAAATTTGAGACGACTTCCACTTCGGCAAATGCGGTCATCTCATTATCACGAATGTACTTGCGAATCGAATCGTGTGCTTTTTCGCGCAAGCCTTGTCCGATAATCTCATCGACATCACCCGTGATAAGTTGGAAGAATGTCACAATGCCGCGTCCTTGTGTCAGCCAGTTCGCCATTTCGACCAGTGCGCCGCGATTGTGCGGCTGGCCGGTGAAGACGATAATATTGGGTCGCCAGTTGCGAATGTGCATATCGACCGACTCTAAGCGCAGGAGGATGTTGCGTGCCAGCGCGAACAAGACACCCGTGCGCACATCACCCCATGTGCGCTCAAGCTGGCGACGTTGCAATGCAAAATAAAGGCCGTAGCTGAGAATCAATGCGACGAGCGTTGCTGGCGTGTTGATAAGGAACATCGCGCCGTAGCAACCGAGTGCGCCTAATATGGAGAGCATCCAGTGAATGCGGAAACGTGGTCGAAAGCTAGGGTTGCCGACGAGATTTTCGATGCCTGCGATCAAGTTAACCATGCCGTAGGTGTTGAGAAAGAACATCGAGATGATCGGCGCGACAAGGTTGAGATCGCCCATCCAGATGACGGCAAGTGCGATGGCGGTTGAGATCAGCACGGCCGCGCGCGGTTCGGTCGGACTGCCCATCTGATTTGCCATCCACGTCGGGGCAACCCGGTCGAGCGCAATCGCTTGCAGGGTGCGTGGGGCGGCGAGAATGCTGCCCAGCGCAGAGGAGAGCGTTGATGCCCAAACACCCGCTAAGATCAGCGGGGGAAAGACCGAAATCGCCTGCATCGCCATATTTTCATTGATGAGGGTTTCGGCCGATAAGTACGATGCAAACCAAAGGACCACCAAAATATAGATAATGGCCGTGACGATGATCGACAAGATTGTGCCGCGTGGAATATCGCGGCTTGGGTCTTTGAGGTCGCCCGACATGCTCACACCCACTTCAATCCCCGTGACGGCGGGAAAAAAGACGGCAAAGGCGATCCAAAAGGTCGTTCCGCCCGTGAATGCTCCCTCTGTCATCAAGGGTTGAAACTCACCCCAACCCCCTGCAAAAAACGACGCGATCGCAGCGACCAAAACGGCCAAGATAAAAAATTGGATTTTGAGCGCAAAGTCTGCGCCAACATAGGAGATGACGCCAAATAGGAGCGCCACGAGCGTTGAGATGAGGCGCGGATCAAACTGCTGCACCGCTTCAAGCGTATAAAGTGCTTCGGTAAAGCCGATGATATAAAAGGCGACGGAGATTGCTTGTGAAAGATAGAGTGGAATACCGATTGCGCCGCCGATTTCCAACCCAAGTGTACGCGAAATAAGATAGTAGTTGCCGCCCGCCTTGACCTGCATACTCGTTGCGATTGAGGAGAGCGAAAGGCCGGTCAGCAGCGAAATGGCATTCGCCAGCAAAACGATTGTCAGCGCACCCCACAACCCTGTTTGCCCGACAACCCAGCCGATGCGCAGAAAGAGGATGATACCGAGAATTGTCAGTACGTTTGGGGTGAAGACGCCGGCAAACATGCCAAAGCGGCCGGCTGATTGGGTCGGGACGTCAGTCGATTGTTGAGTTGAGGTCATAGATAGTCAAGTAGGTGAATTTATCGGCCGATCCAACCTCCAAGAAATTCGTGTTCTAAACTTATTTGTTTGCGCTCTCTCGGATTTGGTGCGGTTTACACACAGTGGTGCGTAGTATGGAACACCCTCTGGATACGCACCGCGATCATTCCCCTTCACATCCCATAGAGCCTGTTTTCGTCACGTCATTATAACAAAAACGCGCTAGGCATTGGCGTGGCGTTTTCAACTGTTGCGACAGCCGATTCGTCCACGCACTTAATGCTAGCGCGTCTGCAATTATTAGCAAAGATTTGTGCTATGCAGCCGCAACGGCCAATGCTTGCTCCAAATCTTCGATAATATCGTCGATATGCTCAATGCCGACACAGAGGCGTAACATGTCGCCTGAGATTCCGGCCGATTCCAGTTCAGCTTCTGTCAACTGACGATGTGTTGTCGATGCAGGATGAGAGGCAAGCGATTTTGCATCCCCGATGTTGACCAAGCGTTTGAAGATTTTCAGCGCGTCATAGAACTTGACACCTGCCTCAAAGCCACCCTTCACGCCAAAGTTGAGCAGCGCCGACGGCTTTCCGCCCGTATACTTTTGCGCCAACTCATGGTAGGGGGAATCGGGCAGACCTGCATAGTTGACCCATGCAACCTGATCATGTCCTTGCAGATATTCAGCCACCTTTTGTGCGTTTTCGCAATGGCGTTCCATCCGCAGTGCAAGCGTTTCGATCCCTTGCAACATCAGGAATGCATTGAACGGGCTGATGGCTGACCCTGTGTTGCGCAGTGGCACTGTGCGTGCGCGGGCAATATAGGCTGCTGGGCCCATCGCATCGGTGTAGACAACGCCATGATAGGATGCTTCAGGGGTCGTCAGCATGGGGAAGCGTTCTGCGTTTTCAGCCCATGGGAAGTTGCCGCTGTCGATGATGATCCCACCAATTGACGTACCATGACCATTCATGTATTTGGTCAGTGAATGTACGACGATATCCGCGCCATATTCGATTGGCTTGATTAGGATGGGCGTCGCGACTGTGTTGTCTACAATCAGCGGAACCCCATGTTTGTGCGCCATTGCGGCCAACGCCTCGATGTCAGCAATGTTGCCCGCAGGATTACCAATTGATTCACAGAAAACGGCTGCGGTCTTATCGTCGATCAGCCCTTCAAGGCTGGCGACGCTGTCATCTGCCCCAAAACGGACCTCTATGCCCTGCTTTGGCAGCATGTGTGCGAACAGTGTGTACGTTCCGCCATAGAGCAATGGAACACTGACGACGTTCATGCCTGCTTCGGCGATTGTCAAAATAGAATAGTTGATTGCGGCCGAACCGGCACTGACGGCCAATCCAGCGATGCCGCCTTCAAGTTCAGCGACGCGCTTTTCAAGCACATCGGCCGTCGGGTTCATGATGCGCGTATAGATGTTGCCGGGAACGGCGAGATTGAACAGGTCTGCCCCGTGTTGGGCATTGTCAAATTCGTAGGCAGTTGTTTGATAAATCGGTACAGCGACCGCTTTGGTGGTTGGCTCGCTTTCGTAACCAGCGTGAATGGCGATTGTTTCGTCTCTCATTATTTTTCCTTGTCGATTAAAATTGGGTGCGGCATGAGTATAGAATTATAGGGGAGTTTGGTTGAAAGGCTACAGTGGATTGCTATTCCAACATTACTGCAAAACGAAGTCAAAGAAAAAACCCGCCTTGTATAGGCGGGTTTTGTGACCGACGTACAGAAAGAATAGCTTTGTTCTCTTCTCTAATTAATTAGGTAGAGAAAAGATGTGAGGACGATCCTGCTGCCCTCACAAAGTGTGACGGAGCAATTTCAGATCGCACATGACTGCATCTCCCGCTGCTGCTGACGATCCCGCTGCTGCTGGGTGGTGATGATGCTACCATTCGTCGAAGAAGATTTAGCACAATCCTGACTTCAACTGCCATATACTACTGTCGTATCTCAGCAATGCTGAGAACCTCGATACCACCAAGGTTATAGAATAAACGCTACTGCTGTTCGCTCTCCACCGATGTTTCAGAAGCATACAGCTCTGATTGACTGCTATCGAATTTCCCGTTACAACTTGGGAGTGGAGAAACAAGTTGCCGATGACGCTGGCAAACGTGTTTGAAATATCCTTACAATGTTTCTTACGACGCAAAGGATACACGA
>JAUIAP010000070.1 GCA_030425205.1 Anaerolineae bacterium
AAAGAGAGCGCAACCGCGCTGACCAGTCATCTCGTTGCCCTCTGGCGCTGGTTCATCGACCAACGCCAACTCACCAGTTGGTCGTCTCTGTCGCGGGCTGACGTACAGGCATGGGTCGCTGCCCGGCAAGCAGCTGATATCAAAGCCAGTACCATTCGGGCGGGGTTGTCGCTGTTCAAAGCGTGTATCCGTGAGGCCATCGCGCAAGAAATTACTGTTTCAGCCGATGTGCTACGCATCAATGCGCCTGAACAGCCTAAACCGTTGCCGCGTTATTTGTCAGAGGATGAAATGCGCCGTCTAGAACAAACAGTCGTTGAACCAACGACGGACGGGTCACTCACCGACAAATTGCAACGGGCTTGGTTTTTCACCTTGTCTCTCACTGGCTTACGCGGTGCTGAACTGCTCAATCTCCGCGTCGGTGACATTGATTTTGCCACGCAACGCCTCATTGTTTATGCTGGCAAAAATCGACAAGATCGCGTTGTCTATTTATCCCCTCTGTTGACAACTGCACTAGTCGACTATTTAGCGGTGCGGCCTGAGACGCCTGATGACCATCTCTGGATAAAACCTTCTGGCTCACGGCTGGCACGACACAACATCAAATATCGTTTGCACCGATGGGGTGCAACTTGCAATGTGCATGTAACGCCACATCGCTTGCGCCATACCTTTGCCACCCGTCTTGTCAACGCTGGGTTGCCCTTGCCCTCTGTTGCCAAACTGCTTGGTCATCGTTCTCTAGACATGACCCAGCATTATGCTCGTTTGTATGAACAGACCGTTCATAACCAATTCGATGAGGCGATGACTCATATTGAAGGTATTGTCTCCCTTGATTGGCCTCGTTCGACACCAATACCTGCACCCCTATCCGAACAGATTTGCGACTCAGTGTAACTGGTGAAGCACGACAAAGAATAGAAACCGTATGGGCAGTGAATAGTCTCGCAACAGGAGCGTGACAACACGCATTCCATATTCATTTATCCGCAGCCCTTGAGACATAAACAGCATTCCGAACGGGATCATAGCTATCCCGCCGACCAAGCCCGCTGTAAAAATGGTTCGTAGTTGTTGTCGAGAATACATTTTTAGAGGGTCGTTGGTGTGTGCTTTTCTTGATCTACAATCGCATACGATAGCGCTGGCCACACGAAATTTTGTTGATTCGCCCCGTGTATTTGTACACCAGTCAACACGGCATAATCACTTTGTGCTGGATCGACAGTTGAGCAATTGTCTCTTCCAAATCTTCCAGAGCGGCTTGTCGTGCAAGGTGTGTTAATTCGATAAGGGTGGCGGACGAATCATTCACCATAGGTGTTAAACGCTGACGAAGCAGACTTTGTTCGGGGTCGGCTCGCTGAAAGGTGAGGTCGCATTGTTCCTGAGCAATCTCGGCGTGTAGCGCGACCAATGCGCCGCAAGCAGTGGTGGGATGCGTTTGTCCTTGTCGTTGGATTTGGCCGCTCTCCCCCCCTTCACTAATCCCAATATGGGGAAATGCAAAGAAGATGTAGCGGTGACGGTCGTAAACGGTCGGTGCGTGGTGGATTGCGGCTGTTAAGCCAGTTGTGCCAGCGAAAAACAGACCGCCTAGTGAGGCAAGGTCGAATGCGGATCCCCACGCTGTTTGAATTGTGCGAAGTAAGGGGCGCGTGATTTCGTCACGACAACGACCCACACAGGCGATGCTGTTTTCGGCCGAAAATCCCAATCCTGCCAACCAATCAAAACTCCGAGCCACAAATGTGATCTCGGAGAGTGCATTAGGAAAATGTTGGTCGATGATTGTTTGAAATGACATCGTTAGTGCGGCAAACGCGGACGCAACCAAGCGTACAAATACATCCCGCCCATCGCACCGATAAAGGTGAGAACGGCGATCCACTCCCCGCCGCCAATTTGCGCGTAGATCGGACCCGGACACGCACCCGTAATCGCCCACCCCATGCCGAAGATCATCCCGCCAAAGATGACCCCCTTGTGATACGGCTTTGGCTTGTAGGCAATCGGTTTGCCCGTCATATCGTTGACTTGAAACCGCTTGATGAGGAACATCGAAATACCGCCGACGACAATCGCCGTCGTGATGACGAGATACATGTACGGTTCCCGAAAGAGGAACATGTCGTGGATGCGCTGCCAGAGGACGACTTCTGTTTTGACCAGAACGAGACCAAAGTACATGCCAGCAAAAAGGACACGAGCATAGGTTGCGGCCGACATGCCGCTGCCAGATTGTTGTTGAGAAATTGCTTGTTGTGCCATGATGTTCCTCCTAAAAGATGAGGCTGCCTAAGCCCCATGTCACGATAAGACCGCCCACGAAGAAAAACGCAGTGGCGACCATACTCGGCCAGCTGAGATTGGAGATGCCTGTAATCGCGTGACCGGACGTACAGCCACCCGCATAGCGCGTGCCGAAGCCGACGAGAACGCCTCCCCCTAGCAAGCGCAGTGCGCCGCCCAACGAGTAATAGCTTTCGGGTAGAAATTCGACGGGAGCGGAAGAGAAAAAGTTAACGGCAAAAAATGCGCCAGCCATAATCCCGCCGACAAAGACGAGATTCCAGATGCCACCACGCCAATCGTGGTTACGCAGATAGTCAAACGAGGTGTTGGGTGTACACGCCGCGCCGATGTGTTGCAAGCTGGTCGAAATGCCGAACGCTTTGCCAGCGAGAATATAGAGTAGTGGCACAGTCAAGCCAATCATGATGCCAGACAGCCACCACGGCCAAGGTTGTAGAAGAAAGTCAATCATTGGTATTACCTCTTTGTGATATATCCCGATGGTACCTCAGTCATGCGAAATATTGGTAAAGGGTATGTAAGGGTTGTGTAAGGATGTTAGACATAGCCAAGCGTTTGCATTGCGTCGTGCGTTGTCAGGTGGATGTTGTTTACGCCGATGTGGTCAGTGAAGCCGCACATCTTCAATTTGTCGAGGACAGGCCCCTTGAACGCAGCGAGATGTAGCTGAATGTCGTTGGCGTGTAAGCTGTGCAAAATCCCTTCGAGTGCCTCAAGTGCGCTGAAATCGACATCGTTGATCGCCGTGCCGACGAGGACGAGGTGTTGCAGCTTTGGCTGATCGGCGACCGTCTCGCTGATTGTCTGCTCTAGCAGTTTTGTGTTGGCAAAGTAGAGCGATGCGTCGATGCGAACAAGCGCGATTTCAGGCCATGTTTGGACGTTGTGCCGCTGGACGTTGCGATAGAAGTTTGAGCGGGGGAGCTTGCCCAAAATGGCGACGTGCGGATCGCTGGTGCGCCAGATGAACAGGATGAGACTTAATGCCGCGCCGACGAGAATGCCGTTTTCGATGCCGATTGCCAGCACGGCGATGAACGTTGTGATGAGTGCGGCCGCATCGCGCTTGTCGTATTTCCAGACGCGGCGCACCGTTTTTAGGTCGATCAACCCTGCGACGGCGACTATGATGATGGCAGCGAGGATTGTTTTGGGGATGAAGTAGAAAAGCGGTGTGAGCAAGACGACGGAGAGACCGATCAGAATGGCGGTAATGATAGAGGCAAGGGTTGTGCGTGCGCCAGCGGCATAGTTGACGAGAGAGCGGCTAAAGCCACCTGTGACGGGATAGCCTCCCGTGAACGCCGCGCCGAAGTTGGCGACACCGAGCGCAATCAGTTCTTGGTTGGGCTCGACCTTTTCACGGCCGCGAGAGGCAAGCGATTTGGCAACGGAGATGCTTTCCATGTAGCCGACAAAGCTGATTGCCAACGCCGTTGTTAGCAGCTTGCGCCACGTCTCAAATGAGAATGAGGGCAACGTGATGGGGGGCAGTCCAGCGGGAACGTCGCCGACAACACCAACGCTTGCTCCTTCGTTGAGGTTGAAAAGCATCACGAGTAGCGTGCCAAACACGACGATGAGCAGCGGGGCGGTTTTTGTGATGGGCAATGCCCATGCTTTGGGGATGTTCCAGCGTTGCAGTTGGGCGGCAAGGCCATTTTTGAAATAGAGCAGGATGAGAATGCCAGCGACACCGAGCGCAAGCGTGATGAAGTTGGTTTGTGGGAGATGTCGGCCGACCTCAAGCACCTGTTCGTAAAAATGTTCGGATCGCTCAATTGAAATCCCTAACAAACTCTTGACCTGACTAAATCCAATCACGATGGCGGCGGCGGCCGAAAAACCGACCAAAACAGGATGACTCAAAAAGTTAACGAGAAAGCCGACGCGCAAAAAGCCCATCGCGGTTTGGATAACGGCGACGAGAAAGGCAAGTGTGAGCGCGAGTGTGATGTATTCGCCACTGCCTTCGGCCGCTAGCGCACCGACGCTCGATGCGGTCAGTAGGGAGACAATCGCAACGGGGCCGACGGCGAGATAGCGACTTGTGCCAAGTAAGCCATAGAGCAGGAGCGGCAACATGCTGGCGTAGAGTCCCTGTTGTGGGGGCAAGCCAGCCAGCAACGCATACGCCATCCCCTGTGGAATCAGCATGATGGCGACGATCAGGCCAGCGATGAGGTCGCCCGAAAGATCGTCCCGCTTGTAGGTGCGAACTGTCTCGACAAGGGGGATGAAACGCAGGATAGGCGAGACGGATTGCGCTTTTGGATGCGTTGTGTGTGCAGTGCTGTCTGCCATCTATGCCCCTACCGTCGCAAACCCTGCCCGCTGCCACGCGAGAAGACCGCCATTCAAGTTTTGCAGATTGTCAAAACCGAGCTTGCGAAGTTGTTCACACGCCATGCGGCTGCGACTGCCTGAACGACAGGCGACGACGATGGGCTGATCGCGTGGCAATTCGCCGTGTCGCACAGGGATAGCGAAAAGTGGGAGCAGTCGTGCGCCTGCGATACGGGCTTGGGCGAACTCTTCGGCCGAACGCACATCGACAATGATCGGGGCTGTTCCCGCGTCGATTTGTTGTTTGAGTTCGGCCGAATTGATATTTTGACACGTTGCCGTCTGTGATTTTCGATTGGTTCTAAATAGTGTTCCTAACATGTTGCACTCCGTTTGTGATTTTGTTCACATTGGGAGTGTAATCGGCCGATGTAATGGGTTGGCAAGGGGTATGTAATGATCGTGTAAGGATAAAACAGGAAGTGATCAACTGTCGATAAAATCACCATAGACGGCGATCTCAACCGCGCCCGTGTTGCCGCCCGTCGTGTTCATGAGGTTGAAGCGCAACGTTTCAGCTTCGATAGCGACATCAAATTGATGTGGTTGGTTTGCGTCGGGCAGGTCGTAGGGGCCGAACATTTCGCCGCTGTCGGTGACGATGGTGAACTGGTTGGCAATCGCGGAGCCGTCACTCATCGAGCGGGTTTGAAATTCAACGCTGTCGATAGTCGCACGTCGGGCAAGCTGGACTTCAACCCATGCGTCGTCGCCATCGCCCGCGCTTGACCATTCGGTGTTAGGGCTACCGTCAAACGCCATGCCTGCACCCCACGTTGCATCGACCGCTGCATCACCAAATGCGCTGCTAACCCCGATGATCTCCGCGCCGTTTTCGGCCGATGCCAAATTCTCATTCGCGCTGGTGTCAAGCGGCGGCGTGGTGAACGTCATCATGTCGGAGATGTAGAGCGTTCCCTGATCGTCTAATCCTTGCACGCGGAAGAAGTAGGTCGTCTCTGGCTCCAATCCGCTCAAAATCGGGCTGTGGTCGGAATGGGTTCCGCCCGCCATATCTTGATCGAGCGAGAGATTGCCGAGCGATTCATCTGTGCCGTAGCTGACGGTGCAGGCGACGGGAACGGTCGTGCGGATGGGCAGTGAGGCGGTTCCGTCGTTGGCAAAGTTGGTCACTTCAAGCGACTGGCCGCCCAGAATAGAATCGACGGGGCGAATGATGTAGTTGTCGAGCAAGGGGGCGACATCGGCCGAAAATCGGCGCATGTTGGGGTCAGGTGTCGGCTCAGGCGTTGCGCCACAGGCGACCAACAGCCAACTAATGAGCAAGAAGGGCAAAAATTTTTTCCACTGAGTGATTTCCATTGTGTAACATTTCCCTTTTGACGCAGAAGGCGCAATGTGGTTACACAATTTGTAACCAATCCTACACAACTGCGTCTAAATGGAGCGACTATGCAAGATGATGCAACTTTGTTGGCGCGATTGCGGCAGCGTGATTCCACCGCCTTTCGCGCTGTGTTTGAACAGTACAGCGACAAAATTTACCGCTTGGCGGCTGGGATTTTGCAAAATGAGACGGAAGCGGACGGTGTGGTGCAAGATACGTTTATGCGCCTGATAGAGAAGATCGATACGCTCAAGGGAACGGCGAAAGTCGGGACGTGGCTTTACCGCGTCGCCTATAATTTGTGTCAAGATCGGCTGCGAAAACGTGGACGCACACAATCGCTTGAGCAAATGAATGATGAGATAATGCCAGCGATTTTGACTGATTGGAGCCAAACGCCACAGGCGGCGTTGCAATCGGCCGAATTAACCGCCCTGCTCACAAACGCTATCGACCAACTGCCGCTGAGTTATCGCACCGTCCTAATTTTGCGCGACGTGGATGGGCTTTCGACGCGAGAATCGGCCGACATCCTCGACATTTCGATCAGCAATGTCAAAGTGCGTCTCCATCGCGCTCGTCTGCAACTGCGCGAAATTTTGTCCGAGACGTTTACCCAATACGTGGAGGTGGTTGAATGAAATGTGAAGAACTCCTGCAATACCTGTCTGATTACATCGACAACGACCTCGATGAGACGTTGACCGCCGCCGCGCAAGACCATCTCGCCACCTGTCCAAACTGTCGCGTTGTCCTAGATACAACGATGCAGTCGATCTTTCTCGTCCACACCTATGGCACACGCACCATCCCTGCCGCACGCCGCGAAAATTTGTGGAGTCAGATCGAAACCGCCTTTCTCAACCGTGATGAGACAACTCAACCCAAATTTGAATAGAGGAGAACATTATGCAGCCGATTCGCCGCTGGTTAATTGACAAAGGGGGCATTTATGTCCTGATTCAGTTTGCGCTATTTGGCGTGATTTGGATTGCGCCAGACAACTTTATGGGCGCATGGACAGAGCCGTGGGCAACAGGCGGGCGCATCGTTGGGGGTCTTTTGACGCTCTATGGCGTGCTGATGTTGGGGATAGGTGTTCTCAACTTGGGGCGTAATTTACAAGCGGAACCCCACCCCAAAGAGAACGCAACCCTCGTCACAAAAGGGGCGTACCGCTTCGTGCGTCACCCCATTTACAGCGGCATCATTCTCGGCTGGACAGGTTGGGGTCTCTTCAACCATGCTGAACTAACCGCCCTGCTCGCCTTTTTCCTACTCTTCCCCTTCTTCGACATCAAAACCCGCCGCGAAGAGCGGATGCTCGCCGCCAAATTTCCCGCCTACGCCGACTATCAAACCCGCGTTCGCAAGCTGATTCCGTTTGTCTACTGACAAACAAAGTTTGCATATGATACTGACATGGCTTGGCAGGTTCAATTTATCTTATGAGCGAGAAAATTTTGTTGGTTGATGATGAAGAGAGTTTGTTACGCAGTGTAGGGGCATACTTGACGCAGGAAGGGTATGTCGTTCGCAAGGCGATGACAGGCGTGGAGGCGTTGTCGATTGCGGCGACCTTTCAGCCAGATTTGATCGTCTTGGACATTATGCTGCCTGTCGTGGACGGACTGGAGGTGTTGCGCCAGTTGCGACAGACATCGGATGTGTATGTGATTATGTTGACGGCAAAGGCGGATGAGAACGACAAAATTGTAGGGCTTTCGATGGGAGCAGATGATTATTTGACCAAGCCATTTAGTCCACGCGAGTTGGTTGCGCGAGTCAAAGCCGCGCTGCGTCGTCTCAATGGATTGCAGTTTCAGACCGCCTTACAGTTTGCCCATTTGCGACTCGACACGACGGCACGGTTAGCATGGAAAGACGGGTCGCCGCTCGACTTAACCCCGTTGGAATGGACATTGCTGCACGTCTTTATGCAGAATCACAAGCGCGTGTTGTCGCGTGGGCAGTTGATCGAACTTGTTTGGGGGCATGATTATTTTGGGGATGAGCGGGTGGTGGACGTGCATATCGGTCGATTACGTAAAAAGATCGAACAAGACGCAAGCCAGCCAACGCTTATCAGTACCGTTTGGGGTACGGGCTATCGTTTTGAGGATACGCCGCTATGAATCAAACAATCGGCCGAAAACTCCTGCTTTCCTACATTGTAATTATTGTGGTGGGTGGTTTGACACTGGCGATTGCGGCCGAGCTACACACGCCAACTGCGATTGCGCGACACATGAATAATGTGGGTGGTCAAATGATGCACCGAGGAGAGCATGAGCCGATGTCGTCTGACTTACTGGCGAATGTCGCACAGGCAATCAACGAGATACTACTTGTCGCGTCTATTGCGGCAACGCTGGCTGCCATTGTCGTTAGTGCATTTGTGACACGCCGCATCACAACCCCCATTCACACAATGCAGGTAGCGAGTCAGCGGATTGCGGCGGGAGATTACAGTGAACGGATTGCGGTTAGATCGGCTGATGAGCTTGGTGACATGGCGACTGCATTCAACGCGATGGCAACCACGCTTGAAGCGACAGAAATGCGCCGTCGTCAACTGCTGGGTGATGTGGCGCATGAGCTTCGCACACCGCTAACCAACATTCGCTCTGTCATCGAAGGCATAATCGACGGGGTGCTTGTCAATGATCCCGCCATACTGATTGAGATTCAAGACGAGGTACGCCGTTTACAGCGGATCGTGGCTGATTTGGAAGCATTATCAAAAGCGGAAGCAGGACAGCTATCGCTTGAGAAACGACTGATTGACCCGACCCATTTTATCAAGCTGGCTGTTGAGCGGTTGGCATGGCAATATGAGCAGAAAGGGGTTGTCCTCCATGTAGAACTGCCCGACAAGTTGCCGTTGATAGAGCTTGATGAAGGGCGCATAACACAGGTTATGCTCAACCTGTTGGGCAACGGGTTGCAACATACGATCGAGGGGGACGTGGTGCGAATTTCGGCCGAATTCTCCTCTGCCCATCTTCACATCCACGTCGCCGACACAGGTGCTGGCATTTCCCCCGACGACATCACACACATCTTTGAGCGATTCTACCGCGCTGACAAATCGCGCAAACGCACCAGTGGCGGCAGTGGGATTGGCCTGACCATCAGCAAGCATATTGTTGAAGCTCACGCGGGATCACTCACTGCAAAGAGTGGTGGTCTCAATCAGGGCAGCACCTTTACACTGTCACTCCCGCGCCCCTAAATCTGTCACAAAATTGTCATACCTTCGTGAATAGGTCGTCACACATTTCAGCTATTCTGTCGTCATTTGCAATGTGAGGAACTTAGATATGAACAGAAAAATAGTTGGCTTATGGATGATTGTGACACTCTTTTTATGGGGATGCAGTTCAGATCAGATGACACATCAACAGATGACACATCAGGAAGATGTTGCGGAACGCGGCGCGACCGTAATGCCGTTTGATTTAGAGCGCAGCACCCACATTTTTGAAAAGCTCTCAGATGGTGGGCTGCAACAGGTTGTGTCTGATGATGGCGACCCAGAACAGATCGACTTGATCCAAACTCATTTGAGGGAAGAGGCCACACGCTTTCAGCAGGGCGATTTTCATGATCCAGCCATGATTCACGGTGAAGATATGGCGGGGCTGCAAGCGTTGAGCACAGGCGCAGAGAAGCTAACCATCGAATACACGGAGCTAGACGAGGGTGGTCAAATTTATTACACGACCGATGATCATGAACTGGTGACAGCACTGCACGCATGGTTCGATCAACAGGTTGCCGATCATGGCTCACACGCAATGGCCGAGGCTCCCGCTGAATCAAACAGCGGTGGCGGCATGATGGGGATGAGGGGCAACGGCAGTATGCGCGTGGCACATCACGCCACCATTCCTGACGAATATGCCAATCTCGCAAATCCCGTTGCCGCCGATTCAGCATCGCTCGAACGCGGGGGAGAAATTTATGTCGTTAACTGCGCGGTCTGTCATGGAGATGGCGGCATGGGGGATGGCCCTGCAGCAGAAAATCTCGATCCCGCTGTTTCGCCCATCGCCCACACCAGCCAGATGTTAGGCGAATCGTATCTCTTTTGGCGCATTAGCGAAGGTGGTAAAGGGGATCCGTTAACCTCCGCCATGCCCTCATGGAAGGAAACGCTCGACGAGGAGGCGCGTTGGGATGTGATCAACTATGTGCAGGCACTTGGCGCGGGAACGATTGAGCCACACAGCAACATGGGTGGTGCGATGTTCGACCCAGCGGCCGAGCTTGCAAGCCGCCAAGAAATGTTGTCGGAAGCGATGGCGCAATCGCTCATCACCCAAACGGAAGCAGACACATTTATGAACGTTCACACCGCACTGGATACGCTGATGGCTGAGACAGGTTTGCGAATGCAGGGTGACAATACGACGACGCTGCTAACGATTCTTGTCGATCAGGAAACGATTACACAGAGTGATGCAGATGATTTTGAGCGCGTTCATGATATTTTGGCAACGGCGGGATTGATGCACTAATGTTGGGTTTGTAACCTTTTCGGCCGATCTCCGTCTAAACAGAAACGCATGGAAAAGGTGAGACGATGAACCGACAGAACATACTCAAATTTGTTGCCATTTGCGCCATTTGCATCGGCGCGGTCGTCGGGCTGGCCTTGCTCATCCAAGCGTTTTTGTAACCAACGGTGACGCACACCGTCACCCTACACCTATCGGAGAAAATACGATGTCATTTAAGAAAAATATGGGAACCGCAGACCGTTTTATCCGTCTCGCACTCGCTGTTGTTTTTGTTGCCCTGATCCTGACCAATACAGTATCGGGCATTTTAGCGATTGTGCTGGGCATTTTTGCCGCCGTCTTTGTCGTCACCAGCACCGTTAGCTTTTGCCCCGCCTACTTTCCGTTTAGCTTCTCAACACGCGGAAAAGAGTAGATGACCCCGCTACAAATTGGCTTAATCGTTCTCGCGCTGGCGTTGGTGGCGGTTTGGATCGGCTTGCGCTTCGTCGCAGAGCCGATTGAGCAGACCGCGCTTGCGTCGTTGGCACAGTTTGAGCAACGTCTGCAAGCCAAGCCGCTCACGCTGGTGCAGTTTTTTGCGAATGGGTGACTGCATTGCCCAGAGGCGAAATCCATCGTGGATGGGTTACACAGTGAGTTGAGTGACCATGTTGATGCGGTTTATGTTGATTTTCATGGGGATTTCGGCCGAAAATTAGCCCACCAGCATGGCATTACCGTTGTCCCCACCGTATTGATCTTCAACCAACACGGCGCAATAATCCAGCGCATAAACGGCGTTCCAAATCAAAAGAAACTAAGACAACGACTAACATCATGATCAAAAAATTGACCCTTCTCCTATTACTTTTCCTGTTGGCTGCGTGCGGTGGCGAAAGCGCACCCGCCGCGACAACAGAAGAAATCGACCTCGCAACCCTGCCCGACACCATTGATGTGCAGACGGCTGCCGCGCTGCAAGAGCGTGACGACGTGGTGCTGATCGACGTGCGCGAACAGTGGGAGTACGATGAAGGCCACATTCCGGGCATTACGCTGATTCCGCTGAGCGAGTTTGAGAGCCGCGTTGCCGAAATCCCCAAAGATAAAGAGGTCGTATTAACGTGTCGCAGCGGCAATCGCAGCGGACAGGTTTATGACTACCTCGATCAGTTGGGCTATGACAACATCCACAATATGGAAGGCGGGATTTTGGCGTGGGAAGCGGCTGGGTTGGAAGTAGAACAGTAGTAACTTTGTAAAGAACATATAACAAAATGAGGTATATGATGGAAAAACAAACTTTGATTGATCATTTGAATGCAGACCTAGCTGGTGAACTGAGTGCCATAATTCAGTATTTGACCTATGCTGCAAAGGCAACGGGGCCGTTTCGTCCGCAACTAGCGGCATTCTTCTTGACAGAAGTGGCTGATGAGCAACTGCATGCCCAATTTCTAGCGAACAAAATTGTGGCATTGGGCGGTGAGCCGACGACAACTCCTCGTGCTGTTGCCACCGCAAATTCCAACCGCGAGATGCTTGAAGCGGTTCTAAATGCCGAACGAAAAGCAGTTGCCGATTACACGCAGCGTGCGCGGGAAGCGGAAGAGTACGGCGACAAAGGGCTAGCTATCCAGTTGGAAGATATGATTAGAGATGAAAGCGGTCATTCAGAGGAAACCGAACGCATCTTACGAGACTGGCCCCTGTAATGGCAAAAATAAAAGTTGGCAAACCTGCGCCCGATGTCGCGTTGATGACATTGGAAGATGAACCGATTCAGCTATCAGAAGCGTGGTCAAATGGTCGTAACGTTCTGATCATTTTTCTGCGCCATCTCGCCTGACTGCCTTGCCGTGAGCATGTGGTGCAGGTTGTTCCACACTTAGATGAGATAGCAGCACTCAATACGGATGTTGTGACGGTGACGTTCGGGACACCGTATTGGGCAAAGGCTTGGCTACAAGAGACGCAAGCCCCACTGACAATTTGGCTCGATCCAGAAAAACAGTCCTATGAAGCCTATGGCATGAACCGCTCATTCTGGGCATCATGGGGGGTCAAGAATTTATGGTATTACGCGAAGGCGATTGCGCGAGGTGAGGAACTGCACGGCAATCGCGGGGATACTCAGCAATTAGGGGGTGACTTTATCGTTGATACAAACGGGGTTGTGCGCTTTGCCTATCCGAGTCAAGACCCGACGGATCGGCCGAGCCTGCCACAACTTCTCACGACTTTGCGTCAAATTGCGGCAAAATAAAGGTAGCGGACTTCTCGCCCGCCACCTACATTCACTGAGAAACGAAATCAGCCATTACATCAGCTGGTTTCCGATTACATATTGCCACTGTAGGGTAGTCTGCCCCTCTAAAATTCTCTGCATTTCTTGTTAAACCATTACACGACCCTTACATTGTAAGCACGCTCCAATTTGCATCACAGCGCTTGTCGTTAAATGCAATTGTAATGATCATGTAACGATTTTTCCCAGCCGATAGACGTAAATCAAGAACCGAATACAGTCATTCCGTCTGACATTTCCATGTCAACTCCTTGCGCGACTGATAAGGCTTCAGTCGTGTTTACTTATCTGGAGAATTAAAATGAACAAAGTAGTTGCAGTGATCGGCGCGGGGCCAGCAGGGATTTTCGCCGCGCAAGCGTTGGCAGAAGCGGGTGTGCATGTGGCGTTATTTAATCGTGACATCAAGCCCGGTGGATTGGCAGAATACGGTATTTTCTTTGACAAGTACAAGATGAAGAACGGATTACGCAAGCAGTTTCAGCGCGTGCTGGCACATCCAAACATTACCTATTTTGGTAATGTGACGGTGGGGGAAGAGGGGGAGCTTACGCTGGCAGATTTGCAAGAACTTGGATTTCACGCGCTTTTGGTGACGGTGGGCGCACAGGGGACAAAATGGTTGGGGACGACGGGTGAGAATTTGCAGGGAGTCTATCACGCCAAGGATTTGGTTTACCATTACAACAAGTTACCCCCTTTTGCGGAGCAAGTGTTTGGAATCGGCCGAAAAGTCGCCATCATTGGTGCGGGGAACGTCATGATCGACATTGCTAACTGGCTAATTCGCTATCTGCATGTTGATGAGGTGATCGCCATCGTGCGCCGTGACCCAAGCGCGGTTAAGTTTGACCCAACCCCCACATTCCCCCAAAATGGCATTAGCTACGAAGCGTATAATCTGCCCATAGAGGAGCCGATTGAAGGTGTTTTCTTGGCGGGTTGGGCGCGTGAGGCGAGTACGGGGCTTGTTGGTGCAGCACGCAAAGATGGGATGCAGGGGGCGCAAGCGGTGTTAAGCTACTTGGATTCCGCCGAACTCCCCTCCGCTGATCCCGAACAACTTTTTGCGATTCTCAAGGAAAGCTGCCCCAATCATGTTTGCAAAGATGGCTGGCAGCGACTGGTTGAAATTGAGACAGCGCGTGCAGCAGCGGATGCGTTGCCAGAGTTTAAGTTTCCCTCGAATGATGCTATGCTGCTGGAGTTACAATGACCATTCAAGAACGCATGACGCAGTTTTACCAGCAGGGCGATTTGCCTTGGGATCAAGAATTGCCGCCGCCAGAAGTGGTTGAGATGGTAAAAAGCCTTCCCGCTGGGCGTGCGCTTGATTTGGGGTGCGGGGTTGGGCGTGCATCCCGCTTCATGGCTGCAAGAGGGTGGCACGTCGATGCGGTTGATTTTGTGCCACAGGCAATTGACATGGCGCGGGAGAGATCTGCCGATTTCCCAACGATCACCTATCACGCTGCCAGCGTCACCGATTTACACTTTCTGCACCCGCCCTATGATTTTGCGGTTGATGTCGGGTGTGGACACGCGCTTTCAGGGGATATGTTAACTGCCTATGTAGATGAAGTGGCACGACTTCTCAAGCCTGACGGGTTATTTCTTCTCTACGGGCGGATACAAAAATCAGGCGAACCGAACGAGTTTGGGCCGCGTGGGTTTGTAGAAGAAGAGGCGTTGGCCGTATTTGAGCGTTGTTTTCGGTTGGAGAAAATTGAGCGAGGTGTCACGGATGTGCGCGGGGAAGTGTGGTCGTCAGCGTGGTTTTGGTGGCGACGAAATTGAATATGAAGGTGGGAGTCCACAAGACTCCCACCAAATAGAAAGAGATTACCCTTCGACTTCTAAGACACCTTGCATGGAGGGGTAATGTCCCGCAACGGTGCAAATGACTTTATAACTGCCCGCTTCGGGAGCGGTGAAGGAGGCACTTTTTGTTTCCCCACCACCAACTTCCCCTATGTCATAAAGAATCAGGTCTTCGAGTTCTGTAGGATCGTTGATCGAATCTGGTAGTTCAGCCCCTGCATTGACGATTGCCCAGTTGTGTTCAAGCGAGCCTTGATTATCGGCCGAAACCCGTACTCGCGCCCCCGAACTGACTTGCCACGCTGGTGGATTGGTCGCATTGGCGTTTTCATCACCATAGTAAATATCGTGCATCGAGACGTTGATTGTTTCGGCAGAACTGCCGCTGGCGGCAGGTTCTTCACTTCCCCCACATCCGATTAGCAAAGTGGTTAAAATGAAGATGGAAAGAATTGTTAACTTACGCATGTTTTTCCTTTTTTTTGAAGTTTGAGAAATGAAATCAAGATTCCAGCAAAGGGTGTTCTCGTAGCCATTCTGGGTCTGGGTTCGAGGGTTTATGCTCTTCTAAACGTACCCAACGATACAGCACAATCATGGCTGCCCAGACAAAGATGGAGCTACCACCCGCCCACAAGACAACACCCATGAGTTGATGATCTGTTAGGCTGTCAAATGTTGCGGTTGGATAAGCGTAGGGGGCGGCTACGCTCATGAAGTAGATGACGGCAACCGCTTTATAAAACCATGTGCCACCGAGTGTGTAGAGCACGTGGGTGAAATTCGGCCGATTACGTCGCGCCCGCTCGACGATGTGCCACCAATAATACAAGCCGACAAAGCTCAACATGATCACCTCGACATGATGCACGCCGTTGCTCTTGAGAGTCGCATTGTGCAGTCCTGCATCAAGCCAGAGGGTAATGACGACAACGTAAACACCAAATGCCAACACAGGTTGGTCGAACCACTGTGAGCGTCCCCGCAACAACTTTTTCAATCGCTGCGGTGTCCCAGCGGGGATGAAAGTCGCTGCATTACTCACCCAAAAGAGCGCGGGCAACGCGCCTGTCAAGGCCGCGATTTGCCCTGCATGAATTAGTTGCGCTTGCTGTGCAAGCGTATGGAGAGGTGGCTGCACTACGAAAAGATAGGTCAGTCCGCTCACGACGAAGGCGGCAAGTTGCCAACGCAACCGCCTAATTTGAGGGCGCAAGCTTGCTTGCCGTTGTGTTCGATGGTAGATGCGCCACCCTTGCACATAGAATAGAGCAGTTACGTATCCCGTCGTTAAAATCACAATTTGCCAGAGTTCGTTCATGTTGATTTAAGTTTAGAATGCGCTTTGAAGAGATGTGTAATGATTGGGTAATGGTTGTGTAAGGATGAGGATATTCAACCGATTTCCATTGCATAATGCTGAAAAAAGAGACGGAGCGCTCACGATGATCAGAAAATTTGCATTCAGTTTGTTACTCATTCTGTTAGCGACAAAACCAATTTTTGCACAAGGCACAACGTTGAATGTTGCCTTCTTCTATTCTCCAACTTGCCCGCATTGCCACACCGTTTTTCAAGAGATTCTGCCACCGCTTATGGCAGAATACGGCGAACAACTCAACGTTATTCAAGTTGATGTGACTCATCCCGATGGACAAGCGTTGTATCAAGAGGCGATCCGCACCTTCAACATTTCCAGTGAGCGGCGCGGTGTGCCGACGATGGTGGTTAACAATACCGTATTGGTCGGGCAAGATGAAGTCGCGGCACAGCTTCCCATGTTATTGGCGCAAGGGGCTGAGGCGGGTGGGATTGCCGCCCCCGCGATTGAGGGGTTGCGGTCGATTTCGGCCGATACCGTTTCTACGGGAACAGGCAACGCATTGACATTTTTGACCTTGCTTGGGTTATTTGGCGCATTAGGAATTGTTGGCGTGCGTTATGTCAAATTGCGGCCTATACGGTGGAAAGAGATTCGACCGAAAACCACCCCCATTATTCCCATCTTAATTGCCATCGGGTTGACGATTGCAGGCTATTTAACGGTCGTTGCCCTAACGCAAAGCGATGCTGTATGCGGTGCAGTTGGTGATTGCAACGCCGTTCAAGCCTCCCAATTTAGCAAACTGTTTGGTATCCCTGTTGCACTCTTGGGGTTCTTGACCTATGCGTTGTTGTTGGGCTTGTGGGCATGGCAACGCTACATGCCGCAAAAACGTGGGGATGTAGGACAAATTGGAGTATTGGCCGTAACGACCGTTGGCGTGCTGTTTTCAATCTACTTAATGTCTGTATCGCTTTTTGTCATTCAGGCAACCTGTTTATGGTGTGTCGGGTCGGCATTGACACTAACCGCTCTTTTACTCATCGAAGGGTTTACTTTGCTGCGAGAACCTGAACAAAAAACGCGGCCACGAACAAAGAGAGGCTTTCGTCGTCGCACCGTTTAACAAAATCGCTATTTAGATCGTAAGCGGGAGCGTTTAGCATGAGCGTTCAAGACTATTTGTAGGACGCTCATGGATCAAATAAAGAACGCCACAATTGCAGACGCAATCGCCCATATAGAACAACTCTGTCGAACACGTCGCTCAGGAACGCTTTTCTTGGCGAGTTCAAAGAATATGATGGGTCAGATGATTCTCATGGATGGGGATGTGATCAACATTCGCTATTTGCGCGAGCGCGGACTGGATGCACTGAAGCGAATTTTCGAGACAGACTACTTCAAAGAGTTATCATTTTTAGAGAAAGAGCGGGCGGCGATTCGCTCACAGGTAGATTCATCGCTGCCCTCACGTAGCGAGCTTTTTGGCGTTCTTAGACGACTGACAAATACCCATGCTTCCCCGCCGCCAGCAAGAGAAATACCAAGTCGTGTAGCACAGTCACAACAACGAAGCAGTGCAAGAGAGGCAAACACCGCGCAACTCATCGAGATTGTTTCGGCCGAATTAGCGATCTATATTGGCCCAATGGCTCCCATTATTTGTCGGCAACAGTTGAAAGGGGTGGCGAATTCGGCCGATATTCTTAAGTCACTTGATAAAATCGCCTCTGTAATTGACGATTCCACTAAGGCGAATGCGTTTAAGCACAACGTCAGAGCAAAAATCCAAACCTCAGCATAACAAAAAAGAGACTCACCGTTCAGTGAGTCTCTCTCAAAAACAGATTTAGACCGCCCATTACCCGTCTGTAAACCCCCGCATCGCAATTTTTAAGCTGGTCACGATACGGTTAAATGCCTGTACCAACTGACCAATTTCATCTTTTCTGTCCGCATTGCTTACCTTGATGTCTAATTCGCCAAGACTGACCTGCTCCATCTGCTGGGTTAGTTTCTTGATTGGATTGACGATGTAGTTAGAGAGCAAAATCGAGAGAACAACGACAAAGAAGAATGTGATAATTAGCCCAATCCACATCGTTGTTTGAATTGAGAAAAGGTTGCGGAACGCCTCCTGCGCTTCAACTTCCGCGACAAGCACCCACGGATAATCTGCATTGCCAAGATACACGTCGATCACGTCTACGCCTTCCGCATTGAGCCGTCGGCCAAGTGATGAGCCATCGCGCTGCGCTTCTATAACGGCCGACGTATTGAGTGAGGTTTGATTTTCAATGCCCTGATACACAATTGGCACGCCATCGGTTGTCACCAAAAAGATATTGCCCGTCTCGCCCAATTCGACGTTCTCTGTCAAAATTTCCTGCTCGTGCGGGATTTGTAACTCAAACCCAAGCACGGCGCGTGTGCCACCCACGCTGTTTTTGACAGGGAAGAACAACATTTGGTGCGTGTGGTCAGACTCAACCCAGCTTGAGTAGTCGGAAACGGTTGTCGTGCCGCGTCTGAGTGCATTCCGCGCCCATTCGTTGCCAGAGGTATCCTCGCCCAGATGGGACGAGGGCGACCCTTGCGATTCTGCACCGTGATTGGGACTAATGACAATTTTCTCAGTTGCGTCAATCAAAAAGACATGGTGATATTTGCCCCAATGCGCTTCTTGAACGCTGAACAGTAAGTCGGAGACTTGCTGGCTCACTTCCACGAACTCGGCCGCTTCTTCGGCCGATAAGTCCGTCCCCGCCAGCTCGATATATCGCTGCATCTCATTTGTGGCAGCGAGGGATCGGCCGATGTCCTCCGTCGCCACGATATAATTTTCCAGCGCATCATCTTTCGCCTGGGCGATGGTTAAAAGGTACTCTTGAATGGTCGTTGTGAAAATCCCAGTGGTCTGGTTGTAAATGATGATGCCCAATGTGGCGAGAGGAATCAACGCCATTAAGAGCAGCACAATGGTCAGCTTTGTCCTGATTGAATTCATAGGTCTATCTCGATTGTATGTGAAGTCGTTCACCCTCTAAAAGCGAAGGGATAGACCTATTTAGCCATAGCGATCTTGCTATGCTTCTTATGCAACAAGTGGGGTGCAAACATTCACGTACTCGCATGAGCCGCCCGCGCCTGTCATGCAGGTGGCAATCGAGGGCATTGGTCAACGAGCGCAAACAGTAAATGTCATCGCATTGATAAGGTACGTGCAAAACAGTATAATCAAGACGTACCTTAAAGGAGAACGGCGATGCGCTTTATTATCCCCGCGGGGTCTAATACCCGCCCGCTCTGCGGGGTCTGTAACTCTGAGCAAAATCCGTACCCGAAGGGGCAAAATTCCGTAATACTCCGT
>JAUIAP010000002.1 GCA_030425205.1 Anaerolineae bacterium
GTATGATTGTTCTATGGTTGAGAAAGTTTGCATTTGAAGTATCCTGTCTGTTTTGGTTACTTTCAGCTTACTTCATCTCGCTTTCTCAACCGATTCGAATTACGCATAATCCGTTTTATAATATCAATACAGAGCAAACGGCCCGTCTCTCAATCGAAATGCTTCTGCCGCCAGATTGGTGGCACTACATTCGCCTCGTGCCAATCACTGAACATCAGACGCTTGAGCTATCTGACGAAAATGAACACTACTACTACGAAATCCGTCTCACACCTGTCTATGACCGGCGCAATCGTCTGCAAGGCCGGTTACTGCTTTCACGCGACATTACAACGCGCAAGACGGCACTCTTAGCGCTTGCCCAGCGCGAAGCCGAGCTAGCCGCCCGCGTTGACGAACGGACTTCCGAACTTGTCGCCGCAAACGAGGCCCTCACCACTGCCGCCCGGCTAAAAGATCAGTTTCTCGCCAGCATGAGCCATGAGCTACGCACGCCGTTGAACGCCGTTATCGGGACGGCCGAAGCGATGCGCGAGACGATCTATGGCGACGTGACAGCGCGCCAAAATGTTGCCCTCGAACGGATTGAACAAAGCGCACATCATCTTCTCGCACTGATCAACGATATTCTCGATGTTTCAAAAATCCAGTCGGGTGAGTTTCGCATCCATATCGCACCTACCTCTGTGCAAGATATCGGCGCAGCCTCGCTCAACGTTGTACGTGCCAATGCGAATCGTAAAAACATCGAACTTAGCTCTAGCTACGATATCACCCACCCCATTCTGCATGTCGATGAACGCCGCATCTGCCAAGTGTTGATCAACCTGCTTGCCAATGCCGTCAAATTCACGCCAGAGGGTGGCAAAGTTTCCCTTGATGTCTATGATGCGATGACAACGCGCACAACCTACTTCCTCGTCTCCGACACGGGCATCGGCATCTCGCCCGTCGATCAAGTTCGTCTATTCCAGCCATTTATCCAGCTCGATGCGTCCTTAGCACGTCGCTATGAGGGAACGGGGCTTGGTCTCGCCTTAGCACAGCGGCTTACCGAAATGCACGGCGGCGGGATCACGGTGCGCAGTGAAGTAGGTATCGGCAGCACCTTCACAGTCGCGCTGCCGTGGGAAGTGCCAGAAAGTGAGTCTGTCGCCATCGAAGAAGATTTACGCGCCATTTTTTCCTTCTCTGCATTGCAATAATTGAATAACTTCAGATGATTTGATCGTTGACATCTCGTTTTAATTCTTGTAACATCATGTCATCATATGACATGATGTTACAAGAATGAGGTCGTTCAATGAAGTCGATAAAACAGATCGAGCGCGTTTACTACATAAGTGAATTTCTCTTTTGGTTTGGTAATGCACTGCCCTTGGCATTGTTGGTGTTGCTCATACAAAGTCGCGGTTTTTCGTTATTGGATGTCAGCATCTTCTTTGGAACTGTCACCTTTGCAGGGTTGATGTTAGAAGTGCCGACAGGAAGTTTGGCCGATCTAATCGGCCGAAAACGTGTCACCCTAATCGCTGGATTACTAAAAATAGTCGGTAATGCCTTATTATTATGCGCCTACTCACATTCACTGCTCATCGCTGGTGGCCTTATCTATGGCACCAGTCGCGCACTTTCCTCAGGCGCACTCGACGCATGGTTTGTCGACGAGATTCAGAAAATTGATCGCACAACGCCATTGCAACCAATGTTCGGCCGATCTGAATCTTTTGCGTTGACCGGTTTGGCATTGGGAACCCTGTTGGGCAGCCTCCTGCCAAATTGGCTAACGTTCCTGCCCGCCGAAGGCACCGCTATTTTGACCCCTTACTCCGCAACATTGGTCGGTTCACTGCTCATTGCAGCACTGCGGACGCTCTTTATCGCCTTCTTTGTCAAAGAAGACCGCTCGCTTTTGCCCCAATTAAGTTGGCGCGAATCGCTTCAAACGGTGCCAACGTTTGCGCAAGAGGCACTTCAACTGAGCCGCCAAAGTGACATTGTTCGATTACTTCTGGTAACAACATTTGCGACTGGCTTCGTGTTGATTGGACTGGAGAATTTTTGGCAACCCAAATTTGTGACGCTTCTAGGCGCAACCAAAGGCAATAGTGTCGTCTTTGGAATTATCATGACGGGAACCTTCGGGCTGGCGGTCGTCGGCAATATGCTTTCTACGCCTATCGCCACATATCTCAACAACCGTTTGGGCCTTTTGGTTGGACTAACGCAACTGCTACGCGGCGGGCTGTTGCTGCTAATTGTGATGCAGACAAATCTGTTTGTAGCCGGTGTTATCTTTTGGTTGATCTATTTTGGGATGGGGATCAGTTCGCCCGCGATCAACGTGATGCTCAATGCTGAAATTTCGGCCGAAAGACGCTCATCAATGCTCTCCGTGCGCTCCATGATGTCATCAGGAGGCGCATTTATCGGCAGCCTGCTATTAGGTATCATCGCAGAGCGTGGCTCGATTGACTTGGCGTGGGTTGTGTGCGGTCTCTTGTTGTTGTTATCATTCCCTTTGTACATGCGAATTGATCGCCTTTACACCACGAAACATGGAAAAAATAGCTCGCAAACGCCTCAACACGAAACCATTTAAGAAACAAACCCTTGCCGAGCAGGTGTCGGACAGCATCGCCGAAGCAATTGTTAGCGGTGCGTGGAAGGGGGGTGAAGCATTGCCGACCGAGCCAGAAATCGCCGCGCAATATGGCGTGAGCCGCGCCGTCGTGCGGGACGCGACACGCATGTTAGCGGCGAAAGGGTTGGTTGAGGCACAGCACGGCAAAGGGGTGTTCGTGACCCATTCACCAACTGAGGCATTCGGGGATGCACTGTTGTTGGCATTGCGCCGGATGGATGCGACCGTTTGGGATGTGACCCAGTATGAAAGGATGCTCTATCCAGAGATGGTGGCGTTGGCGGCGGAGAATGCAAATTCGGCCGATCTTGCCCAAATTCGCCAAACAATCGATCAGTACCTCAGCACGCTACACACTCTCGATATACCTGCTCAGGATATGGGGGCTGAGTCTGTCGTCATGGAAACGCTAATCGCACGCTGGGCAGACATTATTCAAGCGATCGGTAACGCCACACATAACAAACTCTATGCGCTGCTGGCACGACCGCTCAATCGCCTACATAGCTTTCGCCACTGGATTGGAGCAGAGGAGGAAGCGGTGACGATGGATACAGACTTTCTCAATACGATGTATGAAAGTATTGCAACGGGCGATCCCTCAGCCGCGCGCGCCAGAATGTCTACAATCACGCAAATGCCACAAGAGGCCATTACCGCCATGCGACAAACACCGATTGGCGAAGTGACTCACATCACGCTTAAATCATAAGTCGCTGTCCGCTCAATCCACAACGAACTCATTAACCATCTCTTGCGTCGCGCCAAGTCGCGCCAATTCAATTTTCAGATCGAGCTTGTAAATTTCCAAATCCATCGTCGGCAACATGCGGTTGACATCGGTGATGCGCTTGTTTAGATCTTCCATCGCCGTCTCCCACTGCATTTGCAACGCCGTCCAACGTCGCATGGCAAGGTCAACTTGTCCACCACGTGCCATCGCCTTAATTTGGGGTCCAAATAGTTGGAATTGATGGGCCATACGGTCGCGCAGCTTGGTAATCTCTTCCAACATGCGATTGCGCTCGTCGATCCATGGCAAGGTGAAATTGTTGTCTTTCAGCAGCTTGTAGGCCATCTGCATATCACGTGCAAATGGATTGTCTTCAATGTCAAGCGGCTTGCCTTTGCCAGGCAGATTCTCGAAATCACCGCGCTCAATTGCCTCTTGAATCTGCTCTTCAACCACCGATTTATAATTGTTGCCCGTCAGAATATAACGTCGTTTGTTGGAGTGAACGCCTGTTTCGTCGGTGGCAGTCTCAGGGGTTGCGTTGGGGTTTTTGAAATCGTAGTGACGTTGGGACATGTGTTGAAACGCCTTTAGTTGAGTGAAAAGATAGTGCCGCTGTCTGGATTGTAAGCTCGCAAAAGCGAAAGTTCTGTCGTGTATTTCTTTTCAAGCAGCACAAGCATCTCTCGTGCGCTTTGTTGTTCGAGAATTTCCTGCTTGATTTCGGCCGAAACCTGCAAGACATACGCTGCCAAGTAACCCAAATCGACGGGATCTTCTGGCAACCCTTCATCAACACGAATCTGCACCGCATCCATCTCGCTCAATATGTTGATATAAGCCTCCACCTGCAAGCGCACACGCGCTGCAATCTGCTCCAGCCCTTTTGAATCGGTCAGCGGAAAAGACTCCACTTCCCCCTGCAAATAGAGTTGTTGCTGGCTTATGTCGAGAATGCGGAAGCGATCCTGTCCGATGGCGACGATGTTCATTCGACCGTCATCAAGCCGCTCGACTTTGACAATCTCGGCCGTGCAGCCAACTTCATAAGGTTCCGCTGCCTCACCAACCTCAACACCATCTTCTATCAAGACGACCCCAAACGGCTTGCGCCCAGAGACACAGCGATTGATCATCTGCTTATAACGCTCTTCAAAAATATGCAAAAAGATTGGCACACCGGGAAATAGCACGCTGTTGAGTGGGAAAAGGGGCAGGTTGTATATTGTCATAAATGCTCCTTGCAACGACGCTGATCGACCATTAAATAGCGATCATCAATGCAGTGGCATTATAGCGAACACGGTCGTTGCACTAAAGATCCTACGCATTTTCTACCCATTTCATACCTGTTGTAGACAGCCTGTACACAGCGTTGAATACACGTATTTCCCCACAGAGATGGGTAAATTCACTCATTTAATGCACACATCATCCCACTCAGATCTTCATTTAAGCCAGTTCTAAGTTAAAATAACCCACATTGCTAAAAACGGTGCGGGAACAACGGCAATTGACTGTGTTCCCGTGATTAGTATTGTGGCAAATGTTGTTAAGTATTTGGAAGGGGAAGTAGATCAGTACACCAGTAATGTTGGCACCGCTGATGCATCGACAAATCGGTCGGTCGAAAGCTGCACTGCTTCTTCTGCACAGTACTTAGTTTTGATGTGACCGACAGGCGCGACTTGTTAGTTGAGAGACGAGGTGAAAAATGTATCGCAGATATTGGATGCTACTGCTTTTGATCATATTTGGTGGGTGTTCACAGGCAGAAGAAGCTGTTCCGACCGCCATTCCAGCAACGGATGTTCCCGTTGCGACGGTTGCCGTCATTTCTGGGCTTGCGCCCGTTGACAACGTTCAATTGACTTTAATTGAAACGATGCCCGTAGGAGTTGAACTTACCGTGCAGGGCAATCTACCCGATGGCTGCACACAAATAGACGAAATTACACAAACGCGAGTTGAACAACGATTCGAGGTCGTAATCACAACACAACGCGACGCGGATGCAATCTGCACACAGGCACTCGTTCCATTTGAAGAGCTTGTTACATTAGACGTGAACGGCTTGCCAGCAGGCTCCTACACGGTAGACGTGAATGGTCAGCAGAGTTCATTTGTGTTTGGGACTGATAATGTCGCGCCAGAAGTGTTACCGACGCCAGAACCAACGTTGGAACCGACAAAAGAGCCGACCGCAAGCGGCTTTGAGATTGCGGGCTTAGTATTTCACGACGTATGTGCAATTGCTGGAGGAGAGGGTGGAGAACCAGTTGTGCCATCAGAAGGGTGTGTTGAGCAGGCGGCGGGTGGATTTGCAGCCAATGGAACGATGGAAACGGGTGAGCCGCCGCTGGTTGGTGTGGTGGTGAAACTATTGAATGCTGATTGTGGCGATGAGATCGATTCGGCCGAAACTGATTCCACTGGTGCATACATCTTTGAGAATGTCCCTGCTGGCACCTACTGTCTTGACATCAATCCAACGGAAGAGCCCAACGCCTCCATCCTGATTCCCGGCGAGTTCACCACACCAGATGCCAGTGGGGAACAGCTGATCGAAGTCTCAGAAAATGCCGTTGCTGCACCATTCGGTTGGGACTATCAATTCTTGCCCGTTCCAGAAACGGAGCAGTCGGACACATTGGTTGAGGCAAACTGCGGCGATCGGGTTTCGTTCTGGGGCGATGTAACCGTGCCTGACGACACACCATTTGAACCGGGCGCACCGATCATCAAAACGTGGCGCTTGATCAACACAGGTGGCTGTACATGGAATACGGAGTATGGGCTGCAATTTGCCGATGGTGAGCAGATGGGCGCAGAGGACTTTGTGGCGTTTGACAGACTCGTTCCCCCCGGTGACCACATAGACGTGACGATTCGCTTTACCGCGCCAGAAGCGTTAGGCACCTATCGCAGCGATTGGCTCTTCCGCAACGACGATGGCGAGCTATTCGGTTTGGGCGAAGACATTACGAACGTCATTTTTACACAGATCATTGTGGTTGAAGCGGGAACGCTCGGTCAAATCAGCGGCTTTATGTGGAGTGATCTATGTGATCAAAGCGCGTATATTTTTGGTCAGCCGACGTTGCCATCGGGTTGTTTGCAGAATGAAAATGGGACAGTGCGCGGGGATGGCGTGTTTGACGTTTCGGCCGAAGTGCGTCTTGCAGGCGTCACGATGACGCTCGGCAGGGGTGAATGTGGTGAGGCAGACGAAACAATTGCCACAACGGTCACCGATGCAGAGGGCATTTACCGCTTTGAGAGCCTGCCCAGCGCAACCTACTGTGTCTATGTCGATGTCGTATCAGAGGAAAATTATGCCCTGCTTGTGCCCGGTCTGATGACCGCGCCACAAATCGGCCGAACTGGATTCACCGTCACATTGCAGCCCGATCAGGAGTTGACCACGCTCAACTTTGGTTGGGACTTTGCCGATGAGGAATAGTTTGCGGTCAACAGTAAACAGTAAAGAAAACTATCGGCCGATGACTGCCCGTACATGACTGCACATGTTAACATTGCCGCTGTATGAATATCGTCACCAGCGGCATTGTTATCGATCAACGCGGCGAACTGCTCGTCGTCAAACGCAACGACACCCGGACATGGGCTGTTCCCGGCGGCAACCTCGATTTTGGTGAATCACCCGATCAGGGCGTAGTGCGAGAGGTCGAGGAGGAAACGGGTTTCAAAGTATTACCCGTGCGGCTCGTGCGGCTTGACTATTTGCCCATTCGGGGGGGCACGCTGCAATTCACATTTCGTTGTTTGCTGCGTGGGGGTGCGGTTAAGACCTCCATTGAGACCACGAACGTGGGCTTCGTCAAAACAAATCCAATCCCATTACGTGTCTTGCCAATTCACGAAATGCCAATTGAAGGTGCGCTTCAGCACACAGGCGGCGCAGTCGATTGGCAGCGTTATCAGCTTAGTCCGCTTGAAAATATCGGTCAGCTTGCCCTAATTAATCTCTACTATCCGTTAATGGATATGAAGCGCAAGCTGTTTTCACAGGCGCGTTATCAACCCTTGCAGCCAAGGCACGTGCGTGTCGCCGTTGTGGTTCAGGATAGGAATGGCGGGGTGCGCTGGGAGCGACGCGGTGATCGTTATGTCCTCCCCTCGGGCAATGTTCATCCCGCCGAAACGCCTTGGGAAGCGGCCGAAAGGTTATCGAATGCGCGTCTGACCGATGTGACAGGTGTCTACACCGATACAGAGGCGGGGGCGTTAGTGCTGGTTTTTTCGGCCGAAACCACCCCCAATCCGCACCTTGTCACCCACCCCAATCCGCCCGAAAATAGTGACCCACGCCATGTAATCTATTGGGAAGATTCGGCCGATTCTGATCGCCTCACAACTATTTTCAAAACATTTCCAGAGTCACTCCCCTCAACATAATAATTTCGTTTGCGTTTGTGAAAATCGGAACAATCGCTCAGTGAGTCGCGTTTGAAGGGCGAAGGCAACTGCTTTCGACACAAATTCTCAAATTCATCACTTCGTCATCGCGATGAGTGATCAAGGAGCTTACTGATGAAGATCGAAAAAGTTATCAATGAACTACTGATTTTAGTAATCGCAATTTTTATGGTCGCATGTGCGCCATCAGCACAGGAAGGCGGCAGCCTGCAAGCGACGGAAGAACCGACACTGGAGCCAACATTGCCCCTCGAACCAACCTTACCAACCGAACAAGATGATTCCGCAACAAGTGGCAGCCAACCCGACGAAGCGTTGCAAAATAATCCATTACTCGGCACAGATTGGAACCTAATCTCTCTCAACGGTGCAACGCCAACTGGCGATATCACATTGCAGTTTGATGAAGAGACTGTCGGCGGTAGTGATGGTTGCAACGGCTATGGCGCAAGCTACACCGTCGAAGGCGACACGATCTCCTTTGACACCAGTGGCTTTATGTCCACAATGATGGCCTGTGAGCCGATGGAAATTATGGAAGAAGGTCGCGCCTATCTCGATGCATTGGCAACCGCGACGAGCTATGTATTGGACGCTGGAACGTTGACCATTCAGACCGAAAAGGGTGAGCTAGGCTTTGCAATTCCAGAGCACCGCACACTTGAAGGAACAACGTGGACCCTCAACGCCATTGCTGAAGAAAATGGCATCGTCTCGATGGCAATTGACCAAAATATTTTCTTCTTGCTAGAAGATGGTGCGGTTACTGGTTCGACAGGTTGCAATACATTCGGTGGTTCCTACACCTTAGGCGGCGACGAATTGAGCTTTGATCAACTCAATCAAACGCTGAAGGCTTGTCTGGATGACGAGGTAAATCAGCGTGAGACGCAGTTTACCACCTTGTTGAGCAACACCGTGCGTTACTCAATTACGCGCCAAACCTTGTCGCTTGAAGACGCAGATGGCAATGTGCTAGCTACGTTTTCGGCCGATGAGAAGGCAGATGAAACAATGACCGATGGAACGAATATCGATGTCAATTCGACCAACTGGACACTCAGCGACCTAGTTTCACAAGACATTATCAGCGAGGCAATCTTGACTGCAAGCTTCGAGAATGGTCAATTAACGGGCAACGCAGGCTGTAATCGCTATACGACCAGCTATGTGATCGATGGAAACAAGATTACGTTAGAGCCGATTGCGACAACTCGCAGAATGTGTGATGAGGCGACCAATGTAGATGAGCAAGCATTTTTGCAAAAGATGGCGGAAGTCCGTACATTTACCGCAACAGATGAGACGCTCACATTGGGCGACGCCAAAAGCAACACGCTACTGATTTTCGTGCGTGATGAAGCGACAACGGACGCAGTTGAAAAAACGCTCTACGTTGGTGCAGAACAGGTTGATTGTGTGGGGGTTGCTCCGCAAAAATGTCTGCTTGTCAAAGAAGACCCCAACGAAGAGTACTTGTTTTTCTACAACAGCATCGCTGGTTTTGAGTGGGAAGCTGGCTTCGAGTATGAGATTCGCGTCACTGTGACAGAAGTAGAGAATCCACCGGCCGATGCATCCAAGCTGCACTATGAGTTAATCGAAGTTGTCAGCAAGACCGCCGTTGAAAGCTAGTCTTTCACAATATCCGCAACAACATTGGGCGAGTGTGATTCATTCACATTCGCCCTTTTTTGATCAACACCTACTATTGGCTGCCCAGTACATCAGCGTTGTGTTGAAGGGCTTCGACTTGCGCGGGGAAAACATAGCCTTGATGAACACTGACGGCGAAACGCGCTTCATCATGGATGTTGAGCGAGGGGGCTGAGGCAAGGCTATCTGTGCCGAGCGCAACGGGGATATCACGTGCGAGGGCTTTTTCGAGTGGGAATGTGCCACATTGCAACAGGGCATTGCTGCGCGGACAGTGAGCGATCTTTGCACCCGCTGCGGCAACCAAATCAAGTTCGTGCTCATCGGCATGAACCATGTGAATCAGCAGTGGTTTTGCCTCTAAGACGCCGAGCGAGGCGAGATAACGAATGGGGGTCTGGTGAACCAGGAGGCCAGCAGTGTCTTGGCCGATCCGCGCGGCGAGCTCAAAAAGATCGCCTGTACCATGCCGGAGAGCGGCAACTTCGGCCGAACTTTCCGCCACGTGCATACAAAATGGGATATCTTCCACACGGCAATAATCGGCCGATGCACGAATAGCATCTGGATGGGTTGAATAAGGCGCGTGGGCTGTAATGCCGATTTTGAAATTTTTGGGCTGTTTCGGCCGAAATTCGCGCACCATCTGCACGGCACGTTCAAACATAAACATGGCAACTTCTCGCACCGAGCCAATCACCTCAATATAGACAACCCCACTCAATCCACTCGCAAACAATGGCTCAATACTTAAACCCGACTGTGATATATCCCCCACATGCGTCGTCTCATATGACTTTAACGCCGCTATGCCACGCTCAATTGACAACACGTTTAGCTCTTCGCGTCGTCCCGCTTCACGTGCCTCACGATTCAGCCCAACCAGTTTCTCCATCCAATCGACAAATGGCGCGCCGTGTCCGCGCGGGCAAAGATGCTGAAGCCAGCCAAGTTCGAGATGGGTATGTGCGTTGACGATAGGTTGCATCTGGTGGTGTGCCTACAAAAAGTATTCCGTCCCACAGAAGGGGCATTTGATCACCCCTTTGCCCGCCAAATCCAACTGCCCACCACAATTACGGCAAGCTGTCAGCTCCTTTAGTTGCGATGCTTGCTCTGAATAAAGCGTCCCCTCATCCCAATTGATATAACCTGAAAATAGCCCCTTGCCGACCAGCGCGTATAACATCTCATGCACCTTGTCGCGCGTACTATTTAGCTCAAAGACGGCATCGCTGATTTCAACCTGTCCCTGCGTTTTGACCATGCTGAGTAGCTTGCGCTCTTGCCGCACGTCGGCCAGTTCAGCCTCTTCTGCACCACCCTTGCGCATGAAAAAGATGCCAGCCCCCGCCAGCGGCAATACAAGCACAAGTGTAAACAGTGCAAACCCCAATACCGCGCCGCTGTTACTCAATCCGTCCTGACTAAAAACACCCATTACCAGCGCAACGAGAATAAATGCGGCAATTGCGCCGCCGATCATGACCATTCCGATTGTTTTACCCATTTTTCAGTGAACAGTGTTCAGCGCACAATTGTCTCGTCAACAGCAAGCGGTCATGCTCCTGTTGACAATACAATATCGACTGAACAGTGCAATCTATCCAAAACCTCGACTACCACCGCCAGAACTTCCGCCACTAAACCCACCGCTAAAGCTGCCACCACCCATGCCGCCGCTGCTGCTATTGCTGCTCTTTTGGCTTTGCATGATGGTAGAGGTCGAGTTGAGCATTCGCGTTAACCCTTGCGACATATTTTCTAAGCCACCCGACATTCCTTCAGCCATTCCCTCAAGTGAAGGTAAGCCACCGCCAGTTGCTGCCCCGCCACCACTGGGCATTCCGATAACCGAACCGCCGCGTCGCCCATAGCGACCTGTCCGTGGATAGGGATCGTACCAGATGGGAGGGTGTGCGGTTGGGACTGACTTGAACTTACCAATCCAGCTCCGTTCCAATCCAAATGCGACAGCATACGGCAGATATTGCTCAAAAATATCGCCAGCTTCCTGTAAATCGGTGTACTTTTCGATATTGCGCAGATAGTTCTTAAACGCTTCCCAACGTACCGCTGCTTCTGCGCCCTTTTCCGTTTTGCGGGGCATGTGTCCCGCTGTGTAGATCAACAGAAGCGCAGCAGGGATCAGCGCCAATCCCGGACATGCTGCCGTTGCAACACCTTCAAACACGGAGCCGATAAAGATAAACCCGATCACGCCGAGCACCCCAGCGAGGATACCCGCCGCGCGATACCCATTGCGAACCGATTCGGGTGATCGATTGAAAAAGTTCAGTTTGACCATCTCGTCGTACAAATCTTGGCGAATGGCGGGCAGTTTGTTGGCGAACTTGTAGCGCAAATCGCTCAACTTGCGCTCTTTTTTGTTGCCAAAGATGGCACGAATCAAGCGTTTCTCGAATGGGTGTACACCATCCCAACCTTTATCTGTCAGACGATATTCGTGGTCTTTCTTATCTTCGTGGATGGTTATGTAGCCGCGTTTGGCGAGATCGACAACGGTAGAGATGATGTCGCTCATATCGGCCGATTCATCGATCAACGAGCCAGCAATTGCGGGCGGCAGATCGCTCGGCGGGGCTTCTAAAAATTCAGCGACCAACCCCACATCTGGATCACGCCCCCGCGTATACCAAAGACCAAGCACCAAGATTGGCAACCCAACGACCATCAAGATTGAGATGACTAAAACGGTGAGTCCAATTGCATCATTGATCGCCTCTTGCCGCTGCCAATCGGGAATAGCGAGGTCGAGCTGACCCGTTGGGAAGCGAATGCCCGTCTCGAACGTGTCGCCCGTTCCAAGATTGCCGTAATTAAAGACGGCCGTGCGTTTATCATCGCTAATTTCGTAAGTGTTGGCATCGAGTTCGCTGCCACTTGCGAGCGCGAGCGCGGATTCAATGGTTACCCCTTCGGGAACGCGCACCATGACGGTGCTACGTTCAATGCGACCGGGAACATCAGAGGGAATCGCCATCCAAAAGACCTGACTGCCCCCCTCTTCGACGCGCACGGCGCCATCAACCGTGTAGCTAAAGGTATAGGTATGCTCCCCTTGTGCGGGGGGGAAGAACCAGTTGATTTCGATTTCGCTGCCGCGATCAATCGTGGTGAATGTGTAGGGCGCTTCGCTCGTTGACTGGGTAAAAACGGTGTCCCCTTCGCGGACGCTGATATTGCCGATGTTATCAAGTCGATTGCGCGGAATGGTGGCATAGCCGTAGGTAAACTCGCCACCTGCAAACACGATCGACTGATGTTCCGTTATATCGAGGGAGCCATCCGTGCGCAGTTCGATGTCAACATCGTAGCTATCCCAATAAAATGTACGTTGTGCGTGGACTGTTGCCTGTGTAAAAAGCAACAAGAGTAGGAGTGGAATGAACAGAATGCGTCGTTGTTGTCTCATTATGTTTTGGCCTCAATCGTAGCATACTGATGTCAGCAAAGTTGTGCAAGGGGATAAAAGACTTTCGACCTTTCTCGCTGGTAGCGTCTCAGGCAGTCAGCTAGTCAGCTAGTCAGCCAGCATGGACAATAAATAACCTAAACGAACTTGTCATTTTGCACACGGTATTACGCATACACAAAAACAGCCCTGCATTTTCTGGCTCTTTGAGGAATGGTGTGGTTATGCACAATGGTATCGGGAAATCCATACCGCAGGGTCGCGGAGCGACATTCCCGATACATGCCCACTCTGTGGTTCGGGAATTGGATTTCCCGAACCTTTACCCCGTGAATGCTCAGAGATCCCTTTTACTTTGCTGAAATGCTGACAGGCTGAAATGCTGACCAGCCTGAGTCGTTACCCGCGTTAACGTTGAACGGATTGCTGATGCTGACGAGTGATGACGACTGCCCACAGCAGAGAAATGAGCACGCCGACCGCCGCTGTCGAAAGCGTGACGGTGCGGATCGACCAGCCAAGACGGTCGATGGCCTGCCCCGCATAGAGGATCGAGATTGACTGTGTGAGTGTCAGCATGGCAAACTCAAACGCGAAGACACGCCCGCGCACCTTGTCGGCGACGCTGAGTTGCAAAAGTGCGCTGGAAAAAACCCACATTGTGCCGGTTCCCCATGTGCGCAAGAAGGTACCTATGCCAAGCACGGCAAAGGTGGGTGCAACGCCGACGAGCGCAATGCCCAATGTGGCGCAAACGTAGCCAATGAGGATACCGAGACGAAGGCGGGGCTGTGCGTCGGTTAGCCAGCGGCGCATAAAGATCGGGCCGAGACCCGTGCCGATGCCCGTAATGGCATAGATAATGCCCAACGTCGTCGCACCATCCCCATTGATCGGGAAAATCTCGTTGGCAAATTCGACCTCGATCACGTTGGTCGCGCCCCATACGAGGGAGCCACCTGCCTTGACGAGTGCGAGTGCTAAGATAAAGGGCAATCCTTTTAGATAGCGAAGGCCGTCGATAAATTCGAGAAACCCGCCTTGCGTTGGTAGCGATTCAGCCGAAAAACTGCGGCCCGGTGCCTGAATTCGCAACACCAAAATCGCCGCCGCCACAAATGTCAGCGCATCCATTATGAACGCCGTCGTCGTGCCAAACCCCGCCGTGACAATTCCACCCAACAGCGAGCCAACCGCCAACATCATGCTCCACGTCGTGCTGTCAAGTGCGTTGGCCGTCACTAAATCTTCATCATCCACGATATTGGCCAGAACGGCCGATTTGGCGGGGATAAAGATTGCGCTAAACGAAAATTGGGCGACCGTTAGGAAGTAGAGCAACCAAATTTGATCGGCCGATCTGATCAACAGAAAACACAACACAATCCCCGCACGCGCCAAATCTGCTCCTATCATCAGCTTTTTGCGATTAAACCGGTCCGCAAACACCCCCGCAAATGGACTGAGAACAAAGGAGGGCAAGAAGCGTGCCAAAAAGAGGTAGCTGATCGCTGCGCCACTGTCTGTGAGTGAATTGATGAGATCGGCCGATGCGATCAGGTTAAACCAATCGCCCATATAGCTGGCGACTGCGCCGAGCCACAGCAAACGATAGGCAGCATTTTTGCGGAGGAGATTGATGTAGTCTTGCATGGGGAAAAGCGTGTGCGAAGTTTAGGGTTGGGAAGAAAACCGCCACATTACAACTGTGGCAGTACGGTATCGTTTATTCGGCCGAATTGACCATCCACATCGAAAACCCGCGCAGGAATTCGAGAAAACCGGGAAGCTCGTCGGCGGGAAAATCATACTTTTCTTCCGCATCGACAAGCACTGCCTCAAAACAGTCGAGCCAAACTTGCCGCTTTTGTGCATTGATTGAGAATGGCATATGGCGCGCGCGCATCATTGGGTTGCCATGTTTCTGATGGTAGAGTGCGGGGCCGCCGAGTAGACCGATGAAGAAATCGGCCGATTTCTGACTCGCAATCTCCAAATTACGCGGAAACATCTCTTTGATCGCGGACGCGCCCAGCTCTTGATAAAAATCGCGCAACATTTGGCGCACATTTTCTTCACCCATTTGGGCAAAAATCGCTTTGCTGGGAGGGCGCACATCGCCGGGTCGCATGGGGGGCACATAAATGGGTCTGTTCATAGTGGGATTAAAGCGGAGATGGTTAGCAGAATAAAGGGAATGGTGGGCAGGATTTATGCAAGAAGAATGGATTCCGCCCCTGCATCGAGCCTACTGCTTACGGCGTGCGCTGATGATGCCAACAACGCCGATGACGACACCGATTCCACCGACGAGATATGCGATCAATAGTTGCGTCTGTTGGGCAGCAAGACGATCCTCGATACGAATTAAGCCATCCTGCAAATCGCCGTTTGAGAGGAAAACGCCCGGAAATTGAAGGATGCGAACTGGCTCAACCCGCTCAGGATAGACGGTTACGTCAAGTGGATCGCCAGCCAATGTTCCTACGAGATGAACGCCAATCTCTCCCTCAACCGTCGGAATGAATGAAACAGTGAAGCGCACAGTTTCGGCAAAGGATTGGGACGGCACAGCGGCGCGCGTGATCTCCCCGTTGACTAGCTCAAATTGCCGAAGACCGACTTCAGTCGCGCTAATCGCGCCATTGGTGTTGAAAATGTCTATCACAATCGCGTTCCATTCACCGACGACTGGCGGCTCATTTTCCCATGCCGCAATGATGGCATAATCGCCCACTTCTGTCACCGTGTGTGCCTGCACAGGATTGCCAACAGCCAAAAACAAGAAAATTACAAGCAAAATTGAACGTCTTAACATCGCGCTTCCCAATGCCAGCAACTAGAAGCTAGCCGCTCGCGTCTAAAAAAAAACGCCCCAAAAAGTGGGGCGCATGAGCGGAGAAGGTGGGAGTCGAACCCACGATACCTTTCGGTATACGAGCTTTCCAAGCCCGCGCACTAGGCCACTATGCGACTTCTCCAAGACAGCGATTCATTATAGCGTTTTGCACTTGCCGTGCAACCGAAACTTATGGATCGATTTCGTGATCGTTCACGAGTATTGCAAACCCGAGACCGCCGCAAAACGACATAAAATTCTTGACAGAAAATGCGTCATCCGATATATTTAACCAATTGGAAGCGGTTCCAATTAGAGAAAGTACACAATTCAGGGTCGTTTTGTGTAGGCTAGGAAGAAGAAGAGAATTCATGGCGAATGTAACAATTCGAGATGTCGCTAAACGCGCTTCTGTTGGCGTTGGCACAGTATCTCGCGTTCTCAACGACAGTCCCAACGTGCGTGCTGAAACACGTGAGCGGGTGCTTTCTGCGATTGCCGATATGGATTTTAAACCGAATGCGAACGCACGACGGCTCTCTCTTGGCAAAACCCATGCGATTGGCGTGATTGCACCATACTTTACGACCCCTTCCTGTATTGAACGACTACGCGGCATTGAATCAGCCTTATCAGCAACTGGGTATGATTTTTCACTCTTTAATGTAGAAACCATCCGACGACGCAATGAGATTTTCGCTGAGGTTCCGCGTGTAGAGCGCATTGATGGCTTAATCATTATCACGCTCGTCCCGCCTGATTCTCTCGTTGAACGACTTGCACGACGTGGCATTCCCACCGTTCTGCTCGACCAATCCCATCCTAAGTTAAACAATATTTCAACTGATAACATTCAGGGCGCAAGAATAGCCGTCGAACACCTGATTACATTAGGACACCGGAGAATCGGCTACATTAGTGACGTCATTGATGATGGCAAGGCGAATCCGCTGCAATTTACGACCCCGCGTGAACGTTATTTAGGTTATCGTGCGGCATTGGCATCGGCCGAAATCCCCCACCATCCCCATCTTCACAAACAAGGCCCCCACGCCCAACGCTATGCCTACGGTCTTGCACTCGATTTACTCAGTCAAGACGAACCACCGACCGCCATTTTTGCAATGAGCGACACACAGGCGATTGGCGCGTTGCAGGCGGCACAAACGCTCGGATTTGACGTGCCAGAACAGTTGTCAATTATTGGCTATGACGACATTGAAGTGGCGCAATATCTCAACCTAACGACGATACGGCAGCCGCTGTTTGAGTCGGGAGTTGAGGCAGTTGATCTTTTATTGGAGCAGTTGGAAGATGATGGCTCAAATTCGGCCGATCTCATCCATCGCACCCTACCGTTAGAACTTGTCCTACGTCAATCGACGTGCAAGCCACCCATAGGAAGTTAAAACTGAGGAGGTGAACAATTACCCAAGTACTAAACAATTCTTTACGAACGCTTTCGCTTTATCAACCGTAAATTTCTAGGAGAAGAAAAATGCAGAAAATAAATAAATGGTTTTTGTTAATGACCATGTTGCTAGCACTGTCACTCGTTTTAGTGGCATGTGGCGGCAATGAAGAACCTGCGGACGATCCCGTAGATGAACCTGTCACAGAGACAGACAACACCGAAACTGATGCTGATCCAGCACCAACTGACGAACCAACCGATGAACCAGCCGACGAACCAGCCGATGACGATGCTGCAATGGGTGATTCAATGCTCGCCCAAGCGATGAACGGTGACTTCGCTGGCACAGTTGTAACGGTCTTCAGCCCCGCCGTTGACGAAGATGAGCGCAAGTTCAACGAGACGATGGCTGCATTTGAAGAAGCGACAGGCATTGACATTCAGTATGAAGGCTCGAAAGAGTTTGAAGCTGCCATCTCTGTCCGCGCTGACGCTGGCAACCCCCCTGACATCGCTGACTTCCCACAACCCGGTTTGTTGAATAGCTTTGTACGTGACGGCTTGATCGTCGATCTTAACCAATACATGGATCGTGACTATCTGAGCGGTCAGTACATCGACAGTTGGCTCGACATGGCGACGATGGAAGGCCCTGATGGCCCCATCATGGCTGGTGTCTGGTACCGCGTGTTTGGTAAAAGCCAGGTGTTCTATCCAAAAGGTCCATGGGAAGCGGCTGGTTACGAAATCCCAACCACATGGGACGAATTGCTCACGCTTTCACAGACGATTTCTGACGATGGCGACGCACCATGGTGTATCGGTATTGAGTCTGGTGTTGCAACGGGTTGGACGGCAACAGATTGGATCGAAGACATGATGTTGCGGACGACCTCGCTTGAGAACTACGATGCATGGGTCAACGGCGATCTGCCATTTGCCAGCCCAGAAGTACAAAACGCGGCCGAAACGATGGCACAGATTTGGTTCAACGACGACTATGTGCTTGGTGGACGCTCTTCAATCGCCACAACTGGCTTTGGTGACGCGCCAACGGGCATGTTTGATGACCCACCACAATGTTGGCTACATCGTCAAGGCAGCTTTATCACCAGCTTCTTCCCAGAAGGCACAACGGCTGATGATTACGGTATCTTCTACTTGCCACCTGTAGACGAAGCATATGGTCGCCCCTACCTCGTTTCTGGTGATCTTTTCGCTGCATTCAACGACCGCCCAGAAGTTATCGCCGTCATGGAATACATGACAAAAGGTGAATCACTGCAAGTTTGGATGGAGCAGGGTGGCGCATTGTCACCACACAAAGATGCTGATTTAGCTTGGTACGGCAGTGAAATTGATGCACAAATTGGTGCCTTTATCGCAGATGCGACCAGCGTACGTTTTGACGCATCAGACTTGATGCCCGGCGAAGTTGGCGCAGGCTCATTCTGGACAGAAATGACTGGCTGGGTGTCTGGTTCTGTAGACCTCGAAGAAGCCCTCCAAAACATCGACGCTAGCTGGCCAGAAGGCGCAGGTGGTATCTCTGGTGATATGGATGGTGGTGAAGATGAAGGTGACGAGGATATGGGCGAGGGCATGGCCGGCGACGGCGTGATGACCGACCGTCCTGAGATTTTGGAACGCGCCTATGCGGGTGAATTTGACGGCACCGTCGTGACCGTTTTTAGCCCTGCTGTTGATGAAGATGAGCGCAAGTTCAACGAGACGGTGGCAGCATTTGAAGAAGCGACCGGCATTGACATTCAGTATGAAGGCTCGAAAGAGTTTGAAGCTGCCATCTCTGTCCGCGCTGACGCTGGCAACCCGCCCGACATTGCCGACTTCCCGCAGCCCGGTTTGTTGAATAGCTTTGTACGTGATGGTTTGATTGTTGACATCAGCAGCGAACTTGACCGCGACTATCTAAGTGGTCAGTACATTGATAGCTGGCTAGACATGGCGACGATGGAAGGCCCCGATGGCCCCATTATGGCTGGCGTCTGGTACCGCGTGTTCGGTAAAAGCCAGGTATTCTATCCAAAAGGTCCATGGGAAGCGGCTGGTTATGAAGTCCCAACCACATGGGACGAGCTGATTGAACTGTCACAGACGATTTCTGACGATGGTGATGCGCCATGGTGTATCGGCATCGAGTCTGGTGTTGCGACAGGTTGGACAGCGACTGACTGGATTGAGGACATGATGTTGCGGACGACATCGCTTGAGAACTACGATGCGTGGGTCGCAGGCGACCTTGGATTCGCAAGTCCTGAAGTAACCAACGCGGCCGAAACGATGGCACAAATTTGGTTCAATGATGACTTTGTGCTCGGTGGACGCTCTTCAATTGCCACAACTGGCTTTGGTGACGCGCCAACGGGCATGTTTGATGACCCACCACAGTGCTGGCTGCACCGTCAAGGTAGCTTTATCACCAGCTTCTTCCCTGAAGGGACGACAACTGATGATTACGGCATTTTCTACCTCCCACCTGTAGACGAAGCGTATGGTCGCCCCTACCTCGTTTCTGGTGACCTGTTTGCTGCATTTGACGACCGTCCAGAGGTTATGGCTGTGATGGCGTATCTCTCACGCGGTGAATCGTTGCAAGAGTGGATGGCGCAAGGTGGCGCGTTGTCACCACACAAAGATGCGAATCTTGACTGGTATGGCAGTGAAGTTGATGCACAAATCGGTGCGTTCATTGCAGATGCGACAAGCGTGCGCTTTGATGCCTCTGATTTGATGCCCGGTGAAGTTGGTGCAGGAACGTTCTGGACAGAGATGACCGGCTGGGTATCTGGGTCGGTAGACCTTGAGACAGCACTTGAGAATATCGACGCAAGCTGGCCCGAATAGAGGTAAATGTTATTGATCGGCCGAAATCCCCATACCAAGTTACGCTGGGCTTATTTCGGCCGATTTGTCTGACCAGAACATTTTGCAGTTTAAAAAATAAATCAGGTAACCAAATCTGTGTGTTGCGGGAATGTCACTCTGTGACCCTGCGGTATGGATTTCCCGCAACTTCCTCGCCAAAAGAGTGGATTCCCGCCTTCGCGGGAATGACAGTTCGTTTACCGAATTAATTTCTTGAAGTCTAATCTGTCCTGGTCAGATCTCTAACTTATCTAACGCATGTTACGCAGCCTGTCGTAGGGGCTAAGTAAATGGCATAGAGCTTACAAGTTGTACGATTTCCCTGCCATTTAGCTCGCCCTACCTCAACATCGCGATACGTGAATTATTTAAGCTAACAAAATACCCGTTCACCCGCATCATGCCTCGAAGGAGAATCTAATGGCAGCTATAACCCCTAAACCAGAAGTCAGATCAGACAAAGATTTTGACTTTCCGCGCTTTGGTCTCGGCTTACTCATGTTGGCCGTCACCTTATTCATTTTCTATTATGGTTTTGTCTTTTTCCGTGACAACTCCATCCGTGCCGAAACAGGTGAAAAAGCAATAGTCGTTCTACTCGCAATTATTTGGGGTGTCGGCGGATTCGCTCTCTTTTTCTGGGTCGTTGACTTTCTGATTGAATCACTGCCGCTCACAATTCGCGTTGCGATTCAACCGTACTTTTTTGTCGGCCCCGCCGTTGCACTCTTGATCGGATTCCTCGCTTACCCTGCTATTCGCACCCTCTTACTCAGCTTCCGCGACCAATCAGGCAATGAGTTTGTCGGTCTCGCCAACTACACCGCATTTTTTGAGCCGGGTAACGTGATGTTACTCGCCTTTCGCAACAACCTGCTTTGGGTTGTGTTTGGCGCAACCTTATCAATCATTGCAGGATTGTTGATCGCTGTCCTCGCCGACCGCAGCAGCTACGAGAAGGTCGCCAAGTCGCTGATCTTTTTGCCAATGGCGATTTCGCTCATTGGTGCGGCGGTTATTTGGGGGTTTATCTATGAGGTGCGCCCCGTTGACCAAGCGCAGATCGGTCTTTTCAATGCATTTGTCAAGGCACTCGGCTTCAAACCACAGGCATGGACAACCCAAATCTGGATCAACGAGCTGTATACAAACATGCCTGGATGGCTCGGATTTCTAGAAGGCCGAATCGGCTGGGTGAACAATCTCTTCCTAATCGTCATCGTTATTTGGCTCCAAACGGGGTTTGCGATGGTGTTGTTTTCGGCCGCGCTCAAAGGCATTCCTGAAGATTTGATGGAAGCAGCCCGTGTTGATGGGGCAACTGAATCACAAATTTTCTTCCGCATCATGATTCCCTACATTCGCGGCACAATCATCACCGTTTCCACCACGGTCGTCATCTTTACACTCAAGGTGTTTGACGTCGTTTGGGCAATGACGGGCGGTAACTACGATACGGAGGTAATCGGGACGCAGTTCTATAGACAGAACTTTGTCCTTCGCAATCAGGGGTTTGGCTCTGCGATTGCGATTATCTTACTGATCGCCGTCATCCCCGTGATGATTTACAACTTGAAGCAGTTCAACGAAAACGAAGCATTTTAAGGAGGATTTCAACATGGTTACAGGTAAAAAACGCAGTAAGACAGTGACAAATTTGATCCTCCTCTTCATCTGTGCGATGTGGACATTGCCCACGTTTGGGCTGTTCATCTCCTCATTCCGCGATCGCTTCGACATTCAAACATCGGGCTGGTGGTCGATTTTGCCCCATCGCGAATACGTCGAAACGGGACGCTTTGACGACGTGCCACGCGACTTTGACAATGACGTCCCGTTTGCCATTCCCGCGATTGCCTCAACGGAGGCGTACACCTTTGACGAATGGCGGGCAGGTGTCGAAATCGACGGTGTGCGCTATCGCTGGGTTGGTAACAAGCGCATCGGCGGTCTGGAAATTCAGGAACGTCAGTGGGTGACAAATACAGGCTTCACGCTTGAAAATTACAGAACGGTGTTGTCGGGAAAGTCGCTGGAGGTTGAGTCGGCTAGCGGTGAGATCGTCACGGTGCAAGGTGCGAATCTCTCGAACTCTTTCCTGAATAGTCTCGCCGTGACCATTCCCGCGACGGTGATTCCGATTTTGATCGCAGCATTTGCCGCCTATGGCTTTGCGTGGATGCGCTTCCCATTGCGCAAAGTGTTCTTTGTGATGATCATCGCGTTGCTGGTTGTGCCATTGCAGGTTGCGCTCGTTCCCGTCCTGAAGGCTTACAGCGTATTGGGGTTGAATGGGACGTATCTCGGCTTGTGGCTGGCGCATACGGGGTTTGGCTTACCGCTGGCAACCTATCTGCTGTATAACTATATCAGTCAGCTACCGCGCGAAACGCTTGAGTCGGCTTTTATCGACGGGGCATCGCACTTTACCGTTTTCATCCGGTTGGTTTTGCCACTCTCCGTTCCCGCATTGGCGTCATTTGCCATCTTCCAATTCCTTTGGGTTTGGAACGATTATCTGATTGCGCTCGTTTTCTTGCTCGGCACGCCTAACTCGGGTGTTCTGACGATGCAGTTACAAGAGATTGTTGGCTCACGTGGTGATGACTGGCATTTACTGACATCGGGTGCGTTCATCACGATGTTGCTGCCGCTGATCGTCTTCTTCTCATTACAACGCTACTTTGTGCGCGGGTTGCTGGCTGGCTCTGTAAAGGGTTAGGCAGAATATCGTCAGCAAACGTTGTTAAGCAAACAAAAAGTCAGATAGTTTTGTGATTATCTGGCTTTTTTTATATGAGGTCGGCTGTTAACCTGTCCACAACCGGGCAAAAGCCAATTCGAAAACTATGTACACATTTCCAGAAAATTTCCAATGGGGCGTTTCAACATCAGCGTATCAAATCGAAGGTGCGGTGAATGAAGACGGGCGCGGGGAGTCGATTTGGGATCGCTTCGCGCACATTCCGGGCAAGGTAAGCGATGGGTCAACAGGGGACGTGGCGTGTGACCACTACCATCGTTATGCCGAAGATATCGACCTAATGGCTGAATTAGGGATCAAAGCTTATCGCTTCTCGATTTCTTGGCCGCGCATTTTGCCCAATGGCAGGGGTGAGGTTAATCAGGCAGGCATTGACTATTACAATGACCTAATCAACAAGCTGCTTGAAAAGGGTATTACGCCGTTTCCAACACTCTACCACTGGGAATTGCCAGTCGCACTGCATGGCATGGAGGGGTGGACACAGCGGGATACGGCTTACGCATTTGCCGAATTTGCCGCTGTTTGTAGTGCCGCATTTGGGGATCGGGTCAAACATTGGATTACACACAATGAGCCATGGTGCGCGAGTATGTTGAGCCATCAGCTTGGCATGCACGCGCCCGGTATTCGAGATTGGACAAAAGCGTTAACGGCCGCCCATCATATTTTGCTTTCACATGGGTTAGCGGTTCAGGCGATTCGCAAGAATATCCCAGACGCGGAAATTGGAGCGGCGCCAAACTTTGAACCCGCCTACCCCGCAACTGATACGCACGCGGCGCGGGAAGCGGCGCGGATTTGGGATGGCTACTACATTCGCTGGTTTAATGACCCGCTGTTTGGGCGTGGCTATCCGGCCGATATGGTGCATTTCTATAAAGAGGAAGGATATTTGCCATATGGGTTGAATTTCGTCCTGGATGGGGATATGGAGACGATTGCAGAGCCGTGTGATTTTGTGGGAATCAATCTGTACACTCGTCACTATGCGAAAGAAGATGAGTTGCTAGATGTGTTCCCCTTCCCTGACCATGTGCCGCTCGAAGAGTTGACGGCGATGAACTGGGAGATTTATCCACAAGCGTTGCAAGATACATTGTGTCGGATTTGGTTTGAATATCGGCCGAAAAAAATCTACATCACCGAGAATGGCTGCTCCTATCTCGACCATCCCGATGAAAGTGGACGGGTGGATGATCAGCGACGTGTCAGCTATTTGGAAAAACATATCAAGGCGGCGCACAACGCCATCGCCTGCGGCGTACCGCTCGCTGGCTACTTCCAATGGTCATTTTTAGATAATTTTGAGTGGGGGCTCGGCTATACACAGCGCTTTGGCATTGTCTACGTCGATTATGAGACGCAGCAGCGTTACCCTAAAGATAGTGCATTTTGGTATCGAGATGTAATCGGCCGAAATGGGCTAGCGGAGTAAACAAGATGAGCGAAAACAGCACCAAAGATCAGGAGAGCAAACAAGCAAACATCTTCAAAAAGGATGGTCGCTTGAAGAATGCATTCTACGAGCCAGAGTTGGCGCGTCTGCAAACGGAACTGGTCAAGTTACAATACTGGATCAAACAGCAGGGCTTAAAGGTGCTGGTCATCTTTGAAGGACGCGGGTCGGCTGGCAAGGGGGGCGTAATCAAGCGGATTACAGAACGCACCAGCCCGCGCATTGTGCGGGTTGCCGCACTCCCCAAACCGACCGATCGGGAACAGACCCAATGGTACTTCCAGCGTTACGTCACCCATCTTCCCGCCGATGGTGAGATGGTGCTGTTTGATCGCAGTTGGTATAACCGCTCTAACGTCGAATACGTGATGGGGTTTGCAACGGAACGGCAAGTGCAAGAGTTCCTGCGTTCCTGTCCGCAGTTTGAGCGCATGTTGGTGCGCTCTGGAATCATCTTGCTCAAATACTGGTTTTCGGTGAGTTATGAAGAGCAGGGGAAGCGATTCAAGAGCCGCAATGCGGAACCGATCAAGCGTTGGAAGTTGAGCGATATGGATTTGGAGGAGCATCGACTCTACACGCACTACTCCAAGGCGAAAGATATGACGTTTGAGCACACAGATATCAAACAAGCACCTTGGTATGTTGTGCCATCCGATGACAAGCGATTGGCGCGTCTCAACTGTATCCAGCATATTTTAGATCAAATCCCCTACGATGACGTGACGCCAGAGATGCAAGAAATCCCAGAGAAAGAGGAATTGGCATACATTCGCCCACCCATGGACGAACAGACGTTTGTGCCAAACCGGTTTGGCAAGGGTTCCGCCCACTGGTACGAAGGCTAACTGTAGTCGATTGGACATCGTCAGCCGTCAATTCTAAATTCTGTTTACATTCCACTTTTTATGCATATCGAGAACTATATCGAGAAAAATTTTTCGGCCGAATTGCGCACCCGCTGGCAAGCGTGGGGCGAGGATGTTTTGCGCCCGCTACGCTTTTTGTATGGGGAACGCGCAGATTTTGAGCAATGTGTGGTTAATTTTCTGGAGATTGTACGCAAGGGGCGTGGGAAGCGATCGGCCGAATTACGCGCCCTTGACAACGAACGACTGCTTAAGCCCGACTGGTATCAACGCTCAGACCAGATGGGTTATATCGCCTACGCCGATCGCTTTGCCGACAATCTGAACGGTGTTGCGAAGCGGATTGACTATCTGCAAGAACTTGGCATCACCTATTTGCACCTCATGCCGCTACTTGAGCCACGGACGGGGGAAAACGATGGCGGCTATGCGGTCAAAGACTATCGCGCCGTCGATCCACGTCTCGGCACAATGGCCGACTTGGAGAGACTAACAGGCCAATTACGCGCGGCCGGTATTAGTCTTTGCACCGATCTTGTCTGCAACCATACGGCCACTGACCATGAGTGGGCGCAAAAGGCCAAGACAGGCGACCAAACCTACCAAGATTACTATTTCATGTTCCGTGACCGCACGCTGCCCGATCAGTATGATAAAACGCTGCGTGAAATTTTCCCCGATTTTAAGCGTGGCAATTTTATCTGGCATGAGGATATCCAGCGATGGGTTTGGACGACATTCAACACCTACCAGTGGGACTTAAACTATCAGAATCCCACTGTGTTTGGCGAGATGCTAGACATCATTCTCTATCTGGCCAATCAGGGCGTTGAGATTTTCCGTATGGATGCCGTCGCATTTATGTGGAAGCAGCTCGGCACAACGTGTGAAAATCTCCCACAAGCACATGCGCTCTTGCAGGCATGGCGTGCGCTGTCGCGGCTGGCTGCGCCTGCCATTATCCTATTAGCAGAAGCGATTGTCTCGCCAGAAGATGTTGTCCCCTATTTTGGACAGGGTTTGGCGACTGGGAAGGAGTGCGAACTGGCTTATCACAACAGCTTCATGGTCTATCTGTGGAGCGCACTGGCGGAGCGCAAGGTCAACTTGATGACTTATGCCTTGCAGCGACTGCCCATCATCCCCAACTCCTCGACATGGGCAACCTATGTGCGGTTGCATGACGATATCGGTTGGGCAATTACCGATGAGAACGCCGCAGGGGTTGGGCTGAATGGCTTTTTACACCGTTCGTTTCTAAGCGATTTTTATACGGGCACGCACGAAGAGAGTTTTGCACGTGGATTGGTTTTTCAATTCAATCCAGAAAATATGGATCGGCGGGTCAATGGCTCATGTGCATCGTTGGCGGGGTTGGAGATTGCGATTGAGCAGCGTGATGCAAAATTGGTGACGTTGGCAATCGGCCGAATTCTTCTAATCCACGCCTTTGTTCTCGTCTATGGCGGCATTCCCCTGCTCTACATGGGTGATGAACTCGGGCTGCTCAACGATTACAACTATGTGCATGTTCCCGAACACAGAGCAGATTCACGTTGGGTGCAACGTCCAAAAATGGACTGGTGGTTCGCGGAAAGTCGCCATAACAAAGAGTCGATTCCCGGCCGTATCTTTTCGCAACTACGCCAGCAAATTTTCACACGCAAACGTCTTTTCCAGCTCCATGCCCAAGCCAAAACGACCGCAGTCTATACCTATAACGAACAGGTTTTTGGTCTTCTGCGCCATAGCCCACGCGGCAATATCCTTGCACTAGGCAACTTTAGCGAAGGCTACCAGTATGTCACAGGACAGCGATTGCAGGAGATTGGCTTTGGCGGCGCATTGTATGACCATTTGGGGGAGCGGGCGTTTAATGGTCGCTATGGGGTGACGCTTGAGCCATTCCAGGCGATGTGGCTCGAAACGGTGGCCCACTAGGTTCTGTTGACATTTGGTGTAGGGGCAAGGCAAACGGTTTATGGTCTATTATTGGCGCGCTGTTTATGCCGTTTGTCTCGCCCTTTTGTGCGTAAATGTTCCTCAAGGGCGAGATAAACGGCATTAAATTGTGCGCTAGTTGGGGCCACGCGCCGTTTACCTAGCCCCTACATCTGATTTTGTGAAATGTCAATAAAACCTAGTCTTTCATTTAGTCGAGAAAGTGGGCTTCAACAAGCAATGCTTCCGAGAGGCGTTGCTTATAGACTTCACGCGGAATTTCGATCACGCCAAATTGGGCGAGATGGTCAGTTTGATATTGTGTGTCGAGCAATGTGAAGCCGCGTTCGCGCAAGCGTTCGACCAAGTAGACGAGACAGATTTTGCTCGCGTCGGTCGCATTGCTGAACATGCTTTCCCCTGCAAACAAGCCGCGCAGCGCAACCCCATACAGACCGCCGACCAATTCCCCATCCAACCACGCCTCAACGCTGTGTGCGTAGCCTAACTGGTATAGCGCGGTGTAGGAATTGAGAATGATGTCATCAATCCAAGTCGTGTCACGACCGGGTGCGGGGGCGGCACAGCGGCGCATAACCGTGCGAAATGCGGTGCTATAGCGAATTTCATAGGGTTGGCGGTTGATCTTCTGGCACAGGCGGCGTGGAACGTGAAACTTATCTAGGGGAACGATGGCGCGAGGATCGGGATCGTACCAGTAAATTTGCCCTGCGCCGTGTGCCATCGGGAAGATGCCTTGCGCATACGCATTCAGCAAGGCAGTCGGGCGCAACATCATCTTGCTCATGCGTTTAGGAATTGGCGCAAATTGCCTAGTGTGTCGTCGACCGCCTCAGCGCGGGCAGCGTAACGGCGCCCTTCGGCTGTATGGGCGACATAGACGAGTTGGGCAAGTCGCAGCGTGTGCAAATGGTGAATGACGGTAGGGGGTCGCAGCCGCAATTTGTTGGCAAGTTCGGTTGGCGTGTGCGGTTCGGCCGATAAATAGCGCAGGATCTTTAAGCGTGTCGGATCGGCCAACGCCTTCAGCGCACGATAGAGGGCATCGGGAATCACTTCACCCGGCACAAGCGATGCGTCATCTGGACGTGCGCCGTAGAGATAGATGCACAATTGGTGCGTTGGCATACCCATCACGAGGAATGGTGTTGACCAAAAGCTCGGAACAAGCACTGTACACTCGTATTTATCGAGCTGTGATACGGAAAGCTGCACACCACGCGAAAGATCTTCAAGCAGTTGGGGAAGCGGGAGCGTTTCGGCCGATTGCTGCGTTTCTGCCAATGCCGCTTGCAAATAAGGCAGAATACGCTTCTCTTCTTCTGCAAAATAGTTTCTACGATAGGCGGTCAACGCAGCCAACAGACGTTCGCCATACGTCTCAACATCAAGCCACCAGCCGAAAATCGTTTCGGCCGATTTCTTGCTCAATGTACGACCAAACGGTTTATAGTTGCGCTGCACGGCTTTGATTTGACTCGCATTCCAGCCACTTTCCGCGCTCACGGCGTCGAGAATTTTCCGATCAAAGAGCGGGTGCATCAACTCGAATCGTTCGACCGCGGAGAGTGATGCCAGTCCATCCAAAACGGCTTGACTATCCTTGGGATCGGGCAACTTATAAATCCAGAGCAGCGGCATCGATAGGGCAGACACGATATCTTTGAGAAAGTCGCGGTTTTTGGCCGAAAGACGTGACCGCACACCCGCTGCCCACGCACCTCGCAACCCCCAATTGTCTGGATCGTGCAGCACTTTCAAACTCACAAATAAATCGTAAGCCGTTCCGATATCCCAACCAAGTTTTGTCGTATTTGTAGCGATGATTCGTTTCCCACTATGCGAATTTAAGTCCCTAACGCTATTATATCAGATGTCGTCTAGCACTAAATATGCCGCAATGATCCATTCATATCCCCTGCATCAAACGGCGACGTGATCGGGCAGCAGCATTTCCGCATCCCGCACCGTCGGCACAAACAGGGCGATTGCCGCTGCGCCAAAGCTGATGATTCCCGCCGCCACAAACATGAGCGACATGCCCGCCCCCGCCCCCGTCCCAACAAGCCAGCCAAACGTCTCAACCCAGCGACCGCCCTCGCGCATTGCTGGCTCAAAAATGTTGTCCGCTAAGGGGCCTGCCATTGCCGTTGAGATGGGGGCAATCACCTGCGCGAACAACCGTCGCACGGCAAAGACGCGCCCCTGTACATCGGGTGCAACTTTGGCCTGCCAAATCGCCTGATTGGAACCGTTCAAAATAACGATAAACAAGCTGTTCAAAAATGCCGCCGTTGCCCATACGGGCAAAGACATGCCCAGACCCATCAGTATTGTGCCAAAGATGCTGGCCGCCATCATCCCGCCCAACACACCGTACACTTTACGCTTTGGCCCACCCCATGCACTAAGCAACACACCGCCAACCACGCCACCAACGGCTCCAATCGACTGCACGGAGCCAAGCACAACCTCGTTGTTATTTGTCTCCGCCAAAATCATCGGCACACTCAATGCAAAACCGAATGTGGCGGCAAAGTTGATGACCATAAAGACTGATTGCAACCCCAGCAGGGGTGGACGCGCAAAGATGTAGGTAAAGCCGTATTTTGTCTCTTGTAGAAAGGAGCCAGATTGATTTTCGGCCGATTTTGGTGGCTGTGGAATAAAGATAAAAAACAGAGAGCCAATTGCAGCCGTGAACGACACAATATCGATTAGCAACACCGTCTGCAAATTGGTCGCGGCGAGGACAGCGGCGGCAACCAGCGGCGCAAGCACATTTGATGCCGTCTGCCCGATCGAGGTCATTCCAGCAGCACGGGCGTAATTTTCCTTATCCATCAACATCGTGGTTGCGGCCGAGAATGCGGGCCACTGCATCGAGTTAAATGCGCCATTGATAAAGTTCAGTACATAAATTTGCCAAATCTCTAAATTGCCCGTCGCCAGCAATGTAAACAGGATGATGGTTGTTACTCCCGCAACCCCATCGGTCACCCCCATCACCAACTTGCGGTCATAGCGATCGACAATCGTGCCTGCGAATGGGCTGAGAAAGACAAGCGGCGCAAAAAACGCGGTGGCCGCCCACGTAAGCGTTGCAGCCGATCCAGTCTGTTCAAACAGCCAAACGCCAACCGCAAACGCCGTCATCGCACTACCCGTTTGGGATATGATCTGGCCCACCCACAGTGTAAAATATGCGCGCATTCCTGTTAGTTGCATCACGTGTTGTTCTCCTACAAATTCATCGTAAAATTATAGCAGAAGATTAGACCATTATCTAATTAAATTGTGGGGGATGCCATTGCGTTTTGGTTTACCCTGTGGCGAATTGAAGGTAAAAAATTAAGAAGGGCAGGTTGGGAAGCTGCCCCTATGATCGTCTAATGATTAGGTGTCGTCACTATAGCTACAGTGTGTGGAATAACCATAGGGACTCAGCAGGAGTGAAATTTGATGCGCTTGTTTCTCGTCAGTGACCTCAAAAACGATGGGGATGACGGGCCATATCGCCCGCATTTCAGAAAAAGCGAAATAGTGACTTGTCGCAAAGGAGAGACGATACATTCCCGTGCGGAATCTGAAACTGCGTGGCACCAATTCTGCGATGCGCCCCGTCTGATCTGTTGGCCCTGTGCCGAGATCGAGCCATGCACCATCTGATTGTAAATAAGCGAGTGATACATCGACACCCGCCGCAGAAACGCCTTGTGCCATATCAAAAATGTGGGTGGAAATACTCATTTAGCCCCTTACGAGTGAAATGCTTGTGTCGTGCGCAAAAACCGCTTGTTCTCTAACGCTAGTCACGTTCGACTACGCCATCTGCCTTTAGGCGCAGATGGGATAGTAGTGTGATTTCTGTTTTCCGTAAAGGGAATCAAGCTCGTTTTGCGCTGATGGAACTGCGTTCTATAATCTGGCCACAAAATTCATCCTTGATTTAGAGGCATCGTAATCGTTGGAACAATTTAGCGGCTTTTCACCATTACGATAAAAATCTCTCGTATGCCATAATGATGCGTTTCTCGATTCTTATTTTGTTCGTCTTACTAATCAGCTGTGGACAGGCATCGCTGCCAATTGTTCCGAATACACCGACCGCAACGAGCTTACCACCCGTTATTACGATTGTTGCAACGTTGGAAAACGCGACCGCCACTGTCACACTGATCCCAACGATGACCGGCAGCCCGACACCACGCCATACTCCCACACCCACCCCGCCACCGACGGCAACCGCCATCCCTGACGAAATAGACGCAGATCGTGAGCCGCTGCTTGCCAGCACGTGTGCAACACTGCCCGCCAGCGAATGCCGTGCCTTGCGGATTCTCTATAACGCGACACGTGGCGACCGCTGGAGAGGAGACTATCCGGGCAACGCGGTCAGTTGGTATAACAGCGCAAATCCATGTGATTGGTATGGCATCACGTGCGAGAACGGTCGGATTATTGAATTACAACTAAACGAGATTGGACTCGATGGCATCTTGCCCGCTGAACTCGGCAACTTGACAGCATTGCAGCATCTTTCAGTTTACAAAAATCAGTTGCGGGGGGGGTTGCCCAGCTCGATTGGTGCATTGATCGGGTTGGTTTCGGCCGATTTTTCAAACAACCAATTTTCTGGTGGCATCCCGCTCTATTTCGGCCGAATGCCTCAACTCGAAGCGCTCAATCTAAACTTCAACGCCTTCAGCGGCACACTGCCGAGCGAGCTTGCGACTGCCCCTAAGCTCGGCTGGCTAGACGTGAGTCACAACTATCTGAACGGCACAATTCCCAGCGAATACAGTAATTTTGACTTCTTCAGTGCTGCTGGCAACAACTTACGTGAGTAGAGAACGTTTCTTTACAACTGCAGCTGCATATGCACTTCAACCCCGTCTCGGTGTGTTTCAATGAAACCAGCGGTGCGGTAGAGCATTAGCGCACTCTGCCAACTATCATTTGTTTCCACGAGCAACGTATGACAACCTGCATGGCGAGCAGACGCGATGAGATGGTCGGTCATTTTTCGGCCGAAACCCAGCCCACGCCACTGTTGTGCGACCGACATTCGCACAATCCTGCCGACCCGCTCCTGCACAAACCACAACGCCCCTGTCGCGACGATCTCGCCCGCCCGTTCACCTACAAAAAAGCGATGTCCCGCACACACATAGGTCGTCCAAATATCAGTCAAATCGGGGTTGGCCGTTTCGTCAAGCCAACCCCAACGTTCGACCATACCGGCGAGAATCAACGCACGTGCCAATGGAGCTTGATGGGGCAAAATCGGCCGAATATTCATACAACTATCTCCACGTGCTATCGTATAGCATATTAAAGCTATCCCAACGGCAACATCGTCCTGTTGGATCGGAGAACTCTAATGAACGAAACACGCTCACTTTCCAGCCAGATTATTGCTGGCGGTCTGATCATTGTCGTAGGTATTCTGTTGCTCCTTGACCAGATTAACCTACTTGACTTTGGCAGCATTTTCCAATTTTTCCCCCTCCTGTTTATCGGCCTAGCCGCATGGCAACTGTGGCAAAATGGCCGCCAGCACGCAACTGGCCCGCTCATCTCAATCGCCGTGTTTGGTATCCTCCAACTCGCCATGCTCGACATCATCAATTGGGATATCTTCGGCAAGTTGTGGCCGCTGATCTTGATCGGAATTGGGGCATCCATTCTATTGCGCCAGCGCAACGGCAAAGATATGGCCTTTTCGACCCACGACCGTGCTGCGGACGCGCGCTTCGATGTTTTTGCGATGTTTGGGGGAGGCGGGCGCCAAGTCTCATCTCAAGCGTTTGAGGGCGGCAACGCCACCGTTCTTTTTGGTGGTGCGGAGATCAATCTACATCACATGCAGGTTGAAGATAAGCCAGCCGTTATCAACGTATTTGCGATGTTTGGTGGGGTTGTCATCAAGGCATCGAACGACACGTTAATCGCCAACCATACCTTTGCCATGTTTGGCGCAACGAGCGACGAGCGCAAGCAGCGTAAATCGCTGGCGGGTGAAAAACCAGATGTCGTCGTTAAGGGAACCGTTCTATTTGGCGGTCTTTCGATTGAGAATTAGAAACGAAAAAGCGACCCCTGTTCGGAGTCGCTTTGGAGAAATATCCCACTATTTCCCATTTGAGCCGCACATTTAGCACAAATCTTGAACAGGATTATAGTTGCATCGTCAACTATCTTCTATGGACAGATTGTTGGAACTTTTCGGCCGAATTTACGACAAACTGCACAATTTAGTTGCATCGTCAACTAAATGGGTTGTCTAGAAACAAAAAAGCAACCCTTGTTGAGGGTTGCCTTCGGAGAAATATCCCACTATTTCCCATTTGAGCCGCACATTAGCACAAATCTTGAGCAGGATTATAGTTGCATTCGCAACTAATTCATAGTAACAAAGTGTTAAGAGCTTGGCGGGAATTTTTGTATAAGTTGCACAAATTATTGGGCAGATGACATCATTCGCGCATTTTTACCTGAAGATATGCCTTCTTAACCTCTTCTCCAATGATGCGAATCCCCTCAGCGACTTCGGCCGATTCTCCCGCATAGTTCAAGCGAATACATTCATGGCGATGTCGCCAGCCGTCATCTGCGAGTCCGGGAAAGAAGTAGTGACCGGGAACGACAATCACGCCACGTTGCTTGAGGCGATTGTACAATTCGGCCGATGTGATTGGCATATCCTTAAACCAAAGCCAGAGAAAGATCGCGCCTTCCGATTTGTGGATGTAGTAGTCTGTTCCCGCCAATGCGTCATGCAACAATTTTTGTGCATACTCTGATCGCTGTTGATAGTGGGGGCGCACGATGTTATGGCTAATATCGAGAATTTGACGTGTGCGCACGGCATCAACGGCCAGCGCAGCACCAAAGCCACCGGGTGCAAGCGTCAGCACCGCACTCATTCCCATCATTGCCTCAATAATGCGCTCATGGGCGATGACAATACCCGTTCGCATGCCGGGCAGTCCAAGCTTGGAGAGCGACATGCACATGATTATATGTGGCTCCCAACGTGGTTCCGCATCTGTAAAGATGATACTGGGGAACGGCGTGCCATAGGCGTTGTCGATGATGAGTGGAATGTTGTGCTGCTGTGCGAGTGCCGACAGGCGACTTATTTCTGCTTCCGTTAAGACATTGCCCGTCGGATTGGTCGGCCGTGACACGCAAATTGCGCCAACTGATTCATCTATTTCGAGCGCGTCAAAGTCGACGAAGTACTTAAAGGTGCGGTCATCTGAGACTCTGATCTGTGGCTTGTAGGAGATAAAAGAATCGGCCGAAAGTCCCACATCTTCATACCCAATATATTCCGGCGCAAGCGGTAACAAAATCCGCTTATGCTGACCCTCGCCAAACTCACCACTTAGCATATTGAACAGAAAAAAGAACGCCGATTGACTGCCGTTAGTAAAGGCGATGTTGCGCTCACTAATCTTCCAACCGTACTCTTCGCAAAAAAAGTTGACCAATTCGCGGCGAAATGCCGTGCTGCCAGCGGGGCCATCATAGTTACCAATGACCCGTTCAAATTCGTCCCCGTCGAGCATTCGCAACATTCTATCGCGGAAAACGCTCTGCACAGCCGGAATCTGGCTGGGATTGCCCCCACCCATCATGATGCTGTCACCAGCGGCAACGGCCTTGCCAAGATCATCCATCAGGTGCAAGATACCGATGTCGCCGACGAATTTTCGGCCGAAATTTGATAGTTCAATCATAAACCCTCTCAGTAAAAATTGTTGACTGTTTTTGTCAAAAAGAAATCAAACATGCGCTAAATTAAGGCTTTGGGTCAATTATACCTGATCGTGGGTGGTTTGCAGATTGAATCGAAAGGCAGCGAGAGGCAAAAAGGTCGAGTCCAAATGGACTCGACCTTTGCAATGTATTGGCAGCCTCTCTGCATGTTTTGCTGTCTCGAAAGTAGCCCCACGAGGGGCTACCAATACATTGACTAATCGTAACTATCATCAGTCTACACGATCCTAGTAGAATAGATACCCTACCATAGTCCCAATCCTGCTATCCCAATCCCATAACACCGTGCACAGTTTCCGCGTGCGTCACGCCGTTGCGAATCGCCTGTGCCACCATTTCCGCGCCGATATTTGCAACCCAATCAAAAGGGACGTCGATGTTGCCGGTTGAAATACCGTAGGCGGTGTCGCCGTCGTGAGTGGTGTGAATCGGCCGAATTGCCATCGCCATCCCATCATGCGCCCGCTGCGCCAATCGATGACACTGCACCTTAGTCAATGCCGCATTGGTTGCCACAACGACCAACGTGGTGTTCGTAATGTTCGTTGGCGAACTTCCGCCAAACAGGCGAAACGGGTTTTGCGCCACGCGAAACGAACCGTCTTCATTGATCGATCCCGCCAAGACAGAGCCATCATCCGCCACAACATCACCAACGGCATTGACAACGGCCGCAGCAAAGACGACAACCTCTCCAACTTGATGACTCGCCATCCCAAATCCGCCCTTCATAAAGCCGGGAAATCCACCCCATTTACCCACCGTCACGCCCGCCCCAGCCCCCACATTGCCCTGCATCCCGCTATTCTCAATCGCGGCCTCACAGGCTGCATAGCCCATTTCCGCGTCGGGCAGCGTCTGTCCCATGTTGAAGAAGAGGTCATAGACAACGGCTGTCGGTACAAGGGGAACTTTGCGGATAGGGGTGGTATGGCCAATATCACGTTCAGCCAGCCAGCGCATTGCGCCGTCGGCCGTCGCCATCCCAAATGCACTGCCGCCCGTCAACATCACCGCGTTGATGTCGGCTGTCGGCTTTGTCGGCTGCAACAATGCTGCCTCGCGGCTTCCCGGTGCGGGCCCCCGCACATCCACGCTCGCCACCGTTCCCTCTGGACATAGAAAAACCGTGCAGCCCGTATTGTCGCGCATGGCGTGTCCAATTTTTAATCCTACTGTGTTTATCATAATTGGCAGTTGGCAGTAAACAGATGTAAATCTATCGACTCACCGCACCCCGTTTACTTCGCATCCGTCAAATGCTGGAGCATTAGATCATGCCAATAACGCGCATCGGCGTCATCTGGCTTTACCTGAAGCGCGACCTCAAACCACTGCGCCGCGATGCCCCACTCTTTGCGATCCTTATAGATGAGACCGATATTGTATGCGCCGTTGGGGGTTTCAGGTTCAAACTCAAGCGCGGTGCGAAATGCCGCGATCGCCTTGAGTTGATCTTCCCCTTTTGCCAGCACAGGATTGCCCAAATAGGCTGCGCCCAAATTTGTCCAAAGCATTGCGTTATCTGGCTCTTGATCGCGCAACGCCTCCAAAATCGGGATCGCCTGCTTGAACTTCTTATTCATGATGAGTGCCGCACTCAAATTCAGGCCAGCATCAAAATTGGCGGCATCTTGCTTATATGCTTTTTCGAGAGGTTCGAGGGCTTGAATGTGTTTGCCGCGCTGCAACAACATTGTGCCGCGTCGGATAAGCTCTTGGGTGGTTGGTTTGCTCATATTCACCTATCACTCCTGCCAATACAGGCCTGCATAGACAGGGGGGATTTCTATGTTTTCACAATCGAATAGCCAACTATACATGCTGATAAGTTTGTGAACAATTAGCGATGAGTGTGAGCGATTACCATAGGAAGCGATAGTACAAGAATGCAGCCACCTCGCGTGTTAAGAAGTATGGACGAGAACCGCGCCATTGGGTTGTGCGCGTGGGCGAGAGATAGGCGTCTAAACCAATCGTGTCGGCGATCAACAGCGCACGCCGCATGTGGAAGGGCGTACTGACAAGAAGAACGCTTTCGATCTCATTGGCGGCAAGAATGGGAGCTGCGTTGGTCAAATTGGTGAGCGTGTTGCGCGACTGGTCTTCAACGATGATGTCGCTTGCGGGAACGCCGCGCTGCTCAGCATACTGCTGGGCGATGACCGCTTCGGCCGTCGGGCTTTTCAACCCCACGCCACCCGTAAAAACGATCTTGTGCACATCACCATTGTTGTAAAGTTGGATCGCATGGTTGATCCGCTCACGGAAAATGGGTGAGGGGCGATCCCCCCATGCGGCCGCACCCAGCACGAGTGCTGCATCGGCCGAAACCTCATCAGTGCGCAATGCAGTCAACGCAACTGAACTCCAGCCGTACCATAAGACAAGGATGCCGGCGGCTATCCCAAAGCGAAAAAGTCGATAAATCCAACGCATTTTTGCAGTCTACCCAGTTCGACTAAACGCGACATAAACGCTAGGCAGACGCTTACCTGATGATTCTCGGAAAATTGAGATAATGCGCGCCAATTGCAATTATCCATGTGCTATAGTTCATCCGAAAAGAGCTGGATCGCTAGCGGCCGGATGTTGCGAAAGTAAACTTCGGCCGATCTTATTTTCGTACGAACGACTGACCATAAACTTCATGTCTTTTGAAACAATTCTCGTCCCGCGTCATGCCGGTTTAGACACAATCATTCACCTTGTTCGTCAGACAACAGCACCCCGTGTGCTGCTCGTTTTGCCGCGCAACATGAAAAATCCTGTCCATGAACCGGTCGATATGGGGCGCATCAAGCAGGTAGCGACCGACATGAATGCGACGCTGGGGGTTGTTTCGTTGAGCGGAGGCGTGCGCGAGGCGGCGCGGTCGGTGGGGTTGCGGGCATTTGCCACGCAAGTGCAGGCAAAACTCTTCTTCAAAAATGAACGTCCGTGGTGGCTGCCCAAACAAACGCGGCTGGGACAGCAGACCGTGCTGAGTGAGGCGGATAAGGCGGCGATGAATCGGCGCATGAAGCCAAAGCCGCGCTGGTTGACCTATGGGTATCGGTATGTGACGATCCCGCTATTTGTGGCAACGTTGGCACTATTGGCAGTGACGGCATTCTATGCACTCCCGAGCGCGACCATTGTGCTCAAGCCAGAAATTCGGCCGATTCAAATCGTCCAAGCGATCGTCGCCGACCCGCGCGCGGATGAGGAGTCAGCAGGTGGTGCGACCGTTCCCGGCCGCTTGCTGCTTTATACCGACAAATGGCGAGCCTCAGTCGAGACGACGGGACGCATCGAAATTCCCGATCAATCGGCGCGTGGGCTGGTCACGTTTGTCAACCGTGTCCCACAAGCAGCGAGCATTCCAGCGGGAACACGGGTCAGCACCTCGACAGGTGAGCGCATTGTCTTTCAGACGTTACAATCGGCCGAACTTCCCGCCCGCGTCGGCGCAGAAGTTGACATCGAAGTTGTTGCCGTCGAACCGGGCAGCGAAGGCAACGTCGCAGGGGATCGCATCAACCGCGTCGAAGGCGCACTCGCCAATCAGCTCAACGTGCGCAATCTGTTTGCCCTGACGGGGGGCGCCAATCGTGTTGCGCCAACCGTTAGCCCTGATGATGTGACTCGCTTGCGCGAACACATTCTCGAAGCGTTGCATGGGCAGGCACGCGCCAACATGCAATCCCAACTCAATATCGAAGAGTTTCTCGCGGAAGATTCTGTGCGGATCGTCGCTATCTATGCGGAGAGTCAATCCCACTTTGCAGGAGAAGAGACCGCCACGCTGGCGATGGAGATTCGCGCTGAACTGCACGGCACAGCCGTCAACGAAAACATCGCGCTCACGCTGGTCAATGAACAGTTGGCAGCGGCTGTGCCAGAGGGGTTTGAAATTTTGGACGGGACAATCCAACCGCGTATCGGCCGATTGCTCGGCGTGGACGGTCAAGGGCGCGTCAGTCTGGAGATGATCGGTGAAGCCCTCGTAATCGCTGATTTACAACTGCAACAGCCGTTGAGCGACATTACGGGGCAAGAGACTGAGATCGCAACCTACTATTTGAATGAGCAACTTTTGTTGCGCGATCTGCCTGAAGTCCACGTCTGGCCCGAACGTCGTGACCGCATTCCCTATCTGCCGGCTCGCATCTACACCAGTATCAATCGTGATTTGGAGAATTAAGCAGTGGAAGCAGGACGTGTGTTGGCAATTGATCTCGGCGAAAAACGGATTGGATTAGCAATCAGCGATTCACTCCGTATCGTCGCCAAACCGCTTACCGTTTTCTCGCGCACCTCTCGTCGTGCCGACTTTGCCCAATATCAAGCGGCAATTGCCGAGAATGAAATTACACTGGTCGTGATGGGATTACCAACTTATTTAAACGGAACGGACAGCGATCAGACGCGCTGGGTGCGTGACTATTCGGCCGATCTCGCCGCAAATATCGCTGTCCCACTCGTCTTTCAAGACGAAACCCATTCGACTGACGCGGCGCGTGAACGCATGATCGCGCTTGGCTACAACCGCAAAAAACGCCAAGCCCAGCGCGATGCGGTCGCGGCCGCCATTATTTTGCAAGATTATTTAGATAGCTGCTAGTCGCTCGTCGCTAGTGAACTTAACTCGCAACCTGCAACTTGCAATTTGCAACTTTTCCATGAAACAACAAGCCAAAGACCCTTACGCCCCTAACTCGCTCCCAGTCCGCATCATTTGGGGCAGTCTGCGCTTTATTCTTTTTGGTGCGGTCATCGTCGTTTTTACAACCGCGCTATTACTGCTGGCCTATCGTTGGAATGAAGCGAGTGCGGGGGGACGTGTGACCCTCGATCAGGGTGACCCGAGCTTGAGTTCGGCCGAAAGAGTTGTTCTGCAAGCCCTGCTTGCGATTAACCGCGACACATTGACTGAACCAATCGGAACGGGGACCCAACCAATCGAGTTCACCGTTTCGGCGGGACAAAACGCCAACCAGATCGCGATCAATCTCGCCTCGTTTGGCATCATGGATCCCGGCAAAGAGAGTCTGTTTCTGAACTATCTGCGCTTCTATGGTCTGGATGCGGAGCTAGATGCGGGGACGTTCGTGCTCTCGCCGCAAATGGATGTGCCGACGTTGGCCGAGACATTATCCAATGCGGTGGGGGACGACATCACGCTCACCTTTTTAGAGGGTTGGCGGGTCGAACAGATCGCTGGCTATCTCGACACAGTGCGACCGGCCGAGATCGATCCCGCCGAATTTTTGGCAATCGTCAAGCGGCAGCGTCCCATCGACGTTTCCGCCTACCCTTTCATCGCGCAACTTACGCCAACCGATTCACTGGAGGGATTCCTCTTCCCCGATACCTACCGCATCCCGCTCGATGCCAATGCGGAGTATCTCGTCAACGCCATGCTGACGACATTTGGCGAGCGCGTCACGCCAGAGATGCGACAGGCGTATGGCGAACGCGGACTGAGTATTCCCGATGCCGTCACATTGGCATCAATCGTTGAGCGCGAAGCGGTGCTTGCCGATGAGCAACCAATTATTGCCAGCGTCTTCCTCAATCGCGTCTCGCAGGGAATCAAACTTGATGCCGATCCAACCGTTCAATATGCTGTTGGCTATGATCCTGCAACGGATAAATGGTGGAAAGCCCCACTGACAGTTGATGATTTGCAGATTCAGTCACCCTATAATACCTATCAAAATGTCGGGCTTCCGCCATCGCCGATCGCCAATCCCGGACTGGGCGCGTTGCAGGCCATCGCCAACCCGCTCAACACCGATTACCTTTACTTTGTGGCGGAATGTAGTGGGTTAACGCCGGGCGCACATCTCTTTAGCGCCACCTATGAGCAACATTTAGAGAATGTCGCCAATTGTCAATAGCAGAATATGCTCTCTCATGCTCAGCTATGCGAACGTGAATAATGTCGCCCACAGACGGCGCGACATTGAAGGATTTAGAATGATGACGTATCTATAGGGGCAGATCACTTGTACGGTAGAACTTTATGAATCTATCTTGCGAGGATGAATCTTCCCGGTGGGTGTTGCTGAATAAGCAGCACCTTTTTCTTTTATTTTTTCACTTCTTGGAGCAAAATTTCCCGCAACCGCTGGATCGTTTCGGCCGAAACGCCCGCCTTCTCCCGCAAATACCGCTCAACAGACCCAAACTGCGCCTCAATAAAGTCGAAAACCGCCACTAATGTTGCGCCCTCAACCCAGAGTAGCGGTCTGACGTGTGTTTCGTTGACGCGAAATCGGCGCAGTCTCTCCAAGTCGGCCTGTAAACCTTTGAGATAGCTGTCGTAATAGGCGTTGCTCAACTCATAGTCCGCGATAATCGTTTGACGCGGGACACCCAGCAGATCGAGAAGCAGCGCGATAAAAATGCCTGTCCGATCTTTTCCAGCGGTGCAGTGAATCAAAATCGGCCGATTTTCCGCAACCGCCGCAAAAAACTCCCCAATCAGGTGGGCATTTTGCAGCAAGATCAGTTGTGTATACCCTTCAAGCAGCATTTTGTTGAGGCGTTCTGGGCGGCGCAGCACAATTGCAGCGAGGGCGCGCAGCTGGAATCGGCGGGTCGGATTTTGCATCGGCCGATGTTGATAGATGATCCCCTCTGGCAATCGATCAGGCTGCTTGGCGACCTCTTCGGCCGATCGCAAATCCCACACCTCGCGCACGCCTAACTGTGCTAATTGTGCGACATCGCGCAAGCGTGCCAGCGACCCCGACCGATAGACGCTCCCCGTTACAACCTGCTGCCCCTCTTTCGTTGTATAGCCACCCACATCCCGCAAATTGATCGCGCCATCAAAAAGTAAAAATTTCTCTTGCATCACTGGAGTATAGCAACAGAGAGTTGGACGATGCGTTACAATCGGTGTATTAAACTTGGGAACGTGACCAGCTTGGTCACTTCTACATAAGCCACCAAGACAATTGCACAACGATTTGAGGAACCAATTTTGCAAATTAACGAAACCCACCGTATTCAAACAAAACAACTCGATATGCCGCCGCGTTTACTGCTCGGCCCCGGCCCCAGCAATGCCCATCCCCGTGTCCTTTCGGCACTTGGCATGGCACAAGTCGGCCATCTCGATCCAACATTTATCACTTTAATGAACGAGGTGCAGACGCTTTTACGCTACGCATGGCAGACCGATAACCAACTAACCATTCCCGTCAGCGGCACAGGCAGCGCGGCGATGGAGGCAACCGTCGCCAACGGTATCGAGCAAGGAGACAAAATCCTGATCGGCATCAATGGCTACTTTGGACACCGTTTAGTCGATATGGCGTCCCGTTACGGCGCAGAAATCGCCACCATTGAAAAAGCGTGGGGAGAGGTATTTACATTGGATGAGTTGCGCGAAAAGTTGGCGGAAGTTCGGCCGAAAATTCTCGCCCTCGTTCATGCCGAAACCAGCACCGGCGCACGCCAGCCGCTTGAAGGGGTTGCACAACTGTGCCGTGAGTATGACTGCCTCTTGTTGGTCGATACCGTCACTAGCTTAGGTGGCGTGCCGCTCTTTGTCGATGAGTGGGGCATCGATCTCTGCTACAGCGGGACCCAAAAAGCATTGAGCTGCCCACCGGGATTGTCGCCGTTGACCTTCAGCGAACGCGCCCGCGAGATGGTCGCCAATCGCAGCAGCAAAGTTGGCAACTGGTATCTCGACATGTCGCTCGTCGGCAAATATTGGGGCAGCGAACGCACCTATCACCACACCGCCCCCATCAACATGAACTATGGCCTGCGCGAAGCGTTGCGCCTGATTGCGGAAGAAGGGCTGGCTGAACGCTGGCAACGCCATCAGGAAAATGCCGAACTGTTTTGGGATGGGCTGGCTGAAATGGGAATCGACTGCCATGTTGCAAAAGAACATCGCTTGCCAACGCTCACGACCGTCAAAATCCCGAGCGGCGTCGATGGCAAAGCGGTCGTTGGCGCCCTACGCGACGATTTTAATATCGAAATTGCGGGTGGCTTGGGCGAACTCGGTGGCAAAGTTTGGCGCGTCGGTTTGATGGGCTATAACTCGCGGCCAGAAAATGTCGCGCGATTGTTAGATGCAATGCGGCGCGTGATGAAACGCTAGTCGGGTTGTGATATAGTGAAAACAATAATATTGAGGTTCAGTTCATTGATAGGCGTTTGCGCTATTGCGATGAATTTTTATCTCATGTTGCGCACCCACGTTTTAGCACGAGGATACGTGACAAAAGATTTGTATTTTCCAGTAACGGAAACGTCTTTTAGAATTTGAGCAAAAAGGAAGAAGAGATATGGCTGTCACCCCAGCAAACAAACCGTGGGTCAACGCATACGACCCAGAAGTCCCGAAAGAGATCGATTTTCCCGCCCATCCACTACAACAGTTTTTGACCGATTCGGCCGAAAAGCATCCCGATCACACGGCCATCATTATGAAGGGCCACAAAATCAGCTATAAAGAGCTTGATGCGATGACCGACAACATCGCCGCCGCACTCCACGCGACCGGTTTCAAACAAGGGGATCGCGCTGTTGTCTACATGCCCAACTCGCCCCAATTCGTGATCAGCTACTATGGCATTCTCAAGGCTGGCGGTATCGTTATCAGCACCAACCCCCTCTACACCGAGCGCGAGCTGACCCATCAACTAAAAGATTGCGGCGCGGAGACGGTGTTCGTGATGAGTCTGTTTTACGAAACGCTCAAAAACGTACAGGCCAACACCAACGTTAAGCGTGTCATCGTCACCAACATCAAAGAGTATTTCCCGCTCCACATCAAACTGCTGTTCACCCTCGCAAAAGAGAAAAAAGACGGGCATCGCGTCACGTTACGCGACGGCGACATTGATTTTCAAGATTTCTTGAAGTTGGGGAAGAAGGCGCCGCAGCCGAACGTGACGGTTTCGGCCGATGACATTGCCCTATTGCAATACACGGGCGGCACCACAGGGCTATCCAAAGGCGCTATCGCCCTCCATCGTAATATGACGGCCAACGTCTACATGATGCGGGCATGGCTGCACGATTGGCAAGAGGGCAAAGAGGTGATCCTAACCGCCATCCCGCTTTTCCATAGCTACGGCATGGTGATGGCGATGCACTTTGGCATTTCGACAAGCGGCACATTGGTGATGATTCCAAACCCGCGCGACATTAAGGACGTGCTCACCAGCATCGAAAAGTACAGCACGACCATTTTTCCCGGCGTTCCCGCGATGTACAACGCCATCAACAACAACGCTGATGCAAAGGCTGGTAAATACGATCTCAGCTCTATTCGCGCCTGTGTTTCTGGTTCCGCACCACTCCTGATCGACACCAAAGATCAGTTTGAAAAGCTGACGGGCGGCAAGTTGGTTGAGGGGTATGGCATGACAGAGACGCATGTCGCCACCCATTGCAATCCGATTTACGGTCGCAACATCGCAGGGTCAATCGGTCTGCCGTTGCCCAGTGTCCAGTGCAAAGTCGTCGACGTGGAAGACTCATCCAAAGAACTCGGCGCATGTGAGATTGGTGAATTGGTCATCAAGTCACCAACCCTGATGAATGGGTACTGGAATCTCGATGAGAAAACGCGTGAGTCATTTGCTGATGGCTGGTACAAAACGGGCGATATCGTTGAGATGGATCAGAGCGGCTATTTCTACATCCGCGACCGCAAGAAAGACATGATCTTAGCGGGTGGCTATAACATCTATCCGCGTGAATTGGAAGAGGTATTTGCCTCACACCCCGATGTGCTTGAGGTCGCCGTGATCGGCGTGCCAAGCGAGCGTCGAGGGGAAGAGCCCGTCGCCTACATCGTTAAAAAACCGGATTCAACATTGAACGCGCAAGATTTTGTCGCCTTTGGCAAGGCAAATCTCGCCGCCTATAAATATCCGCGTCGGGTCGAATTCTTAGATGAGCTGCCAAAATCTGGGGTCGGTAAAATTCTGAAACGTGAACTACGCGAGATGGTTGGCGTTTAGCTAGCAGACGCTGGCAGTGGACAGTTTTACATGACTGTTCACTGCCGCTTTTGCCGTGTTTCATGCCTACATGGACTGCCAAACTGCACGAATTTGATCGTAATGCCCCTGTGTTTGGTAGTAGTTGTGGTAATCGCCACTGTCTTGCCCCATTGCGTCTACAAAGGAACAGTCGATTAAGGAGGCAACATCCGCCTCTTTTTCGTCTGGAAGTTCAATCCCCGCCGCCTTGGCACGCCGACATTTTTCCTCAATAAAGTGAAAGTAAGCGATATTGTCGCGAATGACTGCACCATCCACGTCGTCGGCATGGCAATACAAGACAACTTCCGCATCGTATGTCGCAAGCTCTGCCAGCGTTTGACGCATCTGCGGTAGCATTTCTGGTTTGCGGGGTTGCGGGTACGGTCTTTCGGCCGAATCGGCCGCAAACAACGTCTTGATCTCAGGCACATAGATCGCCGTGTGATCATGTGTGTGACCGCGCGCAGGGAAAATTTCCAGCGTCAAATCGCCCCCCTCTATCGTCAACCGCTCATCAAACAGCAAGGTTGGCGGGGTAATGCGAACGTCGTCTAGTTCACCGGGATTCTGCTTTTGCAAATCTGCAAGCTGTGACTGAGCCTCTGGCAAATCAAAGTCAGCCCGACAGCGACGGCTGGCTATGATCGGAGCGGGATAGAGCGCATCTTCCCCAGCAAAGAGTTGGTTTCCCCAGACATGATCCCAGTCCGAATGGGTGTTGACAACCAACAAACGCCGTTCGCTCGTCATTTGTGGTTTGAGATGATCCATCATCACCCGCATCGTTTTTGGACTAATCAGCGTGTCAAGGATGACGAGATAGCGTTGTGTCACGACAGCGTAGCAGGTGACGAGTTCAGTGTACTTAAAGGCATGGATGCGCTGATCCCATCCGCCATTGGGAAGATAAAGTGGTTGTGTCATTTGATTTCGTTCCATTAGGGTTACAATAGGTAGGGATTTCTTAAATTCCCCACCGTTATCCCATTGCATCTGTCTAGCTTTCCCGCTAAATTTTAGGGAGTTAGATCATCAGTGGCCGATTTTAGAGATTGTCCAACTGTAGCACAAAATGACATGTGACAAACTACATTGAACGCGACTTGCCGCTTAGAAAATAACCTGCAAGTTGAGTTGCTAAAAATTCGGCCGATTACAATATGAACCAAAAGACTTGGAACACCATCCTGCTCGTCATCACTGCCTATCTCGTGCTATTTGCACTCTTGATCGCTGGATGGCAACGCAATAAACAGCAACTTGCGGCCGAAACAGTCGATTCGCGTCTGGACTACTTAATGGCTGAGGCAAACGTCGAGCCAATCGATCTGAACCTGCCAACCAATCCAGAAAAGATCGAATTGGGACGCTTGCTTTTCTTCGACAAGGAGTTGAGCGGCAATCGTGATATTTCGTGTGCGACGTGTCATCATCCAACGCTGGCATCGGCCGATGCGCGTGCGCTCTCCGTTGGCACAGGCAGTCGTGGCGGTTTGGGCAAGCTGCGTATCTTAGGCGACGACCGCCTAGACATTCCACGCAATGCGCCCGAAATTTTTAATCGTGGCTCTGTTGCATGGCGCACGATGTTTTGGGATGGGCGCGTGGCGGCCGAGACCTATGTGCTCGACACACCCGCAGATGAGCTGCTCCCCGCTGGGCTAGATAGCGCACTGGCGGCGCAGGCGATGTTCCCCGTCACCTCCCGTGATGAGATGCGCGGCATCGAAGGGGATGTCGATATTCATGGTAGCCTCAACAACATCGCGCTTCGTGATGACAGCGACCTCACACAGACATGGGCTGATTTAACCGATCGCTTGATGAAAATCGAGGGGTATCAAACCCTCTTCCGCGCTGCCTACCCAAGCGAAACAACCTTTGGATTTGAACATGCCGCCAACGCGATTGCCGCATTCGAGGTGGCCGCATTTTCGTTTGAGGACAGCCCCTATGATCGTTATGTGGCGGGCGAGATCGATGCGCTAGATGAGCAACAAAAGGCGGGTGCGACGCTCTTTTTTGGCAAGGCAGGCTGCGCCAGTTGTCACAACGGCCCCTTGCTAACCGATCAGGAGTTTTACAATATTGGGATTCCGCAGTTGGGTCCGGGCAAGGTGAATGAGGATGGGTATGATTTCGGCCGAATGCTCGAAACAGGTCGCCAATCAGATCGCTTTGCCTTCCGCACCCCACCGCTGCGTAATGTTGCCTTGACCGGCCCCTATATGCACAACGGCGCATACGCCACGCTCGAAGGAGCCGTCCGTCACCATCTCGACGTTCACACCGCCCTTGAGTCGTATGATCTTATGCAACTGGAGGAAACGCTGCGCGACTCATGCAAGATGGACGAGCGAACCATGCGAATGCTGAGCAAAAATCTCGCGGAAGCGGTTGAAACCCCAATCGAATTAACAGATACAGAAGTGGAACAGGTCATTGCATTTTTGCACGCCCTAACATCACCCTCCGCAGCCGATCTGACGCATCTTGTTCCGGACAGCGTCCCAAGCGGCTTGCCCGTAGAAGATTAAGCAGAAACACGACCATTAAATAAAAAAGGGTGTCGCTCGTTGGCGACACCCTTTTTGTTTGCAAGGCTCAAACTGATTTCGGCCGATTAATCACGTCGATATTGCCAGGCAACTAGCACCGTTGAGACTGCCAATAGTGCAACCAATGGCAACCACCAGACCGTTGCTGCTGCGCTATCAAACGCTTGTAAGCCAACCGCTGTCGGTATTTCATTATCGCTAATGGTCACCGTTGCCGAGCTGTTGCCAGCGTCGAGCGTTGCGTGGGTTGGGTTACTAAAGTTGATGCTGAACGTCTCATCCCCTTCATTAGCTGTGTCATCATCGGTGATTTCGATGGCAACCGTTGCGGTCGTTTGACCTGCTGGAATGGTCACTGTGCCGCTGATTGCGGTGTAATCTTCGCCAGCGATTGCGCCAGCGCGTGCGCCGTCGGCCGTTTCATAATCAACTGTGACATCGAAGCTCGATTCGGCCGATAATGTCACCGTCACCGTCGCCATCCCAACACCCTCATTCACGGCTGAATCTGCAATCGTCAATGCGGGCGTAGGGTCATCATCTGTAATCGTGGCAGAACCCTGGTTATCACCAATGGAGCCGTTGCTCGGATTGCTCAACATGACAAAGAAGCGTTCTGTATCTTCTTCATCGAGGGTGTCATTGATGATGGTAATGTCAACCGTCGCTGAGGTTTGACCGGCTGGAATCATCACCGTGTCGTTCTCAGCGGTGTAATCTTCCCCTGCCGTTGCCGTATTGTTGCTTGTCGCATAATCGACTGAAACAGGCAAACTGCTTGCCGCATCAAGGCTGATCGTGAAGGTCGCCGTACCATCCGCCTCATCGACGGTCACATCATCAATCGTGATGGACGGGGGCGCGTCATCGTCGGAGATGGTGATGGTCGCCGTGTCGTTGGTGAGGGTTGCGTTGGATGGCGCAGAGAGGGTGATATCGAATGTTTCGTTGGCTTCATCGAGCGTATCGGCCGAAATCGTCACCGAAATCACCGCCGTCGTCTCACCCACTGCAAACGTCGTCGTTCCCGTCGCCGCCGTGTAATCTTCACCTGCAATCGCCGAACCGTTGCTCGTCGCATAATTGACCGTGACCTCACGCCCTGATGCCGCGCTCAATGTGACTTCGATGGCGGCTTCGCCAACCCCTTCGTTGACCGTTGTATCGGCAATTGAGATGGTCGGTGTCGCATTGCTATCTTCAATCGTCACGACCGCACTATCCATGCCAAGCGTTGCATTGCTCTCATTGCTCAGGGTGACGTTGAACGTTTCATCATCCTCGTCGATGTTGTCTGGCGTGATGGCGATGGTGAAGGTTGCGGTCGTTTGGCCGGGCAAGAAGGTCAACGTGCCGGTCGCGCCAGTGTAGTCACTACCGTCCGTTGCCGTACCACCGCCGGTTGCATAATCGACCGTAATTGTCTTGCCTGATGGCGCGTCAAGTGTGACGGTGATCGTAACCGTGCCTGCGCTTTCACTTGCCGATGCCGCAGCAACTGAGACGGCCGGCGCAGCGTCGTTATCGGTAATCGTGATGACCCCTTGATCGTCGGCAATTGTGGGGCTATCTGCGCCGTTCGCGTTGCTCAACGTGACCAACAGCGTTTCGTCGATTTCATCCAGTTCATCTGGGCTGATTGCGACCGTAATCATCTGGGTCGTGTTGTCACTGGTGGGGAAGGTGATCGTCCCCGTAGCTTCCGTGTAATCCTCATCGACGGTCGCCGTGCCATCGCTCGTTGCGTAATCGACTGTAATGGGGCCAGAAATAGGTGGTGCGGAGAGCGTCACCGTCACGGATGCTGTTCCCGCACTTTCATCCACAGTCATATTGCCAACGCGCAGTTCATAGGTTCCAGTGTCATTGTCATTGATGCGAATTTCGGCCGATCCATCATCAATCGTCGCATCCGTCGGATTGCTCAACGTGACATTGAAAAGTTCCGTGTTTTCGTCGTCGTTGTCATCGGTGATAGCAACGGTAAATGTCTCGCTGCTGCTGACATCAAAGGTGAGTGTGCCGCTGGTCGCTGTATAGTCGCTGCCAGCGAGTGCGCTGCCGTCGCTTGTGGCATACATCACAGTTGGAATTAACTCTGTGCCGCCCGTCAGTTCAACCGTGATGGTGGCTATCTCAGCCCCTTCATCAACCGTCACATCAGCAACGGAGAGGGTTGGCGCGTTATCTTCATCCGTAATGGTGATGGTCGCGCTGCCGTCGTCAATCATTGCATTGGCAGGATCAGCGAGTTCAACGGTGAACGTTTCGTCGTTTTCATCCACGTTGTCAGACAGAATCAACACATCAATCGTCTTGCTGGTCTCGCCAGCCGCAAATTCGACTGTGCCGTTGGTGGCTGTGTAGTCACCACTGGTGGCCGTGCCGTCCTGTGTGGAATAGGTGGCGGAGATTGGGAAGGTCGATTCGGCCGATAATGTCACCGTCAACGTCACGCTACCCGCATCCTCGCTGACCGTCGCATCTTCACTGAGCGAAATGGTCGTCTCATCGTTGTCCGTAATCGTCACAACGCCCGTCCCATCAGCAATTTCAGCGTTGGAGGTGGGGCTGCTTAACGTCACACCGAATACTTCGTCATTTTCATCAACCATGTCATCTGAAATGGTCACGCTGATCGTGCCTGTTGTCAGACCCGCTGTAATCGTCAATGTGCCGCTGGTGGCAACGAAGTCTTGGTCGCCCGTTGCCGATCCAGCTTCAACAGTCGTGAAGTCAACCCCGACATCCTCGGCCGTTGCTTCGGAAAGCGTCACGGTGAGTTCGGCCGAACCATCCCCTTCGCCAACCGTGACATCATCAATGGACAAACTCGCCGTTTCAACCGCACCGTCTGTCACTTCAACTTCAATCACATTACTCCAACCGCTCGCCGTACCGTCGGCGTAGATGGCACGCACGCGATGGAAATATGTCCCGTTTGTCTGTTCCGTAATCGTAAACTCTTCATCGCTCGTAATCGATCCGGGAGGGCCGCCAGAGCCGGGTTGGGGTGCGGGTTGGGCAATTTGCCACGTTCCCGCCTGCATACTGAGATCATCAACGCGCCAACCTTCTGGGGCTGGATAGAGGAAATAGATCAAATCGCCCGTGCTGTAGGCAAAACGCACATGGACGTCTTCACCCCGATAATCGCTGAGATCGATCGTCGTATACTCCATGCGAATGTCCACAGGAGCAACTTGTGGTGAGCGCGTTACTTTGTACGCCTCGACCCAATCTGTTCCATTGGTCGAAAGTTCAACCACGCCGCTGTCATCGGGGTCGCTAAAGTAGCGGCTGTAGAACGTCAATGATGCCTCACCCAACAGTGGCACACTGACGGGTGCTGAGAGCGTCAACGTCGAATCAGCCCCAAATGCTGAAGAGGCAACCTGACCCGCACGCAGCACGTTCGGGAGAGAGATTGCGCCGGGATACAGTTCACTGCGCCATGCAAAGCCGGGCAAACCAGTTGTGTCCCAGTTGGCCGTGCTTTCAGCAGCATCGGTGAAAAGCGATTGATAGTCGGTCGATTCTTCAATGTAGTAGGAAGCGATCTCTTTGGTTACACCGTCCCATGGATTGTCTGTTTCGGCCGAACTCCAGTCCAGCGTATATTCACCATCCCCATCCGCATTGTCGGGAACATTCAAATCGGGCGGATTCAAGTTCACCACAAGCGAGCTACGAATCTCAGCCGTGTCAAATGCCTGATGGAAGTTGTTCAACTCATCATTTGCATCGTCATACGTCAGGCGCACAATATCGCCTTCAACCACTTCAACATCACCAGAAACATCGCCATCGTTATTTTGTGTATAGAGAACGATGCTACCTTCAAACGTCGCTGTATCATTGCCCGTTTCTGTCAATTCGACATTGAATGGTGTTGTCTGCGTCGTGCTTGTGACTGCAACGGTCACGGTGTCCATACCCGCCGTCGTGTTCAGATCAGCGTCGAACACTTGCAACAGGGCGTCACTGGTGGGGGTTGGGTCAAAAGAATCACCAACAATGTTGGCTTTCCCATTACTCGTCAAGAATGCGCCCGTTGCAACAATTGCAAACGGCTGTTTGCGCCCATCGGTCGAACTCAGGCGTGTCAACTCAACTGTAATCGTGTATTCGCCCGCCGTTGGCGCAGTGAGATAAACCATCTCTGTGTTGTTGACCGTTTCGCCCAAGACGGCATTTAATTCATTGTTGGGAGAAAAATCGTTGGAAAGCGTGTCATTGCCAAAGTGCGTTCCATCAGGCCCAACAACGGTCAAATCCATTTCATTGTTCAGCGTCCCTGCCCCTGCCAACCCAACGATTGGAGATGTGGCCGAATCATACCAAACGAGGCTGATCTTTAATGGCTCACCTGCCTTCACATCAAGCGTGTAGGTGCGCGTGTCGTCATCCTCGTCCAAGCCAATCGTGCCATCGTTTGAATAAACATCGTCAAACCAGAGATCACGTGTGTCGCCGGGAAAGAACAGCACATCATCGGCCGCAATCCGTCCCCAACCCTGACCATTGGAAGGCCATGCGCCAATGCCACCTTGATTATCGGTAAACAAGCCCGTCATCTGGCGACCGCTGTTGATCAACATGCTTTTCAGCAACATCCCGCTGGGATGAACCGTCGCACCAGAGCCAACGCTACCGTGTGGATAATAGCCTTCGTAGAGATATTGGCGCATTAGCAGAGAGATACCGTTTGTCGTTGGGGTTGCCATGCTGGTACCACTCAAACTTTGCGTGCCACACAAATCATTATAAAGTGCAGAGACCATGCTCGAACCGGGCGCGGAAACGTCTGGTTTGAGGCGGCCGTTAGGCACAACGGGGCCATGACTAGAGTATTGTGCTAGGTCATTCGACGCACTGCCATTTTCGGTTGCGCCGACCGTCACCAAGTTCTTTGCGACGCCGGGCGTGCCGATTGTGGCAGGGCCGTTGCCCTGATTGCCACCAGCAAACAGGATCAACATTTCAGGGTTGTTCCAAAGATAGTCGTCTGTCTCGAAGGCGTTACCTTCATACGTCGTCAGCAAGCTACCCCAGGAGTTAGAGTGGATGCGCGCATCGACTGTGACTTCAAATGTGCCATTTTTATTGACGTCGTAGGCATCGGCGTACATGACGCGCAAATCTGGTGGTACAAATACGCTGTTGCTGCCATCGTCGTTGATGTCATGGAAGTACAATTTTGCGGCGTATGCCTGCCCATCATTGGGAGAAAGCACGCCATATGGGGGTTGGTCACCCGCAATGGAGCCTGCGACGTGTGTACCATGTCCATTTTCATCTTGTCCATCACTGCCGCCCGGCGTGATTGCGCCATTGTAACCAATGATCTTGCGATGGTTAACACCATAGGCCGCAAAGTTCTCGCCGTCCGCCTCTGCGAAGTAGCAACTGCCGTCGTTGTTGCGTGGTTCATTTGTCACAGCGTCATAGCCGCCATCCAAACCGCTATCGGCAAGTGCGGTCACATGACCTTCTCCCGTCAAACCGTTGTTATAGAGGACGAGGCGTTCGCCAAAGTTACCCGACTGCACAACAGAGCGTGCGCTGTCGTTGACAAAGAAGTAGTCAACCGTGTTTTGTATCCAGCGAACTTGGTCGATAGCAGCGAGGCCGGGGAGGTTTTCGGCCGAAATTTCAACCACCAACTGCTGCCCAAACTCGTTGTCTTCCTTGTGTGTGACGATGCCACCAGCCGCTTCGGCCGCTTTTGCAACCGCATCTACATCGCTGTCGGGAAACAACATCACCTTCATCTCACCATCCGTTGCGTCGGTGCTAATTTTATAGGCGGGATGTAGCGCGCCCAACCAGCGCACGGCGGGATGTGCTTCTAACACGCGGCGGGATGTGCCATCTAACCGAACGACATATGCATTGGTCGGAATAATGTCCAAAAATTCGATGCCCAACCCGCGCAGTTCGGCAATCGTCGCCGAATTAGGCGTGTCCATCAACTGCAAAATGCGATAGTTGGAGCTGGTCGCCCCGCGCAGGTTGCGTGAAATCGCGGGTTCACCTTCAATGATCGGATCGAACGTCGCGTATGCTATTTTAATTGATGATTGGGGGTCGGCCTGTGCATCTCTTGAAATGAACAGGAGTGGCAGAAGTGCCAGAACAATGAGAGCGAATAATCTTTTCCGTAGCAAGACAGATTCTCCTTACTGCTAGTTTGCGGTCTTCACGTATAGTTTACGCGGCTATCGTTACGAGATCGTTACGGGTAACGGAATTTTTTATGCTGATTGATGTTTATTGGTGGAAAAGCGTTCAATGAAAGCTGTTTCTGGAGTGGATAATACAGAAAGGGTGTCGAATGACATTGCCACTCGACACCCATGAAACGATTGTTGCCTTGCTGGACTAGCAGCCCATTCTAGAATTCGTTGCGTCGCCGTTGCATAAGCGTCGTGACCACCAACAGAACGGCTAGCAGGGGCAACCACCAAAGGGTTGTCTTGGTGCTGCCAAACGCTTGCAGCCCAACAGCGGTTGGAACTTCGTTGTCGCTGATTGTTACCGTTGCGGAGTCATTGTTTGGATCAAGTGTCGCGTTCGTCGCGTTACTGAAGTTGATGCTGAACGTCTCATCCCCTTCATTGGCCGTGTCGTCATCGCTGATGGCAACGGAGACGATTCCCATCGTCTGCCCAGCGGGGATGGTAAGTGTGCCGCTGGTTGCGGTGTAATCCTCACCAGCCGTTGCGCCCGCGCGTGCGCCATCGGCCGTTGCGTACTCGACGGTGACATCTTGGCCAGATTCGGCCGATAATGTCACCGTCACCGTCGCCGTCATCACACCTTCATCGACCATGGCATCCGAAATCACCAGAATTGGCACTGAGTCATCGTCCAAAATCGTGCCATCCCCTTCAAAGTCGTCAATCGCACCATTTTGCGCATTTCCCAATGCGACAAAGAAGCGTTCGGTCGCTTCCGCCTGTGTATCGTCGACCAGCGCGATCACAATCTCCGCGCTCGTCTCACCGGCTGCAATCGTCACAGTGCCACTTTTAGACACATAATCTACAACAGGTTGTGCGCTATCGGCGGTTGTCGCGTAATCGGCCGAAACATCCAAACTACTGACCGCATCAATGCTGACGGTGAAGGTGATTGTGCCATCTCCTTCAACTGCGCTGACATCACCAATCGAGATGGCGGGGGGCGCATCGTCGTCATTGATCGTGACCGTTGCCGTGTCGTTGCTGAAAGTCGCGTTGCCTGCGTTACTCAACACAATCGCAAAACTCTCGTCGATTTCATCCGTTGTGTCGCTCGCAATCGGCACGTCAAATGTCTGTGCTGTAACGCCGGGTGCAAATGTCAGCGTCCCCGCGCTCGTCGTGTAATCGACATCGGCCGTTGCACTCCCTTCATTGGTCGCATAATTGACGGTAATGCTCTTACCCGATGCTGCGTTCAACAGCACCTCAATCGTCGCATTCCCCGCAGCTTCATCGACCGACACATCCGCAATCGAGAGCATCGGCGCAACGTCATCATCGCTAATCGTCACCGTCGCGCTGCCTGTGCCAATCGTGGCGTTGCTCACATTACTTAACGTGACGTTGAGCGTTTCATCCTCTTCATCCAGCGTATCGGGTTTAATGGTGATGTTAAACGATTTGCTCATTTCGCCAGCGGCAAAGGTGAGCTTCGTGGTGGCGATGGCCGTGTAATCGCTGCCTGCCGCTGCCGTGCCGTCGCTCGTCGCATAATCAACGCTGACCGTTTTGCCCGATGCAGCAGAAAGTGTGACTTCCACAGACGCAGTTCCATCCGCCTCACCCACAGTAACATCTGCAACAGAGACGCTCGGCGCGTCGTCGTCATCGGTGATGGTGATGATGCCCTGATCGTCGGCAATCGTTGGATTGTCCGCGCCACCCGCATTGCTCAACGTCACCAACACCGTTTCAGCAGCTTCGTCCAACTCATCGTCAGAGATTGTGACGGTAATCGGCATGGTATCTTCACCGTTGGCAAAGGTGAGCGTTGTGGGGGCAATAGCCGTGTAATCGCTGCCGGCCGCTGCCGTGCCATCGCTCGTCGCATAATCAACCGTTACACCGTTGTTGGCGGGCGTCGAAAGCGTCACGTTAACTGTTGCAGTGCCAGCCGCTTCATCAACAGTGACATCACTGATCGAGATTTCGTAGGTTCCCTCATCGTTGTCGTTGATGCGGATTTCGGCCGATCCGTCAGCAATCGTCGCGTCAGTTGGATTGCTCAACGTGACATTGAACAACTCCGTATTTTCGTCGTCTGTGTCGTCGGTGATAGCGACCATGAATGTTTCGCTGTTGCTACCGTCGAAGGTGAGTGTGCCGCTCGTCGCTGCATAGTCGCTGCCGTCAAGTGCATCGCCGTCGCTGGTCGCATATGCAACCGTTGGCACCAACTCCGTGCCGCCTGAAAGCGTCACCGTAACCGTCGCCATGCCGACACCTTCATCAACGGTCACATCGGCGACAGAAAGTGTCGGCGCGTCGTTGATGTCTTGAATCGTGACGGTTGCACTGCCATCGTCCAACGTCGCATTCGACGGGTCAGACAGTTCAACGCTAAATGTTTCGTCGTTTTCGTCAACATTATCTGGTGTAATGTCAAGTTGAATCGTCTTCTCCGTTTCGCCAGCCGCAAAATCGACGCTGCCACTTACAGCGGTGTAATCACTGGCGGTCGCTGTGCCGTCTTGGGTTGTGTAGGTGACGGAGATAGGGAAGGAAGATTCGGCCGAAAGTGTCACCACGACCTGCGCATTTCCCGCGTCTTCTTGCACCAGCGCATCAGCAATCGAAATCGTTGGCGCGTCGTCATTATCTGTAATCGTCACAACACCCGTATTATCTGTAATCGTTGCATTTTCGCTGGGGTTGCTCAACTGCACGTCAAACGATTCATCCGCTTCATCCACCGCATCATTTGTGATCGTGATGTCGATTGTGCCAGTGGTCATGCCTGCCGTAATGGTCAATGTGTCGCTGGCAGCGACAAAATCATCCCCTGTCGCAGAACCGCTTGCCACCGTTGCAAAGTCGATGGTCACATCATCATCCGTCGTTGACGTAAGCGAAACGGTCAATGTCGCCGTGCCATCACCCTCACCAACGGTCACATCGTCGATGCTGACGCTTGTTGTTGGCGGTGTGTCACCGGGCGTAAATGGGGGCAAGATATAACCACAACGTGAATTAAGGAGTTGCAAGCGATCATCCAAAATCGAATGAATCGCCATCAACTCTTCGTCTGTATAGAAAAGATCACGTGCCGCTTGATAGACGCCGTTGGCGGCATCACTTTGGTTAGAGGTCGTTGTTGTCATGCCCAACCCTTCCCAAAAAATAATATCTGCACGCTCCGCGCCAATCGCATCCCAAACCATCATCATACAGGTTGACCAAATTTGACCCGCTGTATGCAGTGGGCCACCTATCAACGGCCATGGTGTGCCTTGATAATCGGTGGTGCGTCCATCCCAGCATTCGTTGTGACCATCCCAGCGGAAAACGTGATTGTAATAGGGATGGCTTGGGGGCAGATCGCTGGTGCGGCGGTTATAGGATTGCGCCCAGTAGTCGCCTGATCCTTCGCTGAGACCATCAACATAGTTTGAGAGACCGCCGTTTGTGACCCAGTCGTGCAGCCCGTGGGCCAACTCATGATGGATCACATCGCTGTCTTCACCATCGTCAACGCATCCTTCCCCAAAAGCGATGTCGCCAGCCGCGCCACTGTAGCGCGAGTTGTCGGCGCCATCTTGACCATGTGGGTCATACCTGACGGCTGCGCCAGCGTATTGGTAGGGCGTAATGTCTAATTTTAGGGTTTCATTGACATAGCGCATATTGTCATCGACATGATAGAAGACAGTTACTGCCTCAAAAAGGTTATTATCGCGTGTCGAAGAAAAGTCGCTAGATGGTTGTGCAAAAAGACCTGTACTCGGTCCTTCTACATCAACAATTTCAGCATTTGGACTGGTAAGCATGTAGTTTGTGCCATCAAAGGTGATGTCGCGCAGCGGCACTGTGACCATCTGAGCCTCTAAATCGGCCGATGTTGCATCGTTATCATCAACAATCCCACTCGGATCACCATAGACGCCACCAGATGATGTAATTGGGTCGGGATCAAACGTGGTGCCTGTGCCATCTATGTAAAGAAAGCCATCCGTCAAGCTGAAAATCTCGCCTGTATGGGCATCAACCAATGCCTCCCACTGACCGTTTGGCTCGGCCGCAATCACAACAATCTCATGAGCCAGCCGGCTACCCTCAGCATTGTGAAAAACAAAGAGGTTGCTGCTTTCATGGCGTATCTCGCCGCTGACCTTAAGATGATCGTAGACTCGGTTGCGGGCAGACGCGGCCGAAACGAGCGGCACGCGATTCGGCTGCGCAATGTTGGGCTTATAGTCGTTTGCCACATAGGTCACGATATTTTGATTGTTGATATGAACGGCGATCTCGCTCTTGTAAACGGGAATCTCCCCCACATATTGGTCGAAGCGCACGACGTAGCCCGAGAGACCGTCACGTGTAAAGCTGTGTTTGAGGTCGAGCAGTTCGGCCGAATTCAACCCCAACAGCTTCGCGTTTTCGCTCAGATATTGGCGGGCCATCGCCTCTGGCGTATCGGCCGCAACAGCATAGTCCAATCCCCACATGACCAACGGATAACCCGTGTCAACGCTCGTTTTCTGCGTCGGTGAGATGGTGTATCGCTGGTATTGATCAACGTAAATCTCTTGGAATGCGGGCGCATATTTTGACCGTGCTGCGTCGGTTCTACCGACAAGCAACAGTGCAAACATCAATAAAAACAGGGGGGCAAAGCGTTTCATTTAATCTATCTCCAATTGGGTTAATGATGTGAATAACGCTAGTTTACGCCGCTACCGTTACGAGATCGTTACGATAGCGATTGGAAGATAGCTAAAGACCGACAAATGCGGCTCAACACATGAGCCATTCGCAATTGCTCCCACAGCACGATAAATTTCAACGTGTCGCACCTACTATCAAAATCGAGTGGCAATATTGAGATTTTTTGCCAAAATCATAGCCGTCACCCTCGCCCTTACGGCTAGTGACAACGGGTGTGTTTACCACAAGCCATTGCGTAGACATAAAAGCGGGCTGCTTTTTCTGGTTCTTCGGGAATATAAGGAGTTGGCAAAACGTATTGCGTATTGCGTGGTGCGTATCCAGAGGTAATTACGCAACACGCAATATCGTTAAGCCCCACGAAATCCTAGAGAACCCTTTTTCTTTGCTGAATTGCTGACAGGCTGAAATGCTGACCAGCCTAAATCGTAACAAACAAATTATGCAACCGACCGAACGTTTTTCTGACCGCGCCGCGACATATGACCAATATCGTCCCGGCTATCCACAAGAACTTCTCAACTATTTACGGGATCAATGGGGGCTTGCGCCCGATCAGGCAGTGGCCGACATCGGTTCTGGGACGGGGTTATTGACGCGCCTGTTTTTAGAAAATGGCAATCAAACTTATGCGGTTGAGCCAAACGAGGCGATGCGCGCGGTGGCAGATCATTTGTTGAATGGCTATGCGAATTACATTTCGGTGGCGGGATCGGCCGAAAAAACCACCCTTCCGACAAGTTCACTCTCCCTCGTCACCGCCGGAACCGCCTTCCACTGGTTCACGGATGCTGCACGCGCCGAATTTCAGCGCATCTTGCAGCCCAACGGTGTATTGGCCCTGATTTGGAACAAACGTCGTTCTGAAGCCGATCCATTTATGATCGCCTATAAAAAGCTGCTGCTCGAACACGTAGGGCACCATTGCAACACACAATTTGACGAAATCGAGGCGCGCATCGACCGCTGGTTTGGCGGCACACATGCCTATGCGGTGTTTGACAATGTGCAGTTGTTTGATCTGGAGGGATTTTTGGGGCGGGTGTTTACATCGTCGTATACACCGTTGGCGGGATCGGCCGAATATGAGGCTTTCCGAGCCGATTTACATGCGTTATTTGCCGACTATGTTGAGGATGGGGTGGTGCGGTTTTCGTATGATACGGTGGTGTATAGTGGGAAGATCGAGCGGGAACGCGGGCAAAACGCCCACGCTCCTATTTTATCCACCTGAAAGTTGAATCAAATTTTGTAGCTCGCCAGGATCATGTACCGTAAATCGACGACCTGCGACAGAAACCCAACCCTGCTTGCGGAAGCGGCGTAACGCCTTATTGACGCTAACGCGGGTTGCACCCGTCATTTCAGCCAGATCTGTTTGTGTCAAGTGGAGCGGAATGTGAATCCCATCATCGACTTCTTCGCCGTGATCATTTGCCAGTTGGAGCAGTTTGCGTGCCAGACGACCGGGTAGATCGAGAAAGAAGACATCGCTGATCTGCTCATTCATCGCCCGAATGCGCTTCGCCAACGTACTCATCACCTTCATGGCAAAATCGGGATTCTGACCGACATAGCGGATAAATTCTTCGCGTGCAAGGGTAAAAGTGTAGGTCGGTTCAAGAGTTTCGGCCGTTGCGGAACGTGGTTCATCATCAAACAAGGCCAGTTCACCAAAGAAGTCATTTTGCCCCAAAATTGCGAGCGTGACCTCCTGTCCTTCGGCGTTGGGATAGTAAATTTTCACTTTACCGGTATCTACGATATAAAGCAATCCACCGGGATCGCCAAGATGAAAGATTGTCTGACCCGCGTTAAAACGACGGCGCACAAGGGAGCGACTTAACTCGTGTAATTCACTCGAAGTCAATTGTGCAAAAAAAGGAACTGCCTGCAACGCTTTGATTGCAGATTGCGGAATATCAGCCATCGAGTTTCTCCTCTTCACATCAGCCCGCACAAACATCCCACAGGCGAAAGATCATTACTCTACTAAAATTTCTTCTTCGGGGATAGATTGTACCTCATCGTAAATGTTCCCCAAACTCAATTTAATTTGCTGGCGCACCCAGTCGGCGGGCAAGGTTTGCAGGGGGAATCGGCCGAAAAATTCAGGAATATACGTGACAATCGCCTCGCGGGCGCGTCCCGCCTCAACGTGTGCGCTAATCCGCGCTCGCATATCTCGAATATAGTTTTCAACCGCATCAATCGCTTGAAACGACTCCTCCGAACCGGCAAACAGCACAGGGCCGCGCCCGGTCAAAATCGTGTTTCCCTTCGCCAATTTCCGCAATTCAGCCAGCGTGTTTAACCATGCTTCACTGGTGCGATTGCCGACAATCGGGTGGGTATCGACGACCAACGTATCACCAGCGAAAACGACTCCCCGTTCCGGCAACAATACCCATGCACTGCCTTTTAACGGACCCGGTGCCGCCTTCATGACGATCTTCTGCCCATGTCGATACATGAGAATCTCACCACTAAAGCTAGTGGTTGCATGTTCAACGGGGCCGGTGCTGAGTTCGCGCCCCCGATGTGGATTGCGTGCGGACAGACTTTCGAGCAGATGTTGCGGAAAGCGTTTGTCAAAACTTCGCAGCACTTCCGCCGCATCTGAGTGCATGGCGATCGGCGCATTGAGCCAACGTGTGTTGAGAATGCGGTCGCCGTGACTGTCAGTCAGAACAATTTGCTGGACTGGATAGGGGCTAAGGCGGTGCATTCGTGCCGCCCAATCACGTGCATCGCGTGCATAGGACGGCACATCGACGCACATCACCCCCGTCGGCGTGACGAGCGCACCAACGTTGACACCATCATAAGCAGTTTCGACGTAAACTTGTTTTGCGACTTCTTCCATAATTGTCTAAAAATTAGGTGAGATTCGGCCGAATCCAACCCCATCGTGATCGGTCACAATTGTACAGTCTCTTACATTAATTGCACTTTCGTCTTATCTACGACCAACGTTGTCAGAAAAGTCGGGTGTGTTAATGAAACCTTGTGCCGAAAAGTTGGTTATACTTTTCCGTATGACACTCCCATTTATCAAACTAATTGGTTCCCCATATGACAAAGGCTTGCAACATGGTTCCGCGCTTCGCAGCCGTGTGCAGCACAACATCGACGCCTACTTTGCCTATTTTGAACGTCTCGGCGCACAGCGTCCAGCCGTCATCGAGCGGGCAAGCACGCTGGCCGCCGCCGTCGCCCAACAAAATCCCGACTACTATGCAGGCATGCAGGGCATTGCGACAGGGGCTAACGTCACATTCAGCGAAGTTGCCGCACTCAATATGCGTTCCGAGATCGTCTACTACCTGATGAGCAGTAAATATAAAGCCCTATCTGACATAACGGGCGAATTAACTCGCGATGGCTGTACGGCATGGGCGGTCCATCCCGACAATAGCCCCGATGGACATCTGCGTATTGGACAGAATTGGGACTGGAACCGCGATGTGTTATGCGCGGTGCTGCATGACTACGTGGATGATGACTTCGCCGTGTTGGGTTTCACCGAAGCGGGGATATTTGGCTGCAAAATCGGATTAAACAGTGCGGGAATAGGGTTGTGCATCAATGGTCTGTACAGCAGCGATGACAGCTGGGAAACGATTTGCACACCGATGCACGTGCGCTTCTATAACATTTTACGTCAACGCCAGCTCGCTGATGCCATCGACGCAATTCTAGGTGAAGATCGCTCTATCGCGGGAAATTTCCTGCTCGGTCAAACGCCCAACTGTGTCGTCAATATCGAGGCGGGAACGACGCAACACAATCGCCTTGACTGGCAAGATGGGTTCATCGTTCATGCCAATCATTTTGTCGGGGACGGGGTTGCGGAACCGATCTATGAGCGACGACCGGCGTCCGTCGGCCGACATGCGCGCATGGCTGAGATGTTGCAGGCTGCGAGGCAAGTGGGTCATGCCGATTTGGTCGCCTTCTCCAAAGATCGCCAAAACGCACCCGACGCCGTTTGTCGATTGGGGGACGACCCAGCACGTCCCTATGAAGAACAAGGTGTGACGGTGACTGCGGCCATTCTTGACTTGACAGCAGGAGAGGCGTTTTTTACCGATGGCCCACCTAATCAGGCGGCCTATGTAGGCTATGCACTCTAAATCAGAAGCGCGGCCAAGCTGGTCGCGCTTTCGACTAGAACTCGGTGCGGTCTAGCACCCAACGCCCACCAATTTTATAGCCAACACGTTGTCCTGAACGCAGTTCTGCACGCAGTTGACGGATGGGAATGTTTTGCAACGTGGCTGCATCTGCAACGGAGAGAAAGCGGTCGGAAAGGATTTCTTGGGTGAGCGTTTGGGTGGTTTCGGCCGAAATCGCCTGCCAACTCACCCACATCTGTTTGACCCATGCCCACATCGCCTGCCCTTCCAACCCAAATAACCGCTGCCCGACCGGATACGCCTTCTGATATAGGGCCGCTTCCATCTGTTCAAGCAGCGCATCTAACTGCACGCGATCGGTCTCAACCAACCAGTCAGGCTGCGCGGCAATCGTCTCACGCAGGACCGCCAAATCGTGTGCATCGCCTAAAAAGTCGGAAAGTAGGTGCAATTCGACCGCATAGTCGGCAAAGAAGGGCGGCCAAACGGGTTCAAGCATTTCGCAATGGTGCCAAAAGTATTTGACCCGTTTGCGCCATTCATGGTGGATGTGTGGATCATTTGCTGCCTTACGCGAACGGCTTAACCCATTACGTCCACGTTTATAGACTCGGCGCAACCCCTTGAATATCTCAACATTGGCGACATCATAAGGCAACGCGGTAAATCGTGCGCGTTCTGCAACGATGCGATCCGCAATTTCGGCCGTGACATTCCGTTGAACGAGCAGTTCATCGCTGATCTGTTCATGGGCGGCTTGCAGATGGGGGCGCAGGGTGTGGTAAATTTCGGCCGAAATCATCCCCTCTAAACTGTCCAACGTTTCGACCAATACAAAGCTGTCTCGCACGGCCGACATCTCGCGACTCGCATCACGGAAAAATTCGTTTGCCGCAGAAAACACCTCTTCGCCCAAACTGTCCCGCACGAGGCGCAACGTTGCGCGAATCCGCTTGCACAACTTACGACTCTTGTGGATCGCGTCATGTTTGTCAGCGTTTGCGGTCAACTCTGCGATCAGATCGTCAATCTGCGCCAATAAAATGCGCTGGACATTTTCGCCAGCGGTCGCTTGCCTATGGACTTGATAGGGTTCTGTCATCTGTTACCTCCAAATAAGATTCGTCGATGTGGCTTGCTTCTCAGGTGCATGTCGTGTGTGGTGCCATCGCTGCGTTATGCGGACACGGCAGGCTTTTCTACGATCATTCTTTGCATAGCTGCCGTGCGACGCCGTTCCCAGAAGAGATAGATCAATTCAAAGATGACCGCCACATTGAGCGCAAGCGCAGCCGTGAAAACGCCGACCCAGTTTAGGGTCAACCCAATTGCCAAAATCGTCGCCGTCACAACGAGATTGATCATCATGCCGTAGTTGACGGGACGGGTCGTTTGGTTGCTGATCAGAAAACCGCGCAGGGCAAAGACGAGCAACGTGATGGCCGGGAAGAGAATACTGAGCAGAACACCGCTTTCAGCTAGGTCGGTGACGGCGGGAACTGCTTTTTGGATGGTCCGTAGGTAGAAAAGATCGGCCGAACTCATCACAAACAAAATCATCCCAACCAAAGTCACACCAAACAACGTCCCGATAAATTTCCATAGTGCTGCCGTGCGCTCCTTATCTTTATTCAGCGCGATAATCACTTCGGGCATCGCCAATGCGGGCGCACGTGCGATCAACAATATCTGAAAAAGCAGTGGCCATGCGGCCAGTGAGAGCTTGGGGTTTTCTAAACGTGCCAATGCAAATGTCGCCATCGGCTGTACCAACAGGGTCAGAACAGCGGTGCCTGCCAATGGCAGATGGAACCAGAATAGATCGGCATAACTCAATTTTTCCTCAAAAGCGTTTGCTTCGGCCAGCTCATTGGCAAACAATGGCCGCACTACGAGCGTCGCATAGATCGCTTCTGCGATCACGCCCAATGCCCAAGTCGCTGCGCCGACGACAATTCCGGGCAGTTGTAGCCCATACCCCAAGATGAGTAGGGTGATTGCGCCTGAAACCAAACGAATGGCTGTGCCAACGGCAACCGTGCGCGTGCGATCAAATTTGATCAGTATGCCCTGCAAAAAGCGTCGCCATGCAATCGCGCCGCTCCACGGGATCATAATCTGCATCCCGACGCGCACCCATTCGGCGATCTCCTGATCGACGCCCATCGCCCGAATAACGATCCAATCGAACAGGGATGTGAATCCAACCAGCAAATGCACAATCGTCAAGATAACGATCCAGTGCAATGTAAAGCGGCGTACCTGCCGATAACTGTTGTAATCAACCACTTTCGCAGTTGACGTTGCCAACAAATTGATGACGGGCGATTCGATAAAGACGGAGAGTGCTAGCACGATACCGGCCGCTGCCAACATCGTAACGGGATCGGGCAGCCGGTTAACGACGGTTGTGATCAGCGGCCCTTCGCTGGTAAGCAGTAGCCAACTACCAAAGAGGGGGAGCCAGAAGCGCAGAATGTTACGTTGGCTCATGCGTTTTTCCAGATGAGGTTGTCGATCAGGCGTGTTTTGCCAAAAAAGATCGCCAGAGACAGCAGTGCGCCATCTTCAATTTCATCCAGCTCCGCCAACGTTGTCGGGTCTGCCACGCTGATGTAGTCGATTTCGGGGAGCGGGTCTGCTGCAATCATTCGATAAATCAACGCTCGAATGACAATTGCATCGCGTTCACCCGCGTTTAGTGCCTTTTCGGCCGCCAACAGCGATTGGCGCAACACGGGAGCCAACGCCCGCTGCTGTTCATCCAGATATTTGTTGCGCGAACTCATCGCCAATCCATCTGCCTCACGCATTGTCGGTATGATTACTATTTCGCTGTTGATGTTTAGATCTTGCACCATGCGCCGCACAACAATCGTTTGCTGGGCATCTTTCTGCCCAAAATAGGCACGGGTTGGCTGCACAATATTGAGCAATTTGGTGACGACGGTCGTCACGCCCTCAAAATGGGTCGGCCGAGAGGCCCCTTCCAGCATCTGCGTTACGCCTTTGACAAGCACGCTCGTTTGAAATCCTGCTGGATACATGACCTCATCGGATGGCGTAAAAACCAAATCGACTCCTGCTGCGCGGAGCAGTTCAAGATCACGCTCCATGTCGCGGGGATAGGTGCTTAAATCTTCATCGGGGGCAAATTGGGTTGGGTTGACATAAATGCTGACGGCGACATGCTCATTGTTGGCTTTTGCCTCTGCAACAAGGGCGAGATGTCCAGCGTGCAGATAGCCCATTGTGGGAACAAAGCCCCAGTCTGCGGCATCGCGCCAACGAGCAGCACGAACTTCTTGGATGTTGTCTGTAATAATCATGGTGGGATTTTAGCGTTTAACCATCCCCCTGCACGATAGCAACCTCTTAGCATCATCCGCCAAAAGTGCAGACGAGGCATCTGTGCTCCCAGCTAATCGTTTGGTTCAATGGTCAGGCGGAATGGGAAGCCTTCCATGCGTGCCATTAACGTTGCAATGCGCACTCGTGTCTCGGCCTCTTTCTTAGGCAGCGCATCGACAACGGCTAATCCTTCATTATGCACCTGCCACATAATTCCCTCCGCAAAAATCAGCGGCTTTTTGAATACCTGCAACATGAGACGCACAACAAAATCCATCGTCGTGCGGTCGTCGTCGTGCGCGACGACCTTCCAAAGCGAGTCATCGCAATCGTCTATCGTGACTTCTTCAACTAAGTCGGGATCGGCTGTGATGGTGGAAAAATAAATATCTGACATTAGACAGTTAAGAATTGCGCCCAAGACCAATCTTCTTCGGAGAGTGGTGGAACAGGTTGCACAGTGTAATCGATTAAGAGATCAAATCATTGGCGAGTGCTGCAATCAAGCGATTGTGAACGCCTTGCCAACGACGCGGGTGCTCAAGATATGGATCCATGCCCGGAAATGGAATGTTCATGCGATCATTATAGCAGATGCGGGTTTTGTTCGTGAAGGGACGAACGGCGTGAAGGGATGTGCGCTTAAGCGAGGTAGTTATTGAGGAAGAGGATGCAGGCGTCGATGGTTTCGTCAAAAATCTGCTCGACAGGGGCGCGGGGAACACGGTCGAAAACGTGATCTTGCATCCATGCGGGATCGCTGAGGTGCGCGGCAAATTCGGCCGATTCCACCCCCAATCGCTCCGCATATATACGCACCGTCTCGGTCAGCGCGTTCGGCCTTAGCTGTGCGACGATAAACGCCTGCCAGCGCGTCAGGTCTGGAATTTCAATGAATGAGAGTTCGATCTTTGGATCGGCAGAGGCCAGCACGTTTTCGGCCGATGTGGGCAGCTTTCCCAACGCCATCTGATCAAAAAAGGCCAGTAGAATATTATGGGCCAAAAAGCGTTCGCGCCGTTCGATCCCTTTCCAGCGTTCGTTCAACCAGAAAAATGGAATCAATACCTGCTTGTACCAAACCACATCAAAGAGCAGATGGACAGCATAGCCGGCGAGGAAGAGAGCTTTTTCGGCCGAATGGTGCGCGGCAACGCCCAACGCTGGCTGTTCAACAATGAGACGCTCCCAGCCTACCGCCTCATCCTGCGGCATCGGCAAGCTGTAAAAGTGGGTCTGCTCACGCGGCATGTCGGCAATCGCTTGGTAGTCGGCCGCAATGTTGCCTAGATAGAACGCCGGCCAATGCGCGTCTAGCTTTTCGCCAACCCGCAGCGCGGCATGCTGGCGCATCCGTTCGGCAAAATCGAGGTGCATGAAAGGTGTCGGCATAACTGTCTACGGCGTTGGTGCCGCCAACTTTTCACTATTTAACGCGCGCACCGCCCCCCGATATTTTGGCAACACGCGCAACTGCCGTCCCAAAATCTCAGCATGACCAAAAAATTGGTTTTGGATTTGGTTGGTATAGGGGTTTTCATAGACGGTCGCCAGCGAGTAGGGACAGAAGAGACCACCCCCATTCTCCTGCCAAATTTGCCATAACTTTTCTGTCACCATCCCCGCAAATGGCGACCGATTAAAGTTGAGCAGCGTCTCTTTCTCTGTGGCAAATGCCTCGGCATTTCCCTCATTGCGGGCAATTTGGTGCAATCCGCCCTCATACGCAAACAGTTTGACATCGTGACGCGCACACAGTTTGTGGTAATCAGCGATGCGCGGCGCAACGTCCTCATAAATTTCGGCAATCAATTCGTTGTGAATCGCCAACATATCGCGTGCCGCAGGGCGACCTTTGTGCATCTGCAACCCACGCTGATTGCGTCCCAGATAGGGTGCCACGGCAAGGGCGGTCACGACGTCATCGACCTGTTCAAGCAGTTGTTCAGCGACCCACTGGTTAAAAAATTGCGAGGCGACAACAATATCGGCCGATTCATGTGCCGCCTTTGCGATGACGCGCGTCCGTTTTCCTTGCCAACGCAAAGCTGCCTGAAAATCATTATCAGCGAGCTTTTGTCTCTTGCCACCATCGACCGCATACTGAAACTGCTTAAATGTCCCGTTCCAAATTTCGTTGGCAAACTCAAAAATCGGCTTCTGATTGCTTCCCTCAATCACAAACGCGATCATGCGCTCGATCAAATCATCGCTGGCTTCAATCGGAATGTGTAGCCAGGGGCGTGCGTTGATCCGATTGGCAAATCGCACCATCTCGACAAGTGGCACACCACGAAACGCGCCCCATGGCCCGCCGCGATATTCCCAATCCTCGTCAACCGTCGGCAAATCGTCCCATTCACGAATAATCGGTCTGATGTCATTGGGCAGGCGGTTGATTTGCTGCCAGTTCATAAACCGCACAACCGGGAATGGATCGTGCAGTTGCAGCAGCGCGTTTTCAAAAATTGAGAGTGTTGTTTGTGGATAGTGGGAGACGTTCATGCTGTCATCCTAAATGCTGAAACAAGTGTGTTGAACCATTGAGAAGAGCCTGTGGTGAAAACCGCAGGCTGTTATATAAAGTGCGTCGAAACGCACTGCATATCATGTGCTTGAGTGATTTCGCATATTAGCCTTCGGCTTTAGTACATCGTAAAGGAAGTCCTGTCATACCTGCGAAGGCAGGTATCCACTTCTAAGACCAGACTCCCGCGAAGATGGGAATGACAGACAACTCCATGAAGTTTACTTTGTGCTGTATTTAGCCATAGGATTTTGGCTTAATCATTCACTATTAGCCAACCAGCTTGGCATCAAGTGTAATTGTCTCAACACCGCCTAATGCCTTCGAGACAGGGCAACCCTCCTTCGCCTTCTGCGCGAAATCTTGGAACGCATCTGTGTCCAAATTGGGGACTTCTGCCTCACAGACGAGATCGATCTGCGTTATAGCCGGTCCCGCACCGAGATGAACGGTAGCAGTTGTCTGCACCTTTGTTGGTTTGTAGTCGTTGTTGCTCAATAAGGCTGAGAGAAACATCGAGTAGCAGCCCGCGTGCGCCGCGCCGATCAACTCCTCTGGATTGGTTCCAGCACCCGTTTCAAAGCGGGATGCAAAGGTGAAAGGACCTTCATAATGTCCATCACCTACAACCATGACGCCGTTGCCCTCTTTCAAAGTTCCATTCCATGTGGCTTTTGAAGTTTGTGTTGCCATATTTATTTCTCCATTGGTGATCGTGCTAAATACAGTGTCAAGTAAATTTTATGGCATTGTCATTCCCACCTTCGCGGGAATCCAGTCTTAGAAAGAATGGATACCTGCCTTCGCAGGTATGACAGGACCTATGTTACGCTGTACCAAACACAATCATATAAATTCCAAAATGAGTTTAACGGAGAATCATTAGTCTTATAATGGTTCCATCGCAGATTGATAGAGTTTATGCGCTTCCCGTCGCCATGCAACCGTCACTAATCCCAAGCCAAATAGGGTTAATATGCCGCCCCAGACAAAGCTCAATGGAACAAACCGCCATTCCACAACATGCTCACCCGCTGGCACACAGACAGAGCGAAACGCCGTATACGCCGATTGCCACGCGACGCGCTCGCCATCCACATAGGCATGCCAACCGGGATAGGCCATTTCACTCACGACCAGCAAACTCGGCTGTTCAGACGCTGTCTCGATGCGCCAATAGCCATTGCGCCGTTCAGCTATCGTCGTACTGCCTGCACCCGCCACAGAACAGGGAAGTTCTGAGACGGTGGCGGTTGTACGAGGATCAAAGTCAGGCGCGAGTATGGTTGCGATGGCTTGATCTTCGTCGGGAATGAGAATGGCATTGGGGACGAGTCGGGCGAGTGGGAGGGAATTCGGCCGATTATAGACCCACACGCCCCCAGCCTCCCCGTGCAAGATCAATCCGTCTTCCCCATCTGTGAACTGCCTCTGCTCATTTTCCGCGACTAGATAATCTGCCCCAAATAAATCATAGACCCGCGACCGAGGATCGGTGGCGACACGAAATAGTTTTGTCGCCGTCCCCACTTCAAGCGCGTTATAGCCAAACACCGAATCTAAACCGACTTGCGCTGCTCCGTTCTGCTCGAAGATTGAAATCCCCCACGGCAAGATGCGCTGATGGTCATAGATTAGGTCATTCGCCACAAACCACGTCCCGCTCGGCACAATGCTCTCGCGGCGAATCAACTTTGCGCCGAATGTCCAGAGATCGGCGAACAGCAGAGCGGTGAACAGCAGGGCGTAAACAGCACGCAGTGACCCGTTACGGCTAGATGGTTGGGACTTGTCTGCCGCACGTTGCGACAAAATGAAGAGGATTCCGCCCAAAACGGCAAATGCCGCTGCGACCAGCCAGCCGTTGTGTTGATAGATATATCGGCCGATTTCCCCGTTATCCCTGCCAATAATCAAATAGATTCCACTCGCACCGCACAAGAGCAATGCCAAAATGACTATGCGAAGCGTTTTCACCGTTTGTGATCCTGCAATTAAGCCGAACAAGACACAACTCCCAAACGTATACAAAACCATTGCCCGCGCTGGCGCACGCGCCAATCGAAAACCCGGCACATAATCATAAAAAATTTCAAACAAAAAGCCGTAATGCCCCACCCCTAATAAAATCCCCAATGCAATGATCCCTATCCAAAACCAGCGTTGCGGTAGACGTGAACCAATTGCCAACAAGAGTGCCAGCAGCGGCAAGACACCGGCATAGACCGTTAACTCCGCAAAGTTTTCTGCGCCCCAGTAGCCGATTTGGGCTGGTTCGCCAAAAAATGCGGGGATAAATAGGGTGATGAGATGCTCAGGTGGGAAGGAGAAGCGGCTGGCAAAATCGAAGGTGGTTTCGGCCGATCTCCCCGCTAAACCCGCAAACTCCACCAGCGGCACCAACTGCACTCCGCTCAACAGTAGCCCGACGACGCCTGCAATGACAAGCGTTCCAAAAGTTGTCAGTATAGCGTCACGCCTGCGCGGGAATGATAGGTCAAATATTAGATAGACAGCGTACAAACCCCATACCATGCCGACATACAAAAGCGAAGTCGTATGCCCCGCCAAAATTGCCATCCCAAACGGCACGCCCAACAAAATCGCCTTCCAAACAGACCAATTGCGAAGCGTGCAAAGCGTTCCCCACAGCAGCAAGCCCAACCAGACATGCGTCGCCAACAGCCCAATGTGGCCCGCGAAGATTCGCGCCGCGACAAACCCGCTAAACATCCAGCCGACGGCGGCGATGAGGCCACCCCATTCTCGCGCATCGTGCCACCAAATAGGAAGTTGATCCTCGCCGAGCGCGTTAGGCGGTGTAGGCTGCTGTGAGAGGGATTCCCATACAAACAGGTACATCCCCACCCCAGCCAGCCAAACATGCAAAATGAGATAGAGCGTGAACCCTAGATTCGGCCGAAAAATCAGCATCAACCACGTCGGTGGGTAAAAGATCGCCACCTGTGGATTGCTCAAGAACGGATAACCGCCAAAGTGCGCCGCATCCCAGAATGGTGACTGCCCGCTCAAGATTTGCCCGCGCACCCACTCCAGCCATGGATAAAAGAGCGCGCGCATGTCAAGTCCGCCGACCGCTTGTGCTTCAACTGGCTTGAGGACGGGAGCGAAAAATAAAAGCGTGAGCGCGAAGAGGATTAGTTTGGGCTGATGGCGACGCAAAACGATCTTCCCCCTCCTCTTGAACGAGAGGGGGCCAATGGGCGCGGGGCGACTCATCGCACTCCGAACGGCGACAAGGTCAAATACTCCCCAATCCACGCGCCATCGGGATGTAGCAGTTTGAGCTTTTCGCCGGTATCGACGCTCTGCACAGCAACGCGAATGAGGTGTGATCCCGACTCGACGGGCGCAGGGAGTTGGTCAAGCGAGAAGGTGTGGGTCGTCGTGTATGTTTCGGTGCGCGACCATGCGGTCATATCAGGGATGAGATCGGCCGATCCACGATAGTTCTCGTTCTCATCTAACAACAATACCTGAATTTGATAAGGGTCTTCGATTTTTGCCAATGTGCGCCAATAGAGCGTGACGGTCAATTCTTCTTCTGGGTTAAGTTGGCGTTGGCTGTATTCATAGCCGAGCAGGGTCAATTTTCGGCCGAAATCTGTACGCAACCGATTCGGAACCTCCTGACTTGGAGTCAAAATCTCCACCTCGCCATACGCAAGCGTATCTCCCCATGGCGACCCATTCTTACTGGCAAATTGTAAGCGATAGGTTCCTTCAAGCGGATAAAAACCAATCGTGACCTCTGCCTTGTTCGGTGCATACGCCGTTTCTGGCACGTGCAGCCAAACCTTATCGACAAAGCGATCTCCCTCACGCCACATCCCCGACGGAAACGCTCCCGTTCCCGTATACGAATCGCGCTGTGCCACAAATCCGACGTCATCGCGCAGATGTGTGAACTGCACAAAGTTCCCGATGGGAGGCGCATCGACCTCCCAATAGGTGGTCACCTCAATCATCTGGCCCGGATATACTTTGCGCGGCTGTACGTCAAACCCGATCACCGTCCCCATTCCCGCAACGACGACCTCACGCTCATTTGGAATGGCCGCTCGTTGTCGCAGTTGTGCGGGTTTGGCGTAGGCTGGCTTCAAAAAGCCGAACAGTGCCGTTAATGTCAACATGAACAAGATGACTTGAATCCAGACGGTTGCCAGCGGAATCCGTCGCAGCAAAAACCGCCAGCCGAGCGCAAGGATAATTGCCAACGCTGGCAAGCCGGGAAAGAGGAAACGCCCCATCGCACCTGCTGGACTAATCAACATATAGTAGAAGACGACGATAAAGAATAGCACGACAGAGCCAAACAGCAGCAATCGTTCGGCAAACTTGCGTGGTTGCCGACTATTAAAGACCAAGTCGAGAAGTGCCCCTAGCAAACCGACGCTCATAAACAGATTGAACAGTAAATAGATCGCTCCCGGCAGTGGGATTTGCCCAAACCCAAAACGACCCCACAAAGATGACCACAGCATCGGCAGTTCGCTGATCGCCAGTCCAAAACTTTGTAGTGCCGTGCGCTCACCCCATAAATCTTTAAGCGTTTCCACGCCCGTCCACTCCCCATAAATCATCTGGTTGCGCGCAAACCACCAGCCAGCGACTAGCAGTGTCACACCCAGCGCAACTGCGCTGATAATACCCATCTCTTTCCAACGCCGTCCATGCCAACCAGACCAGATCAACAATGCGGCAATCAATCCCCCGAGCGCGATATTGTTAAATTTCGCCAAGAGTGCCAAGCCAAAGGTCAACCCAAACAGCCCTCCCCAGCGCAGCAAATCTTTTGTTTCAACTTCAAGCGTTCTAAACGTGTTGCGATTAAATTCGACGCAGACGAGCAGCACCAGGCTGCTTGTCAACGCGGCAATCACGTCGTTGTTGATTGCGCCACTCATGTAGCCGAACATCGGGTTAAACGCGACGATACTGGCGGCCAAGAGTGCGGTTGGGGGTTGTTGGGTGATCCTTCGGCCGATTAACCACGTCACAAAGACGGTTGCTGCCCCGATCAAGACGTTGATCCCGCGTGCTAGCGCAACGGCCCAGCGATCGGCATTCCAATCGGCACGACTATCGTAAAAGAATTGGTTCTTATTATCCTGTCCAACCTCCCAAACGCGATAGCTCCAAAATGGGTTTGGCGTGGGTGTTGCACAGATATCCTTATCAGTTGTGATAAACCAGTTGGGGATGGCGGCGAGAATGTAGTAGAGCGGTGGATGATGACTCTGTGCGCGACAATCACCTTCGCCCTGCACGGGCAAGGCGCGATTCTCAACGAGATAACGCACAAAGCGATAGTGGCGAAGCTCGTCAGTTGCCTCATAGGGCGGATTGGCAAAGCTATAGGCTAGCCCAATCAGCACGAACGCGGACACGAGCCACGCAATCGCCCACTTTTCCCAGAGTTGAATGTCTTCAGATGTTTTCCAGTTCACAGCGCGAATTGTATCACCCGCAGGCAATGCATCGTATGCTGCTTTTCCTGTGTTTAGATTGCGATCGCGCTGAATAGGCTACGCTTATGCTAGAAATGTGTGTTTCGGGATCTGTTTGTGTCACGAAGGGTTGACCTGAATGAAAACGTAGTGCGTAGTGCGTGGTGCGTGATTTGGCTACGTACCACGCACCACGCACCACGCGATAATGTGGCGAAAACCTATTCACCACCCTCACGCAGTTCAACTTCCATGCGTGAAAAATCATTGCCGACCGTGTCGAGGTCTTCTAGTTGACTGAGCGCGGCTGTGGCTAAATCGGTGCGAAGTGCGGCGGCGTCAGGTTCGGCCGAAATTACCCCAAAATCAACCGAAATGTCAACCGTCTGTTGATAGGCTGTCTCATCCATCACACCAATTCCGTTCGGTGACGGCCAAATCAGCGCATTGATCTCATTCATCTGCCAGGTCATGTGACTTTCGCCTAACGCTGGGCCATTGTCCAGCACAATCTCGACACAGCGTTCTGGATTGTCTCGACAGAAAATCCAACCTCTGAATGTCGCCTTCAAGAAGCGCACGGCAATATCTTCGTTGCCCTCTTCTGCCAGCCACTCCTCGCGCACGAAAAGATGATCCTGCAACATCGCGGTGCCGACATCGTTATAGTCAAAGACGGTGAAATCTTCTGGTTGATACAGCTCTCCCGTCTCAGGGTTGGTCGCCTCAAGCAGTTGGGCATATTCGTTGTAAATCTCTGCTTGTGCCACGTCGATTTCGCGGTTTAGCAACATGGACATATCGAACGGTTGCTGCACAATCGTCACTTGGCTGGCATCATCTGGTTCAATGCCATTCATGCGCAACGCGGCAAACACCTCCCACTCGTTGCCAAAACCCCACGTGCCAACGCGCTTGCCTGCCCAATCATCCACAGAGCTAAGACCAGAGTCAGCCCATGCGATCTGAAGCGTTCCGCTGCGTTGGAAAATCTGGGCGATGTTGACCAATTCAGCCCCTTGCTCACGCGAGGCCAACATTTTTGGCACCCATGCGACACCAAACTCCGCATCTCCTGCCGCAACCACCTGCTGCGGCACGATTTCAACTGCACCTTCGCTGATGGTCACATCCAATCCCTCATCTGCGTAGAAGCCCTCTTCCAACGCCGCATAATAGCCCGCAAATTGGGATTGGGTCACCCACTGCAACTGCAACGTGACGGGGGTTAACTCATCAGATGTCGCAGGTTCATCGCTGCCACATGCGGCTAACAGCAATAGCAAAACGGTCAGTAACAAAAGTCGTTTAAACATGTCAATCTCCTCATGTGGAACGTATTCGCCGCGCCCGCGCGATTTTGCGGCAGGCGGGGCGACCGCGCTCCGATTATGCAATATCTACGGTACGAACGGAGCTATGCCATGGAATCGACAGCCGCTCCGCGATAAGAACAACGAGATAAAATGTCAGTCCGACCACACAGGCAATGATGATCGCCGCCCATGCGTTGGCGAAGCGGAACTGTGCCGCCTCTTGTGTGATGAATATACCCAGTGCCGACCGATTGCCGCCAAAATACTCGCTGACAACTGCACCAATCATGCTCAATGAGGCGGCAATTTTGAACGCATTGAACATGTACGGTAGTGCGTTGGGCAGACGCACAAAGCGCAAAATCTCCCATTCAGAGGCGGCGTAAGAGCGCATCAGCTCAATTTGGGCAGGGTCGACTAGGGTTAAGCCACGCACCGTATTAATCATCATCGGGAAGAAGATGATCACGGCGACGATAATCATTTTTGAGAGCGGATTATCCGCGCCAAACCAATTGTTGACGATGGGGGCAAAGGCAAGGATTGGAACGCTATTGGCGGCGATGGCGAATGGGAGCAGTGTCTCGCTGGCGGCGGTCCAGCGGGCGGTTGCCAGCGCGACAATGATCCCGCTAGAACAGCCGATCACAAAACCACCCATCGCCTCTTTCGTCGTAAACCACCCGACAAAGATCAGGCGGTCAAAGTTTTCGCGGAAGGCCGCAGCGATGACAGATGGCGCGGGGAGCAAGAATTGCTTAATGTCGAGCAACCAGACGAGAGCCTCCCACAGTAGAAGGGTGCTGAAAAATAGGAGGATGGCGGGGAGATATTTTTTCATTAACCGTTTGAATGCAGACATTCCTGTTCTCTGCATTGTGGCGAACGAGGTGTCCGTGCGCCAACTATTCTTCGGCACGGCGCAGCCATTCACGCACTTCTCGGCCGATTTCAAAAAACCGCACACTTTCACGAGTTTGTGAATCACGCGGCAGCGGCAGATCGACATCAACCACATGCATAATCTGACCCGGCCGCGCCGACATGATAATAATTTTTGTTGAGAGAAAGACTGCTTCCGCGATGCTATGCGTAACAAACAGCACAGTTGTGTCAGTCTGTCGCCAGATGTTATGCAGTTGGTCATTCATGCGCTCGCGGGTCATCTCATCGAGTGCGCCAAATGGCTCATCCATGAGCAGGAGTTGGGGTTGGGTTGCCAATGCGCGCGCAATTGCCACGCGCTGTTGCATCCCGCCAGAAAGCTGCCACGGATAATGGTTCTCAAAACCGTCAATTTCAACCATTTTGAGCAATGATCGTGCGCGTGCCGTCCGCTCCGTCTTATCTAATTTGTAAATTTCGAGCGGCAGCATCACGTTTGCCAGCACCTTGCGCCATTCGAGCAGCACAGGGGCTTGAAAAACCATGCTGTAGTCGTGGTCGAGGCGGGCTTGTTCGGCCGATTTTCCCCCCACCAGTACGTCACCCGTCGTTGGCCGCACCAAGTCCCCAACCACGCGCAACAAGGTTGATTTACCGCATCCCGATGGGCCAATAATCGACACAAACTCGTCGCTTTCCAGCGTGAAGTTGATGTCTTTCAAGGCAACGGTTTCGCTGGCTTGACCTGCATTAAAAACTTTGTTAACCGCCTTGATCGCTAACATCATGCCATTCTCTATCCATTAAATACAAGCTGTTTACGATGGCGCAGTGCCACCCACTCTACCGCCGTTACGATAAGATAGAACGCAATGCCGACAACCGCACTCGCCAAAATTGCCGCCCATAGCCGTTCGGGCGCGGTGATGTAGAAGGCGTTGAAGTTGAGAATTGCACCGCCCAATCCATCACGGATGCCAGACGGTAACTCCCCGATAATCGCCCCCACAACGCTTGCCGTCGCCGACACTTTTAGCGCAGTGAAGATGTAGGGCAACGCGGCGGGAAAGCGCACCTTCCACAACACGTCCCACGTTGAGGCGGCATAGCTGCGCATCAATTCCAGCGCAAGGGGGTCGGGCGAGCGCAATCCACGTAACGTATTAATCGTAACGGGAAAAAACGTCAGATAAGCCGAGATAACCGCGACAGACACCCATCCCGCCTTGAGCCAGATCACGACCATTGGCGCAATTGCCAAAATTGGGATGGTCTGTGAGGCGATGACGTAGGGCATGCAGCCGCGTTCGAGGAGTAGAACATGGGTAAAGACAGTTCCCAACAGCAAGCCAAGCAGACTGCCTAACGTGAAGCCAACGACCGCTTCACGAAAGGTGAACAGCGCGGCTGCAGCGAGGACCTGAATTAGCGGTGGGCCATTGCGCCGCGACTCTCGGCCGAATGCATCCACAATCTCCCAGACATGTGGCAGATTGAGATCGGATGCGATTTTGAAACGATAGGGGGGATTGTGCGTAAGTCCGAACGGATTATTGGCGGGTCGCCATGGATCGCCACCTACCCACTTGACTCCTTCCCAAAGGATGAGCAGGGCAAAGATGAGCAGACAAAAAGAGAGGATGGTACGAATCGTTTTGTTCACGGGTTGTCAACCGACTACTAAATGTCGTTGAATCATTGTAACCGCATGTGCAAAACGATGCCAAAACGTGCAGGGAATCGGCCTGTTCAACCTTTCTATTTTGTTACTCAGCGTGGTGTGACTGAGACAGGAATCCCGTTTTTCGGCCGAAGTGTAATTTGTGGTTCCAACTCTGGCACATATCCAGCCGCCACCTGTAACTTAAAGCGTTGCAGCACCGTCACCAAAATCAATACCGCCTCCATCATGGCAAAGCGGTTGCCAATGCACTGGCGCGGCCCTGCACCAAAGGGAAGAAAGGCAAAGCGATGACGTGATTTGCTGTTTTCGGCCGAAAATCGCTCTGGGTCAAACTGCTCCGCATTCGGCCAAAAGTCTGGATGACGATGCAGATGATAGGTTGACAGCGAAATAACCGACTTGCCAGCAATGTCATATCCAGCGATCACGTCTGGCTCATTGCAGTAGCGCGCCATCGTGTAGGCAGGCGGATAGAGTCGCATGGTCTCGTTCAAAACTTGGTCGATATAGGTCAAATTGGGCAGATCATCCAGCGTGACGGTGCGCGATCCTAGCTCAGCATCAATTTCCGCTAACACGCACTTATACTCGTCGGGATGCTGCGCCAAGAGGTAAAACGCCCACGTTAACAATAACGCCGTCGTCTCATGTCCAGCTAGCACCATCGTCTGCACTTCATCGCGCAGTTGGCGATCGTTCATGCGCTCGCCCGTCTCTTCATCCTCTGCCAACATAAACATCGAAAGCAGGTCGCCATGATCGGTCGGATCGGCACGACGTTCCGCAATGATGCGATCGATCACCTGATCGATGACGGAAACCGCTTCATTGAGTTTGCGCGTTGTCGGAACAAATGGCACACGCACGGCAAGCATCCCCAATGGGTTGGTCGAGAGTTTAACAATCGACTCGCCTGCCAGATCAACCGCATCGTAAATCTTGCCACCATCTTGGACTAAATCAATGCCAAAGAGCGTTTTGCCAACGATTTCAAGTGTCAACAAGTTCATGGCCGCCTGAATGTCGAACGACTGATTGGGCTGCCAACTGTCGAGCATATTGGTGGTGGCACTGGTCATAATTCGGCCGAAATCGGCCAACCGTTTGCGATGAAACGCAGGTTGAGCCAAACGGCGTTGTCGTAGCCAAAAATCCCCATCGCTTGTCAACAACCCCTTCCCCACCAGTGGCTGCATCACCACAAACGAGGGAGCGGGCATTTTGGAATAGTTCTTGTTGTTGTCTACGAGAATATGTTTAAAGTGGTCGGGATGGTAAAAGACATAGCTGTGCAAGGGGCCGAAAAAACGCATTCGGACAATGTCGCCGTACTTTCGCTGAATTTCCCCAAACGTACCAATCGTGTCGTCACGAAAGGCACGCAAAAACCCAGCGGGCTTCTCTGCAATTGCGGTAGGTGGTTGGTTTGGCATACAAATTTCCTGTCAATGAAGCTTTTTACTGATTTTAGCGCAAAACGACGCAGGATTAGAACGCAACGACAGGTTATAATCTGCTCTTATGATCACCTTTTTAACCCTGTTGGCGTGTGTCATCCCCACTTTAATCTATGTTGGCGTGATCTATCGGGTGGATAGTTATGAAAAAGAACCGATTTGGCTCTTGAGTGCTGTCTTCCTATGGGGGGCTGTTCCCGCCATTGGATTGTCAATTGTGGCGGGAACATTACTTGACGGGGCATTAGAGGTGATTTTCGGCCGAACTTGGCAATCTCTCACCGCCGCCGTCCTCGCCGCACCAATCATCGAAGAGACGTTCAAGGGGGTCGCCCTCGCTGGCATCCTCGCATGGCGCAGACATGAAATCGACACGCTGCTTGATGGCATCATTTATGGTGCGATGGTCGGGATGGGGTTTGCAATGGTCGAGAACAGCTTCTACTTTATGGGGGAATATGATAGCGGCGGTCTCAGCGCATGGGCACTCAACGTCTTTTTTCGCGCCTTTATCTTTGGCCTGAATCACGCCCTTTTTAGCGGTCTTTTTGGTCTCGGTGTCGCCGCTGGCCTCTTAGCGAAACGCGAATTGGTCCGTATTTTCGCGCCCGTATTGGGCTGGACAACGGCCGTCTTTTTCCACTTTATCCACAATCTCTCCGTCGGTTTTGACAATGCACTCTGCCTGATCGCGCCACTCACTGACTGGGGAGGTATCCTGCTCACCCTAGTCATCATCACTTGGGCATTGCGTCAAGAGCGGACATGGCTACAAGTGTATCTCATCGAGGAAATGCGCTTGGGAATCATCACCTTCAAGCAATATGAGCTAATCAGTGACATTACTAAACGGCGCGCTCACCTCTGGGATTTGCTGGTGCATGGTCAGTTTGGTCGCTATATCGAACTGCGCCGCTTTCTCAACTTATGCAGCAAGTTAGCATATCAGAAACACCACTCTGACGTGCATGAGGCTCACGTTCACGCGAATGCAATCGTAGAGCTACGCAATGATATTGAGTTGGCAAGTTCACACCTATAGCCTCGCCACAACCCCATAATTAAATTAAACGCTTCGGTATTGTGCACTATTCACACCTTGATAGGCGTTTCGCAGTTGTCTATCTGGCACTCGTAGTTCAGGGATTGCCGAATCCCGAAGCTACCTCAAGTGCGTAACGCCTATGTGAGGCAGTATGGTGCAGTTGCAGCCGGCATAAAAACGAATAGAGAAAACCCTTATGTAATGTCAGACAGTTTTTTCCAAACGACCATCAGTGTGTCATCCAACCGTCGCATGTTGATCGATCGCATACCAAACTGGCGTGCGCAGGACAACCGCCCGTAAGTAACCGCTCGTGCTTAACTGTTTACTTGCTGCTCGTCCATCCGCAAAAAATAGCCTGTTCGCAACGTTGCCCTGCGCCCTTTTATTCGCAAGGTCGTGCGTGCTATCTTTTGTTGAATTATGAGCCGCGAGACGTTTGTTAAGTCTACGGCGTTGGGTGGCGTGCGCAGATTGATGCACCGCGCCATATTGATTGGGTAAGTGCCATGCGATGTATGTTGTGCCAGCCTCCCCCTGATTGCCTTTCTTGTCGATAAGTTTGAAGGTTGCTTTCCCTTGCCAGAGCAGTTCTTGATCGGTTTCGGCCGAATAACGCCCCCCCACCCCAATTGCCTGCTTTTTTTCAATCCCGACGCGCTCGTCATAGCGTTGCTGCGTCCGTCCCGCAACGCCCGTTAGCGTTTCTAACGTCGCGCGGCTAATTGGATTTGCCTTATCCGCGTTTGCGCGACTGCTGTGCAACGTGGCGTAGAATTGCGCCTTTACGTTGCCAATACATTCAGTTAACTGTGTCACTGTTAGTTGAACTGGATTGTGCTGGAATCGGCCGATTCCCAATCCTTCCGCCACCCGCACTTGCCCATATAGCCATAACCGCCCGTGATCATCACGTTCCCAAAATGTCCCGCTCCCCTCAGCTAAGATCTGTCGCAACCGCCGCCAACCACAAACCCTATGTGGCGATCCTTTCCGAGTCAACGCTTCCCGCACAGCGTCAACAGCCAGCCAACCCCGCCCCGCATCATCCAATAAACGGCAAAGCAGCCAGACGCGCCCACTCGTTGCCATTTCATTCTGCAAGAAACCAAGCAGGAGGTCAGGATATGCGGTGACTGCCTCTGGGACAGCTTTTTCTTCTTCAGCTTCCAGTGAATGGTGAACAGAGCTGGTTTTGATAGAAAGTAGTGAGTCGTTGCGACCTTCTTTATTCCCTTCCGCGCGATCCGCCAACTGTTTACTAACAATCGCACTTGCCCAGCCAATGTGTGCGGGCAACTCAAAATGTTGCCCTAGGGCAACATCTTCCCGTGTTTCACGTGCAACCCCGCGACGCGCCCGCAGCGCATACAACGCCGCATTTGCCGTCTCTAAACGAGAGACGGCAAACTGATCTGCGCCGTTCGACGACACAGAAGCTGCGTGTCCACCCATCGCCATAGGTTCACACGCGCAGCTATCGTTGCGGGAGATGCTGTGCATAGTTGCGAATCACGTCGGGATACAAAATCCCCCTCCCCAATCAAGGGGCTTTTCGGCCGATCTTCGGCACGTGATTTCCATTTGGCACGAACATTTGCGCTAGACCACCATCTCTGGTATCCTTCACAAATAACGCAAGCGGGATACAAAATCCCCCTCCCCATTGAAGGAGCCTCGCGTTAACAGTTCTGCCAAAACTGATATAAATTATTCGATTGAACTTAGCTGAGTGTTACGAACTCAGCTTTTTTATTTGGACAAGCTATTCGGCCGTCCACAACAAGGCACGTCTAATGCCCTGTTGTGGCAAGCAGAAACGCAAAAAGCCCACCGCCTGATCCCCACAATGGGGAAGACGATGGGCTTTTGATAGCTTAATATAAGGGTGAACTATCGGCCGAAACCGACACCTATTCCACCAATTTTCTGATCAGCCTCGCATTGTTAGGGTGCCAAAAGAACACCAAAATAAACCTATTGCGGCTATCAGATTTGGTTAATCATGGAATGATAAATCCGTTGAATTTGGCGTGCATTCGTCGCAATCACTTGACGTATACACTATTGTCGTCCATAATTCTGTCTACGGAATTTATTTAATTCCACCCATCGCCTGGCTCTGTGACTGACCTCGACCAAAAGGAATCACAGAGCCTATTTTTTTATCTTTTTAAAAGTGCTGGCGGCTTATTGTCAGCGTGAGCGCGGTCATTGACTGCGCTTTTTTGTTCCCAACAGAAACCACCTTTTCTACATGTTAAGTAGATCGAATGATCTAAATAGATCGCCGATTATAAGATCGGCAAGGCAACTTGCCTAGACCAATTTCGCTGCGTCGATCCTATCGTATTGTTTAAAAATGATCGAGGGGGAATTTTGTTGCCCTAGGGCAACAAGGGGCTGTGAGACTTGCAGGAAGTCAGGCTAGTTCGGTTGTCAGGATTGCAGCATACGAGCTGACCACCTGAAACTGATTCGGCCTTTTGCGACGACTGTGCCGAAACTATGATGAGTCGGAAAGGAGTTTGTTGAGTTGGTCGCGTAGACGGGTTAGCTTGTCGCGCTGGGCAGGATCACCTGTGTTGAGTATCGTGGTGACCTCGTCGAGATGGTCATCCTCAAGAGAGTCGAATAGTTTGAGCGTACCTGTGACGCGCTGCTGGAACTTCGTCACCCACCACGAAGGAGTATCGGCCGAAATCTTCCCTTTTTCTCGTACCGTCCCGCTCAATTGTGCTTCGACAAAGTCCGCCACGCGCCGATAACTGATCGCAACATCGTCATCCGTCTTTTGCCATGCAATAATCTGCTTGAGGGTGAGCAATTGTAAGTCAGGTCGGTCGGAAAGTTTTTCGGTTATCGGCCGAATTGTCTTTTCCGCTAGGTTAAATTGCGCCACGACCTCTTGTGCTTCTGGTGAGAGGGACAATACTTTCAGGACACGCCCGCGATAGGAGCGCGACATGCCCAATATCTCTTCTACTTCAGCCCATTTGATCGAGCGTCCCGCATCGGCCGAAAGTTCTTCGCGCAGTGCCAAAATTCCCTGTGCCTTTTCAATTAAGGACAGGTCGTCTCGGGCAACATTTTCGATGAGCTGAATCGCCCGAATGTGTTCGCTCGACACGACGGTAGCGCGGATGCGGTCGGGATGTTGATCATTGCTGCCAATCGAGCGATTGTTCGCCGTCAATAGAACATGCGCCCACCAACGCCGCTCTCCCGTGACGATCACATACTGCACACCGATAGGCAGCGTCGGCTCTTCGGCTGCCGGTTGACGCACAGTAATGGGGTTGATGAGGCCGCGATGCTCGATGGTTGCTGCGAGTTGTTGCAGTTTTTCAGCGGAGGCCACAATTGCGGGGGCGGCATCGGCCGATTTTGCCCGTGCCAGCCAATCTTGTAAGACGGCGGCCGGTCGTTGCTGACCTGTAAAAAGTCGTTCGTAGAGATCGGGGGGCAGTAGGGTGCGCGGCTGGTCTGGGTCGGGCAGAATCGACTCAATATGAATTTGAGAAGTTTCGGCCGAAACCTGCTCCGTTCCACCATACGGATTGATCTTATTGAATTGGAAGCCACCTAAAATCGGCTCTTTACGACTTTTTCGTTTTGTCATCAGGTTGAGAAGAGTGCTGTAATTACATCGTAGTAGGCAGTTGCGCCATCACTGGTTGGGGCATAGGCAAAGATGTCGCCGCCGCTGCTATGGGCTTCACCAATAGCGACCCGTTCGGGAATCGGTGGCAGGACAATTCGGCCGAAATGTGCCTCCAACGCGCCCAGCGTTTCTTTCGATAGCCGTGTGCGTCCCATTGCATTGGGTAAAACTCCCCCGATGCGTAGACGAGGATTTGCCTCTCGTGCTTGCTGAATCGTGCTTTGCAATAGTCCTAACCCAACGAGTGCAAATTCTCCGGGATTAACGGGAATGATCACCTCTTCACAAAATAGCAGTGCGTTAAGCGTCAAAGACCCCAAACTGGGGGGACAATCAACAATAATCACGTCATAACGCTCCGTAATGGGCTGCAATGCGCGCTTAAGTTGGTATTCGCCGCGAAATTGGCTTGTGAGAATCGGCTCTAAGGTCGCCAATTCAAGGTGTGATGGGAGAATGTGGAGGAGGGAAGGGGGGAGTTGTGCGCCATCCTTGAGCGTTACAGCGTCGAGTTCGATTGGCTGGATCGCATTTTCGGCCGAAACATCTCCATTCAACACCTCGCGCATGGTTGGGCGATCTACCCTGCGTGGGCCTGCCGCAACTTCAACACCCAATAAGACGTGTGTTGCGTTGGCTTGCGGATCGACGTCGATCAATAAGACACGTCCTGGACCCAGCAATCGCGCTGCACCACACGCGACATTGACCGCAGTTGTCGTCTTTCCAACACCACCTTTTTGGTTTGCAATACCGATTTGTCGTGTCATAGAAGGGGCTAGTGGCTAGTTTGCTCATGGCTAGTGAAAATTCAAGCCAAATATAAATGCACTTGCAACTAGCGATTTGCAACTATTTTTTCCAATTGCGAGATGATACCCGTTAGAACGATTGGTCGCAAACAAAAATGTTGCCCGCGGGCAACATTTTCTTGAGTTACTTCACTTTTGGTCACGCTATACAAATATAGCGTGAGGGGGTTCACTTCCAAATCTACGATTCAGGTCGCTAACGTTGAGCGGAATCGCTGTGATCTCAACCGACCAGACTTTCCAGAATTGGATTGACCAAATCACTGTTTGCCATGACATTTTCTGGATCGATAATGTCGTGCTCTAGTTGATCTTCAACCAAGAATTCAAAACGACGCACGTCTGTTTTTTTCTTGCGCCAAAGCGTCTCCATCATGGCGGCCATCTGATAGTCAATCGACTTATCGTTTTGGTTTAATACAAGTATGATCTTGTCAGCAACGGGCTTTTTGCGTCGCGCCTTTTTTCGCACCGCCAAACCCAATCGCCATAACTCAGCCAATCCACGAGACGACATTCGTGGATAGGTATGGGGTTGAATCTCTTCGACGATATTTTTCTCGCCCCACCAAATAAACTGATTTGGTAATAATCTGAATAGACGAGCCAGTGGCGGCACGAGCCAGTTCGGGATCATGTCTGCGCCAAACGCAGGCGAAATGACCACAGCCTGCTTGATTTCAGGTCGTGTATGCGCCGTCCATGCCGTCAGAACGCCGCCCATCGACAACCCCATGACGGTGATTTCGTCAGCAAATCCTGCGGCGGCGTCAATAGCGATGTCAGCCGTTGCGATCAGCTTTTCTGCCGTCAGATTACGCAAGTCGTCTGTCAGGCGATTCGCCAAGCCGTGATGGGGCATTCGTGGGATCAGCACATTGAAGCCCCGTGCGTGGTAGCGTTCACCGAGTGCGCGAAACTGATGAGGAGAGTTTGTGTAGCCATGAAGGAAGACAATGCCGCGTTGGGTGCGTTTGCCGTGCGTCAGGAAGATAGTACGCGAATTGGGAAAGAGTGGGCTGACAATCGGCCGATTCCATAACATCTCAACATGTGTCACGGCTTCAGCATAATCTTGGGCAGGGTGGGGGGAAGCTTGCAACTTACTCATGCGGAAAGTATAGCGTAGCCGTAGGGAGCGCGTTTATGATTCGTCCAGCAATCTTCATTGAACTAGATAAATGTCTCTATTCGCTGTTGATATTTTTCAAAATTCGTGTTTAATAGTGATCAGGCCTAGTTAGAGAAGTGAGAAGACTCCCTCCCCCTGAAACTGGCACGAGAGAAACGCGACTGGACAACTTTCTAGGTTTAGGCAGATGTACCTCTGTCTCCTCGCTTCTAAAAGACCCATCTGCTGTAATCCTATAAAAAAGCCACCTGATTTGGGTGGCTTTTTTGTTGTGGGTGAGCGGCTCGCAACTTGGTGTTGCTCGCAAGAAAATAGATAAGGGTTCGTGATGCGTTCGCACTACGAACCCTTATAGAAGTGGCTCTTTGAAGAATGGTGTGGTTGTGTGTTGGTATCGGGAAATCCAATTCCCGATACATGCCTATCCTGTGGTTCGGGAATTGGATTTCCCGAACCTTTCCCGCACGAAAGCACAGAGAGCCATAGAAGTTACGCAATTGGTCAAAGCGTGATTAATTTGAGTGATATTTCTTAGAGTGTCAAAATGTCGAGGCCGTGTAGGCGTTGTTGGATGCGTTCCCAGATGAGATCGAGGTGATCGTCATAGCGGACATAGTTCAAACTGTCTGTTTCGATGACCAGAACGGGGCTGAGCGAAAAATTGAACGCCCATTCGTCGTAAAGTTCGTTGAGTTGTTGGAGATATTCGGCCGAAATTCCCCGCTCATACGCTCGACCACGCTGGCCGATGCGACTTTGTAGCGTGTCGACAGAGGCGCGTAGGTAAACAACGAGGTGTGGGGGAGGAAGAATGGTGGTGAGGGTCTGGTAGAGGTCATGATAGCTTTGCCAATCGCGTTCACCCATTGACCCCTGTTTGTATAGGTTGCGGGCGAAAATTTCCGCGTCTTCATAGACACTACGATCTTGAAGTGATGAATTCGGCCGATTGATTAGCTCATGATGCTGGCGTAGTCGGCGCGTCAAGAAGAAGACTTGCGAGTGAAAGCTCCAGCGACCCATATCGCTGTAGAAGTCAGCAAGATAGGGATTGTCGGCATGCGGTTCAAAGACAGGTTCAAACCCTGTGCGGTCGGCCAAAAGCTGCGTGAGCGTCGATTTGCCCACGCCGATGTTGCCTGCGATAGTGATGAAATAACGTTGCATAGAGCAGATTATAGCGGGGAGGAACAAGAACGTACTGTGTTAAGGCGAAAACCATGTCGCCGATGAACAGTAGTTTGCAGGGGCCACAAAGTCGATAAAGTCATATTCAGGGGCGATAATTCGGCCGAAACCATTCTCCATCATCAAAAACCAGTTGCCGTCGGCCGACCAGACGATCTGATGGGTATCGTTGTTGGGATATGCTTGCAACGTATTCGTCTCCAAATCATAGATCACGTAATTAATGCCCCAAGTTTGGAAGGTGAGATAGCGATCATTTGTCGTTTCTTGCAGACGAACATAACTTCCTTCGACAGTTGAGATCATCTCAATCGAGAAATCAACCAAGTTGATCCGCACGATGATCGAGGAGTCGCTGTTCGCCGTTGGCGTCACGACAAGATATGCGTAGTCTCCCCGCTGCGCGACGAAATGATAGGAATCGGCGCGAATCATGCCCCCAAGAAACCCATCGGGCAGGACAGCTTCAAAGTCGGCTCTTGTAAGCTCATGCAGCGGCTCGGGTGAGTCCACGCTGTAGGTCATAAAGTTAAGTCTTCCCAAACGCACCGCATAGATTGTGTCGCTGAGCCAAATATAGGAACCGCTGGGAATTAACTCGCGCACAAGCTGACGATCTTTTGTTCTCAGTAAATTTTGCCCGCGTGTCCCGTTGTTGGATTCGATCACATAACTACCGTCAGCCGAGTAGCTTGATAAGGTTGTGGCAATGTCGAGGGAACATTCGGCCGAATTGCAGTCGGCTATGTCGAGCGTAATGAATGAGAGCCGACCGTCTGTCGCACTAAATGACAGCAGACTTAAAACCCCATTTGGATATGCTTGGTTGAGGCTTAGCGCACTGTCATTCATTTGACCGACTGGAATGACCTCATCCCCGCCGCGCAACAAGAACGCATTCGGAATCGAATTGTCGTAAGTCGCCCGCATATCTTGAATCCAAACGCTTCCTGTATTTGGCAAGGCCGTGACACGTGGATTTGTCATCATTGGCAAACGCTGCTGCACCGTTGCCTGATCAGTCGCCAAGTCGTAATCAACCAAAATAGTCTCGTCTTGCCCGCTGCATGCCATCAAAAGCGATTCAGCGGGGAATGGAATGGGCGGCTCACCTGCGTCTCCGACAGCGTTCTGCAAATACTGAGTTAGGCGCGTCATCTGTTGTTTCACTAGAATCTCTCTTGGAGGCGTGGCATTGACTTCCGCCGCAGACATGAGCTGTTGTAGCCAGAGTGAGAAAACCCGCGACTCATTTAGTGTAATCACAACATCGCCGCCGCTCAATGCAGAATACTCTGTTAGAAAATAGTCGATAATAGCGGCCGCAACGAGCGGATCAGCCTGTTCCCACACCCAAGGGCTATCGTTGAAATTAGGAAGCATCGCCAATGCGCGACGATAATCCTGTGTGGACAAACGTTGTCCTGCAAGGCCAATCTTGTCTAATTGCCACGCCACAACTGCATCAAAGTACTGTTGTTTGTCGCAGCATTCATACCCCGTCATTTGCGCGATGAGTGACGGGAAAATTTGTTGGGCATAGCCAGTGTAAAGCGCCTGATAGCCAGCATTATCTTTTGGTATGCCGATCAGAGAGGGAGTGGGTAGGAAAAAACGATCAGGTTGTTCAATAGCTGGATCTTCCAGTTCAGCGAGGGTAGATGGATTTGTGCTGAAGACGATGTTGTAGTTGTGCTGACAGTTGGAACTATTAGGATTGCGCGACTGTATATCTGCATTGAGCTGGCAGAGTTGTTCGTAGTTGCGATTGAGGTCAGCAAGCAAGCGTTTGACGAGTTCACTGTCGCGTTGGGGGAATTCGGCCGAAATCGCCGGCAAAAATGAAACCAACAGCGACGGCTCATACATCGTCTCGCCCCAAAATTCGGGCAGTGGTGGCGCGTAGAGCCATTGACTATTACTCCCTTTGCGCAGCGTATCGATGAGCGTGAACTGCACCGTCTGGGTGATTTCCCCATGAAGCTGGACATTATACGGCACCGTTGCCGTGACAATGGCCGCGCTTAGATCGGCCGAAAGTTCAATTGCGTCAATTGTTGGAATACGTGTCTCTGTCTCTAACCCAAACGCCGTGCGATTGAGCAATCCGCCGCCTCCAACCATCTGCTGCTGACCAGCCGTCCACGCACGGTCGCGCCCCGATAACAACCGATTAAACAGCTCTAAATCACTCTCGTCGGCGGCCGAATAGACGGTCTGATAGGTGGCGCGGACTTCTGCTTCAACGCGCTCAGTTGTCGAAAGAACGGTGTCATTGAGCCGATCATAGACGCTATAGCCAACGATTCCAATCAATAGAAACAGTAAGAGCGGAACGAACCAGCGGCGTGGTTTTTCAGGTGGAGAAACGGATGGGGCATCCCAATCGAATTCGTCTTCAGTTTGCCATTCAAAATTTGACATAGGCTTGCTCTATTTTGCGGGTTGACAAACGCATTAAAGCAAGGTTTTTCAAGAATGGGGGTAAATTTGGCAAAGATTCCTAATCTTGTAAAAAACGCAGCAAGCGTCCCGCCAACATTGAGTTGATGGGCGAGGGGGCAACGCGAGAAAGGGCCGACAACACGCGATTGCGCCAGCCCGGAATGTAGGTTGCGGTCTTTCCCAGCTTTTCGAGCGTCTGTTTGGCGACATCTTCGGGCTGCATGATATTGACTTCACGCTCAATTTCGGCCGATTCAATAAACTCTGTATCGGTCGTACCCGGAGCGATAACCAACACATCGACATTGTGTGGGTTTAGCTCAACTGCCAATGCTTCCCCAAACTGCATCAAATACGCTTTTGACGCGGCATAGTTTGCCCAACGTGGGACGGCAGAAAAGGCGGCAATCGACGAAACAAAGACGATCCCGCCACAGTTGCGGTCGCGCATTTTTCGGCCGAAACTGTGCGTCAACATCATCGGCGCTTTTGCGTTTACATCGAGCAGCTTCACTTGATTATCGAGAAAGCTATCGAGAAAGTCCTGCGTAATCGTAAACCCTGCATTGTTGACCAACAGTCCGATCTGTAAATCGTTGGTCGCTGCTTCAATACGCTGCAAAAAGTCGGGCGTTGACAGATCGATGTTTAACACCCGTGTTTGAATTCCAGTCGTCTCGCGCAGTTCATTCGCCAATCGAGTTAGGCGTGCCAGCCGTCGCGCAACCAGCACGACGTTGACGCCACGCAACGCGATATGTCGCGCAAACTGTTCACCGATCCCCGAAGATGCCCCCGTAACCAATGCCCAAGGGCCATATTTTTGCTGAAATTCTGAGATGAGTTGTGACATAGCTCTGAGTATAGAATCACAATGGGTCGTGGTCAATTGAGGATAGCATATTGAGCCTGACGCAGTGCGGCGACGGCGGCTGGTAACTTATCTTGTTTAACGAGGATGTAATCGGTGTCGTAGGTTGAGAGGGCGAAGATACTAATTTCGGCCGATGCTAGCACCGCCGCAATCCTCGCCAAGATCCCCGTCAGCCCAAAATCAAGTGGGCCAACCACTCCCAGCATCGCCCAATCCGCCTCGACTTTCTCGCAATTAAGTGCGAACGTGCTCGGGACAACGATAGAAAGCTCATCGCCGATGCGCGAGATGTTGTAGAAAGGGAGTTGGAAGAGGGCGGCGGGTGGGGCGGTTTCGGCCGAAAATCGACAAACTTTATAGCTGCCATCTATTACACGTAACGTCAACATAGCACTTAAACTCAGCGGAAAAGTTGCCAACGCTTGTCATTGACCGGTTGGCAACTTTGCATTGAATCATTTTTCAAACGGCGAAACATACACAGGCAACGCATCAGGTTCCATCGCCTGCACCTTTTGCAACTCTGTGATCAGTCGGTCAATATCTGCTTCCGTATTGTAAAAACCAACCGCGATGCGCAGCGCATGAGGCAATCCCAAATAGCGTAGCACAACCCCTTCCTCATTCAACTTGACCATCACGCGCGGCGGATCATACCCGTCTAACCCAAACGTGATTAGACCCGAACCCGCGTTTTTCTGCGTGTAAAATGTCACGTTCTCCAGCGTAGACAACCGTTCATACGCATAGCCCGTCAAGCGTGCAATACGTTGATAGATATAGTCCCATCCGACCTCATTTGCGAGCCAGTCGAGATTGGCCGCCATTGCCTGATACATGATCTTATTGACTGTGCCAAGCTCATATCGCCGGGCATCGGGTGCGGGAAGATAGTGACCCGTCAGATCATACGCCATCGGATTTTCAAGCGACAGAAAGCCCGCAAAGGTCATTTCAAGCAGACTGAGGCGGTCTTGTCGCACGTAGAGCGCACCGATGCCTTCTGGCCCACACAACCACTTTTGCGCGGGCATCGCATAAAAATCGACCCCACTGGCGGGTAGGTCGAGCGGAATCATGCCTGCCGATTGCGCCGCATCTGCGACCACCAGCACACCATGCTTGTGCGCCATGTCGCAAATCCCCTTCAGATCAAGCCGCAACCCCGTATTCCAAGTTACATGTGAAATAACGAGCAGGCGTGTACGCGACGTGATGGCTGCCTCAAGTTTGGCGAGGATCGTCGCCATCTCATCCCAGTAATCAAACTCGACCATACGAATACCGACCTGATGGCGACGGCCGACGACGTAGGCGGGAATATACCCCCCTTGATGTTCCCAATTGGTGGTGACAATTTCATCCCCCGCTTGCCACTTGAGACCATGAATGGCGATATTCATACCATCGGTGGTGTGATGTGTAAGGGCAATTGATGACACTGGACTGTTGGTCAACTTCGCATAGTGACCGCGAACTGTGGCGGTTGATTCGAGCCAAGGGGTGTAAATTTGAAAGTTTCCACGCCCGATTGCCGCCGCGTTTGCCGTTGCCTTGGCAATTGCATCAGTGGTGACGGTAGCCAATGGGCCAGCCGTTCCCGTGTTCAGATATACTTGATTGCGCGTCGCGGGCATCGCGTCGCGGATCATCTCGATTTTGTCGTTTAGTTCGTTCATTTCGATTATCTCACGCTAAGATTAAATTACGTTTGGCTTGTTTCTGGTAAAAAACGCAAGGCGGGAATGGATGCGAATCCCATCACTGCGCTAAATAAAAATGCGTTTGTCAATCCAAAGTTGTCGGCCAACACGCCGACGACAAAGATCGCAAAGGCGCGGCTGACAAAGTTGCTAGCGAGAAAAAGCCCGTTGCCAAGTGCGCGATTGCTGGGAAAGAAGTCTTGCACAATCGCCAAGAAGACGGGTGTGTGCGGGATGGCCGTCAGGCCGAGTAGAAGCAGCAGCGGGACGGCGAGTGTGGCGGGCGCATACAGAAAGAGGATGGCGATAATGGGGGCAGTGAGGAAGAGGAAGAGCAAAATGCGTTTTCGGCCGATTAAATCACTCAACGTTCCCGATGATAACGCCCCAAGCACGCTCGCACCTTCCAAAATTGTCAATGACAATGCCGCTAGCTGAAAACTCGATCCCAGCTCATTTTCCATGTAAAGTGGCAAATAGGTGGTGGTTGCCGCGACGAGAAAGACGCGCGCAAACATCATGACCATCAGCGCGGGAAAGATGCGTTTGAGTGTCGGCAGGGCCTCTTTGAAACCGCTCGTCGCCGCAGGCTGCGCGGGAATGTCGTGCAGTCGCCAAAAGAGTATGATCGTCACTGCCCAGCCAATAAACGCCAACCGCCACAGACCATCCAGCCCATATTGCGCCACACCCCACGCCACCAAGACAGGCCCAATCGTGCGCCCCAACTCTCCCGCCGCCATAAAGATACTCATCCCGCGACCGACTCGATTGCCCGCTAAGTTGGCGATCAGCGCAGGGGCTGGTGCATGAAATGCTGCCACGCTAAATCCAGCCGCCGTCAAGAGCATCGCCGTCTGCAAATAGCTCGACGTTAACCCCAGACAGCTCATTAACGTCGCCGTAACCGCTGGGGCGAAGATGATGAAATAGCGCAGGCTGACTTTGTCGGCGATATAGCCGATCAGTGGGTTGAATAGGTTGGGGAGCTGGGCGTAGATGGCGAGGCTGCCCGTTTGTGCATAGTTGGTGGCGAGCCGCTCTTGCAATAGGGGCAGCAGTGGGGCAACAAATGCGCTAAAGGTATCGTGCAGCGAATGACCAAGCGAGACAGTGGCGACGCGCTCGGTTTGGAATTGTTCGTTGGTTTTTAACTCTGTGACAGAATCCATTGACGGATTATGTAGATGGGTAAAAGATGTGCAAGGGTTTTAACGGATAGTGAATGAGAAACAGAGATAGGCAATGGATTCACCTTGCTAGAAGATAAAGCCACTGCCTATATTGTCATCTATCTGAAGATGGGAAGCGACGCTTGGTGATGATGGCGAGGAGTGCAATCACAACAAGCGTTGTAAGCAGTGGAATGGGGAGCGTGCTCGTTTCGGCCGAACTTAACCCCACTGCCAGCGGAATTTCTACATTCAGGAATATCGCCGTTGGCGCACCCGTTTTGCCCGTTGCATCTGTTGCGGTGACAAAAATCGTGTGCTTGCCATACGTCATATCGCTGGTGTCAATCGTCGTCTGAACCGATTCACTCATTTCATCAAACGCACCATCTAGCGCACTCATCGGCTGGACGACTGTGCCCATCACCCAATCGGGTGCATCAATCGTGTAATTTGCCGCCGTAATCACCTCACTAACAATCACTTCAAGATTCTGCGACTGATAGAAATTGTCTTGATGAAAGCGGGTCTCATCAACTGTTGCCGTCAGTGTGACAACCGCCCCTTGCGTCACGCTGAGAAGGTTTGTTGTGGTGTTGCCCTCAAATGTGAGCTGCACATCAAGTACGTCGGGTGCATCTGAGGTTAGGTAGGGTTGGCGAGTCTGTTTGAACGCATACAGCACCGCATCGAGATTATCGGGATAGATCGAATCTTCAAAATCGGCGCACGGTTGCGAAAATGTTGTCCCCAGTTCATACGTGTAAGATGGAACACCTAACTCACCATAGACAAAGTCATCATGTGAACCGGACGCTGGTGATGGAAAGCCTGCATCCGTTCCCTTGACGAGATAATCGTTGTAAAAGGCCATTTTTCGGCCGAAAGTCATCAGCTGCTCATAGTTTGGATTGTCGCGGATATCTGTCCATGACCATGTTGGCAATATCGACGGACCATAGCTGTGCATGGTCAAGAATACACCTGTTGTCGTGATCGGTGCGGCCGATGTGAAGTCATCCGCACGTTGATCGGACAGAACGGAGAGCGCATAATCTTCAAACGCGCTTGTTTCAACCTCCGATCCCGCAAAAGGCCCTCTGTACAGATTGCTGCATTCGCTGCCGCTAGACCCATCACTCAACCCCCACTGATAGCTCGCATTGCGGTTTAGATCAATCCCAAAGTTACCCGCACCACAAAAATTGGGATTGCGATTTTTGCGCCAAGAGGTCCCAACTTCAACCAGTTTGCGCCCATCTGGATTCCCTTGCGGAATAATGTGGACGGCATAGTAGTCGAGCATCCACGTGATGTCGGGGTCAACGCCATAGTTGGTCAGGAGATGCTCGGAAAAACGGGTCGCAAATTCGGCGGGTGTGTATTCACGCGCATGGACGGTTGACAAGATGAGCAATATGGGTTTGGGAAGCGGGACATTGGCGTTCTCGTTGGTCAAAATATAAGTCAGAATATCATAGCCGGGTAGTCCGCCGACCGTCGCCTTTTCATAAGAATCACCGATGTCGAGGGTTGAAATCAGGCTTGGATATGTCGCCTCAAGTGTCGCCAAGCTCGTTGCCGTCTCTTCCACCGTGCGATAGCAACCCTCATCCCCAAATGTGCGCGCAGTGTCGTTTAGATAAGCCGTCTGAACTTCATCAAGCGTCAAGTTTGGAAATTGTGGCGCGAGGGTGGCGAATTCTGCATCGGTCAAGCGCAGACGAATTGAGCCATCGGTCACGCGATCTTGCCAGAGGTCATACGCTAGAAGCGGTTCGATTTCGACAAGTTCGTCATATTCGATGATATAGATAGCAGAGGCAGGTTGGGCGGGCGTTTCGGCCGAAACGGACAAGCCAATGGTAACCAACACCAGCAAAAGCCCAAGCAAAAATAGTAGACGTTTCATGATTTCACCTTATCGCGATAATATCGGCCGAATAGCCAGCCAGTTGAAAATGTAGCGTGTCTTGATCAGAGATGGCTTGAATCACGCTATCCGTTTGCAGATCGATCAAGCTGCCCGACACGGTGTTTGGCAGCACAACTTTTTGATCGATTGGCTCTGCGCCAAAATTGATTGCAGTCACTTGCCATCCCGCTTCATCTGGCAAGGCGTGTACCATGACCAGCAAACTACCTTCGCCCAAGACAGCGATCTGTTCACTTTCAAAAATGCGATATTTTTGGCGAATCGCCAACAGGTTTTTTAATTGTGAGGCGAATGAGTTGGGGTCTTGTAACTGATCGGGGAGCGAACCGTAGAGCGTGGGGGCAAGTGGCAGGTCGGCATGACCGCCATGACCCAATAAATCGTAGCCACCGCGATTGATCCAGCGCGTGTCCCCATCTGCCATCAGGTGCGCGACCTGCTCATGTGGCACGGGTAACGCGCCGACTAAATCCCAACCCGAAAGCGCAAACACGCCGGGTTGGAAGGCGTTGTAAATAACCAATAGCAGATGACGTTGTTTGATCTGCGATTTTTGCTCTGGGGAGAGGTTGGTTAGATCACCAATCCCCATTGCAGCTGTAATCAGGCTGATGGTGGTGCAGGCAACGCCGTTGGTCGTCGATTGCAGATTGTATGGCGCATTGTCACCCAGCAGCGTGTCAAACATCGCCTTGCGTACTCGCTCACGTAGCTCAAGGCCGGCCCGCGTCTCGCCCGCAAACTCAAACAATGTTTCTGCATGGCGTGTCCAGAAGTGAACGAGTTCGAGCGTTAGCTCGTCGTGATTTTGTAGCGCGTGGATGAGCGTATTCGGCCGAATTCCACACGCCCTCATCAATTGAAACATCAAGCGCAAGAATTCCGCATCCCCTGTCACCAGTGCGTGATGATAGGCGGGACGTGTCACAAAATCATACGACAAATCTGCCCCACCGTTCGCCATTGCCGCCATATCTTCCAGCGTCAAGTTGAGTTCTTGGAAGCTAAATCCGCCCGCCTTGCGAATCATGCTGGCGATTAGCTGGTTGCTCGTGATGGCGAGTGGATGCCCTTCGGAAATGACCATGCCCGCCGCATTTTTCTCAACCCCCAAGAATCCATTCGCGTCGAGTCGCACCATGCCAATTCCCAATACCCCCAATGAGTGTAAGGCATCTCCCGTGATCAATCGCTGGGCTGCAAATGTTTGATCGAGCCAGTTGAAGACGGGTTGCCCCTGTTTGAAATAGTGCAGATACACCCAGCGGCGCGCGACATCGTCGATGCCAACAACGGGTGCAGTCGCGCTCCAATTGCTTTCCTTGATGCCAACTTCGTAGAAAATGACGCGCGATAATCGGCCGATAATGTACCCCTTCTCCGCCAGCTGATCGACCACCTCTGGTTTGAGGTTGACCGAATCCTCTCCCTCATTCACATCTGGCAGCAGTGACCAATCTGCTTCGTCTATCTCGACCATATGGTAGAGTCCGGGATAGTCGCCGACCGCTCGTTCTGCCAACCGCCAATCGGCTCCCTTGCCGCTATGCAATGGCACGACATCTCCGATAATCGTTGCGCCCTGCGCCGCAGCGTTGGCAACCATTCTTTTATACGCCTCAACTGTGCCAAACAGCGGGTCGATCTCCGTGCTAATCCGGTCAAAGTTGCCGTCAATGGTGGGTGTGTGGTCGTATCCCGTGATGCCGCCTGAGCGTTTCATCGGCCCCGTGTGCATTCCCGAAATCCCAATCTCGGCAAATGTTGCCCACAATTCAGGGTCCCCTAACGCTTGCAGAACGGACTCACCTTCCCGCGTCACAATTGAACTCGGATAGGCGGTGAACCAAACAGATGCTTTTGTGGCTGCGGCTGCGGGTTGCGTGGCTGCATAGGGGCGTTGCCATTGCGCTCCCTTCCCTGAGTAGCGCACAGATAGATTTTTTGCCTGCTCTAACATTGAGCGATTGAGAAGCCATTGAATGTATTTTTGATTGTTCATGGATAGGGGTGCACTATGCAAATATGCCAATCAATTGTTCTTTTGAGTAGCCACGTTCCAGCAAGAAGGAACTCAATTGACCAAGCATTGGAAATTCTTGAACAAATTCGGTTGCGAGAAAACTGAGCAGTGAGCGACCCATTGAATCAGCATAGCGTGTCTGGCATTTTGTGTACCAATTCTCTAAGTCATCCTGAGTAATGACCCCTCGAATACCGAGACCAATTTGACTGAGCAAAGAGTGAATTAGATCTGCTTCAGCTGTTTTACAGACGATCACGACATCTTGAACGGAAACACCGTCTACAATTTCTCCAGCTAGCTGAGAATCTAAACGTAAATGTTTGACCTGAACTGCTGGACCGTAATTTGTGATTATGTCAAGACCACTATCGGCCGCGTTTGCCACCCCGCCACGATACATTGATGCGGGGACTGTGACAGAATTTGTGTTTGCATCTAACCCAAGTACATATTTAACAAATCGGCCGAAGTCTGCAATAACCTGCGGATTGGGGTTTGCAAGTGTTATTGAGACTTGTGCTTGTAGCTCCGTCACCAATGTACTGAACAACGCATACACGACAATTTCAAAAGCCTTATCGATACTTCTCTTTAGCCCATGTACCTGTTCAAATTGAAGAAGAAAGTTATTGAGCGAAAAAGTCTCTACACTAGCTGTTGTCAGATACATATATGCATCAATTACTGCCTGTAGACGTGCTTTGAACTGATAGTAAATATAACATTCAACCATCCCCCCGTTCTCTCGGTTAATAGTTGCAAGTTCGGCCAATAAGCGTGGAGGCATTGCATTCGTGTCAAACAGATTGTCTTGATATTTTTGGCTTGATGTACTGACCCGTCCAACTAGCCGCAACGAAACGACATCTCTCCATTGCTTGCTGATGTTCCGATAGGTTTCTTTATTCGTTATATCGAATTGAAAATGATTGAGCCTGTCATAGTGTAGAATCTCGGCAATTTGGAACGGCTTATAGAAGTGAACACGTGCCTTACCGATGATTTTATCAAGGGCTATTTTTGCTTCAAGCGACATACTCTTCCTTCTTCTCCAATAACCGCAGTTGAGAGGCTGTATCATTCTGTGGGGTAGGAAGAATAATATGATTTTGCAAAGATTGCACCATTTGACATGCAATCGCTGTCACTACGGGTACGGGGACGCTGTTTCCCGTCTGTTTACGAATTTGCGTTTCTGTTCCATCAATTTGAAACCATTCGGGGAACCCCTGTAAACGTAACTGCTCGCGTGGGGTTAATCTGCGTGTTCCATTAACTAATAAGTAGTTAAATGATGCTCCCGCACGTAATGCGCAAGAGAAACTGTTTATGCCGATGTTCCCACCTTTGTTCTCATGCCAAATTGAGGGGTAAAAAACATGCTTTTCGCGCACGGAAACTTGCCGTTTTTGGCGTATGTATTCTGAGGCGACGTATTTTGAAACGATCTCGTCATCTTGTTCCAAAATGTCTGCAAGTGTTTTGTAAACGCCATCTACTGGCGCAGAGGGGAAATGAAAACGCACGTTTTCGCGGAAGCCAATAATAAATGTACGTTCGCGCTTTTGTGGTAAGCCAAAATCAAGCGCGTTTAGAACGGTTGCATGAACGAAGTAGCCAAGTTCTTGGAGCCGCTGAATGATGACAGTAAACGTGCGCCCCTTGTCATGTGATTTTAGCTGTTTGACATTTTCAAGCAGGAATGCGCGTGGGCGTTTGTCAGCAAGGATTCGTTCGATCTCGAAAAAGAGCGTGCCGCGTGTGTCTGCGAAACCTTGTCCTTGACCAATGATGCTGAATGGTTGGCATGGGAAGCCAGCGGTGAGAATGTCATGGTCGGGAATATCGGCTGAATCTACCTCCCGAATATCCCCCACGGGCATATCCCCAAAGTTGGCGGCATATGTTTTCTGGGCTTTTTCATCCCATTCTGATGTAAAAACACACTCGCCCCCAGCCGTTTCAAACGCCAATCGGATTCCGCCAATGCCTGCAAAAAGATCAATAAATGTCATTGTTGCATTGTACCACGCGCTTTCCGTGCGTGAATCAGTCCTTTTACCTTCTCCAATAGTGCAATATCCTGCTCATCTTCCCAGCGCATTGGGACACGACTCAGATGCAGCCCTTCTTGCCCATCGTCGATCTGTGTCAATCCAATTTCTGTTCCATAGTAGATAACGGGTGGATTTGGCAGGGCTAATAACGCCTCTAATGCCGCTAAGAGCGCATCTGTGTCATTGTTGGCTATCGTCATGAAGCGATTCATGTCATGGTTGTCGATGAAGGCGGGCATGACGAAATCGCGTGGAAAATGTTGTAGATGCATGGTGACAAAGCGCTCATAGTCGGCGCGAGATTGCGATTGCCAACCGAATGTTTTGCGCAGTTCGTCGTTGAGCTGGAAGTCGAGAAGACCGTCCAATCGGCCGATATACCCCCCAATCTGATCAGGCGCATCGATCACTTCGCCAAAGCACCAGCAATCTGGCTTGATCGCCTTGCACGCCCGATTAAAATGCGCCCAAAAACTGGGGCCGGGACCGTTCGCATAGTCAAGGCGATACCCATCCACATCAAACTCGCGCAGCCAATATTGAGCGTTTTCAATCATCCAGTCGCGTGCCTGCGGATTGGCTAGGTTGATATCGGGCATATCAGCGACGTTGAAAAAGGCGTGATAGCCTAATTCGGATTCGTCAAATATGAACCAGTCGCGGTATGGGCTGTTTTTATTGTTGAGGGCATCAAGAAAGATCGGATGTTTGCGATAGAGATGGTTACACGCTAAATCGAGCAACACGTGCATCCCGCGTTGATGGATTGCGTCAATTAGATCGTGCAAATCCTGTTCTGTGCCGAGACGGGGTTCAACGCTGCGATAGTCGGTTGCATCGTAGCCGTGATGGGTGGGGGAGGGAAAGATCGGGCTGAGCCAGATCGTGTTTGCGCCTAGCTCTGCGATGTAGTCGAGCTTGTCCTGCACGCCGCGTAGCGTCCCGCCATAGAAGTCCAGCAAATCAGCAGGTTGCAGCCAGTCGCGTCCGTCGCCGGGATAAAATCGGTCAACGAAGACGTGATAGATAATCGCGTCGTGCGCCCATTTTGGCGTGGCGGGGAGACCTATCGGCAAGACGAAGGTCGTCGCGTGGGTTGGGTCGCCAAGACTTTGCTCCATTTCGGGTGGCAATTGTGCCATAAAGTGGCGGATTGCCGCCGCTTCACTGCTCGCCTTAATATCGGGGAAATCTGCCCAAACCGTTTGGCCGCTGCTGCTTTCTGCAACGATTTGGTATTCGAGCAAAGTTCCCGCTGGAAAGCCGTCGAGCGTTGCCTCCCAAAGCGTGCTGTATCCCCATGCGATCGTATCCCACTCTATTTTGGTTTTTGAGAAGGGGATCGCCGAGCCATCGTTGAGGATATGGGCGGTGATCTTTTCGGCCGAAAAGTCCACCCCCGTCCGCACCCACAATGTCAGTGGTTCGTTGGGTTGTGGAATGCGCGGCGTGATCTCGTAGGCATGTTGAATACCGCGCCGCTGCAAGAGATGACGATAGCGTTTTAGTTCTGGCGTTGAGAGCGTCCCAAAAATGTAGTCCATATGGTTAATTCTCCACCTGTCGTAATCGTAAGACGTGCCACAAATCAAATAGGAATAAAAAGCCGCCCTGCACCAATATCCCAAAGCCTGTCCCCTGCTTTTCCTTGTCTCGTTTCGCCAACAGCCAGCTCGCGCCAGCCAGATATCCCACATCAAGCCCCGTGTTCAACCAGAGAATGCGCCGCAGCTTGCGCGTTTCTTGTACAGGGTCGGCGGTGGCTTGGCGTTTTTCGGCCGAACGCCGCCCCAACAGCGCGATCAACCCATCGATCGCGCCCCATGCCAAAAATTGGACACCGATATTCTTGATCGGCCGATAGGTGTCTAACCAAAGCGGAAATCCCGCTAGCATACTCAAAATCGACCAGCCAAGTAGTCGTCGCGTCAACGTTTTTTGATATTCCCAGATTATCATATCGTCATTGTACCCATCTCACCCATTGCGTGTAGGGTCAATTACAAAATTTGTGTAACATAGAGGGGTTGCCATTCGTTGCTGTTATGAGTACCCTGTTTCTACAATTCTAAACTATAAGGAGATTTCAAATGTTTGATTACAACGAATTGTTCCATTTTGTAGACCCAAAAGACCCCAAAGAAGGTGATGCCAGCACCGAAAATGAATGGGATGACCCGAGCATTACGGACGATGGGAACGACGGCAGCTAACAACATGCACGGCGCAATCAAATCTGATTGCGCCATTTTTTATCATCCAATAATGCACTGGCTGCATTCAGATAGCTAGAATCGATCTTCTGGGCGCGCAAGGTATTGTGCGCCCAGACACAATGATTGTAGGGGCTGCCGTCTGCAAGTTGTCGGAGTGCCGCCGCGAGTTGCTGTGTGCGCAGCGCTGCATCTTGTAGGAGCGCACGTTCCAACAGCAATATCCCGAGAAACTCTTTCGGCCCTGCTGGCATTTGCGCCGCTGCAATGCCCCGCTCGATGTGGCGAATTGCCAACGCAGTTGCGCCCATCTTTTGCGCAGTTTGCCCCTGATAGAAGCAGAGAGCGGGTAGCCAGCGCAGATTTTTTTCGGCCGAAGTTAACGCCAGCCCCTCTTCAAACAGCATGGTCGCCTCAGTATACTGCATCCGCAAGAGCGCAATGCGTCCCCGCGCCAAAAACAGACGGACGAGATTTTCGCTGTCCACGGCTGATTGTGCATGGATGATGTTGTCAGCATTCTGGGCTGACTGTTCCGCCTTCGCGATGTCTTCAATGTTGCAATATAACTGATCGGTCATCAGCAGATAGACATCGAGCAATCGATTGTTGTCTTGCATCCCGATCAGCAGGTGCGTCGCCGCCAAGAATGCCTCTTCTGCCTCCTCATAGCGACCCATACAGGCCAAATTTGCCCCTTTTCTACTCAATGCGCTGGCGTATAGGCGTTGCGACGCGAGCTTTGCCAACGGGAGGGATTCCTCAATCGCTTGGTTTGCCTCCGCATAGTGGCCGAGTTTGCGGCAAATTAAGGCGAGATTATTGAGTAGTGCGGATAGCTCGTTGCTGCGAACGGTCGAACGTGCAGCGGCGACGGCCTGACGCAACATGTCGCGGGCGGAGGTGAGATCGTGTTGATTGTAGTAGCAGAACGCCATCGAATCGAGGACAAATGCACGGCGACGTTCATCCCCCAGCATGACGCAAAGCTGTTCTGCACGATTCAAATAGTCGAGTGCTTCAGCATGACGATTTAACCCACCGAGCGCTTTTCCCATGCGTGAGTAGGCGATTGCAAACGCTTCTTGATTGTCTGGCTGGCGTGTTTCAAGATGATTGAGTAGACGATTGGTCTGCACCAACGATTGCTGATGTTCACCTTGCTGAAAGGCAAACTCGCTCAACATCATAAACCCTTCGTGAATCAATTCAGGCGCGACTTTTTCACCGACGTGGACAGCCTGTTCGGCCGATTCGATTGCACCCAGAAAATCCCCTAATTGATGTTGTGAACGCGCCTTGAGCAACAGGAGTGCGGTCGCCGTGACGGAATGCTGGTCGCCGACATGTTGCAGACAGAGATCACAAAGTCGCAATGTCTCACGCAGGGCATAGAGTTCAAACGCATCTTGCGCCGCCACTTTGCCATATTGCACCGCCTTTTCATGATGATCGGCATACGCATGATGGCGGGCAAGTTCGGCCGAAATTTGCCGTTCACGCCCCACATATTGCGCCTCCAATGCCTGCGCCACTTCCGCATGAAGCTGTCTACGTTCCTCAAACGGCAGTGTGTCATAAGCCGCCTCACGGGTCATACCGTGCTGAAAGAGATAGGTGTTATTGCCGATTGATCGAATAAATTCGGCCGATTGCAACTTTGTTAATGCATGCTCGATACGGTTTTCGGCAAATGGGACAACGCTGCGCAAAATTGTGGCCTCAAACTCTGCGCCAATCACCGCCGCCACGTTTAAGAGCGTGCGCTGGATGTGTGGGAGCTGATCGATGCGTGCCAGCAGCAGCGCGTGGACGTTATTCGGCAACGTGAGTTGCGCCAGTCGATGTTCATCGACCGCCAACATCCCATCCACATGACGCAGCGCATTGTGCGCCCACATTGCACGCACAGCCTCCTCTAAGAATAGCGGCGTGGCGGACGTGGCATGGCTGCCCGCACGTGTGAAATAGGTGACGAGTGGGTCGGGCAGTGGTTGCGATTCAAGCGCCAGCAACTCGGCGACGTAGGCAATCGTTTCAGCTGGCGCGAGACGCGCCAGCGTGACGGTCGTGATCTCGGCGGTCGGTGGCTGGCGCGTTGTGACGAGAAAGGTGAGTTGTAAGTCGGGCTCGTTGGCTAAGAAGTCGATCAGGTCAAGCGAGGCACGGTCGGCGTGATGAATGTCTTCAAAGACAAAGAGATGGGGCTGCACGCGGGTAAAAAAGCGTAAGCTGTCACGGATGAGCGCAAATAGCCGCGCCTGCCTCGTTTTTGCGTCTAAATCTACCAGCGGCGCGGGCAGTTCAACGGGCAAACCCATCGCCTCAAAGAGCAGCGGCAAATCGGCAATCAAGACACGCACATGCTCATTGTCGTGCAACCGATTGTATAACGCCTGCATTTGTGCCATCTGTATATCTGGCGATGCTGTTGCGGGAAGGTCGATCAATCCGCGCACGATGGCGAACCACGGCGTGTAGGGATTTTCGGCCGATTCGACCGCGCACGCCCCGACAAAGCCGGCCCCCCCTTGCGCTAGCCATTGGGTAGCTGCCTCCGCGACGATGCGTGACTTGCCTATTCCCGCCTCGCCCACGAGGGCAATGTAGCGTGTGCCTCGCTCCAGCGCAGCACGCAGTGTGGCGAATGCCTCACGATGGATGTTGAGGCGTTTGCCAAATGAATCGCCATAGCGCGCTTCAAGTTGCGCTGGGTTTGCCTTGATGCCGACCAAGCGCATGGGGGCAATAGGTGCTTGAATGCCTTTGAGCGCAATCGGTTCGCGTTGCTCAAATTGCAGCGTTTGATCGGTGATGGCGGCCGTGTATGGGTCGCAGATAATTTCGTTGGGGGGGCAAACATCACACATGCGCGCCGATAGGTTGACCACTTCGCCAATGATCGTGTACTCGTGGCGTCGTTCTGATCCGAGCGGGACGGCAAAGGCGCGACCACAGGCGATACCAATCTGCTGGCTACTGATAAATTCGGGTCGCTCGCGCTGCATGGCAATCGCGAGTCGCAACGCTTGGGCAGGGGCGTGTGGCGCAGTAGGTGCGCCGAAAATAATGTGCAGTTGGTTGCCTTTATCCCCTGTGAGAATGCGGTTGACACGCCCATTTTCTTTCGCATAGCGATTGACAAGCGTGACGATCCAGCGAAAGTAGCTGTTGAGTTTTCGGCCGAATTCACCATCCTGCGTCGATAAGCCTGCAAAACGCACAAAGATGGAGGAGATCGGCCGATGTTCAGCCAACGTTGGGGCGACTTTTCCTGCGGCCGCTAAGCGTTCAACGATGGCTGGCGGGACAAATTCGCGCACCCATGTGGGCAACTTTTCTGGCAATGGATTGGATTGTGTCGCCACAACGCGCAAACGCAGATATTCACGCGCGCGCGCCCCGACTTCAATCGGATGGTCCCCCACCTTTTCGGCGGCCGTCGCCTCTTCAACACTGCTTCCCGCCAATACAAATTCGCGCTGTCCGCCCGCCGCCACAACAAGCGAATGCAGCGTCCCATACCCAACGCCACACTTTAATGAAAGTTGAAAATGGTTCTTATCAATTGAAATGGTTTGGAATGATTGGATGGCAGCCTGCAACGCAGCGGCGCAGCGAAATGCTTGCGGGACCGTTGTCTTCCCATCGCCCAAAAAGAAGACGAGCATCCCGTCCCCATAGAAATGGCTAATCGTGCCGCCATGTGTGTGGATGGCGTCGATTAGGGGCGTGAAGAGTGTTCTTAACGTTTGGCTGAGCTGTTCCGCGCCCCAATCCCCTGCTTGCGCCAATGTTTCTGTCAAATGCGTAAAGCCGCTCAGATCGGTGAACAGCGTCGCGCCATCTGACACCATCACCTTGCCCACAGGCATTGGATGCGTCAGCACCGTCGTCGGCACAAATGCGGCTAATTGTTGCGCGAATTGCGTGTGCATTAAAGTTGAGTCATTGTTGCTCATTTACGCGGCGTTCGATGTCGTCGCGCATTCGACGGACATAGTCTCCGCCAAGCCAATCGAGAAAGTAGAAGACGAACCACGGCAGACCGACGAAGACAGTTGCAAGTCCAACTGCATCAGACAGGCTGCTGAAGCTGCCGATAAAGACGATTGTGCCAAACGTGAGCAGCGTGCAGAGGATGGCGTGGCGGGTGGGAGGCGTCTGCTTCAACATGTTGTCAAGTGTAAGAGACAGCATAGCGGCCCGCATTATCCTCGCTACATATCTCCCCTATTATTCATCTTCTGGTGGCAAAAGTTCCTTAAGCGTGATGCGACGATAGCGTTCGGCATGTTTGAAATCGACTTTTCGGCCGATTTCCGCCGACCATTCCAAGATGCGCTCCGTTGGGTCCCAATCTCCCATCTGGCTTTTGTGTAGCTTCAATGCTTCAATCTTGAGTCCCACCGTTTCGCTGATATCCACATAACAGTTCGCGCCATCGATGGGATGTGAGATGTAGACGTAGTTGATGTCGTGGGGCGCAAACCCTTCGTTGATTAACTCTGGAAAGATTAGGGGTGAGTTGGTGGCAGGAAAACATGCTTCAACAGCGGCCGTTGCGGCGGCGCGGTGGTCGGGATGGTTGATATAGGTATCGCGGGGGAAAAAAGCACGTGGATCACCACAAACGACGACCGATGCGCGATGAGCTCGAATCTCGCGCACCAAATCGCGTCGCAGTTCAAGCGTCGGCTGCAAGACGCCGTCGTCGTAGCCTAGAAATTTGACGGTTGCGCCAACGTGTTCGGCCGCGGCCGTCTGCTCTGCGCGCCGAATCTCGGCCAGCTTCTGCGTCGTCATGCCTTCTTCATGGCTCCCGATATTGCCATCCGTGATCACGATATACTTGACCGCACACCCATTTTTCGCCCACAATGCGGCCGTCCCCGCGACGCCAAATTCGATGTCGTCGGGATGAGCATAGATAAAGAGGGCACGTTTGGGAATATAGATTGAACTCATTGCTTACTCCGAAAAGTTGCCGAAAACTGTGACTAGTGTTGTTAGGTATTGAACGTAAGAAGCTAATGGATCACGGATTTACCGATATGACCCCATTTGATACCTCATCTTTTCTGTCTCAGTATTCGTGGCTAATAAAATAGGTTGGACTAATCCTATAACGAGACTTTGCTAAAATCCTACGGCTAAAGCCGCAGGCTAATATGCGAAACGCGCTCAAGCGCGTTGTTTCCAGTGCGTTTCAACGCACTTTGTGTAACAGCCTTTGGTTTTAACCACAGGCTTAGCATCTTGCCAGATTGCAGGCCATTAGCCCGAACTGTAACATAAGCTGTGACAGTTCACCCGATCTCATTGACAGGTCATACAAATGTTTGATTTCGGCCGAAACGTTCTTGAATCTGCTACTCACTGCTATGATTGTCCAAAATCTATCTTACAAGCAACTTCCACATGGCAAATTATCCTAATAACGCAACGATCAAACGACAGGTGCTAGACAACGGCATCATCTTGCTGACCTATCAAAATACGCACGCCAAGACGATCATCGTCGAGGCGGGCATTTGGGCGGGCGCGGCCAATGAGACGCGCCAAAATGCTGGTGTTTCCAACATGACGGCAAACATGCTGATGCACGGCACAAAGAGTCGCTCATTTGAAGCGATTTACGACCAGTTGGAGTCAGTTGGTGCGAGTTTGAGCTTTGGTAGCGGTTATGAAATTACGGAATTTTCGGCCGAATCCTTGCCCGAAGATTTCGATTTGTTGCTCGACATTATCAGCGACACGCTCCGCAATCCAACATTTCCCACCGACCAAGTGGAACAAATCCGCGCTGAAGCACTGACACGCATCGCCATGCGCCAGAATGATACGCGCAGCATGGCGTCGCTCAACTTCCGCGCCGCACTCTATCCCGATCATCCTTACGGACGTAGCGTGACGGGATATGCAGATAGTGTCATCACCATCACGCCAGCGGATTTGGCGGCCTTTCATGCAGCCACCTATGCACCTAACGAGATGATCTTGACGGTTGTGAGTGCGTTTTCGGCCGCTGAAATTCGCGCCAAAATTGAGGCTGCGCTCGGTGATTGGACAAATCCCAGCTACACACGTCGTGCGGGCGTTGCCGGTGCAGACCGCCCAAGCGGTAGTCAGCGGATTGACTTCCCAATGGCGGATAAAACGCAATCGGACATTGTGCTGGGCTTACCCGGCCCGCTGCGCTCAGCGCCGGACTACATGGCGGCAAAAGTTGCCAACACCGTTTTGGGAGTCTTTGGGATGATGGGTCGCTTGGGTAAAAATGTGCGCGAGAAACAGGGATTGGCTTACTACGCCCGCAGCGTTTTACAAGGCAGCATCGGTCCCACCCCTTGGTACGTCAGCACGGGCGTCGCTCCTGAAAATGTTGAGAAGGCAATTGCGAGTATTCAGGATGAGATTCGCCGCATTCAAACAGAACTTGTCCCCGCCGCAGAATTGGCCGACACAAAAGCGTTTCTGACAGGTTCACTGCCGCTCTCTATGGAGACGACGAGCGGGCAGGCCGACATCGTCTACAATATGGAGATGTTTGGTCTCGACCGTGACTACCTGATGACCTATGCAGACGTGATCAATGGCGTTTCGGCCGAACAACTGCAAGCGGCCGCGCAAAAGTATTTTAGTGCAGATGATGTTGTCATCTCAGTTGCGGGGGCTTAAATTGTGAGTCAAGCGCATCAGTTGACGGTGATTGAGCAACGCGAGATTGGTTTCTATGCAGATCAAGTCATCGCGGTAAAGGTTGAAGATGGGACAGTCTATGTGCCAGTTCGGCCGATTTGCGAACTCATTGGCGTCAGTTGGGCGACGCAGACGCGCAAATTGAATACCGACCCCGTTTTATCAGAGGTCGTCGCATCCGTTGTCATAAGGCAACAGGTGAGTGATGATCGCCGTTCAATTCGCACAGAGATGCTGTGTCTCCCGCTCGATTACCTCAATGGCTGGCTCTTTGGCATAAACGTCAATCGCGTAAAAGATGATATTCGGCCGAAACTGATGCAGTATCAGCGCGACGTCTATCAGGTGTTGTATCGTGCATTTGGACGCAGTGAAGTGACGGCCGCCCCTGACCCATTGCTCGATGAATTGCTTGCCAGTGATAATCCAGCCGCCGTCGCCTATCGTCAGGCAATGGCAATCGCCAACATCGCCCGGCAACAGCTTGTGATCGAGTCACGGATCGATTCGGCCGAAAGCCATCTTGCCGACCACGAAAGCCGTTTGCAAATCATCGAGGCAGATCGCGGCGATGACAGCCGTTTTGTCACCAACACACAGGCGGTTCAAATTGCACAGGCCGTCAAACAAATTGCGCTTGAACTCGGTAAGCGTTCTAAGCGTAACGAGTTTGGTGGTGTTTATGGCGAACTGCATCGCCAATTTAGCGTGCCCGGCTACAAGCAACTGCCAGCTGTAAAATTTAATGAGGCAATGAACTTTCTGCGTCAGTGGTGGGAAACATTGACCGACAACTCTACCATCCCGTTCTAATGGATAAATCGCCTCGCCCGTTCAAACAAACCCGACAGCGTGCGCTAAATTTAATGATGCTACCGTTTCTATTCGGTTCCATCCTCTTGGTTTTGCTGCCCGCGTTGGTGACATTTTTTCTGGGATTTACGAAATACAATGCCGTCTCCGCGCCACAATTTGTCGGAGTCGATAACTTTGTCACCCTCTTTACATCATCGCTCCCCGTCCTGACATTTCAAAATACATTGATCTATCTCGGACTTGCCGTCCCTATTCGACTGGTCGCGGCATTCGGACTAGCACTTTTATTGCAAAAAAAAGGGCGTCTATTCGGCTGGGTGCGTGCCGCTGTCTATACGCCAACCATTATTCCGGGTGCGGCCTATGCACTTATCTGGCTTTGGTTATTTAACCCTGTCTATGGGCCGTTGAGCTGGATGTTGGAAGCGGTGGGCTTGCCTTCCCCCGCATGGCTGATCAATGAAGGATCAGCGCGCATCGCAATGGTGATTTTGGTCAGCTTTCAGATGGGGGAGGGATTTATCGTTCTACTGGCGGGATTGCAAAATATCGGCCGAAATACCTACGATGCGGCCCGCGTCGATGGCGCTAATCGCTGGCAACAATTTATCTACATCACGCTCCCGTTGATGTTGCCATGGCTGTTGCTGCTCACCTTTCGGGATTTGCTAGTTACGCTGCAAGCTTCTTTCACACCAACCTTTATCCTGACCTACGGCGGTCCCTACTACGCGACAACGTTTGTTCCTCTCCTTATCTATGAACTTGCCTTCGACTTCTTCGACTTTGGAACAGCCGCCGCCTTGTTAACTGTCACGCTCGCGCTCATGGGCATTTTGATCTTGGGTGTGGTCAATCTAGTGGAAATACAGAGCGAACAGTAGTAACAGGTTACTGTTCACTAAAAACTGTCCGCTATCTTTGTGCAATGAAAAAATTCGATTGGGTAGAAATTCTCCGCATTCTGATGACCATCTTCGTCGGCATAATCTTTGTCTTGCCGCTTGTTTGGATGGTACTTGGTTCATTTGGGGAGCCGGGAACCGCGCCGCCACGCTCCGTTGTTTGGCTGCCTGAAAATCCCCAATGGAATAATTTCAACAACCTGTTTGTACTACTGCCCTTTAAGGACTACCTTTTTAACTCTGTCTACATCGTCGCGTTGGCAACGCCAATCACACTGCTCATGGCTTCATGGGCAGGGTTTGGCATGGCGCGATCTTACGATCCGTTTCGCCACAAGCTGTTTATTTTGAGCATTGTATTGCTGATGATTCCGGGTGCGGCGATTTGGCTCTTTCGCTTCCAGATTTTTCGCTGGCTACAACTGGTCGATACACGCTGGGCGATTATCGTGCCCGCATTTGCGGCGGGCAGCCCGCTGTTTGTTCTGCTCTACTATTGGAGCTTTCGGCAGGTACCGGAACAGTTATGGGATTCGGCCGAAATCGACGGCGCACCCCTGCTAAAACAGTGGTGGTCGATCGGCCTCCCACTTGTCACCCCCACCACCGTTGCCGTCACGGTTTTGGCCGCTGTCTTTTATTGGAGTGATTTTGTCGGCCCTATCCTCTATTTACGCCGGCCACAACTCTACACGCTTTCTGTCGGGATGCAGCTTGTCCAAGCCCTCGATAGCACCAATTGGCCATTGCTCATGGCGGCTGCAACGTTAATGACTGTCCCCGTGCTACTACTGTTTCTACTATTACAACGCTTTTTCCTCAGTGAACTTTCGCTCTCTAATCTAGCTGACACCTAACGACAATAAAAACAGCCTAATTTTTATGTTAGAGATTTAGATATTGGTGTAGATAATTATCATCTAACTATAAAATCCGCCGCAGATGAGACAAGTGTAGAGATAACTAAGCACATTTGTTACGATATAGATTCTATATGTATTGATAGTTGGGATAGCATTGTATTGTGGAATATTCTGTCAAAAGCACGCTCTTTAGCAATTTTCAATTTTGCATCATAACAATTACGAATAAAGCCTCGAATTCTTAGTATCGATAAATGCTATTTGGAAACTGATTGTTATTGAGTGATTTTACAAACTATTTCTGCTAGAATGCAATTCATCGTATTCCGATATGTGAATTGTGACTAAGAAGTCTACTTGCTTCCTAACGCTAGGATACTTCTCCTCCACAATTCCAAAGGCACGTGGTTACTAGATGTATAAGCGTGTCTGTGACAGCCCGTTTAGTTGGCAATTCGTATCAATTAGTTTCATTCAATTGTATATCTTGATCATAATTAATTAGACAGCATAGTACTGTAATTGTACTTAATCTAGTGGATGCTGTTTGGCATCAGGATCAAAGACGCGCTGATTTTAGGTTATTGGGTCGGACTACAATGTCCCATAACAATTAGGTATGTTGATGAATAGAAAACGGGGAATTGTAAAATGGTTCAATCGTTTAAAAGGTTTTGGTTTTATCGAACCTGAAGAAGGCGGTGCCGACATATTTGTGCATTACTCAGCTATTGACGGGGAGGGATACCGCAATCTTCATGAAGGAGATATCGTTAACTTTGATGAGGCAAATAGTGGAAAGGGTTCAAAAGCGGTGAATGTACGCCCGAAACGCCGCTGATTATTGCGAGAACACCTTGTTTTGAATTGAAAAAGCCCAGCATCTGATGGGCTTTTTTGACGCACTATGGGACTATTGTTATGGTGCTTTAGCGGAATGGCAGCTTTTCTTCAGTGCTGTACCAATGTGCCTACTCTTCCGGATAGACGACTCCCCACTCCGCTCGTAGTTGATCCATAAGTTCCATCATTTGCTGTGTTTCAGCATGTGGCATGATTGCGCTTTCCAACGCTCCCGACTGTAGGCAGGCGTGAACTTCCGCAATTTCATGTGGATATCCGTTACCACGATAAGGGATAGCATGCGTTTGTGGCTCTTCGCCATTGAGATGCAAGATCAAATGGTCAGGGCGTAAGAAAAAGTCGGGCAGTTTGACATAGCCGCGTGTTCCCGCAATGGTCGCTTCAATCGGCCGATTACTACGCAAACCACACGTCAACATTCCAACCGCACCACTCGCATAACGCAATAGCAGTCCCACCGATTCATCGACTCCCGTTGTGCCAATCGTCGCATGACTCTCCACCGAGGCGGGGAAACCGAGCAGCATCGTTGTCAGCGAGAGAGGATAGATGCCCAAATCGAGCAGTGCGCCACCGCCGAGTTCTCGATTGTAAAGGCGATGGTTGGGGTCAAATGGACGATGGAAGTTAAAATCGGCCGAAACCGCCACGATCTCACCCAATACACCCTCAGCAACCCACTCGCGCAGCTTGGCAATCGCAGGAATATAGCGCATCCAAACAGCTTCCATAAAGAACAGCTTGTTGCGTTGAGCAAGGGCGATTAATTCGGCCGATTGTTTGCCATTCAGCGTCAGCGGCTTTTCACACAGCACGTGCTTGCCCGCCTCTAGACACAGCTTAGCATTATCATAATGGTACGGGTGGGGCGTCGCGATGTAGACGACATCCACATCAGGGTCATGCGCCAATGCCGCGTAGCTATCATAGCAGCGCGGCACATTCCATCGCTTGCCAAACTTATCGGCACTTGCCTGTGTGCGTGATGCAACGGCAAGGAGGTTTGCTGAGGTAGCTGCTAAATCGGCCGAATCGACCTGGTGCAACGCCTCTGCAAATGTCGCCGCAATGCTGCCTGTCGCTAGAATACCCCAGTTAACGTAATCACTCATCAGAGGTCACGCCGTCTTCGCGCCGAGTGCTGCCACGCCGCGCATCGCGGAAATGATCCCGAGCGATGTTTGGAGCAAGTCAGATGAGCTGACATGTAGTTGGCCGTCGTTTTGATCGGCATTGCGTTGTAAGAGCATCGCGGTTGCCAGTCCAACGACGGCTCCCACCAGTACACCAGTTGTGTAAAGTTTTCCCTTGTTCATAGCTGTATCCTCAATTGAAATTAGTGGTTTGATTTTAATCTCGATTGCGTGCGAGTTTTTCATTGATCCATTTGGCGATTTGTGCCGCCTGATAGTAAAGTTTGTCGAGCAATGCGTCAAATTTGGAACGATATTTGACGGTGTTATTAACGATGCGGGTTTGCTCAGCAGTGGCACGCGTATCGGCCGAATTTAATCGCCCATCGACATTCCGCATGAGACTCTGCAAACGCTCTCGCACCAATGAGCCGTTTTGTCGTCTCCAGTAAAGGAAAAAGATACCACCGCCTGCCATTGCCACACCAATCAGTGCCATTGGCACAAGGCAGAGCATCGTAATAAAGACATCCGCGATTCCAGATGCTTGGGCGCGATCGGCCGATGCTGGTTCACCAGTCAATGCGAACCACGTCAGCACTCCCAACAATCCAACAGCAAGAACGACCCCTACGATCAGCGGCACATAAAGCACCAGCCAATTGAAGCGACGCAGCTCTTTACTGCGTTTTGTCTGCTCCTGTAGCGCAATTGTGGCCGTCGAAATAGGCTCTAACGCTTGCTCAGATGTCGTGGTTGCAGATAGTTGTTGTTTCATCGCGTCTCATTTTAGCACACTCATGGAGCAACACAGCGTCCCCAACGAGCATCTCGTTCTACACCGTCGCTGCAAGAACAACTACGGCTGTTTTCCCCTTCTCCATCCCACAATACATAACGTACCGTCGTCAACGTGCAAGTCGCCTCGCTATTAACCTCGCGTGTCGTCTGAAATCCAATTCCAGCCTCTTGGCGTTCTTGCACCATAAAGATCGTTGTATTACCTGCCTGCAACTGTCCTCTTGTCGCCAGTCGAATAGCAAAAACAGGAAATAGCATAATGGCGAGCCATACAAGCGTAATGATCAGGTAAAGTAGTCGTTTTGCCCACTTATTCATATCCAAAATTGTAACGCACGGCGCAGCGCAATGAATGGAAACACACCGACTCTACCATATTTCAATTGTAATTTGATTGGGGGTAGCACCGCAACTTGATGGTGGGAGAAAAACTCGGGTGCGAGGGCCTAATGGGGTAATCACCCCATAGAGGTGGTGAGCAAGTATGATGGGTTGAACCAAGCGAAAAACATAGACAGCGCAATCGCAGTTTGAAATTGTAAAATGGGCGGTAGGACGACTGTAAATATAAAAATAAAGCAAAATGACGACCTAGTCGGTCGCCATTCCCATTCATCCCCTCAAGACATGTGACAAGTTACCTGAAAAAGCCAATACTCTATTCCCTATAAGACTCTTCCATTTCCCTAACGATTATTATTCTAGCAATGCTGGGGGAAAACCGCACATAATATGGGGTGATTCCCCCATTGCAATCGCCCGATATTATTCTTCTCTTATGTTTTCTAGTGTTTGAATTAGGCGGGTAATTTCGGCCGATGTGTTGTAGTGGACAAATCCAATTCGCACCAATCCTCCGCTCTCCAGGAGGTCAAGCCGTCGCATTACTTCAACTGCATAGTAATGACCTGCATAGACGAAGATGCCCTCTGCACCGAGACGGGCGGCTAACTCAGATGGGGATATCCCCTCAAGACTGATGGCGAAGGTAGGGGTACGCTCATCTAGACGTTCGACGTCGGTAATGCCATAGACTTTTAACCCTACAACGGTCGTTGACTCGCGCAAAAACTGCTCGCTTAATTCCATTTCGTACCGCTTGATCTTATCCATTGCAGCGACAAGCTGTGCGCGGCGCGTTTCCCCTTCACCTAAAGATGCCAAATAGTTGACGGCCGCCGTTACCCCCGCCAAACTCTCAAAGCTTTGAGTTCCCGTCTCCCACTTTCCCGGTGGCAGCGCTGGCGCAGGGCGCACTTTGAATGCGTCGAGTTCGTCTAACAATTCATATTTGCCGTAAAGTACGCCCGTGTGTGGTCCAAAAAATTTATAGACAGAACAAGCAAGAAAGTCACAATCACTCTCTTGTACGTCGATTTGTCCATGCGGCGCGTAGTGAACTGCATCAATAAACACTTTGACCCCTGCTGCGTGCGCGATTCTAACCGCTTGGTTCACATCGCTGATGCTGCCTACGGCGTTGGAGGCATAGGTGATGGCAAGGAGACGGGTGCGCTCGTTGAGTAGCTCGGCAAGAGATTCTAACTTGAGTGTGCAGTCATGCGGATGGAAGTCAAGCCAGCGCACCGTCACGCCACGCTCCTCGGCTGCTAGTAACCATGGCGATACATTGGCATCATGGTCGATCCGTGTCAATATGATCTCGTCCCCAGCCTGCCAAGTTTTGGACAGGGCGCGACTTAAACTAAATGTCAAACTGGTCATGTTTTGACCAAAAGCAATCTCGTCAGCGCGCTTTGCGTTTAGCAGATCGCGCATCGCCTCACGTGCAGCTTGGGCGGTGGCAATTGTTTCTGCTCCTGCGGCAAAAAATGGGGCGAGATTTGCGCCACCGCGGCGCATAAATTCGGTCATCGCATCGATGACTGAATTGGAAACTTGTGTCCCTCCGGGACCATCAAAGTAGATAGCGGGTTGTCCGTTGACTGTGCGCGTGAGCGCGGGGAATTGTGTGCGGATGTTAGATATGTTTAATGTCGTCATGCGGCTATTTGACCATAGCCGCCCCTCACTTGCCAATGGCAATTTATCGACATGGGAAAAGCAGAGCGTTTGTAAACTGGTTAGCCATCCCCTGTTGTAAAGCTAAAAATGTATGGTTCATAGCAGTTTGCCCTAACCTCGATCGTGATTACAGAATTGTCTGAAAAGCTATCCCTTGTACGAATGGTGGCAATTTCGGCAAATGTTACGGCGTGTAGTTGGGAAAGAATCGGATTAAAATCGGGCGCATCCTCTCTGGTTACGCCGTTGACCTCGACAAAGGCAAACAGCCTGCCTTCGCCCCCACCCGTGACATAACGCCAACTGGAATCGGCCGAATCTTGCGGCGTAATGCCAAAATAACGCACGTCGGCCATCTGGCTTGTGTCGATCTCGACCACGACGACTGAGTGTGGGTCAACGCCTGTTGCACCTGCGGCTGGATATTGCGCTAAAATTGGCAGCTCTTGGCCACGAGTCGGCACACAGGATTGCATTTGATACTGCGCTTCGCCTATTAGGTCTGAAACGATCTCAACGCCACACCCGAGTAGTCCAAAAAGAAGCAGTAAAAATGGTAGATTTCGCATGAGATGATCATACTAGATTTATGTCACAGTAATGTCACGGGCTGACAATATAGGCCTGATCGCTGCAACAATAGAACCTTAGCGTTCGTACTGTCTTTATCATGCCAGATATTCTTGTCTATCCAAATTGGTTGTACTTATTAATCGGCGTTGCCGTTGGTCTCGTCATCATTCGTTTTTGGCGTACCGTTGTCGGATTTATGCTTTTTCTCGCCGTCTGCGCGGGGCTCTATTTTCTCTTTCAGGATCGTATTCCAACTGAAGTTGACAGCTTTGTGCGCGCTGCGCTGGACGTAGAGAATCTGCCTGCACCCCCGCCAATCCCGACGTGGGAAGTGGCGGTACAGGTCGCGCCTGTTGATGAACTGCGCCCCACGCCAACGCGCATTGTGCCCACGAGCGGTGCATTGGCGACGGTCGCTCCAACTCCAGAAGCCGTTCCATTTACATTTATTGACGAACATGCGTTGAACGCGCCCGATTCGGCCGAACAATCGCTCGACTCGCTTGCAGCCTATCTCAACAGCGGCGCACGTAGCGACACTGAACGCGCCCGTGCCATCTATCGTTGGATTACATCTGAGATCGACTACGATGCGGAAGCGTTTTTTGCTGGTGATTATGGATTACTGACGCCAGAGGAGGTGCTGGCCGAGCGCGAAGCGATCTGTTCTGGCTACTCACGGCTATTTGAGGCGTTGGCGGAACGGATGGGCTTAGAGACAGAAGAGGTAATCGGGTTTTCAAAGGGGTATACGTCGGCGATTGGTGAATTGGATGATGTGAACCACGCATGGAATGCGGTGCAGGTTGACGGGGAGTGGCAACTGGTTGACGTGACGTGGGGATCAGGTTATTTGGATGAAGCGGGGCAATTCGTCGAATCATTTAACCCCCATTACTTCTTGACCCCACCTGAACAGTTTATCAATGATCACTATCCAGAAGAGGTGCAGTGGCAATTATTGGGTGAGACAATTTCGGCCGAAACATTTGCCAACTCTCCCGACCTCTCCCCTGCATTCTATCAATATGATCTCGCACTAGAAAGTCACCACGCGGCGGTCCTCTCGGCTAGCGACCGCATCGTTGTCACTATCCACACGCCCCCGAATGTGATCATGTTGGCGACGCTTGCACAAGCTGATACACGCCTTGATCGTGACCTTACCTTTGTGCAGCGCATTGGTGATGTGACGGAAATTATTGCCTATTTTCCGGCGGCAGGCAGTTATGAATTACAGCTTTTTGCCAAAGAGCGCGGGGTAGAGGGGGAATTCCCCTATGTGGCTGGCTATCGGATTGAGGCTAGTGGTGGCTCGGCCGACTATCGCTTCCCACAACAGTATGCGACATTTGCCGAAACGGATGCCCAGCTCATTTATCCACAGGCTGGCATATTGCAGCGCAATACACCTTATACCTTTGAAATAAGCGTCCCGTCTGCGCTAGATGTTGCGATTATCGATGGGGAAAATTGGACGTTCATGGAACGCAACGGCGACACGTTTACGGCAACAACCGCGCTTTCTAATCCCACCGTGCAAATTAGTGCGCAACTTGACCCTGATTCTCGCACTTACAGTGGCTTGATCGCCTATCAGACAACGCCCTAACTGATATCCCCCGCATTGCGCCAAAATTGCTGCACACGTAGACGCAATGGCGTAAGTTCTTGCGCCTCTAGTTCACTACCTTTTTCAACCAATGCAATGGCCTCATCGCGGGCAGTTTGCAACAGTTCTTGGTCAAATAACAGTGCCATCTGTAGCTCTGGAATGCCCGATTGTCTTCGGCCGAAAAATTCACCCGGTCCGCGCAGCTCTAAATCCTTCTCGGCGAGTACAAACCCGTCGTTGCTGTCTTCAAGTGCTGTCAAACGCTCGATTGCATCTGAACTCGTGCTATCACTGATCAAGATGCAGTATGATTTGTGCGCCCCGCGACCAACGCGCCCGCGCAACTGATGCAACTGTGCCAGCCCGAAGCGATTTGCCCCCTCAATCACCATGACCGTCGCATTGGGAACGTCAACCCCCACCTCAACAACAGTTGTGCTGATCAGGACATCCGTCTCGTGCGCATAGAATTGGCGCATGGCGGCCTCTTTTTCGGCCGAATTCATCCGCCCATGCAGCAACCCCAAGCGTAAATTTGGAAAGACCTCCTGCTGTAATCGGTCATGCTCCGCAGTTGCCGCCTTCACGTCATCCAGCTTTTCTGACTCTTCCACGAGCGGGAAAATCATGTATGCCTGCCGCCCTTCGGCAACTTGACTGCGAATGAATCCATAGGCGCGTTCCCGTTCTGCCTGCTTGAGCCAGCGGGTCAAAATTTCCTGTCGTCCCGGCGGCATCTCATCCAGCACCGACAAATCTAAATCCCCGTAAACTGACAAGGCTAGCGAACGCGGAATGGGTGTTGCCGTCATCACGAGCAAATGTGGATGAAATTCACCCTTGCCCTTGTCGCGCAACATGCCTCGCTGATCAACGCCAAAACGATGTTGTTCGTCAATGACGACGAGTCCTAAGTTTTGATAGTCGATCCCATCCTGAATAAGCGCGGTGGTCCCGATAAACAGATCGGCTTGTCCCTGCGCCGCCTCCATGTAAACGCGCTCCTTCTCTTTTGCCGCAACGCCTCCCGTTAACAGCCGCACGCGAATTCCCAATGGTTCCAAAAGGGTCGAGAGACCATTAAAATGTTGCTCAGCCAAAATTTCGGTGGGAGCCATTAATGCAGCCTGTACGCGCTCATTCTGCCCATTCGCCTTTACCGCTGTCACGATAGCGGCCGCCGCCACAATCGTTTTGCCCGCACCGACATCCCCTTGCAGGAGGCGGTTCATGGGCGTGGGGTTGGCTAAATCGGCCGAAATTTCACCAATTACCCGTTTCTGCGCACCCGTTGGATCAAAAGGCAATGAGTTATAAAAACGAATCCGTTCCCCCTCATGGGCAACAAGCGGTCGAGCGGGCTGTTTTTGCCACTCCCGCCGTTGATGCAACATGCCCAACTGCAACAGAAACGCCTCATCAAACGCAAGCCGTTCCTGCGCTTTGCGCAGCATCTCTGCATTGCGCGGGAAATGGACATGGCGCAGCGCATCCCGAATTGAAAACAGTTTGTGCTTGTTGCGAATCGACTGTGGTAGCGGATCAGGGACACGCCCAGACCACGTCGCCACCGCATCATACATGATCGTTCGCATCCTATTTGCGCCTAACCCTTTGGTTAGCGGATAGATCGGCACGATACGGTTTGTTTTGAGTTGCTCTTCGCTGACAGGTTCCCATTCGGGACTGTTGAACACGGGGCGCCCAAGATACTGTTCGACCTTGCCACTCACGGCAATCTGCATCCCCCCTTTCAGCTTACCAGCCAGCCAGCGTTGTCCGAAAAAATTGAGCTGGATTTTCCCCGTTCCATCCCCAAGAACGGCGTTGACAACATATTGGTTTGTGCGCGTCTTGCGCACGCGCACCTGCCAAACGGTCCCCACAACCGTAATGGTTTCTCCATATTCAAGCTTGCTGATCGGCTTCATCTGCGAATAGTCATCGTAACGACGTGGGTGCAGGTAAAGTAAATCTTGAACCGTTTCCCCTCCAACCTTTGCGAGCAGTTCAGCCATCTTCGCCCCGACCCCTTTCAAGACGGTGACCGGCTGTGCCAACCCAACTGGGTCTACCGCTTCAGCTGGCTCCGGCTTTTCAATTTGGGAGGGTTCCTCAGAAGGCGTGTGCTGACTGCGTTGCGGCTCTACGACAGGCTGCTGGGTTGTTGTAGCTTTTCTTTGTGGAGGTGTTGCTGTTGCTGTTGGGGGTGGAGGGGGGACATCGGCCGATTCTTTCGACGCCTGCAATTGACTAACACGCGCCTCGCGGCTACGCAACTTCCCTAGCAAGTTGCTGACGGTATCGCGTCGCGCCGCATCGCCGGGCAAACGGTGGTAGTTTGCCAACGTCTCTGCAACCATATCGACAAAAAAGATATCGGCTTCATCCACAGCATCTGCGCGGGCTTGCCCGATCCAGTAGGCGGCAAACTGCCGAATGCCACCGACGACGGCTTTATTTTTGTACCCTTGCTGTTTCTCTAACTCTAATACGCGCTGTAAACGCTCAAATGGTTCTGTCATAAATCGGCAAGCTAAATATGAAGCTTAAATCATGTGCGACATGATAAGTTCCAAACGTGATCGAAAATATGTGCGGATTTTACCGACAAATGTAGAAAACAGAAAATGACTCTGTTGACACGCTCAAACTGTGGACAGTAATGATGAAGTAGACTCCTTTGGGGAACTTTAGAGCGACCAGCGGCAATATAATACAAAAAGGTGCGGGTCACCCCACACCTTTGCCAAATTTTGTCGTTGTGCTCGTAATGCTAAATTACGAGTGCAATGCTATTTATTCCACAGGTTCGCCGATTGGTCGTTGATTGCGACCCAATAACGTGCATTTGGTTCGAGCGAGCCGTATGCCCAGAATTCCCAACCGTCAGTATTAAACGTCCCCATGCTACCCGTGTGGAAGTCTGCCATGCGATAGGCCGAGCCAAAGTTCTGTTGACAGAATGCATTCGCTTTTTCACGTGTATTGATGTCGTTTCCAGAGATAGCGGGTGTTCCGCGCACTACGCCACCAGACCAGCCGATGCTAAAGTTAACACCATTGCTGCCGTAAGGCGGCGAGTAACCGTCAACCTTGATACAGAGCAAGCGATGACTTTGTGAGCATTCACGGTCGCCAACAAATGGGTTTGTACTTTGGTCGGCTCCAACTTGCACAAGCCCGTTGAATTGACGGTGAACAACCCATGTCATCCCCTTACAAGTTGCGCGTCCAATCGCAAGTCCCTGTTGCGCCGACATCCGCAACGGGCCATCGCCGATAAATGCAGGTGCGTCACCAACGTGTTCAATCGGCGTGCCACCCATGTTGGGCGGTGTTCCTCTTGGATTGACGCTGTTCCATGGATTAGCAGCCTGGTCGCTGATCGTTACCCAAAAGCGTTGACCTGTTGGCAAATTACCAAACGCCCAAATGTCGTGTCCGCTGAGCGCGCCAATTGCGAGACCTAGGTTACCATCGTGATATTCGGCAACTTCCCAGCCTTCACCATAGGCTTGCGAGCAGAGCAAATCGGCCGATCCCATGCCCTTCAACTGATACCCTTGAACCGCTGCCGTAACCTTGACCGCACCATATGCCCAGCCTTGATAGTAACTGCTCGATGGTGGTTGCGTATAGTCACGCTTAATGCAAAGTAGGGGCAATCTTTCGCCACAATCGGTGTCGCCGCGATATGGATTGGTCTGACGATCAGAACCGACATTTGTCACATCGCCACTTTGCCCTAACAAAGTCCATGTGACACCTTTGCAACTGCTGCTGTCAGCTTGAATCCCTGACCAATAGGGCATTAGACCACCACTTACAAATGCAGGGTTCTCTGTTGCACTTGTAAGGCTCGGATTGCCGCCGTTATTGCCAAGCAGTGTATTTTCTGGTTCTGCCGTTTCTGTGTCGCCATCACCAACCTCTGTTGGTGCATTTTCCCACGACAAGACGTGGTTGACGATGTGAATGGTTCCGTTGCTCGTCTGAATATCGGCCGAAAGTACCCGCGCCGTCTCATTAATCATCAAGCCCGACCAGTCATCAAACTTCATATTTTGTCCAAGCGCCGTCGCCATGCCCGTTTTTACCTTGAGCGCGTCAACTGTAAAATCTCCCGGTACGGTATGGTACAGGACAGACTGACGTGCTGCGTTCGGATTTGCGCCACCCGCCGCTGCAAACGCTTGGTTGCTCGGTACAAACAATGTATAGGGGCCGCCCGCCTTAAACATGGCGGTTAATTCGGCCGATTGGACAATTGCGTTCATCTGCGACAAACGACTGTCCGTTGCCAACACATCCGCAATGCTATTGCTGCCTTGACCATATGCGACGCTCTGTACTGCAAACAATAAGACAAACGCAAGGTACAGCGCGAATCGGCGTGATGTCATTCTTTCAATCATAATTCTCTCCAACGATCACACGTTGCTACTGCATGAATTTAATTTGTTGGGTCTGGGAATCGTATTCTGCTATTCTCCCAATCACCCGCAATCAGCTTGTGGCCAATTGCAATCTCTTTTCTAATTCTACCGTCGATTTTCTAGCTAATCACCATCATCGTCAATAGCACAATAGTCGTTGCGCCAGCAATGACGGGCAAATCAACTTCTGGTTGCCATAACTTTTGGCGTATCATCCACGCTGCTTTAAACGGATAGATCAACCATCCGACCAATGCAATCCCAACAATAATTCCAAACTCACCAGCGAGCCGTGCGCCAACGAGTAAACAGATCAATTGAATCGCAAACTGAATGGCAAACAGCCCTGCAACGGCGTATGTCTGCCCTTTGGCAACCAACACCTGATCATATGAAACGCTCAACACGCCAACAAGCGTGCCAAGCGAAATGATTTGTAACATCCAGCCCGCGTCGGCAAAGCTCTCCCCAAATAGAAAGGGAACGAGCATCGGGCCAGTTAAAAAGAATAAAATCGCTGCGAGCCAATTAAGCGCGGTCATGCCAATGCGCGCTTGACGTACAACGCTATAAAGTTGGCGCGGATTATCTCGCACCAACTTTGAATAGGATGGAAAAAACACCTTCGCACCAATTTGCATTAATCCTTGCGTCACCATATTGGCAAGCACAAAGGCGATAGCGTAGATACCTAAAAATGTGGTGCTTGTTAACTTCCCAACAATCAGTTTGTCGGACTGGCTGGCGAGAAAGGCAAGTGCTGTGCTGACAAAAATCCAGCGACCAAACATCCAAATCTCGCTAATCACCTCACTGTCCCACGCAAACTTGTTGCGCTGTCCCTCTAACGCAATGTGGCTCAAAATCATTTGCGACCACATTGTGACCAGATTTCCGACGACCAAAGCCCAAATCGTCGCTGAATTTAACGCCCAGATGACCATTACAACCAACCCTAATACATAGGAGCTAACCTCGATTAGTGTGAGTTGGCGCATTTGTAACTTGCGGTTGGCAAGTGCTAGTTTTGTCGAGTTAAATCCTTGCGCGACGGCTGTCAATCCTGCAATTGGCAATACGAAGGCCAAAATCGGTTCCCCAAAAAAATTAGAGACGGGAACAGCAAACACGCACGCTAAAAACCCTAGCAGCAAACCACGCAAGACCTGTAATGTCCAGCCAGTATTCAAAAACGTGGGCTCATCCCCACGCGAATTTTGAATGATCGAAAAGTTGATGCCAATGTCTGAAAAGAGTGTCAGACCGAGCATAAATGTATCAACCAGCGCAGACAGCCCAAAGATCTCAGGCATAAGCAAGCGCGCCAAAATCATGCGATTGCCAAACCGGAGGATCTGCTTAGTCCCGTATCCTGCAAACGTCCAGATGGCCCCTTTGGCTGCGAGACGACGCACTCCTCCACTGGGAGCCGGAGAGCTAGTTGAGCTGATAGGGGCGACGATTTGCGTTTCTGCCATAACGGATTGATTATACCTGAATTCGACTATATGACGTTGATTCTAACCCTTTCTGACACTATCTGACTGAAAAATGACGTTAATAATTCATCCAAAAGTCAACTTCGGCCGAAAATACGTTTCCCGGCTGCATTCACCAGCAGATAACCAAAAAATGGCAGTCCATTCATTAAATACCGTTTTGCCAAACGTCGGGGTTCTTGTGAGAGACGATGCATCCATTCTAGCCCTGTATTTTGCATCCACATCGGTGCGCGGGACACGGTGCCACAGACAAAGCTGAAGCTGATGCCAACACCTACCCACCATGTCGCGGGCAGATAGTCGCGTAGGCTTTCGATCAAACGATCCTGCTTTGGGGTTCCAAGCGCGACAAAGACGATGTCGGGATCGGCCGAAATCAACGCCTCTGCCATCGCCGCCATCTCCTCTTCACGGCTTTCAAATCCAAACTCAGGGCAAAATGTGCCAACGATCTCTAAATCGGGATAGGTTGTCTGCAAAACGCCCGCTGCCTCATCGGCCGTTCCCGGCTCGCCACCGAGCAGAAAAACGGTGCGTCCCGCTGCGGCTGCGCCCGCACTTAGGCTCCAAATCAAATTTGAGCCTGTGACACGCTCAGGCAGCTCCTCACCCTGAACACGGCTCGCCCAAATCAGCGGCATGCCATCAGCGACCGCCAGAGATGCGCGTGCGTACAGTTCGCGGCAAAACGCATCACGCCGATAGCGGCGCAGATGGTCGAGATTCATCGTCAAAATTGAACCGTCACATCCTTTGTCTAGTTCGTCTAAAACGATTTGAACTGTCTGCTGCTCGGTGATGGCGTGCAGGGGGGCATTGAGCAATCGCACCGTTGGGATATGCTCGGTGCTTGCTGCAATGCGCGTCACTGCTGGCGCGTAGGGGTCAGGTATCTTGAAAAGCTGATGATGCGTTGACAAGGTCATAGTTTCTGTCCGTCGGTCTTCGGAACTACATTTTCGCTATAGCGATTTGCGTTCGGTTCGAACCCAAGCCGTTTGGCGTTGTAATAAAAACTTTAAATAAAGTGGGATTTTCCAAATGATATATTGCGGAACGGCCAACAATTGATGTGCTGGAATGATCTTTCGGCCGAATTTGCCCCAAGCTACGCCAATTCCCACAAAAAGCAAGACTCCGATGCTCCCAGAAACTGCCGCGGGAACCCAATCAAGTGTTACTATACCAAAAATTATACCTATTGCACTACTTATCACCCAAATCAAAACGAGTAAGGCAAGGGGCGGAATCGACAGGTCGAGAGCTAACGTGAATAGTTCAAAACGTCTCTGTAGCAGTGCATTCTTCAACAGACGTGGCACATTTCGCAACAATGTCTGTAAATGTCCATGTTCCCAGCGCGTGCGCTGCGTTGCTGCAACACGTTGTTCATCGGGCAGTTCACCCCAAATACGCACATCAGGCAGCAGCAGGGGGGCTGCACCCGCTAATGCCAAATCGTAGCCAAGCTGCATATCTTCAACGATATTTCCACTGGCAAGCGGTGCGTTGCGAATCATCTGGTAAGGAAAGGCCATGCCCGTTCCCGTCAGTAAACAAGGCTGCTTTAGCACGTGCAGACCATAGGGGCGGACCAGATTTTTGACACAGAATGCAAACGCTGACACCAAATCAGTTGTTGATGGTTCGGCGGGGCTCTTCATTAAATAGACGCCCTGCACTGGTCGCTGGGTTGCATGCGTTTTGGCGATCAAACGGGCAACGCCGCCCGCCTCAACGCTGCAATCTGCGTCAAGCATCACAACGACATCAGGCGGATCATTCTCAATATGACTTAAGCCATAATCGAGTGCAAATCCTTTACCACGTTCAACGGCGTTGAAACGTTCTAGCACGGTTGCGCCCGCCGCCCGCGCGATTTCGGCCGTGCTATCAGTGCAATTATCAGCAATCACAATCGTTTCCATCTGATCAGTCAGATGGGGTTGCAAGGCGGTCAGCATTTGACCGAGCATCGCCTCTTCGTTATGGGCTGGAATCAGGATAGTTGCGCGCGTTTCGGGGTCTGCGACATCATCATCCTGCCTATTTTTTGCAAGCGCAGCCACACACTCCACAAAAAGTGTGATAGTCGGAATACCAATTATTACAGCCGTCGCTGCCGTTAACAGTCGAGATACTAACATCCGTTACCTTTATCGTCTTGCAATGCATCATTAGACACATCCTTTACAAGGGAGACACATTTTAGTCGTTTTCGGCCGAAAATACGCCCGCATAGCGATACATTTACCAGCCTATTAACAGCGTAACGCTGGCTGCTTGCCACTGCAATTACAGTTACATAAAGGTAGCGCAACGTGAAAATACAACAACACTTGCGCCCATCAACGCAATCGCCTGTTAGAATCCAACGATGGTCACACGTTGTTACTTATGCGATGAAAATCCTCAAATCAAAAGGCGACTGGGTGGTGTAGGGCTTGCCGCTGGCGAGGTTTGCCCGCTTTGCAATCAACAAACGTGTCGCTACCACCTTGCGACTGTCCGTTGGAAATGGAAGACGGATAGTTCAACCGCTGAAGCCCAGATTTGCAAGGAATGCAAGCGAACTTATCGCCATCGCACATGGGATGTCTACCAACGCGACTGGATTTCCTAACTTTTCACTCCTCCCGTAACGCCATCTGAAAGAATAAAACCATACCATTGACCCTGTTGTATCTGTAGAACAAGGACAGGAGCTGCATGGTAATGGAAAAATGTGCACTACACGGTGCGGAACTTGTGTACCCTGAAATTTGTTTGCCTAGCCTCATCTCGCAACAAGTCTCACACACCCCAGAGCGAACGGCGGTGAAATTTGGATCACAGTCACTCACATTTGGTGAGCTAAACAGTCGCGCCAACCAATTGGCCCACTATTTACGGGCGCACGGGGTCGTGGCAGATACGCTTGTCGGCATCTGCGTCGAGCGATCTATCGAAATGGTTGTTGGATTGTTGGGTATTCTTAAAGCGGGTGGTGCTTATGTGCCGCTTGATCCAACCTATCCAGCTGAGCGTTTGGCATTTATGCTGGCAGACGCAAAGACACCACTGCTCCTAACGCAAGAAAAGCTAGTCAAACAGTTGCCGATGCACGACGCAACCCTCCTTCGGTTAGATGGCGATTGGGAAGCGGTTGCGGGGTATTCGAGTGAGAACCCGATCATCCCTGAACTGACTCCCGATCACCTCGCATACACGATCTATACCTCTGGCAGCACGGGCAGACCGAAAGGAGCGATGAATAGCCATCGTGCCATTGTCAATCGTCTACTCTGGATGCAAGATGAATACCAACTGACTGAAAACGATGTTGTGCTACAAAAAACGCCGTTTAGCTTTGATGTCTCTGTGTGGGAATTTTTCTGGCCGCTATTAGCGGGTGCGACGATGGTTGTTGCCAAACCGGAAGGCCACAAAGATAGCAGCTATTTGATCGATCTGATTGTCCGTGAGAATGTGACGGTGATGCACTTTGTCCCGTCAATGCTCTCACTTTTCTTGGCTGATTCCTCCGTGGACCGCTGCACGTCATTGCGCGACGTAATTTGCAGTGGCGAGGCACTCAGCGCGGCGCATCGGGACACCTTTTTTGAGAAGTTGCCCAACGCCAACTTACACAACTTGTATGGGCCAACGGAAGCCGCGATTGACGTCACTTACTGGCAATGTCAGCGCGACAATAAGGGCCATACTGTCCCCATCGGCCGTCCCGTCGCCAACACGAGCATCCATATCTTAGACGAAAATCTCAATCCCGTTCCCGCTGGGGAGACGGGCGAATTGCATATTGGCGGCGTGCAGGTGGCGCGCGGGTACTGGAATCGGCCGAATCTCACCGCCGAAAAATTTATCGACACAGCTTATGGACGGCTGTACAAAAGCGGCGATCTCGCCCGCATCCTCCCCGATGGAACCGTTGATTTCTTAGGACGCATCGACTTCCAAGTAAAATTGCGCGGCTTCCGGATCGAGCTAGGCGAAATTGAATCGGCAATCATGCGCCATCCCAACGTGCAGGAAGCGGTTGTGTTGATGCGCGAAGACCAGCCCGGCGATAAGCGGTTGGTCGCCTATGTTGTGCCTTCTAGTGAAGTTGGTCGTGCGGACTTGGTCGAACGGTTATCGGCCGATCTGCCCGACTACATGATCCCCAGCCAGTTTGTCTTCCTCTGCGAAATCCCACTCACGCCTAACGGAAAGCGCGATCGTAAAGCACTGCCAACACCCTCCCGCGAACGCCCCGACCTTGAGACGGCGTTCGCCGAACCACGCGATGCACTCGAAACCTATCTCGTGCGCCTTTGGCAAGAAACGCTCGATCTCGCCCAAGTCGGCATTTATGACCGCTTCTTTGAGCTGGGTGGTTCATCACTCCAAGCGGCGCGCGTTGTCAACAAAGTCAAAGAGCGACTCGGTGAATTTGTCTACGTTGTTTCCTTGTTTGAAGCTCCAACCGTCGCGGCTTATGCAGCAATGTTGCGGCGCGACTACGCAAATGCAGTCGCGCACCATTTTGATGTACAGATAACAACCCAAACGGTTACCCAAATCGACACCGTCAATGCAAAAACGCTCGACCAATTCAAATCGATTATCCCGCACCATCTCGTAAATCTAAAATCCAAAATCGTAAATCCACAAGCTGTCTTCATCCTCGCTCCTCCCCGTTCTGGCACGACGCTGTTGCGGGTCATGCTGGCAGGCAACAAGGAACTATTCAGCAGTGCAGAACTACAGCTGCTCAACTTCGACACATTGAGCGGACGTCGCGCCGCCTTCCAAAATAAGTTCACCCTTTGGCAAGAGGGAACCGTGCGCGCCATCATGGAAGCGTTGGATATCAGCGTTGCGGAAGCGTGGGAGTTGATGGCGGACGCAGAAAGTCGTCATGATTCGACAGCGACATTCTATGGAGAACTGCAAGCGATGATCGCGCCCCGCATACTCGTTGAGAAAACGCCCGCTTATGCGCTTGAGCGACCCGCCTTACAACGTGCCGAGCAAATTTTTGACAAACCACTCTATATCCATCTCGTGCGTCATCCCGCTGCGATGGTCAAGTCATTTGTCAACAACCATATCGCGCCTGTTCTCTATCTCAAAAAGCACAACTTCTCAGACCGTGCATTGGGTGAGTTAAATTGGCTGCACGCGCATCGCACGATTCGGGAGTTTCTGGGGGAGATTTCGGCCGAAAGACAACATCGCATTCAATTTGAACAGATGGTGGCCGACCCCGCCACCGTCATGCGCGACCTGTGCGCCCACTTCGGCTGGCAGTTTGACCCCGAAATGGCACAACCCTATCAAAACACAGAGCGCAAAATGGTAGACGGCATTCACGCCGACTCAACCCCCATGGGGGACAGCTCCTTCTTGGAGCGCAACAAAATTGACCCAACTGTTGCCACACGCTGGCAACAAGACGCACCCGACCTAAGCCCCTTGACGTTGACAACAGCGGCTGAACTCGGCTACACAACCAATCGCAGAGATGCACGTCGTGCGCGACGGATGCAGCGCAGATAGAAAGATCGAGGGGAACCTACTTATGAGTTATCAAGACACAATCGCCATCGTTGGCATGAGCGGCCGATTTCCGGGCGCAGACAATGTTGATGTGCTGTGGCAAAATTTACGGGCTGGGATAGAGGCGATTCGGCCGTTTTCGGCCGAAGAACTCGCCGCCGTTGGCATTACCGCTGAGGCACAAGCCGATCCAACCTTTGTCAATGCGGGAGCCGTCCTCGCTGACTACGACAAGTTTGACGCAAAATTTTTCGGCATGACGCCACGTGAGGCGGAGCTGACCGATCCACAACATCGGCTCTTTTTGCAATGTGCATGGAGCGCACTCGAAGCGGCTGGTTATGATCCACAAGGGATCGACGTGCCCGTGGGCGTGTTCGGCGGCGTGGCGGAAAACAGCTACTATCGCAACAACGTCGCCACTCATCACGAGATGCTGGAAAAGTTAGGTCGTTATCCTGCCTTGATTGGACGCGAACGCGAATTTGCCATCACGCGAGCCGCCTTCAAACTCGATCTGCGTGGCCCCGTCATCAGCCTCAACACCGCTTGCTCAACCTCCTCCGTCGCCATCCATCTCGCCGTGCAAAGCTTGCTCAATGGCGAATCGGACATGGCCCTCGCAGGTGGCGCGCGCCTCAACGTCCCGACCTCTGCTGGTTACCACTATGTCCAAAACGGCATTTTGTCCCCCGATGGTCATTGCCGCGCCTTTGACGAAGATGCAGCTGGAACGGTCATGGGAAACGGCGTGGCGATTATTGTTTTGAAACGCTATGAAGATGCAGTTGCCGACGGCGACACCATTCACGCGCTGATTCGCGGCTCGGCCGTCAACAATGACGGTTTGCAAAAAATTGGCTACACAGCCCCCAGCCCAACCGGTCAAGCCGATGTGATTGCCGACGCAATCGCCGTCGCCAACATCGACCCGCGCACAATTGGCTACATCGAAGCACACGGTACGGCAACCGCGCTCGGTGATCCCATCGAAATGAGCGGCCTCACTGCCGCTTTTGGAGAATACACAACCGACACGCAATTTTGCGCGCTTGGTTCTGTTAAAACAAATCTCGGTCATCTCGACGCAGCGGCTGGTGTTACAGGTGTCATCAAGGCGGCGTTGATGCTCAAGCATGGCGAATTTGTGCCATCGCTACACTATACCGCCCCCAATCCACAAATTGACTTTGCCAACAGCCCCTTCTTCGTCGAAACAGCAAATCGCGCATGGGACAGCGACACGCCGCGCCGTGCTGGCGTTAGCTCGTTCGGCTTGGGTGGCACAAACGCGCATATCATATTGGAAGAAGCCCCCGCGCAACCTGCGACGGACGACGTAGACGGCGTGCAGATTTTCCCCTTATCCGCACGCACAGCAGAAGCCGTTGCTGAAACAGCGCGAAATTTGTCTAGTCATCTAAAAAACATGTTTCGGGAATTGGATTTCCCGAAACCTTTAGCTGACATTGCCTACACATTGGCGAAGGGTCGTCACCAATTCGATGAACGCGCCTTCATCGTCGCGACTGATCGAAATGACGCAATCAGGCAGCTTCAAGAGATCGGCAAGGCAAAAACAGCCCACATTCAAGACGCAAAAATCGCGTTCCTATTCGCTGGCGGCGGCGCACAGCATTCAGGGATGGCGCGTGATCTCTATCACACTGCGCCCGTTTTCCGCGACAACTTTACCCAATGCGCCAACTACCTCAACGCAACCTATCAAATCGACATTTGCCCGTCCATTCTGTCGGATGATGAAACGGAAACACGTCCGTCGATTGCGCTGCCAGCCCTGTTCAGCGTGCAGTACGCGCTCGCAAAACAGTGGGCAACGCTTGGGATTGAGCCCGCCGCAATGATGGGTCACAGCATGGGTGAGTACACGGCGGCCTGTTTGGCGGGGGTTTTCTCGCTGGAGGATGCGCTGGGGATCGTTGTCAAGCGTGGACAACTGTTTGAGACATTGGCGGAGGGCGGCATGTTGAGCGTGCCGTTGAGCGAGGCAGAGGCGCGGGAAATTGTGGGAGATGAATTAGACGTAGCGGCGGTCAATCGCCCTGATGCGTGCGTGCTCTCTGGAACAAATGAAGCGATTGCGGCCGCGATAGATGCTTTTAGCGCAAAAAAGATCACGACGCGCCAGCTAAAGATCGACGTGGCGGCACATTCTTCGCTGGTGGAACCCATTCTGAATAAGTTCCACGACTTTTTGCAGTCCATCAAATTTCATGCGCCAAACAAGCCAATTATCTCCAATGTTTCGGGGGATTGGATGAGCGATGCACAGGCAACTGATCCCGCTTATTGGGTCAGCCATTTGCGTCAAACGGTGCGCTACGCCGATGGCGCAGCCACTTTACTCGACGGTTACAACGTGCTGATCGAAGTGGGGCCGGGTCAAGTTCTGACCACGCTAACGCGCAAGCAGCCAGCCACAACAAAACAGCATCTCGTTCTTCCAACGTTGCGCCATCCAAACCAGACGACCCGCGATGATGTTCATATGCTGTCGGCATTTGGGAAGCTGTGGCAAGCGGGGGTTGAGGTTGATTGGGATGTGATTTTTGAGGGACAGTCGCGCCGTCGCGTTCCGTTGCCGACCTATCCGTTTGAGAGGGTGCGGCATTGGATGGAGCCATTGGAGGTTGAGAGACCAAGAATGGATTCCCGCCTTCGCGGGAATGACAACTCTGAAGATACTATGGAGGCTGATGTTTCGGGAATTGGATTTCCCGAAACGGTTAAAGATTCGACACCACAGCAAACGTTAAACGACCAGATCAAAGACGTTCTCTTCGATCTCAGCGGGATTCCGCATGATGAATTAGAGGACGATGCGACATTCTTGGAGCTAGGATTTGACTCGCTGCTGTTGACGCAGGTGAATGGTGCGTTGCAGCATAAGTTCGGCGTGCCGATTACGTTTCGGCAGTTGTTTGAGGAAGCGCCATCGGTTGCGGCATTGGCGAACTATTTGCGGAAGCAGGGGGTTGAGGCGAAGCGAGCGGCTGTTTCGGGATTTCCAAATTCCGAAACTCGCGCTGTTCCAGTGAACAGTGAACAGGGGCTGGAGGTAGCGGGCGGCGAAGCAGAAGATGCGCCGATTAAGGGGCCTTGGAAGCCACTGAATACGCGAGCGACGGCGTTGACGATGCAGCAGGAGACGCACTTGAATGCGTTGATCGAGCGGATTGCGGGACGTGCGCCTAAGACAAAGGCGTGGGTGCAGAAACATCGGCCGATTCTCGCCGATCCACGCACCGTTGCAGGTTTCCGTCGCGCATGGAAAGAGATCGTGTTCCCCGTTGTCGCAGACAAGTCGGATGGTGCATACATCTATGACATCGACGGCAATAAATTTATCGACGTGGCGATGGGGTTTGGTGTGGCGATGTATGGGCATAATCCGCCGTTTTTGATGCGGGCAATTAAGGAGCAGATGGAGCGCGGCATCGAGATCGGCCCGCAGAATCCGATTGCAGGCGAGGCGGCCGAGCTGATTGCGCAGATGACGGGTCAGCCGCGTGTGGCGTTTTGTAACACGGGGTCAGAGGCAGTTTTGGCGGCGATTCGCACGGCGCGGACGGTGACAAATCGGCCGAAAATCGCCACCTTCATCAACGACTATCATGGCATCTTTGACGAAGTGCTGGCGCGGCGCGTTGGACGCGACAAGATCATCCCGCGTGCGCCCGGTATCCCGCACAGCAAAACACAAGACATCATACTGCTCGACTACAACGATCCCGCATCACTCGACAAAATCCGCGAACACGCACACGAGATCGCAGCCGTCATCGTTGAGCCAGTCCAGAGCCGCAACCCTGATTTGCAACCGCGCGAATTTTTGCACCAGCTGCGCGCCCTGACGCACGAGACCGACATTGCGCTTATTTTTGACGAGATGATCACGGGTTTCCGCATTGCACCCGGCGGCGCACAGGAGTATTTTGGCGTGCGTGCCGACATTGCGACCTATGGCAAGGCGATTGCGGGCGGGATTCCAATTGGGGTCGTGGCGGGACAGCCCAAATATCTCGACGCGCTCGATGGCGGCATGTGGCAATTTGGCGATGACAGTGCACCAGAGGTCGGCGTGACGTGGTTTGCGGGGACGTTTGTGCGTCATCCGTTTGCGCTGGCGGCGGCGCGGGCTTCGATGCGCCATCTAATTGATGCAGGGCCTGCGCTTCAAACCAATTTGAACGCCAAAACGCGCCGCTTTGTCGCTGCGTTTAACAGCTATTGTGAGCAGGTCAACGCACCTGTGCGGATGGAAAATTTCGCATCGTTTTTCTTGGTGACGTTCCAAGAGCCGACTGAATTCGACAGCCTTTTCTACTTCTTTTTGCGCGACAACGGTGTGCATGTGACAGAAGGGCGAGCAGCCTATATTTCGACCGCACACAGTGACGAAGATGTAGATGCACTGATTGCAGCCTACACACGCAGCATCCAGCAGATGATCGCGGCCGGTTTCTTGCAGGGCAATCCGCAGACGGTTGCGCTGGTGGATAAACAGGCCTATTCGATTGGTCTGACGGAAGGACAGACGGAGATTTGGCTCTCGGCGCAGGGTTCGGATGAGGCGAACGCGGCCTATAACTTGTCGAACGTGATGAAGCTGGGCGGCAAGCTGGACGTGATGCGCGTTAAGCTGGCGGTGCAGGAATTGGTCAATCGACACGATGCGCTGCGGGCGACATTTTCGGCCGATGGCTCTATGCAAACAATTCGGCCGAAACTGAACATTAACATCACCGAACATGATCTGTCGGTCTTATCGGAAGACGCGCGAAAACTTCGCATAGCCAAACTGCGAGAAGCAGCGGTAACGACACCGTTCGATTTGGAGAATGGCCCCCTTATACGTGCCGATTTAATCCGATTGGCTCCCGAACAGCATGAACTGTGGTTGACGGCGCATCATATCGTCGTTGATGGGTGGTCGTCGGGTGTGTTGATGCGCGAGGCGGGGCTGCTGTATGCGGGTGAAAAGTTGCCCGCGCCGATGCCGTTGCGCGACTTTGTGGCATGGCAACAGGTGACGGGGGAGAGCGCGGCGAACACAAAAGCCGAAAAATACTGGCTCGACCAGTTCGCAGAATCCCCCGCCTATTTGGAAATGCCGACGGACAGAAATCGCCCTGCGCGGAAGACGTATGTGGCGTTGCGGCGGGAAAGGGAAATTTCGACCGAACTCACCAATGCTATCCGCAAAGTCGGCGCAAAAAATGGCAGCACGCTGTTTGGCACATTGCTGGCAACGTATCAGGCGTTCACCTATCGCCTGAGTGGGCAGACGGACATCACGCTTGGCGTGGCGGCAGCGTTGCAGTCGTTAGTCAACAACGACAGCGTTGTTATGCACGGCGCAAACCTGTTGCCGATGCGCGTGCAACTAGATGGCAAGCAGCCGTTTAACACGCTGCTCAAGCAGACACGCAGCGTTGTACTGAATGGATTTGAGCATCAAACCTACACCTATGGCGCACTGTTGCGCCAGCTCAACATGCCGCGTAGCGCAGACCGCTTGCCGCTCGTCAGCGTCGCGTTCAACCTCGATCCGACGATGGGCAATGTCAGCTTTGGCGATTTGGACGTGCAAACGGGGTCAAATCCACGCAGTTACGAGACGTTCGACATGTTTTTCAACGTCGTCGTGACGGCCAATGGCTTGCGCGCCGAATGTACGTTTAACCGCGATCTGTTTGACGCCGAAACGATTGAACGCTGGCTAGCAAATTATGAACGCTTCTTGATCGGGATTGTCGCGTCAAGCGATACGCCGCTCGACCAACTGCCGATTTTGTCCGACGCGGAGATCGCCCAATTTGACGCATGGAACGACAATGGATCGGCCGATTCTCTCGACTCAGTGCATGGGATATTTGAAACGATTGCAAGCGTACAGCCCGAAGCGCCCGCCCTCATTTTTGATGGCGCGACGATGAGTTATGGTGAATTAGATCGGCGTGCAAATCAGTTGGCGCACTGGCTGCAAGGGCAGGGGGTGACGACCGGAACGCGAGTTGGCCTGTTCATGAATCGCTCGTTTGAGATGGGGATTGCCGTCTTGGGCGTGCTGAAATCGGGCGCAGCGTATGTGCCGATTGACCCGCAAGCACCCCCCGAGCGCGTTGGGTTTGTGCTGGCGGATTGTTCGGCCGAAATGCTGCTTACCCTCGAAACACAACGTGAGAAGTTAGCCGAACAGATCGACAGTCCGATCTTTGCCGTTGACGCGATTGATTTAGAAGGTTGTCCAGAATTTGCGCCCGAGAGCGCGACCAATCGGGAGTCGCTGGCGTGTTTGATTTACACATCAGGTTCGACGGGTCGGCCGAAAGGGGCGATGCTGCCCCATCGCGGATTGTGCAACTATGCGTTGTGGTATGGCCGTCGTTGGAACATCGGTAGCGCAGACGCGATGCTCCAGAAGGCCCCGTTTGGGTTTGATGCGGCGACGTGGGAACTGCTCGTGCCGCTGCTGACGGGTGGGCGCGTGGTGTTGGCGAAGCCCGGCGGTCAGCGCGATGCACGTTACTTAATCGAGCTGATGGCGCAGGAGCAGGTGTCCCATCTGTTTGTTGTGCCTGTCCAGTTGCGAATGTTGCTCGAACATGCGACGTTTGCCGACTGCAAGAGCTTGCGTTATGTCATGAGTGGTGGGGATAAGTTCCCTGAAGATTTGATCCCGCGCTTCCGCGAGCTATCGGACGCAACGCTGATCAACATGTATGGCCCAACAGAAGCGACGATTGGCGTGACGTTTTGGGATACGGACGAGACGGTAAGCGGTGCGAGCATAACGCCACTCGGCCGATTTAACGACAATGTGACAGGCGTGGTTGTCAATCCCGCGATGCAGGCGCAGCCTATCGGCGTGATTGGCGAACTGCTTATCGGCGGCGTGCAGACGGGCTTAGGTTACTGGAATCGTCTAGCGCTTTCCGACGAAAAATTTGTCGATGCTGAAAAGTTAAAAGGGCAAGGCGTGTTTAGCGACTTGCGATTCCCGAAACATGCGTCGAGCGGGAAGTTCTATCGCACGGGCGACCTCGTAAAGTGGCTTCCAAGCGGCGCAATTCAGTACATTGGTCGCGCCGATACACAGGTCAAGGTGCGCGGCTTGCGGATTGAGTTGGGCGAAATTGAACACGCCCTCGTCGATTTGGCGGCGGTTAACGAGGCGGCGGTCATCGTTCGCAATGATAGCGGAGATGATGATCGACTGGTTGCCTACATCACGCCGTCAAGCGTGGACACAAGCGCACTACGTCCTGTGCTGGCAGAGAAACTGCCGCGCTACATGATTCCGACGCACATCGTTGCGCTCGATAGCTTCCCGCTGACGAGTAGCGGCAAAATTGACCGCAAAAAGTTGCCCGCGCCCGTCACAGAAACGCATGTGGCATCTGTTGAAACAAATGTTGCACCACGTGATCCGCTGGAGTTGCGGATCGCGCAATCGTGGGAAAGATCGCTGGGTGTTCGGCCGATTTCGATTCACGATAACTTCTTCGATCTCGGCGGACATTCGCTGATGGCGGTGCGCCTGTTTAGCGACTTGGAGCAGGTGGCGGGCAAAAAGCTGCCACTTGCCACGTTATTGCAAGCACCGACCGTTGCCCAACTCGCTGCGATTGTGCGCGATGAGGGGTGGGAGCCAAACTGGTCTTCGATTGTGCCGATTCGGGCGGGTGGTTCAAAGCGTCCGCTGTTTTACATCGCGTCGTATCAAGATAGCGTTCTCAACTTCCACGCGCTGACGCCCCATCTCGACGCGGCCCGTCCGCTCTATGGCATTCAGCCGCAGGGGTTGGACGGCGATCGGCCGATTCACGACACCATTGAAGCGATGGCCGCGCACTACATCACGGAGATGAAAACGGTGCAGCCACAGGGCCCCTATCTGCTAGCGGGTCACTGTGCGGGGGCGTGGATTGCATATGAGATGGCGAGGCAGTTGGAGAATGGGGGAGAATCGGCCGATTTTGTCGGTATCGTGGACAGCCCGCCCCCCAATCGCCGCCCTGAAACAAAAACGCCGCTGCGCTACTACGCCAGCCGAGCCCTTTACTACATGCGCGACCGCCGCCTCCTGCACGCGCTCAGTTGGCAATACAAGCTCAACATCCAGAGCAAGCTCGTCACCCGCTTCGGCGGCGCACAGGCGAAACGCATCGAAGAGGTACGCCGCGTCCACAAAGAGGCGTTCGAGAACTATGTCGCCCCATGCGACTTCAAAGGCACGCTCACCGTCTTCCGCAGCAGCGAACTCGCCTCCTTCGAGGACAAACAGTGGCACAACCGCTGGTCAGAGCTAACAGAAGGGGAGATGAGGGTCGATGTCGTGCCGGGAACGCACGCGACGTTGCTGCATGAGCCGAATGTGCAGGTTTTAGCAGAGAAGTTGGAGCAAGGGTTGAATGGGTATTAACTATAAGTGAAGCGTTCATCTTTATAAATCGTGAGCGCTTCACTTATGATATCTTGATAAGACAAGAGCGTACTTTATTCATTAAATGGAAGCATCATCTGTTCATTTAGTTTGGGAAAAGAACGCGCAAGTAATCTTTGGAAAGAAGTCCAATTATTTGATGCTCTCATCAGGGCAATTACCCCTGTTAGATGGCTTTTGAGTTCTGGAACTCCATGATCTTCTGTCAACCACTGATGATGCCGAGATGTGCGATTGCCTTTCTCATTACGCGGATTCAACTCTTCGAGCTTTTGCAAAACACCTGGTGCCAACCTGTCATAAACTATATCGTTAGTATATCTGCCCACAACACCTGGTCTTTTATTGCCAGTGAACTGCCATTTCTTCAGACGATACATCTCTTTATAAAATTCGTTGGGAAATGTTTTTGCCCATTTTAATTTATGGTCAGAGAGGTACTTTGCAAGTATCCTCTCCAATGCATCCCGCGCGCGTTTTTCTTGATACCCTGTGGCTTCGTCGACAAGTGCAATGATTCCTACAGTGGCAAAGGCGCGAATTAATAGTCTACAACGTTGATAAATGTGATATTGACTCGACACTAGAGCATTTCCATCATATGCATCCATATAGACATTGCAAACTTCTGGAAGTAATCGTGCATTATAACCTCGCCCAATTTGATTGTTGGTGGTTTTGAATCTCATGGGTGTTGCGATGTTTAAAATCTCATTGGAAATAAACGGTTGCAAATTGTTAGCACTCAAAAAAATTGGCACATTTCTTTTCCTCGATTCAATGTAAACTTCTGGTCGCTTTACACCACCGCGTCGCCCAATCGCTTCTACAAATTCGGTCTGTGTGAGAAGTCTTGTGCCATCTTCTAATACCGCACATGTGATCGAGATGTTTTCGTCTAACGCAAGCAACCCTTCGTGTGTTGCTTCTGGCATTGATTGTACTGATATGCTTGAATCATCTTTCATTTGTAATCTCGTTGGCAAAAGCAAGCATAAGTTGCCGTGCTTCTTGATCATACCAAGAAGTTCGAATGACATTTAGCATTCTGTTTGCCGTATTTTTGTTGACATCAATCGCTTGTGCGAGTGTTCGACAACTAACATAGTTGCCTTTTGGTTTACACGTTAAATTAATCGCAACAGCCCATTTGCATAGTGGAACTTTCGAGTCGTGAAAAACTGTACCGACAGTAACACTGAATGAGGTCAAACATGAATTACAGTGGTATCGAGAGTCTCGGGTCATATGAGTGCAGCGTTTACTTTTGCAGTATGGGCAAAATACGCCGTTAGACCATCGCAAACTTTCTAGTTTATAGACTGTGTCATTGTTTTCCGCGTCTTGCCATTTATACTGCATTCCAAAAGGTTACACTTTTACGAAAACAAAATCTACACCAATAGCTAGGACACTGAAGAATTATTCACCAATAACTAGGACAACTTTCTAGTTGTCAATTGTACGTGGTGTGAATGTATCCAGTATAATTGGCCTGAATTGATGCGGGATGTATGCTAAAATGTTGAATATGACAACAGCAATAGTTATGCCTTTGGACATGATTGTGAGTGACCCCGCGATTCGGCGCGGTGTGCCAGTTTTGATGGGAACGACGCTGCGGGTAACAGATGTGGCGATGGCGCACGTTTATCATGGGCGGTCGGCGAGCGAGATTGGGAGTGATTACGGCATTTCGCTGGGACAGGTTCATGCGGCTTTAGCGTATTATTATGAGCATCACGAAACTTTGAACGCAGAGATGCGAGTGCAAACAGAACGAGCGGAAGCGTACAAGGAGCAGCGCATTGGCAGCCGACACCCTGCGATTTTATCTTGACGAGAATCTTCCCATAGAGATTGCAAGACAACTGAAAGCGCGTGGAATTGAGGCAATAACGGTGCGCGATTTGAAACAGTTGGGAGACAATGACGCATCGCATTTAATACGGGCAACAGAAATGGGATACGTTCTGTGTACACAGGACGATGATTTCCTGACATTAGCAGCAAGCGGCATGGCACATAAGGGGATCGTATTCGGGATTCAAGAACGGCATTACATCGGGGCTTGGGTGAAGTTTCTTGCGCTATTGCACGCAGTCGCAACGCCTGATGAGATGCGAGGACACGTCGAATATCTCTAAGATTTTTCCATTTGTTCAAAAATACAATCAAATAAGTGTAGAGGCTGTAAGTTGTGTAGGCAATCCTATTCAATTTGTGAGTTGATGTTGAGGCTTTACAATACGCAATGATTTCAGATCGGTGCAATAGCCCCAATGAGCATATTGTGGAGTCGTTTGCTGGTTGTTAACTGACGTCAACAACTTTGGGTAAACGGGTAGTTTGCTGGCAAATAGTTTGAGAAATCGTGTTTCTTCATCAATTTCGGCTAGAATTGCGGCATGACGACACAATCACTTGGCACAATCGACGTGGCTCCCCGTGCCATCATCAGCATTGTCAGCCACCATGTCAACCAGTGCTATGGCGTGGTTGGCATGGCGAGTAAACGCCTGACCAACAGTTTTGCCAAATTGGTTGCCCGCAATCCCCATCCGGGCATCGATGTGTTGGTCGAAGCTGATGGTATCACTATCACCGTCTACGTCATCATCGAATATGGCACGCGCATCCGCACCGTTGCCGAAAGCATCCAAAGCACCGTAAAGTATCATGTTGAGAAGGCGATTGGCTTACCTGTAAAAGAGGTCAACGTGATGGTGCAGGGATTGCGGAAGGAAAGCAGTAAGCAGTAGACAGCGCACACGCACTGCGACTGATTACGAGAGATTTTGTGCAAAACGGAACAAATATAATCACTGGTCATACACTGCGCGACATGCTGAACGCAGGGCGCATCTGGTTGGCGCGTCATAAACAGACTGTCAATGCGTTGAACGTCTTTCCCGTGCCAGATGGGGATACGGGAACGAATATGTCGCAGACAATGACGGTCGCCTGTCGGGAGTTGGGAGATGGCGATCATGCGGGGGAGGTCGCACAGCGGTTGGCGCAGGGGGCGTTGATGGGGGCGCGCGGGAATTCTGGTGTGATTTTGAGTCAGATTTGGCGTGGATTTGCCGATGAAGTGGGGACTTCGGCCGAAATTACCCCAACCCTCTTCGCCGCTGGATTGCAGAATTCGGCCGATACCGCCTATCGTGGTGTCATGACGCCAGTTGAAGGCACGATTCTGAGCGTGATGCGTGCCGCCGCCGCTGCCGCCGTCATCGGACAGGACGAAGATATGCTTGCCCTGCTCGATCAAACACTGACAGCCAGTCGTGCCGCCCTCGCCAAAACACCCGAACAGTTGCCAATATTGAAACAAGCGGGGGTCGTTGATTCGGGTGGTCAGGGATTGGTCTTTCTGTTTGAAGGGATGGTGCGCTATTTACGAGGTGAGTTGTTGATTGAGGAGGGATCGGCCGAAACAACGCCCGTACTCACCCCACAAGCGTTGGCACAACCCACCAATGGACAACTCGTTTACCCCTACGACGTGCAGTTTCTGCTGTCGGGCGACGATCTCAATATCGCACAGGTGCGCCAAGACATCGGCGCGATGGGCGATTCGACGGTCATTGTCGGTGATGCCCACATGATAAAGGTGCATGTCCACGTTGCAGACCCCGGCGTGCCGCTCAGTTACGGCGTGTCGCTGGGGATGATTCACGATGTCGTGGTCGAAAATATGCAGGAACAGATGGAGGAGATTATCTCCGATAGCCATTTGCTGGACGTGACGCTGGACGCTAGACAGATAGGCGTTGTCGCCGTTGCCGTCGGTGCAGGATTGCAGACAGCGTTTGCCAGTCTTGGCGTTGCTGAAGTGATCGACGGAGGACAGACCAATAATCCTAGCACCGCCGAAATCTATCAGGCGATTTTGCGCGTGCCAAGTCAGCGCGTCATCGTCTTGCCCAACAACAAAAATATCTTGATGGCGGCGCAGAAAGCGGCCGAGCTGAGCGAAAAGCAGGTGCATGTCGTGCCAACCGATACGATTCCGCAGGGGATTGGGGCGATGATGAATTATGCGCCAGATGGGGAACTGGCGGCGGTTGTCGAAGGGATGTGTGCGGCGGCCGAGGAGATCATTTCGGCCGAAATTACCCGCGCCGTGCGCAATGTCACAATCGACGCTGTTGACGTGACGGCTGGGCAACTGATCAGCATTGTCGATGGCAAGTTGCAAGCCGCGAGCGCAGTGCTGGATGATGTGTTACTCGCAACGTTGGCACAAATCGACCTGGATGAACGTGAACTGCTGACGCTCTACTATGGTGCAGAAGTTACAGAAGCCGAGGCGCACGCCAGCGCATTGTTAATTGAACAAAACTATCCCGATCTCGAAATTGAAATCGTCAATGGCGGTCAGCCCCACTATCTTTTCATTTTAGGGATAGAATAGCATTGTTCTCAACACAAGTGGCTCTTTAGGAGCAATATACCATTATGACAATCCGTATCGTAACCGACAGCACCTGCGACCTGCCAAAACAGGCCATTGCAAAATACAACATTGAAGTGGTTCCTGCCTTTATCAACATTGGCGACCAGACCTATACCGATGGGACTGAGTTAAAACGCGAGGACTTTTACGCCAACATCGAGACATACAATCCCCATCCGACGACGGCCGCCCCTTCGCCCGGCGTGTTTACAGCGACCTATAAAAAATTGGCTGCTGAGGGCGCAACGGCGATCATCTCACTGCATATTTCGGCCGATCTATCCGCCTTTCTCAACGCCGCCAGATTGGGAGCCGAGGCGTTCGATTCTGACATCAACGTGCATCTGATCGACTCGCGCACGGTGAGCATGGGATTGGGCCTGATTGTGCTGACTGCTGCCCGTGCCATCGAGGCGGGTCATGATCTCGCCACAATCATCGCGGCTGTTGAAAGCGCAATTGAGCGCACGGTTATCTATGCGTGTGCCGACACGCTTGAATTTTTGCGCCGCAGTGGGCGTGTTGGATTTGCGACGGCTGGGCTCGGGTCGCTGCTAAAAATCAAGCCGATCTTGCGCGTCCAAGCGGGCGCGGCGACCTCATTTGATCGTGTCCGCACGCGCAAAAAGATTCAGCCACGTTTGATTGAATTGGTTGAGGAGTTAGGAGAGTTGGAAGCGGTGTCCGTCGTTTATTCGCGGGATTATGATCGGGCGGTTGATTTGTGGAAGGAAGTGAAGGGACTCATTTCGGCCGAAACCCACAACGAGCCAATCACACAAATCGGCCCTGCAATTGGCGCACATATCGGACCCGGTGCGCTAGGTATCGCCTGCATCCACCGTTAAATCAGGCATCACCTCCTCGCCCATAAGTGAGGAGGTGATTGATGCTTCTTATAACTTTACTTCACTGAGTTTGCAGCAATCCAGCCATTTCCCAGAGCCGATTGCACTTGCACCCAGCTACCACTTGTTGAAATGATGGTGATAGCCGTGTTCGGGGGCAATGCTGTGCCTGTGCGACTGTTTTGGTCGGGGCTGCTGTACAAATTTGTCCAGCGGCTTGTCATCGAACCGGTCGCGCCATCATTTCCCGAACCCGCGTTGCCATCGCCGGGACAGCCAACGACCTGACCACTCTCGATGCGACAGCCATTGCTGTTGTCATAGGTGACGGGCAAGCCTAAAACGCCGCGCGTGTTGAGTGATTGAATGGGAACCCAGCCATTGCCAGCGTCGGTGTCTGATTCAACCTGCACCCAGCAACCCCAGAAGTCGCGGCCGATCAGGCGCAGTGACGTGTTCGGGGGATAGGCGCGTCCTGTGTCTGTGTCTGGATCGCCGTTTGAAAAGATATTTGTCCAGCGAACCGTGTTTGAGAGACTGTCTGAACCATTGCGACCACAGATGCGTGTGTCAAATTGCGGTTGTTCTGGATCAACCGCCCCAGCAAGCGTGATTTGCGGAATGGTTAGAAAGAGGCTTAGAAGCAGTAGGATGGCGTACACAAAATGGGGCATTTTTTTCATGCTATTCTCCGAGATGTTTATTTTTGGCAAGCATAGCAGTGATAAGCGTTATTGTCTACTATTTTCGGCCGATCCAAAAACCAACTCAACGCCCAAACTGCGACCAATCGATCGCCTGCCCTTTCTCCAATAAAGGGAGTTCTGTCGCCATCACGTGTGGATATTTTTGTGATGCACCACAGTTGTAGAAAACGACGCGTTCATCAGGTTTAATCCAGCCATCGGCCACCAACTGCTCGGCGGCCCCAACGCAGGTTGCCGCCTCTGGGCCAACGGACACCCCTTCCAACGATGCCGCCAACGCCATCCACTCGCGTATGCGCGCCTCTTCAACGGCCACCGCCGTCCCACCACTTTCGCGCACGGTGTCCATGATCATAAAGTCCCCGACGGCGGCCGGCACGCGCAATCCGCTCGCAATCGTTGCCGCATTCTCGAAGAAATCGGCAAAGCGTTCCCCTTGTTCAAATGCCCGCACCATTGGCGCACACCCCTCCGATTGGCAGACGACCATACGCGGCATATTTTCCGAATTGAGCCAGCCCATCTCGCGCAACTCGTTAAATGCCTTCCACATGCCGATTAAGCCTGTGCCGCCTCCCGTCGGATATAAGATGACGTCGGGGAGTTCCCAGTTGAACTGTTCGGCCAATTCTAGCCCCATCGTCTTCTTCCCCTCGATTCGATAAGGCTCCTTCAATGTTGAGACATCAAACCAGCCCATGTCCGCTTGCCCTGCCTTGACAAACGCGCCGCAATCATTGATCAAGCCGTTGACGAGATAGACATGTGCGCCCGCCATCGCGCATTCGTACTGGTTGATTGCGGGCGTGTCGGCGGGCATAAACACATACGCCTCCATCCCCGCGCGCGCCGCATAGGCCGCCATCGCGCCCCCTGCGTTCCCGGCCGTCGGAATGGCGACACGCTCGATGCCAAACTCATGCGCCATCGTCACTGCCATGCACAAGCCGCGCGATTTGAACGTTCCTGTGGGAAGTTGGCTTTCATCTTTAACCCAAAAATCGCTCAATCCGAGATGTTGCCCAAGTCGCGTTAGCTGCAAAATCGGCGACATTCCCTCACCAAGCGAGACAATTGATGCGTCGTTTTCAGGGGGCAGTAGCTCGCGATAACGCCAGATGGTCGCGGGACGCTGTTGCACCATCTCCTTCGTCATGTTGTCACGCACTGCGTCGAGATCATAGCGCACCCACAGCGGTCGGTCGTTGTGCATAGTCTGGATCGTTCCTGCTTCGAGGTGTGTGCCGTCGATGGCACTTTCAAGATGGGTCACATAAGCGGTCATATATCTTCCTGCAATTGTTGGCGCGCGGCCAAGCTGGTGGTCGCGTTCGCAGTTTGGTTAGGGGACACGACGAATGACGACAAGTGTTTCGTCGTCTGATTGAGCAGTATCGGCCGAAAATTTTCTTATCGCATCCAGAATCACCTTGACCGTCTGCTGTGAAGATTGGGGACGTGCCTCTCTTAATGTATCACGCAAACGCGATAAGCCAAACGGATTTTCGTCAACATCCATCGCCTCTGTCACGCCGTCGGTGTAGAGAATGAGTGTGTCGTTGGGGGCGAGTTTGAGCGCCTGTTGGGTGAGCGGAACGCCGTCGATGATGCCGAGCGCGACCCCATAGTTGCCCACAACCTCTGTTGTGCCGTTCGGTTTGAGAATGAGCGGTGGGTTGTGACCGCCGTTGCAATAGGTGAACTCACCTGTGATTGGATTGAGCAGGCCGTAAAATGCGGTGACGAATAGGTCAGATTGTGCATCGCTGAGCAAGATACTGTTGACGCGTCGCAAGACACCCGCCGCCCGATCCGGCTCGCTTGTCCAGTTGATGCTGCCAAAACCGACGGAGCGAATGATGGTGCGGCTGAGCGCCATGTAGATTGCGGCGGGAATGCCCTTGCCAGCAACGTCGGCGATGACGATGCCCCATAGTCCATTGGGCAGCTTGAGAAAGTCGTAAAAATCGCCGCTAACCTGCAATGCGGCACCCCAATAGCTAGAAACGTCATGGTTGGGAATGGCGGGACTGCCGTCTGGGATGAGGCTGGCCTGAATAGAGTGGGCCACTTCGATCTGTTGGGTCAGGCGATCCTGTTCGGCCGATTTTTGATATATCCCCGCGTTGACAACCGCAATCGCCGCCTGTTGTGCGATGCCAGCCAGCACACCTAGCCGTGTTCCAGTCAATGGGACGTCGGCTTTTCTGCGCCCGACGAGCAGCACGCCTACTCGTTCGCCACGTGCGAGCAGGGGGATCAAATCGGCCGAATTCACCCCCAGCGCATCCCGCATCCACTGTGGCGGTGACGCACTATAAAGCGGCAACTTCGTTCTCGTCTCATGACCCTCTTCGCGTAGTGAAACGATTTCCGCTTCGGCCAGACCAAAATTATCGAGTAGTCCGCGTCCAATTTCGCTAATCCCAAAACTTGGCCCTGCCTGAAATGCCTGACTTTCCTCATCCCAGATGAGTACCAAACAGGATTCAACGCCGATCAAGATCGGGATCAGCCGCACAATCGTGGCGAGAATTTCGTTTAGATCGATCAGGCGATTGACCGCTTGCGCCACTTGCAAGAGCGCGATGTTGCTCCATGCTTCTGCCTGTTGTGCTGCGCGCAGTAGCTCACGTTCGACCCCTTGTGCCGCTTGGCGCGCCACATTGCGAACCAGTTCAAGCCGCAAGCGCAGTTGGAATGTCGTAAATGCAATGTCGTAGCGGGGGATTAGGAAGAGTACGCCTTGCAGATTGCCCTTTGAAAGTAGTGGGTAGAGAAAGATCGGCGTCGAGGGTGGCTCATCCATCCATGGGGCAGAATCGGCCGAACTGATCTCTTGATGTCCAACATGCACCGCGTCGAGTGCATGCCAATCTCCAATGACGAAATCATTGGCATAAAAGCGCGCGATCATTGCTGGTGGGGCGTGGGTGAGGGAAATCGGCCGATAGACACTACGCGCCTCATCCCACAAAACGATCCCACATTGCGCCAACCCCATCACCATCCCCAAGATGCGTGTCACCGCTTCCGTCATCGTTCGCAAACTGTTGCTTTCGCTAATTGCCTCCGACAACTGTAATTGCGCAACCGTCACCCATGCCCGTTCGCGCTGCATCTCAAATTGACTGAGCTTGTCAATTGCATTGGCCGTCTCGATGGCGAGTGCTTCTAAGACGCGCTTTTCACGCGCTGTCAAACCGCCGACACGATCACTCTGCACATCGAGCGCGCCCAACACATTCCCGTCGACAATCAGTGGAAAAACAGTTTCAGAACGTGTTCGCGCTTGGGATTCGGGAAATGGCTGCTCCCCCAGTCCAGGTATGTAGCGATCGTCAGCTTTCACGTCAGTCACAGAAACGCTTTTCTGTGTCGAGATGGCTTCCCCCACCAATCCCTGTGTCCGGCTTAGACGAACAGCTCCCTGCTCAACGGCTGGTGCAGTGCTGGCACGGTTGACGACCTCAGTTGTATAGGGATCGACAAAGAGAATTGTGACGAGATAGAAACCCAACTGTTCGCGAGCAAATTCGACAACCTGCTGCATGATGCTGTCTACATCGTCGGAGGCATTCACGCGGCGACCAATATGATTGATCATCTCCAGATCGGCCGCTACCAACTGGCTCTCAAATTGCAGGTGCTCAATTTCTGCCAGCTTCTGCTCCAACTCATGCCGTCGCTGTTGTCGCTGCTGCCGCCGCATGAGATAGACAACCCCCACCAGCACTAACACAAAAACCCCCACCAGCACGAGGTTTGTCGGCATGGCAGGGGGAAGCGTTTGCAGGTGAAAGTGAGCTGAGAACAGCGAACAGCCAACTGTCTGCCGTTCACTGACCCACTGGTTTTCGATTACATTTTTATGGTGTCCAGACATTATGGACGACAGCCACGATCAGTGGTGTGCCGTTGTACTCTTCAAGAACGAGACGCAGTGTGCGGAAATCCATGCCCCCAAAGTCGGGGTCAAATCCATCAAAGTGAAATTCAACGATATGTGAATCGGGGTAAACCTCTTTGCTGTTGTCGATATTGTTGCCAAGCAGCACGTTTCTATCATAACCAACGCGATCAGGATAGAGATAATCGACATCGTAGATAAACGCTTCGTAGTAATCTGCAAAGGTCAGATTAATCGGTTCACCCGAACCCGCGCTTGTCCCCCAAAAATAGACATTCTGGTCGTCAAAAAGATTGTCGACAATGTTGGGCGCGAAGGTGGCATTTTCCGTATCAATATAGGTGAATGGCACAAAGCGGACCCCCTTTTCGGGGTGAACATATTGGGCGAATTCGTCCATATCAGCATCGCGTAGCGCAATCAATGCGCCCAATGCTTGATTGCGGAATGGGGCTGGTAAGGTTCCCTCTTGAATCGCCAAGTAGCTTGCGTTGACCCAGCCGCTTTCTCCAGCATAGGTGACGGGCAGCCATGAGCCGCCATCGGCCGATTCTCGCGCTTCCCCACTCACGGCCACATTCATTGCCATCGGCTGCAACGTGAAAATAATCTCAGAGGTTGCATCGGCCGATTCCCGCACGTTTAGCACATCATCTGCTTCTACCCCCACAACAGTAAACGGTTCAGCCACATCGGGGACATCTGTCGGCGTGACGGCTGGCGTTGGCTCGGTCGTCGGCGTAAATGTTGGGAGCAGCGTTGCGGTCGGTTGGGGCGTTGCAGTTGGCAGCGTCGTGGCAGTCGGTAACGGCGTATTTGTCGGCCGCAAGGTCGTGGTTGGAACAGGGGTATTGGTCGCCTTTTCAGCGACGATGTTGTTTTCCAAATCGACTGTCAAGGTCACGCGTAGTTCAGTCGGTGCGCCACAGCCAAAAAGGAGAAAAAGGGTTAGTAAAAGCAGATTTTTCATGATATTGCCTCCGCTTTTTAAACGTGAGAAATAGCCACAATGTTCCAATAGTGTACACGATCTATGGATTAGTTTACATTAGCCACGCAGGTTCTAAAGGGGTCACATGGCTGAAGCCGGCCTGTGCAAGCATCTGGGCGGCAATAGGGAAATTTCGGCCGATTTGTCCCGTCCCGTGCGAATCTGAATTAACCATAATTCGCTCACCACCCTCGTCTCGATACCATTCTAACATCGTCAGCAAGTCCTCATTCCAGTTTGTTTTGTCGCCAATGTGCTTGCTATTGAATTCTAGCACGATCCCTTGTGCAACAATTGCCTGAAACGCGCTGCGGATCGCCTCTTCTGCTGCCAACAAATCGTATGAGAAGCGTGAATAGTGCGCCCGCATAAAGATGCGGTCAAAGTGCGCCACCATATCGAGCGGGAAGTTGTTGACCATTTCTTCCAGTTCGGCAAAGTAGTCGCGCAGAACTTCGTCAGGATCACGGCGGTTGAAAACGCGCTTATTATGGATATTTTCGTCGTAAAGCCAGTGTACCGAGCCGATGCGAATATCAAATGGATAGGTTTCGACTAAGGCGCGCGCCTCCGATTCAAAGCGATGGGGGTTGCCCAATTCGACGCCCGAAAAAACTTGCAGGCCAAAATTGGCGCGGCAGTGCGCTATATCTTCAAAGTAAGCGTGCGGCTCTTCAAATCCCTTCTGTTGCGGAAACCATTCAGCGTGTTCGGTAAATGCAATCCCGCTCAGCCCCATTTCAGCAGCACGGCGGCACATCGCCTGCGGTGTATCGCGTGCATCCCAGCTGTAGTTTGTGTGTGTATGTAAGTCTGTTTTGATCTTTATCATTGGCCGAATTATGGCAGACGGTCATAAACATTCTACAGGATGAACGCAGCATATTGTTATATTTGGATTTTTTGGAATTTGGTTCGTGTCACGAAATTTTGGCTACTTGATCAGTCGTGGTGCGTAGTGCGTGGTGCGTCATTACTGCTTGCCACGCACCAAGATCATGCCACGACTAAGCCTAAGTACAGTGTAAAGTAAATTTTATGCGTTGTCTTTCCCACGAAGGTGGGAATCCAGTCTTAGAAAAGAATGGATACCTGCCTTCGCAGGTATGACAGGACTTACTTTGCGGTGCGCCAAGACATCATCTGATAGCCCTGTACTGGCGTTAGAACGACACGATCTGTTTTGACGATGGTTCCTGAACGAGAGGCGCGATTGCGTCGGCCAACCATTCCGCCCACAAGCGATAGCCGCGAGGATTGAGATGGAATTGGTCACAGGCCAGTAACGTGTCGTCAATATCAAGATCGGGGAGGACGACGTGGAAGCGATCATCATCAAATGACCATCGCTCAGCCGCATGGTAAAGCATCAGACCAAAAAGGTAAAAGGTTGAACGCAGGGGTTCGGGGAATGCAGTGACGCGATTGTAGCGTGGGGGCGCGGAAAAAATGATTGGCACGTCGCCTACCTGCTGGCGCAACGCCGCAATAAACTGTTCCAGATGCGGCAGCCAACGATGTTCGCGCTCTAGGCGGATGATGTCATTGGCGCCAATGACGATTAAGACTAGGTCGGTCGATCCAGCAGGGCGTGTGCGACATTTTTCCGTAAGTTGTGGAATGATTTCATCACAGGCAATTTTGAGCGTTGCGCCTGAGCGGGCAATCGCTTCCCATTCAATTGTGCGTCCTGTGCGTGCATGTAACCCTGCCGCAAACTGACCGGTCAATGCATCTGCATGTGTCTCCGCACCAACGCCCGCAACTGATGATTCCCCGACAATCAACACGCGCAATGGGTTATCGCTATTGCCAACTGTGCCCTGTTTCGGCCCCGCCGCGTCAGCCAACAATGGGGTACGCAATCCGACATAGATGCCCTGTGTAATTAGAAAGGGCGCACAGAGGATTGCGGTGGAGATTGCAGCGGTTTGTAGGAGACGGCGTTTTCGTTTTGCGACTATTTGCATTGAAATAGCATAGCAAACCATGTTATAAATCGACGTAAGCACGGCGCACAAAGATAGGTATAAATATACGAATCAAACGACCGTGCTATAGTTAGATTATGATCCGACTAACCGAAATCAAACTCCCGCTCGATCACACTGAAGAAGATCTTACCGCCGCCATCGTTGCCAAGCTCAAGACAAGGCCGCAAGACTATACCATCTTCAAGCGCAGCTATGATGCGCGTGATAAGACAGAGATTTTGCTCGTCTATACGGTAGATGTTGCGGTCAAAAACGAACAGCAGATTTTGCAGCGTTTACGGCGAGATCGGCGCGTGTCGGTGACACCAGATATGACCTATCAATTTGTCGCGCAAGCACCTGCTGAGCTAGAGAATCGGCCGATTGTGATTGGCACAGGGCCATGCGGTCTCTTTGCCGGATTGACGCTGGCACAGATGGGATTTCGGCCGATTATCCTCGAACGCGGTCAACCTGTGCGGCAACGCACAAAGGACACCTTCAAATTTTGGCGCAAGCGCAAGCTCAATCCGGAATCGAATGTTCAGTTTGGGGAAGGGGGCGCCGGCACGTTTTCTGACGGCAAGCTGTATAGCCAGATTCGGGATCGCCGCTATATCGGCCGAAAAGTCCTCACCGAATTTGTCACCTCTGGCGCAGATCCCGAAATTCTATACGTTAGCAAACCACACATTGGCACACTGCGCCTCGTTCGTATCGTTGAAGATATGCGGAATCGCATCATCGATCTAGGTGGCGAGATTCACTTTGCCACAAAGGTAGAAGATATTTTGATCGAAGATGGACAGGTCTGCGGCGTGGTTGCGAATGGGCAACAGCTTCTCAGCAATCATGTCGTGCTTGCCATCGGTCACAGCGCACGCGACACTTTCAAAATGCTGCACGAGCGCGGTGTCTACATCGAGGCCAAACCGATCTCGATTGGCTTTCGCGTTGAACATCCGCAGTCCGTGATCGATGCGGCGCGTTTCGGTGAGAATGCGGGTCATCCAATTTTGGGGGCGGCCGATTACAAACTCGTCCATCATGCTAAAAACGGACGTTCTGTCTACAGCTTTTGCATGTGTCCCGGTGGGGTCGTCGTCGCCGCCGCATCAGAGCCAAATGGGGTCGTCACCAACGGGATGAGCTACTACAGTCGCGTCGAGCGCAACGCCAATGCCGCGCTCGTCGTTGAACTCGATCCCGCCACAGATTATCCATCCGATCACCCGCTTGCCGGGATTGAGCTCCAACGCGAACTTGAACAACGCGCCTTTCAACTGGGCGGCGGAACATACAGCGCACCGGCTCAGCTGATCGGTGACTTCTTGAAAGGGGAGCCATCGCAAGCGTTGGCGGAGGTGGAGCCATCTTTTCAGCCAAGCGTGCATTTGACCGATTTGAGTGGATTGCTGCCCGAATATGCAACAGATGCCATACGGGAAGCGATTGGGGAATTCGGCCGAAAAATCCCCAACTTCGACCGTCCCGACGCGACGCTGACCGCTGTCGAAACACGTACCTCCTCCCCCGTCCGCATCAAACGCGACCACAAAACGTTCCAAAGCATTAACACACGAGGCCTGTTTCCTGCTGGCGAAGGGGCTGGTTATGCGGGTGGCATCTTCTCGGCAGGTGTGGACGGCATCAAAGTTGCCGAAGCGGTCGCGTTGAGCATGTTGGAGTCACAATGAGCAAGCCGATCAACTAGCTAACTGCGTTTTCAAATAGTGTGATCAGTTTTTCGGCCGATTTCTCCCAACTAAATCGCTGGACATTCTCATAACCACGCCCGATGAGCGTCTCGCGTAACGCGCGATCGGTCACAATCTGCCGCATTGCATCGCGCAATTCGACTATCTCTGCCCCCGTATCAACCGTTGCAAACTCACGGTCATGGCGGTCATCCGTGCGGACATAGAGCGCGGCGTTGCCAGCCACTTCGGGCAGCGAGCTGTTGTGCGCTGTGATGACAGGCGTTCCGCACGCTTGTGCTTCGAGAATGGGAAAGCCAAATCCTTCGTACAGAGATGGAAAGAGCAGCGCGGTTGCGCCTGAAAGCAGGTCAGCTTTGTCACTGTCGTCGATGAAGCCGGGCAGGTGGATGCGGGCGCGGATGTGGTCGGGGAAGTTGGCAAGCGGGGCCAGCGCATCGTCGGAAAGCCAGCCCATTTTACCCGCGAGAACAAGATGATGTGGCAGTTGATCAGCAACGGCGGCAAATGCCTTTAGGATGAGAGGAATATTTTTGCGTGGTTGAACTGTGCCAATATAGAGAAAGTAGGGGGATGGCAAGTCATATTTTGCGAGCTGTGGGTCAGCTACAGGATGGAGCGACGCATCGCGACCGGGATAGAGCGTATGAATTTTCGCCCCATCGACTCCATACCACGCTATCAAATCCCGTTTTGTCGCCTCTGAGTCGGCCAGCACAAATTTGCTGCGCCGCGCGTTGTGCCGTGTACTCCATTTGAGATAGCGCACCTGTTGACTCGTGTGCGCCTCTGGAAAGTAGTGATAGCCAAGATCATGGACGGTGGCGACGCTTGTCCCACGATAAGTGAACGGGATCACATGGGCAGGCGTAAAGAAGAGATCGGGGGGATTGCGCTGAAGTTCGGCCGCCAATCGCAAATGTGTCCACAAACGTGGAAATGGAATGGCTATTACCTCATGCGTTGCGTTGGAAAGGGGATGATCGGGGGGTTGATTGAAGTAAAGTTTGACGTGATGGCCGCGCTGGATTGCCAACGGAAGCAGGGCGCGAATCAGAAAATAGGCATACGCTTCCGTCCCTGTGCGACGAGTTGTGACGGCGCGACTGGCATCAATGCCGATAACCATTATTCATCCACAATTTCGACAAAAATGGAGGCGACCCAACCCTCTTGCCCGCCAATTGTGCGGACGTTGATCCACTCAAACCCATTGGCTTCGACCATCTCCGTTGGCAGCACGCGCAAAAAAGAGTTGTCTTGTAATCGCTCAATTGGCTCCCCTTCGGTTGATGGATCTGGGCGCAGCCAAACACCGCTTTCACCTGTGCCAACCACGAGGGCATTTTTCAATTCAGGCGTTGGCGTGAGCGTCGGCAAATCGGGGTTGGGCGTTTCGGTTGCGAAGATTTGCAGCGTCGGAGGGGCGTTTTCAACGACGACTGGTTCGAGTGCGCCCGGTGTCTCTGCTGCTGTGACCACTGCGGCCGCCCCAACAGTCGCAGTCGCTTCCACGACTTCATCGGCAACAACCATATTGCCTTGTTGATAGACGAGCAGCCCAACGCTGGTCGAGAATAGTACGATTGCGGCCAATAGCGTGAAGCTGGCACGTCGCAACAGCGCGTCACGTTCCAACTGATAGAAGCGTGATCCGCCGCGTCCAATGCCGCGATAGGCTGAAATGGCTGCGATTGCGCCAAGAATGGCGAGAATAATCGGGAGCGTGGTTCCGCTCATGGACAAAAGGCAGTGGGCAGTGAACAATGCACAGAAACCAGTTTCATCGACTGTTTCTTGTTCATCGTTTCCTGTTCACTGAATAAAATGGATTATGCAAACAACGCATCTGCTGTCAGCACACCCTCTCTCAAAATTTTGTAATTCTCCGTTCGACAGTCGATTATCGTAGATGGAAGCGGATTGGGCAATGTTCCACCGTCTATTATGGCGGCAACACGACCGTCGAGCATCGATTGGGCGGATTCGGCCGAATTTGCCGCCGCTTCCCCTGACAGATTTGCGCTGCTCACCGCCAACGCCCCGCCCGCATGGGCGATCAACTGGCGCGTCAACGGATGATCTGGCACACGGACTGCAATGCCATCATTGCTTGAAATGTTCTCTGGCAGTAAGGGGTGCTTGGGCAAAATTAGCGTCAAGGCACCCGGCCAAAACTTGTCGATTAACTGTTGCAATCGCGCCGTGATCTGCCCCTGCACGACGCGCACAAGTTGATTTTGATCGCTCAACAAGATTGGAATCCCCTTCTCTGCGGGACGCTCTTTTAAGGCATAGAGCCGATCAATTGCCGTCGCATCAAACGCATTCACACCCACCCCATAAACGGTGTCGGTGGGCATCACCACAGCTTGCCCCTGCATCAGCATGTCGGCCGCTCTTTCGATGTCATCAAATGTGAGTCTGCTTGTTCTCATCATGTTATCCCAACTCGACCTGCACAATCCGATCTTTACCCGCATAATCTCGCCAACACGCTATTGTCGCGGCGGGAAAATATTCACGAGCAAGTTCAACCGTTGCCGCGCCTTGTTGCCAGCCAATCTCCAAAAAGATCGCACCCTGCCTATTGAGCCGCACTTGCGCCTGTTGCAACAAACTGCGCACTGAATCTAGCCCGTCTACCCCGCCTTTGAGTGCATGACTCGGCTCATACAGTTTGACCCCCTGATCCAACTGTGCCCACTCTGCATCGGTGATGTAGGGCAAATTTGCGACGATCAGATCGACATTGTGCGTCAACGGTTCGAGTAGCGAACCGTGTTCAAACGCAATCGTCACGCCGTTTTCGAGCGCATTGCCCCGTGCGACATGCAATGATTGCGCCGAAATGTCAGTCGCGCTGACGTGCAATTCGGGCAACGCCTTGGCCATGCTGATCGCAATACATCCGCTGCCCGTACCGACATCGACTACCGTTTTAGCTGCGTTGCCTTTTGCCCATGCGATCGCCTTCTCGACCAAAAGCTCTGTTTCAGGGCGTGGGATGAGCACATCTGGCGTGACGGCGAGCGTGATGTGGTGGAAGGGAATTCGGCCGATAATATAAGGAATCGGCTCCCGCTTTTCAGCACGTGCCACCAGCGTTAAAAACGACTGTAGTGGCTCCGTCGGCAGACGCTCTTCCGCATGTGCCACAAAGTAACTGTGGTTCACATCTAACACGTGCGCCAATAACAGCCGCGCATCTAGTATCGGCGAATCTGATTCAGTCAACTGCTCGGCCGCGAAGTCGAGCGCATTTTTGATCTTCATAGCCCCGTATTATAGCGACTTGCCCAAACCGATTTCGATAGTGTCCACTGCATGTTAATCTAAGGAGTGGTACGGAAGAGAGGGACTGCAACAGACACATCGGGCGGCCAGCAGATCATCAGTTGGCAACTTCACTATTTTGCATACAATCATCGCCATGCAATTAACCAACCGAATTGTCTTTGTCGATGTGGAAACGAGCGGGGTAAGTCCCAAGAAACATGAAATTATTCAACTGGCGGCCGTGCGCGTCAACCCGTCATTTTCGGGCTATCGCACCTTTGAGGTGAAGCTGCAATTTGATCATGCGAAGGCAGATCCGCAAGCGTTAGCGATGAATTCGTATGATGCGGAATTGTGGGAAAAAGAGGCGGTTTCGCCACGTGAGGGGATGGCGCAGTTTGCACGGTTTTTGGAAGAATCGGCCGATGTTGTCAAAACTTCCTCCCGCACCGGCCGCGAATACAAAGTTGCGCAACTGGCCGCCCACAACGCCCCGTTTGATCGCTCCTTTATTTTCGACCTGTTCAAAAAACTCGATATCTACATTCCAGCCAACTGGCACGTCATCGACACCATCCAACTCGCCCTTATCCATTGCAACCTCACAGGCAACCAGCCTCCCTCCTTCTCGTTGAGTAACTTATGTGAGTTCTACGATATCCCGCTCGAAAACGCGCATGACGCATTAGGCGACGTGATCGCCACGGCGCGTTTGGCAAGACGACTGTTTTCAGACCTAAATTAACACCTCACGTTACACAATTTAGCTGTAGGGGCGAGGTAAACGGCTTATGATTTCAATAGGCCAGCAAGTGACGCCGTTTATCTCGCCCTTCTTGGCATCATGACCAAAGAGGGCGAGACAAATAGTATCAATGCCTATCGCTCACTCGCGCAAGGTTGCCCCAAGCTTCGCCTTTAGCGTCCCCGAAATTTTACGACGCAACTTGACAACATCTTTGTCCTTCAACGTCTTGTTCGGTGATTGGAAGGTGAGATGATAGGCGAGACTCTTCTTGCCAGCGGGGATGTTTTCGCCCGCGTAGACATCGAACAGGGTTGCGTCTTTGAGCAGGAAGCCGCCTGCCTTGCCAATGACGTTGGTAACTTCGGCCGATTCCACCCCCTGATCCACGACAACCGCAATATCTTCCCGAATCACCTCATACTGGCTGATCGTTGCCAAGTCGAAATCGTCGGCCGCCTTCTCGATCAGCGTTGCCAAATCGAGCGTTGCTGCCAGCACGGGCTGGTCGTCGTCGATCCGCATGTCGTACTGCTCTGCGACGAGCGGGTGTAGCTCGCCCACTGTGCCAATCATCTTTTGTGTGCCGTCGAGATAGATCTTGGCGGTGCGTCCCGGTCGGAAGGTCGGGTGGGTGGCCGCCTCATAGCGCACGGTGAGGTGCAGATCGGCGAACAGCCCATCCAGTACACCCTTGAGGTCGTAGAAGTCGAGTTGACGCGGCGCGGATTGCCAACTTTCGGCCGAATTCACTCCCGTCATCACAACACCTAAACGCGCTTCCTCACGCGGTAATTGCTCATCCTCATCGACAATATATTCGTGGCCTGCCTCGAAAATCGCAATCCGATCTGCGTGGCGCGTATTATCGGCCGCAATTTCCAAGACCGATGCGAGTAAGTTGTGCCGCATCACGACTCGTTCTTTAGTCGATGGGTTAATCAGCGTGATGTAGGGTCGATCATCTTCCGTTTCGAGCAGAGCCTTATTTTCTGCTTCGGCCGTTGTCAGCCGATAGGTGATAATCTCTTGTAAGCCGAGCTTAACGAGTGTGTCCTTGATGCGCGACTCAACTTCGTACTCGCGATTACCGCGCTGTGGGGGCAACACATCGGCGATCACCGTCGATGGCACGTTGTCATACCCATAAACGCGACAGAACTCCTCGACGAGATCGTGTGGGCCCTCGACGTCGATGCGATGGTCTGGCACGGTCGCCAATAGAGAGTTTTCATCCATCTCGTTGATCTCGAACTCAAGCCGTTTAAGCAGTTCCGCAATATCAGCCATGCCCAAACTCAGGCCACTCAGCTTTTGAGCGTAATCTAAATTCAAGCGCACGCGCACGGGCTCAGGTGGTGCGAAATACTCGTCGATATGCCCCTGCGCCACCGTGCCACCCGCTAATGTGCGCAATAGTTCGGCCGCTCGTTGCGCTCCCAACAATGCCTGACTGGGATGCACGCCGCGCGAGAAGCGGAAACCCGCTTCAGAATGGGTCGCCAACTGTCGCTGGCTGTGCCGGATGTTGATGAAGTTCCACGCCGCCGCTTCAAGTAACACATTTGTCGTGTTGTCGGCGATCTCGCTGTTCAAGCCACCCATAATGCCACCCAGCGACAAATTGCCCGCTGGATCGGTCACAAGAATGTTGTTTGGATAAAGCTGATGCTCTTTCTCGTCAAGCGTGATTAGCGTTTCATTTTCATGCGCCAAGCGCGTGATGAGATGTATCTCACCGTCGTTATAGTCGTCCGCACGCTTTTTGAGGAAGTCATAATCGAATGTGTGGTTGGGTTGACCCACTTCGAGCATGACGTAGTTACTAATGTCCACCACGACATTTTTCGGCCGTTGTCCCGCCAATTCCAAGCGTCGCTGCATCCACCATGGCGATGGGACAGCGTTGCCCTCATCATCCGTCACGCGCACGCCTTCAATCAAGTAGGCGACAAAACGCGGATTCAGCTCAGGGTTTTCGGTTGAAATTTTGACCTTGCCCGCAATTGAAGGCCCTTCTTGCACGACGTTGTAATCGGGATAGCGCAGCGTCTTGCCGGTCAGTGCCGCTACCTCACGCGCCACGCCAATGATCGATGCGGCCCGCGCCACGTTCGGGATGATGTCGATATCTACAACCGCATCACCCAGCACATCTTGCAGTGGCATCCCCGCAACCATCGCAGGTGCATAGGCATCTTTCTGCAAAATCATGATACCGTCATGATCGTCCCCAATCCCCAATTCAACCTGCGAACAGAGCATCGAGTCGTTGTAGATGCCCCGCAGCGCCTTGCCTTTCAGGATTGTCGGCTTGTTATCTTTGTATGGGTTAAGATAGGTTGCCCCCTCTAAAATGATTGCCCCATAGAGTTGCTGATCGGTGAGGTCGCCCTTGCCGACAAATGGCTTGAGGTTGGGCGCACCCGTCACAACCACCTTTGGCTCATCCGCGCCATAGTCGACGTGCGCTAACACTAGCGTATCTGCGTCGGGATGATCCTCAACACGCAATATGTGACCGAGCAAAATTTTCTCCCGATCCCAAACCAACTCCGCTCCGTCGATCCCGATCTTCTCGACCTTTTCGACTTCTAACCCTGCATTTGTGATGAGGTCGGCCAGTTCATCGGCCGAAATATCCACATCAACGTACTCTTTTAACCAAGAAATAGGTACTCGCATTCTTATTCCTTATGACATGTTGTCGAATAATTCTTTAAATCCAATCGTCATTTGATGCCGTCAACGCGCCACCTGCATCGCCCGTATTGATGAGACCAGCCGGTTCCAGCAATAGGATGTGGCATTCAGTGTGGGCAATCGGCCGATGTTGTACCCCTTTCGGCACAACAAACACCTCGCCCGCCTGCATCACCACAGCATCCCTATCTGCCAGCTCAATCGTCAATTCTCCGTCCAGCACCATAAACAGTTCGTCCGTCTCATCATGCTTGTGCCAGACAAACTCACCCTCTACCTTGACCACTTTGACATGATAATCGTTCAGTTGCGCGACGATTTTTGGCGACCAGTGGTCGTCAAAGAGAGCGAGTTTTTGTTGCAGGTTAATTACATGATTCATGATTACATTTGCCTAATTCAGCGCGTTGCCAACGAATCGTGTTGGCAACGCTCGTTTAGAACTGCTCTAGAAAACGCAGGTCATTGCCCCAGAAATAACGAATATCGGGGATGCCATACTTGTTCATGACCATGCGCTCGATGCCCATGCCAAAGGCAAAACCTGTATACTTTTCAGGGTCGTAGCCGCCGTTGCGTAGGACAACAGGATGCACCATGCCACAGCCTAGAATCTCCAGCCAGCCCGTTCCCTTTGTGATGCGCCGGTCGCGTTCTGTCTCAGTGCCGAGATAGACATCCATCTCTGCGCTCGGTTCGGTGAATGGGAAGTAGCTGGCGCGGAAACGAGTGTTGACCGATCGGCCGAAAAGTCGTTTTGCGAATTCTGTCAATGTCCCCTTCAAATCTGCCAAAGAGATCGCCTCACCGATGACCAGCCCCTCAACTTGATGGAACTGAATTTCGGAACGCACCGTGATCTGCTCATTGCGATAGCACATGCCGGGCAGCACAACGCGAATTGGCTCGGGATTGAACTTGCGCATCGCAAGCATTTGTCCGCCGCTCGTATGCGTTCGCAGCAGCACGCCTTCATCTTCTGTATAGAAGGTGTCCTGCATATCGCGAGCGGGATGCTCGGGCGGCATGTTCAACTCTTCAAAGTTCAGTTGGTCAGTGACGACATCTTCACTGCGGAAGACTTGGAACCCCATGTCACCGAAAATTCGCAACACATCGCGCAGAACAGTGGTCGAGGGGTGCAAGCGTCCGACAGGCTGGGGTCGTCCGGGCAGGGTTACGTCAATCGCGTCACTGGCGATCTTCGCGTCGATCTCGGCCCGCTTCAATGCAGCTTGGCGCAACTGCAACTTTTCCTCAAGCTCATTCTTGATCTCGTTTAACCGCTTGCCAAACAGCGGTTTGTCCTCATTCGACAGCTTGCCGAACTGCCGTGACATCAGCTGAACGCTTCCCTTCTTGCCCAGCGTTTCGCGATACCATTCAGTTGTTTGTTCTGTGGTTTCGGCCGATTCCAGCCCAGCCAAACCCACCTCATACGCCGCTTCTAACTGCTCCAAAATTGTCATAGTTTCACCAAATTTAGTGGTAAGTGTTAAGTGATAAGTAAGGTCGTTATTATACTCTCCACGAATCACTCTTCACTAACCACTTCTTCCTCTCAGACATAAAAAAAGCGCGGCTACTAGCCGCGCTCCTAAAATTCTTACAAGACCCGCTTCAATCTCAGCCAGCAAGAATCGGCACAGCCGTTCGCCCGTTGCTAAAAAAGAAGCTAAAAAATCGTTGCGTTAACATGTGGCAAGCATAACAAGATGTGAGAACGCTGTCAAGTGCGGCTATGCACGCAATCGGCTACAATGCGACTGTTAAATTATGGCCTCTCTCAATCTCCCCAAGCACACCTACATCACCACGCAACAGACATGGCAACGTTGCCTTGCCGAATTGCGCAGCGTCAAGCAGTTCGCCATCGATCTCGAATCGAACGGTCTGCACGCCTACAGTGAAGAAATTTGTCTGATCCAAATATCGACGCGCAAGCACGATTACATCATCGATCCGCAAGGTGAATTCGAGCTGGATGATTTGGGCGCAATCATTGAAAATCCCGCCATCGAAAAGGTGCTACACGCCTCTGAATATGACATCATTTTGATGCAGCGGGAGCAGGGTTGGACGCTCAACAACCTGTTTGACACGATGTGGGGGGCGCGGGTTTTGGGACATGAAAAGATCGGTCTTGCCAATATGCTCGATGCATTTTATGGCTTCCGGCTCGACAAAAAATATCAGCGACACAACTGGTGTCAGCGACCGCTCGAACGTGACCAGTTAGAATATGCGCAAGCAGACACCCATTTTTTGCTGCGCCTGCGTGATGATATGGAAGTGCAACTCCGTGAGGCGGGACGTTGGGCGGAGACGCTGGAAATTTTTGAAGAGCAGTCGAGCGTAAAATTGCCCGACACCTCATTTTCGGCCGATTCCTTCTGGCAAATCAACGGCGCGTATGACCTCGCTCCCCGTAACCGCGCCATCCTGCGCGAACTCACGATCCTACGTGATGAGGAAGCCTACTATCGCAACCGCCCTCACTTCAAAATTTTGGGCAATAAGACGTTGTTGCAACTGGCCGCGCGCGCTCCACGCCATCTTTCACAGCTTTATGACATCAAAGGGATGAACAGTCGTCAGGTGCAACGTTATGGGCGAAAGGTTCTGCAAGCCATTGCTACGGGTCGCACGGCACCGATTCCACAACCGCCAAATCGGCCGAAACGTCCACGCGATGAGGTGTTGACGCGCTATGAAGCCCTGCATCATTGGCGCAAGGAAAAGGCTATTGAACGTGGGGTGGCGTCTGATGTCGTTGTGACACGCACCATGTTGTGGGACCTTGCGGAGCTTGCGCCTGAAAATTCGGCCGAACTCACGATGCTCGGCAAAGCTCGTCATGAACTCTATGCCGACGAAATTATTGCCACTCTTAAAAGCGTGGGTTGATCCGCCTAAAATCCAATTTCAAACATTGCCTCTAAATCGTGTTTTGAATGTACTTTGAAGGAGATCAGCGTCTCTGAATCGATAATGCCGTCCGCCTGTAGCATCTCTCCAGTCACCAAATCAGCCAGCGCCTCATTGTTCGGCACGCGCAATATCGCCACCAAATCGTAGCGACCAGCCACAGAAAACACCTCTGAAATCCCCTTGATGCTGATAAGTTGCCCAGCGACATCATTGATCTGATCGCGTTCAATCTTTAGTAATACAATTGCAGAAACCATATTTTTCTCCGCTGTGAAAATCTAAATTTATAGTAGCTATTTCGATGTGATAAAGAAACGCAATGCGTGTCTGTGAATGATTACGCACCACGCATCACGCACCACGTCATCTTAAAAGCCTTTCTAACTATATTGCCCATTATAACCTACAACCGTCCGCGAATCGCCCACAGATCGGGGTAGAGTGGCTGCAACGTCGTTGCTAGATACTGCGCTCCCGCTGATCCGCCGGTTCCCGGTTTTGTTCCAATTGTGCGCTGCACCATTTTGACATGGCGATACCGCCACTCCTGCAACCCTTCATCTAAATCGACCATACGCTCGGCGATGCGTGCGGCGGGTGTGTTGGCGCGATAGGCGTTGATCAGCGCATCTTGCACACCTGCTGATGGTGCGATCGCCTGTGTTACATCGCGCATGAGCTGTTCTTCTGGAATCGCAAAGCCACTTTCATGCACGTAGGTGAGAAATGCATCCCAAAGTGTTGGTTGGTCATAGCGTATGGCGAGGCGTTCTTGACCAAAAACATCGGCCGAAAAGTGCCCCAGCATATTCTTCCGCTTATGCCCCAACACAAATTCTACCTCCCGAAACTGGACAGATTGAAAGCCGCTGCTCCGGCCTAAAAAGTCGCGGAACGACAAAAATTCGAGCGGCGTCATCGTCTCAAGAATATCGATCTGGCTAACGATCGTTTTGAGAATGGTCAGAATGCGGCGAAAGGTGTGAATGGCCTGTGTGGTTGCACCCGCACGCAGCGACTCGATCAGATAGTCAATTTCGTGTAGCAACTGTTTGAACCACAACTCATAGACTTGATGGATGATGATAAACAGCATCTCGTCATGCTCAAAGTTGCCGTCGATATTTGATTGGGGGCGTTGCGCCGTGAGGAGTTGGTCAAGTGCCAAGTAGGAAACATAGTTGAGGGCAGATTGGTCGTTCATAAGATTGGAGTGCGACCTGTTTGGTCGCTGCTCGTTAGATTTGTTTGTGTGCTTCTCGTAGATGGGTTAACTGGTCATGGCCGACGCCGTGCTGTTGCCGCCATTTTTTGGACCATAACAAGCGCAAACTCATCCTGAAATCGTAACAACAATGCTAAGAAATGCCCAATCAATTTCACACTACGAAATGAGTACAGTGTAAAGTAAATTTTATGGGGTTGTCATTTTTCAACGTTGCGGGAATCTAGTTTTAGAAAAGAGTAGATACCTGCCTTCGCAGGTATGACAGGACTTACTGCACGATGTAATGAGTGTGGTGCATCATCACAGTGTGGTGCATCATCACATTGTAACGCACCACGCAGAGCGGAGTTCAACCCTGTCACTAATGGCTGGGCCTTAAACGTTAGTGAAGCTGGAAAGAGATGCTTACACATTGTCGAATGTCTATAATGCGAGACAAAATTAGACCCAAATGGTAAAACGATGTTAAAGAAACGAATTTTCCAAATTCCAGCCACACTGGTTGCGCTATTTATTGGCTCGCTTTTTGCACAGGGGGCGTTTTCAACGTCTCGCGCAAAAGGCGTAATCGACGGCCGTCTTGCCAAAGCGTACCCAGCTAAACCAAACAATGTCACCTCCTATGAGGCGGGTGCCTATCCAAAGATGGAGCCGATTGCGTATGATGGCGACCGTGACGTGGCGAAGGTAAAATTATTGCAGGTGATTGACAGCATGCCGCGCTCTCTCGTGGTCAAAGATGAGGGCGATTATCTGCATGTCACCTTTACCTCACGTCTGTTCCGTTTTGTCGATGATGTCGAATTTCTCTTTACGGATGATGTGATTCACTTCCGTTCGGCCTCTCGTGCTGGCTACAGCGATTTGGGTGCAAACCAGAAGCGTATGGAAGAGATTCGCGATCGGTTTGAGCAGTAAGTGGCGCTTTTTGCCAAATGAAAAGAGGTGGTGCGTGGGGCGTCGTTTGGATATGCACTACTTGCGAGGCATGACGCTGCAACGCTGCCTTCTGTTTCTTTGGTTACTGCTTGCGCTGATTGGCTGTGAGCGTCCTGCGGCGGAGCCGCGCGTTTTGTTCTTACGTGGCGATCCTGCCCAACTTTTTGTCCATAATCTGACGACTGGAGAAGAGACCCAACTGACCGATGCACCGTTTGGTCTGTTTGACTTTGTCGAGAGCGATGGCAATGTGATCACGGTGCAAGAGCGCGAGGATGGGGGGGCGGATTTGTGGTTGTTGGAACTCAACGAGGGGAAATATACACCGCTCGTCGAATGTCCACAGGTGCGTTGTGATCAGCCGAGCTGGTCGGCCGATGGTCGGCGCGTCATCTACGTGCAACGTTCTCCACTGGGGGAGACACCACGTCTCTATTGGCTCGATAGTCAAACGGGGGAAACGACGCCCGTTTTCTCTGAGCCGAACGTTTTGGGCTATTTGCCGCGATTATCGGCCGATGATCGCTATCTCAGTTTTGTTTCATTCGGTAAATCTCTCGACTTGGGTGAGGGGCACAGTATCGGAGATGGACATAACCATGATCTGCAACCCAACACGCAGCAGGTCATCGTCTACGATTTTGAGACGGGTCGGCAGATTGTCGTGCCAAACCGCATGAATAGTGCTGGCACATGGCAGCCAACGGGCGCGATGATGCTCTTTTCAGACCTACAATTTTTTGGTGAACGTTTTGGCATCCATCTATTGACGATTGATCTCACAACGGGCGATGTGAGTGACATCAGTGATGCGCGGCTGGTTGAAGATGGCTCGCCCGAATGGTCGGCCGATGGGCAGCGCATCGTCTTTACGCGCGCGCTGGCAAGCACGGCGATGGGACGGCAAATCTGGTTGATGGATGTTGATGGGGGGAATCAGGTGCAGTTGACGGAGAATGCGAATTGGCATCATGGGCAACCGCTATTTTCGGCCGATTCTTCCCAACTGCTTTTTCAACGCTTTGACACAACGCAGCCAACATTGCCACCACAGATTTGGATAATGGATATTGCAACGGGTGAGGAGCGGCTGATTGGTGAGGGAAATCGGCCGAAATTTCTGCCCTAGCGTGGCTACTCTTTTACCACTGGTGGCTGCCCGTTTACGATGAGCGGCTCCTGCTTAATATGTCCGTTTGCCTCACGCACGGCCTCGCGCACATAGCGGTCAAACCGTTTGACATACTGGGTTAGACTCATCTCTTCGACGATCTTTTTTCGGCCGAAACGCCCCATCCGCTCCGCCTCATCAGGATTATCGAGCAAATAACGGATCGCATGTCGCAAGGTCACCGGGTCTTCGGGCGGCACATAGAAGCCATTCTCGTCGTGGATGACAACATCGGTCTGGCCCGGCGTGCTCGTGCAGACAATCGCCTTTTCCATCGACATCGCCTCTAGCAGTGCCGTCACCCCTGCCTGAAATTCGACATGATAGAGCGGCATCACGACAAACTCACTGTGTGCATAGAGCGCACGCAGTTCATGTTGTGTGAAGCGTTGAACATGTACGTTGTCGGGAATTTCGGCGCGTTCGGTCGTGTCGTCACGCTTTGACCATGGGCTGCCCGCCGCGATCACGACCTGCACATCTAATCCGCGCACCGCTTCCACCAACGTTGGGTAGTCCCGAAACTCTAGTCCAACCGCGCAAATGGTCGGCAAGCCCGGATAGTGTAGATCAAGCTCAGGACGAATGTCTTCGTAGAGCGGGCTGGGAGAGAAAAAGTCGTCATCGACCATAAAGGGTGTGAAGACGACGCGCCGCGAGCGCACGCCCCAACGCGCCTGAATAAACTCTTTTTGCCATGTCGAGTAGACGTAGAAAATGTCGATGTGGGTATGAATGCGCAGATAATCGAAGAAAAGCATCTTTTTGCCGACCGAGAGAATATGCACGATCATCATGTGTGTCGGTCGCTTGCGGTCAAAGATGCCCAAAAATTTAAGCAGGATGGCTAGTGGAATACCGATCTGTTCGCCATCGGTGAAAATAACCTTATAGTTTTTGCGCAGAACGAAACATGCCCACGCGATCAGCAGATTGATGCCGCCAAACCTTTCTAGAAATCGGCCGAATCCGCCGCCAACTTCCCGCGCTTTTGGCACATCCAAAAGGTCTGCGTCAAATGCGTCGGCCATGTGGATATAGTCCGCCATCGGCCGATTGCCGCGCGCGATCTCATCCAGAATGTCCTCTTTAATTGTGCCAGATACAGTCAGCAATACGTCACTCATGATAATGTCCCGATACTACAGCGCAAAGGATTTGGTTCCAGCGTTAAACCTGCATTTCTGCTTCAGTTGTTGAAAATGTGGGAGCCAATGTGGGGGCTACCGATACAGTGTGAAATGTGGGAAGTGATCAATGCGACGCGATAGACAATCGCCACGCATCACGCTCCACGTGCGGCCGTGCCGCATTAACGTTCTAACTATTTACAACATCTTTTAACAGCGCGATCAAGCGCTTGGCGTTGCGTTCCGCGTCGAACTGCTCAGTGACGAGGCGCACAGCGCGTTCACCCATCTGTCTGCGTAGCGCAGGGTTGACTATCAGTCGGCGCAAGTTTGCAACCAGCACATCTAACTCACCGGCTGGTGTGACAAATCCCGTCGCGCCATCGCGCACAATTTCGGGAATTGCCGCCACGTTGGTCGAAATGACGGGTAGTCCTGCTGCACCCGCTTCTGATAGCACCATTGGCAAACAATCTCCCAACGTCGGCAAACAAAAGATGTCGCTGGCGTGGTAGAGTGCTTTGAGGCGCGCACTGTTGGGCTGCATGTCGTTGTAAACGGTCAAAAATGGCTCCGCTTCTACTGTGTCGCGGGTGACGAGATGTAACTCAATTGGATAGCTCTCATGCACCAGTTGCCGACACGCTTGTAAGAGTAGATCGCCGCCCTTACGTTTCAAATTGCCGCCGACGAATAGGATTTTCACGGTCTTGGAATCGGCCGAATTTGGCTCTGGGTTGATCCAGTCGGCAACGTTGACACCCGGCGGGATGACCGTGATCTTTTCGGCCGAAATGCCATAGTCGCGGACCAAGCTATCTTTCGCCCAGACACTCCATGTTACGAGATGGCGGGCTGCGCTGTAGGCACTGCGATTGAGCCAGAACTTGAGCGTCTCTCCTTTGCCGGGCGTGTGGTCATAAAATTCACCCAGCGTATCATATTGCAGCGGTGTTGCGTCGAGCGAGATAATGCTGGGGATCCGTCGCACCCAATCTTGTGCCAAAATGGCGGCGACTTGGGTATGGAAAAAGAGCGCATCGAGCGGGGTTTCTTGGCGCATCTCGCGGATGGCCCTGCGTGCTTGCAATCCCGCCTTGATCGTCCAATTGTCAAATTTGCCCGCCAATCCCGTCTGTACATCTTGGCGCGGTAATCCCCAATACGGCACGATTTGATCGTCTTGCAACAAATTTTGTTGCAAATTCTTGCCGTGCGTGATGTGTCCCAACGCTTGCTCGATGATAAATCCAACGTGCAGCGTCTGCGCCTGCGAATAGGATAATGGCTCTGTGTTCACGGTATTCAATCGAAGCGTTGCCTGTTCACTGTTCACTGTTCACCGACTCCCATACATTTTCTAAAATTTGCACCATGCGTTCACTGTTTTTGCGCGCATCAAAGCACGACTCGGCACGCTGACGTGCGGCGTACCCCATTTTTACACAGCGTTCAGGCTCGGACGCCAAGCTGCCCAATGTGGCTGTTAACTGTTCGACATCCCCCGCTGCAACGAGATGTCCCGATACCCCTTCCGCCACCACGTCGCAGAGGCCACCGATGTTGGTGGCAACGACGGGCAGCCCTGCCGCGCTCGCCTCGATTGCGACGATCCCAAACGCCTCCGCAAATGTCGGCAGACAGAAGACATCGCAGCGTTGGTAGAGCTGGATCAATTCGGCCGAATTGGGCGACATGCCGTGATAGACATAGACATTTTTCTCAGGCTTGATTTCTGAGCGGGTGGCGATGTGCAATTCGGCCGAACCCGCTGGTAAGCGGCGAAACGCCTCTAGCAGAACCTCTCCGCCCTTGCGAAAAAAGTCACCGCCCACAAATAAGATTCGCAGCGGTGTATCCGCATCGCGCGGTTCATCGGATGGTTGCCAGAGCATCGTGTCGACTCCGGGCGGGAGGACTTCGATCTTATCTCTAGCAACGCCATAATCTTTGACGAGAGAATTGGCTGTCCACGACGACCACGGCAAGAGCCGCTCCGCATGTTGAAACATGCGCTCATTCAGTTTTTGTTTGATGCCTGTCAAGAATGGAATGCGGTCGGGGGTGTGGTTGTAATGTTTGCCCATCCGATCATATTGGACGGGCGTGATGTCTGTGCAGAGGATGTACGAACGTTTGTGGAGCAGGGGGAGCGCAAGTGCGGCGGGAACTTGCGTGTTAAAAATCGCAATGTCGCACGGGGTTTGCAGACCATTCACCACCTGTTGTCGCCCCGTCAACGTACCGCGCAAGCCATTCGGTAGCGGCAACCGATTGAGTAAGCCATTTTCTTCAAAATAGGTGATGGGGACCCAACTCGCCTTAACGGAGCTTATCGGATCAACAAACCGCCGCAGATTCGCATAGTACGAATAGTGTCCAATATGTTGTTCCATCAGAAATGTGGCTCGTAGCATCAGTGAACAGTGAAGGGTCAACAGTGAACAGAGACCAATCAACAGACCAATCGAGGATTAAATCAATCATCGATTGGAGGTAGTGACTGGCAATGCGTGAGTAGAAATTGCGCACTGCCAACTGTTCACTGCCTGCTGTTTACCGTCTGCTATCTACTGTTTCGCTGGTAAAACTAAATGATAAATTGTGTATGGAGGAAGTACCAACTGTACTGTATCTTCGTAGGTGACAAGTGGTTGGTAACCAATTCCCGTACTGCTGCCATCATAGTAGAAAAGGCTTGCATCCTGTCTTGCACTGAAGTTCTGTAAATCGATTGCGACGTTTTGGGCGCGGTCTGGATTCTTGTTGATGAGCATCAGGTGCAGGTCGCCCGTCTCGGGATTGAGCGCGGCGTGTGCCCCGACGCTGGTGTGATCAGATGACTCGGCCGAAATTGATTCCGATCCAAACCCATTCCCTTGTCCGTCAAAGTTGGTGTAGAGCTTAAACGCATAGTAGCCCGGCGAATTGGGTTCGGGATATTGCCAATAGTAGGCGTAGTACAGGTCGTAGCGACCAAAAATGCCCAACGCCTCCGCCAACGCCAACGCACCATTCATCGTGTCGTCTGCGCCATAGTTCCACTCGCTGAGACCCAGCTTGGTGCCCGGATAATGCTCGTCGATCAGTTGTTGCATGCGCGGCAAAATATAGACTGCCTCATCGATCCACGTCTCATCGATATAGGTAGGATCCCACAGCGAACGTGTGGCACGCATTCGCCATGCCTGTCTTTCGGCCGGTTCTGCCCCATCCTGCACTTCGGCATACAAATCTTCGGGATAGTAGTGGATGTCCAGCACATCGAGCAAACGCTGCCCCGTCTGCTCCTCATGCAGGCGCATTTGGTCGAGGAACCACGGGATAAAGTCTTGATTACCGTGTTGCGCCTTGTCTGCATGACCGGCGGCCGATTCCCAATAGAAATGCCAACAGCACGAGACAGGCCCCACCGTTTCAACCTCTGGCAAGACCTCTTTGACGACGGCCGAATAGGTTAAAAATTGGTCACGTATTTCAGCATAGGTCGTACAGTCTGGATGCACGTCATAGTGGCTGTTGCCCCAAAGCTCAGGTTCGTTGTCCATGGCGGCAAAGCGGATTGGTAGATTGCTGTCGCGGATGTGCTGCATCCATTCGCGGATGTCTTGCGGTGTGCTGCGGATGCTGGTGGTGTATGGGTCAGCGATGATCAACGGATTGTTGCAGTTGATCTGGGGCGTTGGGTTATAGCATTCGCCATTTTCATCGCGGAAGGAACAAGACCACGCATCTTTGGCGACCCAGCCCAATGTTGGAATGGTCAAGCGCACGGCGAGGTCATGTGTGGCCGATTCGCGTAAAAATTGATCGGCAACCATCCCCTCCTGACCATATGTGCCGTTGACAAAAATATAGTCGTGCGCCGCGTTCCATAAGTTTCCCGCCCGCCAGTTGTAGCGGCTACTGTTGTTGCCGCCCCAGCTTTGACCCGTGGGGTTTAGATCGGGGATGATCCATGCTGGCGCACGTGATACTCCGTAGATGAGCGGGCTGATGGGATGACGGTTTTGTTGGGTATCGACTTGGATGGTGACATCGGCCGAAAATGGCGGTGCAGCTACTGGAGTCGGCTGCGCAGTTGGCGTGACGCGCGTGACGACGAGGACAGGCGGTTCTTCCGTTGGCATCGCTCTGGGCGTAATAATCTCCGATGTGAACGTGGCGAGCGCAACGGGAAGCTCAATCGTTGGGATGTTGACGACGGCCGTCGGTGCGCCCGCTTGCGCTGCGCCCCCCTGACTCGCTGTCAGGGCACCGCGCACCACCTCCCGCTCCCCTGTTGGTGCATTTGATAACCTTGCTATCACTGTCGGTAAATAGGCGCCCACGAGACATGCCAGCAGCATGAGCGCAGTCATTCCCGCAAGGGCAAAAATCTGTTCTTTTTTTAGATACCGCATCGTTCTACCTCGAACTCAATACAGTTGTTACATCTGCTTACCACTACACAACCACTACCTTGAGACAAATCACGGCGTGATGGCAACCAATTCGGCCGATTGCCAAACTTCTTCCACTGCTAAGAATTGAATCTCCACCGCATCAACCAAAATTGTTTGCGTGAAACCGACATTATTTTCAATATATAGACCCGTCAGATAGGCGAATGATTCATCAATCGCTAGCTCCTGCGGTGAGTAGCGCAACTGCACCCATGTGTCGGGTTCAATCGCCTCCTCAAGCCCAAACATTGCCAGATCAAGCTCGATCACGTTGAGCGTCGCGCTGTCACTAGGGAACGGCTCTGTGCTCAAAACCACCCCTAAGCTTAAATCACGTACCCCCAACGATCCATTGCCCGAGTAGATCCACAGCGACACATTATCAATTTCGGCTAACGGAAAGCTGCGCGCCGCCTCTGGCAACAAATTCATCTCTAAAATGGGAAAGAAGGGATCATCGCTCAAAATTCGCTCCACCTCCAGTGCATATACGCCACGAAAAGCCTCACCGCGATAGGTTAAATCAAAGTTGACGGTGCTGCCCTCTAAGCTCCAATCGGGATGGAGCAGTTCATCGTAAATGACCATGTTTGGCAGAGTCGTCTGAGCGGGCGGAACCGTCGGCGTGATCGCGCTGACGGTTTCTGAAATGGTGCTGGTTGCTGTTTGTGGGACAGCAACAACGATGTCAACAGGCGGACGCGCTGTGGGCGTTGGGGCGGGGGTTTTTGTCGGCTGCACGCCAAACAGGTCGCTTACCGTCGATATGGGGCGGACGGTGTTCCCCTGCGCAGGCTCATCCGCCGCACAGCTCACCAACAGCCATAGTAATAGAATTCCAAACCCGCTTAAAATAAATGGCAACTTCTGAAAGACATCTTTCACCTTTTCTCCCTAACACCTGCAAAAAACAATTGTCTGCCACCTAACTCATCTGCTACCCCTTGATAATGTCGCAAATTGAAAATACCGCTATACGCCATGCGGGGGAGTGATTGATTCTCCATGAAGTGTCCCGCATTTGCCATTTGACGCAGTAAATAAATCGTGAGTTGGCTCAATTTTTCACGGTCAAGACACGCCTTTGCCAAGTTGCGAATGATGGGATGCCGCCCGTGAAACTCTGTCCAGATGGTTGGGAGCAGCCATGATTGCCCCTTGCGTTGCGTAAAGATGACATCATTGCGCCCATAGGCATAGGGAATGGCTGCCCATGAGCGGAAGCTGCGGTCGGCAAAATGGTAGCCGACCGCATCATAGTTAAAGACAAACTTCAGCCCCATATCTTCGAGGCGATAGGCCAATTCAACATCTTCAGCACGTCGAAAGGCGGGGTCAAACCCACCCGCGTCGATCAGGTGTTGGCGACCCAGACTGGTGTTGCCCGTGTAAAATTGGCGTGCCGTGGGCGCCCATTTGCCGTCGAGCATATCCTGATATTGCTTCATCAACATCGCCTGTTCCCACGCGACCCACGGTTTCATAGCATAATTAGGTGGGGTTAACATCGGCCCCAGCACGACGATATTATCGGCCGAATGTCCCTGCAAATGCTGCTCGATCAACTGTGGTGTGGGAACCACATCGTCGTCGATGAAGAGAATTAGCTCTCCTTGTGCCGTCTGAATGCCGTTGTTGCGTGCGGTCGCCACGCCTGCGTTCTCTTGCAAAACGGGCGTCAGCTTGAACGGCGTCTTCACAGTACTAAGGTACTCGTTTGTGCCGTCGCTGCTGCCATCGGAGACGACGACAACCTCGAAGGAATCGGCCGAAACGGTCTGTTGTCGCAAGCCAGCCAAGACCTGCTGGAGTTGTCCAAGACGATTATAGGTGGGAAGTACGACGCTTAAACGCATAGTCATATTGTGCGGATACTAGTCCGCTGCTGTTGATGGACGAACGAAAGTCGGTTTATCATTAAGAGCAACCAAGAGCTTCTCAAGAAAGTCGGGGCGATCAACGTTGCCAACCCGGACCCGCACATCATCCAAAAAGTCGATCTGCCTTGCCGGTAAAAATACAGTCTGGAGACGCTCATCATGTCGCAAGAAGTCCATTTCGCCGGCCTCATCAATCTGTGGCACGGCAATAATAGGATTGGGTAATGACCACGCTTTTAGAAATTTTGCCCCGCCAATTAACACAACTGGATGGTGTGGGTTGTGAAATGCCAGTGTGTAGTTGTTTTGGAATGCGGTGTAGCCAGATCGATTTAGCTGATTCTGCAATGTTGTATCGCTTTCTTTTGACTTGCGGCCGATCCAGCCTCGCGCTGCTTCTGTAAACAGCAATGCGACTTCAGAATGTGTCATGTGCTTGTCCAATAAGGTTGGTAATTTTTGTGAGTTGGTGAATGGTGGCTGAGAGTCAAACTCCCAGCCACCATTCACCAACTACCCTCAAATGATTGTGCAAGCGTGTTACGATCAACATTACCGTTTAGATTCGGCCGATTTAATTCACGAATTTTTTTAGCAGGTATCCCGCCGACCAGCGTATGTGGGGGAACATCTTTGGAGACGACCGCACCAGCCGCCACAATTGCACCTGCGCCGACGCTGACACCCGGCAAGATGATCGCGCGTGCGCCCAGCCATGCCCCATCGTCGACCGTGACGGGCGCGGTTGTGATGTCGCCGCCGCGTTTGGCGGGGTGGGTGCTGTCGTGGCTGGCGGTCAAAATCATCACCTCATGCCCAATTGAAACGTCGTCGCCAATGGTGATAAAGTCGCGTGCGTCGAGCGTGCAGCCCGCGTTGATGTAACAATATCGGCCGATTCGCAACCGCTGAATCATATCTTTCTCACCCGTAATCACGGGCAGCGCAGAAAACAGCGTCCCTTCCCCAATCTCAAATCCTACGGCCCGCATTAGGCGCGGTGAGAGCCACGTCCCCACATTGCGCGGAAACGGCTTCATCAAGAGCTGCACCAGCAGCCAGCGCGGACGTAACTCTTGCCAATCGACTTTAATTGCATTCAAAATACTGCCCATAGTTAAAAGAGGGAAATAGGATGTTCGGTAAACAGTTTGCTGTCGCAATTACTGAAAACCTGCAACCTGACCCCTAAAGCTGTTTAATCACCCGCGCTGGCGCACCGACAGCCAGCGAACGCGCTGGAATATCTTTGGTTACGATGCTGCCCGCGCCAACGACGCTGCCTGCCCCAATCGTCACGCCGGGCATGACCATCACGCGCCCACCTAGCCAAACGTTATCCCCAATCACAATCGGTTCTGAAGGCGGCGTTTCGAGTCGTCGTTCTGGTTCAAGACGATGAAAGTTGTTGTCGATGATCATGACGTAGGTTCCGATGTTGCAATTTCGGCCGATTTCTACCCGCTCCATCGCCGTAATCGAAACGCCATAGTTGATAAACGAATTTTCTCCAATTGTCAGCGTTCCAGCGTCGCCGACAAGCAGATCAATTGGTGTAATAAATGAGATAAAACGACAGCCTGCCCCGATAGTTAGCCGCCCATAGTTGCGGATCAGCGGCTTGCCCGTCGAGCGCACCTTCGCGCCAATGCGTGTTGCGCCACGAAAATGCCAGCGTCCTCGCAACACGCCGAGCAAATTTGGCAAGAGATCTGTCGGATTTAGGCTATTCGGTTTCCAAGCCTGTAACGTCGAAATTGCACCCATAGTGACCTTTGGCTCTTTGAGAATTCATGTGGGAAAGGATACGTTTACTACATCGTAAAGTAAGTCCCGTCATACCTGCGAAGGCAAGTATCCATTCTTTTTCTGGGACTGGATTCCCGCTTGCGCGGAAATGACAGTGCCAGAAAATTTACCTTACGCTGTATTTACCGTTGTCAGCAACAATCAGATCTTGCTCGTGTAGAGATAGATGTAACATAGCGATGCAGCGGCACAGGCCAAGAAAAGATAGCGCATCCACACTGGTTTGTTCTGTAAGACGAGTCCGCTGAACCAACTGCTGAGTAAAAAGATAAAGAAAATGGTCATATCAATCCTGCGGAATAAAGCGCAGCAGCAGCTCAGGCGTGTGATACTCAATATGATTTAACACCGTGCCGAGAATAGGCAGATGTTGAATCTCATCGAGTGCAAGCCGCACGCTTTCGGCGGGTGTTTCACCCTGTCGAATCACGACGACAATCCCGTTTGCCAACGATGCCAGCGGAACCGCGTCATTGGTGGCACGGACGGCAGGAACGTCGAGGATCAGATAGTCAAAATGCTGATTGAGAACATCTAGCGCAGATTTGAGCACGTTGGAGCGTGCCATAATCGGCCGATCTCCCCGCTCTAAGCGTCCGGCTGGAATCAATGTCAAGTTTGGCAATGCCGTGCGGACAAAGACCTCATCGAGACGTTTCTCGCCTGTGATGACGGAGACGAGTCCATTGTTGCGGCTCGATGCAATGGGGGGCTGCGCGGGCGACCACCAGTTGAGGTCAACGAGCGCGATACGTGCCGCCAAATCGTGGGCCATCACCGTTGCAAGACCGCGCGTGATATAGGTTGTTCCCTCACCGGGCAGTGCCGAAAGGAGCGCGAGCCGACTGGGAACCTCGCCCGTTTTTGAGGAGAGGCGCGTCATCATTTGGCGTAGATTGTCGACCACTTCGGCCGAAAAGCGCATGAGCAGATGGCCGTCGTCATCCCACAGATCGAGCGGTAGATTGACATCTGACATCTGATCGCTGAGTAAGACGCGCTGCCGTTGCTGTTTGCGCCAGCGTTGCTCCGCCTTTTTGTTACGCTTGATCGCGCCGTGAATGGTATGCCCACTGTGATCGTAACCATTTTCATCGTTAGCAAACGCATCACCATACGGTTTACGTGCCGCAGGTTGTGCTGGCGCTGGCGGCCGTGCAGGGGACTGCATTCGCGCTTGCGATTCAAACCCGTTTTCACTATATACGGTCGTTGTACTCTTTTTTGACTGCTTCTTTTTTCGTCTAAACATCTCAGATTGCTCCACATATCCGTTGACTGCTGGGACAGGTTTGCTTATCTCTGTCGTCGTGGGCAACGGCACCGTACTCTGTTCGCGCAGCCGACGATCAAGCCGACCACGCAAACGTGCTGGAATCAGTTGGTAAAAGAGGCGCAAATCCTCTTTTGGAAATAGGTTAAAAACAAAGGCGAATCCGCCATAGGTCAGGCCGCCGATCAAAATTGGGATCAACAGAAACTGATCGCGCACAATCCAAACGGCGCCCGCCATCAATAAGCCTGCCGCCACCGCACGGACCGTCAGCCACAGATTGGACCAACCAAAAGTCCCTTTCGGCATCAGGATCAATCCTGCGATCACCATCCCGCTTTCTGTGACGACATAGGCGAGCGCGCCACCGATGGCGCCGTTGCCAAAAAAGCGGTCACAGAGGGGAATCAGAATAAGATCAAGGCCAAATGTCGCAAAAGTAGCGACGACCATAATGATCGTCCATGCGTTTTGCCGATCGGCCGAAATCAGCGACTTTCCCAATAAAATTGTTAAATACATCAACAAGACAACGATGCCCAGCACGGCCAAAATTGGGCCACTCTGTCGAAACTCTTCGCCAAAAATTAGCAGAACGAGCGGCTGCGCGATCACGGCCAGCCCGAAGCCAATCGGCACACCCAGCACCATCATCAGGTTAAAACTGCGCTGCATAATTTTTGGCAGCGAGTTTGGGTCATCGGTGTAGCGACGAGAGAGCACGGGAAAGACCGCCCCCATAAACGCCGTCGGCACAAAGAGCATCGTGCCAAAGAGCGAATCGGCCGCGCTGTACCAGCCAACGGCTTCCTCATCGAGCAGTTGCTCCATGATGATCGCATCCGCTTGCAGATAGGCCGCCAAAAATAGGGCTGAGAGCATGTAGGGCGTTCCCAGTCGAAACATGCGGCGGGCTAGTTCCCAATCGATACGCCAGTTGAGCCGCGCAAACTTGCGCAGGTTGGCCCACTGAATCGTGGCGTGAATGTAGGCCACGCCAACGATGACGATGGCAATTGCCATCACGCCAAATCCCATAAAGAGCAGGGTCAGCGCGACGACGGTGTTAAAGAGCTTGCTAAAAATCTCCGCGTAGGAGATGTATTTCGCCTGTTCGAGACCCTCTAGTGTGGCGCGAAAGGCGAAGGCACACTGCCAGAAAAAGTGTGAGATGCCGATGATAATGACGAGCGAGGTGAGATCGGCCGAATAGCCTGAAACCCTTGTCCACAACGCCACCCCGCCGAATCCCAACACATAGAGCGGTAATCGTAAGAAGAGACTGGTGCTAAGTGATTGTCCACTAGAATTTGGTGCGCGTGCGATCTCCTTCGTCAGGAGTGTATCCATGCCGAAGGTCACGAATACCGTTGCGATTCCCCAAATCGACAGCGCGACGTGGAGTTGCCCCGTTGCCGTTGGTCCCAACAGCCGCTTCTGGAATACCATGAGTGCGAGCGTCAACACCCACGTGACGACTTGGGACACCATGAATATCGTTGCGTTCTTGGCGACGCGCTCCGTACTGCTGCTCATATTCGTTCCTTTCTTGCTTGATACGCGCAAGTTCTTCTTTTTCGCTCGGTAAGATGATGAGCGTCGGCGGTTCAACATTTGGCACAAGTCGTGCACGATATTGAGGTGGTTCGGGAATATCTGAATCTTCTTGTTCTAACTGGATGAGATGGGGCGAAACAAAGCGTTCACCGGGGGGGACTGCCGCCAAAACGGGCAGCTCGACACCAGACCGCACGTCGATTGGATAGCGGAACGTGCGATCTAGCAACGCCGCGCCGACAATCCAAGCAAGACTCACGACACCACCCAACATGCCAAACATGATGAGGGTGGTCGCCTTTTGTGTCAAGGAATCTTCTGATTCTTCTGGAATTTTGGGCGCATCGACGAGCGTGTACTTGACGCGCACGGCACTTTCTGCCCGCGCAACCTGTAATTTTGCCTGTTCTTGTTGGTCGCGCGCATTCGTATAGCGTTTTGCCGCGTCATCGGTGAGTGCTTGTAAACGATTGATTTCAAGCTGCTCAATGGCGGGTCGCTCGCCGCGATCTGGCTCTGGATGAGTGCGTAGAAATTCGCGCAACTCCCCTTGTCGTTGGTCAAACTCGGCCAGATACTCACCCACTTGCTGATCATAAAAATCGACAGCGACCTTGCTATCTTTTAATTCGGTATTGATATTCCACTGGAGAAAACTCTCGATGGATGCGACGACAAGTTGTGCCGAAATTTCGGGGTTGGTAGAACGACCGACGACGCCGAACTGATCTTCTCCGATGGCTGCCGCCCATAAATCTTCACGTACTTGGTCGAAGAATTCACCTTCAGTGCCATCGAACGTCAACAGCTCCTCTTCGAGGTCAGTCTGACTGATGACCGCACGAACAAATGCGTCCGTTTCGGTTAAATTATCGAATTGGTCGACCGTCTGTTGTGCAATTGTTTTCCACGAGAAGCTGCCACCGCCAGTATCACTAAGTTGTTCCACACTTGTTTGACTTTCAACACGCAGTTTACCGTTTGCAATGTAAACCGATTCTTGATTCAGGATGAAGAAAACACCCAACACGCTGAGGAGCAGAATCGGGAGCAGTGTGAGAATCGGCCGACGGAAATAACTTTCTAGTAAACGGAGGAGGACTAACCTTACCATGCTTTTCGCCTCGCTTCGCCGCCCACTTTGAGCAGAGAATACGCTGTTTGATCTTGGATAGCGTGAATGACGGAGCGATTTCCCCATCGTCACGAACAGATTGAACGATAGGGGTTGATCCTTACAGGTGCGGTTGCATGGGAGAGTGCGGACGTGAACGTTGCGAAAAAAGAGGAGGTGGCAACGATGTGTCTCATGATGAACATCGTTGCCCTAATGTGATTGGTTAGCGACCAATGCCGACGCTGCCGCCAAAAGCGGCCGAAAGTTCATCGTAAATGGCGGCAATGCTCGCTTCGTCGCCGTAGAAGAACTGCCCATTGGCGGCCAGTGCGATGTCTTGCAGCACGCCTGTGTCAGCACCGCGCCCATAGCCAATGGTGAAGACGGTTGTGTTGTTGGCAGAGGCGACGTTGCCGAGCGTGATGTCGTTGTCATAGCGGCGACTGGAGGTGTCTTCGCCGTCGGTCAGCACGACCAGCGCGTTGGCGGTATCGGCCGAATTCAAATCCCCCAAAATCTCACCACCACGCCCAATCGCATCATAAAGCGACGTGTCGCCGCCCGCTTCCATCTGTTGGATCATGTCGATTAAGACGGCGCGCTCATCCCCAATTCGCGCCTTCTGCGCCTTGATGTCCACGTTTGTATAGAACTCGATCAGGGTCAAATAGTCGCCATCTGCCATCTGTTCGACAAACTCGACGGCGGCTGCCTTCATGTTGTCGATTCTGTCGCCGTCCATGCTGCCCGATGTGTCGAGAATCATGGCGAGATGGATCGGTTTGCGAGCGGATTGCCATAGTTCTTGAACGGCGAAAATGGAATCGGCCGAACTTTCTCCAAACACAATCGCTGGCTGACTCAAATCGGCGCCCGCCGCCGTCAGTGAGCTTGTATCGACACTGCCAACAGGCCGTAGCCCATACGTCACTGCCAACATCTGCCCTTCTTCGCTGCGCAGCCAATCGCGGAATGCCGTCGCACCAGCCGTATTGCCACTGTCGTTGACACAGGCTGGATGGGTCGCAACAAACGTTCCCTCAAATGGATAGATCGGTACAAGCTGTCCGCCGCCCTCAGCCAAAACGGTGCTTTCATACATCACGCCTGCGCCTAAATAGCTCGATCCACGTTCTGCCATCGTTGCGCCCAACGTTTCGGTGTCTTGGCTAAACCATGCAACACCACTTTCAAACGCGCCGACAGAGGCACGCACGATCGGTTGGTCGATGTCTTCAGGGGTGACGGGAGTTGTTTTCGATTCGGCCGATTGCACCAATGCCAGCAGCGTACTCGCCCCCGACGCAGACAGACCCGGATGGGTATGACCCAAGCGCAACGTCTCACCGTATTGTCCACCGCTGTAGTAATCCCACGCCGTCGCATCGGCCGCCAGCGATCCAATATCGAGCCAGCCAAGCTCACGACCCGGATACCCCAGCAGCCCCGCCACTTCGCGCCACATCCCAATCACCAGCGGGCTTTCCGCAACGCTCACGCAGTCGTTAAACCCAGAGATGCCACGCTCATTCGCAACGTCTGTCCACGCGCTGTTGTCGGGAATCCAGAGGTCAGCGGGGTTTTCCAACTCGCCAAGCTGGACGGATGCTTCACCTGCCTCTAGCGTGATCACTTCAACGCGCACGCCGTTGCCGTCCGCGTCTTCAAGACCGTCATCATTGACGGCTGCGGCTGCGGCGCGGATGTAGTCGTCGGCTCCTGCGTTGGTGACGACGTAAATTGTGTTTGGTTCTGAACCGCAGGATATAAGTAGCAATGCGATGATGCTAATAATTATTTTTTTCATGAGTTGCATACTTTCCCTGTTATCGACCACTCGTGATCAGCGTCAACTCAACATACCGATCCTGCGCCTGATCTGCCGCATTGTCCGAATTGCGCCGCTCTTCTGGTGGCAACGTCGCCGTCACGATAAAGCGTGCGGGGTCGATTCCCTGTGAAACGAGATAATCGACAACCGACTGCGCCCGCGCTGCGGCGAACTCTTGGATTTCTTGTTCGGTAAACGGCGGGTCATTCTGCGGCCATGCGGAAGAGCCATTGACCTCAAGCAGCAGCCCAATCGACTGCAACATCGTCGGGACAACGCATTCGTCAAGCTGACGACGTGCTTCTAGTGTTAGCTCCGTCGATTCGGGCAGGAACTGGAAGTCACGGCAGGGGAGAACGGCGAGGGTGGCGGCTTCTTCGGCCGAACTTACCGCCGTCAAATCGATGTTAGCCGCAATCGAGAACGTGTCATTGACAGGATCAGCATTGGTCGTCAATCCACCTTGTTGTGCCGCAGTTCCGACAAAATCAGGGTTGACCAAATCTTCTGCATCCTCGCTTGGCACATCTTGTCCTGCTGCTGCCCAAACGCGCCGTGCAATGTTAAGCCGATCTACTAATGGACGCGGGTCGCGCATCACAGCGCGATTGTCGCTCAAATCAGCTTGCGCCACCGTTCCCAGCCATGCCTCTAAATCATCCGATGCACTTTCAGGATAGACAAACGACCAATCGTTGTTGCCCCATGCCGCAATTTGGCTGGCTGCTGTGTCGAAATCTTCGGCCTGTGCCTTGAGTGTTGAAAACCATGCATTATGGAAGTTCTGAACTTCAGTCGGCCGAGAATTGATCGATTGATTGGATGTCACAATGACATCAATCACGATGCGTAACTGCGCTGAACTTAGCAGCGGCACACCACCTGAACTTTCCGCGTCATAGATGTCGGGTTCCCATGCGGACACAGCGTCAGCCTGCCCCGAATTAAATGCCGCAACCGCATCGGCGACTGTGCTTTGTGGTACAAGCGTCACGTCAAAGCGTGGGTTGAGCCGCGCAATTGACAGGGCATAGTACATAAAGTATTCGCCGACACTGCCTTCTGCAAAGGCGATCCGCTTGTCGCGTAAGTCGTTGATGGTCGTAATGTCGCGTCCCCAAAGTTGGTCTGCGCCAGCACTTTCATCGACGATTGCCGTAATGGTTCCCGGCGCACTTAAGGCAACCGAGTCGAGCGTCGTCAACAGGCAATCCCAATCGCCACTGGCGAGCAGGGCGGTGCGCTGCTCTTCTGTCACCGCATAATCGTCGTTAAGGTCAAAGGGGATGATGCCGAGATGGAAGCCATTAGCAACGTCTGCCCCTGACACCTGCATCTGTTGCAGTGTGAAATAGCTGCCAAACGCATCCGCGCCGCAGACGTAGGTGGGGAGTCCATCGTTGAGATCAACCCCATCCGCATAAATTGGGTCTGGCGAGTCAAAATTGACGGTGGTCTGACCCCCACCTGTTGATGTGGTTGCCACAGGCGTCACACCCGCTTCAAGCGTTGGGGTTACATCGCCTCCAACCAATCGGTTAAATTGTTGATAGCCGAATGCACCGCACGCGATGATGACGGCAAGCGCGATGATAACGACGAAAATGATACGGGTTCTGTCTAATTGCATGGTAATCTCCGAAACTGTTTGCGTATAGTCATTTTGCTATACGGTAGAATCAATCGTTTGGTTGTAACATTTGGAACGCGACCAGCTTGGTCGCTATTTTTAAGTAGCGACCAAGCTGGTCGCGTTCTCACCTTTATTTTTCGATGATAGCATAATTGCTCTGAACGAATCCATCGGCATAACTGCGGGTTGCAATGTGATTGAGATGGATGTCATCTGGCAATGCCCCGAATAATGGTATTCCACTGCTGATTAAGACGGGTACACGCGTCAAAATAAGTTGATTAACGAGCCCCGCAGCGAGAAATGCCTGTATCGTCTTGCCCCCATCGATGTATAGATGTGTTGCGCCTTGTGCTGCTAATTTGGCGACAATTTCGTTTGGGGTTCCCGCCATCAACTGCACCCTGTCAGGGAGATGTGGGTCAAGCGCGGTCAGTGTGTTGCTCAAGACGGTGACAGGCGTTTCATAGGGCCAGTCACCGCCAAACGAGAGGATGATTTCATAGGACTTGCGCCCCATGACGAGCATATCGACAGTTGCGATGAAGTCGTGATAGCCATAATCTTCTTCGCCAAACCCACTCCCGTCCGCGCCGGGTAGCCAGTCAAGCGTTCCGTCCTCACGAGCGATAAATCCGTCGAGTGATGTTGCGATATAAACTGAAATCTTCATAATTTTGTAGGGTGAACGGGAAGCCGATTCTACCTATAGCCAAGATTCTCCAGCACTTTCTTTTCGTCCTGTCCAGCGATCAATTCATAAATATGTTGCCCGTTACTGTCTTTATCGACGATTAGTTCGGGGGCTTCGGGCAGCATACAATGTTTGCTGCCGCGCACGCCGCCGAGCATCTCCTGATAGGCTCCAACGCTAAAAAAGCCAATATACAACTCATCCGTATCGACGGGGAGATAGAGCGGGGAATCGCTGCCTTTGGGTGGATAGACATCGTCGCTGTCGCACGTGATGCCACCCAGTTGGACCTGTTGAAAGGGCTTGTCGAGATGGTTGAGCGGCAGGACGGTGAAATGTTCCTTCAATGCCCATACATCGGGAAATGAAGACATGATCGATCCGTCGATGATGTACCAAGGAAGATCGGATTCGTTAGTCTTGTCGTTGACGATGCGGAAGATGTGTGCGCCATGTTCGGCCGATGTGTACCGTCCAAACTCTCCCATCACGTCTGGCACATCAACCCCTTGTTCCTGACAAATCGTCTGCATTGTCGTCAAAAGCAAGCGCACGAACTGCTTATAATCAAAGTCAAAATCAAGCGTCTGCGGCACGGGCATACCGCCGCCAAAGTTGAAGATGGTCAAATCAGGATGCTGCTTTTTGAGCCGTGCGTACATTTGCATCGGCGGTGTTAAGCGATCTTTGAACGCTTCTTCACTGGTAATTTGACTGCCAACCATACCGTGATAGATGCGCAAAATGAGGTTGGGGGATGCGTCGATATAGTCCGCTGCTGTCAGCATGTCTGCAACACTCATTCCAAACCGTGAGTTGGCATCATCCATGGCGTAGATAGTTGCATGATTGCCATAGCTTTTTTGGCGCAACCCCACTTCAAAGGGCAGTTGTGACTGAATCAACGGGGGAATCTCGCTCAAATCCTCGACGATTGGGATGGTGTTGGCGTGATAATAGCGTTTGAGGTCGCGGATATTCTGCGCATAGCGGCTGCCCGTTGGCTTAAAGCCGTTGCAGATCACCATCTTATCTGACTGGAGCAATCCACGTTCGACCATCAGTTTGGCGACATCGACATCAATCGTGGACGACATCTCATGATGTGCGCCAGCCCCTAACGTCGTGCGAATGACCTCTTCGGCCGCATTTGCCTTCGACGCATAGGCATAGTGAAATTTTCCTGCATAGCCAACTTCGTCGATCACCTCGTCAAAAATGCGTTGCATCTCCGCGATACGCCAGCGAATCAACGGGAGATAGACCAGTTCAAGCGGACTGGGCAGCGGCGATTCTGGCACGGGTGACATCTCAAACATCTGCATCAGGTCGAAGTCATCCATGTAGAGATGGCCGTTATGGGCAGCGAGGAAATGGTTAAATTGGTGATGTGTTGGGACGGGTTGTGCACTTTCCCAGCCAGTGATTTGAGGCATAATGTGTCGTGCGTGATGCGTGGTGAACGCGCCACGATATCTGATATTTATTCAAACAGTTGCGCGAGGAATTTTTGCCCCGCCGCTTCTATATTATCAGAAACGTCGAAAATGAGTGTACGGAGATGCACAGTTTCTATGTGGGTGTCGAGCGGGTAGAGGAGCGATGTGGGATAGATGAGTATGGCGCGGGGGGATTGGCGACTGTTGGCGTAGAAGCTGATCTGGTAGATGTCGCTGTTGGCTGGTTGACTAGGTGCTTTCCATTTAGTGTCGAGAACGGCCCAGACATCGCCACTCTCACGTTCGGAAATGACGAGATCGATGGCGACGTGGACGGCATTGCCCGCAAAGGTACGCTCCTGAACGGTGAGCGCGTATGCATTGGGGAGATGGTCGCGCAGCCAGTTGGCGACAAACTGTTCAAATAGGGCGGACATCTCAATCAGGAAGGGTGGGTTGTCCTGCTGGCCCGAATTGTGAAGGGGTGCGGTTTGGGTGAGAAAGAATCGGCAGAGGGCATGCATCGGCCGATAATCCCCATTCAGCCGCGAATATTCAAGCCGTTCTCTCCCCATATAACGCTGTAAACTGACGGTCCCACGCAAGGTCTGAAACGCCTTGCGAACTTGCGCCTGCGTTTCCTCTCGACATAATCCCGTTCGCGAAATGTGATAGAGCGCGGCGAGTAGCATTTGATTGTGGGGAACATCGGCCGAAAACTCCTCATATCGCACAGGCACTTTTGTCTGCGCCAGCTTCAACTCACGCACCCGCAAACGTCCCCGCACATACGGCAACTGCGCATCACGTTCGCTATAGCTGCGAAACAACCCCTGACGCACCCGCACCAAGACCAACTCGGCGAGGCGTGCGGCAAGCCGGTCATAAAAGTCCTGAATCGTTTGGCTGCTAGCTAAGTCAGGGAGATAGTTGATCGGGAGGTCATAGGCGATGTCGAGCAGGTGAAAGAGGTTGGCGAGCGGGATTTTCGGCCGAATCAGGATCGTCACATCATCCAGCACAAGCGCACCAACCGTTCCCGCCGCCGTCAGCCGCCATTGCTTTTCAGGATAAACGAGCAGTTCGGTGTTGACGACGTTGGCGTAGCTCGCTTGAATTCGGCCGATTGTGCCTTCCGACAACGCGCCAAACGGTATAACCACACTTTCATACTCTCGCAGCTCAATGACGCTCATGCGGGTAAGTTTATCATGGTGCGTGGCTATTTTGATCGCCGCCCCCAGAAAGCAAAAATCCCGCGTATCACGGGACTTTCAACAGGAGAAAACTGAACGATAATTGTCAATTAGGGAACGTTATCGCCGTGCGTTCAGAGATACACAGCGCGTCATGCCTTGCAGCGTCCTAATAACTTATATATTGCCATAAATCGCCACCGATATTGGGCGAACGCAGTTTGTGTAGCGCAGAGCGTTCCAATTGACGAATACGTTCTCTGGAAAGGCCAAACAAGCGACCAACTTCCTTCAGTGTGCGTGGTTGTGCGTCATTCAACCCATAGCGTAAACGCAAAATGCGCGCTTCGCGTGGCGTCAACTTTTCCAACAACCCTTCCATCTCATCGCTCAACATTCTGGTAGCGACTTCTTCAGCGGGTTGTGGCGCATTTTCATCGGCAATGAAGTCAGATAGATCGGTATCTTGATCTTCGCCGACCTTCTGATCGAGCGACATTGGCTGTGCAGAAGAGCGGAGTAGATGGCGAACTTGCGCCTCATCCATCTCCATCATATTTGCCATTTCGGTGATGTCTGGTTTGCGCCCAAGTTTCTGTTCGAGTTGCTGGACTTCGCGGTAGAGTTTGCTGATGCGTCCATGCATGTGTGAGGGGATGCGAATGGTTCGGCCGAAATTGGCAATCGAACGGCTCACCGATTGGCGAATCCACCATGTTGCATAGGTGCTGAACCGATTCCCCATTTTGTAGTCATACTTGCGAACGGCGATGATCAAGCCGATGTTGCCCTCTTGGATCAAATCCAAAAAGGCGAGTCCGCGCCCACGATACTTTTTTGCAATGCTGACGACGAGGCGTGTGTTAGCCTGAATGAGTGTTTGCCGTGCCAAGCGACCCGTCTCGACGACCTGCTCTAGCTCCATGCGCGTAAAGAAATCGGGATCTCGCTTGTTAAGCATGAATTGAGCGGCCTGCCCAGCTTCCATTTTGATGGCGATGTCGATTTCATCTTCGGCCGAAAGCAATCCTTGCTGACTCATCTGACGAAAATATAGGTCGAGTGCATCATCGGCCGATATATTCGCGACAGGGTCAAGCAATACCATATCTACCGGGTCGGCTCCCTCACGACTTTTGAAATATAGCTCAAATTCATTGCTATTTTTATCATTCATAATGTTTCCTCTTCACACGGCAAGTTTTACAGCGTTCAATATATTTTGAACGTACTACAGAGCCGCCATTATAGACGAGACGTGTTATTTTTACAGAAGATACGCAAATTATTTACCGAACGATTAGTCATCTTTTTTTGACAGTGCTGGCGAAGATATTTGCAAGCCTGTCTCCCTAAATACCTTGACAAGTTTACTCATAATCAATTTGATTACCACAAGAGAACAATGAGAAAGGCTATAAAATTGAACAAAATCTGTACAAAAGGGCGATTATTGCAGTTGCAAGCGTGCTGCGACTGTCTGCCAGCGAAATGGGGCCATTGCATTCGGCCGATCAAAAAATTGTTCTTCGAGATAAGGCTCAATTTCTGTGCGCCAGATGAGCTCAATTTCTTGTGGCAACGCCTCTGTGAGGAAGAATGAAACCCCTAACTGTTGAGTTGGGTCGAGCTGGGCGTTGATCTGTTGTAAGGTGCTGATGAGCGATTCAACGTTCAGACCCTGATGAAAATGACGCAAAATTGCATAGTTGGGTTGCAGAGGCAAGAAGGCAAAGCGCCGACGCAATGCATTATCCACCAACGCAACCGACCGGTCTGCTGTATTCATCGTTCCAATCAAAAGTACGTTGCTGGGAATGCTAAACATTCCTCCAGTCGCCAATGCGACGCGCTCCTCCCGATACTCTAATAAATACATCAACTCGCCAAAGACGCGCGCAAGGTCTGCCCGATTGATTTCATCGATCACGAGTACGCAGGTGTCGCGTCCCTGCGCCCGCGCACAAAACTCAAGAAAGCGACCGGCGACGACCTCATAGGCCAACGCGCCGTTCTGTTCGACGGGGCGCAACCCCTGAATAAAATCTTCATACGCATAGGCGGGATGGAATTGAACCAGTTCCCAAAATCCGTCGCCACCGCCGACGAGATGTCGTGCTAGATGCTGGGCGAGAAATGTCTTGCCCGTGCCGGGCGGGCCATAGAGAATAGCTTGCCCTTTGCGTTCGATGGCGTGCTTCCAGTTGACTAACTGTGTGAGGGGAAGGTGGGTTTTGGCCGAAATCTGCTCCAAGCTATGCTGCGGCGCAGTTGTCTCATAAGTTGCTGGCTGTTCGCGCAGGGCGGCGACTTCGCTGGTCGTGTCTAACGGTTCATAGACAGTTGGCGGCATGTCGAGATCTATTTGTGCGCGGCGATTTAGTCCCCCCGTCTGCTGGCGACTCATTCGATAGGCAGTCGCCACAAATGCTTGCAAATCGAGCATATCGCTCGCCCCATAAATGACCAATCCACCCAACAGCTTTTGCATTGTGGTACAAATCGCCGCATAGCTTTCCCCGGTCGGACTTTGCGTGAAATGGTGCCGCTCACCGAGAAATTGCAAGATCCATTGAGTCATGCGCGGTTTGACCAGCACATGGCTGTCTGGCTGCGCTAGCCAAAGGAAGTAGCTGAGAAATGCCCATTTGACGGGCCACCCACGCTGTTGTGCCTCGTAAACAAAGTAGTTGATGCGTTTGGTGAGATCGGCCGAACCATACTGCAAATTGTAAAAAAGGTGTGCAAAGGCCGCTGCCTCATGGCTGGCTGGCTCCAGAATGTTGAGATCGCCACTGCTGGCATTTGCCGTATGCAACTCGGCCGCCGCGTTTCCCAATCGCTCAATGTGATCGATTATTTCAGCGTAGGCCTTCTCCTCTAGTCGCTCCCGAAAAGCGGCTTCGCCTAGTCGTTCAGTAAAGCGGATCTGTTGTTTGTGCAAGGGCTCTTTTTCGCGGCTTATAAACGCATCAAACGCAAACCCATCCCAACCGGGATACGCTGCCCGCACCAATTCAACCAACGCTTCAATCTGCCAATCCATAGGCGCGATTAAAGCAGATTCAGCATGCAGAAACAAAAAAACGCAGATAATTCTGCGTTTCTGTTTCTCGGTGTGTCAAACCCATTTTACTAAAATTGCGCCACAAGTAGCTCTGAATGTGTTTCCATCATCGTGTCGGTTCGCATTGCTTCTTCGACCCAGCATTCTATTCGACTGATTGCGGGAACCCGACTAACCTGTTTGCGTCCCATGCGATTGATCATTTCAATCTGTTCATGCAGATGAGCAGGATTGCGGTTGGCTAGCTCTTGAACGGTTGTAATGCCTGCGCTTTGCAGCAGCTTAGCATATTTGATGTGAACGCCACTGACGCGCATTAAATCGGCAATTGTGACCCATCTTGTAATGGTTCGAGTCGTCACACGTGCCCGACTTGCCAGCATTTTGCGATCTGCAACCGTTCTTCCAGCTATAAGTAGTTCGTCTAATGTTCTGATGGATAGAGGCGCTAATTTCTGCGCCAATACAGCTTCAAATCCTTCTATCTTATCCAGTTTGGTCATTTCAATTCCGATCCTTTTTGCCGCAAGCGACTCGGCAATCGTTTTAACTTTTCTACAAAGTTAGAGACCGAAATAGCCAAAAGGTCACATAGAATTGGCTGTGATTACGTAAGATATATGTTAGATCTGAGAGGTGGTTATCAAGTGGACTGAATGTAATTCTACGCGATAGTCGTTATGCACTATACAGTGTGCTCTACTCAAACTGTGAAAAGCCTAAATCAATGCGCGAATTTCCATGACTGTTGCTTGAAAATCGGCCGAATAGCGCATTTCCAGTCGACGTGGATGGGGCAGATCGACCGCAACCGTTGCGACAATCGTGCCCGGCTGATTCCCCATCACACAGACCTTATCTGCCAACAACACCGCTTCATCAATGCTGTGTGTCACCATAAAGACGGTGATGGGGTGAGCCTGTCGTATGCGAACGAGTTCCATCCCCATACGTTCGCGCGTGAGCGCATCGAGCGAACCAAAAGGTTCATCCAGCAGCAGGAGATCGGGGTTATGCACCAACGCCCGCGCTATCGCCACGCGCTGCGCCATACCGCCTGAAAGTTGGGCCGGGTGGTTGTCAGCATAATCGCCTAACCCGACAAGGTCGAGTAGGTGGCGCACCCGCTCGCGGTCACGCTGCCCGCTAATCTCTAGCGGCAGTTGGACATTTTGTAAGACCGTACGCCACGGCATGAGGTTATGATTTTGAAAGACAATACCGACTGCGTCATCTGTGCTGCGGACGACTGAACCAGCGGTCGGTTGTAATAATCCACCCAAAATCCGCAACAGGGTCGATTTGCCAATGCCAGATCGGCCGACCAGCGCAACAAACTCCCCTTCCTCCACCGCCAACGAAATATCCTGAATAGCAATCGTTCCGTCTGAATAGGCAAAGCAGACATTTCGGGCTTCAAGTGTCGTGGGGATCATGGGAATGGGCAGCCTGCCTATCTACTCAAACGATTCGATGAATTGATTCGTATAGGCTGCCTCAAGACGCTCTACCTCAGCATCTAATTGCCCCGCCGCGATCAAAATTTCTTGCGTGGTTGTCCATGAGGTTGGTTCGGTCATCCCAAGCGTTTGTGCCTCCCAGAGTGGCAACGATGCCTCTAAGACCGCTTTCCGACTATCATCTAAGCCTTCAATATACTGTTTGGTAGTCTCGTAGGCTGCGTCGGGGTCGGCCAGCGTGTCTGCCAAGCCGCGCAGGACGGCATGCACAAATGCTTCAACCTTTTCGGGATTTTCCGCGATCATCGCCTCATTTGTGATGATGCCGTTGGCAACCATATCAATGTAATCTGACACCTGAATCACGTTGATGTCGATCCCTTCGCCGGCCAATCGCACAGGCTCATTATTGGCATAGACGACGGCCGACTGAACTTGATCATTCAAAATTTGTTCAAATTGGGTAAAGTTGATGTCTTCGCGTGTGATGTCTGCTTCGCTCAGACCGTTTGCGCTGAGAAGGCCGATAAGACCGACATAGCTGGCACCGAACGGGCCGGGAACACCGACCTGTTTGCCCGCAAGATCGGCTGGTGTGGTGATATTTTCGGCCGATCGGCTCACAATCGCAATCGGAAAGCGTTGGAACCACTCCATGACATAGACGACAGGAACCCCCTGCGCGCGCGCTAATACGACTTGTTCACCACTGACCAGTGCAAACGGCCGTGCGCCAGCTCCCACCAATGCCATGCCGTCCGTCTCAAAGCTGTAGTCAAATTCGACCTCAAACCCCGCCTCTGCAAAATACCCCTTTTCGGTCGCCACATAAAATGGTGCGTATTGCGGGTCTGGGATATAGCCCATCGGCAAGCTAATCGTCTCTAAATTTTGTCCCACAGACGAGACGCCGTCCGTCCCATCGGAGGAACAGCCGAGCAACAAAATTGTCACCAAGATCAAAATTCGTTTTAACATAACCTTCTTCTCGCTCTCCAACTTGCCAACCATTGTTGACAGTTTTATCTAACGTTGCATTTGCCAGCGCAACAGGCGTTTTTCAATTAAAAACACGATTCCATACATACTAAGCGCCATCGCGCCGAGCGTCAGTAAGACGGCAAACACAAGCGGCGTTTTGAACTGATAGCGCGCTGTCACCAGCAAAAAGCCAAGTCCAACATCACGCGGCTGCACAAATTCGCCAACGAGTGCGCCGATCACTGAAAGTGTCATCCCAACGCGCAGCCCTGTCAACAAAATTGGCAGTGCAGCGGGCAATTCGAGTTTTGTGAAAATTTGCCAGCGCGTCGCGTGCAGGGAGTTCATCAGGTCGTAGAGATCGGCCGAAACCGACCGCAACCCCGTTACCATATTAACCAACACGGGAAAAAAGACGACCAATACGGCGACTGTGACGCGACTCCAGTAGGTTGATGGAATCCACAATGTCAGTAACGGTGCGACCGCAATGATCGGAATCGCTTGTGAAGCGATCAAATAGGGGCCGACAAGCCGCTCGGCCAACGGCGACTTCGCCAACAAATATCCCAAAACTGCCGCCAATGAACAACCGATTATCGCACCCGGCAAGACCTCACCTAGCGTAATTAACGTATGGCGTTGTAATATCCCAGCTTGCAGCGAATCGATAAATGCCGCCCAAACTTCGAGTGGCAACGGTAATATAAACGTGTTGTAACCGCCTACCTTAACAAGCAGTTGCCAGCCGAGCAGTAGCCCGCCTAGCGAGATGGATGTCGTCATGAGTGGGTTCGCCGCGAAACGTTTCATCAGCGCGTCAATCTAGCACATAACGATCAATCCAACCATTAACGCCTAATCGGAGCGCGACTATCTTGGTCGCTTCTGACGGGTCATTATGCTTTAGGCGTTTCGAGTGACAACTCAGTGACCTATTGAGGCAAGATGAAAAACAACCTGCGAACCGTTCCCGCCAGGCGAAAAACCGATTACCATTGCACCTATGCTGGGAAAATGGACTGTTGCAACTTTACTGATATGTTGGCTAATTTTAGGCCACGTGACGCCGTCGCAGGCACAATCTGGGACTGAAATTGTCGATCAGGTGAACGCTTTTCGCGCCTCGCTCGGGCTGCCCCCATTCACCTATAATCCACAACTCGCTGTCGCCGCGCAACAACAGGCTGAGTATATCGCCAATACAAACCTCTACACGCACACAGGCTATGGTGGGTCGTCTCCCCAATCACGCGCAACCGCTGCTGGTTATAATGGTCGCGCCACGGAGAACATCGTCGGCGGCAGCAACATGACCCCACGTCAAGGGTTGAGTTGGTGGCAAAATAGCAGTGTCCACTATGCGACGATCACCTCATCGAACTACACTGAAATTGGCGGGGGCTTTGCACGTGGATCGAGCGAGCAAAATATCTATGCGATTGTGGTCGGCCGACCGAGCAACACCCCAGCGGCTATTGCGAGTACGGTTAATAATGTCGAGGTGGCACCACCACCCATTCGTGCACCTGCCTTTATCATGGCCGCGCCCAGCGAAGATGGCTCCATCATTCATGACGTCAAGGCGGGACAAGCCCTTTGGACAATTGCGGCTTACTATGAGGTCGAAATCCCCTATTTATTGCGAATCAACAATTTGAACGCCAATGATTTTGTCAATCCCGGCGATCAAATTGTGGTGCAGTTGGCAGAAGGTGTGCCAACGCCGACCCCACTGCCATCGCCAACGCCGCCCTATGAACATGAGGTGCGCGAGGGTCAAACGTTGTGGAGCATCGCCACATTTCACAACCTCGAACTTGGGGAACTGCTCTATCTCAACAGCATCAATGAAAATACAGTCATCTCTCCCGGTGATGAGCTAATCGTACGCCTGCGTCCCGGACAAGCTCCGCCACCGACCGCAACACCAACGTTGATGCATGTTGTCCAAACGGGCGATACGCTGCTCGGCATTGCGCTGCGCTATAACTTGACCTTGGGCGAGCTGCTCGTGCTCAACAATCTGACTGAGAACACGCTGATTCAACCCAGCGACCAGCTGTTGGTGCGCCAACCGCTGTCAGGGGAGACGGCAGACCCAACCGCAACGCCGACGCTTGTCGTAACCGCAACAAATACGCTCACCCCAACGGCGACGATGACCCCTGCACCACCGACGGAGACGGCAATTGTGGTTGTGACGCCATCGGCCGAATCTGTCGCCGCCGTCGTCCCCCCGCCAGTACAATCCCCAACCCTCATCCCCGGTTCTGAGCCGAAGGTGATAGAATTAAACGAATTGCCGCTTTTCCAGAATATGCTCCTGCTAGGTCTTGGCGCAGCCGCGTCGGGACTGGTTGGACTTTGGCTGGTCGTGCGGCGCAAATGATATTGAATGGCGACAGTCCGTTCATGTTACAAGCGGATAAGGTCCGCGCAACAGGATGATTTATGAAATTAGGCGCACAGATGAGCGCGGCTGGTGGCGTTTGGAAAGCGTTTGGCCGTGCAGAACAGGCGGAATGTGAAACCACAATGGTCTATACCAAGAGCAACCGCCAGTGGAAGGCAAAGCCGCTCGATGAAAAGAGTATTGCAAAATTTAAGACAGAGGCAGAAAAGTATCGGGGCAAAATCGATCCACTCGTCGTCCATGCCGCCTATCTGATCAATATCGCATCGCCCAAACCGGAATTGTGGGAAAAGTCGCGCGACGCATTGCGCGATGAACTCGACCGCGCCGAACAGCTTGGGCTTGAACTGGTTGTGCTGCATCCCGGTTCGCACATGGGCGAAGGGGAAGAGGCGGGGTTGGCGCGGATTGCAAAGGCATTGCGCGAGGTCACGGCCGATACGGCTGGTTATCAAACCCGCGTTTGTCTCGAATTAATGGCGGGGCAGGGAACAAATTTGGGGGCAAAGTTTGAGCATCTGGCCTACTTGCTAAACGAAGTGGACGCGCCCGACCGCATGGGGGTTTGTTTTGACACCTGTCATGTGTTTGCAGCGGGATATGATTTTAGATCGGCCGAAAATTACGCCGCGATGATCGCCGAATTGGACAACACGATTGGCCTCGAACAGATCAAGGTGTTCCACTTCAATGATAGCAAACATGAACTAGGCTCGCTCCGCGATCGCCATGAACATATTGGTGAGGGGTTTATCGGTGCGGAAGGGTTCGCTCACTTTGTCAACGATCCACGTTGGAAAGATCACCCCGCCGTGCTTGAAACGCCGAAAAAGATAAAGGGGGATGACCGCGACGAGTTTGCCATCGACAAGATGAATTTAGATCGTTTGCGCGCCCTCATTCAGTAGATCAACCTAAACTGAATGCGTCACTTTCTCAATAACAAAACCCAACAGTAACATAATTAATGATAATCGTAGATGCACATTTAGACTTGGCGGCGAGCGCGCTCGGATTCGGCCGAAATTTGCTTTCCCCCATTCCCACTATCCGCAAAACAGAAAAACGTAAGGACAACATCGTCAGTGTAACAATCCCCGCATTGCAAGCGGGCGGCGTTGCCATCGCCTTTGGCACCCTGTTTGCCATGCCGCGCACGGTTGCAGAACAGTTCCCGCTCAACATGCCTGCGCTTAACTACCCTGATGATGCACCGCAGGACTTTCGCCAAGCCCGCGCCCATGAAGTTGCCATGCGTCAAATTGACTATTATCAGCGCATGGCTGATGAAAACGAGCATGTGACACTCCTGCAAAGCTGGTCGGATGTCGAAAATGTCATCGCGTCGCAAGAAACAGACGCGCCACAGTTGGGGATTTTGATCCACATGGAAGGGGCAGACCCTGTCCGCGAACCTGAGGAGATCGAACTGTGGGTCGAACACGGCTTGCGTTCGATTGGATTTGCATGGGATGACACGCGCTATACGCCGGGACAGTGGCGTGAGGCGGGCAATCTCCCGCGCGATGGCTACCGTTTGCTGGAGCGCATGGGTCAGTACAATTTGCTTTGTGATTTAACGCACATGAGTGAGAAGGCAACCTTTGACGTGCTGGAAGCGTATGAAGGGCCCGTTGCTGCAACCCACTGCAATGCGCGTGCCCTCGTTTCTGGTACACGTCAACTTTCCGATGCACAGATTCGTGCCCTTGCCGACCGAGACGGTGTGATTGGGGCAGTGCTCTTCAACCGCTTCCTGCGCCAAGACCATGCGCAAGGTGACCGCAAATCGCTCGTAACCCTCGACCATGTCGTGGCGCATATCGATCATGTTTGCCAACTGCTGGGTAACGCGGATCACGTCGGCATCGGCAGTGATATGGACGGCGGATTTGGCGCAGAGGATACCCCGACAGGGATTGACAGCAGTGCAGACTTGCCAAAAATCGCCACTGCGCTAAAAGCGTTCGGTTATGATGCGGAGAGTATTGAGAAAATCATGCATGGCAACTGGCTACGCTTAATGCGGCGCGTTCTTGCCTGACTAACAGAAGGTCAATGTATTTCAGCGGTCAACAAGTGATCTCACTCAAGCTAAAATCTGACCAATGCCAAACGTGAGAACAAACAAAAGCGTGGTCATTGCCATTTGACCGAGCAGCGGGTTGAGTTGCTCGGAAGGCGTGCTGACGACAGTGCGGGCGTTTTTGATAAATAGGGGAACGGAAACGAGAAAGAGCAGTTGCCAAACGCTCTCAAAATTTTGTGCGACATAGACGCCCGCAAACGCGACCCCAAACGCAACCAACAGCAGATGATAACGGCGCGCATTTTCCAAGCCCCAACGCACGGCCAACGAGATTTTGCCCGCCAGCTTATCGCTTTTGATGTCACGGATGTTGTTGATGTTGAGGACGGCGACGGCGAAAAGGCCAACGCTAGCGGCAGGGAGAATGACCGTCGGTTGAATGTCGCCCGTGTTGAGGTAAAACGTACCGATGACGGCAACCAGCCCAAAGAAGATAAAAACGAAGAGGTCGCCTAGTCCGACATAGCCATAGGGATTAGAACCTGCCGTGTAGTTGATCGATGCCCAGATTGCCGCGCCACCGAGTGCGATGAAGATGGCGATGAGGAGAAGTTGTTGCCAGCCAAAGGCGAGAATGATCAACAGGACCCCGCTGATCATAGCGAGAACGGCGGAAAGAAGCATGGCGCGGCGCATTTCGGCGAGGGTGATGAGGCCAGACTGCACGGCGCGACTGGGGCCGACACGATCGGCCGAATCGGCCCCATGCACGCTATCCCCATAATCATTTGCCAAATTAGAAAGAATTTGCAAGAAAATCGCGGTTAAAATTGCTAACAGCGTTACGTCCCAACGAAATTCATCCCACGCTGCTGCGAGAAATCCGCCCATCAAAATTCCAGCTACAGCGAGCGGCAAAGTGCGTAGGCGAATCGCCTTAATCCATGCTTGTCGTTTTGTCATTCGGGAATTGTAACTGTGAGGGGATAAGTTCGCACGCGATGTAGGGATAGGGCGTGACACATAATCTCAAACTTCTATTCTCGCACGCCTTACCCCTGTTTCCATCGCTATATTTTAGCTTGAATGGGGCGTTCGCTGACAGGGTGAGGCGTTGCGGAACGATCTGGTTATCGTCTCAATTTTGAACGCAAACGCCCCACCCCTACGATTATAATTCGTATATTTCGGTGAATTTGTTGGTCACATAGCGGATAAACGGCTCGTGGGAGAGTGGTTTGCCCGTTGCGTTCATAACGATTTCGGATGGGGTGAACTTGCTGCCGACGCTGTGAATGTTTTCGCGTAGCCATTCGACATATTGCTCTGGCTTACCGGCGTTTAAATCCTCAATCGCCGCTGGGTTCTGCTCTTGGATCGCCTCGTAGAATTGCGCACCATAGAGATTGCCGAGCGCATAGGTCGGGAAGTAGCCGAACATCGGCCGCGACCAATGAACATCCTGCAAACAGCCCTGCGTATCATTTGGTGGCACGAGACCCAATAGTTCTTCCATCTTTGCGTTCCACATTTCGGGCAAATCTTTGGCTGCCAACGCTCCGCTCAACATCGCTTGTTCAATTTCAAAGCGCAAAATGATGTGGAAGTTGTAAGTCAACTCGTCTGCTTCGACGCGGATCAGCGAGGGGTGGACGTGGTTGATGGCGCGATAGAACTCTTCAACGCTGTGTTCGGCGAGATCGGGGAAAGTTTGTTGTAATGCGGGGTAATGTTCGCGCCAGAAACCGAGCGATCGGCCGATAATATTCTCAATCGTGCGCGATTGACTTTCATGTAACCCCATCGATGCCCCGCGTGCCAATGGCGTGCGCGAAAGCTCCGCTGCTGTCCCCTGCTCATACATCGCGTGACCCGACTCATGCAGCGTGCCAAACAGCCCGGGATTTATAAAATCGCCATACCAGCGCGACGTTATGCGTGCATCGTTGCGGCTAAAACTCGATGCAAAGGGATGCGTGACGGTTCCGATATGTCCACGCTCTAAATCGTAGCCGACCTGACGTGAGATATAGTGCGCAAACTTCATCTGCATATCGACTGGAAAGTTTTTATGCAGAAGAGCGGTGTCAATTGGTGTGCCACGCTCTTGAATCGCCTGCAAGAGTGGCACCGTTTCCGCCTTGACCGCGTTGAACATCGTGCGCACATCGGCCGATTTCATCCCTTCTTCATACAGATTCAACAGTGTATCGTACTGCTCATCTGCGCCTTCATCGAGATAGGTGACCATCTCTTGGCTTAATCCGATAATCTTTTCAAGATGCGGGAGAAACTTGGCAAAATCATTTTGGGCGCGGGCTTCTGTCCAGGCCGCCTGTGCTTCACCAGAAATGACGGTGCGGCGACGCACAAACTCTTCAGGGAAGACGCGAGCGCGTTTATAGTTGCGCTTGACGATTCTAATGAGACGCGCTTCAGTACTGTTGGGATCGATGCCGTTCAATTCGGCCGATGCTGATTCTATCAGCGTGCCAAACTCGTCTGATGTCCCCATCTGATGCGAAATCTTCGTCAACGTCGCCATCTGCTGAATGCGTTCGGCATTGCCATTTTTCGGCATATTCGTTTCACGATCCCACTGCAAAAGCTGGACGGCCTTGCTAATATCGTTTAATTCTTGGACTTTTGTGACTAATGTGTTGTAGTTGCTCATTTTTATTTTTGAAAGGCTAAAGCCAATTTAGGTATTAAATGGCATTGCTATCTGATAACAGGAGAGATCTGGAACGTCGCGGTTTCAGAAGCTGTTTGTAAACCATCTACGCTAAATTTGACTGTAGTCATTCCATAAACTAGGTAATTATCTAATCGTAATCGCTTTAGCGTGTTCCGTCAATCAAAATGTGATTGGACGAACGTGGTAAAATCAGCCTCTGATATTCACCTAAACTCTTTGAAATAGATGGCTTTTTGGAACTTTGCTGGGAATTAGCTTAGATATGAAGCGTCACGCATAAAATATCATGAATTCCAGTGACGTCTTGTGCTGCCTTGCCCACAAATTTCCAAATACCCAACAATATGTCAAACACACACATGAATACGTTCCGCGTGGTTGTTTCGCCACGCGATTTACAGAAAGACGAACAGCTTCTAACTGCCGCTACTCAACTTGGCCTGACGGGCGTTGAGTCAATCTATAGCAAACGACTCTTCTTTATACAAGGGGATTTTGGGGTAGATTCGGCCGATCAAATCGCCATCGATCTCCTCGTTGATCCTGTGACAGAAGAGGTCTCATTTGAAACGCTGGACGGCAAAATGGTTGGCGAACGGCGCGATAAGCGTCACCATACGATCGATGTAACCTACCTGCCTGGGGTGACTGATCCTGCGGCCGATAACCTGCGTCGCGCCGCCGCGTGGATGGGATTTGACGTTGCGAATGCTGCCACTGGCATGCGCTATGAGATCGTTGCGCACCCTGATGCCGATCTAGAAGGTATTGCAACTCGCGTGCTCTCCAATCCGGTCGTTCAGCATGCAGTGGTCGATGCGTTTGCCGATCCACCATTTGTGGAGGCTAGCCCCGAAAATGAGCTGACCGAGACAATCCCGCTCACCGAAGCGGATGACGACGAACTGCTCGACATCAGCCGTGAACGTCGCCTTTCCCTTGACCTCGCCGAAATGCAGGCCATTCAAACCTACTATCGCAGCGAAGGGCGCGAACCGACCGACGTTGAACTCGAAATGCTCGCCCAAACGTGGAGCGAACATTGTGTCCACAAGACATTCCGCGCAAAAATCGACTTCACAGGCGAAAACGGTGAACAAGAGACGATCGACGGACTGCTCAAAACGTATATTCGCGCCGCGACCGAAAAAATCAACAAGCCATGGGTGCGCTCCGCTTTTGTCGATGATGCAGGCATTATTCGCTTTGACGACAACTTTGATGTTGCCTTTAAGGTTGAAACGCACAACCATCCATCGGCACTTGAGCCATTTGGTGGTGCAAACACGGGCGTGGGCGGTGTGATTCGAGATGTGTTAGGTGTATCGGCTCGGCCGATTGCCAACACAGATATTCTCTGTTTTGGCAGCCCTGAGATGTCGCCTGAAGATGTGCCGGCCGGCGTGCTGCATCCTGCGCGTGTTGCGGATGGCGTTGTGCATGGCATCGAAGATTACGGCAACAAGATGGGGATTCCAACCGTCAACGGCAGCATCGTCTATCATGATGGCTACACCTCCAACCCACTCGTCTACTGTGGTTGCGTCGGCATTTTGCCAAACGGCAGCCACAAAGTTGGCGCACAGCCGGGTGATTTGATCGTGGCAATTGGTGGCAAAGTCGGCCGCGATGGTCTACGCGGTGCAACCTTTTCCAGCATGGAGATGGATCAATCGACCAGCGATATTGCGGGTACGGCTGTGCAAATTGGGCATCCGATCATGGAAAAACAGGTGCTTGAAGTGACGCTCCGTTGCCGCGATGAAGGACTCTACACGGCGTTGACGGACTGCGGCGCGGGCGGCTACTCTAGCTCTGTCGGTGAAATGGCCGAAGAAACGGGCGCATCTGTCCAACTGCAAAACGTCTCGCTCAAATATCCGGGCCTGCGTCCGTGGGAGATTTGGCTCAGCGAAGCACAGGAACGCATGGTTCTCGCCGTTCCGCCGCAACATTATCAGCGTGTCAAAGAGATTGCGGCAGGTCAAGATGTCGAGGCGATTCAGCTTGGTGTGTTTGACGGCTCAGGCCAAATGCGCATCTACTATGGCGACAAAATTGTGGCGGACTTCTCGATGGAATTCTTGCACGATGGCATTCCACAACGCCAAATGATCGCCAAATGGCAGCCGCCTACGCCCGATGACAACCCCGCACGTGACCTCATGCCCACGCAGGAAGCCCTGCTAAAGCTGCTGCAACTTCCCACGATTCGTAGCAAAGAGAACATCATTCGCCGCTACGATCACGAAGTCCAGACAGGAACGGCGGTTAAGCCGCTTGTTGGCGTGGCGAATGCAGGACCCAGTGATGCGGCTGTGATTGTGCCGCAGGATGCGATTTACGATGTACGATTGACGAATGACGAGGAATCAGCTCGTAAATCCGAAATCGTCAATCGTAAATCCCAAAGAGGGTTTAGCCTTTCTAATGGTATCTGCCCGACCTATGGCGAGCTCGATCCATATGCAATGGCATGGGCGGCCGTCGATGAGGCGATGCGGAATGCGGTTGCGGTTGGGACGAATCCGGATGAAGTGGCGATCCTGGATAATTTCTGCTGGGGAAATCCGCTGTTGCCAGATCGTTTGGGTGCGTTGGTGCGTTGCGCGCAGGGGTGCCATGATGCAGCGGTTGCCTATCGCACGCCGTTTATTTCGGGTAAGGATAGCCTGAATAACGAATATGTCGGTGCGGATGGTGAAAAACACGCCATTCCGGGAACGATTTTGATTTCAGCTATCGGCATGGTTCCCGACGTGGAGAAAACGGTGACGATGGATTTGAAGGCGGCCGGCAACAAGCTGTTCGTCTTGGGCGACACCCGCGCCGAGATGGGCGGCAGCTACTACGCCAAGCTGCATAACGAGAACGGCGGCACGGCTCCGCAACCATTGACCGAAGGGTTGGCGCGTTATCGTGCGCTCCATCGGGCGATTCGGTCAGATTTGGTCGAGTCATGTCATGATTTGTCAGAAGGCGGATTGGGCGTCGCGCTGGCGGAAATGGCACTGGCTGGGCGTTTGGGAGCGGACGTTCACCTAAAGGGAATGGTCGCAAATGTGGCGCATGATGATTTGCTGCTGTTTAGCGAGAGCATCGGCCGATTTGTGCTCGAAGTAAAACCCGAAAATGTCCAACAACTCCAGTTCCAACTTGCGGCCGAACCGCTCGGCGAGATTGGCACAGTGACGGAAGATGCAACGTTTGTCGTTAATGGGTATGAAGGGGACGAGATTGTAAATGTACCGGTCGCAGATTTGGAACAGGCGTGGCGTGGGCATGTTGCAGTAGTCAATTACGAAGAACGGAAGTCGGTAGACGGAGAAGGGCATACCGAGAACACACCACAATATCATCCAGCGTCCATCGTCGCCCGTCCAAAAGTCGCCATCATTCATGCGAATGGAACGAATCGTGATCGGGATGCCGCACTGGCGATAGAGCTTGCTGGCGGTGAGCCTGAGATTATCCATCTAAATCAGTTGATTGCAGGCGAACGCAATTTGCAAGATTATGGCATGTTGGTTGTGCCGGGTGGGTTTTCGTATGGGGATGATTTGGGGGCGGGGGTGCTATTTTCGGCCGAATTCCGCCATCGCCTCACCAACGACCTACGCGAATTTGTGGCCGATGGTCGGCCGACGTTGGGCATCTGCAACGGGTTTCAAGTTCTTGTAAAAGCGGGCATTTTTAGTGAGCAGGATACGCTTAACAGCGAAAAGAGAAAAGTCACGCTGACTTATAATGAACGGGGACATTTTGAATGTCGCTGGGTCTATTTAGAGCCAAATGCACAAAGTGACTGTCTGTTCACAAAAGGATTAACTGAGCCAATTTACTGCCCTGTCGCGCACGGCGAAGGCCGATTCATGGTCGCCGACGACGCCACCGCCGCACATTTGACCGAGAATAACCTCGTTGCACTTACGTATCAATCGGCCGAATATCCAGCGAATCCGAACGGCTCCGCGCTGTCGATTGCGGGGATAACTAATCCGGCTGGCAACGTGCTCGGCCTCATGCCCCATCCTGAAAACCACATCTTCCCTTGGCAGCATCCGCGCCGGCATCGCGGAGACACGGGATTAGACGGATTGCGATTGTTTAAGAACGGGGTCAAGAACAGCTAGCCAACTACGATTGGCAATCCACAAAACGGGGGTCTGACAGTTACACTTGTGTCTGTCAGACCCCATAAGACTAGCTGCGGCCTACGGCTATAAGAACGCAATGCAACCTCGTGCGTGGTGCAAAACACGAACGAGGTTGCATTATGGCCAAAACTTCGTGACCTTAACGCACGCAACCTACAAAGCATGAGCGAATAATTGAACTGACGTATTTTTAGCCGATTGCGTTATGGAATTGAGACGCTTGGATGACAACTTTGCTACATGACATAATAGAAAATTCCCCTCTACGTCCTTCTTATTTGACGTGCCTTATTCCCTTTGATACCATAAACAAAGAGGGTGATTAGCACTCTTTGCACTAGAGTGCTAACACATGAGTTAATTTTAATGCAGCCAAGAGCTTGCGAGGACGCAACTGTTGGCATTTTTGAGTGTCATGAGCAGGTTATCCGATAGACAAAAGCACATTTTAGGGCTGGTAGTTCGCAATTATATTGAAGGCGGCCTCCCAATTGGCTCCAAAACACTGGTGACCGACTATCGTCTTAGCGTTAGCTCTGCAACAGTGCGGAACGAGCTCTCACGCCTGACTGAGGCTGGCTACATTGCGCAGCCACACACTTCAGGCGGGCGTATTCCGACCGAGATGGGATATCGCTACTTTGTACAGCGACTCGTCAGTGAATTTGAACTCCCTTCCCTTGAGCGACAAACCATAAGCCACCAGTTCCATCAGGCACGTATTGAGATGGAGCAGTGGATGAAACTAGCGGCGGCCGTCTTGGCGCACACCTCACAAGGGGCAAGCTTTGTGACGGCACCGCGCGCGCGATTTAGTCGTTTTAAGCATATTGAGCTAATTTCGACCCGAGATCGGCTGGTGTTGATGATATTGGTGCTTTATGGAGGCAACGTGTCGCAGCAGATGTTGACGCTGGCGACCCCCTTGCCACAGCAGCGATTGAGCGTTGCCGCATCTGATCTCAACGGGCGTTTTGATGGTCGCAATTTGGAAGAGATTGAGAGCGCGTTTAGTGGACTGGATGACTTAGAGCAGGACATCGTGCGCTTGGTGATCGATATTATGCGCCGCGCCGATGCCCGGACCATCAGCGATATTTATCGCGATGGGATTGGCAATATCTTAGATGATGATGGGACGCGCCAAGCGGTGCGCGTTTTAGAAGAACAGAGCTTGCTGACCGATGTTGTCAGTGATGCGCTAGGCGAAGATGCGAACGGGGTGCAGGTGATCATCGGCGGCGAGGGTCGCTGGGAAGAACTGAAGCACTGCACAATGATTATGTCCCGCTATGGTGTGGGTGACGATTTAACGGGGGAGGTTGCTGTTGTGGGGTCAATGCGAATGCCCTATGGTCGCAACATCTCGGCCGTCCGCTACGTTGCCGACATTATGAGCGGGTTTGTACAAGAATACTATACAGAAAAGCAGTGAACAGTAGATAGTGAACAGTGAACAGTAGACGTGACTCATTGGCTTATTACTGTTAACTGACCCACCGTTTACTGCTAACTGAAACTGAGGTTGCGAAACGTGTCTGACGAAACGATAAAGGATGAAGAACAGTTAGAGGCTGTGGAAGCAGCGACAACTGATTCAGTTGAAGAGACTGATGAAGAAGTTGCGGAAGAAGCGGAACCGACGCTAGAGGAACAACTGGCGGCGGCTGAAGCGAAGGCAAAGGAAAATTTGGACGGGTGGCAACGTGCACGAGCGGAGTTTGCCAATGCACGCAAGCGGTTTGACAAGCAGCGACTCGATTCGCGCATGAATGCGCTGGTTGAGATGGCTGGTAAATTGTTGCCCGTGATCGATGATTTCGATTTGGCGTTCCAAAATGTCCCTGAGGAAATTGCTAAAAGCGATTGGTATGGCGGTTTGGAATTGATTCCACGCAAGCTAAATACTATTTTGGAAGGGATCGGTATTGAACGCATTGAAGCGATTGGGCAACCATTTGACCCGAATATGCATAACGCGATCATGCAGGAAGAATCGGCCGATCACGACTCCGACACCGTTATTAAAGAATTTCAAGCTGGCTACAAGATTGGGGAGCGCGTTGTGCGTCCATCGGTCGTTGTGGTGGCAGCGTAATAGGAGCATTTCAGCATTTCAGCCCGTCAGCGTTTCAGCTTTTTGCTGATTAACTGACTAGCTGACTAGCTGATTAGCTAAAAAAACATGAGCAGAATTATCGGCATTGACTTAGGAACAACCAACTCCGCAGCAGCGGTGATGGAGGGCGGCGAAGCGACCGTCATTACAAATGATATGGGTGGGCGCACCTTCCCATCGATTGTGGCGGTGAACCCAAAGAATGAGGAGCGCCTCGTTGGACTGGTTGCCAAGCGACAGGCGGTTGTCAATCCAGAGAACACGATCTTTTCAGTCAAGCGGTTTATGGGGCAGAAGTTCGATTCGGCCGAAGTACAACGTGCTATCGAATATGTGCCATATCACGTCAAGAAAGCACCCAATGGTGATGTGCGCGTGCAGATGAATGACCGCGAATATTCACCGCCAGAGATGTCCGCAATGATTTTGCAGAAGATCAAACAGGATGCGGAAGCCTATCTCGGCCAACCAGTGACCCAAGCGGTCATTACGGTGCCTGCCTATTTCAACGATAGTCAACGTCAGGCGACCAAAGATGCGGGCAAGATTGCTGGATTGGAAGTGCTGCGAATCATCAACGAACCGACCGCAGCCTCATTGGCCTACGGGATTGGTAAGCAGGACGACGAAATTATCGCTGTCTATGATTTAGGTGGTGGTACCTTTGACATTTCCATTTTGGAAGTGGGCGACGGTGTATTTGAGGTCAAGGCGACCAATGGTGACACCTTTCTCGGTGGTGACGACTTTGACCGCTTAATTATTGATTGGGCGGCCGATCAGTTCCAGAAAGAGTTTGGGATTGATTTGCGCAAAGATCGTCAGGCGTTGCAGCGGTTGCGGGAATCGGCCGAAAAAGCCAAAATCGAGCTTTCAACAACGATGCAAACGGAGTTGAATCTGCCCTTTATTACGGCTGATTCGACAGGTCCAAAACATCTCAACTACACACTATCACGCTCAAAATTGGAGCAGATGGCAGATCGTCTCGTCCAGCGCACGATTGACCCTTGCCAGAAGGCGTTGCAAGATGCTGGAATATCGAAATCAGATATTTCACAGGTCGTCCTCGTCGGTGGTATGACACGGATGCCAGCTATTCAGGAGGCGGTAAAGAAATTCTTCGGCCGAGAACCCCACAAAGGCGTGAATCCTGATGAAGTTGTCGCCATAGGTGCCGCGATTCAAGCTGGTGTGCTAGGTGGCGATGTCAAAGACGTTCTGTTGCTTGACGTCACCCCACTGACGCTCGGCATCGAAACGCTTGGTGCTGTCTCAACTGCCTTGATCGAGCGCAATACGACGATTCCAACCCGGAAGAGTCAGGTGTTCTCGACAGCCTCCGACCAGCAAACGCAGGTTGAAATCCACGTTGTGCAGGGTGAACGGCCGATGGCAATGGACAACAAGAGCCTGGGCAAATTTATCTTAGACGGTATTCCCCCGTCGCCACGTGGTGTGCCGCAAATTGAGGTGACGTTTGACATCGACGCAAACGGTATCTTAAATGTCAGCGCAAAAGATAAGGCGACAGGCCGCGAACAGGCCATGCAGATTATCCCTTCGAGCGGTTTGAGCGACAGCGAAATTGACAAAATGGTCGAGGAAGCAGAGCGCAACGCATCGGTTGATGAAGAACGCAAAGCTGCTGTCGAAGCGCGCAATATGGCAGATACATCTGTCTACAGTGCCGAGAAATTCTTGCAAGATAATGGCGAGAATGTCGATGAGGCACTCAAGGCGCAGATTCAGACCGAGATTGAGAATGTGAAGGCAACGCTCAATGATGGCAGCGCGGATGCGATGCAGAGCGCAGTCGAGAAGTTGCAAACTGTTATCCAGCAAGCAGGTGCGGCCATGTATCAACAACCAAATGGCACAGGGCCAACCGCTGGTCACGATGAAACCACACCAAACAACGATGAAGATGTCGTTGATGGTGAGTTCAGCGAAGCATAAGCTGAAAAGCATATTGCGTATTGCGTAACGCAACGCGCAATACGCAATATGCAATACGATCCCAATGGCAAAACAAGACTACTATGACGTTCTCGGCGTATCGCGCACTGCAAATTCGGCCGAAATCAAAAAATCCTTCCGCAAACTGGCTCGTCAATATCATCCTGACGCAAATAAAGATGCTGGCGCGGAAGAGAAGTTTAAGGAAATCGCCGAAGCGTATGAGGTGCTTTCAGACGATCAGAAACGTGCAGCCTATGACCGCTATGGTCACGCGGCGTTCGACGGCGGTGCGGGCGGATTTGGTGGTTTTGGTGGTGCTGGCGGGATGGAGTTTGACTTAAACGACATTTTTGAAGGCATTTTCAGCAACTTTGCGGGTGGCGGCGCACGCCGACAGCGGCGACGTGGTCCCCGTCGTGGGGCAGACATGCGCCATGATGTAACCATTGAGTTTGAAGAGGCTGTCTTCGGCGTCGAGAAAGAAATTGAGGTGACGCGCCCTGAAGAGTGCCCCACGTGTGATGGCGTCGGCGCGGAGCCGGGAACAAAGCCCAGTCGCTGCCAGCATTGCAATGGGTCTGGCGAAGTGCGACAGATGCAGCAAACGCTGTTTGGTTCATCTGTTGTGTTGACGGCATGTCCGATTTGTCAGGGTGCGGGGCAGATCATTGAAAACCCTTGCCACACGTGCAGCGGACGTAAGATGGTGCAGAAAACGCGCCAGTTGAGCGTCAAAATTCCGGCGGGGGTTGACTCTGACACACAAATTCGTCTGACGGGCGAAGGCGCACCGGGAACTGGTGGCGCACCTGCTGGCAATCTCTACGTCGTTATCAACATTCGCCCACACAAACATTTTCAGCGGCAGGGCAATGACATTATCTTAGACCTAGATATCACGTTTCCACAAGCGGCATTGGGCAGTGAAATCACCGTTCCAACGGTCGATGGAAACGAATCGTTGCGCATCCCAGCAGGAACGCAAGCTGGCAAAGTGTTGCGCCTGCGTGGTAAGGGCGTGCCGTTCTTGCGCGGTAGTGGTCGTGGTGACCAGATGGTTGTGGTCAATATCGCTGTACCGCTAAAATTATCGGCCGAACAACGCGACCTGCTTGAACAACTAGAGGAAACGATGGACAGCAACCCCGTCATCTCTCATCGAGAAAAAGGGTTCTGGCAATCGCTGAAAGATGCGTTCTTAGGCTAGAATTTAGGGTAGGCTGGTTAAGGGTCTGTCCGCTGAGTGGACAGTCAACGACCTATTCTACAAATTATGTGGATTGAAATAAAAGTAACCGCGCAAAATGAGCGTGAAGCAGAAGCTGTAGCGGAGGTGCTACAGCTTTTTGCATTAGATGGTGAGTGGGTTGCGACCGAGCAGTTAGGCGATCAAAATGATGTGCGTGCGAATGCACTATTGCGAGAAGTTGCTGTCAAATTAGCGATTGATGCGGAGCGAGACGACCCGCTATTTCGCCAACTGATTGCGGAAGAACTTGGCAAAAATGATCTGCCGAGCCCTACTTTTCATTCGGTTGATGAGACGGAATGGGCAACGGCTTGGCAAGCCAACTTTCATCCATTGCAAATTGGCGAGCGATTTTGGGTTCGGCCGAGTTGGGAACAGCTAGACAGTAATCCAGATGACCTCGTCATCACGCTTGATCCCGGCAACGCCTTCGGGACTGGCACACACGAGACAACACAACTTTGCCTCAAACAAATTGAGCAATATGTCAATGCTGGCGCTAGCGCGCTCGACTTAGGCTGTGGCTCAGGCATTCTTGCCATTGGCGCGGCGATGTTAGGCGCGTCGCCACTGCTTGCCGTCGATATCGATCATGATTCTGTTGTCGCGACACGCGAAAACGCGCGTATTAACGCAGTTGATGGAAAGATTGTTGTGAAGCAGGGGAGTCTTGATGTCGTTGAGCGTCGTGATTGGGATGTGTTGATTGCCAACATACTTGCGCCGACATTAATCGAAATGTTGACCCAGGGACAACTGTTGGACTATATTGCCCCTGATGGCGTGTTGATTCTGAGTGGGATATTGGGTGTACAATCGGCCGATCTGCAACAAGCGATTCACCAGGCGGGCGGCATTCTACATGCGGAATTCACCCAAGGCGACTGGATCGCCCAAATTGTCAAACACGCGCATAAGTGACTAAATTGCGAGCAATGGGGATGTTGTTTCGGGAATTGGATTTCCCGAAACAATATTTCTTTAAGTCACATTGATAATTGTGAGACAAAAAAACAGCCTAATTAGGCTGTTTTTTTTGAGATCGTTTCACATTTTATCGCTGCATCTGCTTGCGGTAACGCCACGTAATGCGACCGCGTGACATATCATACGGTGTCATTTCCAGCCGCACAACATCACCCAGCAGAATGCGAATATAGCGTTTCCGCATTCGCCCTGAAAGATAGGCTAATACTTTATGACCGTTTTCAAGTTCTACCATAAACTGTGTGTTTGGCAGCGCCTCGATTACAGTACCTTCGACCTCTAATTTTTCTTCTTTTGCCATTTAAGATTCATCTTCCTCAGAAGCATCCGCCTCTGATCCATTATCCTCATCTACTTGTTCTTCTTCAACTGCCGCTTCCGTGATTTCCAACGTATCCGCTGGTTCCTCATGGACTGGGGCATCTTCTTCAACTGCCTCTTCAACTGTTTCTTCCGAGACAGGTTCAACAACTGCTTCTTCCGAAACAGTCTCATCGCTCACAACCTCTGCACTTTCTTCGGCGGACTCACTGTCTACCTCAGATGATGTGTCAACAGACGCTTCTGCAATTTCCAGCGTGTCTGCTGCATCTTCTTCGTGGGTAGGAGCCTCGTCCTCAACTGCGGCTTCAACTTGTTCTTTCGGTGCTTCAGCTTGATCGTCTTGTGATTCAGCCTGCGCTGCATCTTCATTCTCGACTACTTCAGCTTCTTCGTCCGCTGCTTCGGCCTCTTCGCTTTGACGTGTCATCCACTCGATCTGTTCGTTGGCAGAGACTGCTTTCAAGCTGAGACGAATACGTTGGCGGTCATCATCGACTGTAAGCACGCGCAAGAGGTGACGCTCGCCTTCCTGAACAATTTCACGCACGTCTTCGACATTGGAGCGAGACAATTGCGTGATGTGGAGCAAGCCTTCGACGCCGGGTTCAAGTTCAACAAACGCACCGTAATCTGTGATGCGAACAATTTCACCCTCAACCAAGGACTCTTCTTGATAACTTTCGTGGATGTTGTCCCATGGGTTTTTGATGAGCGGCTTACGGCTCAGGCTAATGCGTCCCTGTTCAAGAACAACGCGCAACACCTGTACCTCAATCTCATCCCCAACTTTGACCACTTCACGTGGATGGTCGACACGATACCATGCTAACTCAGAAACATGCACCAAGCCATCTGCTTGTCCAAGATCGACAAATGCACCAAAGTCACGAATGCTACGAACGCGCCCTTTGAGAACATCGCCAACGCTGATAGCCTGCATGAACTCTTCACGCTTTGCCGCATCCGCCTCACGCTGTCCTTCACGTTGTGAGAAGACCAGACGACGACGCTCTTTATCGACCTCGATCACCTTGACGGGAATCATCTCACCGCGCATCTTAGCCATGCGGCTCTGACGCTCGGGGCCGTCCATATTGCGGCTAAAGCCAGAGACTTGCGAGAGTGGAATGAAACCACGTAGGCGACCATAAGGGGCGATCAAACCACCTTTGTTGTAGCCAGTGACCTCAACTTCAATGACATCTTTTGTCTTGCGAAGTTCTTCAACTTGCTCCCAGTCTTCCGCGATTCGTGCTTGGAAAATAGAGACGATTAGGCTGTCGGGATCGTCCGTTTTGACAATCCGCACTGTCACCTCGTCATCCACCTGCATCTCTTCCTTTTCTTTGTTCGACAGTCGATTGATGTCTGACTGTGGCACGATGCCATCGCGCTTCACATTTGCCAGCGCAACAATCACGCCTTGCGATGAAATAGAGACGACTGTCCCTGTTCGCATATCGCCTTCGTTTAGTGTGTCGAAATCCAAAAAGTTTTCTAGTTGTTCTTCGAAATTGCTGTAATCGTCAACCATTAGAATAAACGTTGCCTCACCATAGATTTTGACTTTAGTAGACGCAAAAAAACTCGGCACGTTGGAAAATTGCAACGAACGCCGAGTTTCTGTTAAAAGCTCAACTTAATTCGCAATAAACCTTCTTACGCTGCCATCAAAGCTCGCTTTGTAGGAAAGAAACAAAGTTTCTAACCAACCGAACAAATAATACCGACTGCGGCTACACTTAAAGTCTAGATTGATTATAACACTAGCCCATGCTGTGTCAATTTAGAAAAGGAAGGGTGACAACGCTTCTATCAAACCATTAGTGAAAATTAATCGGTTAGATGCGCAGTGACCTCGATTTCGATGAGTAAATCGGCCGAAATCAACCCCTTCACCTCAACCATCGTCGCTACTGGTCGAATATCACGGAAAAAGTCGCCGTGTACGCGACCAATCGCCTCCCATTGGCTGATGTCAGTTACAAACATGCGTGTTCGCACAACATCTGCCAATTTGGCGCCAGCATCGTCTAATGCCCGCTCAATTTTGCGCAAGATATAGCGTGTTTGAGCTGCCACGTCCCCGCTGCCGACGATATTGCCAGCTTCGTCAACAGCCGTTGTTCCTGCAACCTCAACGATATTGCCGACACGCACGGCGCGTGAATAGCCCACGATCTCTTCCCACTTTGCACCTGATGAAATGTTTTGTCTCATTTTTCTGGAGCGCGATCAAGCTGATCGCATTTTCTGTTAGTTCGCCTCAAACTGCTCAAATGCCATTTCGTAGCTACGCTGCGCCACTGTGCCAACTGGTGGGATTTTGCCCGTCAAAGCATAGGCGACTTTGGCAACATGTTCATGGCTGTTTTCGATAAAAATCGTGTAGCGTTGTTGAACCCCTGCCGCGACGGTTCCGACAAGATAGATATTTGGAATGTTTGATTCCATTGTGTGCTGATCGTAGACGGGAACGCGGTTTTCACCAACGAGTTCGATTCCTGCCATCTTGAGCAGAGATTGATCCCCCCGATGGCCCGTAGCGAAGAAGACAAAATCGGTGGGATGTTTAATGATGGATGCGTCGGGGAGCGGTTGGCCGAACGCATCGCATGGAGCCAGCGCGACATAATCGGGTCTGATCTCAATCGGCGTAACGCTGGGCATAAACGCGATATTACCGTCCTCAATTTGCACCTCTAAGTCTGGCAGCAGCCAGTGCTTGACCCGTTGGCGGTCGAGGTCAGGACGACGATGCACGATTGTGACATCTGCGCCAACGCGCCAACAGCGCAGGGCGGCTTCGACAGCTGAATTACGCCCGCCGACGATCAACAATCGCTGTTGAAAATAGTCGTGGGGGTCATTGAAATAATGGGTAACGAACGGTAGGTCTTCACCGGGTATGCCCAAATGATTGGCCGTGTGCATATCACCGATGGCGATGATGACTTTTTCGGCCGAATAGTGCTGAGTCCCTGTTCGTGTTTGCGTTGTTAAAAGAAAGTCATTCTCCTGTTGTTCAATTGCAACAACAGGTTCAAACGTGTTAATGGTGAGATCAAACTGCTCGATCACGCCGCGTAAATAGGCGAGGTAATCTTCACCCGTGATGCGCTGCTGATGATTGTTTTGGATCGGAACCCCTGCGATGGCGACGCGCTCGGTGGTGCTGAAAAAGTTGGTGTTGCGTGGCCACCAGCTAATGGTATGGGCGACTTGATTTGCATCAAATTGAATGTAGGGAACGCCAAGTCGTTTCAGGCTGACCGCCATTTCGATCCCGACTGGGCCTGCGCCAATGATGGCGATTTTGTGGTGTTGGATGTGTCCGTTTTGATTCATGGTTGCTCGTTGCCAATCGCAAATTCTAGTGTAGCGAATTAGCCAACGCTTATTCTAACAAGGTGGGGATAGAGAAAAGTATATTTCAGCCATCTGTAAATGGCGCGCAACGGATTTCTAATCGTCGCGTATAGCTTGCATAACAAATGTGGAGAAGATTGCTATGAAAGAAAAACAAAATAACCCATCGTTGTTCGGTCCCTTGATCCTGATCGCAATCGGTGTCTTTTGGTTGCTGTCAAATTTTAATATGGCGCCTGCGCTTAATTGGGCAGGGCTGTTTCGGATTTGGCCGATTTTTCTAATCTTGCTCGGTGTAAATTTGATTGTGAAGAATCTTCGTCGGCCGATTGGTTCCGTTCTGAGTGGGCTGGTTGGGTTGGCGGCGATTGGCGTGGTGGCGGCGACGCTGCTTGTCCCAAACGGGGATAGGCGACCATTAGAAGGTTTGGAAGCGACCCGTAACCAACCGCTCACAATTCCAGTTGGAGAGGCGAGATCGGCCGAAATTATCCTCGACACGGGCATCGCAGGCGCCAACATTAGCGTGTTTAATGGCGGCCCCAACCTAATAGAAGGAACCGTCAGTTACGTCGGTGAGTTTTCAACCCGCGCGGAAGTCGCACAAAGTGATGCCCAAGTTCGGATGGGGGCAGAGGGTAATGGTTGGTTTATGAACCCCGCTAACTGGGGTGCCAGCTTCGATCTCCCACCGTGGCAGCTTGGTCTTAATGGCGCGATCCCGACGGAACTGCGGGTAGACAGCGGCACGGGCGCACTGACCCTTGATCTGCGCGGTGCAGATTTGACCTATCTCGATGTGGATACAGGCACGGGTGCAATTACAGCGCGTTTGCCAGAGGGTGAATATGATACAGGGGTTGATACGGGAACAGGCTCGTCGCAATGGTATCTCCCCCAATCGGGGCGCGGCGAGTACAAATTTGACACTGGAACGGGCAATGTGACGCTCTTTCTTCCTGATGGAATGGAGGCGCGGATCAACTTTGATGGCGGAACGGGACGGTTTAGCGGAGACGAGCGATTTGAGCTGATTGAGGGAGAGGCAGGAGATGGTATTTGGCAAACGGCCGATTATGAGCGGGCCGCCAATCGCTTAGATATTTCGATTGATAGCGGGACGGGGAACGTGTCCGTGCAGCGAGCGACAGGGAGATAGCGGTTCGGCTGTTTCACGAAGATCAACCTCAAGGGGAGGGAGTTACACTTATTTCGGCCGAATTAACAACACCGTCGGCAACAGCACCAACGCGGGAACCTCTTCCAATGGTTCTGTCAGCAAAATACCGCTCGATGTCGCGCCGTCTAAATTGAGGGCGTGGTTGAGGGCGAGATCGCTTGCGGCGAGATAAGTGCTAAATTCGGGTAGGGTAAAGTATGAACGGGCGGTGACGATCAGGATCACGTTGCCATCTGTGTCCATCCCCACGACAGTGCGTCTGGCGCGATCGGCCGATTCTCGTAAAAAGGATGCTTCCCCATCAATTACCAACATCGGAAACGCCTGCAATCCATCTTCAATCGGCTGTGCGCTGCTGTACGGTTGTGTCGCCAGTGGTTGCAGCGTCGGAAAGCCATCCTGCGTCCAAAACATGCCGCCATAGGTGTAGCTGACACCGCTGGCTACCCCATCAATAATGGTTAGCCCTGTTGCCAGATACTCTGGTGTAAAGTAGCCACCATTGACCGTAATGAGTGCATCCGTTTCGACTTGCCATTGCCGCAGCGTCTTTGGTTCGCGCGGACTATAGCCAACGTCAAAGCGAAAATGTGCGGGGTCGATGCGAAGTATGTAGAGGGAATCTTTTAATGCGCCTTCAGCAGTGTAGAGGTTGATGGTGCGACGGTCGAGACCTGTCTGTAGAGATGTCCAACCAGAATCAGTTGGTGGTGTTGGCGTGATCGGGATGAGGGTCGGGGTTGGTTGTAAGTTGCTCGATTGGGTGGGGGGCGATGCGGGCGTTGCAACGATCTCACAGCCGATGAGGAGCAGGAGTAGGAGCAGAAATAAGTGCTTCACGCGCTTATGATAGTCGGTTTTCGGCCGATTTGTAAGCCGCACACACCCGATTACCCTGTCCAATCACGTAATGTTAAATCAGCGCGATGCACGTGCGTCGCAAGGGGATCGATGCCTAATGCTTGGATAATGTCGTTGGGTCTGCCCGCCTTGCCTTCTTCGGCCGAAAGCAGCATCTCCATTTTTACAGGTTCGCCATCAATCACATCCAAAGACTGGACGCGCGGCCGCAAATTATACAATTTGCCACGATTTTTGCGGCCCGGCTTTTCAACCATGACCTTCTCAGCAGCTAGCATTGCGGCAACCCGCTGCGTCAAATCACTGCTGTTGACGGCCACATGGTTGAAGCGCACGATGAAGCGCGCCGCGACCGTCAACGTTGGCAATGCAGGCTGGCGAATATCAACTGTTTCAGCGGCGATGACCTCAATACCGGGCGCCATCCGCGCTTGAAGTTGCGCCAACGCTTGCGCAGGTTCGATCTCCGTTTCCAGCCATAAATCGACCAGTTCACATTCGCTTGTGTAGCCAAGCGGCAGGGCTGATGCAAACTGCATTCGCGGCCGACGATTGAACCCCTGTGTGTACGCCATTGGGATCGCGGCTCGATTGAGCGCGCGTTCCCATGTGCGGTTCACGTCGAGATGACCAATCCAGCGAGCCGCTCCCAATTTGCGAAAAGTGACCCGCAGGCGTTGAACGTAGTTGGCTTGCATTTTAAGTTTGCTGCTCTATGCTGTTACGGCGAGACGTTGCTCAACGAGCGTGCGCAGTTGCCCGAGTCGAGCATGTAGTTCAGGCGGTGCGTCTGCGGGAAGTTCGGCCGAAAGTGCATCAAACGCCTCTAACAAATCGGGCGTGACATATTGCGCGTTCGCAGCGAGGAATTTGTTCAACTCGTCTGGGCTGGGTGCTTGCAACATCGCTGTGATCATCTGCATCGACGGGTCATTCGATTGCTGCATCATCTCTTCCAGCAGTTGCTTGATCTCTTTAAGCGCAAGGACACGATCGAGCTGCGCTTCATTGCGCGCCATCTCCAACTGTTGCTCAAGCGTGATCATAAACGCCTCGTCAATGCGCTCCGCATTTTGTTGGATAGCGAGCCGCTTATCGGACGCGGCCGCAATCGTGTTGACGGTATTCAACGCTTCCATCATCAACTGCGCCGACACTTTTTGCATCTCGTCGTAGATTTCTAACAGCCGCGTGCGGATCTCTGTTAAGCGATTGACTTTGCCAGACTCGCCAGCTTTCGCCGCTGCGTCGATCTCTTGTGACAATGCGCCAAAAAATTCGTAGCTAATCGCCCCTGTCGCCTCGACAATTGCATCGATCGTCGCGTCGTCATCCATATTTTTGATGACGTGTTGCGCGACCATTTGTGGGGTTACGCCGTCGTTTGCCTTCGCCTCTTGCTGGAGCGCACTCATCGCCATCTGTCGCTTTTCAGCCCGCTTCCCCGCCTCCGTTTTCGTCATGAGATAGTACTGAAGGTTGGAAAGGCGCGTCATTGGCTCCGACTGCTGAGCCTGTACAGCTTGTTGTAAGGTCGCCTGTACCATCTGTACAAACCCATCGTCGTCGACGTCTGCCTTACGTTCATTGAGCAAATACGCCATCACATCGCTGTCAGCCTTGAGTAACGTTTGTAACAGTTCAACCTGTCGTTGCTGTTTTTGCAACATTTCAGGCGTGATCCCTTCCGTCTCATAGACTTTTTCCATGAACGTTTGCCAGCGGAAAATCTGCTGTGGCTGTAAAAGGTATGCACGACGCTTTTCTTGCGGCACGTTCTCAACGACGGCGCGCACCAACTGCCCCATCATGCGCTCTTGCTGATCGTAGGGTAGATTCAGTTCCATCGGCACAAACGTCATTAACAAGTCATGCGCTGAGTCGTGATAGACGAGTGGTGCGGCGACTTGGCCCGACCAGCCACAATTTTGACATTGTGCGATGTTGAGACCACCGCCTAACAACGCCTGTTTAATTTGGGGGGCTTGGTCAACGTCTAATAGTTGATATACGTCGGCCGTAATGGGGCTGTGACAATTGGGACACTGAATTTGTGTTTGCATCCGAGATCCGTTTCCGAACCGGCTTATAGGGCATAAAGAATAAGTTCCGCAAAGATAAAAGACAGTCTGAGTCCATCATCTAACAACCGATTTCTTCTCTTAAAGACCGATCAGCCAGTTCAACATAATTGATTGATAATTTTGCAGGGGAAAACCCGACGCACTATTCTAGCACGACGGGTATCTGAAAATACATCAGTATTCAGTAGATTATTCGCCTAGCATCGCGATGAATTTATCGAATAGCTCGTCGGAGTCGTGTGGGCCGGGTGAACTTTCGGGGTGATACTGGACAGAGAATGCGCGTTTACTAGGGATGTCCAGCCCCTCAACGACACCGTCATTTAGATTAGTGTGCGAAACCTGCACATCTGTGGGAAGGCTGTTAGGGTCAACAGCAAACCCATGATTGTGGCTAGAAATTTGCACTGAACCGCTCTCGGCCACCTGAACAGGTTGATTGCCGCCGCGATGTCCAAATTTCATCTTAAACGTTTCACCCCCCAATGCCAGCCCAAGAATTTGATGTCCGAGACAGATGCCAAAGAGCGGCTTTTTGCCGACGAGATCGCGCACTGCGTCGATGGCATAGGTGACGGCTGCGGGATCGCCGGGCCCATTGCTGAGGAAGATCCCATCGGGGTTGAGGGCGAGCGTTTTTTCGGCCGAATATCCACCCGGCACAACCGTAATCCGACACCCACGCGCCGCCAGCAGCTTCAACATATTCTTTTTGATCCCGAAATCGTAGGCGACAATGTGATAGTTACTCGTTGCAGTATCGATTTTCGCTTGGTTCGGCGTCCACCAATTTTCACCCTGCGTCCAGTGGTAGGGTTCGGCAGATGTGACCTCTTGAACGAGATCGAGCCCATTCATATCACGACTCGCACGTGCCAGCGCAATTAGGCGATCGGGATCGGGGTCGCTGCTGCTGATTGCACCCCGCATGGCGCCATTGTCGCGGATGTGGCGCACGAGCGCACGGGTGTCTACTTCGGTGATGCCAACGATGCCGCGTTCTTGCAGATAATCACCCAAACTTTGCCGCGCACGCCAATTACTGACGACGGGGCTGAGATGACGAATGATCATTCCGGCAGCCCAAATGCGGCTGCTTTCATCATCTTCAGGTGTCACGCCATAGTTGCCGATGTGTGGCTGGGTCATCGTCACCATCTGCCCATGATACGAAGGGTCGGTCAAAATTTCCTGATACCCCGTCATGCTGGTGTTAAAAACGACTTCGCCAGTTGTGTCTCCAACTGCGCCAAAACCGATGCCGTCAAAAAGGGTTCCATCTTCCAATGCAAGTAATGCTGTATTCATAAAAAAGGGCTACTTGCAAGTGGTTAATTGACACCACCAGCAACTAGCAACTAGCAACTTTTCCCAAATTGCCGCATTTTAACACCTCCATACTATGAATTCATACGGAAAAGTGTCCAATATACGACTTTTTGTTTACACTATTGGTAACAGTTAACGTGAGACTAGGAGTATGCTGTGAACGTTAAAGCCTTTTTCTTGATCCTTTTGCTGCTAATCGCAGCCTGTCGTGATAGTTCCCCCACTGATATAACTGAATTGCCGACTAAGTCGCCGACGGAAGTCCCGCTCGCGTTTACCCCTGAAACGCAGTTTGTTCCCGACGCAACGAGCGAGAGTGAAAACCCCTCAATCGTCGTCGAAGTTGCTACACAAGAGCCGACGAGTGAGCCTGCGGAAGCGTATCCAGTTGCTGAAACTGCAACGACTCCGGCAGAGCCTGTTGTTGTGGAGCAGCCACCGCTTGGAATTTTGCCTGCGGCTGTCTACTTTATTGATGGCGTGACGAAACAGGTGACGCGCATGGAGCGTGATGGGTTGACAACGACGATGGTGACGGATGAGGCGACGGGGGTGGAGGAGTTTGCGATTTCGGCCGATATGCTGGTCTATGAAACCAATAACGATCTCGTTGCTTTAAACCTAACAAGCGGCGAGCGACATGTTTTGGTGACGGGCGACAAGATGAGCGATGCCGTTCTGCTAGGCGAGGCAGTGTTTAGTCCGATCAATGCCCCAACCATTTCCCCAGATGGCTCACAGGTCGCATTTGCGCTCAACGGCATTCAAACGATCGCGTTGCAAGGCGACGCGCAACCAACGATGCGACTGCCCAGTGATCCAACACCAGACTTTAGCGATCCCAACGTGGTCATCCCTGAAGGTCTCTTGCGTTACTACTTTGGCGCACAATGGTCACCCGATGGCTCTCAGTTGGCGGTAGAGTTTGCCTATTTCCCAGAAGGGGGCGGCATCGGCATATTCGATTTGACAGATGGCAGTTTTACTGACATCACCGAGATTGCGCAGGCAAATGGGGCCGTCGGCTGCTGTGAATTCAAATGGCTCGCGCCGGGTCAAGCGTTGTTGGCAAGCGATTTACTCGTCTATGGAACGCCGGGTGTCGCCCAAGTTGACACTGTTGCCAAAACCGTCACCCCATTGATTACGAGTTTGGGTGACAGCGATGAGTTACCAACGCTATTCCGTGCACCAACCCAAGATGGGGCAGGGCGCACGCTTGCCTTTGCCGGCGAGTTAAGTTCGCTCGATGCACCTGCTAGCTACTTCCAAATTGTCCAAATCAATTCAGATAGCTCGACATCTGTCTTGCAAGACGGTCTGTTTGCGCTGGAACAGAGCGTGTTATGGACACCAAATGGTGATGGTGTTTTGATCGGAGAAGGGCGCACGCCGTTCCCAGCGGGCGTCAATGGTGGCACGTTTTGGGTGCAACTCGCTGGTGAAGTGGTCACGCTGCCCGTTGAAGGGCGCAACTTCCGTTGGGCTGTAACCGAAGCTGCGCCATTGGCTCAGTTGGATATTGCGGGATTGCGTGAGATGGCATCGGCCGATCTGCTTACTAACATGCCAGATGGCGAAATCGCCATACGCCGCATCCTTGCCAAAGATCGGCTGCTCTATATCGCCCACACGGTCGGGTCGCGCTCTTATGATCCCCCATCCGAACACATGCTTGGTATTTACGAATATGTCAACGGCACGTGGGAGCTACTCGGATTGACCCCGCTCGGTGATGACGGTCTAGATCAGGCCAGTTCGCTGGGGTATGGGCCCGACTATATGGGTGAGGGTTCAGTGATGCAAGTTTTCATTGAGCCAACCAACCTCTGGTTATTTGTCTCTGGCGGTGTCGGCGCACATAGTGGGGTCGCCAAACTGTTCAAGTTTGATGGTATGCAATTACAATCTGTGGCACGCAATGACAACGGTAGTCCGTTTGCAGGATGGGTCGAAGATCTAAATGGCGACGGTTTGCAGGAGTTGATCTTTGACGACACAGACCCCTATATTTTTTGCTACGCCTGTGGCGTGCGGCGCGTCGAATTTGAGGTGATGAGTTGGAATGGGTCGGCATTAGAAACGGTTGCGCTGCGCCAAGTTGAGGGCAATGAGGCCAATAATCGCGCTGTTGAATTGGCTCAGGCTGGCCTCTGGATCGATGCTGCCGGTAGTGCCTATCAGTTGCGTGAGATGGAAGATGCAACCGTGCAGTGGAATGCATATCTAATCGACTTGACCAGTCGTTATCGCGTGCTGGTGGCCGAATCAGCCTACCCGATTATGTCGCGCATGTATACCGGTGATTATTTTGGCGCGGTCGCACCATTCAGTGGACTTGCACCTGAAACTATTTTCGACATCAACGGTGAGCTATTTGCCGGGACGGTCGCAGATGGCTGGACAGACACGATGTTTCCTGAAATCATCGAGACAACGACGAGGGCAATCGCGGCGAAGCCAGAAGAGGCGGGGGCGTATTTCTTGCGCGGATGGGCTAAGTTCTTTATGAATGATGGGTCGGCGTTGGAAGATATTGCGAGATCGGCCGAATTATCCCCAAGCAATCCGACCTTCACAGCCGCTCGTGACTATCTGACGCCGTAAGCGGATATAGCTGCCGTCGAGCAAATCGCCTCGTAACAACTATTGCGTATTGCGTATTGCGTATCGACTTCTAGATACGCAATACGCAATACGCAATACATTTCCTCATCCCCCCGAATTCCCAAAAACCCCTTGCTTACCAACATAACGCGCGCGAATCCCTTGCAGCAATTCAAACGAGAGGACAATGAGACCGATCATGACACCCCCAAGTGATGAGTCGAGTCCCAGCGAAATACGCAGCGACGTGCCACCCACACTTGCGGCCGCAAAAAAGAAGGCGATGGGAGCCAGCCACGCGCCTTTAAAGGCGGAAAGCAACACGATCAAAATGCCTAAAAACCCATGCCCGCCAGAGATGCTGGGGATGAGTTGATGACGAAAACCCGCTAACAACAATGCGCCAGCCAAACCCGCACATGAACCACAGGCGAGATAGGCAGAAAGCAGCACGCGCTGAGTGGGAATGCCGAGCAGAATAGCGGAGCGTAAATTTTTACCGACGGCCTTGAGTTGCAAGCCCCAAATCGTGCCGCGCAACGTTAAATAGACGATGCTGGCGACGACAACAGCTAAGATTAAGCTGACAACGCTAACCCGTAATGTGCCAATCGTGGGCAGCCAAATCGTGCGAGGCAGCGTCTCGCTCGCACTGACATTGCTCGACCCCACCTGCTTCCATGGCCCAGCGATCAGATAAATTGTCAACCCGTTGACGACATAGTTCAGCGCGAGACCGCCGAAAATCTCGTTGACATTGCCATAAATTTTCAGCAGCGCAACGATCAATCCCCAGAACATCCCGCCGATGATGCCAGCGACTATCATGCCTAAGATGGCGATAAATCCATTGCTCTCCCAAAAAAGGCGAGCCGCCGCAAATGCGAAGACCGCACCCATCCCGATCTGCCCTTCAATTCCGATATTCCACTGTCCAGCGCGAAAGCTGATCAGAAGGCCGGCTGAAACGATTGTTAGCGATGTCCAGACGACGAGCGTATCGGCAACTTTAATCGACGTGCCAAGTGAGCCACGCACAAGGGTTTGGTAGACGGCGACGGGATTTTCGCCCAGCATGACGATGAGCAATGAGGCAATGATAAGCGCGGATAGCAGCGGGAGGATTGGGGTTAAGCGGTGCATGATCAGATGGGAGAGAATAAAGCGTGATACGTGGTGCGTGGTGCGTGCAATGAGACGCGCCACCTATGTTTCACCAGATTTTCAAATTTCTACGAGGTCGGTTTGTCTCACAATTTTTTGCCGCCAATCAGATAGCCGAGAGCCTCAATCGTCGTTTCAGAGGTTGAGATGTCTGCAATGATTTGACCATCAAAACAGACCCAGATGCGGTCGCTGTATTGGAAAATTTCGTCGAGATCGGCTGAACTAAACATAATCGCCGTGCCATCTTCGCGCCGTGCCAACAGTTTGCCCCAGATGTATTGCGCCGATTCGACATCGAGGCCGCGCGTCGGATGCTCCATAATGAGCAAGCGCAATTGGTCGGGAAGGAGGGCGAGTAGCGTGCGCTGTTGGTTACCCCCAGAGAGCGATTCGACGGTGCTTTCGGGACGACCTTTGATATTAAATTCGGCAATATCGGCCGATGCCGCCGCGTTCGCGTCATCCCACGCAATCAAGCGCGCCCGCTCATGCTTTTTCTGCCGCAATCGCCGCGCCAACACGACATGTTCCGCGATGGTTAACCCTTCCACCAGCCCCTCTTCCATCCGGTCGGCTGGCATAAAGGCGACGCCAGCCGCAGCGTAGCTAGGATACGTTTTGCCCGTTAGATTTTGCGAGTCAATGGTGATAGTGCCTGATTTGGGTCGCAGCAATCCCGCACATGCCTGCATCAATAAGCGTTGCCCCGACCCTTCTAAGCCCGCCACGCCGATCACCTCGCCAGCCTGCACCGTTGCCGTAACATCGTGCATGGTCATGCGATAATCGGTGACAGCGAGATTTTCCAGCTGCAATAGTGACTTGCCCAGTGGGACGGACGGGCGTTCACTCGTCGTCATCACCTGCCCGAACATCGACGTGACGAGTGCTTCAATGTCAAACGGACGCACCATTTCGGCAACCAGCTTACCCTGACGCAGCACCGCGACATTGTCGCAAAGCTCCTCGACATCCTCTAGCTTATGGGAGACGAAAATGATCGATTTCCCTGTCTCAGCCAGCTTTTTGAGCGTCGCAAAGAGCAGCACCTTTTGCGGTGCGGAGATGCCCGTTGTTGGCTCATCCAAAATTAACGTGTCAACGCCACGCCAGAGCAAGCGGATAATCTCAAGCTGCTGGCGTTCACCGACGGTAATCTCATTGACAAAGGCATTGGGGTCGAGAGAGAAGTTGAACTGAGTGCAGAGATCGCGAAAGGCGATTTCGGCCGATTTTGTATCGAGACCCATCCCCTCACATCCGACGAGAAAATTGGACAGGAGCCGCATGGGAGGAAAGTCGAGTGGGTCTTGATGCAGCATCCCCACGCCATGCGCGATGGCATCTTGTGGTGAGACGAGCTGGACAGACTGTTTGTTTAACAACAGTTCGCCAGAGTCGGACGAGATAAATCCAGACAACACCTTCATCAAGGTGCTTTTGCCCGCGCCATTCTCGCCCAACAGCCCTTGAATAGTGCCACCCTCGACGGTCAACGTAATGTCGTCGTTGGCACGCACCGGCCCAAATGTCTTGGTGATGTTTTTTAGTTCAACCTGCATGAGGACGGGGTGCAGCGTACTGCACCCCTGCTATATCTATCTATTCGCTTGCGCCAGTCACGCCTTCCAATAACTGCTCCGTATACCAGAGTGTGTTATCGTCAACTGTTTCACCATCCGCGACGAACGTGCTGCCATCTTGATAGTTTAGAGGGCCTGCAAAAAGGTCTAGCTCGCCACTTTCCCAGCCCGCAACCATCGCGTCGATTGCAGCTTGGCCTTCTTGTGAAAGGGCGGGGCCATCTATCCAGCCGATCATGCTGGTGTCAGGATTGTTGAGATCGGCGAAATCGGGGCCGCTCCAAATCCACTCTTGTTCCCATGCACCATCACGCGCAGCTTCCATCAGGCGTAGGTAATCGGGACCCCAATTGTAGAAGGGGACACCCAAACAAGCGTCAGGTGCTTCATCACATGCGCCTTCATAATCATATGGCACAGCGAAAACGGCTTCACCAGCCGCATTGCGCTGGCCCGCCACAACGATCGCTTCAGTCGTGTCGATACCGGAAACGATGACATCTGCGCCGCCGTCTACAAAATCGTTGACAACTTGCGTGGGGTCAAGCGTCACACCGGGAATGTTGAACCAAAAACCAATCCAGACAACTTCAAATTGCAAATCATCGGGGTTCAAGCCGCGTTGTTCGTAGCAGTGGCGTGCGCCGAGATAGGTGCTGTTGACGAGGCGGCGGGTTTCCGCGTCGATTAGGGGGCCGAGATAGGCAATTTGCCCTGTCTCAGTCGTCATTGCGGCGGCACAGCCCGCCAACATTTTGCCATACTCCATCTTACCCATCACGTTGGAGACGTTTTCAGGAGCAGAGCCGTTGAGGGCGTTGTCCCCAGAGGCGTGGATAAAGTAGACATCGGGGTGGGCACTGGCGGCGTTGTCTGTGGGGTCGGCAAATTCGGCCGAATTGGTCACAATAAAGTCAGCCCCTTGACCAACCAAATCATCGACCACCTGCTCAATCGTCACATCGGGATTATCCGCAACGTTCAGCTTATCAAACCAAACGATTTCGGCATCCATCCGCTCTGCTACATACTCTACACCTTCCCAATGAGCTTGGTTCCAGCCGCGATCTTCGCGTGGCCCCACCATGATCAGGCCGATGGTGAAATCTTCCGCTACCGTTGCGCCGTCATCCTCAGTCGATTCGTCTTCAACCGGCTCTGCGGTTTCAGTATCCATATCGGCCGATTCTGTCTCTTCCGTCACCTCTGGTTCTGCCGTGTTGCTACACCCGACCACCAGTCCAAATATCAGCAAAAGCAAAACCAACCATTTTCCAGATTTTAACATGATCTTCTCCTCAGAAGTGGGCGACACGGGTCGTGTCGCGCCTATTTGATTTAACAACTTGTTAATGGGAATGCTGGAATGATACGGTTTTTTGGTGCAACTGCCCACTGTTCAAACTGCCCAAATAAAGTTGGGCAGTCAGAGATCATGTGGGCGCAATTTCAACTGGTCTCAGATTTCACCTTGAAAGATAAATATAGGCTGTCCACTGGGAGAGTGAAAACCTGCATGTTGGACGACGTTGTTTTCATCGGCTGATTCAAACGCGGCCTCGTATCCGCAAGATTTGATGAAGGCGATCTTTTCGGCCGAATCCTTTGAAAAGTAGGTCATGGCTGGAATGTCAAACGCATTATCCATGTCCCAATTGCCGCCGTGCTGATGTTGCCCCAGCACCACCATTCCGTCGTGCAGAATGCCCCATGGATAGCCAGCCCCCTCTTCCTGCGCATATAGAACATCAAAACCGAGCTGAGTCCAGAATGCGCGTGAGGCGGCAAAATCGCTGACGGGGACGGCAAACTCACCAAACTTGCCGCACATTGTCAGCGGCTCGCCTGCGGGTTGATGCAGGCCATCCGCATCATGCGCGACGATATTAACGCCTAAATTCTTGTCGCTATCTTTGCCCGCGATTCCGTTTGGATCGATGAACATTGCCGCTTCATGCGAACCGTCTTCATGCTGGTTTTTCCAGAAGAATTCCACCCCTGCCGCTTCCATTGCGGCAACCAGTGTGTCTAGCTCTGGATTGAAATAGATCAGCCCACGATAGGTCATGCCATCCTGATTGATCAGGATCAGATTTTGTCCATCGGAAAATTGCCGCCATGGGTATGGCTCCGTATTTTCATCAACAATCTGAAAGCCTAGATCGCTGAAAAATTTTGTCTCGGCTGCGAGATCAGGGACACCAAGCGTGATTTGTGTACGTTTACCCAGTTTCATTATCGCTCTCCTGTGAAAATTAGCTCTTATGTTTCACTGCTATTGAAACATAAAATACGCTGTGTGTCCAGCAAAATCGCGCTTACTTTTTAAGCATGTAGTCGATCTTGAGTGACTCGGCGTATTTTTGCGCAATTGGTTCTGGCGCGAGACGCGCAAAGAGCTTTAGACCTAATAGCATGATGCCAATGTCGTCTAGTTGTCCGACGACGGGTAGAAAGCCGGGAATGATGTCAAATGGAGAGAGTACATAGAGCAATACGACAAGCGGAATCAGTTTCAGCAGGCGTGGCACTTCTGGGTCGCGCAGGAGCTTCCATGCGAGTTGAAATTCGAGTTTTGAGCGTTGCCACCAGCGGGGATTGAACACATTGGGTAGGAAGGTTAAAAGTAGATTCATGCCAGAAATATAACCAAATCTGCCCATATTTGGGGTATTTAGACCACTTTATGTGCCGTGTTTCTCTATCCATGTACATTATCAAATTTCTGTTCTCACCTATACTGGGTATCGCAAATTACTATTCGCACAAATAGCAAACCACTGCTATTGCGTGACAAAGGATTGAAAACATGAACATTTTACTATGGATTATCTTTGGTGCATTAGCTGGTTGGATTGCCAGCATGATTATGAAGACAGACGCTCAAATGGGGATGATCAGCAACATCATCGTCGGCATTGCTGGCGCATTTATCGGCGGATTTATCATGAATTCGTTTGGCCAGGCGGATGTCACCGGATTCAACGTCTACAGTCTAATTGTCGCTATTATTGGCGCAATTGTGCTGCTCTTCTTGCTAAAACTTGTACGCAGAGTCTAGATGGGTATAACCTATCAGGGGTATTTAATCGGTTCGTCGTATAACATCTCTCGGCGGTTTTTGCAGACTGTCAAAATGATGAATCGAACGAATCGCTAAATCCATTAACATGAAAAAAGGGTTGCTCTTGTCAGCAACTCTTTTTGGTTTAGACAGTTTCCAAGAAACAGTGTATTGTTGTCATAATAGGTTCCATGTGGGAACACGCTTGCACTTAATCGACTCAACATAATCATAATGCGCGCACCAATAAATGTCCCACGTCTCCAGTATCGCACCATTGTGCAAGCCGCCCTCACAATTGGCGGAGTATTGCTGCTCTTTTCGCTGCTCGTTTCAGCTCGTATCGCCTTAGTCACATTTTTCGTCGCTATTGTTATTAGTACTGCGATGCGCCCCATCGTCACACGCCTTGCAAAATTGGGGGTTCCTCAAGCCGTAAGCGTTCTGATGATCTATCTGATTGTTGGGGTCGCTGGTGGTGTGGCGGCCTATCTGTTTGGTTCATTGATCTTTGAACAGTTGCAAAGGGCGTGGGCGCAAGTTCCGGAGCTTTATGCAACGCTGCGGGACACGCTGTATGAGAGTGAGCATTTTGCCATTTCCAGAATCGGCCGAACCTTACCCGTAACACCCTCATTCATGCAGATGTCGGAAACACCTGCTGAGGCGACACCATTCCTCTTCTTAGAATCGGTGCGACGTGTCACGCGCTTTATCTTCTTTCTCATCGTCACGTTCTCACTCGCTTTCCACTGGACCATCCAGGGCGAAAATGTGAAACGCGCCATGCTCTTACTTATTTCAATGAATAAGCGGGATGAAGTGCGCGATTTGATCCGCGTGATCGAAGTGAAGTTAGGTAGCTTCGTCGTCGGGCAAATCATTTTGGTTTTTGTCATCGGGCTGGCCGCGCTGGTGGTCTACTTGCTAATCGGGTTACCCTATGCGTTAACGCTGGCGATCTTCGCAGGACTGATGGAGCTTGTGCCGATAATTGGGCCGATTTTAGGTGCCGTGCCGGCATTCATCGTCGCGCTGGGTATCTCCCCCTTTCATGCGTTGTTGGTGCTGGGGGCGACGAGTTTGATTCAATCGGCCGAAAATAACCTAATCGTCCCCCGTGTAATGGATCGAGCAGTTGGCGTCAATCCGCTCGTCACGTTGCTAGCATTTGCCGCGTTTGGCGCACTCTTTGGTCTCGTCGGGGCCATTGTCAGTATCCCACTAGCTGCCGTCATACAAATTTTGCTCAATCGCTATCTGCTGGCACCAAACGAGGATCATTTGCAAGTTGAGGGACGCGATGAAGTCAGTGCGCTCCGCTATCATACGCAAGAGTTGATCGAAGATATTCGCCAATTTCCCGTCGATCAAGAGCAAGGACTGTCTGATGAAGTTGAAGAAAAGTTGGAAGCGATTGCCGTAGACTTGGATCACTTCTTGGCAGCGGAGGGACAAACCGTATGAGACGACTCGCACGCTATACGGCCGTATTTATCATCACGCTGTTGGGAGTCTATCTGCTTTGGTTTTTCCGCGCCGTGATTGGGATGTTTGTTGCATCGCTGGCGTTGGCTGCACTTTTTCGGCCGATCTTTCAACGCCTGCACAAGCGCGGAATTCCCAGAGGTCTGGCACTCGCCATCACCTACGCAGGCCTCTTCGCTATCCTTGCCATCGGCGGCTGGTGGCTCGTTCCAAGACTGCTCGAAGAGAGTCAGGCACTCGTCAGCTATGCCGCCGTACAATACGAATTTAGCTGGGACAACAAAGAGGATTACACTGAATGGCAGACAGCATTTCTGAATATGCTCCCTAATCCCGACGATTTTTACAGCTCACTGGTTGGCACAAGCGAGGAGCCGCCCCCAGAATCTTTGGTAAATTGGCTTGGTTCATTTGGTACGTTGTTAGGCTCACTCCCGCTTATCATTATGCTGAGTATCTATTGGGCTTCGGGGCAGGAGCAGTTTGAGCGGCTTTGGCTGTCGTTGCTGAGTGCGCACCGCCGTCAACGTGCGCGCGCACTATGGCGTGAAGTTGAAACAGCTCTCGGTGTCTATCTGCGTAGCGAACTGTTTCAGGTCGTCACCAGCTTTTTTCTGCTGGCGATCATCCTGTACTTTGTCAACTATCCCTACCCAATACTGCTCAGTCTGATCGCGGCCCTATTGATGCCGTTGCCGCTATTTGGTTCGCCCTTGGCTGTCTTCGCGGTTGTCATTTGCAGTGTCTTTCAAAAACCAAGCACGACGTTGATCGCAGCCTTGCTGACCGCTGGCGTCCATCTCTTCTACTTTATGGTAATTGAGCCGCGTCTCATGCGCCAGTGGCGTTACAATCAACTGCTCGCCCTATTTATCATCATCTTGTTGGTTGAAATGATTGGCTTTGTCGGATTGTTTCTTGCGCCACCACTCTCTGCGCTGATCCAGATTACGTTACGCGCGCTGTTTAGACGACAAGATAACCAAAAACAACTCAGTTCGCTCGACCAACTCCTCACGCGGATTAAAGAGATAGAGAAGGGTTTCGATGAATCTATACCCGCCGAATTTGCCAGCGTTGTCGATCGACTCGCAGATTTGATTGGACAGACACGCCGAAAAGTCGAATCAAATTAACGATAATTCTTGTATAATCAAATCGAAATGGTGTCTAATAATTCAGGCTCTCACCTAGAGAGCATCATAACTTTAAGGATCGTAACATGACACGTGTAATTAGTAGGGATGACAATAAGGATAGAATAACGCTTGATTTAAGCGCAGCCGTCTGGGGTGGCTTAGTTGGCGCGATCGCATTTGTAGTCGCGAAATTTTTGTTGTTGCAGCAGGGGCTGGCTGGCATTTGGACGATTTTTCGGCCGATAGCCACAATCGTCCTGCGTGAACGTATCGTCGATCCTGCGTGGGAATCCGGCCCCGTCACCCTAATTATCGGCATCGTGTTGCACATTTTGCTCTCGATCATTTTCGCGTTCATTATCACCTTTATTCTCCATCGCTGGGGCTTCCTCGTCGGCCTACTTGGTGGCGCACTGTTTGGCCTCGCCCTCTACCTCATCAACTACTATACTTTTTCAATGCTTTTCCCTTGGTTCTTTGTGGAGGACAGCGGCTGGATATCAGCCGTTGCCCACGTTGTCTTCGGTGCATTTGCCGGCGGAACGTATGAACTTCTCGAAGAAAATCACGCACGCGGACGGGAAACAATCTAGCATGGTGCTATTTGTAAGTTGCCAGTGCTTCTCACCGGCAACCAGCAATTAGCCTTTTCCAACATGAGAACACAAACCAGAACAAACTACGGACGCAGACAGCGCAGTAGCGGTGGCATTCGCATCTTGATGGCACTCGGCATGGCTGCCTTTGCACTTTTCTCTTACTTCGGCTCAAAACAGTACAACCCTGTGACAGAGAAAGAGCAGTACATCAGCATTTCACAGGAGCAGGAGATTGCCCTGGGCTTGCAATCGCTGCCGACAATGGTGCAACAACATCAAGGCGAAGAAGAAAACCGCGATATTCAACTGTTCCTCGATCAAGTGGGCGAGCGTCTCGTCAATGATAGCGATGCCAGAGATACGGACTGGCAATTTTCGTTCACAATGCTCAACGACGAGCAGACGATCAACGCCTTTGCCTTGCCCGGCGGTCCGACGTTCATGACGATGGCGCTCTTCAACGATATTCTCGACGCATCTAGTTCAGACGAACAAGCGGAAGCGCGGGTCGCAGGTGTCATGGCGCATGAGATTGGGCATGTTGTGGCACGTCATTCGGCGCAACGGCTTGCCAAACAGCAGTTGACGCAAGGATTATCTGGCGCGGCTGTGTTGGCAACATATGACCCCAATAATCCAAACAGTCAGGCGAGTCAAGCGGCCATCGCCATGATCGGCAACCTTGTCAACATGAAATATGGGCGTGAAGATGAGCTAGAGGCCGACCGTTTAGGCGTGCGCTTTATGGCGCAAGCAGGGTATGACCCCTGCGAGCTGATTGGCGTGATGGAGATTTTGGAGTCTGCTGGCGGTGGCGCGCGCCAACCAGAATTCTTGAGCACGCACCCCAGTCCAGCTAACCGAGTGCAAGAGATCGAAAATGCGGTTCAGGCTGAGATTGGCCAATCCTGTCCCTAGACGGCGCGTTCAGTGAACAGCGAGCAAGCAGCAGTGAAGGCTGGTGGGTTGCAGGTTGTGGCTGATTTCGGCCGATCGGCAGCCCATCTTGACCAGCTTAAACGGTGGGTCGAATGGCTCACTCCCTTGTCTCCAGCGTTGATTGGAGCAGGACTAGTTGGCTGGGTCGTCACACTACTGCTATATTGGCGCGGCGATCAACCGTTTGCGTCGACGTTGCTCGTCCTCGTGATCATTGTCAGTTTTGCCGCGATTATCGTCCCCTACTGGATGGAGAATTTATCGGCCGAAATCACACAACGCATCCAGCTCCGTACCGCCCAAAATCAACTAACGACCCTGCTCGAAAAATACCTTGATGACGAATGGACACTTTACCATCAATTTCCAATTGGAAATGAAACGGTGTCGCTGCTCGTCGGAACACGCGGTGTGTATCTGCTCGACCTGCTGTTTAGCACTGCAACTGCACAAGTCAAAGCTGACAAATGGCTATTCCGCGACGAGGATGGCAATTGGAATGTCAGCAAAATAAGCCCGACGCGCAAGGCAACCCAAAAAGCATTGCGGCTCCAACGGCGACTGCACAATGAGCATTCAACGCTATTTGTACATCCACGCGTTGTTTGGGCGGGGGAAAGCGTGATATTGTTGGATGAGCCAACGGTCCCCGTTTGGTGGTTGGCACAGGTTGAGGGCATGGTCAAAGATTTGCGTCAGCAGAATGCTGAGATTTCGGCCGAAACCATTGCCACTATTCAAACAGAATTGGAGAAAATTTTTGAAGAATCTCGCAACGAAACGGCGATTGAAATTTAGTTTGCCAGTGTTGAGAAACGGTGTGGAAGAGAGGGCGTGGTGCGTGATGCGTGGTGCGTATCCAAAGAACCTCACGCACCACGCACCACGCACCACGTTTAACTTCCTCCTCCTCTGCGGTGTCATCTTATTCCTGCTTGCCGCATGTTCTGCCCCGCCTGTCGCCGTCGCAACCTCCACAAGCCAACCGATAACGGAACCCTCTCCGACAAATACCGTAGCGAGTGAACCCTCGCCAACCGCAATCACACCGCCAACTGCAACCCCTGTTCCAACCGAACCTGTCACAGGTGAGACGCAATTTGATGGGGCAAATGCACTTGCGCTCGTTGCTGAACAGACGGACATGGGCGCACGCTATCCGGGCAGCGCAGGACACCTGCAATTGCGTGAATGGATTGCCGACAACCTGACTGAGATGGGTTGGGAAGTTGTGCGCGAAGAGTTCGATTATCTGGGCTTTACCGCCCAAAATATCTACGGTATCGCAAATGCAGGCAAGGGTGCGCCAATCTTTATTGCCGCTCATTACGACACCCGTGCGCGCGCCGATCAATCATCTGGGCAGGAAGATATGCCCGTCATTGGTGCGGTCGATGGCGGCAGCGGTGTGGCCGTGCTGCTGGAGTTGGCGCGCACGCTTGATTTAGAGCTGATCGAGAATGAAATTCGGTTGGTCTTTTTTGACGTTGAGGACAATGGAAGTGGTGGTATTGCGGGATGGGATTGGATTGCGGGGTCGCGGTTTTCGGCCGAAAATCTCGATACAATCCCACAGGCGCTCATTCTTGTGGACATGGTCGGCCAAATCGACCAAGAGCTATACTTCGAAGGCAATTCTGATCCCGAACTGCAAGCGGAACTGTGGCAGATTGCGGCCGATCTCGGCTATGCTGACTCTTTTATTACAACGCAAAAATATAATATGATCGATGATCATGTGCCGTTTGCACAACGTGGCATCCCTGCCATCGACATCATTGACTTCGATTACCCTTACTGGCATACGGTCGAAGATACCATTGATAAGATGAGTGCAGAAAGCCTTGCCGAAGTCGGCCTAGTCATTGAATTTTGGCTGGAACATTAGAAACGGGCATCGTCTCAAATTCTTGGCACGATCGACGGCCTCTTACCCCACTGGCGCGAGACCGCCCAAAACACCCCTATTTGCAGACGATACAAGCATCCCTATCCGTTTTCTGGCTAGTCACTTGATCGAGCCGGCTGGAGCAAATTTGCATCGCTATGAAAAAATCAATATATGTTTTCCTCACGCTCTTAATTTTACTGGTTGCATGTGACCGTAGTGGACAAGATGTTGTCGTCTTCAGCGTTTTTGGTGACCCGCCTGAGTTTCAGGCATATGAAGAGCTGGTCGCCGTCTTTGAAGAACAGAACCCGACAATTGATGTAGAATTGATTCACGTTCCGGGACAAAGCGATTATCGTCGCCGCTTAGCCGCCGATTTCTCTGCTGGATCTCCTCCCGATATATTCCTCCTCAACTATCGACGTTTCGCCACATTTGCAGAGCAGGGCGGTCTCGAGCCGCTAACGCCCTACGTCGCCGATAGCGAGCTGATCGATCCGACTGATTTCTACCCAATTGCAATCGATTCGTTCACGATGGATGATGATTTGTGGTGCGTTCCGCAAAACATTTCGAGTCTTGTTGTCTACTACAATAAAGATCTGTTCGATGCGGCTGGTGTTGCCTATCCGAGCGACGACTGGAACCGCGAAGACTTTCTTGCCGCCGCCCGTGCGCTCACCCAAGATAATGATGGCGATGGGACAACCGACCAATATGGCGTGGGTATTGAGCCAAGTATCTTTCGGTTAGCCCCCTTCGTTTGGCAGGATGGTGGCGACATTGTCGATAATTTTGCTAACCCCACACGCCTGACTTTGGATGATCCACACGTGTTAGAGACGTTCCAATGGTTTGTCGATTTACAGCTAGTCGAAGGGGTTGTGCCGAGTGCGTTGGCAGAATCGGCCGAAGAGAGCGAATCCCGCTTCCTCAACGGGACACTCGGTATGTTTTTTAACAGCCGGCGTGCCGTTCCCACCTTCCGCACGATTGACGGGTTTGATTGGGATGTTGCCCCATTGCCGCGTGGCCAAAAGGCGGCGGGCATTTTACATAGCGACGGTTACTGCATGGCACAACGCACCGATAATAAGGCGGCGGCGTGGAAATTTATCGAATTTGCCAACTCGTTTGAAGGGCAAAGCGTCATCGTCGCATCGGGTCGCACCGTGCCATCGCGCATCGCGGTCGCGGAATCGGATGCTTTCCTCGACCCCAGCGAACGGCCTGCCAATAGTCGCGTCTTCGTCGATTTTGTCGACCAACTTGGACGTGTCCCGCTCATGACGACGTGGATTAGCATTGAAGAGACGGCTGGCAAAGAAATCGAACGTGCCTTCTATGGGGATGCAACGGTTCAAGAAGCCGCCGCCGCCGCCATCGAAAACACGCAGACCTATTTCGATAACCGCTAATACCTTTCGTGGTGTATGATAGTTCACACACCACAAGCGATTACTACCATGAATGAAAAACCAGTCCTGCTTTTTGACGGCGTTTGTAATCTGTGTAACTTTGTTGTGAGCTTTACGATTGAGCGTGACCCAAAAGGCAAATTTGCCTTTGCGTCGCTGCAATCGGATTATGGGCAAGAGCTATTGGCAAAACAAAACCTGCCACAGGAGACATTCGACACCTTTATTTTGCAAGAAGGGGATCAAATCTATCTGAAATCGACGGGCGCGTTGCGTGTTGCGCGTCGGTTAAGTGGATTGTGGCCGCTGCTCTATGGATTTATCATCGTGCCTGCACCGATTCGGGACGTGGTGTATAGCTTTATCGCTAGAAATCGCTATAAGTGGTTTGGCAAGAAAGATCAGTGCATGATCCCATCCCCCGAAGTTCGCGCTCGATTTCTAGGCTAATCGCTTTAGAGGCGGCGCGACCAACATGGTCGCGTACCAGATGCTATTGCCCGTTTAGCGTGGTCTGAGGGCGATGAAAACGCAGTGCGGGATCACCGAGCAGGTTAAAGGTGTGAATCACCTCAGCCAGATACTCTTGATTAGCACTGAGTTGTTTTGCCATCTGCAACGCTTCACCCAACGTCTCCGCTTCACCAGACAACAATTTTTCATAGAATGAGTTCGCAAGCGGCGTTTGTTGACTGGTCAATGAGCGGCCAGACGGCGCGACGGCCGCGACAATGCCACCATTGTCTGCCCAAAGCAGTGTCTCTGCGAGGGCATCTTCTGATGGATGGTTGAAGTAGCCGTTGAGACAGGTGAAGGTTGTAAAGATGGGGAGTTGCGTTCCGTTGGAAAGCGTGTCCGCATCCGTTTCGCGGAACACCTTTTCCTGCCCCCAAACGCGCACGCTACCATGACCGACATAGTTGAGAATGCCGACACCGCCGTTTAGCGCACTGATGATGCTGTCACGGATTTCGCGGTTGTCGGTCATGTGAAGCTTTTGATTTTCAAAGCCATTGTCGGCAAGCTGGTTGCTCAACTCATCGGAGGCGCGACTAAAGTACTCTTCATCATCGGCGACGAGGAGGGCGCGATCTTGCCACGCCGCGTTGTCGGTTGTTTCGTAGGCAATGGTTTTACGGACGAGTGTTGCGAGCTGTTCGGCCGATTCCACTGGAAAACGCCCCAATGCAATGTGTGGGGTTAGATCGTCATCGCTCATCGTTGCAAACCACGTATCGCTGGCCGAATAACCAGCGTACTCGGTAAAGACTTGGTGGGTAGGGAGCAGATTTTGGTTGGTGCTTTCCGGATTAAACTGGTAGATGTCCCACGATGCATCGCCGACGAGCAGTGCAAAGCGCGGGGCTGGCTGCCAATTTTGGACGGCGTACTGTAGGAACTCGCGGATGGCGGATGGTGTTTTTCGGCCGAAACCAAACTCATCATACACCTGATCGAGCGACACACGCGCCACAGAGAGCCCGTTGGCCTCACGATGATCGATCAAGGGCTGGAGTGTGTCTGCAAACCCTTCCACCTCTGGCACGATCATGACGTAGTCTGCACCGCGTGTCTCATCCGTCAACAACATATCCCACGCAGGCGCAACCGTCACCATCGGCACGACAGTCTGATCGGGTCGCAGCACGATATACTCACCGTCTAGCTCACCGTTGGCAAACGCAATGCCATCGCGGGTTGTCTGCCAACCCGTCAGGAAGACAGGTGCGGCAGGATTGGAAAGGTCAAAGACGAGTGCCTGCTCATCCGCATCATGCACGCGCACGTCTGCGGCATCTGTTTGAAAGCGCAATGCCTCATTCGAAAGTGTCAAGCTCCCTTTCGACTCAAACTCGGCCCAATCGACATAGATCACGCTGATGAAATTTTCGGTGTCACCCGGCGCGTTCAAGGTAACGACATTGTTATTGAGGCGAATGGCATCTTTGGGAATGGTCACCTCAAACGAAATCGTGCGTGCGCCGTCCCAAAATTCATCCAATACGAGCGTGTCATTGAAATAGACTTGCAGATGGTGATCGTTGTCGGTCGGAAATTCATTTTTTGACCACAAACGCAGGCGCAATGTGCCATCCTCGTTCGCAATTGGCAAGCTGCCAAATGGGATTTCGAGTTCATCAGGCGCGTAAAGCTGATAGCCAAACCACACGTCTCCCTCGTCGGCCAGCTCCTCATATTCGTTGTTTTCTTCCCAACGGAGCGTGCGCGTGCCAACATCATTCGCCTCACCAGCGGGCAGTGCGCGGCGCGTATTCATCGCGACGCCCTGCGCGTTTTGCAGCAGGTAGACAGCGGGCGCGTCCAGCGTGTCGGTTAATGCCTCCGCATAGAAGAACAGCGAATCGTCTTGGAAATGGATCGGAACGGGACGACCAGCACGGGTGACATTGAGATTTTCGGCCGAAAAATCCCCAAAACCTAGCCCGGCACTCTTAACCGTCTCCTGTGAAATGCCGACGATGCCGCTTTCCAGCACTGTCATGCGCATGCCACTTGTTGTTGAGCCAACCGGCACGGGTTCAACCTTGATCGGGTCGGGCGAAACAGGGGGCGCAAACCAATTGCCCCCCCACAAAACATACGCTGCTGCTGCCACAAAAAAGAGAAAAGACAATCCAGAGAGGATCAAGGTTTTTTTCATCATCGGTTGCGATTCCCGAAAAATAGCAGGGCAAATCCTGTGCCAACTAAAATAAGTAAACCACCCGCGACTAGGCCAAACCAGAGAAAAACGCCATTGTCATTGGTTTCTGGCTGCACGACGCTTGGCTGTTGAACATCTGTGACTTGTTCACTGAACTCATTGGGACTGCTATTGCTGCCCGCTAACTCGCTAATAGCCACCTCAGTCGGAGATTGCGGAATGAGTTCTGAATCAACGACCGTTTCCGTTTCAGGATCAATGGCGGTTACTTCCCCTGTTGGCTGACCACTGTCGGAATTTACTGCCTCGCCGATTTGATTTGGCGCGTCATTTTCAGTTGTATTGCCCTCATCACTTGCCGACTCTAGTGGCTCATCCGCAAGGGTATTTGAATTACTGTCCACGGTAGACGGAACGACTGCGTTCGTTGTCGGCTGAGTGTCAGACGAACTGTTGTCTGTCGTTGGTTGCGCGACTGTTGCGGTTGGTGCGTTTGTCTGCCCACCGATTTGTGCGGGTGGTTGGGGCGTGGCTCCGGTTGCATCTGGCGTACTGGTTGGAATCGGCCGATTTGTCGCAACGGCTGACGGCGTGACAGTCGGATTGCCAGCACCGCTTGCTGGTGGCGTGATGAATACACGCCCACTTTCGCTAGTTGCCGTTGCAACTGCTGATGTCGCCGTCGGATCGGATTGAGTCGTCGATGCAGTTGTTGGCGTATTGGCTGGAGATTGTGAAGTTGCCGTCGCACCGCCACTTGGCGTAGTCGCTTGTTCTGTTGGTACGAGCGTCGGCGTTGTGCCATCGTTTGCCGTCGTCGGAACGGGCGTTGCCGTCGCATTTGGATTGATCACCGATCCACGTTCGATACGTCCGACCGTTGGCCCATGATACGTTGTGTCGCTGCTTGTATCGATGTCCTCTAGCCAATAGTAGTAAGTTGTGTTGACCGCGGCAGTCGCATCGGTGACGGTGTAACGGCCACCTGATTCACCTGCTGGTGCAATCGGCCGATTATTAACCCGCACCTTGTTGACAATAGCGGAAAATTGCGCGGCATTTTCTTCTGTCCGATAAACGTTGTAGCCGACATTTTGTATTTCAGACTCAGTCTCCCAAATGATGGTGATGGTGTCGCCACTTACCTGAGTGAAGAACGACGTGAGGCCCACGCTGGCAAACGCCGTCGCGGGCAGGAGTAGGAGCAGAAGAAGGTAGAAGAGAAGTGTGTGCTTTTTCATCGAATCAATAGCAGGATTAGCCTGCGCCATAGCTGGAAAACTGCGCGACCAAACAGAAAAATCGGCCGATGCCAACCCTGTCGCCAGCGCTGTCCCATCAATCGTTGTTCCGGCTGCGCCAGTCGAGACCAGTTCAGCGGTTGGTTATCAAAAATTCTTGCTTCTAGTTGGGCTAATCGGCCGAAATGCCGATTTAACCACAACCCCTTGCCAACATCCCAGCGTTGGGTTTGAGTCCCACGTCGCCGGCCACAAACCCGACCGACGACTTCAGCATCATTCCAAGCTGGGTCATAGCACAATGTACGATCACCGCGTGTCACCCAATAGCGGTGTCCGTCATGATTGAGCGTCGTGACGAGGCGATGGGTGAACAGTGCCTCTGTGCTACGTAAAATCAGCACGTCATTCGCGGCAATCTCTGCCAGCGCTACACGTTCCAAAATAACCTGATCCCCAACCTGCAACAGCGGCGACATGCTAGCGCTTACGATGGTCAGGTGGGGATTTTGCCCTGCGTCAAGGCTATCTTGCAACAGCCCGACCAAAACATCTTGCTCAACGATCATTTTGCAACGTTTAGTGAATGAACTATTACTTCAACACAATCGGTAAATAGATCGAACCCGCACCATCCCATACTTTGAGCTGCATGGCGGGATCACCTAATAGGATAAACGTATCATGCAGGTCGATAAATGTGTTGTTAGGGAGATTGTCTTTTGCTCCATAGACTGCCTGCCCAATGATCCGTTGACCCTCTTCAAAAATCTGCTCGTTAAACCCTTCCCAGAGGAAGTCATGACCCGTTGCAACCGCTAGCCCCGTGGGCGCATAGCTGGCAACCGCACCCCCATTTGGATTTTTAAGCATCGTTTCTGACATGCCATCCACTGGCTGACCGTTTTGCAGGAAGTCGAAACGATGGTACTGACCTTCCAAACAGGTCATTGGCAGCATGATGGTTAGCTGATTGCCGTTGCGTAGATTTTCCATCTGTGCAAGTGTCACAATCGACTCATCTGCCCAACGGAATTGCGAGGCATGTCCGACATATGTGACAAACCCCTGACCGTCCTCGACAAGTGAGGTGAATTTACTTTGCAGCGCAACCGTGTTTGCTTCGTAATGATCTGGATATGGCACATCGTCCTGATGGCAATCGGCGTAAAACAAGCGGTGAATCAGCTGTCCGTGTGGCGCGGCGTATTGAGAAATCAACTCGTTTGTAATGTTAAAGAAGTCACCCGCTTGGTCGTCGATGCAATTGCTGCCAGAACGCTTCTTCGAGTTGTCGCTCACAAATAGCTGGCTGCCATGCCAACTCACGTTGAGCGGGGCATTTTCATAGCTGACCACTTTGTTGACCAACGTTTGCATTTCGCTCACGCTGCTCGCGGGCAATCGGCCGAGATGCATTGATGGCAATCGGCCGAAATCCATCGTGTCGCTAAACGCCACAAATTGATTGTCGGACGCCGTTTCGCCAATAAATTTGTCGATGCCTGAATGTAAATAGACTGGCACAAAATTACGCCCGTTGTTGTTGCCCAACACATCACGATGGTCGTAACTGGCATCGCCGGCAAGCAGGACATAGCTGGGGGCGGTTCCGCTCCAGTTCGTATAGGCATATTCGAGGAAATTGCGGATGGCTCGGGTGCTATAGCGTCCATAGCCGAACTCGTCAAAAATGTCCTGTACAAAAACGGTTTTCACCGTCAAACCCTTGTTTTGACGCAATGAAATGAGCGGATTAAGCGCAGATTGCAGTGCTGGGTCAGTGATGATGATGTAATCGGCCGAATTGCTCCCACGCAAGCTAGACGGTGTATCTTTGACAATGGCTCCCGCGCTGGGTGTGATCGCGCCGTCCGACGTTGCCAATGCGTATGTGGCGGGGAAGGTCGTTGACGCTTGGGCTGGATTAAAGCTTCTGCCTGAGAGTGTCAACATGGTCGGGTTGTAAACATCCGTTGCATCAAAGACAAAGGCACCATTCCCAAGCCCGCTTAAGTTGTACGCATAGTTGCCCGCGCTCGGTTGTGAGAATAACAAACGCCCATTAGCCGCTTGTAAGGCACGTTCGTAGGCGACATTGATCCATCCCAGCATCATGCTGTGTGGTTCGCCTGATCCGCCGTCTAACGCCTCAACCCCGACGACGAGTGTCGGTGAGTTGCTTGGGGTTACAGTTGCCTCTAGGACCGTTTTCGCGCCTGCGGTTCCGCTGCCGAAAAAGGTCGTTGGTGCGGCAGACTGCCCTGCGATGCGTAGTTGGACTTTGTGTGTTTCGTTGAGATTGCGCCCCCAAATTTCGGCCGATGCGGTCACAGGTGTTCCCGCGACGCGATTCGTCAATGCAAATGTCGCGTTGACGGTCGAGTCAAAATTATCGACGTTGTAGCCGAAAATTTGCCAAAACCAGTGGTCGTGATCATCTTCTATCTCACTCAGATCATCGAGCGGGATAGAGGAGGCATAAACGCCATCCTGTTCCATTCGCACGCCGTGTTGATAGCTGGTCACGGCTGTACCACCGCTGCCAGTCGCCAATGCACCGACGCGCTTGCGACTGCCACTCTGAAATGTTAGCCAGTACCTATTGATGTCTGTATCTTGCGTTTCGTAGGTGATGCCCGTGCGTTTTTCCCGATCTGCAATCGACTCACCATAAAATAAAACGTAGTCTGACCCGTCAAATGCGCCAGTTCCAACAACGTGGACGGCGATCTCTTGGTCGTCGTAACACATTTTTAGGTCGGCCGCGTTGCCCGTTGTAAAGTTGGGCAAATCGGCACGACTGATTTTGTGTACGCCTGATTGTGTCACATTGATGCGATACGCATTGCTGCCGACGCAGGGGGAAGGGGCAGGGATATCAAATTCGGGAATGGTGCGCCAGTTTTGGGCGACGTCCGCATTAATTGGATTTATGAGACCTGCAAACGCTTCACTCTCTGGACGCAAATTTTGTGCGACCGTTTTCCCATTGGGATAAGAGAAAGTCACCTCTACCGTCAGCTCGTCATAAACTAGCACGCCATCGCCGTCTGTTTGGATGGGGCGCACCGTTAGCGTCGTCAGGCGATAGTCGCGCACGTTGTACGGATCGCTTATTTCGACGACCGCATTGGTTGCCGATGCGGCACGGCTATCAAGCGCGTAATGCTCTTCAAATTCAGGAACACTGGTCGGGTCGTTCTCATCATAGCTGACAAGAATCTTTTCGGGGGCAGGTAATGGGGTGATGTTGGCAAGGGTGTGGGTTTCGGCCGAAATCACCGCCACCTCAGCCACTGCACCGACAGGGATTGCCACCTTAAACTCTTTGTAGGGAAGCGCTGGCGCACCTTCGATGCGGCTCGTCTCAAATCCGTCAAGCGTGACCTGCTGCCAACTGCGACCCGCCTCAATGACGTTTTGCACAGTTGGTTCAGGCTGACGTAACGTCAACCGTAACGTTGTCTCATCAGACTGTTCAACTGTCAGGGCTTCAAGTTGGGTCGGGGTGTCCGCTTGCACAAGCAAGGGGGTAATCATTACAAGCAGCAGCAATATCAGCAGCCAACTCCGATTAAACTGGTAATTCATGCAGAATTTCCTCCGCGTCTGTTCTAGCGTTGTCACCTAAGTCATTCTGTCGTGCGACTTAAACCACAACGCTGATTGTTCTACTTTGCAGATTGGACTTTCCACGTGTCTACACAATTTGAGGGATTGCAAAAGATGAAATGCGCTGTGCGTCCTTGTATAGCAGTCTCACAATGTAAGTCCATTCTTGATCAAATGTATTGTACAAAGGGTTGACGCTTTAGGATTTGAGTTGTCGGGGCTGTTAGTTGACTCTCACCAACGTACAGGCTTGTGGGTATAGAAACAGAAAACGTGAATGCACAGGGCATGACCCTGCGTATTCACGCTTTTTGTTAGTGTATGAGGGGATATCGAACTAGCTATTCAAAACGCTGCAAGATGTATCGCCTTTGCCGGGATTAACGGGGTCGCTTGGATCACAAACAGCGGCCACGCTTTCCATCGCTTGACGGTAGACAACTTCGGGTTTCTCGTAACTTTTCTTGGTTTCTTGAACCTTAGTCATGAAATTCTCCTTAACAGACTTTATTGGCTTGAAGCCGGTTAACTCTTGTTTACGCACGCAGGCGCGTTTCGTACTTATTTGTAACGCAAAAGCGCAAAATAAGCGAATGGTTAGCACCCATTAAAGGGATCATCTTTTCCACTGCTATCAATTGCCAGTGCGATATTTTCATTCGCATGATATGCTTGACGACGCAGCCGCGCCTCACGATAGGCGACCGACGAACAGCCTAGCATATCACCATCTTCAAAGGCGGCTGTCCCATGACAGCGCACACAGAATTCACGTAATTCACAAGTTGCACAGACGGGTAATTTTGTCAGTGCTAAGCTGCCGGTCTCTTCCCAGACGGGCGACTCTTGCCAAATGTCGCGCAGATCACTCTGACGCAAGTTGCCAGCAGAGACCCTTGCCCCAACACAAGTATAGATTTCGCCATAGGGGCTGATCGCCAAACTGTTCAGACCGATGCCGCAAAAGCGGAAGTCGTCGTTGGCAATCGTGCGTGTCCAAGTACTAGGCGAAATTCGTTCGCGCATGAACTTGAGCATTTGGTCATCACTCGGCCGATGTTGCAGCGGAGCTGGATCACCCGTATGTTTTGGAATGATGGTCGTGTCGTATTGGAAACGTATCTGTTTTTGTGCCGCAAAGTTAAACAGTTCATCAAACTCGTCGATGTTCTCTTTCATCAATGGGGCTTTCATCAGCACGCGCACACCACGCTCTAGCAGCAGATCAATCGCCTGAACCGTCAAGTCCCATGAACCTGGCACTTGGGTGATGGCATCATGCACATCGGCACGATGGCTATATAGGCTAACCTCTGTCACGACGGGCTTAACGGCCGCTATTTCATCAGCGAGCTTCGCATTGACTAAGATGCCATTGGTGAAGAAGCGCACGGCAAAGCCACGCTTACGCGCATAGCGCGCGATATCAAACACATCGTCACGAATGAACAATTCACCTCCTGAGAAGGTGATCGTCAGACCCCCTAGCGCAGCCAACTCATCGACGACGCGATAGGCTTCTTCCGTTGTTAATTCGCCGGGAACTTTTGCGCCTGGCGGCATTACGTCAAGATAGCAATGGGTGCATCGTTCGTTACAACGGTAGGTCAACTCCCAGTGGATAGAGAGCAGGCGGTGGGTAAATTGCGTCTTGGTATAGATGCGATTGTAATCGTTTAGGGTAGGGGTCTCGGTGTATTGTTCGCTCATTACATCTCATTGAGGGTAAGAACTTGGTGGTTAACCAGCTCTTTGACGAAGGCGAGTGTGTCGCTCTCCGCATCTGCTCGGTCTACATTATATTCTTGCACAATTGTCTCGACAATTTGTTCAAGAGAAGTTTCGCCGTCGATTAGCTCAAAGATACGTGATCCGACCGCGTTGAGTACATTCACTTCGGCCGAATCGGACAAAATTAAGACCGCCTCGCCGTCGATCACACGCCCTGCCGTTTGCGGATGAGGCTCTGGATATGTTTTCGCCAAATTCATGCTTCAATTACCTTCCAAAATTCTGGGGTTCGGTTGAAATAAAGTTCGCGCACTGGCACATGTTGCGCCAATCGATAACAGGTCGTTAATAGTTCGTTGCCCAAGGCACTGTGTTGCACAATAAAGGGTGCTGACGCGCCTAATTCAGCGACAGCCAACACAGTTGAGAGGGGTTCTACATGAGACCATACGTCTTGCTGAAGCCGATAAATGCCTTTTAATGGCACGCTCATATTGCGCGGCGGGAAATGCGTCAGTTCGCCAAAGAAAGGTACACCACAAAGATGATACGTTTCGCCTTTTTTGCGAATGATGACAATATCGTCGCTGAGAATGGTGGCAACATCGGCCGATAATCCCGCCGTCGTGCTTTTCCCCGCACCGCTCGGCCCAAAAAAGACAAACCCTTGACCATCTTTAACGACGCCAGCCGCGTGCAGCAGCAGAGAATCGTGTTGCAAACAGAGCCACGCATAAACCACGCGCAAGAAGTTCTCGATATCGGCCGTGGGCGCAAGCTCAATCGTTGCCCGTCGTGTGACGAGATTGAGTTCGCCGCGCTCACGATAAGATTCGTAATGCAAGATATCGCCGTCAAGCGCGACGTTGCTAATCCAAGTTGAGTTGGGTTCTGCGTCGATGAAGCGCGCGCCCTCCGTCAAAATGCACTCAATTGTGACTTGCGGCGGCTGCGCTGAGGTAAGAAAGAGATCGTAACGTTGGCGTAATCGCGCCATCAGATCAGATGGCGGTAGCGTTACGGCAACCGTTAAATCAGCGATGGTGATGGTAAGCGTTTCCTTCAAGCTCCGTTTCTCCGAAAGTTCAAGGCGATGGTAGCACGTGGCAGGGGGTGGGGGCAAACTTGCTAAGGGGGTGGTAAGATGATCGGCTCTTCCATCAGCTCGCTGTCACCGTCACGAAAGATAGTTTGCAACTTATAGTAGTAGCGTGTGCCATTTTCGGCCGATTCATCGACATATTGATAGTCACTGTTGGCAAGTGGGTCGTCGGTGGGGGGAATCGGCCGATCTGTAATTTGCAAATACTCCCCCTCAGCCGTATCTGCACGATAGACATGGAAACCCAAAATATCGAGCGTGTTCTCGGTCGTCCATGTCAGCACATAGCCGCTCGGTTGTGTCACGTAGCGATAGATTCCCACGCCCGCAACGACCAACGCCGCAACGATAATGATGATGAGCAGATAGTCGATGAGCGTGCGTTGGCGGTTGTTAGCGTCCTGAACGTTTTCTTGACTCAATGTTAGTTGTAAACCGTAATGCGCAAAACGTCATTTGTCGCCAATGCGCTTTACCCATTACGGTTTATGCTCAGGCCGACGGTCGGTTAAGCCGACTTAACTCATCTTCGATAACTGACCCATCCAACTTTTTAAACAACGCTTGCGGTTTCGGCAAGGTTCGTCCTGCTGGAACAGCGACGCGTTCCCAGCATCCACTCGCGTTTGTGTCATCATACGTCAACGCCTCATGCGCGCGTGTAGACTCACTAAATTCGCGCACAATCGATTCACCAAAAAGCTGGCCTTCTTCGCCAAGCATTTCGTGTAGTCGTTGTGACGTGAATGGCAATAAGGGTGCGAACAGCACCTTGAGACCGCTAATCGCTTGGAGCGCCGTAAAAAGTGTTTTTGCCGTTGCGTCCAAATCTGTTTTAGCGGTCGTCCACGGACTTTGCTCTTCCAGATATTGGTTGACTCGCGTCGACAGACGCAACACTTCTTGCAACGCTGCACGGAAGTTGCAGCCGTCATACTGTTCAGCGACCGCATCAAACCCTGCATCAATCTCTGCCAATAGCTCTGTATCCTGTGCGCGTAAATCATCGCCCACATCTGGCACAATGCCTTCAAAATAGCGGCGAGTCATCTTCAACACGCGATTGACCAAGTTGCCCCAATTGGCGACCAGTTCGCTATTGTTGCGCTCAACATACCCATCCCATGACCAGTCGCTGTCGCGCGTTTCAGGCATGGCGGCTGTCAAGAAATAGCGTAGGGGGTCGGGATCGTGTCGATCTAACGCCTCCAACATCGGGACGCTCCAATTGCGGCTGCCGCTGACCTTGAGCCCTTCCATGTTCATGAACGCATTGGCCGGTACATCGTAGGGCAAGTTGAGTTTTGCCGTTGGGTCGTCGTGATATAACCCGCTCAAGCCAAGCAGTTCAGCCGGCCAGATCACCGTATGAAACGGGATGTTATCCTTGCCGACAAAGTAGAGCGTGCGTGCAGGCTGATACCAAAACTGTCGCCACGCATCAGGGTCACCGCTGTTTTTCGCCCACTCAATCGTCGCGCTTAAATAGCCGATAACCGCCTCAAACCAGACGTACATCACCTTTTGCTCATGGTTGGGCAGCGCATAGCCGCTTTCGGGAATTGCAATCCCCCAATCCATATCTCGTGTGATTGCACGCCCGATTAGCCCCTCTTTGACCCAACTGCGCGGCAGCGCCAACGCATGTTTGCGCCAGTGCTCTTTATCCTTGTAGAGCCAATCTTCCAGACCGTTTTCCGCCAGCGCGGGCAGATCGATAAAGAAATGCTCTGTTTCACGCTCGGTTAGTTCGCTGTCATCGAGCTTGCTGCGTGGGTTGATCAATTCGGTCGCCGACGTAAATAACGTATTGCAGTTATCGCATTGGTCGCCACGCGCAGATGTATAGCCACAGTTGGGACAGGTGCCTTCAACAAAGCGATCTGGCAGAAACTTTTCGGCCGATTCTGAATACATCTGGAGCGACTTTTCCCGATAGAGAAATTCGTGTTCAAGTAAGTTGCTGAAAACATCTTGTGCCACTTGATGGTGATTTTCCGTGTCGGTATGCGTGTAAAGGTCATAGGAAATGCCCAGCCGCTTGAATAGCTCCAAAAAGCGCGCATGGTACATCTCAAATACTTCACGCACAGGTTTGCCCAACTCGCCCGCCTTAATCGTCACAGGCGTGCCGTGTGAATCGGAACCCGAAACCATGACGACATTGTTGCCGCGTAACCTGTGAAAGCGCGCATATATGTCGCCGGGAAGATGGGAACCCGTCACGTTGCCCTGATGTATGTCTGCATTTGCATAGGGCCATGCGATGCAGACGAGAATGTTTTCTTTGCCCATTAGTTAGATAAGCTAGGAGTTATGGAAAACGAGTCAACTGTAAAGGCATCACCCTTACTTCCACCCGCTACTTCACGACTCCTTCCTATAAATAAAAAATGCAAGTTGCCGATAGCGTTCACCCGCCATTTGCAACTTGCAATTTGCAACTTAGCCTACGACCGTGCCGCTAAACGTTTAAATCTAAGTCGAGATCATCGTCGATGTCTGCGCCTTCGCCGTCATCGTCTTCATCCTCATCGTCTGATTCTTCAATTTCACCCAGCTCCATGATCATTTCAGAGAGCAGTTCAAAATCGTCTTCATTGATGAGGAAGAACTGATTTGGTTCCAGTAATTTTGTTAGATGATCGGGCATGCTTTCCAGTTCGGTTGCGTCGCCCGCAATTGCAAACTCGATATTCTCGATATGTGCATCGACATCTATCGGATAGAGATGAATCTTTTCTTTTGGATCATCGCTGTATAGGTAATCTTTTGCCTTCGCCTTTTTTGGGTCTGCCGTGATCGTCGCAACCGCAAAAAAGATTTGCGGTTCGATGGCAAAGTAGAGAAGCCGATCTCCACGCTCAAGCGCTTGATCTTGCCCAGCCATTGCCTGTCGTTGCTTCAACCCAAGAATGCCTAAGTCGTTATCCTCACTGATGCTCACTGTCTTGATATAGTGGCGTGAAGTGGAGGCGATCTTAGGCCGTTTCTTGCCTGCTTTTTTCGCCGCCGCTGCTGCCGCTGCTTCCTGTTCTGCCAAGATGTTCTCCCAGATGCGTTCTTGAATACCTACATTCAAGTCCGCCTCCGAGCCATCCTCAAAGCGCACGTGCATTTTCCGTCCGCTAAAACTCAAAACAGTATATTTCCCTTTCCGATTTTCGTATTGACCGTTTACTTCAAACACATTTCCTCTGTAAGCTAACGTTTCGCTGGCATAGTAGCGAGTGGTTTCGTTTTTGTCAATTGAAAAGAGATATAATTCTCTGGATGAACTATTGATCGTGTCGGGCGAGTAGTTCTTCAGCCTTACTGACTAAGGCGCGATTGCCGATGTAAGTTGGCACTCGCTGGTGCAAATCGTCGGGTGTCACATCAAGAATAGAGCCTTTTCCCGTCGATCCATACCCGCCAGCTTGTTCTGCAATGTAGGAGAGTGGGGCGGCTTCATAAAGTAAACGTAGTTTCCCATTCGGCCGATTGCGTTCTGATGGATACATAAATACCCCTCCGCGCAATAGATTGCGATGAAAATCGGCCACCAACGAACCGATGTATCGCTCCGATAACTGAAAACGCTCGTTGTTTTGCAGCCAGCGCACATACTCTTTTGTTCCCTTTGACCAACGATCAAAGTAGGCATGATTGGTGCTGTAATACTGTGGTGTTTCAGGAAAACGCATATTTTCATGCGAAAGTAGAAACTCACCAATTTCGAGATCGAGCGTAAATCCATGGACGCCCTGACCAGTCGTATAAACCAGCATCGTACTGGAGCCATAAAGAACGTAGCCTGCTGCTAGTAATTTGTGACCCGGCTGCATGAAGTCTTCGAGACGTCCCCGTTTTTGATAATCGACCGTGCGATAAATTCCGAATATTGTGCCAATGCTGACATTCACGTCGATGTTTGAGGAACCATCAAGCGGATCAAACACTAAGACGTAGCTCCCCTTTTGGAACTGTTCAGGTATTTCGAGAAAATGTTCGTGTTCTTCTGAGGCCATTGCACACAATCGACCTGTGTGATCGTTCATGCGAAAGATTACGTCGTCAGCATAGACATCGAGTTTTTGTTGCTGCTCACCCTGTATATTGCTGCTTCCCGCACGGCCGAGAACGTCGGTCAGCCCCGCGCGATTGGTTTTGACTGCGATAATCTTGGCAGAGAGGGCAATATCATATAGTAGATTGGTAAAGTCGCCGCGTGCAGAGTCAGGTTGGGAATCGAGAATGTGCCGTTCAATGGTGACAATTTTGTTATTGATCATGGGAAATCCACTGATAGCTGGAACGCCGTGGGATAATGCGCGACAGCTAAATTATTTTATAGTTCATGGATTTTTCAAATTTTGCAGCAAGGTATAAATAGTGTCATAACCTTCATTTTTCACCCTGCTCCTCATGAAATCCCTATGAACCGATTTATTAATTTGAGTGCTGCATGGAGCGACGCAAGCGTAACATGCGACCCATAGAATGACAAGGGAAATAAGGTCATTTTACTGCCGCTCCACCACCTAAACCCCCTATGTAGCTGACTCACTCTTTGGCCAGCAAATGATGTGAACATTGGTCTGCACACCATTTGCAAGGTTAAATTTATGCTACAATCAGTATCAGTTGACCGTCATGGTCACTATGATACATTTGTAGCTAAGTAATGAAGCGGCTATATTTAACGTATTGAAATTCGGGGTTCTCTGTGCAGCTTTTGATAGCATCAAATTCCAAGCTGCTGGTGCACGTTGTTTAGCTAGAAACATGGTCATATCGGCCGAATTTACAAAATCTAGCAAAATTTGTCAGTCATGAAGTGCCTCAAATGGCCGTTGTAAAATCATATATGGAAGTAAATACTGACCAATATGATCAATTTTCCTAAAAGAATTATGTCACGTATTTCGAAATTAACTTTCGCGTTGCTAATGTTTATGTTGGTAATCGTTGCGAAGCCCAGCAATGCGCAAGGCAACACCCTCATGGACATCATATCCAGTGACTTACGTCTGGATGAATTTAAGGCGGCCATTAACACGGCAGAGCTGGACAATATGTTGCGTGGACCCGGTCCATACACCATTTTTGCTCCAGTCGATGGTGCGTTCATCGCCTCAAGTAACAGTGGGGATATGCGCGGCACCGTCCTTTATCATGGACTAAAAGGTAAATACACCAATGGCGACCTAAAACAACAGACAACGGTTGCCACATTGCTTGGACCCGAACTGGAAATTGTCAACGATCGCGGTGTGACCATTAATGGTCAGGCGAAGATGGTTGCCATCGATATCCCAGCATCGAACGGGATTTTGCAGATTATTCATGTCCCGCTCTTGCCTCCAGAGGGTGTCGCCATTCCAACGGCTGAATCGCTTGCAGAGGCAGAGGCAGAGGAAGCAGCTGCGGCGGCTGAGTCAGGGGGCAGCGCGACGACATCAGGTTTGCCATCATTGGCGGCGGCCGATCCCGGTCCATCAACCTTCACCGACCCAAATCGTAACCCTGCCTATGTGAGTGGCGGTTTGATGCCCTATTGGATGGGTGTTGCGACCGATGCGACCGTCTGCAAGGGGATGTCATGGGTAATGGTCGAAGGCTGGGCTGGCTACTCCAAAGTTGGAGCTGATCGCAAAACCAATCCTTATCGCGGCGATACCTCCTGCGACCAATCGCTTCCAATGCTCTGTTTCAATCGAGATATGAGCGGCGCACCGGCCTTGAGTTTCCGAGAAAGCTGGTCATTCGGTTCGCTACGTCCAACCTTGCCAGTTCAAGGTTACCAACTCACTTCACAGGCGACCGCCGATGCCTTATGTGCGGCTGCCTATGGTGAAGGGTGGCGTATGGCTGAGTACCATGACGCAGCTTTTGGTCAAAAGATTGGGCCTGTAAGTGGGCACGACTTTTGGGCGCGCGGTAACGCACCGCTCGGCCAACGCTTTTGGGTAAGTATTTACGACCAACCTGCCAATCCATGGAATAGCGTGTTGCAACCGAATGGCGCGGGTGGATTTGGTGCAGCCTCAGGGAATAATGGTGGCGGATTTGTCGACAATCCCGGTGACGACCCCGCATTTATTGGTGATGGCCCCGCTCGAATGTCGCGCAGTCAAGGTTTGGCGGCTGGCAAGATGGCCTGCTCTGGAATGACTTGGGTCATCTATCGTCAGATGGATGGGCTTGTCCAAGTTGGTACGGATGCGCGCACGAACCCATTTGTTGGTGACCAATCCTGTGCCGCAACCTTCCCACTGCTGTGCATTCGCGTTGACGGATATGCTGTTCCGTCTAGCCGCAATGGACAAAACTTCGCCACAGGCTGGTCGGCTGGCTCAGTGCGGTTGACACGCCCTGTCAATGGTAATGAGATTTCAACCCGCAATGCGGCTGCCGATTTGTGTGTCAGTTCCTTTGGGAATGGCTGGCGGATGGCCGAGTTTCACGATGGTTCGCTCGGCTCGCATGGCGGGGGATGGGCATTATGGGCATACGGGAATCTGCCCACAGGACAACGGTTCTGGGTTGCCAACAACGATCAAATGGCGAATCCTTGGAACCGCTAAAGATCAACCGATTCGTTTGAAACACATTCAGAAGCACATCAATTCGATGTGCTTTTTTGTTGCGTGTTTCGGGATTCCCAAATCCCGAAACGTCCAGCTAAGAAGAATAGATTCCCGCGCGGGTACGAGAGAATTATCTGGTCACCATTGGAGAATATACCCCCCATCCTACATATGGGTTCATCCTCTCTTTCCCTATCGTGACGAAAAGTGATGTATTATGCGCCCCGAAATACGGCGTTTCTGCCAGAAACCCCGTATTTGAAGATTGCAATTCCTAACACTTGCTTTCAGGATTGGTATTTGTACAGGAAATCACTACGGCTCGTTGCGCGTCGAAGGCAGAAAAATTTGGAACGGGCGTGGTTCAAAAGCGTAAACTTCAGCTTGAAACGCGCCATCGCGTTCCCCCCCAACGAGATAGATGCGAGTTTCGATGTTGGCGAGGCCGAGCCGTGTCCAGCTTGAGTTGATCGGGACATTGACAACTGACCAGTTGTCAGTGGATGCGTCAAACAGTTCCCCAGAGGTGATTTCTGACTCGAAACCGCCTCCTAACACATAGAGCTTATCGAAAATAGTTAATGCTTGCGCGCCCGCGCGCGCCTGCAACAGCGGAGGACAGCTCTCCCAAACCTCGCTCATTAAGTTAAAGCGTTCACAACTGTCAAGTTCGGCCGATTCTGAGCGGCCCCCGACGAAATAGAGCGAATCCCCCAATATCGCGCCCGCCGCATACGAGCGCGACGTTGCAGGCGGTGGCAACGGTCGCCAACTGTCGTCAATCGGGTTATAGACCTGAAAGCCATTTGTGACTCCGCGTAAGTTCTCACCCCCGACAACGTATAAAACCTTGCCATCTGAGACGGCAACCGCTCCTATCAATGGCACAGGCAACGATGCGGCCGATCGCCAAACATCACCCGCAGGGCTGTAAACTTCAACGTTTGCCGTCGCGCCGTTCGCTGCGCGTCCACCGACAACATAAATTTGTCCGGCAACGATGGCCGCTGCGGCATCCGTGACAGGTGTGGGCTTATCGGCCAAGGTGTACCATGTTTGGTCACGGCTATCAAAAGTGGCGGTGCTGCCGTCAATGCCATCGGCCGAATCGCACTGTGCTGGATCACATTCCCCGCCGATCCGATAGATGTTTAACCCATCGCCCACCGTCGCCATCCCCGCACGCGGCACATCCAGCGGGTGCGCCAACCACCAGCCGCGCTCCTCAAGGGCGATTTCGGTAAAAGGCTCGATTTCTGGCTGCGTCAACTGCTGATAGGCAAAAACACCGCCTACAATGAGGATGAGCAGCAGAGGAAAGAGGAGAAAGATCGGCCGAAAATGACGTTTAGTTGGTGCTATAACAGTTGGAGATTGTGTGTTTACGGGTTCAATTGTGGGGGTGGAATCGGCCGAAAGTTCAAATTGTTCAACAGTCCCCTCGACCGCCTCCGCCACTTGTTCAGGCTCAGGTGTTTCTGGAACCGTCTCCTCTTCAACGAGCTCAACCCCATCGATCAACCCTTGTTGTAATCCCAACGTGACCGCCTCTGTGCGAGAGGTCGCTCCCATCTTTGTGAAAATGTTCCGCACATGGACTTTGACCGTATTGGGACTGATCGACAGTGCGCTGGCGATCTCTTTGTTTGAGCCGCCCGCCACCATCTCATGCAATACGTCCGTCTCACGCGGACTCAATGATTCGCCGAATTCTGCCATGGGGAAATTATACCGATCTCAGTGGGTAGTTTGCAGTAAACAGCAGTCAATAACTGTTCACCGCTGACTGTCCGTTAACCGTCTGCCCCACCCTGCGGCGTGGGCGTCCAGGGCCCTTGTCCCGGTTGTGGGGTGGGCGTCCAGGGCCCTTCTTGCACGGCATCACTCGTTGGGGTTGCCGTTGGGGAGGGGTTTTCGCAGTCCCATTTAGCCGTGTTCCATTTTTCACGCAGGTCACTGCTATTGAAGGTTCTCAACGCTTGGGCATATTGAAATTGTGCGCTGCATGGCTCATTGGCTGCCGCTAGCTGATCGCCATAGCCAATTCGTGCCTCTACCAGCAGGTCGCACGCATCATGGAAGCCGGGCAGCGTCGTGCAAATTTCATTCAATGCGTTGACGCTGACCTCCCAATTGATGCCAAAATAGGAGACACCCGTTAAGTAGGTGCGTGAATAGTAGAGCTGACTGATAGCGTTTTCGGGCAGTGTGCCAAGTTTTTCTGCTTGCTCAAAGTAATTGATGCCCAGCGTTACGCGATTGCCGTTTGTGAAGAAAAAGCCCGCGCCCAGATATGCTTCAAACAGCAGCGAGTTGGTGCGGAAGCGTTCATAGTTTGGATAGTCGATTTGAAAGGCGACAAGCTCTCGAATCGCATCTTCCCATTGTTCATTTGTAACCATCGTTTCTAGCGTGTTGAGACGGGTTTCGAGCGCGGCTGGCTGAGGGGTGCGATTGGGTTGGGTGGCGACAGGTGGCAGTAGTGTGGGTGTGTCGGATGGCGTCGGCGTGATGGGGGTTGCCGTTGTTGTCGTGCCGTCGCCCGCGACGATGACGAGCGGGGTTGGCAATGGAGATGCAGACATTGCGCCAATCGTCGCTGCGAGGCTAAGCACGTCAGGGTCATCGGGCGACCAGCCTTGCAGCTCTTCTAAGCGACGTTCCGCTAGCGCGATGTTGCCCGCATCGATGTCCTCATGGGCAAGTTCAAGCTGACGACTAATCTCGGTCACCAAATTGGCCTGCGCCTGTTCGGTGCGCGTTGCCTGACCACTGCGCCATGCAAGCGCAGCGATAATTGCGTAGAAGATAATAAGTAATGCGGCAGCTAGTAGGGCATACCCACTGTAGCGCAGCCACGTGCGCGATTTGGTCAACGATAGTTCTCCACAGGGTTTAAGTAGTCATACGCTGATGGTCGTTATCTGCATTGACAGTATAGCTTAAGTATCATTTAGGCTGCGATAGACAGCGACAGTTTTTGATGCGATTTGATCTTGTGTGTACTGTTGTAGAACGCGCTGGCGACCTTTTCGGCCGAAATCCTCGCGTAATTCCACATTCTCTTGCAACAAGCGCAAATGGGCGTGCAACCCTGCCACATCATCCTCCCGAAAAATTAGCCCTGCATCCCCAATCACGTGTGGAATCTCGCCGCTATCTGATCCAATAACGGCCACTTCACACGCCATCGCCTCAGTTAGAACGCGACCGAACTGCTCTTTCCAAGTCGGCAAGGTACGCGATGATAACACTAGCACATCGAGCGAGCGCAAAAATTCAGGCACATCTTCTGAACCAATTTTGCCTAAAAAGTGGACGCGCTCTGCAATTCCAAGCTGCCGTGCCAACTGTTCCAACTCATCGCGCGCCCCGCCATCACCCGCGATTTTGATGCACCAATCGCCCGTTAGCTGTGCAGCCGCTTGTAAGATGAGATCGACCCCCTTTTCCGGGTTGAGTCGTCGATTGGCCGACCCAATTGTAAATGGGCGTGATGGACACCGCTCTTTTGGCGTAAATAGACCCATGCTCACCCCAAACTGCGGGAAGGTGGCTGAATCACCACGATATCCTTTACTGCGCCACACCTGTTCGGCTGCTGCATTGCCCATAATGCCAAAATGTGACCAGTTGAGAATTTGCCGCTCGATCCAGCGGAAGGGCGGAGGATAGCGGCGCAAGATATTTTGCCATGAGAAAAAGACCAACTTGGCGTTTAGCTTACGTCCGACGCGCATCCCGTGCCACGTCACGAAGCTATATGGCTCCTCATCCATGTGTAGCACGTCAGGCTTTATTTCATGCAGCAGTTTGGGGAGATCGGGATAGTAATGCAGATGGTATTGACCATTAAAGCGCATCGGCAACACGCGCAAGTCATAACCGTCCGTGTGGCTGCGTTCGAGCGTTAGGTTCCCGCGCGCCTCCTTCCAATAAGGTGGCACAACGACAGTCAAATCGGCCGATCGGCCGATTGCTTCTAACTTTGTTTGGTACGCCCCCACGACGCACGCCTTTGAGACGATGACTACCTTCAAAATTCGCCCTTTACACTGTGGCGCGTTTAACGCGATATGTGTCTTTTCTGGTTTCATCCCACTCGTTGTTATACTCGTCCGTTGTGAGTAGGAAAAATGACCGTGTAACTGCCTCGATCAACCGCCTATTTTACCAAGAATGGGTATGGGTCTGTTTGATTCTCATGTTGGCGGCTGCCCTACGATTTGCCTTCCTAAGCGACTACCCACCCGGTCTCTACCGAGATGAAGCATATAATGGATTAGACGCACTCGCCGTGCTAGATGGTGAGCGCACGCTCTTTTTTGAGGGCAACAATGGACGTGAACCGCTGCATATCTATGCGATGGCGTTGAGTGTCGCGATTTTCGGCCGAACGCCACTTGCCCTGCGGCTCCCATCAGCCTTGATCGGCACGCTCACGGTCATCCCGTTTTATCTTCTTACACGAAGCTGGTTCGGCCGACGCACCGCGCTTTTTGCGGCATTCATTTGGGCGACAACGCTCTGGCCTATCCACCTCAGCCGTCTCGGATTCCGCACCATCTTCCTTCCGTTCTTTCTGGCAATTGCCTTCTACGCCATCACCCTAACGCTAAAGCGCGCATTCCCGAATCGCTGCACTGATTCTGAGAACCACCATGACTCCAAATCTTTCTCACGCATCAATGGAGATAGCAGGCTAGGCATTGCGAGCTTCCTCGCGGGCATTCTCTACGCAATCACCTTCTACACATATTTAGCCGCGCGCCTTACCCCTCTCTTTCTCATCATTTTTTCACTCTATCTTTATTGGCGTTTTTCGCCGTCGCGCGGCGAAATTCTAGAAGTTTTCAAGCGCATTATTGTGCCATTTGGCATCGCCTTTTCGTTGACAATTGCGCCCCTGCTGATCACGCTATCTGTGCAGAATGACGGGCTTTTCGGCCGAACAGATCAGGTCTCAATTTTCAGCCAATCGATCAACGAAGGGGACTTTTGGGGAACATTTTGGCGGCATATTTGGCATACCATAGGGATGTTTGTGTGGCGTGGTGACATTATCGTGCGCCACAACCCTGCGGGGAGACCTGTCTTCGACGTGCTGATGGCTGGTCCATTCCTGATTGGCGTGGTCTGGGCGTTGCGTCATTTCCGGCGTCCTGCGGCAGCGGCGACGTTGCTCTATTGCGCCACGATGGCATGGGGAACGATCTTGGCGGAGGATGCCCCCCACTTTTTACGAGCAGCGGGGATGCTTCCTATTCTTCTCATTTTTCCCGCGATCGGGTTGTGTTGGCTATCATCGTGGAATAAACTTCATTCTGGTTTACGGGTTGCCCTACCAACTGTCCTTTTGGTTGGCAGCACGATAATCACTGTGAGAGATTATCAACGATACATGCGACAGCCAGACACAGCGTATCTGTTTGAGGCGGCTGCGCGGGAGTTAGGGTTGCGGATTTCGGCCGAAACCGCCCAGAACGTTAGCATCGATGATCGGTACTTTGTCGGATGGACAGCCATCCCATTCTTAGTTGATTCCGATTTGCAACTATACCAAGGTGCGCCCGCGACCGCTTACGATTTACCACATACCATTTTTGCATGGCCTTATGAATCACTTGATTTTGTCGCTGACCAACTATATCCAAATAGTTCGGTAACGGTGATGGTGGGCAGTCTCGCACGCGGTGATTTAGAATTGACCGCCTACCCTTTTTACGTTCAGTACGCGATGACGGAGAAACAGGAGTCAGCAGTAACGACCCTCGCAAACTTTGACAATCAACTTTGGCTTGAAGATGTGACGATTGAAACAGCAGACGAAACGCTTGCCATCACGTTGACTTGGCGCGGCGAACAACTGCTACAACAACCGCTGACCGCATTTGTTCACGTCGCCGATATTGAAACGGGTGCAATTGTACAAAGTGACATGCCGCCTGCGGGACAATTTTGGTCGCCGCTGTGGTGGCGTGAGAATTTATCGCTGATTGAACAGCGTGACATCGCAGTGCGCTATGATCCCGAACGCCACACAATTTTTGTGGGCGTTTACAACAGTGTAACGTTAGACAATCTCCCCATAGTCGATTCAAATGGGGCGCAGATTGGTGAAAGATGGGAATATCAGGATAAGTAGGCTTGATCGCGTAAGATGCGGGATTAAGTGAGAGGAAACTATGATTAGAATAAAAAAATTGTGGACAATGTTAGGTGTTGCAATGCTGGCGGCAGTCATCGTTATGCTGAATGCAACCCCATCGGCCGCACAAGACAACAGCCCTAACTTGCTCCCCAATCCGGGATTTGAAGGTGGCTATTACAATCAAGACGGTATTGCAGAATTGGCCGTGCCGCTTGGCTATCGGATGCACTTCATTGATGGTCAGGAGATCAATGGCTCCGAAGGCCCAGCCTATCGTCCCGAAACAGTCGTTTGGAATATCACCCAAGCTCCCCCAGAAGAACAAACCCTATTCTGGCGTGATGGTATCTACAACATCAAAATTTTTAAGGGTGGGCACGCGCTATATACAGCGTTGAGTACCGATGTTCAACTCGAACCGGGTGCGCGTTATCGTTTTGTTGCACCTGTTTTCCCAGATATCGTTGCAGGCTATGAAGGTGGTCGCAAGCAGTCACCGGGAACGGCCGAGTCTGCTGGCGTACGCTTGGGCGTTTCTGCTCAAGGTGCGACATGGCGCGATGCAAGCCAAATCAACTACACAGGTTGGTTTAATGCGGGGAATACGCCTAACTTCTTCTTCAACATGCTCGACTATTCGTTCGAGTTTACCGCGCCAACTGCAAACGTGACGCTATGGATTGAACTGTTCGGGCAAAAACAAATCTCCAACAATGGCTACTTTATTGATGGCCTTTCGTTGCGAAAAATTGCAGACGCTGCGCCGCCAACAAGTACGCCGCGTCCAACCAATACGCCGGGACCAACCAATACACCACTGCCCGTTGGCCCATGGTTTACACCCGTTCCAACCCGCATTCCAGCAACACCAGTGCCGACAGGCCCCTGGTTTACACCCGTTCCACCGACAGAAACACCAACGGCTGAGCCGCTAGAAGAGGTCGTTGAGCCTGTTGACGGTGGCAGTACGACCGATGATTCAGCAGCTGATGATGCCGCATCCGAAGTTGCTGCTGTGCCCGTTGCGCCAGTGGCCAACCCGGCGGCCTTCCAACCACTGCCGACATCAACCCCTGATGCAAATGGTGTCATTTACGCCGAGATAGGCCCCACTGACTCCGTTTGGAGCATTGCGGCGAAGAACGGTCTAACGCTTGACGAGATTTTGGAACTGAACAATATGCCGAAAGACGAAGTGATCTTTGTCAATCAAGGCGACTTGTTGGTGGTTGGCTTCGCCAATGCACCGGCTGAGGTTGTGGAAGAAGAGGCAGAATCGGCCGATTCTACCGACCTGAGTACCGAGTCAGATGACGCTGATGCCGTTGTCGAAGGTGGCAGCACAGAAGCAGCGAGTGAAGATACGTCAGAAGAAGCGGTTTCGACCGAACCTGTCGAGGTGACACCTGAACCAACCGCCGCACCCGTAATGGGCGAAATTTGCCTCAAGGCTTACGAAGACGAAAACCAGAACGCTGCCTATGATTTGGGCGAGCCACTACGCGCCGATGTCGCCTTCACCATTTTGAAGGACGACCAAGTTCAGAGCAGCTATATCAGCCGCGTGGACACCGACATTTTCTGCGTCGAAGGGCTAGAGTCGGGAGCATACCGGATTACGCGTTCAAAGTTGCCCAATGAAACGCTGTCAACAGCCGGCGATGTCAATATCATGCTGTCTGATGGTGGATCTGTGACGGCCGAATTCGGTAGCTACACAGAAGAAGTCGTCGCCGATGCGGGTGCATCTGCTGTTGAGGCAGAAGAGGCAGTCGCAGAGGTTGAAGCTGCGCCACTTTCGGCCGATGTTGCCCAAGCTGATAACACACCAAACCCAACGACTGGCATACTAATTGCCGTCGCGGTCGCCGCAGTCCTGTTATTGCTTGCCATCTTGGTTATCATTCTTAGCCGACGCGGAACACAGTAAACTGTACAAGAGCCAGATTCCTCGTGGGAATCTGGCTCTTTTCCCCTTTAAGAGAAGATTCTGGAGAAGAATAGAAATGAAGTTTTTGACTAAACAGATAAAATGGCTCGCGTGTCTGACCACGCTTTTGCTGTTTCTAGGGGGAGGCCAGACTGCATTTGCCCAATCCCCATCCATCGCAAACCCAAGTTTTGAAGAACCCTATAGCAATGGACTTGCACAAAATTGGGCACCATGGCATGAAGAACGCAACGTTAATGTCGATTGCAACACTGAATCGATGTTTCGTCGCCCGTCATGGGGGCCTGAAATTGCGGGTGGGAATGGCGGACAACTTCTCTTAGATGGAAGTCGCTCTCAACACGTTGGTAATCAATTTGCCACTTGGCACGGTGGTGTCTTCCAGAATGTCACCGGTACGACGGCTGGCACACAATATCGCTTTACCGCAAATGCGTGGGGTCGTGCGTCGCAGGACCAATATCCTGCGCCATCTGATCGGGTGGTCGACTTCACTGTTCGTGTCGGGATCGACCCAACTGGGGGCGGCAACTGGACGAGCGCAAACGTTGTATGGGGTCCGACTATCTCCCCGCATGACGCATGGCAATCTGTCTCTGTTGAAACAGCCGCTCAAGGCAGTACGATTTCCGTATTTATTGCGGCTAATTTTGCCGGCCCCGGCCACTGTCGCGCCCATTTAGACATTTGGTTTGACGTGGCATCGTTAGAAACCACAGGCGCCCAACCGACAGCCGTTCCCGTTGTAACAAATACGCCGGGATCAGGTGGCGGTCTGCCTGTTGTGACAAATACACCGGGATCAGGTGGTGGTGGAAGCGGTGGTCTCCCCGTTGCGACCAACACACCGGGATCAGGTGGTGGTGGAAGCGGTGGTCTCCCCGTTGCGACCAACACACCAAATCGCCCTCGCCCGACGCCGCGCCCAACCAATACGCCATTGCCAACGGGTCCATGGTTTACAGAAACACCGACGGCTGTTCCACCAACCGATACGCCTGTTCCACCGACGGAAGAGCCGCCGACAGCCGTTCCTGTGCAACCGACGACTGCGCCAATTGTCGCACAGCCGACCACTGCACCCGTTATCGTGCAGCCAACGGAAGCGCCAACTGATGTGCCACCGACGGAGATTCCACCCACCGATGTACCGACGAACACACCCGCTCCACAGGGTGGAACTATCTGTGTCAATACCTTCGCGGACGACAATGCCAACGGGCAACGGGACTCCACAGAGGGGTATATGGCCGGAATTCCTGTCTTCATTGGTCAGAATGGGGTGGTGATCAATCAGGGCGCGACGACTGGCTCGGCAGCGGCTGTCTGTTTTGAACAGCTTGTTGCAGGTGAGTATGAAGTTGCGCAACGCTTGCCCGGCAGTTTAGAAATGACCACAGCGGGCAGCCTAACCATTCCAATCGAGGAAGGCCAGCAGATCGGGTTGGAGTTTGGCAGCCGTGTGCGTGAGATTACAATCGAAACGCCCTCTGAAGAAGTGGCCGAATTGCCGACAGTCGTTGTGCAGGATGCTTCAGATGAGACAGGCGGTGAAAATGCACTGCCGACAACGTCCGCCCAACCAAACGGCCTAGATACCCTTTCAATTGCTGGAATAATCATTTTGGGTGTTGCCGTTGTACTGCTTGGGGGTATTTTGGTTGCCCTGTTGCGTCGCTAGATCGCTGGCATCGAAGTTCCGCTAGCGAACTTTGTTGCTGTCCATGATCAAGCGTTCCCACATCTTTTTAGCGGCTGCCCTGCTGATTGCATGGGCAGCCGCTTTTCCATTATTAGAGCCGAATGCGTTGCTAAACACGCGCGGCGGCGGCGATAGCCCCTTCTTGTTACAACGCCTGCACCAGTTAATTGCTGGTTTGCAAGGTGGACAATTCCCTGTGCGCTGGATGCCCAACGCGGCATATGGATTAGGCTACCCCTTCTTTCACTTCTACGCGCCATTCTCAATCTACGTTGCCGCCCTTTTTAAGGGGGTTGGGTTTCCGTTCACACGTGCTATTCAATTGGCGCAATTGAGCGGCTTTTTGGTTGCAGGGTGGGGGATGTTTGCATTGGCGCGAACGTGGTTTAAAGATGATTGGGCAGCAATGTTGGCAAGCGTTGCCTACACAACCGCGCCGTTTCACTTTGTCAATGTCTATGTGCGTGGAGATTCATTGGCTGAATTTTGGGCGATGGCCTTTTATCCAGTGACGTTGCTAGCCGCGACAAAAGTTGGCAGGGCAAACGACTGGCGCGAGGCGCGCTTGCCATTCTTAGGCTTAGCGTTTAGTTTTGCGGCGCTCGTCCTCAGCCACAATATCTCGGCACTGATCTTTTCCCCCTTTCTGGCAATCTACTGTCTGCAATGTGGCGCGGGCAGCGCAATTAGTAGGGGACTGAAGTACGCTCAACAACGCATTGTCTGGCTTGTTGGTGCGGGACTGGTCGGATTGTTGCTGTCGGCGTGGTTTTGGCTACCCGCGATAGTTGAGAAGGAGTTGGTCCAACTTGGACCTGTGACAGAGGGTTATTTCAGCTATGTTAACCACTTTCGTGGGTGGGATCTGGTTCAGCCGACGTTGATTTTTGACTATGCGGTGACGGCGAACGCTGACCCATTTCGGCTGGGATTGGTGCAGGCTGTCCTGACGGGGGTGGGGGTTATTGGGCTGCTCTGGCGCTGGCGTACAGGTCAGAGGCGCGAAATCAGCTTTGTGCTACTGCTATTGGTGATGGCTAGTTGGATGATTACGCCGCTATCGCGCATTGCATGGGAGGGCCTGCCCCTACTTGATTTTACTCAATTCCCATGGCGATTCTTATCTGTACAGGCGGTCGGAACGGCGTTGGCAATTGGAGGATTGGGGCTATTTGGCAAGGAGGGGCTGGTCAAACAGCTGGGGATGGCTGGAATCGTTGTACTCATGGCGTGGTCGGCCCTGAGCGATTTACGACAAGTTGACTTTTTAGCCTTGCACGATAGCGATGTGACAGCGGCGCGACTGGCAGAGTATGAATGGTTTACGAGCAATATCGGCACAACTATCAGCGCGGAGTATTTGCCACAAACTGTGCAACCCCGACCGTATGCGGGTTTTGAAGCGCGCGGCTTTTTTGCATCGGGTGATGGAACCATTGAGAGGATGGAAGATGGGGTTTGGCGCGTGACGGGGGTTTCGGCCGAAAATCATATCCATCTCCCCCATCTCGCAATCGACGGAATCCGCGTGCGCGTAAACGGAGAACGCAGCGCGTGGGCGTCGCAGAATGGCACAGGCTGGTTGCGACTGACAGTGCCAGCGGGTGAAAATATCGTCTCAGTTGATTATGTAGGGACGCGGCTGACACGTTCGGCCGAATTTCTTTCACTCCTAACCCTAATCCTCGTCCTCATTTCCTTTATCAACCGCCGTAACTTGGTCGTCACGGGAGCGGTCACCCTGCTGTTTACAGGACTGGTCTTAATAGCGCGTGATGGGAGTGTTCAAGCAAGCCGCGCGCCTAGTTGGGACTTTGCCCAGCAAGCCTATCTGCATGGTTCTCCCGACGGCATTCTCTTTTCAAATGGTGCGCGTTTGGGAGATTACACAATTTCGCACACAGAGAATGGACTAACCGTCACGCTCGATTGGCTATCAGGCAGTGGCACGGCTACCATTGCACTCGCCACACCCGCCATCAATCGTGCCACCCCCACCATTCCTGTGCCAATTCTTGCCGAGCAGTCCCAACCCATTGCACTTGGGCCGGTCGCTTACCAATTCGCGCTGGACGAGAATTTGCCTGCGGGACGCTATCTCTTACGATTGACGTTAGCAGACGGAGTCGCATTGACGGAAGATGGGCAACCTCGTGGCGATCTGTTTCTCGCGCCAATTGAAATAGAACGCCCCGCTGAGATTGCTGATGTCGCCCAATTAACGGCGCGCGTCGATGAGATCGAACGGTTGGAGAATGGCAATATACTGCTCAAAACGGCATGGGCCACCCCGCAACGTTTGGCGGCAAACTATCAGATGACATGGCGCGTTTATGATCGATTCGGCCGATTTTATGCCGAACTAGATGCCCAGCCAGCCTATGGGTTTTCCCCAACCACCCTTTGGCAACCCAATATTTGGCAACACGACTGGCTTGCATTGAACTGGCTGGCTGAGGACGGCGTAGAGCCATACAGCGTTGTCGCCACGATGCGCGATGTGCCTTCTGGTGATTTTGTCTATCAGCGAGAGCTTGGCACGTTCGTCATTCGAAATGGGCAGCCAGTCTATTCAGCCCGTCAGCCTCAACAAGAGCTGCCAGCCACTGCTATCGCTACCGCTACAACGTTTGGCAACCAGATCGAGCTGGCAGGCTATGAAATCGAAGAGACGACCGATCTATTCTTGGTGACGCTCTATTGGCGCCGCATCAGTCCACTGTCCGAACCGCTTGACGACTATCTTCGTTTCCTCTATCTCGTTAATCCCATCACAGGTGAGATTTTGCAACAGATGAATACACCACCACGTTTTGGTATCGCGCCGACAAGCGGTTGGCACACAGGGGAGATCATTACCGATCTCGTTGCCCTGCCAAGACCTACCGCGCCATCTCTCGACATACAGGTTGGTCTCTTCCAAATCATCAACGACAGTTATCCCCGTCTTCCGATTACCAGCGCAGGTGTGGCGCAAGAGGATCTGTTACTTCTCACCCAGTGTGAAAAACGCCCTTGTGACACGGCAAAGTAATGTTGTAACTTGCGACCAATCTAACATTACCCTCCCGAGCCGTAAAAATTCCCCAAATAGCCTCTTAAATAATAAAGTCGGCTACATCTCCCAGTCTGCTGGATAGATACGATTCAATCCAAGGAGTTTCAATGAAACGTATGATGCGGCTGATCCAACCTATTATTTCAATTCGGTTTAAGCGAACAGCGGCTGCAGTGATCATGCTGCTCACACTGTCTATCATCATTCTGCTCTGGCAGGCATGGCGTGTGCAATCACAGGTGATCCGCAGCACAATGTTGCAACAAGCAAGTGAGTATGCCAACGTTATTCTGGCCACTCGTCGACTTTATAGTTCAGAAGTCGCCCAACCTGCCAATGAAAATGGGTTTGAAGTTGCCCACGATTATCAGGGGCGTAATGGCGCGATTCCGCTGCCCGCCACATTTAGCAGATTGCTCTCTGAGGAGTTAGGTTTTACGACGGATGGCCATAGGGAAGCCAATGTCAATATCTACAGTGCCTATGATTTCCCATGGGAAGCGGAACTGCGTGACCCCGACGAATTTGAGTTGATGGCACTTGCTGCTCTGACCGAAAATCCGACCGAACCGATCTACGATTTTACGAAGCTGAATGGACGCGATGTGGTGCGTTTTGCGGTTGCAGATGTGATGGATGAAAGTTGTGTTCAGTGCCACAATAATCATCCCGACAGTCCAAAAACAGATTGGCAAGTAGGCGATGTGCGCGGTGTCGTGGCAGTGACATTGCCAACTGATGCTGCGATCCAGTCGATGCGTGGCGGGATGTGGTCAACGGCTTTTATTCTGGGGGCATTGCTGCTAATTGCCGGAGGATCGCAATGGCTGTCAAGCCGCCGCACCCGCCACACGATGGAAACGCTGGAGCAACATGTGTTTGAGCGAACTGCGGCATTGTCGGCCGCCAACTTACAGCTTGAGCGCGGAATGCAGGAACGCATCACGACTGAAAATCGCCTCAGTTCTGTCTTGAACACGGTCGGTGAAGGCATCATGACGTTAACGCCAGATGGTAAGATTGTCATGTCAAACGACAAGGCGAATGCTATTTGGGGATATAAGAGTGGTGACCTCAATGGACGCCATTTCCAGTCAATTATTGTCGAGGCGTGGCATCCCTTTGAAGAGTTCAAAACGAAATTTGAGACGATGCACGGCAAGGCGTTTAGCCTTGAACGCACAGGTATCCATAAAAACAAGACGACTTTCCCTGTTGAGATCCAGCTAACTCGTACCGCTGTTGATGAGCAACTTTACTTGACGATTGCGGTGCGCGATGTCACAGAGCGAAAGCGCATGGAGCGTGCGCTTGATCACGAGCGCACTCAGTTGGCACAACGTGTCGATGAACGCACGGCAGAGTTGCAAAGCGCAAACGCCAAACTGGAACGCGTCGCAAAGATGAAGGACGAATTTTTCGCCAGTATGAGTCACGAGTTGCGAACGCCACTCAATGCGATTCTCGGTCTTTCGCAAGCGTTAACCTCCGATGCGTATGGTGAATTAGCAACTGCCCATGCACGACCCATCCACCTGATCAATGAAAGCGGTCAGCATCTGCTCGACCTCATCAATGACATTTTAGACGTTTCTAAAATTGAGGCAGGTAAATTTCAGTTGGTGAAAGAACGGGTGCATATCCCATCGATTTGCGAGATGAGTGTAAGTATGATCAAACAGGCTGCACTGGAAAAGAACATTGAAGTTATCAGCCAGTGTGATCCAGAAGTCGTATTTCTTGAGGCGGATGAACGCCGTCTAAAGCAGATCATTGTCAACCTATTGAGCAACGCGGTCAAATTTACGCCCGATTATGGCAAGGTATCTTTGCGTGTCAAAGGAGATGCGGAGCGCAAAGTTATCTATTTCGTCATTAGCGATACGGGGATTGGGATTCCAAAGGCAGACATCGAGCGGTTGTTTGAGCCATTTGTGCAGCTCGATAGCCGACTAGCACGCCAATACAACGGGACAGGGTTAGGGCTAGCGCTTGTTGAACGCTTGACAAAGTTGCACGATGGACGTGTGAGTGTGAAGAGCGAGGAAGGCAAGGGCAGTCAGTTTGTGATCGCGTTGCCTTGGGTGCAAAATAGCACTGTACAGATCGAGACAGGGATCGACTGGCTGATGGAATCGGCCGAATTTGCCCCCGCAGAACAGCAAGTTTCGGCCGAAACAACTCCACCGCTTGTCTTACTTGCTGAAGATAACGAAATAAATATCGCCACACTCTATGACTTTCTCGAATTTCGTGGTTGTAAAATCATCATCGCGCATGATGGACTAGAGGCGATTGAGAAGGCGAAAAAACACCTTCCCGACCTAATCTTGATGGATGTGCAGATGCCAAATATGGACGGTCTTGAAGCGACACGCAATCTGCGTGAGGATGTCCGCACCGCCAACATCCCAATTATTGCGCTCACTGGCTTGGCGATGAGTGGTGATCGCGATCGCTGCTTGGCGGCTGGTGCCAGCGACTATCTCAGCAAACCGTTCCAACTCGATGATCTGATCACAACGATGGACGCGCAACTTGCGTTGATTGGGCATGGTGGATTACAGCATATGTAATGGGCATCATCTGATTTAACTAATTTAGAACGCGCTACGGCGCGTTTTTTCATCCTCAGACTTATTCATAGAGCATTGACAGTCCTTCCATGACCCCATACGATTGGTTGTATGCAGAAAATTGCCGCCCGCGCTGAGACGCGCTATGTGACACCTAAGAGAACTGAGTGACTATATGATTGGCTTGCCGGAAGAGATTGTCGAATCGATTCGACATCAAGCGCACATCAATTTTGAGGGAAAATAGAATGACAGGAAGTGATGTACTGATTGATCTGTTGCAGACAAACCAGCGGTTTGTGCACGTGTTGTTGGATGAGATAGATAAAGAATTGCTCCATTGGCAGCATGATGATGGGGCAAATAGCATTGGCGTGATCGTTTGGCACATCGCGCGGATATTGGATGTCTTTTTGGTGCAGAAAATTGAGGGCAGATCGGCCGAATCTGAACTCTGGCACGCCAATGGCTGGGCAGAAAGAACGAACTATGATCCCACTGGTATTGGGCATGATGGCTGGGGCAACGTGATTGGCTACACAATTGAAGAGGTCGCCGCCATCCCGCAAATGGATGTGGCGACCCTTTTAGGCTACTACGATGAGGTGATCGACTCTGTGCTTGCCGCATTCCAATCGGCGACCCTCTATGCTCTCGTTGACGAAAAGCGCACCGCCTACAGTTGGCTCAAAGCCCCACTGATGGACAACATTCGTCACGTCGGCGAAATCATGGCGATTAAGTCGAGCTGGAAAAGACGGTAGATTTACGATTTACACTCGCGGAGCGGTCACTGTGTGACATTTACGATAGCTTGACTCCAATCGTAAATCGTAAATCGTAAATCAATCAAACGGATTCTCAAAATCCAATTCGTAGTCGTACTTCCACGTCCCCTCACCAGTTGGTGGTTGGTCGATGTAGCCTAAGCCGACGATTGCACCTGCGTTCGCGCACCAGCTATCATCCCACCAGCGGGATGTCCAACTTGTCCATGTCTCAGGCTCACACGCGCCGATTCCTGCCGCAATCCAGAATACACCCGTAAACGCCGTACAGTTTTCGTTGTTTGGGTTGGCTGCCGCGTCAGTTGGGCAGTCGCGCGCGATTTGATTAAAGCTGCCGGCTGTCGCTGGCACACGACTTGTGCCGCCGGGGAAGATGCTCTCGATCGCCAAGCCCAAGTTGCCACGTCCACTGACCACCTGAATGACGGTCGCGTAGATGCTGGCGTTTAGCTCACCACCGTAGACCGCATCATTTTCCCCATCGCCGTCAAAGTCAATGTTGCTGCGGAAGTACCAGAAGCGCACGTCACCACTGGCGTTGGCTTGGATGAACGAGTCGCTATACACGGGGATGTCGCCATAGACACCGAGATAGAGACCTAAGAAGACACCGGGATCGCCGTTAGGGGATTCCGCCTGCAAGCGGTCGAGCGCGTCGCCAAAGCCTGCAAAGCGGATCACCTGGCTGTCGTACAGCTTGCCAAAGAGCAGGATACCACCTAGGCGATATTGATCCCATGTCCCTTCGCCCATGATGCCGAGATAGGCGATCAGTTCGTTGTTGTACTCGCCCACGCCGAACGTCGCACCCAAATCTTTGAATGTGATCTCGGACGCCTCAAACTCATGCAGTCGGATTCCCCCTTCCACACGACGGTAGCCGGGTTTTGTGCCAATAAGCAATATGGCATCGGCCGTCACGTCGTAATCTCCCGTCAGCGACGACTCGATTCCCTCGCCCTGCATGATTAGCTCTTTGTCGCGGTTGTAGACAATTTCTATCCAGTCGGCATAGAACAGCTTCTCACTTTCACCCGTTACGTCGTCAACCGAGTCGAACGACACTTTGCTACCAAAACCGATAAAGTCGATTTCCACACCATGATCGGAGGTTGGCAGCCAGAACGTCGCCTGCCCCAATCCCTTTTCTGTCGCTAATCCGCTGATGCTGGACAGCGTGCCAGTGATGGTAAAATCGCTGACGCCGTACTTTTGTTGTGCTTCCCATTGGGCCGATTTAACGTGGTCAACCAACGCTTCATAGGCGTGACTAAAGTCAAGTTGCGAGCCGTCAAAATCGCTGCGCCACTCATTGCTCCAAAGTGCGCTGGCGAGATCAACTACGTCTGGCGTGCCGTTCAAACCATCGTGTGTATAGCCAAACTTATTGGCATAGTCGATGATGTCGAGTTCGATATTGGTCGGGTCTTGCGTCAATGTCCATGTGTCAAACGGGAGTGTGCCGGGCGTGCCATCTTCATTCGGCCGATTCATCACCAACGCCCGAAACGCCGCTTGGCTCGCCGTTGCCCCGAAGAACAGCCCAACCTTATCATCGTACCCTTCACTCTCATTCCAGTTCAACTGGACGACCGCGCCGACATCGCCTTCCATCAACTCTAGCCCTTCCACGGGGAAGATGGTCAACTCTGGCTTAGCATACGCCAACGCCCCACCGTTGCTGTTGAGAACCACGCCGATAGGCAGGAACTCATCCAGCTTATCGTTTAGAATCGGCCACATCCAGTGGAAACTTGGCTCGGTGACGAGGTGCTTAACGGTAATCGTCGTGCGGTTGGTGCTGGCGAGAGGGTAGTCGCCGACGGGATTATCGAGCGGATCGAATGGGGTGCGATTGCGGATTTGGGGTTGGTCAGGGTCTACTTCAATTCGGCCGAAATATTCCACATACCCCTCACCGTCCAGCATGATCAACCCACACGGCCCCGTCAAGTAAAACGGACAATCGTTTAACGCCTGTTGGTACGTTGTGTTGTAGATGTCGTACCCATTGAATTCCATCTCTGCAAGCAGCGGCAACGTGCCGAGATTGGCCTCGTTGTCGCCCAACCCAAGCGTTGTTGGCTGGCTATTTGTGTCGGTAATATCGCTATAACGTCGATTGATCTTGACATCGGACAGCGCAAAGTTCGCCCCGTTAACGCGGTACATCTTCTCAAATGCGACCTCGTTGCCGTGTTGCAGCACCGTGAAGTTGCCGATGTCGCCCGTCGGCAGCCATGCAGTTGCCAGTTGGAGCGTGATTGCGTTGTTCAGTTCGTTGGCGTTGGGCGTGTCGTAGTTGAGGCCGCTGATTTCGGCCGAACCGTTAAACACGATCACCTCTTTATCCGTCCCCAATGCCGCATTGAGACCGCTCAACGCCGTGCCAGCTGTCGGCTGATACGCCACACTCGTCAACGCCAAATCCAGCCCCCAGTAGTCATGCGTTGAAGAATCGACCCCGTTCATCAACTCAAAATCGGTAGCACAGCCGTCAAAGCCAAACCCTGTTGCGTTGAGCGGCAGCGTCACGTCACTTGGGTCGGGCAGGAACAGGTTGGACTGTTGCGTCGTTCCATCTGCCAGCAATCCGTTATCGAGGAACAGCCCGTTATAGCCGTTCAGTTTTTCTTGATAGCCGCGCGAATTGGCACGGAAGCTACCTTCCCCGTTGAGGATCACGTTTTCGCTCACCCCGCCGACACGCATATACAAGTCGGCACTACCCGCAAAGTTGCCGCCCGTGAAACAGCTAAAGTTAATCGCGTTGGCCTCCTCGACAAAGTTGATATTGAAGCCGGGATCGATGTCACCAACCGCCTGTAGCCATGCACTGACGGCGGGGGCCGGCGCGCCGAGAATGCCGTTGCCGCTCGACTGGAGTGGGGCGATGAAGAGCGTGCCAGCGTGTGTTGCGATGTCAAATCTGCCCCACATAAAGTCGTCGTCAATTTCGGCCGAATCCAGCAGCCGCCCACCTTGTCCAATCGTCAAACTATCCTCTGCAAACGCGAACGTAGCCGTTCTGCGCTGTGGCACGCTGCCCTTTGGCAAGAAGCCATACCGATATTGAATCTGTTCAGTAGCTGTCACAATGGCTGGATCATGGCGTATGAAGTCGGTTACGGAACCGTTGGTGATTCGATCAAAGCTGACCTCTGCGCCTGTGATTGCGCCTGAATTGACGTTGCTACCGTCGATGTTGAGTGTCGCGCCAGTCCCCAGCACAAACAGATCGCCGGGAAAACTGGTCGTATAGGCGATTTCACCGTTGTGTTGGAACGTGCCGTTGAGTCCACTGCGATCAATGTGTACTCCTGTGCCATTGTAGGGCTGCACTAACAATCGGCCGTTATTGCCACGATCAAAGAAGTTGAAGCACTGTAACGGTGTGAAGCAGTACACGTTGTCTGGCACATCACCCAAACGACTCGTTACAGTAGGTGAGCCTGACAAGAGAATTTCGTCAAAGCTAAACTGCAACGCAGCGGGCGACATTTCCCACAACAACGCCTCATCGACCACACCCATACTGCCCGTTGTGAGCGGGTCAAATTGCCATGCGTCTGTCTCAAGTGGGGCAACATTCTTAAACTTGCCGACAACACCAGTGTGATAGCCCGACTTAATCAACCGCACCGATTCGGGCAGAGCGATCTCAACAATCGCATTCACCTCTCTCGGGAAAAATTCGATCTGCGAAATGATTGCCGGCAACACACCGCGATTAGTTGCATTTATATTGACGTCTGCGCTAATCCGACCGTTGCTATGCTTATTACCATCCAGCGCAATGTCGACAAATTCGATGGCTTCCTCAAGTCCAAACCCATCAGTCAACAGCGCGTACCCGTAAAGATGATCGGGATCGACCGTCATTGCTGGACAGCCATTCACATTCCCAAAATAGTACTCCTCAACGTTCAACCGCCAGCCGTTGTGCAGCAAAATCTCACTCGGCAAACCGACATTGCTGGGGTCTTCTGTTGACGTAACACAGTTGGCATAATCGACGGTCGTCGGAGGGTCCATCGTCAAATCGTTGAGTTGGAAGGTCGAGTCGCTGCCTTGTGCTGCCAGCGTGATCGGCTGCCAGAAGCCAAGCAGTTCATAGCTTTGTGTGCTAAAGGCCAACGCCGTGTACTCATAGGCGACGCCATCTGAGCGTGTGCTGGTGTCCCAAATTTGCCACTGCCCGTCAACCGGCAAAATCGTCTGGATATTGGTCACTTGCGTCCATGTGCCGCCGACAGGTCTGCGGAATAGCGCACCATATGGGGCGGCACCGTCCCCATTGCCGTTTGGCGCAAGCAAAATTTTGACCCCTGCTGGCGCAATGCTGACGCTTTCCACCGCACCCAAGTCGGTCAGTTGTCGATTGGTGTTGAGAAAATCGACGTTATTCTGCACGATGCGTGTCGTCGCATCACCCGTCGCATTGCCAAATGGGTCACGATTCTGCACGCTGACTTGGCATGTTTCACCGCTGTCTAAGTCGGTTGACCAGGGCGTGCCGGAAGGGGCGACGGTAAACGTCTCATTGCCGTTCTCGCTTGGGCAGGTCAGTTCGATCACGGGCTGGAACGCCGTCGCTGCGACGTTGACCGTCACCTCTGAGCCATTGATAGACACATCGACCTCGGCTGGTGGAATCGGCTCAACTCCTTCCAATGCGGCACACAAATAGGTCGGTGCACTGATGTTGCCGTGTCCGTCAATCGCCTCAAAACGGTAGTAGGCAATTGTGCCGAATGGTGGTTGATAGTCATCTTCAAAGGTGAATGTGCGCGGTGCTCCTTCTGCCCAGATGCGCTTGATCAGCGTATAATCCCCATCAACGTGGAAGGCGCGATAGACGGCGACCTGCTTGACGCGGCTATCGAGCGGTGCGCTGGTGTAGGGGAGCGAAATCGTTTCGCATAGTGAACCGTCTTCCATGTCGTTGAGACCATAGATCTGCGGAAATGGAACGGCTGAACGATTATGGCGTGTTCCAAAAATCGGTGGCGATGGCGCAGACCAGTTCCCCGCATCATCTCGAATCTGCACACGATACCATTTGGTCGCCGTCAACTCTGGCACATCGTCAACCGAATATAGGTTGAACGAACCGTTGGTGATTTGGATGGTGTCGATGTCTGTCCATTGATCGAGCGGTGTCATCGACTCGTCGGCACGCATGATGTAGGCAGTCAGCGGAAAGCTGATCTCCTCATTGTCTTCAAAGGCAAACGTTAAGGTCAGTTTGCTGTGATCTTCTGGTAGCGTGATCGTTTGAGAGATGACGCTGGCGGGAGAATCGAACTCGCGCACGACGCTGGTGTGTTCGGCGCAGTCGAGCGTTTCGCCCAGCCCGTTGACGGCACACACCTCATATTGCCACCCTTGCTCATCATAAATATCGTCTGCATCCATGCTTGGATTATTGGCGGCGATGTAGTCGCTGAAATAGTATGCTTCGCCGTTGGGGTCTTCGCTCGCAAGGGCGGCCGATGGCAGCACGCCCAACAATCCACCCCCTTCCGTCACGGTGTTGACAACTTTGTACGGGGAGGCAGGAATCTTGCCCGGTCTTTTGCGTAAAACAAATTCGGCTCCTGCGCTTTCGGGCATTTGGACACAGGTGTTGGCACGGCTGGGCGCACTGAAATTTTGGACGGGATCATCCCAAATCAACGCCGTGCGCCCGTCCATTAGGCGCGTTTGCTGGAATGCACCCCACTCGTAGCGGTTGGCTGGGTCGTCTGGGTGGCTCCCGCCACGAATGCCGTGATCGGCGTAGGCAAGATTGACGACTTGGCTATCGCGCAAACCTGTGAGAGTGTAGGTTGGGGTCGCAGAATAGGGTGCACAGACAGCTTCAAGCGCTAGTCCGCCACCACCCCGCACGGCAGGGGCAACGCGATACTCCCAATCGGCCGATTCCGCCTCACTATCCAAAAAGCCGCGTCCCGTTGCGATTGAAACTTGATAATACTGTTGTCCCAGCAGCGCGGCGAGGTTGGGGTCTGTACGCAGTTTGTCGTAAATTTCTTGTGCTGACAGCAATGAGCCGTTGAGATCATCGCGCAGATCGACGGCGAGAACTTCAATCAGGGCACCGAGCTTTTCTTCCATCTCACTAGCATCGGCCGAAAAATCGACCTCCCCGATCACTTCCCACTCATTCGCCCCCAACTCACTACGCTCAACGAGATAGGTGTCTGGCGGCCAGATGCCGTCATTCGTCTGCCATTGCAGCAGCACCTCACGCTCACCACCTGTGTACGTCTGCGACCACGTCATAATCCCATTTTGGAAGCCGGGCCAGCGCGACACGATCCCCGCACCGCCCTGCACGATGACAGGGCTGCCCTTGCCAAGCGCAAAGTTGGAAGGGTCTAAATCGCCATTCCAGCCGAAAATTTCGGTCACGTTGCCGATCTGGTTGGCGAGATCGTCTGCACTGTCGCTATCGGCTTGCAGCGGTACGGCGAAGAACGCATAGCCATTCTCGACCAGTGGAAAATCGACGCGCACGACATCGCCGACGGCCGTAAATTGGGTCGGTGCGCTGCCGTCAAGGGTGACAAATAGGGCGTCTCCCGCGTTGATGTCGAAGTTATCGCCAAATTGGGGCGGCAACCAGTAGCGGAACCCTTGCGTTTGGGCATTCCATTGGCGGATGGAGGTAACACCGCCGATTTCTTGCGCAAGTTGATCGGCCGAACTTTCACCCTGCGGCAAAAAAGGCATTCCGACAAAGCTCGTTCCGTTGGGGGTTAGCGCATACGTTTGCGCCCCGACGGTGTTGGATGGCTTGGGATCGCCGTCTGTTTCGCATTGCGGCACAATTTTGTAGTAGGCGGCACTCCCGACGGCTGGCGCACCCAATTCGTACTGTGATTCTGTGACATCGCTGGCAACGAGTGTGCCTGTTTCGAAAAATGGGTCACTGGTGCTTTGGTAAATGTCCACTGCCTCAATGAGGGGGCTAATCGACCACGAGAGCAGGAGGTTCCCGCCGACCGTTTGAATTTGCAGGTTGGGGACGGTTCCGCATTCGGCCGCATACGTCGGTTGGCTGTTCAAAATGGCAAAAATGCCCAAGCCGATGACGGTGATGAAGCTCAATAGTTTGGTTGTTTGTGGAAGAGTGGATGCCTGTCTACGCAGGCGTGCCGAATTTCTTAACATCGCGGCTGTCAACGTGAGGGCAACGCCGATCAGGGTGAGCAGCAGCAAGCCGCTTGACGCATCGAGCTGGACAGACGAAAGCCCGACAGCCGTCGGAATGGTTCCGTTAAGTCCGAGTGCAGGCGCGGCGAGGCCACCTGTCTGCTCGCTGTCGCCCAACAGCAACGCGCCCCAAATGCTGCCACCTGTGACGCTGTCGATTTTCAATGCGAGCGAGGCGATACCATCGCCAGAACGCTCGGCTTCCAAGTAGGCAGTCAGGGCTGCGTTGTCAAAGATCAAGCCATCCGTCAGGGAAACCGTTTGCAATGCGCTGCCCAATGGGGGCGCATTATTGGCGTTTAAGCTACCTTCCTCCCATGTGTCATCGCTGACGGCGTAGAGCGTGATGTTCGCATTGGCGGCGTTGAGTTGATCGTTGGCGGTGGTTAGAAGTAGAAATGCGCTGCTAATCGCGGGTTCGCTGGAAAGGTCGAAACGCAGATAGGTTTCGGCCGAACTCTCAAACCCGCCCAAGCCATCATAACTGATGAATAGCCCATCTCCGTCAAAGTTCTGCGCTGCCGCATTGTGCAACACATACCCATCGGCGACGGGCGTTTGCGGATTGGCCGCGCTCGCTGCGCGGAACGCAAAAAAGCCGCCAAAAAGCAGCAGCCATAAGACTAAAATTGATCGTATCTGTTTGGTCATGGTGATCTCCTAAAATTGATGAAGGGCATTTTTGAAAAGCCTGTTCACCATTCATCATAAGAGAGATCGTGATTTCAACGTGAAGGAACGGGGATTTGCGCTAGGGGACGAATAAATTTGGCACCACAAAGCGGTCTTCAACGATTGCCCCTGCCTCGTCTAGCACGGGTAGACGACGCAGATCGCGCAATCGGTAGAAGCCGACGACGAGCCGATAGCTGCCACTTTCAAGCTCGGGTGCAAGCTGGACTTGATAGGGATCGCGCACAATTTCGCCGCTTTGCCATTGCGTTGTCGGATAGGTTCCCTGCACGGGCCAGCTATCGACCTGCCCCACTATGGTGTCATTCTCGTCGAGAACCTGCACAAAAACGGTGTAGTCATCTTCGATTGTGCTGAGACTTTGCCAGTTGAGCGTCACTTCAAAGAGACCGTTTGGTGTGAGTTGTGGGGTGGGGATTTCGGCCGATAACAGTCCAATTTTGTCATCAAAGTTAACGGCTCCAGTGGGTAACGGAACACCGCTGATGCTGATTCGGCCGATTTCACACTGCTCCCGCACTCCCCCAAACCAGCCACAGCGCACATTGCCGCCTAACGGTTGCACAAGTAGTTCATACTCACCCGCATCAGCCAGCATTGCATGTTGTTCCCACGTATAGCGTTCGTTTTCCAGCAGCCTATTTTCGGCCGTACATTGCTCGAAACAGCCATCTGTTATGCGCGTGCCGTCTTTGAGCGCGACCGGCCAATCTTGCGGCTGTGTCGTATTCGCGTCGAGGCGGATTGAAAACGGTTTCTCTGGACGTGAATTCCTGTCAACGGCGACACTGTTGACTGATTCACCGTCGCGCCAAATGCGCACTGGCGTTGTCAGCGGGGTGTAGGTTCTCGGTTCTAGCGTGATGGTTTCGAGAGTGTGCCATGTCAGGGAATCGGCCGAACGAAACGCAACGCCCAACGCGATCTGCAACTCGACCGTTTGCGCTACAGCGACCAGTGGTTTTTCGAGCAAATAGAAATCATCGACCACCTCATCAACTGCCCATGCCGCCGTTGGATAGCTATTGTTGACAGGATGCTGACTGATCGGGTTTGTCGTCCAGCTCTCCCCTTGCCAACGCAGATAGACCAATTGTGATGGAGCCGCTAAATCTGCCATGCGTCGCCAAGCCAATGAGAGGCTAGCCACGCTATCAGAATAGGTTGAATCGAGTTCTAAACGTTGATCGACCAACCCAATTCCTGCCTCAATAAATTGTGGCTCTGCCGTTTGAACATCAGCGAATGGCTGAGCGGGCGCGATCTCAACGAGCGGTGTGGTGGCACGCAGCGGATAGGGCAGACGTGGCAGAAAGCGGGCGAGATAGACCGTTTGCCCGTTGGCGACGCGCTGATCGAGTTCTGCGCGATACGCCGCCTCATCTGGCAGCACCATGATTTCTAAATCGGGACGCAACCCTTCCGCTTGTTGCAAATAGTAGAGTGGTGGGAATTTGTCGCTGTCCGCCAAAATGGCCGCGTTCTCAGCCAGTCTTGCCTCCAGAATCGCTGTTGCCCACGCCGTCAACTCATTGGGTGCCGACTGATCGACCTGTCGCCATGTCTCTGGGACATCTAGCAATAAGAGCAGCGCAATGATACAGCCCAACGCGAGCTGCCAATCGGTTGTATGGCCGCGCAGACGAGCATGCAATCTTTCAATAATCAACGCTAAGGCGGGAATTGCTCCCCCCAACGCAATCGCCATCGTCAAATGGGCTGGCAACAGAAAGACGTTGAGATCGGGGACGTAATAGTTGAGGCAGTAAAACGAGAATGCCGCCCACGTCAGCAACAATGCGATGGCAAAGTGACGATGTTGCAGCAATAAATAGATAAAGCCGATAGCGATCAAAGTGAGTCCGACCCAGCCCCACTCTTGTAGGAAAAATCGGCCGATAATCCCCCACCGCGCCCCATCGTCTAGCCATGCCCGCCACTGCAACGCGCCCGCAAAACGACTGCCCGTGATCCATTGAAAAAATCGGCCGAAACCCATCGCTTCCCCATTAACCGCTTGCCAGCGCAACGGCAGATACAGATAGAGCAGGAGCGGCAGGATTGCGGCAACGATGATTTTTGGAAGCGCGCTGATTTTAGACTTCAGAGTTTGGATATTGGCATTGTAGAGATAGAGATAGATGGTGGCAGGCAGCAGCAGAACGGTTGTGACATGATTGGTCATACCCAACCCAAGCCAAAACGCAAGCAATACCCACCGCCCTAGCACGCTTAAGCGTGCTTCCTGACCTAGCGTGGCGGTTTTACCCCCATGCTGACCCGATCCAGTCGTCTCAACGAAATGAATCTGACCCCACAACAACCACAACGCCCCCGCCACAATCACCGCGTGCAGCGTGTAAACCTCTGCCCCAACCGCCTGACTCCAAAACGTCGGCCGCAATCCAAATACGACGCCCGCCATGATGCCCACGATTGGTTTCTCCACCACCTTTGTCACAAGCGAACCGACAATCACACACGCAATCAGCGCATAGATCGCCGTCCCGATATTCAGACGCATTGCCACAGACTGCACAGGCACAAGCAACGTCCACAGCTTGCCAAGCAGCAGAAAAAGCGGATACCCCGTCGGGTGCGCGATCCCTAATTGCGGTGCGGTGACTTGAAACTCGAACGTATCGGCCGAACCGACATCGCGGCCGATTGTTGCCCAATAGAGCGGGACTAGGAGCAGGAGAAGGAGTGGTGCGTGATGCGTGATGCGTGAACGGTTTTTACGATAGATGGTAATGAGTAGTGTGAGCCAAAGAGAGAATCCAAAAATCCAACGTGAGCGGATTAAATCGACCGTTGGATCGAATAGCCAAATTAAATTGATCAACAGTGGCACTGTCGAGGCGAAGTAGTTGGGAATAATTTCAGATACCGCTTGCGACTCGACCAACCAACGGCCCCGTCGCATTCCCGCCATGATCAACATCGTCCCAACAACCGCAGTTCCAACCGCCACAAGCGGCAACCCCAACCACGTCCGGCGCGGAAAAACCGCCTCAAACAAGGCGCGTTCGGCCGAAATCACCCCAACAAACACAAATAACACGCTCAACAGGCGCGCTAACTTACCACTTACCACTTGCCACTTACCACTTGCCATCTATCCAATTATGGCGAAACCCTCCCGCTGTGACTACAATTGTGTGGGGTCGTTTAGCAATCGGCCGAAAATCATCATGAAAGAACTCAATTGGTTGGCTGGTCTTAAAGCGTTTGGCGGCATTCTGAAAAGCGCATATAAAAAGTGGGCGAGTGATAAGGTGCCACGTATCGCATCCTCGCTCGCCTTTTACATTGGCCTTTCGCTTGCCCCGCTGCTGATCTTTGCCGTCGCCGCTGTTGGTATTTTCTACTCAGGCAAGGCAATTGACGTCCAGATATTTTTGAGTGAGGAAATTGCACCACACCTTGGGCAAAGTGGGGTTGAGATGATTACAACAATCCTCAACCAATCGAGAGATTCAGATGAGGGTATTATCGCGTCGCTGATCAGTATTGGCGTCGTCATGTTCAGTGCATCCAATCTTTTTTATCAAATGCAAGATGCCTTCGATACAATTTGGCGCGTTCCCCACAAAGATACCAAAGGCATTGTCAACCTAATAACGAGCCGACTTCGAGCGGTTTTGGCGGTCCTCGTTGTGGGCCTCCTGCTGTTTGCAATGGTTGTGCTTAACGGCGTTGTTTCCAAAATCGAAACGTTGATCAACACATTTACGCCGTTTTTCAGCACGGTTCTACCGCTACTCAACTTTCTGACCACACTAATTTTGCTCACACTGCTATTCACCGTCGTCTATCGACGCATGACACAGGCTAAAGTCCGCACGACTGACGTATTGCTGGGTGGATTTGTGGCGGCCCTGCTGTTTCAAGTGGGTAACTTTGCGCTCGTTTACTATTTGGCAAACGCCAGCATTGGCTCAGCTTATGGCGCGGCTGGCTCACTGCTCGTGGTCTTGGTTTGGTTCTTCTACACGATGCAGATCATCTTATTTGGTGCGGAAGTGAGCTACGTTTACGCGCATGAATATGGCACTCGCAGAGTCTTGATCGATAATCCCGGCCCAAATGGGGAACGAGTCTTAGAGGCGATTGCAGCAAATTCAACACCCGCGCCACCGCCGCCCGCCGCCAATCCATTACGCACATTTTTTGACAACTTGCGCACGCGCTTTTCAAGATCATGACACGAATTCTCGCCATCGAATCCTCCTGCGACGAAACTGCTGCTGCCGTCATCCGCAATGGCACAGAGATTCTGAGCAACATTATCGCCAGCCAAACCGACCTGCACGCCCAATTTGGCGGCGTTTTCCCCGAAGTCGCCTCGCGCAAACATATCGAGGTCGTCTATCCCGTCATCCAACGCGCCATGCGTGAGGCCCACATGGGCTGGGAAGATATCGACGCAATTGCCGTGACACAGGGGCCGGGCTTGGTTGGCTCACTGCTCGTTGGGGTGAATGCGGCCAAAGGTTTGGCCCTTGCCCGCAACCTGCCGCTCATCACGGTCAATCACATCGAAGGACATATCTACTCACTCTGGCTAACAGAAGACGCCCCAAAAATCCAATTTCCCATTCTGAACCTAATCGTCAGCGGCGGTCACACATCGCTCTACCTGATGCGGGATCATTTGACCCATGAATATCTAGGCGGGACGTTGGATGATGCTGCGGGTGAGGCGTTTGATAAAGTCGGCCGATTACTCAATCTCCCCTATCCCGGTGGCCCTCACATCGACCGTGCCGCACAGGAAGGTGATCCCAATCGCTTCCGTTTCCCGCGTGCGGTTATGACGGACGGTTATAATTTCTCGTTTAGTGGTCTTAAAACGGCCGTCATGCGGGAAACGCGCAATTACGATTCAGGCCGCCTCCCCGTGAACGACATGGCCGCTAGCTTTCAGCGCGCCGTCGTCGATGTGCTTGTTCGCAAGACGCAACAGGCGGCTGAAGAGCACCAGGCCACCGCCGTTCACATCTCTGGCGGTGTCTCTGCCAATAGTGAAATCCGTTCTGCGATGGTGGAAACGCTCGACATCCCCGTGCGCTATCCACCTCTCATCCTCTGCACGGATAATGCCGCCATGATCGGCGCGGCCGCCCACCAGCATTACCTGCGCCAAAATTTCGCCGATCTAAACTTTGACGTGATCCCTAGTTTGCAGTTGGACGAATAAATTCCACTAAACGCTGCGCTCACTCTCCATGCACCAACTCTCTCGCGAGGATGGTTGGTTCCCCAATCGGCTCTTCCGTTTGCCAGTCATAAAGACCAACGCGATACGCAACGATCCCATCAACCGTCGCCAGCGTATGTTGTTGTAAAACTATATCTCCGCGAATCAGTGTTGCAGGATATACGTCGAGAATGTCCGATTGGGTCACAATTTCACCCGCACTGTTGAGTGCATGGACGAAAATGCGCAGGGCGGCATCGCTTTGGGCTTGAACTTGCCAGCGTGTTGTAAGTTGTGTGGGGTCTGTGTCGGCAACGGATAGGTCGAGCAGTTGCCAGCCGTTGTCCCCAGTTACAGTGAGTGGTTCGGCCGCTGGGACTGGTTCATGATTTTCGGCCGAAATCATCCGCATGCCCCCATCGACAGGGAAAATTGTTGTTGTGGTGGGATTGTAGAAAATCGGCCGAAGTTGATTCGTCCCAAACACCCCCTCTGCTACCTCCTGCAAACGCATATTTGGCAACAACACGGTCAATGGCTCACCAATCGGTTCCACCTCATACAAAAAGATTGAGTACCCAATTTTTGCAAATGGATCTCGTTCGCGAAACCACGCAAACTCATCTCTCTCATCGAACATCACCCCCTGTAAATTGGTTGCGCTAATCGCATAGATGCCCGGTGCCGGGTTGGATGGATAGAGTGGGTTCACATCAGGATGCACCATGCGCGGTGGGAAACTTGTCAAGCCGCGATAGGGTATTCCGTAATAGTCTGGCCGCGCCTCCCCAAAATAACTCAGCCAAATCTCTTCTGTACCGCTCTCCTCAACCCATTCCGCTAATCCCTGTAAATCTTGCCCCCAATCCAAATTGCTATCGACCAGCGCGCGCCAGCCGTTATCTGCGCCACCCGCAAGGCTGTTGAAATAGGCTAAGAAGTCAGGTGCAATGCGGAAAGTTGTGATCAGCAAAACTAGAGTTAGGGAGATGAACAGAATGGCTTCCTGTCTTCGTGGGAATGACAGCGGTGTTGCGGTCGTATCGCTTCGCTGCCCCTCTCTTCTTGCGAGAGGACGACTGGACGCAAAAATACCAACCGACCCCGCCAAAATCAAATAAGGCAAAATCGGCAAGATCAACCGATACCCAAGATTGACGCTTGTGACCAACGCGAATCCCAGAAAGCCGAGCGGAACGGCCACTAGCATTAGTCTTGTCACGAATTGCTGGTGGGTAAATGTTGCGGAATCCCCAACGCCCAAGACACGCACGACGTCAGATTTCGCTTGTTTTCCATCGCGGACAAGAAACATCTTGAGCAGCCCAACCAAAATCATCCCCAATGTCACCAAAGGCGTTTTTAATGCGAACGCTACTGGAAAGTAGTACCACCAACCCGCTTGCGAATAACTGCCGAGCAGAAAGGTGGCGGCCCCCTTTGTCGAGCGGTTGCCGATGTCGAGCAGTTGCTCCAAATGACGCGCCAATGGCAACGTTTGGCCTGCCAGTTGTGGCAATGCGGGCAGATTGGCGGGCAACTGGCTGATCTCAAACCCATACATTCCCCAAAGCGTTAAGAATGAGATGATGGGAAAGAGCAGCATGAAGGGCAGGTGTTTCTTGAGCGGCGCAAGTGACCTTACTTGCCAAATTTCGTGTAGCCAAGCTGCGATTATCACAATGCCAAAGAGCGGTACAAACAGCCCCGCCGTAAATTTGGTATTGTTGAGCAAGCCAAACGTCATGGCAGCAATGATTACATTCTGAATGGTGGGTTTTGAAAGATACCGCCACAGTCCATACCCTGCCAACGTTCCCGCCATCGTGATGCCCAAATCGGTTGTGGTCAAACGTGTGTGCGCCAAGATGTTGGGATCGAGCGCAATGAACGCCAACGCGAGCAGTCCCGCTGCATCCTGCCCGCTGACATCCCTTGCCCAGCGAAACGCCACCGCCGCCAAGAGCAGTCCTAAGAAAACGGTCGGGACACGCGCTAGAAACATCACCTTTTCAACATCATTGCCTATTTCCCAGAGAAATAGTTCGGCCGGTCGGTGAAAGCTCGATGCTTGCCATGAGGGATCGTCCGTTGGTAGCTTGATCGACTCATCGCCAACAAGCAGGAGCGCATTGAGCGCGTTAAGCCCCAATGGATGTCCCACGCGCATGTGTTGATTTTCACCACGCAGATAGCCCAGCCCACGCACGATGAACCCCTGCTCGTCAAATGTGGGTGACTTCTGCCGCAAACTATAGACAGCCAGTCCAAACATGAGCAGGAGAAAGAAACTCGCGATTAGTTGTGTTTTCCAATTGGGGGGAGAGGGAGGGCGACGAGGAAACAATGATGTTCCTTTGTGAAATTAGTCAGGCGAGTGGGCGAAGCCTGCAAAAAATCGAGGGACGGGGTGTGATGATCTCGTCATCACACCCCATTTGAATGGATTCGCGCCGCCCGCAGCGCGTCCATCCAATGCTATTTTATTGATCCATTGGCTTCACTGTGACCCAATCGATGCGCCATGTCGAGTTGTTATATTCGTCAGTTGATCCAAATACGCCGAAGTAGGGGTTCGTGTTGCGCTCAGATGAGACAAACTCAGACTGGAGGATGCCGTTTACATAGAGTCGTTGACGATCTGAAAGTACCTCAAGTCGCCAGAGGTTCCAATCTCCTGGAATGACAGGGGTCATGTCTGACAGTTCACGCCATGCACCTTCGTTGTCGGACAAGCGTTTGATACGGCTGCCACCACAGTTCGGGCAGTCGACCAGACGATCGATTTCTTCCCAGAGCAGTTTCAGAACTTCACCACGACCCGCCTGATTGATAAAGTTGGCGTTGAAGAAGTTTGAGAAACAGTTGAAGGCTGAGTAGATCGCACCGGGAACGAGACATGGCTGACCATTTGAGTCACCGCGTGTGACGATACCGAAGCTGATCAAATTGCCGTCGGTCACTTGGAAGACACGCATCTCGATGGCATAGGGAGGTTCTGGTGCAGGTTTCATCGGACTGGCAATACCCCAATCCCACTTGTCATCAACCTGCATGACGAACCAGCTTTGGTTCAATTCATAGAAACCGCGCACTTCTTCCAAGTAGGAGGTGCGACGGATCGCCCAATCGCCACCTGCGTCGTTGAAGTCATCACGATAGCTCCCGACGACGGCAATGGTGTTTGACCAACCGCTGACCTGTCCCGTTGTTGATTCAGACCGAACGCGGTAATAGGTAACGTTGTTGTAGCTGGCTGGCAAGTCATGTTGATAGCTTAGGCTTCCAACGTTGCTGGCCTCAGAAGGCGAGGTGAATTCTGGATGATCGTCCCACTGTAAATCGTAGGTGACGTTTGCGCCACCACCATCTGTCCAGCCGACCGTGCGTGCGTTGGCTGAATTCGGTTTTGTAATCAGTGAAATCGTTGGCGCCAATAACTCTTTGAAGAGAACTGGCAGATAGTTTGTTTTGCGCGAAATGGGTGGCACGGTGATGGTCGTTTCCGCATCAACGGTCGTTACTTCATTCCCGCCAACGATGGTTGCGCTGTTTGTGATGATGCTGCCATTTGTAATGCCTGAGCTGTCGATTTGTGCCTTGAAGGTCAACTCAACGCTGGCCGCTGCACTAATGACACCCGTGAGCGTAATGCGGTTGTCATCGTCGGTGGTTGTGAATTCTGCATCACCTGTCACATCTGTTTCCAACGAGCCCGCCACATAGGTGAGCGTATCGGGCAGTGTGTCGTCAAGCGATACCGCTTGATCGGCCGATCCGTTGCTGTTACTAATCACAATAGTATAGGTCAACTCGTCGCCGGGCATTGCGCTTGTCTCATCGACGCTCTTGCTTGAATCAGAGAAGTCGCGTCCTGCGCCGCGTGACGCTGTGCCTGAATTGGCGACGATGGTGGTATCGACGGTGTGAATACCACCCGTGTCACCCACGATGATGTAAATTTCGTTGAAGACCGTGCTGCCAACGTTGGCAAATGCACCGTTGACAACCACATCATAGCTGACGACGACAGAGCCGTTGGCGGGGATTTCGCCTTGCCAGAAGGCTGTATTCTTCGCTTGGTCGGTGGTGATTTCGGCCGATCTGCTCGATGCTACAATTGAGTTTGGAACCAAGACCAACCCCTTTGGCAGTGGGTTGAGCAAGTTGGCGACAATCGCCTCATCTTCATCATTGACAATTTCGACGGCATACGTGAGTCGTTCGTATGGTTCGGCCGATTGTTTGTTAACCGTAACCCCCGACACTCGCTGGTCATTTGCCCCTGCAAGCATGACAAAAACGGCCAGACATGCCGCCATTAATGCGACGACAAGCGCCGATCTTATCCATTTATTTTTTTCAACAGTTGATATATCCACAAGTATTCCTCTCATTTGCTGGTAATGGGAAAAGAAAAACCGTTTTACACGGCATTGTTTGTTTCCTAGTTTGCCTCTTAATGAAACTTAGCACAAATTATAATAACGATATCGCGCGGTTGGTGCATCAATTCCTAACCCTTTTCTCTACGTTTGCCCTGTTGTCACCGATCTGTAACATCTGTCACGAAATGATGACACGCTTGACACACACACGTGACAACGATCCATTACAATAGATGCCATGAACACAAAGGTACTCTTAGTCGATGACGAAGCGGCAATTACAGATAATCTCGCCCCCATTTTGGAGCGGGCTGGGTTGACCGTGCGTGTGGCGGGCGATGGCGAAGCGGCATTGGCGCAAATGCGTGAATTTCAACCCGATCTGCTGATTCTCGATGTGTTGATGCCGCGTCTCGACGGACGTGCCGTGTTGCGTCATTTGCGCCGCAACGACAACTGGACACCCGTGATTCTGCTAACGCAGGTTGGCGAATCGGTGGAGCGCACTCTTGCGCTCGAAGAGGGTGCAGACGACTACCTTAACAAACCTTTTGATCCGCATGAACTGATCGCCCGCATTCGTGCCGTCTTGCGCCGCATGCAAAAGGGGCAACGCTCGCTGGCAGGCGTGATGACGTTGAAGAGCGGTGTGATTGAGTTGGATCGACAGGCACGGCGGGTGCGCGTCGATGGACAAGAGGTCGCGTTGACCCCAAAGGCGGTTGCCCTGCTCGAATATTTGATGACCCACCGCGATGAGCTATTGAGCCGCGAGCAACTGCTCGATGCTGTGTGGGGGTGGGACTATCCAACGGGTACGCGAACGGTCGATACACGTATCGCTGAGTTGCGTCGCGCCATCGCTGACGATCCGCAAAATCCGACCTACATTCAAACGTTGGCGGGGCAGGGGTATCGTTTTATCGGCCGAATTTCCCCATGAACCGCCTAACGCCAATATTTCCCGCCCTCTTGGGTCTGCTGCTGGCAACACTCTGGCAACAGTTTGATTTGCCAAACCCGATCTTCTATTTGCGGATCAGCTTGAGTTCGCTCCTCTTGCTACTTGGAATCTTGGCAAGCACGATGCTGGCCGTTCTGCACTGGCGCAGACGCCAACAGCAGTCGGCACTACATGCCTTGCGCGACGAACTGAGCATCGACCGCCGCCGCTTTTTGCAACGGCTTGACCATGAGTTAAAAAACCCATTGATGGCGTTGCGGGCAAGTTTGACCAATTTGAAAGATAGCGATTCGGCCGAAAGACGCGCCGCCGCATTCAACAGTGCTGAATTGCAAACGGTACGGCTCAGCCGCCTGACGAGCGATTTACGCAAAATCGCCGATTTGGAGACACGCCCGCTCCAGCGGACAACGATTGACTTGACCGCCCTATTGCAAGAAATTCACGAACTGGCGCAGGAGCAACGCGCCAACGTGACGCTGACCATCCCGCAGGCGCCGTGGCCACTGCCGACAATTGACGGTGATTGGGATTTGCTCTTTCTCGCCATCTATAACTTGGTCGATAACGGCATCAAGTTTACGCAGCCCAGCGACAAAATCGAGCTGCGTGCACGTGAGGATGGCGCGACGATTGTGATAGAGGTAGCGGATACAGGACAGGGCGTGGCGGCTGAAGAACTGCCCTATGTCTGGGATGAGCTATATCGCGGCACATCAGCACGCGGTATCGCGGGCAGTGGGCTTGGACTGGCACTGGCGCGCGCTATCGTGCGCCGACATGATGGGTCGGTAAGTTTCGACAGTCGCGCCGGACAAGGCACGCTGGTGGCGATGCGACTCCCATTAACTGATTGACGATTTCCCGAATTTCTGGAAAGGACAACTGATTTAACACAGAGCGCGAACGAGCCGTTCGCACCATACCCCCTTGGAGGTACTAAGATGAAACGACTATTTTTAACCTTACTGACCCTGCTAATTGTGGCGTGTGGCACATTTGAAGTCGGTGTTGAGCCGACCGTGCCGCGACCAACGCCAACAAGTGAGCTAACCGTCACAAATGAGCCAACAGTGACCGTTGCGATTGTTGACCCAACGCAAACGACCGCTGTCAACGATGCAACTCAGGTCGTCCCAGAACCATCTGCGACGATGACGGCTATTCCTGAGGTAACGGCAACCCCTGCACCGATTGAAAATACACCGCTACCAGAACTAACTGATCCAACGGCAACCCCTGCGCCGATTGGTGGAGTTCCTGAAACGCCTGTCCCGCTGCACGTCACCTATCTCAAGGATGGCAACTTGTGGGTGTGGACGGAAGCGGGTGGCGCGCGCTTGGTTTATGATGACCCGAACACTGATTTAGAATCGGCCGAAATCAGCCCCACTGCCGAGCAGATCGCCTACGTGCGCGACGGTGTGTTGTGGCAAGTTACAACGACAGGCGAGCATAATGTCGAGCTAACCCCACCGTTCAATCTTGCATCGATTCACGATGCACCCGGTGTGCGTGTCTATCGTTATGGCTGGCTGCCCGCTAGCCGGACGCTGCTCTACAATACGTCGCCCCCACCCAGCGATGGCCCGGGCTTCTTCGTAAGCGATAATTTGCTGGCATTGACGCTTCAATCGAGTGGCAATGTCAACGAGATATTGCTCGAAAATGGTGCTGGCGGGATGTTCTATCCCTCGCCCGACGGGTCACAAATCGCCGTTGTGCGACCGGGACAGATCGATGTCATCGCCAGCGACGGATCAAACAAGCGCACCGTGTTTACCCACTCACAAATTTTGACCTACAGCGAGGCACCCTACTATGTCCAGCCCGTCTGGAGTGCTGACAGCACGCGGCTTTTCATCGCTCTCCCGCCCACTGCTGCGTTGGAAGACCCCAACCCAGAGACGGAAATTTGGCAAGTTTCGGCCGATGGCGCTCTTCAGCAGCGCATGGGAACCGTTGCATTTGCCGCGTTGCACGCTGGCGCAGTGGTCTCGCCAAACACGATGCAGGTCGCTTATCTCGCGCCCGCCAGCGGGGATGCATCGACCAAAGTTTTAGCCTTTGCGCTGCTAGAGGATGCGACCATCGGTGATAGTCTCATAACAGATGTCATTGTCGAAGAGCTCGGGCAATGGTCGCCAGACGGTCAGCACATCATCTTTACCCCCAAATTTGATGGCAGCCCACAGCGTATGGTGGCAACGGTTGATGGCACAACGTTGATCGGACTTGGTGCCGCAGATTGGCCGAGTGAATCAGGGGCGCAGACAATCGTCGATGCCCAATGGGTTGATGCTGAAAACTTGATCGTCGTCCGACAAAATGCGACGGGGCAATGGGAGATCGTTCTGCGGCATCTCACCAACGGTGATGTCGCCATCCTTGACAGCGTTGCAGGCAGACCGCCAAGCTTTGATCTTGTTGGCAAACGCTGAGATTGGCGTGAGAGTGCGAGCAGGCAAATAGAATCGATAGCGTCGCGGATTTCTCAGATAAAAGCTGGGAAATCCGCGACTTGTATTTTCTCTGCGCCCCATTATTTCAGTCGCGCAACTAATCACCGCAATCTGCGTAAATATTGATAGAAGTTTCAACTACAAAAGGAGCAAACCATGGGTTTATTAGGTTGGATTGTATTTGGTGGATTAGCTGGCTGGGTTGCCAGCATCATTGTTGGTAACCGCAAGAATCAAGGGTGTATCGGCAACGTCGTGATCGGTATTGTCGGTGCGTTGGTCGGCGGATTTATTGTCAAGCTCGCGCAGGGCGGTGACGGCATCAACTTTGGCTGGGATTGGTATAGCTTTGGCGTAGCCGTCGTTGGCGCATGTGCCTTGCTGCTCGTTCTCGGTCGAAGGTCATAGTGGCTGAGTGAACAGTAACCGCGAACCATTGGTTCCATACTGTTCACTGCAAACTCCCTATTGTCCCGGTTGCCATGCCGGCATCCGCTCTTCAGATTCGGCCGATGTGATTTCCCGTTCCAACAGGCCATCAAGACTGATCATGTTGATGTTGCGATTGCCTTGGTCCCCGCCTGTGACATTGGTATGGTAAAGAATCCACTGCCCATCGGCCGAAAACGCCGCGAAGAAGTCGTCTAGCTCGTTATTCGTCAAGCGTTGCTGATCGCTACCATCTCCGTTCATCAGATAAATTTCATACTTGTTGTCGTCCCGATTGCTATGGAAGGCGATCTTTGAACCATCGGGCGACCATGTTGGATAGTAGCTTCCGCGTGCCGCGTCGGTCAGTTGCACTTCCCCCGACCCATCCGCATTCATGACATAAATCTCACGCCCATCACCCGTTTCGCGGTCAAATGCAATTTTGTTGCCATCGGGCGACCAGCGTGGGCCATACTCATCTGCCTGAGTCGACGTAATTTTTTGAATATCAGAGCCATCGGCATTGATCACGAAAAGATCAAAATCACCATCTCGATCAGATTGGAAGACGATCTTGCCGCCATCGGGTGACCAGTCGGCAAAGCGGTCAGATCCGCCATGATTGGTGATATTGACCTTATTTTCCCCGTCTGCGTCCATCGTGTAGAGTTCCCAGTTGCCATCCTGTTTGGAGTGGTAGAGAATTTTTGAACCATCGGGTGACCAAATCGGTCGCCAATCCCCAAACCAGCTCGTGGTTAACTGTTTCTTTTCGCTGCCGTCAAGCCGAATGGTAAAGATATCGAAGTTGCCGCCTTCGTTGGAGGCATAGGCGATGCGGCCGACATTTTCCTGTGGGGTGAGTGTTGGTGTCGTTGGGGGGGCGGTAGGGGTGTCCGTTTCTCCTGCTGTGGTGACGGGGGTCACCGCCTCGCCATCGCTCAGTGGCGCCAATGTTGGTGCGGCTTGAAACTGTTGTGTTGGAGGTAGTAGGGGAACATTATCGGCCGATGCTTCCGCCGCATTTGGCTCCCCCGCCAATGGTCGCGTCGTGATCACCTGCTGATAGATTTCCCACGCGAACAGAGAGAACATTGCCACAACCAGCACACTGCCCAACAAGCAGCCTGTACTGATCAAAGTACGTGTTCGTTGACGATTTTTGACTCTATTTGCCATCAATTATTCCCAAAGTTATTTGTATACAGCGAATACGACGTGGGAAAATTATAGCAGTGTAAATGCTTATTGGGTTGTGACAATAGATCAAATTAGCTGAAAAATGGCGTGAAGTGTAAGGATCAAAAAGAGGTTCGCAGTTTTGAAAACCGCGAACCTCTCTAAATGCTTACGCTTTGGGCATCAAAACCCATAACACGAGATAGAGTAGGACGCCGGGTACCCCGCCCGGAGCCAGTGCCAGCAGGAAGAGGAGACGAATCCAGACTGGGTCGATGTTATAGCGGTCGCCAATTCCCGCCGCCACACCAGCGATGATGCCGTTTTTTCGTTCAAGTCGTTTTGTCTTATACATGGTTGAAATTCTCCAGTTTGCAAGATGGTCAAGACCATCGTGATAATCAATCTATTTAACTACTATACGCTGAACCGATGGCGAAGTTGCGCGGTTGTCTACGCGCTGGAATGAGTCAAGAATGAATCGGCCGACCAGTGGAAAACGTTCGCTCAGAAAACTCTTCCTTTACAAATGCGCTGCGTTTGTTCTATACTGCAATAGAGTGAGGTTGCACCAACACACTCAGAGAAGGACGATTCACCAAAGCGCAACCATGCGCTAGAACCCAATAAACACAAATGAAGTATCTAATTTAACGGGTGGAGCCTAGCCCGTTGTAGTTATTCGTTGGAACGGAGGTTTAATATGGACACTGGTCTATACGTGACGGCTGCTGGTTTAGAGAAGATAAAAATTGAACTAACAGAACTAAAAACAGCGCGATTGGCAGAAGTCGCCGAGAAATTACAGCTTGCGCTTGCTCATGGCGAGATAGATGGCAACCCCGATTATGATGCGGCGTTGCAAGAGCAAGCGATTGTTGAAGATCGCATCCAGATGCTTGAGGACGCGGTGCGCTTTGCGATTGTGATCGAAGAGGAATCGGCAACATGTGATAGCGTTCGCGTCGGCAGCACCGTCAAGATCAGCGAGGAGGGGTGGGACGAAGTTGAAGAATATCGCATCGTTGGCGTGCATGAGGCCGCCCCAAGCAAAGGTTTAATCTCCAGCAAGTCACCGCTGGGCAACGCGCTGCTAGGCGCGAAGGTGGGCGATCTGGTCGTCGCATTGACGCCGGGTGGTGAGGCACGCATGCACGTTTTGAATATCGCATAATCTGTGTAGTTCGTATTTGTTGCGGGCGCATTATCCCCGCAACAAATACGCGCATAAATGCTGCACCGTACAAACATTAATTATGCTGGTGCAACTTCCTGTTAACCCATTCTCCGCATCATAACTGAACTCAATCTGTATACACTTCCCACTTTGGTGCTTGAAACCGCAAAAAATAGGGAGAGTATTGGTAAATGCTTGGAAAATTGCTGAAGACATAGGGTAGACGTTCCCACAAAGTTGTAAAGCGGGTTTAGATTGGTAGGATGCGGCGATTATTTCAACGATTATTTGGTTAAACAGGATGCGACGAACCCAACTTTTTATTCTGCTCGCCATGGCGTGCGTACTGACAGGCTGTTTCTTAGATATATCACTCGGCACGGAACAGACCGCCCCCGCAATCGTAATCACTGACATAGTGGATGTGGCGGGGGTTGACGTCTTTGTGACAATCGAGATCACCCCATCACCCACGCCAATTATTCCAACCCCTGAGCCAACAATTCCCGTGCGGCAAGAGATTGTCGAACTTGATGTGGCCGTGACGGGCAGCATCGGTGCGCCCGATCCACAGCTTGCAACTGCCAGTCAAACGATTGATTTTGTGACAAATATCTATGCGGGATTGACACGCATCAACGAAAGCACGAGTCAGATCGTGCCAGAGTTGGCGCGGAGCTGGTCAACACAAGAGGAAGGGCGCATCTGGCAGTTTAATTTGCGCGATGATATTTACTGGGTGCGTGGGGTGCCGCCGGCTGGCGGTGGCTTGTTGCAGCGTGATGAGACACGACGGTTGGTGGATGTCGCGCAAATTCGGCCGATAACCGCCCATGATGTCGTGTTTGCCATCCAACGTGCCTGCAATGCCAACACCGATGTTCCTGATGCCTACGTCCTCTTCATCATTGAAAATTGTCAGGCGATCTACAATACACCTGAACCATCGGAGGAACAGCTTGCGACGCTCGGTGTGCGTGCATTGGGCGACTTCTCGCTCGAAGTGCGCTTGACAAAGCCCGCCGCCTACTTTTTATCGATTACGACGTTGCCGATTTTTCGGCCGATTCCCGCCGATCTCGTTGCTGACGAAGACAATGATTGGCTCGATTTGCAACAGTTTCGGAGCAGTGGTCCGTTTCTCTATAGTCCATTGAGCAATTTGGATGCAGAGGTGCCTCTGCTGGTCCTACAGCGCAATCCGTTTTGGCCGACCGATCTCACGCCACCGATCCCTGAAACATCGGCCGATATTACCTTGCACCACGCCGAGCGTGTCAACCTCTATCGCTATGCATCCAATCTCGCTGCCTATGACGTGTTCAACGATGATCAGCTCGACTTGATTCCGCTCCCGTTTGAAGTTCAGGAGCAGGCGTTGGCGGCCGACGTGCCGCCCCCGTTTACAAGCAACGGCGATGTCTTCTATCTCGGTTTCAACTATGACGATCCAGAATTTGGTCTACCCGAAGTGCGACGCGCATTCAGCAAGGCGATTGACCGCGAACGCTTAATCACGGAGGTGTATGACTCGGAAGGACGACCGATGCGTCTTTTTGTCCCGCCGAGCGTTGTCCACGCTTCCCCCGATCTGCTGCGCAGTGCGTATGATCCAGACAGCGCACGACAGCTTCTCGCCAGTGTGGGGTTTGCCAATTGTCAAGAGTTAGGACAAATCAGTTATCTCGTCGATGCGACCGATCTCGCGTTGCAACATGCCGAAACGTTGATCGATATGTGGGTCGAAGAGCTATTTTGTATCGAGAGTCAATTTGAGATTGAACAGGTGCAGTTTGGCACGCTGTTAGCCTACACACGACCCGGCACGGGAGAGTTACGCCCCGATATTTGGGATTTGGCGTGGTCGGGCTTTTATCCCGACGCGCACGACTATTACAACACGGTGCTGCATTGTGTGGAAAGTGAAAATCGGCCGAATCGCCCCTGTTCACAAATTGACGGCCTGATTACGCTCGCCGCCAAGACAACTGATCCGTCCCAGCGGGATGAACTATATCGTCAAATTTCCGTCGCACTGTTCGGCAACGATGGGGAGTTCCCGATCATTCCACTCTATGTGCGCGGGAAATATGAACTCGTTCAAAACTGGATTACGCGCAGTGATGGCAAGACCGACCGCGCCCAATTTGGTGGCACGCGCTACGATTTTTATCTGATCAATCAACAGGTCAAGGCGTTGGAGCGGAGTCAATAGTTGCGTCTTGTCGCGCAAAGTGACAAACGTTTCACGATAGAAAGTCAGCCATTTGATGCAAGCCGCGTGTAAATTTCACAAATCTGTGCGGTTGCCTGTTGTGAGGTGAATTTACGATTGAGAAGCTGCGTTTGAGTTTTTAAGAGTGCGTGTCGCTCAGACGGTCTTATTAAGAGATGCAGGGCGGCACGGGCAAGGGCAGGGGCATCTTGGGGGGCGGCCGTTAGCTCTGGTGGCGCGAGTTCGGGAATAAGGCCGACACGTGTGCCAATGACGGGACAGCCGTGTGCAATCGCCTCTAGCAGCACCATCGCTTGGCTTTCATGGCGAGAGGTGAGCAGCAATAGCTGCGCCGCCGCATAGATCGCACCCATCTCCGTATGTGCCACATGCCCCAAAAAGCTGACTTTTTCTGACAATCCGAGTTCTGTTGTTAACTGCACAAGCTGGTTTTTTAGGTGACCTTCCCCTGCAATTGTTAAGTGTGTGTTGGGGATTTCGGCCGAAATTCTGGCAAACGCCCGTAACAGCGTCGCCTGATCTTTAACGGGTGTGAGCGCGCCGACGTGCAGCAGTTGTAAGCTGGTCCGCGCCTGCGCAAACGGGTCGGACGCATGTGGGACTTCTACCCCTTGTGACCAGCGAATGATGTTGGCTGACGGCACGTGTGTGCGCGCAATGTCGGCGACAAAATCGCTGCCAGCCGTGACGACGTTGGCGTGTTTAAGGGCAAAGCGACTGAGTTGACGATTAACGTGGCTGCGTGCGCCGCCGTAGGCGATGTCGGGGAGGTTGACGAGCTCACCACCAAAGACAGACGCGACCACAGGAATGTTTAGTCGCTTCCCCGCAAGCACTGCGAGGAATGCCGCTTCATCTGCCCAAAAACCGTGTAGGATATCGATGGGAACGGCCTGATGGATAGCTCGCAGGGTGCGGATGTATAGGGGAATTCGGCCGATTCCACCAACCACACCACCGCCCAACGCGAGCACCTCGACCCCATCAACGACATAACGCCCGCGTAAATTAGGATGGCGCAGCGTGAATATCGTAACCTCATGCTGCGCTGTCAAGCGACGCACAAGATGCCTCAAGACCGGAATCGCCCAATCTTGATCGTCGCGGCTATATCCCGGCGTGATGATTCCAAATTTCATGTGTGTTGGAAATGCCCGCTATTCAGCACGTTTGGCTGGCGTAGAAGGGTCAGTTAGCCGCTTCACAAGGCACGGGTAAGTTTGCGAGTTGCCATTCGGTCAATGATAAACCAGCCGCATGTAGCTGTGTTGCTAGCTCAATGCCCACATAGCGATAGTGCCAGGGCTCATAATAGAATTGGGTGATCTCTGTCGCCTCACGCGGATAGCTCAAGGTGAATCCATAGAGATGGGCGTTTTCGACTAGCCATGCCCCTTCGGCCGTCTGATAGAAATAGGTGTGGAACTCGTTATCGAGTTCGGGCGAACCAAAGTCGAGCGTTGTGCCTAGCTGATGTTCGCTGGCACCCGGCGGTGCGCTGAGCAAACTGGCACGCTCGGGAACCTCTGTCGTCCACTTGCTCCACGCAATATATTGCTGGTCGTAGCTGCGATAACCCGAAATGATGGTTGGCCGCAAATCAGCCGCCGTCATTGCCGCCATCATCTCAACCAACGGCTGGACGACGGGTTGTCGAATATAGGTATCAAACCCTAGCGTTACGCGCACGTCAAAGTAATCGCTCAATGGGACGAGATCGGCTGGCTCGTACTCTCGGCTAAGGCGGTATTCACGGCTGACAATGGTCAGCAGCTCATCAGGCGGAATGCGCTCTGTGCATTGCGGGATCGGGGTTGCCGTTGGCGTGATCGTTGGAGTCGGGGTGTTGGTCGGCGTATGTGTTGCCGTCGGCGTGCTTGTGGGCGTGTTGGTTGGCGTTTGGGTGGGTGTTGGTGTGGCGGTATTCGTTGCCGTGGGTGATGGCGTGTTGGTGGCGGTGGCGGTGGCGGTTGGTGTGTTGCTGGCGGTTGGGGCGGCGGTTGCCAAAATTGTCGCCGTTTTCGTTGCGGCAACAGCTATCCCCGCCGGTGATTGAGCGGGATAGGTTGGGGTCATACATGCCGTCAAAAGGAGAATGGAAGCGATGAGATACAGCCAGCGCATGATTGAATTATGGGGGTTTCGGCCGATTCTATCCACTTATTCGCCTATCCTTTATTGTTCCTTCACCGTCTAAGTTTCGTATGAGGTCTACCTCCTTTACACAATTCTCACACGCACATACTATTCTGTGACCAGCAGAGAACTGTGTAACTATTTTCAGAGAGACGGAGAGCTAACAAATGTGTGTAGAAGGTGCAAGAAGCGCAATCACATCGGCTGTTGCCGATTGGGACGGTGTTATCGTCCAACCCCATCGTTATGGTGGAACCGAATTTGTGCTAGGCCGGCGCGAGATCGGACATATTCATGGCAATCAGCTTGTTGATATCCCTTTCCCAAGAGAGGTGCGCGATGAAATTGTGTCTGCAGGACGGGCAAATGCCCATCATATTCTGGCAGATAGTGGCTGGGTCTCCTTTTGGCTAGATGAGCCCGTCGATGTGGAAGAAGCGATTGATCTGTTGCGCGAGTCATACGAACTCGCCGTTCATCAGCGGGCGGCGCGGCGCAAACGTCAGGCCGCCGTCATTGACATGTAATGTAGAGAGGACGCAGTTAGCGTCCTTTTTTGTTGCCAATTGCCAGCACCCATTACCCGGTACGTTCTGTCAGCTGCTCTACAATCTTAACTAGTGTCGGATAGGGATGTGCCCCTTGCAGCAGGTGTTTCTGAACAAAAATTAGCGAGGGGACGCCGCCGATGCCGTATTCAAACGCTTGCTCAATATCGGCCGAAACCGCACGCCGATTCCCCTCATCCGCAAGTGCAGCACGAAATTCGTCTTCAACTAATCCAGCGCGTTTAGCTGCGCGCACCAATACCGCCACGTCTTCAATATCCTCATTGTCCTGCCAATATAAATCCATCACGGCCGCATGATACGCATCGCCAAACCCTTGCGCCTGGGCAAACTTCATCCCCACGTGGGCAGGGCGACTGTTCACACCAAACACGCCGCCGCCAAACGTCAGCCCATCGAAATTTTCGAGCGCAGCTTGTTCGATATGTTTGCGGGCGGCCAAGATGCGCTGCTTATAATCGGGCGGGATGGGCGTCCCTTTCGGCCGAATTTCATAGGCACGCCAAATAATCTCAACTGCGTGCGTCGTTTGTAGTTTTTGCAATGCACTCGCGCCGAGATAGCACCACGGACATGCGAAGTCTGACCATACTTGAATTGTAATCATGCAGGAAGGATAGAGATGCAAGTTGGAAGTTGCAAGGGCTGATCGGCCGAAACGAACAGCGAGTGAGAGCATATCTTGCGTATAAATCCGACCGATTAATCGCCAGCCATTTTTCACGCAAAATTCTAACGGTATACTAACTTAGTTTAGTGTGTTGTAAATTAACAAGAGCGTTAAACTAATATAAATTACGAGGAGGAGCTATCTTAATATGCGCTTACCTGCTCTGTAAGACCGACATTACAAATTTGTGTATTTTTTGTGGCTTCTTCCATTCAATCCCTCTAGGAGTAAGCCATGAAGAGTTTCCGTACACTGATAATTGTTGGGCTAACAATGCTCACCCTCTCGTTCGTTTTTGTCTCTGCTAGTTTGGCACAAAGCGATAGTCTGCGCGGCAAAGAATCCACTGCCAAAACGCCCGAAGAAGCCGAAATCAACCAATCCCAATCCAATATCGATCACGTCAACGTCGCTGCACCAAGCGCTGTTCAAATTGACTGTAGTGGGGGTGCGACAATTGATGTCTATGCATCAGATTTTGAGTCTAATGCGGGTGGATGGAGTGGCAATAACGATTGGGAACATGGCACACCAACCTATCCAGCTGGATTAGGTGCCAACAGCGGTGTCAATGTCTGGGCGACCAAACTGTTGACTGACCACACAAACCTCGGCGATTCCAGCATCTTATCGCAAACCTTCGATTTTAGCAGCGTCCCTAATGGTTCTACATTTGAGCTGTCATGGGCGCAACATCTCGAAGCGAACGGTAGTGGTTTTGACTTCGCCTCTGTGAAAGTGAATGGCGATATTCTCTATGACTCTATGATAGGTGGCGATGATCCAGTCGGTTATGTTACGCGAACAGTTGACCTATCTGCCTATGCTGGCAACCCATCCGTGACCATCGTCTTTGACTTCGCTGCCACAACCGTTGTCAATGATCCCGGTTGGTACATTGATGACGTTGCCATTCAACATTGTCAATATAACGGACCAGTTGTTGAGTTAGAGAAGACGGTTGGTACAGACCCGGCAATTTGTGCCGCGACCACGGCAATCGTTGTTGGTGCTGGAACAGATGTCACATATTGCTATAGCGTCACAAACATCGGCACGCTGTCGGCGACATTGCATGATCTCGTTGATAGTGAGATTGGCACCATCTTATCGGAGTTCTCGTTTGAGCTAGCTCCTGCAACCAGTATCTTTGTAACCCAAACAGTCCCCAATGTTCAAGTTGACGTGACAAATGTCGCTACATGGACCGCCTACAATGTTGGCCCTACAGACGTAACATCTGACACTGCCTCCGCAACAGTTACGGTCCTTACATCTCCCCTTGACGTTACCAATACAGGTAGTGGCGGAACCAGTGCTGGAGAAAATCTCACGTTCACTATCGATGTAACTAACCCCGCTTCCGACACAGTCAATGGCGCCGCAACAGAGCTTACCGCAACGCTTGACATTTCAATCAGCAATGCGCTTGATCTCAGTGCGACAGTCGCGGCATCGTACTATGACACCAGCGCGCCATCGACATTACTTGGCACGCTTACGGAGGCTGATTTGTCCAATTGCGTTGATGCAGGGGATGAAGTCACGCCTCGTGATCCATTTACAAATACACCCGGACAAGGTGTCAACGGAGGTCCACTGGCGGCGGGCAGTATCATTTGTCAAGTTGATGTCAGTGGCTTTGGAGACGCACTAATCGACACCATGGACTACCGCGTCGCCTTCCAGCCAATCGGTGCTAGTTGGGACACTGAGTTGCGCGTGTTCTTTGATGCTCCTCCCTACGATCGCTCCTTTGGCGTGAATCTCGGGGGTTATGGGGCCGGTGCGGCATCGGCCGTGCCAGTGTATGGCGAAGCGCTTGACAATACGACATTGCAAGGGGTCCCAACTGGGGCAAGCGCAGGAACATGGGAAGTCTTCATTTTCGAGTCCTTTAATGATGTTGGAGAAGACCCCGATTCTGTCCTGATTACATTTACTCTCGATATCTATGGTTGGGACTACGTTACGGTTAACCCAACAGTGTCGCGTGTGCCAAACGGGGCCGTGACGCTTCCGTCAGTTGGGATTGCCAGTGCGAGCGACTTTGGCAATCTACTCAGCCCAACCCATGTTGAGATCGTTTCGCAACCCGATTGGTTTGCTGTCTGTGGTGGTACGGCGGCAGCAATTTGGCAAGTCGTGACGACTATTACCGATGGGAATGGTCTCAATTCGAGCGATACGGCGACAGTTTCACACGCGGGCCAAGATGGGCCCGGATGCGACGCCTTGTCCATCCAGTTGCTCAGTTCACAGGTAGCCTCGCCCGCTATTATGTCGTTGTTAATTGCAACGCTCTTTGTGCTGCTTGGCACAACCGTTGTCATCATGCGACGACGCACGTGATTCGCTGAGCTCTTCCAGCAATGAGTTGTTCGCAAAAGGTGTTCGCCAAACGGTGAACACCTTTTTGTTTCCGTGGGAACGTGCGCAGCTCGTTTATCATTTTGCAATTGTGGCGAAACGACCCAGAAAATTGGACACGCTCCTATTCGGTGGTACGATCCTGGAAGTAATATATTATTGATATATCAGCTATGTCATTAAGTACGCAAGCCTATACCACCATCAAACAGAAGATCATAACGTTGCAACTACAGCCCAGCGACGTCATCGACGAAAATGCCCTGCGCACCGAGTTAGGATTGGGGCGCACGCCGATTCGAGAGGCGTTGCAACGGCTTGATCGCGAACAGCTCGTCAACATTATTCCGCGTCGCGGCACCTTTGTCAGCGAGATTAGCATGAGCGATTTGCCATTGCTCTATGAAACACGTGCCGTTCTTGAACGTCACACGGCTGAGCTAGCCGCGTTGCGCGGCACACAGGCGCATTGGGAAGATATGACCAATGTCTTAGCAGAAGCTGCGCTGGCCGAAACTGCGCCCGACCACGCTAACCACATGATCGAAATCGACCGCCGTTGTCACGAAATAATCTATGCAGCGGCCACAAATCGTTTCCTGACGGACACGCTAATTCAGCTCTATGCCCAAAGCAATCGACTATGGCATCTCTACCTTGCCAAAGTCGATCGGATGCAACAGGCAGTCTTGGAACATCAGGAAATTCTAGCGGCATTAAAATCGGCCGATTCCACCCGCGCTGGCAACCTAATGGAAAAACATATCCGCTCCTTTCAAGCTGAGATTCAGGCTGCGATTGTGAGTGAGTTAAAATTGTAGTGGCTAGTGACTGGTCGCTAGTAAGTAGTGAAGAACATTTCATACTAGCCACTAGCAACTAGCCCCTTTCCGAGGCACACATGGGACGCAAACGTAGAACAAGACGACGCGATAAATCGGCCGATAATAAAGCCGCACAAGTCGCAAAAATTACCCAACCTGTCCACGATATGATGGTTTACGAGGTGTTGGATGCGACCGGCGTTGCGCGCGTCAATGACGTTTCGATGCAGATTTTGGAAGAGATCGGCATCGACTTTTACGACGAAGAATGTCTCGCCATCCTCAAGGAAAATGGTGCGACGGTCAAGGGTTCAACCGTCTTCTTTGACCGCGCCATCGTTCATGAGTGGCTCGCCCATGCGCCCAGTCAGTTTACCCAGATTGCGCGCAACCCACTGCGCAATGTGCAGATTGGAGGCAACAAAATCTGTTTCGCACCCGTCTATGGGCCGCCATTTGTCTATGATCGGGAGCGTGGCCGACGGGAAGCCAAGCTGGTCGATTTTGAGAACTTTGTCAAGCTGACCTACATGACGCCCTATCTGCATCACAGTGGGGGGACGGTCTGTGAACCAACCGATACTGAACGCCACACACGCCACCTCGACATGGTTTATGCCCATATTAAATACAGCGATAAGCCGTTCATGGGGTCTGTGACGAGCCAACTCAATGCCCGCCAAACGGTCGAAATGTGCGAGATATTGTTTGGTGCGGACGCAATCCGCGCAAACCCCGCCACGATTTCGCTGATCAACGTCAGCAGTCCGCGTCGCTACGATGATCGTATGTTAGGGGCGTTGAAGGAGTACGCGAAGTCACGGCAGGGCATTCTGATCAGCCCCTTTATCCTCTCTGGTGCGATGTCGCCCGTCTCCGTTGCCAGTACGGCGGCGCAGATCAATGCAGAAGCGTTGGCCGGCATTGTGCTTACGCAGATGATCAATCCGGGCACACCGGTAATCTATGGTGCGTTCCAGACAAACATTGATTTGCAGAGTGGTGCGCCGGTGTTCGGATCGGCCGAATCGCAACACGCCCTCTACGCCACCGCCCAACTCGCTCGCTATCACAATCTTCCCGTCCGCAGCGGCGGCATGTTTGCCAGCAGCAAAGTGGCCGACGCACAGGCAGCCTACGAATCGACAATCGTCATGCAGGCCGCCATGCACGCACGCATCAACTTTGTCCTGCACGCCGCTGGCTGGCTCGAAGGTGGCTTGACGGCTGGTTATGAGAAGTTTGTCATGGACTGCGAAGTGCTCGGCATGATGCACCGCTTCCTGACACCGATCGATCTGAGCGATGAAGCGTTTGCCATGGATTCACAGCGCACCGTTCCGCCCGGCGGCCATCATCTCGGCACAGACCACACGATGAAACATTTCCGCGAGGCGTTCTTTCGCAGCGATCTGTTTGATTACAATTCGGCCGAACAATGGCTAGAAGAGGGTGGCAAAACGTCGGAAGAGGTCGCCAACACGCGCTACAAAAAGCTGCTGCGTGAATACGTTGCCCCACCGCTTGACCCCGCCATCGACGAAGCCCTCAACGACTACATGGCACGCACCAAGCCGACCATCTCGCATGACAACGGCGGGTAAATTTGCCTTAGATGCTAACAGCACACATGGCGTGACTGGCTAGCAACTTTCAAGCAAGTAAGTTAAAATCTCGTGTGTGATATATCACAGATATATCACCGAATCTCAAATAAGTGCATTCAAAATGACAGTAACTCGGCGCAAGATTATCTATGCTCCTACCCCTGACAGAGCTGACTTGCGACCAAACATAGAGGGTTTACAGAATGAGTGATTTCCCATCGACTGCAAAAGTTGTCGTCATCGGTGCTGGCATCGTCGGCAACGGACTTGTCTATCATCTTGCGAAATTAGGCTGGACGGATATTGTCCAGATCGACAAGGGGCCATTGCCCAACCCCGGCGGCTCGACTGGTCATGCGTCTAACTTCATCTTCCCCGTTGACCACAACAAAGAGATGGTGCAACTGACGGAAGACAGTACCCGTCAGTACAAAGAGCTGGGCGTGCACACGACCTGCGGCGGGATTGAAGTAGCGCGCACCGATGCACGCATGGAGGAGTTGCGCCGCCGCATGGCTTCTGCCAAAGCGTATGGCATCGAAGGCCATCTGTTAACCCCCGCAGAAGTCAAAGAACTGGTTCCCTTCATCAATGAGGAGATCATTCTCGGTGGCTTCTATTGTCCGTCAGTCGGCGTGGTTGATTCTCTGCGGGCTGGCACATTGATGCGTGAATACGCGCTTGAGCAGGGCGTTTTGTCCACGCACGCCAACGTAGAGGTGCTAGACATGCTGGTGGAAGATGGCGCGATCAAGGCGATTGTGACGGACAACGGCACGATTGAGACAGAGTATTGTGTGATCGCGACGGGTTGCTGGAGTCCGAAACTGGCGGCCATGGCTGGGGCAACAATTCCGCTCACGCCTGCCGTGCATCAAATGATTTCGGTTGGCCCGATTCCGATATTGCAGGATGCACCGGGTGAGATCAGCTTCCCGATTGTGCGCGATATGGACACGTTCTGTTATGAGCGTCAGCACGGCGGCGATATGGAGGTAGGGTCTTATGCACATCGGCCGATTCTCATGCGTGCCGAAGATATCCCCTCTATCGCTGAATCAAAGCTGTCCCCAACCGAACTACCCTTCACCGAAGAAGATTTCGACCCACAACTCGAACAGGCATTTGAACTGATGCCCGACATTTTGGGCGATGAAAATGCGGGGATTCGCTACGCGATCAACGGCTTATTGTCATTGACCCCCGATGGTTTTCCGCTGATCGGTGAAACTGAGGTCAAGAAGCTGTGGTCGGCCGCTGCGATTTGGATCAAGGAAGGGCCGGGCGCGGCGCGCATGACGGCCGAGCTGATGACGCGCGGCTGGTCAGAAATCGACTCGCACCACTCTGAAATTTCGCGCTTCTACGACTACGCACGCAGCAATGAGCATGTCACCGCTCGCGCCAACGAACATTTCAACAAAACATATGGCATCGTCCACCCGCGTGAACAGTGGGCGAGCAATCGCAATGTGCGTGTTAGCCCGTTCTTCCCGCGCGAAAAGGAGCTGGGCGCGGTCTTCTTTGAAACGGCTGGATGGGAACGCCCACAATGGTACGAATCAAACGCCCATCTCCTCGAAAAATACGGCGATCGCGTCAACAAGCGTGAACACGAATGGGATGCGCGCTGGTGGTCACCCATTATCGACGCGGAACACCTCAACATGCGCGACAATTGCGCAATGGTTGATTTGACGGCGTTTGCGATTTTCGATTTCAAGGGACCGGGCGCACTCGACTTTATGCAAAAGATGTGTGTGTCGCAGATGAATGTCAAAATCGGCCGATCCATTTACACACCCGTCCTGCTCCCCAACGGCGGCTTCAAAATGGACATCACCGTGTTGCGTTTGGACAAAAACCATTTCCGCATCATCACAGGTGGTGGCGACGGCGGCCGCGACAAGGCGTTCTTCGAGACCCATTTGCCAGAAGATGGCTCTTGCCAACTGCATGACATGACCTCTGCAACCTGCACGATTGGTCTTTGGGGGCCGAATGCACGCAAAGTGCTGCGAGAAATCACGACGGATGATGTGAGCGACGAGGCGATCCCCTATGGCACATGGAAGAAAATCCGTATTCACGGTATCCCCGCCATCGCATTCCGCATCTCCTACGTCGGTGAACTGGGCTGGGAAATCACGCTTAACACCGAACATGGCCTCCGTGCATGGGACTACATCTATGAGGCGGGTCAAGCGCATGGCATTGCGCCTGCGGGAATCGGCGTTTATGGTGGCACAGGTCGTCTCGAAAAAGGGTATCGCCTGATCGGAGCAGAACTCGAATCACATTACAGCCCTGTCGAAGCTGGCTTGGCACGTCCAAAGGTCAAGCGGCAGGATTTCATCGGCCGAGAAGCCTACCTGAAAGCGCGTGCGTCTGAACCGGACACCATCCTGTGTACGCTGACGGTTGATGACCATACCTCAAAATCGGGTGTGCGTCGCTTCATGCAAGGCGGCGAACCATTCTGCACACTCGACGGCAACCGCATCGAAGATAGTCACGGCCGGCCCTGCTATGTCACGTCGGCCGGTGCTGGTCCCTCAGTCGGCAAGTTCCTCCTGATGGGTTACCTGCCAAAAGAACACGCTGTCGAAGGAAACAATCTGCTGGTCGAATACATGATGGAGCAGTACCCCGTGACGGTTGCTGTTGCTGGCAGCACGCCATTGTTCGATCCAGAAAACGAGCGGATGAAGGGCTAAGAGAATTTGCAAGGGGCAGGTTGCAGGGTGCGATTTCTTACTTGCAACTTGCAACTTACGACTTGCAACTATCTATGAACATTCTAGTCAGTGTAAAACGAGTCCCCGCAACAGGGGCAAAAATCACGCTCACGCCCGATGAGCGGATGATCGATGCGGGCTATCTGTCGTTTACGGTCAGCCCACATGAGGAGTGCGCGGTCGCAGAGGCGGTGCAGATCGTCAAGCAGCATGGCGGCAAATCGACCGTGCTGACGTTGGGCGAACCAGATGCGGAAGCGCAGTTGCGCTATGCGATGGCGATGGGGATCGACGCGGCCGTGCATGTCGTAACGGAGGAGGGGGGAGATTGGGAGCCAATGCCAACGGCCGATGCATTGACGCGAGCGATTCGTGAAACAGAAGCGAGCAATGGGGAGAGGTTCGATCTGTTGTTATTTGGCAATGAATCGGCCGATTCTGGCGGCTATCAAGTCGGCATCCGTGTCGCCCATGCACTCGGTCTTCCCTGCGTCACTGGTGTCAAATCAATCGAATTTGACGGCGACAACGTGATCGCCAAACGTGAGGCGAGCGGCGGCGGTTGGGAAATCTATCAAGTGCCACTTCCCGCGATGCTCACAGTCAAAGAAGGGCTGAACCTACCGCGTTACCCATCTGTGCCGGGCCGCTTGCGGGCGAAAAAGCGCAAGGTAACGACACTGCACTACGAGCGTGGAGAAGATGGCTTGAAAAAGGTGCGCTTGCGGACTCCACCAGATGATGGCAGCCAAGTCGAGATTTTGGGGCATGGCCCCAGCGCCGCCGCAAAGGTCGTCGATTTGTTGGAAGAACTGGAGCTGATCTGATCATGATTTTAACCTTGATTGAACATGAACAGGATGTCATCAATAAGGCGACGTTCGAGGCGTTGACCTTTGCGCGTAGGTTAGCAGCCGAAGTCGATGTACCGCTCACAGGCTTGCTGTGTGGCGGCGATGTTGATGAGTTTGAAGACATTTTGACGGAGTATGGCGTAACAACCGTCTATCATTGTGACGATGATCGACTCGATGCGTTTGCGCCCGACGCATGGGCGGCTTGCATCGCGCACATGATCGATGCTGAAGCTGTGACGGCCTTGATTACGGGCGGCACGGAACGCGCCAACGAGGTATTGGGGCGGGCGGCGGCGCATTTGAATATGCCAATGTGTGCGAATGTGTTATCGGCCGAAATCGACCGCGACACCTACAAAGTCCAGCGCGTGCGTTGGGGTGGCAGTCTCTTAGAAGAGGCGACGCTCGCAGGGGCAGTCAAGCTGATGTCAGTCGCCTTGCATTCACTTGAAGGTATGCCAGATACAGCCGCAGATGCTACTGAAATTGCCCCAATTGATGTTGAATTTAGCGATAGCGATTTTCTTGTAAAAGTGGTGCGACGTGAAGTACCAGAGAAAGAGGGTATTTCGCTTGCAGATGCGCCTGTTGTTGTCAGCGGTGGGCGTGGTGTCGGCAGCGAAGAGGCATTTGCGCCGCTGTACGAATTGGCCGAACTGCTCGATGGTGCGGTTGGATGTTCACGCGCAGTGACCAACCACGGTTGGCAACCCCACGCCAACCAAGTGGGACAAACGGGTGTGCGCGTTGCACCGACGATTTACATTGCGTGTGGCATCAGCGGCGCGAGTCAGCACATGGCTGGGTGTGCCGGCAGCAAATATATTTTGACCATCAACAAAGACCCCGAAGCACCGATTTTGGCACGTTCGCACTATGCGGTGATTGGGGATTTACATGAGGTTGTGCCGGCGATTTCGGCCGAAATCAAGTCGCGCCGATAGCCCAATCTTGCTATTGGGGTGAAATATTCATCGCAACACGGTTACCCATTTTTACCGTGCTGTACCCACGTAACCTAGCCACTTCATTTTTGAACGCCTTATTTTCCAACACAGCAAATAGCGGTTGCAATAGGTCACTGTGTGCAAATTCTTTGGGAATCACCAAATCATAACGCTCCTGAAATAGCGGGATGAAGTCTAGGTCAAGCGCAGCAGCGGCAGCGGCGATCCCTAATCCTGTATCGGCGCGACCAGAGGCGATAGCGGCGGCAACCGCGAGATGGGTATATTCTTCTTGTTGGTAGTTGGGGATGTTTTCGGCCGATAATCCCCCTCTCTCTAATGCCCAGTCCAACAAAACCCGCGTCCCTGCGCCGCGTTGACGATTGACAAACCGCGCTTGCTGTAACGCTACATCCTGCAAATCGCGCAACCCCAGCGGATTCCCCTTCTGCACAATCAACCCCTGTTCCCGCTCCACCAACGTCAACAATTCAACCGCTACATCTGGCAAATAACGTTCGATATAGCTGACGTTATACTCGCCCGTTTCTGGGTCAAGCAGATGCGAACCCGCAAAATGTGTCTCCCCACGCTTTAACGCAATCAAGCCCCCCAAGCTCCCCGCATTTGCCGACGACAACCGCCGCCCTTTCTGCGCCAAAAATTGCGCCAGTAAATCGAGCGTCATATCGTGCGACCCAATCGCCAAAATCGTCTGATCAACCGCTTGTTTTGGACGCATCAAGCGCACTTGCACGCTCGATCCTGCCGCCAATCCCTGCGATCCAGTCGGCACAACCACAATCCCATCCGCCCGCACGAGCGACGAAATCACGCCAGCGCCGCGCGTCAATGGAGCCGCCAGCACGCGCTCGCCGACACGCCCAACCGCCATCCGCACAAAATCGTCATCCCCCAGCGGCGAAACCAACTTGCGCGTCAGCGTCGCCTCAATCGTTTCTGGCAGTTCAACCGCTTTACCCAACCACTTTGCCAGCAGTGGCTTGACGAATATCTCACCAGTCATGGCGGCCGAAACAGGATAGCCGGGAACGCCTATGATCGGGACTTTGGATTTCGTATTTCGTATTTCGGCTTTAACGGAGCCAATGATGACGGGATGACCGGGACGGACAGCGACACCATGCACGCGGACCTCGCCCAACGACTCGATCACCGAAGCAGAGAAATCTTCTGCCCCAGCAGACGATCCTGCGTTCAGCAGAATCAAGTCGTGATCTTTTGCAGCTTCGCGCACCGTTGCCTGAATCGCTTCAAAACGGTCTGGGGTAATTGGAAAGCGCGTCGGTTCGCCTCCCCATTCGCGCACTTGTGCTGCGAGAACAAGGGAGTTGTATTCGATGATGTCGCCCGCATAAACGGGTACACCGATCGGCTTGAGTTCTGATCCCGTCGGGAGAATGGCGACGCGGGGGCGACGTGCCACGCTGACCTCATGATGGCCGCTTCCCGCGATTGCGCCGAGATCGAATGGTCGCAAGACGTGGCCGGCGGGTAGGACAAGCTGCGTGGCAACCATATCTTCGCCCATCGGCCGAACATGTTTCCAAGGATTCGTCGCTTCTCGAATTCGGATCGCATACGGTTCGCGCAACGCATCACTCAATGTTCCATTGGCGTTGATTGGCTCCGTGTTCTCGATTTGAATAACCGCATTGGCCCAATCAGGCAGCGGGTCGCCCGTATCGACATATTGCGTTTGGTCACCGTAGCGCAAGGTGAGCGGGGCGGTTTGTGTCGCGCCGTTCGTTTCGTGGGCGCGGACGGCGAAGCCATCCATCGCAGAGGCGTGATAGTGGGGAGCAGAGATTTTTGCCCAAATGGGAGCGGCGAGAGTTCGGCCGATAATTCCTTCCGCCAATGGAACCGTTTCAGCCGCTGGAAATGGCATTCCAGCGACAAGTTGCCAGAGCTGGTCGAGTGCTTGTGAAAGCGGGATATCGTGCAAATAGACAGACATGCAGCCGATTATGGCACATCAAACGTTGGGGAATCCAATTTCTTAGCCTGTTGACAAAATCGTTGCCAACGCTTGGTTTTTCGCTTTCCGGTCAAAAATAGCCGCTACCGGAATCGTAAATCCTTCGACAATGTCGCTTGTTAACGTTCCCGCGTTGACCTTTAAGTGCAGTTCATACTGCCCATCACGTAAAAGATATTGCTCAACTGTTTCGTTCTCAGGATCAACCAGCCAATACTCCCACACGCCATGTTCTGCGTAATCATCGAATTTTGTCGTCCGATCTGTCTTTGCCGTGCTTGGTGACAACACTTCAACGATGAAATCTGGCGCAGGGTATTTCATCTGATTTGAGGAGATATTGGCGGCTTTCTCTAATCCAAAGTAGCAAATGTCAGGCAAATAATCGTTACGAGTTAGGGCGATTAAAGCTGTCTCAGGTCGGACAATACCGATCTCATCAATATCAACATAGGTTTTGAGGAGCGATGAGAGGTTAGCGACAGCTTCGGTGTGGCGATCTTTAGCAGGGGACTGCACAATTATTTCTCCGTTGATAAATTCGGCGCGACTGTCTTCTGTAATCCAATCATAAAATGCAGCCCGCTTCTGCCTTTCTGCGTTCAGAAACGTGTCCAACTCGGCAACATAGTTGGGTAGTCGATGCGACTTGAGCAATGGTTGAAGTGTTGGCGAAATCATCATCGTCATAATAGGTTCATTTTAGCATGGAAAACGACGTTACAGCACAAAACGCGAAACTCTTTGGGAATTTGTGGGGAAGAGACGTGGTGTGTGCTACGTCATCATCTCTGATCACGCACCACCCAATCGTCTTACTAATCCCTCGAATGCCCACAGACTCATACCTTCTTACTAACCACTATCAACTAGCCACTACCCACTCTCTTCCCCAAATTTGCAAATTGCCAAAACCCGATGTATTTTTTAGCCACCTTCCGTGCATATATGTGCAAAAGGAACAGGTAATATTATGAAAGTCACGTTCAACAAGTTAGTCGATTGGGTCGAAAACAGATTGCCAGCCACAGATGCCACAGAGGTTGCCGCGTTTGTCGCGCAAAATAGTGAGGCACAGGAAACGGTCGCATGGCTGCGTCAATTTGCGTCGGCCAGCGCAGCCCTACATATCAGCACACCACCTCAGCAGGTGCGCGATACGCTACGGGCGCGATTCGACCAATATGCCGCCCAACAGCCAAGCTTTTTCGAGCGACTATTTGCAACGTTGACGTTTGACAGCGGTTTACAGATGGCGACGGCGGGCATTCGCTCGGCCGCCAGCGAAGGGCAGCAACAACAGTTGATCTACTCGACAGATTCGGCCGAAATTGCTCTCAACATCATCCGCTCTCCCTCCAATGAATTTGCCGTCTTTGGGCAACTATTCCCGTTCACCGACATTCCGCTCGATGATTTCAGCATCCAAATGGTGCAGGCAGATAACGAAGTGCAGATAACAGGGACAAACGAATTAGGTGAATTTGAACTCACTCCATTGCCAGCTGGTAGCTACGAGCTTGTGGTCAGTGGTGAACTGTTTGAATTAGTCGCACCCGTGCAAATAGCGGTCGCATGACGTTATAATGTGGGGGCTTGTCATTGACACGCCCGAACTACCACAAATAACGCACGCATGACCGCACCATCGGCCGAAAATTTAATCCCTCTCTGGAAATTACCCACTCGTTCCGCACAGCTTGCGTGGTTAGATTCGGCCGAAATCTCGCCACGCGATCTACTCCAACTCGCCAATCAATTCGCCCGCAGCAACCCGCAAAACGCCGACACACTCGCCGCACTCGTTGCGACGCAATCCCCCGATCTACAACCACAAGCCTATTACTTACAGGCGCGACTGCGCACGATGCGCGGCGAACTGCAAGGCGCACTTACGTTCATCGATCAGGCGGAGCAAGCCCACATCAAGCGCAACGAGACATTTGCTGCCCTGCGAACCAATTTGGGACGCAGCCATATCCTCAATGAGTTGGGACAACACGCAGCCGCGCTAGCCGCCACACAAACCGTGATCGACGCGCTGGCCGACCAGCCGCGCGATGAAAACCAAACGCTCGTTCTCACCAGAGCCTATCAAAATCGTGGCGTTATTTTGGAGACAACGGGGCAGTATGAAGGGGCGCAAGCGGCGTATGAATCGGCCGAAATTTTGGCCAAGCAGATCAACGCCCTCGAATCACTCAGCGACATAAAAAACAATCGCGGCATCGTGCTGACCCATCTGGGGCGAGTCACGGAGGCGATCAACTCATTCAAGGAAGCGATTGCGCTCTTTGCCAACTTAAATTTAGACATCGTTGAAGCACAGGCGTGGAGCAACTGCGCCGATGCGCATCTCAGCGCAGGACAATATACCGACGCGCTGGCCGCGCTGCGTGAAGCGGAGAGCCGCCTTGTAGCCAAATCAGCCACCGCCCATGAGCTAATCTTGCGCCGCAAGACGGGGGATGTTTATCGCGCACTAAATCTCTATCCAGAAGCGATCACCATCTGCGAGTCGCTTGATGAGCCGTTGCTGGCGGCGGGCATGTCCGACCATCGCGCCCGCATGTTGTGGGGATGGGGGGCGACGTTGAGCGCGATGGAACGTTGGGACGAGGCGGCGACATTGCTAACAGAGGCGGCACAGCTCTTTGCCCATGCCGATAACATTCCCTTGCTGGCACGTGTGCGCTTGGCGCAGATGACGGGGCAGCAAGCGCAGGGACAGTCCGACGCCGCCCGTATCACCTTCTCCGAAATGGAGAGTCTGCTTGACGCCCAACGTTGGCCGGTGCAGTGGGTCGCCGCACAGCTACAGGCTGCCAGTTTGCAGCCATCCCCGCTCGCCACGTTGCAAGCTGCGCTCGCTGCGGCGCAACAGCTCGGACTGCCGACGCTCATCTACCGCGCGCATCAGCAGCTTGGACACGTCTATCTACACAATCATGATCCAGCCAACGCGCAACGTCATCTGACGGCCGCCATCGACATCATCGAGAGTCTGCGTGGGACACTGGCCCATGAAATGGCTCTGACTGCCTTCTTGCGCGACAAGACGGGGGCATATGACGATCTGTTGCAACTCTATCTCGCAAGCGGCGCAGAGGAAGAGGCATTTACGCTGGCAGAACGGGCAAAGTCACGCACGTTGGTCGATCTATTGACGGGTGTCATTGTGCCGGCGGCAGCGTCAGATGAGCTGTTAAAATCGGCCGAAACCATCCAACTTGCCGCCCTGCAAGCCGACCTCAACGCAACCTACAATCAGTTTTTTGGCAGCGACGAACCGCTGGCACAACTGCAAGCACGCGCCAAGCGACTTGAACAACAGATCGCGCAAATCAGATTACGAACCGAAGGCTCAAGACGCGTCAAACATGCGGAACGTGTCGCTGAACGCTTTTCCAAAACGCCACTCGTTGCCTTTCACATTCTCAATGATGAAATTCTCGCCTTCGTTGCGTGGCAGGGGGAGCGGCGCGTCGTGCGTCAGGTGGGCAGCGTCATCGTTGTCCGCCGCCTCTTGCAGCGTTTAGCGATGCAGTGGGATCGCTTTCGTGCAGGTACGCATTTTGCTGAGCGTCATTTGCAACTGCTCGAACGTTCCGCCCGCAAAATTCTCCAAGACCTTTATGTCAATCTCGTTGCACCGCTCGCCGAACATCTACCCACAGATGGGGCATTGACAATTGTGCCGCACGGCTTGCTCCACCAAGTTCCCTTCCACGCCCTGCATGATGGGGCGACCTATCTGTTGGAAAAGTTTGAGATTGGCTATGCGCCGAGCGTCACGGTGTGGGAACTGTGCCAGCAAAAGCCGCGTGTTGCAGGGCAGAATACGCTGGTAATTGGATCGGCCGATGATCTCATTCCGCTGGTCGCGGAGGAGGCAGCCCAGATCGGCGCGTTGCTTGATGCAACAGTGTTGCTCAATGAGGGGGCGACGATTCAGCAGGTGCGAGAGCGGATAGATTCGGCCGAAGTTGTTCATTTCGCCTGTCATGGACTTTTTCGCGCCGACAATCCGCTATTCTCCGCGCTCAAACTGCACGACGGTTGGCTGACTGCGGCCGATGTTATGCAATGCGATTTTTCCAACGCGCTGGTCACGCTCAGCGCGTGTGAGTCGGGACGCAGCACCGTTCTGCACGGCGATGAGGTGATCGGCTTGCCACGTGCATTTTTGAGCGCGGGCGCCGCAACGGTTGTCGTCAGTCTCTGGCTTGTTCCTGACGAAACAACGGGCGCGTTAATGCAGCAGTACTATCAGCAACTGCCGCGCACCAATCGCGCCGCCGCCCTGCGCAATGCCCAACTTGCACTAATGCAAACCCATCCTCACCCCTATTTTTGGGGTGCATTTGTGTCGATTGGACAGCGTTAAATCGGTAGTTCTACCACGAGGCTTCACCAAAATTCTATGGATATAGCCGCAGACCAACACGCGAAAAGTGTTCAAGCGGGTTGTTTGCAGTGCGTATCAATGCCCTTTGCATACCAATCTTTGTTTTTAACCATAGGTTTTCTATACAGTCCCTCGAAACCTCGTTGTCGTATTAGACTCATGACCGCAATGCAGAAACATTTCTACACTCAATACCAAAAAAATGTGTGGAATTCGCTCTATTAGTCAAAGATAAGAATATCGTAGTAGGAACCGAAAAAGGTACAGATTGGATGTATTTTTTCAGGTATCAAGGTGCATCTATGGTATAGATATGGAACGAACCGTCATCAATCAAAAATAATCCCCATGAAACGATTTTTACTGCTTAGCCTCTTACTGCTCATTCTTGTCCCAACACTCGATGCAAGTGCAACGGGTCAAACTGATTTTGCCCCTAATCAGCTCGTTATCAAGGTGAAGCCACTGCTTGGCGATATCAATCTGATCCATGCCCTCTACGGCACAGACAATCACGTGCCACTCTACAATCGAATTGATACGTTCCTCGTGGACGTGCCGGCATTTTTGAATATGGAGGTGGACGTCGTGCGCTTGGCCGCGACGATTTCGGCCGATCCAATGGTCGCCTATGCGGAGCCAAACTACACAAATAGTATGCCATATGATGGCAGCACAGATCGTATCTATGGTTGGGGTGGCAACGATTCGGCACCGATGCGGCAACAACATGTCGCTACTGATATTGCAAACGCACACGCCTATAGTCGTGGTGATGGCGTGATTGTGGCCGTATTGGACACGGGCGTTGATTTTTACCATCCAGAATTTGACGGTGTTCTGGATGTTATGAGCTATGACTTTGTTGATAACGACCTGCTGCCGCAAGACGTGGCAAATGGGCGCGATGATGACGCAGACGGCTTGATTGATGAGGCATTCGGACACGGCACACATGTTGCTGGCGTGATTCGACAGGTGGCACCAGAATCGCTAATCATGGCATTGCGCGTCTTAGATTCAGACGGGCGTGGTGAAAATTTCGATGTTGCCAACGCGATTAGTTACGCCATGTACAATGGTGCATCGGTGATCAACTTGAGTTTGGGCAGTCACCATGACTCAGCACTTTTGCGCGATGTCATCGAAGAGGCAACCTCGTTGGGTGTTGTTGTCGTTGCGGCAGCGGGTAATTTGAACAGTGATACCCCACAATATCCCGCCGCCTATTCATGTGCGATTGGCGTCGCTGCTGTTGGCGATTCCGATGTGAAATCGAGCTTCTCCAGCTACGGAGATTGGGTCGATATCGCCGCACCCGGCGAACAAATTTACAGCACCTTCCCCGATGGCAGCTACGCATGGTGGAGCGGCACGAGCATGGCGACCCCGCTCATCGCAGGGCAGGCCGCGTTGCTACTCGAACTCGATTTCTACATGAGTGTGGCAGAAATCGGTGAGCAGATCGCGTCTTCGTCAATCGATCTAAATCCACTCAACCCCGAATTTACCAATCAGCTTGGCGCGGGACGAATGGCAATTACAGAGAGCCTCAAACTGTTACAGTCGAGCGGGGCAACGCCAAAATCGCTGCACAATGGTTGCACCTACGCGGAATAATAAGCATTAGAACACAAACTTTTTAGGAGCGGGTTGATGACAACTATCATCAACCCGCTCTTTGTTTGCTTTTCCCACACTATGATCCGTGCTATGCTTGACCTATGATATTGGAACAGGCAGTCTTAGATGTGCGGTCTGGTCAAGTGACCGAATTTCTGTTGGCATTTGCGAATGCCGAGCCGATTATCGCCAGTATGGCTGGCTATCGTGGTCATACGCTGCATCGTTGCATCGAGTTGCCAAACCGTTTTCTACTGCTTGTCCAGTGGGAGAGGTTAGAAGATCATACGGTTGGGTTTCGGGAATCGGCCGAATATCAACAATGGCGCGCCCTGCTTCACCACTTCTATGATCCATTCCCAACTGTTCATCACTACGAGCTGATGAGCGGTTAATCTCAACAAATATGCTCAATAAAACACTTAGTCGCATCCGCCGCAATCATGGGCTCGAACACGCGACAATCCACATGCTCAGTGCCAAACATCAAAACTTTAGCGCACAGGGCAATAGCAATCAGCGCGGCTTCTATCTCAACATCTACGGCGATCACATCACAGAAGACCATATCGCCGCTGCCGTCAATGAGGCGTTCACGCGCATGAAGGCGGGCGAACACAATCTCGCCATTCACCCCAACTGCGGCACCGTTCTCCTCACGACGGCAACCATGACCACGATTGCCGCCCAAGCAGCCTTTAGCGTGGAACAGCTGCGCCAACAAACCGTGCGCAACGACAGAAATGTGTTGATCGGTGGCCTGCCGAGCGCAATTCTCGCCTCCGTCGTTGCCCTCATCATGTCGCGCCCAGTCGGACTGCATTTGCAAGAGAAGTACACGACCGAAGGGGATCTCGGCGCGATGGAGCTGCTCCAAATCAAACAGATTAAGCCCAACCTCATCACACGCATCTTTCAATTGCTCCTGACGGACGGCAAGAAAAAGCCAAAGTCGTTCTTTATCGAAACAACGAATTAGCGAACAGATAGCGGTAAACAGCCCTCAATCCAAATCTGTTTACCGCGCCACCGCCTACTGTGTTTTACCTTTTTCACGGCGACGACAGCTACAGCAAAAAACAGACGCTCGACCAGTTGGTTGCCAAACAAGGCGACCCGCAGATGGTTGAACTCAACACCACCAAGCTCGACGGCAAAGGCTTGCACATGGATGAAATCATCCAAGCGTGCAACGCTATGCCGTTTCTGGCGCGTGTGCGTTTGGTGTTGGTCGATAACTATTTGGGGAACAAACCAGATAAAAAAGATCTCGATGAGCTGGTGGGCTATCTGCCAGAGATGCCAGATTTTACGCGGCTGATTTTCTTGGAAAACAAGGCGATCTCCGCCAAAAACAAGTTGCATAAATTGGCACTGAGTGACAAGAAAGGGTATGTGAAACTGTTTGAAAAGCCAAAGGGCAACGACATCAATCGTTGGATTCGTCAGGCGGTAAAAGAGCGCGGGGGTGAAATCGCGCCACGTGCGATCGGGCTGTTGGCGATGAATGTCGGGAATGATTTACAGGCTTTGGAAAACGAGGTTGAAAAACTGACCCTCTATAAAGCGGGGGAGTTGATTCAAGCGGGAGATGTCGAGAAATTAGGGGTATTTTCGGCCGATGCCAATATCTTTGAACTCGTCGACGCGCTCGGAAGCCGCAACGGCAAGAAAGCGGTTACGCTGTTGCAACAAAGTCTCAGTGAAGGCGCGGAACCATTTCAGCTATTTGCCATGATTGTGCGCCAATTCCGGCTCATCATTCAGGCGAAAGAGTGTGCCGAAAATGGTCTGCGCCCCGATGAGATTGCCAAAGTCGTCGGCATGCACCCATTCGTCGCAAAGAAGGTTCATAAACAGGCCCAGAGCTTTTCACTCGACCAGCTCAAACGCATTTACGACTATCTGCTCAACATCGATATCGATGCAAAAACGGGCAAAATGGAGATCGACACCGCTCTCAATCTGCTCGTTACAAGTTTGGCAAACTAATCCCGTCATGCGCTAACTACGTCGTCGTTTCCAAGTTGCGCCGCAACTTTTCACCCAACACTTCGACATGCGGCTTTTTCAAAAGCGTTGCATGTGTCCCCGTCACGTCTTCAAAATTGACTTGCCCCGTTGTCAGCTCACCCCATTTCGCGTGAATCCCTTCATCGTAAAGCTGTAGATACTCCTCGCTCCGAAAAATCGTCATTGGGCCATGATACCCGTTTGAAATGACGTATTTTTCATACGCTTCTGCATGGGCTTGACGCATTTTGCTGATACGTTGCGCCTGTTTGCTACCAAAGCGATAGAGTAACTTACTCTCAAGCTGGATTTGTGTTTGCCACGCCAATGCGTGGATCAAGCGACGGTCGCGCAAGTAGTACCACATCCGTTTTGCGCCATAGGTAATCGGATTTTCGCTGGGCGGTTCGTAATTTGGTGCAGGGCTATCGACAATGGCCAAAAGCTCAATTTTCTCGCCCATGGCCTCTAGCTGCTTCGCCATTTCATAGGCGACAACTGCTCCCGCGCAATGTCCGCCAAGCAGGTATGGTCCATGCGGTTGAATCTGTTTGATTTCGTCGATGTAAGCAGTTGCCATCTCTTCAATCGACGCTTGAATTTCACGCTCGTCGTTCAATCCGCGTGGTTGGATGCCATAGAAGGGGCGATCGGGGTCAAGATGGTCGCCCAATGCCTCAAAGGCGAGAATGCTTTCCATGTATGCGCCGACGTGGAAGAACGGCGTTTTGTGCCCTTTCGGCCGAATTGGAACCAACGCATTCCAATCTGGCTCCCACCCCTCATCGCGCAACATCTCTGCCAACTGTGCCACCGTCGGCGCAGAAAAGAGCGTCGCCAATGGCAACTTTTTGCCAAACTGGTCTTCGATCTGTTGGAACAGGCGCAATGCCATCAATGAGTGTCCCCCCATATCGAAGAAATCATCATGAATGCCAATCGCTGGTACTTTTAACACCTCAGCAATTAGCTCGGCCAGTTGGCGTTCGAGCGCATCACGTGGCGCACCCGCGTTGGTCTGTTTGCGCCCTCCTATGCGTACGATTGGCACGGGTAGCACAGCGCGATTGATTTTGCCATTGGGCGTTGTCGGCAGTTCGGGCAGCATCACGTAGGCAGATGGCACCATATAATTTGGCACAAAGCGCCGCAGGAAGCCGCGCAGCTCTTCGGCCGATGGCTCGTTGCCACCTTTACGCAGGACGCAATAGGCAACGATTCGTTTATCGAGTTCCTCATCCTCACGAATCTGCACAACAGCCTGATCGATCGCCTCATGTGCGATCAAGCCCGCCTCAATCTCGCCCAACTCAATCCGCAAGCCGCGTAATTTGACTTGGTGATCGATTCGGCCGATAAATTCGATCCCGCCCCACTTATTCCAGCGCACATAGTCACCCGTGCGGTAATAGCTTAGCTTGCTCCCCGCCTTTTGCGGGAGAGGGGCTTGGGGGGAAGGGTTTTGTACAAATTTTTCTTTTGTTAATTTCGGCCGATTCCAATACCCGCTGCCAACCTGCACCCCGCCAATCCACAACTCCCCTTGCACCCCAACTGGCACAGGCACGCCACGCTCGTTCAACACCTGCATCTGCATGTTGCTGATCGGCTTTCCAATCGGTGTCGTAGCCATCCCCGCACGCTTGTCACGCGCATTCCATGCCAACACCATCACCGTCGTCTCCGATGGCCCATAGATGTTGTCAAGGCGCGTATTGGGCAACATGCGGAAAAATTCATCGCGCAAATCTTCAGGAAACGTTTCGCCGCCCACACAGACAACTTTGAGCGTGCTTGCACACTTTTCTAAGGCCCGATTTTGCATCAACATTCGCAACTGCGTCGGCACTAAGAAGGTGTTTGTCACCTTTTCCTGCTTCATAAGTTCAGTCAAATAGACGCTGTCTTTTTCACCGCCAGGCTTGGCGGCAACGACGCGCCCACCACTGACGAGCGGGGTCAAAATTTCCCACGATGCCGCATCAAATCCAAAGGGTGCCTTGAGCAACATGCCATCTTTTTCGCCCAATCCATAGTGACGCGGATACCATTGAATAAAGTTCGCCAACGCGCGCTGCGAGAGCATCGCCCCTTTCGGCCGACCCGTTGAACCACTGGTGTAGATAATCAACGCGATGTCATCCGCAGTCACCGTCTGCGTCAGCGGCTCCTCAGAACAGCTTTCGATCACGTCCCAATCCCGATCAATAAACAAGATATTGCGGGCATTTTCCTCTGGCTCCCCGCTCTCTTCGGGGGTGAGAGCTTCTTCTAACGCTTCCTGCGAAATCAATAACTTCGCATCGCTATCCTCAAGAATAAACGCAACGCGCTCCGCCGGATAGTCGGGTGCAAGCGGCACATAGGTCGCGCCTGCCTTCAAGACCCCTAAAACAGCGATCCCCATGTCGAGCGACCGTTCCAAAAATAACCCCACGCGATCCCCGCGACCAACGCCCTGTTCGCGCAAATAGTGGGCCAACATGTTGGCACAGCGATCGAGCGTGCGATATGAAAGTTTGTCCGTTTCAAAGACCCATGCCGTCGCATTTGGTGTGCGCCGCGCTTGCTCTGCAATCAGTTCATGCACCAATGCCGTTGGGTCGCTGTCAAATGCGGTGTCATTCCACTTGGCAATTTGAGCCTGTTGCCGATTGCTCAACACGTTGAAATCACCCACCGCACGCTCTGGCACGCTGGCGATCTCACGCAGGAGCGTCTCAAAATGTTCGAGCCATTGTGCAATCGTCTCTTCATCATACAGATCGCTGTTGTAGTCAAAATCAGCTTTAAGCGTTGTCCCTTCCTCGTATAGGTTTAGGAACATCTCCCAGTTGATCGCCTGTTTTGGCACTTCGCGGATCTCTGTTTCTAAGCCGACCAACGGCTTTGGCGGCAATTTGCGATCAAGATTAAAGACCGTTTCGACGAGTGGCGACCGGGAAGGATCACGTGGGATGTTGAGTTCGCGCACGAGCGTGCCAAACGTGACGGGCTGATGTTCTTGCGCGTCCAAAAAGCTGTTGCGTACATCACTCAGCAGCGTATTGAAGGGGGTGTCGCTGGCAAAACGGCTGCGCAACGGCACAATGTTGACACAATGACCAACGAGATTATCCATCCCTGCCAACGCTTGCCCCGCCAGCGGAATGCCCACCACGATGTCGCTCTGATTGGTTAACCGATGCAGCAGCACATTGTAGGCGGTCAGCAGCAGGATAAACAGGCTCGATTTTTGGCGTTTCGCCGTTGCACGCACCGCCTCGATCACGTCCGCGTCAAATTCAAAATGAAACGACGTGCCGTTGTACGTCTTCTTGCTCGGACGTGGGCGATCTGTCGGCAGGTCGAGAACGGGAGGCTGTTCGGCAAACTGCTCGCGCCAGTAGCTGACCGCCTCTGTTGATTTTTCGGCCGATTCCCATTTTACATAGTCACGGTAGCGGTCGGCTGGCTCCCATTCAACCGGAACCCCCTCAACCAACGCATTGTAACTATCACGGATTTCGTCGATTATGATGACGGCCGACCATCCATCATAGACGATGTGATGCGCCGTCCAGTGGAAGACGTGTTCCGTTTCGCTTATTTTATATAGCGTGGCGCGGACGAGCGGGCCATGCACCAAATCAAACGGCGTCCCGAGCGTTTTGGTCATCAGATGATCTAATTCTGCCTCTGGGCTGCCCATGTCAGTTAGGTCAACGAACGGGATGGAGATGTGGGCATGGCCGGTCTGGCCGTCTGGATCGGCCGATAATCGTTGCCATTCACCCGCTGGCGAAAAACGATGATGCAGTGCCGAATGACGCTGGATAACCGCCTGCGCTGATTGGCGCAAGAGTGCTGGGTGAAGCGAACCCCGCAGGCGGAGACTAAAAGACTCGTTATAGGGCAGCGATGCTTTCTCGTCCATCTGCGCTGCCAACCAAATTTCTTGTTGTGCCTCCGTCAGCGGCATTGGCTCCCGCACATCAGGTGGCGGCGCAGGCAAGAATCCCGCTGCCTGTAGCTCGATCACGCTCTGCTTAATCGCATTCTTGATAAACGCAATGTCCGCATCTGTATGCTCAATCGAGAAGAAGCAATTTTGATGGAATGTAAAAACGTAGACTCCCTTTTCCAACAGGTGATAGAACAGCAAATCATAGAACTGAATGTCGCTTGCCACTTCAAACCGGAACCACGAACTGTAGTGGTTGATTTCGATTGGTACGGCCCGTTGCTTGAAAAAGCCGTTCATCTCGTTTGCAAACGCCGTCATTTTGTCGTTGACGCGCTGCTGGAGTCCCGAACCCTGCTGCTTGATATAGGTCAGAACCGCCTTTGCCGCCGCCATCGCCATTGGATGACGCACAAACGTCCCTGCAAAGAATGTCAGCGGTGCCTCTGGCACGCTCTCGTCGCCGTATTGCCAGAATCCGCCGTCGATGCCGTCCATAAACTTCGCCTTGCCCGCCACTGCACCGATTGGAATACCGCCACCGATGATCTTGCCGTAACAAAGCAGGTCGGGCTGTACGCCGTAGATCTCTTGCATCCCGCGCGGGTGGACACGGAAACCCGTAATCACCTCATCGAAGATAAGCGCGCACTCCGCTTCTGACGTAATTTTTCGTAGTTCTTGGATGAATAATTTCGGCCGATTATTTGGATGCCGACTTTGCACCGTCTCAACCAAAACAGCTGCTAGTTCATCTTTATGTTCCCGAATAAAATCGAGCGAGGCTGGGTCGCCATACTCCAAAATATAGCTGTTCTTGACCGCATCTTTTGTGATGCCGGGTGCGGCTGGCAGCGTCGCCAGTTCACCACGCATCACCTGCGGACGCGCCAGCACCTCGTCAAACGTGCCGTGATAGTCACCGCTGAAGTAGACGATTTTCTCGCGCCCCGTTGCCGTCCGCGCCATGCGAATCGCCGCCATAATCGCTTCCGAACCGGTATTGCAAAAGCTCACACGTTCGACGTTCACCAGCTCCTGCAACATCCGCGACACTTCGCCCGCCGTCTTGCTTTGGGGGCCGATCTCGATCCCCTTATCAAGCTGCTCGCGCACCGCATCCGTCACAAAATCGGGGGAATGTCCCAAAAAGCTGACCCCGAACCCCATTGTGATATCAACATATTTGTTGCCATCGACATCCCAAACATACGCGCCCTTTGAACGCTCCGTCACAATTTGGTAGACCAGCTCTTTCCACGTTTGGCGGAATGCGGCAATCGTGCGCGGGTCGGCCTGCACATCTCGATATTGTTGGGCGTGAGTTTTTGATGTCGGCGTTTTTTTCGTCAGCCGCTGGGTCAAATCATCTAAATGCGCCTGCTGGAGCGGTGTCAAATCCCCATCTTTGCCCTTTTTGACCTCTTTATAGGGTCCAAAACGCTTGTTGCTCACGTTTTGCGTCGCCGTATAGTTTGGTGCTTTCGGCAGCTTGGATTTTGGCGCTGCAACTTTAGCGGTTGGCTTGCTCACGCTGGCATTTTGTGGGTTTGCAACTTGCACCTCGGGACTCGCAACTTGTGCCTGCTCAGTGGGAACGGGTTGCTGAAACGCCACAGGCTGTTGCTGCTGCATCATCATCTGCATCAACATCATCTGCTGCTGCATCATCATTTGCAACATCATCTGATTGTTATTGCCTTGCATTGGCATCTGCATCGGTTGCTGCGGCATCGGCATTTGTGGCATCTGCATCGGCTGATGCGTCATTTGTGGCTGCGGTGGGTGATAGCCGTTGCTCGACGCGCCATGACCATTCTCTGCCGCTGTCGCCACCATTGGCTGTGGCGCAGCCATTTTCTGTTGACTGCCAACGGCCACCTGTTGAGTGACGACAGGTTCATCCGCAAACTGCTCGGCTGGCAACTTCTCTTCCAATAGCGTCGTCAGCGCATTTGGCGTGTCCACATCTTCGAGCAGCCGACGAAATTTGACATTTACCTTAAACGTCTTTTTCAATAGCGTGCTCACTTGGGTCAGCGTCAGCGAATCGAAGCCGAGTTCGATAAAGGAGGTGTCGCCATCGGCCGAAACCAGATCAATCCCGCTTAACTCATACAAAATTTCCGTTACATTCTCAAATATTTTATTACGTCGGTTACTCATAATCTGCTCCTGTGCGGCAGATGGTTGCAAGTTGCAGGTTGCAGGTTGCAAATCGTTCTGTACTACATTGAAAGTTGGTAAGTCGCTGGGCGCATGGTGTCCGTGCTGCTGGCTACCATTCGACTGACTGTTCACCGCTTGCGGCGGGTCTACCCAATACCGTTTACGTTCAAAGGGATAGGTCGGCAACGCCAGCTTTTGGCGTGTTTCGTTCGCATAGAACGCTTCCCAGTTGAATGTACTGCCCGTTTGCCATAGTTTGCCAACTGCTTCTAACATTGCCTCTAACGCTGGATGCGCCTTTTTTGCGTGACCGAGCGAGTCGATGAGAACGTGGTTTTGCTCCCGCTTGGCATGGCGTTGTGCTGCCGTCGATAGGTTCTTGCTGGGGCCGATCTCTAAAAATAGCTGATTTGGCTCGCGCATAGCGTGCGTGATCGCATCGCTGAATAGCACGGGTTGACGCAGTTGGCGCGTCCAGTATGCGGGAGAGGTGGCTTCTTCGGCCGATAATGGCCGCCCCGTCACCGTCGAAATCAGCTCAATGGTCGGCGCGTGCATCGCCACGCTGGCGACGACTGCCCCGAATGGTTCTAAAATTGGCTGCATCATCTCGCTATGAAATGCGTGTGAGGTGTGCAGCTTGATCGGTTCAATATCTTCCGCTTCCAACCGTGCATCGAACTGCTCAATTGCCGCATAGCTGCCCGAAACGATAGAAATATCAGGCGCATTCGCCGCCGCCAACGCGACCCCATCCGTCAAGTAGGGGGCAACGCTCTCTTTGCTCATGCGTACCGCGCGCATCGCGCCGCCGGGCAAATCGCGCATCAACTGCGCCCGCTTCGCCAACACCAGCAGCGCATCTTCCAGCGAGAAGACCCCCGCCAAACATGCCGCTGCGAACTCACCAACGCTATGCCCGATCATGCGATCTGGCACAATGCCCCAAGACATCCAAAGTTTTGCCAACGCATATTCGATTACAAAAATAGCGGGCTGGGCAATCCCAGTATTCTTGAGTTTTTCGGCCGCGCTTACGGTGTTCTCAACGGTCGTCGCACTGTCTGTTGGGTAGAGGATTTCTATCAGGCTTTCACCGAGCAATGGTTCTAAAATAGCTGAACAGTGATCGACCGTCTCTTTGAAAATGGGTTCCGTTTGATAAAGCTCTAAGCCCATCTCTGGAAACTGTGAGCCCTGACCGGGAAACAGAAATGTGACGGGCCGCTCCCCTTGCAGGGTGCCTATTGCAACCTTGCCCCGCAACTTTTCGATGGCCTCCGCATGGGTCGCGGCGACGATGGATGTGCGGATGGGGTGATCATTTCGGCCGAATCTCAGCGTCCACGCGACATCCGCCAAATCCCGCTCAGGATGCTTTTCCAACCATGCGGCCAACCCCTTGCACATTGTCGACAATGCCGATTCGGTCTTGGCTGAGAGCGTCAGAAGTTGACACGGTCGTGATTGACTTGTGGGTTCTGGGAGGGGTGCCTCTTGCACAATGACATGCGCATTTGTGCCGCCAACCCCAAATGAGCTAACGCCAGCAATGCGCGGTTTCTCGTTGCGCTGCCAATCCATCAACTTGTCAACGACATAAAACGGGGTCGTTGCAAACTCAATTTCGGGATTTTCCCGTTCAAAATGCAGAACGGGCGGCAACTTTTCGTGTTGCAGAGAGAGAACTGTTTTGATCAGCCCGGCAACGCCCGATGCCGCATCCAAATGTCCGATGCTGCTTTTTGTTGCGCCGAGCGCGACAAACTGATTGCGTTCCGTTTGGCGGCGGAACGCCTTTGTCAATCCGGCCACCTCGATTGGGTCGCCTAATGGGGTCGCCGTGCCATGTGCTTCGATATAGCTAAAGTCGTCGGGTTCCACCCCTGCCAACGCTTGCGCCAACGCAATCACGTCTGACTGCCCCTGAATGCTCGGTGCGGTGTAGCTGGCCTTGTGTGCGCCGTCGTTGTTGAGTGCCGTGCCGCGAATGACGGCCAGCACGTTGTCCCCTTCTGTCAGCGCATCTTCGAGACGTTTTAGCACGACGCAGCCGACGCCGCTGCCAAAGACCGTTCCCGACGCGCCATCGCTAAATGGACGACAATGACCATCGGCCGATAACATCCCGCCTTCCGTATGCACATAGCCACGCTCCTGTGGCAAGAAAATGGCAACACCCCCCGCCAACGCCGCGTCCGATTCATAATTCAACAGACTTTGACAGGCCTGTGCCACCGCCACGAGTGAGGTTGAACACGCAGTTTGTACATTGATGCTTGGGCCGGTCAGGTTGAGCAGGTAGCTTGTGCGGGTTGGCAAATAATCCTTCTCATTGCTGATCATGTTCAGAAATGAGTCGAGCGATTGTAAGCGGACAAACCCTTCCACCGCCTCTCGGTCGGGCGAGAGATTATAAAATAGATAGCTGTTGATATAGCTACCGCAGAAAACCCCTACTTTGCCATCGTATTTTTCGGGGGCGAGGGCGGCGTTTTCCAGCGCAGTCCATGCCGTCTCAAACCAGATGCGATGCTGTGGGTCGAGCGCACGTGCTTCGCGTGGCTTGATGCCAAAGAAGTCCGCGTCGAAAAGCTCCACGCCCGGAAGCACGCCGGCCGCCTTGACATAGTCGGGATCGTCGTTTAATTCGTCAAAGTCGGGTTCTAAGCGGCGCAGCGTCTCGTCATCGAGCCGCGAAATACCTTCTACACCGTTGATGAGATTTTCCCAAAACTGGTCTAAATCGTTTGCGCCGGGAAAGCGCCCTGCCATACCTATGATTGCGATACTGTTTGCAATGTTCATAATACTGTTAGACGGGCATCCACCCGTTCCTGTCAAAGAGCTGACTAAAGAGTGCTCACCATTTTGCGCCGCCGTTGCAGGGCAGCCTGTCGTTTGGCGACCCGCTGTTGAACGGGCTGTGGCTCGTTCATCGGGCTGGAGCGGAATTTATTGGTCTGCTCAACATCTAAAAATTGTGCTAACTCAGAAATTGTGCGATGCTCAAAAATTTTGTGTACGCCTAGCTTTGTGTGAAACCGATCGCGCAGTTGGCTGACGGCGCGCACGACCAAAAGTGAATCCCCACCTAGCTCGAAAAAGCTGTCGTGTATGCCAATCTCATTGATCAGCAGAACGTTTTGCCAAACGTCGGCAATGGCGCGTTCCGTTTGGGTGCGTGGGGAGACGAGCGGCGTGTCGCTGATGGGGCGACTGTGGTCGGGCGAAGGCAAAGCGCGGCGGTTGATTTTGCCGTTGTTGGTGAGTGGGAATGCATCCAACATGACAAAGGCAGCGGGAACCATATAGTCGGGCAGTTTTGTTTTGGCGTGTTTGCGGAGAGCGGTTGGCGTAACTTCCTCGTTGGTAACGAGATAGGCGACGAGTTGCTTTTCGTCATTGGTAATTTTTCGCGCCACAACGCACGCTGCCTGCACAGCCGCATGTTGGGCTAGAACTGCTTCGATTTCGCCTAGCTCGATGCGATAGCCGCGCACCTTCACCTGATGGTCAACGCGCCCGAAACAGGTCAATGTGCCATCAGGATTAAAGCGTGCCAGATCGCCCGTGCGATAAACGGTTCCGCTCGTTTGGATAAATTTTTCGGCCGATAATTTCGGCCGATTCAAGTAACCCTTGCTCACGCCAGCCCCGCCGATGCACAACTCCCCAATCGTTCCCGCTGGCACGGGATTGTATTGGCGGTCGAGGATGTGGACTGTCGTGTTGGCGATGGGGCGGCCGATGGTGATCGGCTCGTTCGGGCAGACTTGCGCGACGGTTGACCAAATCGTGGTTTCGGTTGGGCCATACATGTTCCACAATTCAGCCCCACGCGCCAACAGCGCATCTGACAACTTGCGCGATAACGGCTCGCCGCCCGACAGAATGCGTAAATCGCGTTTGCCCTGCCAATCCGCCTCAATCAGCATACGCCACGTTGCAGGGGTCGCCTGTGCGAGCGTGATGTCACGTTGGATCATTAGCTTTGCAATCGCGTGTGGGCTGGTTGTTGTTGCGTCGTCGGCAATCGTTAGCTCTGCGCCACTGATAAGCGGCAGGAAAATTTCGAGTGCGGCAATGTCAAAGCTGATCGTGGTGAGCGCGAGCGTGCGGTCAGCGGCTGAAATACCCGGTTCAACGCGCATCGACATCAAAAAGTTTGCCAATGCCCGTTCTGGTAGTTGCACCCCTTTTGGTTTGCCCGTCGAGCCGCTTGTGTAGATGACGTAGGCGAGGTTGTTAGTCGCAATGAGGTCACTTGGCGGAAGCGCGTGGCCTGTCGTTGTGACATCCTCAATATGCAACACCTTTTGATCGGTCAACGGTAGTTTTGCAGCGAGGGCGCGATTAATAACGATGATCGGCGCGGCCGAATCGTTGAGCATGTAGCTGAGACGGTCACGCGGGTAGGTGGGGTCGAGCGGGACGTATGCGCCGCCCGCCTTGAGAATGCCGAGCATGGCGATGGGTAGTTCGGCCGATCTTGCAACCGCCAGCCCAACCAACACATTTTCTCGCACACCCATTTCGCGTAGTGAAACTGCGAGTGCATCCGACCGCGCCGCTAGCTGCGCGTAGGTTACTGACTCATCCTGAAAACGAATCGCCACCTTGTCAGGCGCACGTCGCACCTGCTCTGCAATCATCGCAGCTACAGAGATAAACGCATCATTCCAGTAGTGTGTCGGATTGACCTGATTTTCTGACAGCCAGACGCGATCTGGATTTGACAAGTATGGAATCTGCAACGCCGCGTGATTTGCAAACGTCGGAAAGGTGGTAAGCAGTGTGACCAGTTGCGCCAACATGCGCTCGGCGAGCGGTGTGGGATATTTGCCAAGCTCATGCTCCAGACGCAGCAACAGCCGCTCACCCCCATAGCCCAAAATGGTCAGGGGAAAGTTTGTCTGCCCGCGATAGCGAAAGCTACGATTGGACATCGCCATGCGCGCGTCGAGTGTCTCATTGTCGTAGACGACGAGGCTATCAAAAAGCGACGTTCCCGCTGGCAGTTCGCTCAAACTTTGCACACGAGGCAGTGGGGTATGTTCATGCGGCCGACTTGCAACCTGTTGCCGACGCAACGACTGCAAATAGTCAGTCAGCGTCGTGTCAGCATCGAGTTTCCCACGCATTGGCAGCGTGTTGATGAACAGCCCGACCATCTCTTTCGCATCTTGCGCCCAGTAGCGACAGGCGCGCGTGCTGGCAAAGACGACATCGTTTTCACGGCTGTAATGGTGGAGTAGGATGGCCCATGCCGCCTGCAAGAGCGTATGCAGCGTGACGTTGTTTGCGCTGGCGAAATGTTCTAGTTCGCGTGTTTGAGCCGCTGTTAAATGGGTTTCAACTTCTCCCCATCGGCCGATTTTCTGCCCACCAAATGCCCCAAACGCAATCTCTGTTGGCGCGCTAAAGCCAGCCAGTTGCGTGCGCCAAAAGTCGTCGCTGTTTGCAAAGTCGCGCATCATGCGCCATGTCAGATAGCTGGAAAATGGGCGTGGCTGGACAAGTTCCGTCGCCTCATCCGCATAGACCGCAAAGAGGTCGCGCAGGACGATGGGAAACGAACGCCCGTCAAGCAGAATGTGATGAAACGTCCAAAGCACCGCAAAGTCGTCATCGGCCAATTGGAAGATGGCGAGACGCATCAGCGGAGGGGTCGCAAAGTCGAAGTCGGTCGTGCGATCTTGCTGGCGATAGCTGGCGATAGCTTTTTCAGGATTGGGATGGTTGCGGAGATCGCAATAGGTTTGGGGCAGTTCGGCCGATTCGACCGCACATTGACGCGGTTCATCGACCCCTTCCCAAATGAAGCGTGTGCGTAATATGGGATGGTGGGCAATGATGCGCTGCCATGCCCGTTGAAACATTTCAACGTCGAGCGACTCATGTAGGCGCATTTCGATCTGTTCGATATCGACGCCCGAGTGCGGGGCAGCTAGGGCATGAAACAACATCCCTTGCTGGAGTGGACTTAGCTTAATTGTCATACAAATGGTTACGTCAGTGTTGCATAGTCCCCCACGAACCTACCGCTACGCCGACCCTCTACCAATAAATCTTCACGTTCAATGTGTGTAGTATGCCGTGTAAAACTTGCAAATAGCCTTGTGACAAGCTGTTGGGCGATAGTACTTTTGGGCTTACTATCACTACAACGAGACTTCAATGGACTGATTGAAGAGCCTGTGGTTAAAATAGGGCTACCGCCCCCGCTTCGCGTACAAAGGCTGGCACACAAAGTGCGTTGAAACGCACTGCAAACAACGCGCTTGAGCGCGTTTCGCGTATCAGCCTTCGGCTTTAGCCGTAGGATTTTGGCAAAGTCTCGTTGTAGTACTATTGCCAGCCGAAAATAGGTGGAAGGTCGTGGCGAGTGGACGCATTGCGCACCACGCCCCTCAATGTTGCTAAAATGATGCAATTTCTGTTACCAACTTCCCGTCTTGACACAGCTTGCGTTACAATCACACCCATTGCAAAAAGATAACTGTGCAACTTGCCCACGCAACTTGCCCCATTCAACATGATTACCAGAAAGCATCTAGACATCAATTTGAATACGCGCGAAATTTCGGCCGAATCGATCTCAGGCGACCAGCTCGCCAAGGCGGGACGCTACCTGATCGCCAAGAAACTGGTTGAGATGAACGTCGCCACCGTCGATCCGCTCGGCGCGGAAAACCCCCTGATCTTTTCGGCCGGCCCCTTTGCTGGCACAACATTTTCCAATGCCAATCGCCTTAGCGTCGGTTGTAAGAGTCCGCTGACGGGCGGTATCAAGGAAGCGAATGCTGGGGGGACATTTGCCTACGCGATGGGGCGGCAAGAGATTACGAGTCTGGTGCTGCATGGACAATCGGCCGATTGGACGATCATCCACTTCGCCAACAACGGCGACATCACCTTCCACGATGCGGCCGACTATCTTGGCAAAGACAACTATACCGTTGCCGCGATGCTGCACGAAAAGTATGGCAAAAAGATCAGCCTCGCACTGTGTGGCCCAGTTGGAGAATATGAGGGACTGCTGGCAGGGATCGCCGTCAGTGACAACGATGATCGCCCCTCGCGCATGGCTGCACGCGGCGGTGTGGGCGCGGTGATGGGCAATAAGAAGGTCAAGGCACTGGTGATGGAGTTGGACCGCATGCCGCCACTGATGGATAAGAAAAAGACGCTCGGTGCGGTACGCCAATATGCAAAATGGGTGCAGGAAAACGAGGCGATTCAGACGGTTTATAATCCAATCGGCACGATGGCGATGGGGGATTACACCAACCATATTGGCGGCATCCCCGTCAACAACTTCACGCTTGGCTCAACGCCAGACAGTGAGGAGACGTTCAAAATGGGGGGTGACTTTATTCGTGACCTCAACATTTCGCGGGGTGGAAAGCACACCCATGCCTGTATGCCGGGCTGCATTATTCAGTGTAGCAACGTCTACTATGATGAAAATGGCGAGGAGCTGACCTCCCCCGTTGAGTATGAAACGCTGGCATTGCTCGGCACAAATTGCGGTTTGCGCCACCCAGACAATCTCGCTCGCATGAATCAATACTGCAATGAACTCGGCATCGACACTATCGAAACGGGGGCAATGATTGCCGTTTTGATGGATGCGGGCGTGGCTGAATTTGGGGACGTGGACTTTATGGAGCGCGTCTTTCAAGAGCTATTGGCGGGTTCCGAAGAGGGCAAGTTGTGGGCGCAGGGGACCTACCGCGTCGGCAAGCATTACGGCATTCATCGTATTCCGACCGTCAAAAAGCAGGCGATTAGTGCCTACGATCCGCGCGTGATTGAGGTGACGGGTCTTTCAATGATGATGTCGGCGCAGGGAGCCGACCATACAACGGGCAATGTGCCAAAGCTAAAGTCACGCGACAAAGATTTGGCAGAGCTGGCCGATATCAGCTTGGAAGCACAGATCGCATCGGCGGCTGTCGATTCGATTGGTATCTGCATTTTCGGCCGATCTGTCACCAATCCCAACATCGAATATGTCACCGCAGCCATCAACGCTGCCGTTGGCTCCAATTTGGACCCCACCTTCTATCGTGAACTCGGTGTTGAAACGCTCCAACTGGAGCAAGAGTTTAACCGCGCCGCAGGTTTTACAGCGGCCGATGATGATCTGCCACAATTTTTCTATGATGAACCGCTAGCCCCTACGCAACAGACGGCGCGTTTCACTGGCAAGGATGTCGAAAATATGTACGATCGACTCGATGAGGTTGGGGTGCAGGGGATTCCAGCTGAGTTTGGCAAGTTAGGGTATTGAGAGGGGCAAGTGGTAAGTGGAGAGTGGAGAGTAGGCATTCCTACTATCCGCTATTCACTACCCACTCACCACTTCTTCCCCAAATAAGACATAGGTAACTTTTCGGCCGAATTTACTACGATTTTGTAACCATGTCGGCTACACTGTGCAGACTATCTGATGAGCGGTCATGCGTCTACGATTTATCCTGTTTCTCCTACTCGCAATTTTTCTTTACGCCTGTGCTACACAGGCGCGTCCACTCAAACCTGTCCGCCCCACACCCCTCCCAACTGAACCCTTTTCGCTTGTTGACCCCGATCCATTTCAGGTGACATTTGCCCAAATTGAGGCCAACCCAAGTGCCTATCTTGGGCAACTGTTGCGCGTCGAGGCGAGTTATGTAGCGATAGAGCGCGAGGAGTGCTATCCCTTTCAGGGACCACGCTTTAATTGGGGGTTGGTGGCCGACAACTTGCAAATGAGCGCACGTGGTTTTGAGCGAATCGTTGAGCTTGTGCCAGATGGCGTGCCGTTTACGGTTGATGGCGTGTGGCGACAATATATTGGGCCGTCGGGTTGTGGCAAAGAGCCGCTTGCGCGGGTCGTCTACTATTTAGATGTGGCTGACATTGTGCAGCCAAACCCGATTTCGAGAGTTTACGGCGAGGTGATTGCCGACGTGACTCCCCTTGCCCCCACAGTTTCACCGGATGGCGAGGTCATTGTGGAGGAGCCGACACCCACATCCGACGTCATCATTGACATCGCAACATTGTCTCCCGACGACGACGGATATCCGAGCATCATTCCAACTTTAACCCCATCACCGAGTCTGCTGCCTTCCCCCACACAGCGCGTCATCCCGACAAATCCCGCGCCGCGCGCAACGGTAACCCCCTCATCCATCGACACATCAACGCCGACCTTGACGCCGACTGCAACAGACGAGAGAGAAGCGACGTCAACCATTCCCGTTGCGACGGATGAACCGAATGAAACGGCGACGCCAGATGGGGCACTGCCGCCAACGCCAACGTTGTTCTCACGCGGAACGGCCACGCCGACACCGGACGGGACCGTGACAGCAACAGCGACGGGAACCCCTAATGGCGAAACGGCAACACCAACTTTGACAGGCACACCGCCAACCGCAACCCCCACTCCGACGGGGACACTCACCGTGACGCCCGCAGAAAGCGCAACACCGACACCGCAGAATGGAGGCCTTGCGACGACCGTGCCGACACCAGGTGGTTCATTGCCCCCCACAGCGACTCCGAACGGATACACGGGGCCAACTGAAACGCCAATGCCGACAAATACACCTGAGGGCTATCCGTTGACAATGACAGCCGCAGCACCGTAATTATGGAAACCGAGAGATTTTTGCTAGGGGAACGAATGCCAACGTCATTGAATCAAGCCTATTGGTTTGTATTTCAAGGAGAGCAATTGGTTCTAATCGATGGGGCTGTTCCCATTGCGCCGAGTGCGGAAGCGTTGGGTTTTGCACCGCTACGGATGCAGTATGTTGGCCTGCTAGATGATATTGACGTGATTTCGGCCGAAATTTCCCCCGATGCCAATCTGCCAGAAAACGCCACCACCTCCACCGTGCGCGGACTGTTCAACCGCCTCGATGAAACACAATTCTGGGTTGCAGGTCGCGCCATCCAGCTTGTCGATTGGGATCGCACCCATCAATTTTGTGGACGCTGCGCTGCTCCGATGGAAACCAGCGATCTCGAACACGTCAAAATTTGCCCCAACTGCAACAATCGCAGCTATCCGCGTCTTTGTCCCGCCGTCATCGTTGCCGTCACCAAAGGGGATCGCTTACTACTCGCGCACAATGAGCGTCATCGTGAAGGGTTTTATACGGTTCTCGCTGGCTTTGTCGAAGCAGGGGAGTCGCTAGAGCAGACGGTCAAGCGCGAGATCAAAGAAGAGGTCGGGATCGATGTCAAAAATATCCAGTACTTTGGCAGTCAGCCTTGGCCGTTTCCTAATTCGTTGATGTTGGGATTCACAGCTGAGTGGGCGGGAGGCGATTTTGTCTATGAAGATGAGATCGAACACGCCGACTGGTATACGCCGGACGATATGCCGCCGTATCCACCCTCACCAAGTATCGCTTATAGTTTGATCGAAAATTTTCGCCAGTCTTATGCGTAGTGTTGGCAACTAGCGCAGGGGAAAGACGTTGACGCGCACGCCTGCTGAATAGAGGGCGTGGTCATACGGGCGCGTGACGGCAGGGAACCCAGCTAGCTCAATCAATTCGGTCGTGTATTCTGACACTTCAACCGAACTCAGTTGATACGGTGTATGCCAAACGCGCCCCGACTTTAATCCCTTCTGCGTGTTCGCAAACAAGATATAGCGTTCCCCTAAAAAGAATTCGAGGGTGCCAATTTCGGCCGATTTTGCCGCAGACGTCGGCGCGTAGATAAACTTACCTTTTGCCGCTGCTCCCACTCGCTGCGTCGCATAATCAACCGTTCTCTCATCCCGTCGTGACGACATCTCTGCATGAAAATAGGGCAGCTTAAAAAACGTCCGCGCTACCCAAACGGCCAGTGGCTGATTGCAGTCAAGCGAGTAAAACCAAACGCCGGGCACGCCGTCTTGGTCGTAGACATAGGTGCGCAAGTTGGTTTCGAGAAAGAAGGAGAGTTTGGGAACTGGCGGCAGAAAGCGTGGGCGCACAAAGTTCATGTAAAACGGCACAATCCCCAAATACGCTTTTCCATCAAACGTATCGACCGTTAATCCTGCGGGTAGCGTCGCCTGAATCACGGCAGGATCTATCTCCCAGTGTAAAAAGAGGAGATGCTCCCATGTTTGATACATGACGGTGGGCTGATTCGGCCGATTCGTTATGGTCGGGTAACCGATATTTCTTACGGCAAGTCGCTGTTCATCAGTTGGCATTTGGGGAGCATAGCAGAGATTCCATTTTTTCAAAAAATGGAATCTCAAGCTTTACCCTAAAGCATCACCACTTTTGCCTTTGTCACTGCTGGAATCATCTCAATCGCTTGAATCAGTGGCGCGGGCGGCAGCGAATCGAGGTTGATAAAGCAGAGTGCCTCACCCCCCGCTGCGCTACGCCCCATGCGCCACTCGGCAATGTTGATGTTGTAGGCTGCAAGTAGCGTGCCGATTTGTCCGACAACGCCGGGAACATCCGTATTCCGCAACAGCAATACGACCCCTTCTGGCGTTCCTTCGACCAGATAGCGGCTCATCTTGACGATGCGCGGATATTTTCCGCCGATGACCGTTCCCGTGATGGTGTGCGGTTCGGGCGCACCGTAGTGAATACGGCAGGCAATTGTGTTGGGATAGTCAACGCCGCTCAGACCGCGCACCTGGGCCACCTTGATGCCAAGCTGGTTCGCCAAGATCGGCGCGTTGACGTAGTTGACCTCACCATCGACGAGGGGTGAAATCATGCCCTTGAGAATGGAGGCGGCAATCGGCCGAACCAATCCCGCCACTTGCTCCCCAAACACGTCAATTTCGATGCGTTCGATCTTGTCCGTTGCAATGTGAAATTGCAATTGCCCTAGCTTTTCCGCCAAATTTAAATAGGGGCGGATCGTTGCAAAGCCAGAGCTAGAATCAAAAGGGACGTTCACCGCATTCCGAATATCATCATCGCGCAATGCATCGATGAGCTGTTCCGCAATCTGAACGGAAACGTTGGTCTGCGCCTCACGGCTACTTGCGCCCAAATGGGGAACGTGTGTCACTTTTGAATGACCCAAAAGCGGGTTATCTGCGCTCGGTGGCTCTTGTTGATAGACGTCCAGCCCTGCGCCAGCGACCTTGCCGCTCTCAAGCGCGTCGAGCAATGCTTGCTCGTCGATCAATTTGCCGCGCGCTGCATTGACGATAATCACACCATCTTTCATCTGCGCGAATGCGTCAGCGTTGAGCATGTTGGCCGTCTCTTCGGTCACGGCAGTGTGCAATGTGATGTAGTCTGATTGAGCATATAGATCGTCCAAATCAACCAATGTCACGTTGAGCGCACGACCGTCTTCTTCGCTAACATAGGGATCGTAGGCAACGACCGTCATCCCAAACGCTTGGGCGCGGGCGGCAACTAATCGGCCGATTTTCCCAAACCCAATCACGCCCAACGTCTTGTTATAAAGCTCTTGCCCTGTAAACGCTGCGCGTTCCCATTCGCCGCGACCGACGCTTGCATGAGCGTGTGCCGTGTGCCGACTAACCGCCAACATCAGCGTTAACGCCTGTTCGGCCGTCGCCATGCTGTTTGCGCCCGGTGTGTTCATGACGACCACGCCATTCTGCGTTGCAGCTTCTACGTCAATGTTGTCCACGCCGATGCCAGCGCGTCCAATTGCCTTGAGCTTTGTCCCTGCTTTAATCATCTCGGCACTTGGCCGCGTTCCACTGCGCACGATCCAGCCGTCATACTCTGGCAAGACGGCGATCAACTCTTCGTCGCTCTTTTTGAGCAACAGGTCATAGCTGAAGTCTGCCGCCGCGTCTAATACGTCGAGACCTTCTTGACCCAATTTGTCTGAAACTAAAATTTTGTACATAGTTGTTAGTTGCTAGTTGCTAGTTGCTAGTTAGCCATTAGCGTTTTCGTTGTTGATTTGAGGCAGTGGTTAAGAGGCGGATTAACTCAGTTGCCAAGTTGATACGATGCTCGACAACTTCATCAGGAAGAGCGCGGCGATTACGATAGTACCAGCCGCGTGCTTCCCGTGTTGAGCCAAGTGCAATTCTCAAAAATCGCGCATAATCTTTACCATAGCCTCGGCCATAACCTTCTTCGATATTGGCAGAGGATGAGTCTGCACTTCTTAATAGCTGAGAGATCAAATGTCGGGCGATAGGGTTCCTTTGCAAAGTTTCACAGTCATTCCATGCTAAATCTGCAAAGAACAAAGCCTTGCGATAGGTAATAAAATCCCAGAGAGGATCAGATTTGATCACTGCTGGAACTTGCAATTCCCAATCAGCATAACTTTTCCATTCCATCGGAACCGCGCCCACCAATTCTTACTAGCGACTAGCAACTAGCCACTAGCACCTTCCCCCAAAAATTCATCAATTGCGGCAAATAGCTCTGCCAAATCACTTTCGTAAATATCGCCCATATGCGAGATACGGAACGCTTTGTTTTTCAATTTTGCGCCGTAGCCATTTGAGAGAATCATCTCCTTTGTCCGCAAGAATTTGTTGAGTGCAGAGATGTCAATATCAAGTGTATTTGCGAAATTTGTGACGCATGGGCTGCTGTAGTCGGGATGACCATAAAGCTCGAATCCACGCTTGTTGCCTTCTGCGATCACGTAATCGCGTTGGGCGATGTGGCGTGCAAAACGGTTGGCGATCCCTTCTTCTAGCATGCGATCAAGCTGCACGTCGAGTGCGTAGAGCATTGGCAACGGCGTCGTGTTTGGCGTTTGGTCGGTGTCGTAGCTCTTGGCAAGCGTTACGATGTCCCAATAGTAGCCGCGACCCTTGAGCGTCTTTGCCTTTTCCATCACGCGTTCGCTGACGGCACACATCGCCAAGCCGGGCGGCATGGCAAATGCTTTTTGGCTTGAGCAGAACGCCATGTCCAAATCCCAATCGTCAAAGCGCAGCTCTGCTCCGCTCAAACCGCTGACACTATCGACCAAGATCATAATGTCTTGCCCGTTTGGCAGGCTGCGAACGGCCGCTGCAATATCTTGAATAGGGTTGGTTACGCCCGTGCTCGTTTCGTTGTGGACAACGGCCAGCGCATCGTACTCACCCGTTTTGAGCTTTTCGATGATTGGTTCTGGCAGAACAGGTTGGCCCCACTCAAATTCGAGAACATCATGATCCTTACCGACGGCGTCAGTAACTTTGACCCACTTTTCGCTAAATGCGCCGCTGGTGCAGTGCAGCACCTTCTTGTCGACGGCGCAGCGAATGGCTGCTTCCCAAAACCCTGAGCCTGTGCCACTCTGGAACAGCACACGCTGCTCGGTTAGGAATACTTGTTGTAGTTTGGGTTTAATTCGGCCGATTAGCTCCAACGCCTCTGGCATCCGATGGCCGATCATCCAGCCCGTTTGGGCTTCCAATATCTCTGGCAGAACCTCAACGGGTCCCGGCAAAAACAGCTTGATACGCTTCTGTGAATTTCGTACTGAGTCGCTCATTGTTAAAACTCATTGCTCCATTTTCAATTAAACTCGTTGCTTTTTGCACCAACGGCGCGAACGCTGTCTGCGCCAATCGTCGCATTCCCGCAGGGCCACATGCTAACGCCAACAGGGGCGCAAGCGAGGCACTGTGTAGAAACACGGGTGCGTTTTCAAGGACGGGACGGCGTGCTTCCACCCCGCCAAAACCGACAAACAGATCAACCGCACGGCTGGCGCGTAAATCGCTGCTGCCATCGCCAATCAACAGGGAACGCCCCTTTTGATCGCCCAAAAGCTCCTGTACGATTTGTGCCTTACCATCGCTGATTGTCAACGGCCCTTCATCAAAAGTTAAATAGCTGCGGTCGCTTTGACCGCGCCACCACTCCCCACTCAACTGATCATACTCAATTTTGACCGCACGAATGTTGGCGCGGTCTACGCCCAGAGAAATCCCAAACTCGGCGACAGGATCATAAAGTCCACCACTAATGATGTAAATTTTCTGTCCCAAGTGTTGCAACGCCTTAATAATTTGTGGCGCATCCTCGACAGGGTTTTGTTTGTATGCTTGTCGGATTTCACGAATCTGTGATTGGGTGGGGGTAATTGCGGCAAGCCGCTTCGCATAGACATCTTCAAGACCGAGCTGCCCTTCCATCGCGGCCTTTGTTAACCGCTCAATGTCGTCCTTTTTACCAGACGCTTCCGCCAAAATGTCGATTCCCTCTATCGTGCTGAGGGTTGAATCACAATCAAAAAAAATATGGTCATACTGAGGCCAACGCATACATCACCTTTTGGTGCGTAGTTGCTAGTTGCTGATTGCTAGCAAATCATGTCCAAACAGACGTTTTCTTACTAGCCGCTAGCCACTATCAACTAGCCACTCGCGCTTCCGCGCGTCATCAAATTGTCAATTGCTTCTTGGGCGGCTTAACGTGGAAAATAGAAGTATAACGGTCAATTGCGCGGGGACATAGCGGATAAGAAAAAACTTACGTCAATTGACGCAAGTTTAACGAGATATTGGGTAGGGGCTATGCAACGCGCCATGATTTTGATGCAGCGTCGATAACCGACACATCTGTTTCACCTGTTGTAATACCTCGTATCATGTGAGACGTGGGTTGTGGGTAAACTCGCTGCCTGCGGCGGCTCGTAAAATTTCTAAATGAGTATTTTGTGGGCATTCGCCCACAAAATACCCATAAAATGATTACCGCCGCACCGCAGGTGCGGCGGTCAAGGCATTAAAAGGCTGAGTATAGGCGAGAATCGAAGGTATTTTCGGCCGAAACTCGCATTACACTTACATTCGTTGGATCGGATGCCGCATCGCGCAGACCCTATGGTATCCAACCTGCGGGAATTTCTCGGTAAGGCGCGACAAATATCTCATCTGTCCGTAAATCGTAAAATGTCGTTTGTGCATCACGCTCCAGCACGCGATAGAGTGCAATCCAATGGCCATCGCGAAATCATCTTGCGAGAAATGCACCGCGGAGAGCGCAAAGATCGCATCCTCTGCGCTCTCCGCGCCCTTTGCGGTGAATCCCCCCTCCTACAAACGCGGATCAACAATCTCCCCCACCAACGCACTCGCCGCCGCTACCGCAGGCGAACTCAAAAATATTTGCGAAGTTGGATGCCCCATGCGCCCCTTAAAATTGCGATTCCCCGTACTCAAACAAACATCCCCTTCACCCAACGTCCCCATGTGCCGCCCCATGCACATCCCACAGCCCGGCGTTCCCAGCGTCGCCCCTGCCTCCAGCAAAATTTGCATCGTATCATCTGCCATCGCACGCAGCAGTTCGGGACGCGATGCGGGGGTCACAACAAGCCGCGTCTGTGGCGCAATCTGCTTGCCTCGCAAAATATCGGCCGCCACCCGCATATCTTCATACCGCCCATTCGTACACGTGCCTAAAAAGACGACATCGATCTTCTGACCCAAAACGTGCGACAAATCGACGACATCATCGACATTATGCGGCACCGCTATTTGCGGTTCCAGCTCGTCCAAATCGATCTCGATTGTTTGCGCATAGACTGCATCTGCGTCAACCGTTAACCAATCTGGCACGGCAAATCGCTCCGCAACCTCCCCATCTGGCGGAAAAATTCCCGCTTTGGCCCCCAACTCAATCGCCATGCTGCTAATCGTTTGCCGCTGATGGAGGGGCAGCCAATCCATCCCGTGATACTCAACCGCCGCATAGGTTGCACCCCCGATCCCCATCTCGCGGCATAGCTTGAGCGCAAAATCTTTTGCATCAACCCCTTCATGAAAACGTCCACGTGTCAGCACTCGAATCGTCTCCGGCACGCGAAACCACGTCTTGCCCGTCGCCCAACAGAGCGCAATGTCGGTGCTGCCCATTCCCGTGCCAAACGCACCGACCGCCCCATAGCTCGTGCTGTGCGAATCGCTGCCGATGATGATGCGTCCCGGTCGTGCCAGCTTTTCCTCGACCAGCACCTGATGGCAAATGCCACGACCAACTTCAAACAGGCGAATCCCCTGCTCGCGCGCAAATGCTCGAATCGCATTATGGCTGTTCGCCACCGCCACGTTGCTTGCTGGCGCAACGTGATCCATCACCAATACAATTTGGTCAGGGTCATGCACGCGCTCCGCGCCCAACTGCCGCTTGAGAATGTTGATCATGCCCGGCGTCAACGAATCGTGCCCCATCGCAACATCGGGTTGCACGATAATGAGGTCATTCGGCCGAACAGCTTCCCCCACATTATTTGAAAGTATTTTTTCTGTCAGTGTTTGTGACATAGTTATGGCTTGGGCGGGTTTAGTCGCGCATTGAGAACATTCCGTTGACTCATTCGATCTTGGCTCTTTTGGATTTCGTGGGGTTGTTTGTTATTGCGTGTTGCGTATTGCGTAATGACCGCCGGGCACGCACCACGCACCACGCAATACGTGTTGATAACCCCTTGTTTCCTAAAGACCTCTGTGCAAGCATCGTTTCTTTCTTTCAGTTTTCAGCAAATATGCTGGCATTTTACATGTCAGAGTGTCCAGTGCAAAACTGTATTCAAACTATAGCTCCATCAATTTTAGTAGAATCAAATGTGCTCTTTATTGCAGAGGTGTACAGTTCAGGTATGCAAATTATTGAACCGTTTATTCGTGGCTACCAATATGTGCTTGAAGGAAACCCGATTGCGCTGATTTTTACGCTGTTATCGGCTTTCCAGCTATGGCGTGGTGTGAAGCAGGTCGGTGTTGTGCGACAGCGTTGGACAGAGTTTGTTGCCGACCCGCTAACCCGCTGGAAGCAACATGCTGCTCGTGAGATGGCGTTTTACGTTGCCATCCCGATCAGTATTTTTCTCCATGAATTAGGTCATGCAATCGTCGTCTGGGTGTTGGGTGGGTCGGTTGTGGCATTTGGCTACTTTTTCTTTTGGGGCTTTGTGCTGCCCGATCGCACATTTTTACCCAATCAGGAGTGGGTACTTTCGACGGCGGGGACATGGGGGAATTTGCTGTTTGCGGCCGTGGTATGGCTATGGCTGCGCGGCAATAAATCAGCCACGCTGCGCTACTTTGCCAAACAGACGCTTTCCTCACAAATCGTCTATGCCCTCATCTACTATCCTATCTTTACAGGTGTGTTTGGCTTTGGCGATTGGCGCACCATCTATGATTTTTCGGCAACGCCACTCTTGTCAGGCACATGGGCCGTGTTACACGCGCTGATGTTGTTGGGATATTGGCTGTTGCAGCGGCGCGGCTGGTTTGACGAGTTGGCGTTTGTGGATGCGGAATCGGCCGAAAAATACAACCAACTTGCCCAAGATGATTCACTTGAAGGTCGCTTGAAACGTATTCAAATTATGCTTGACGGGCGAGCGATCACCGATGGGCGCAGATTGGCGGTTGAAACGGCGCGTATGTTCCCACAATCGGCCGAAGCCCAACTGCTTACCGCCGTCTCTTTGAGCAACGGGGAAGAAGTCTCGCGCAACGCCGCACAACATGCCGAACGTGCGCTCGCGATGGGACTGCGCGAACCCGCATGGCAAGTTGTCGCCAACCATCTTGTTGGCAAATTTGCCAAACGTAGCGGCAAGGAGCAGGAAGCTTTGCACGCGCTTGAATCTGCCATTCGCATCGCCGAACGTGAAACGCCGCAACTCTCACAACTGCCCGCTTGTCTTTACGATTATGCGCTGTTGCTGCGTCAGATCGGGCGCAATGAGGAGGGCAAGGCGGCACTGGAGCGTGCGATCATGGCTTCTGGGGGGAAATCGGCCGAATTTTATCGTAGCGAAAGGGTGTTATTTGAATGAGAACGTTGCTATTAATTTTCCTGCTACTGCTTGCCAGCGGCTGTGCGCGCGAGCCTAGCCCGGTCACGGTGACAGTGGCTTCAACGACGGCCACACCGACCATTCAACCTGCGCTTCCGCAGCCAACGCTAACCGTGCGCGCGACACCGACCACCGCCATCATCCCGACGATTTCGCCCACACCATTGCCCGCGGAACAGGTTGCATTAGAGCAGGTGGTGACGGGTCTGAATAATCGCGATGATGCTGGTTTAACTGCGTTGGCAGCGGACCCATTTTTCTACGGCATCTATGGGGTTGACATTATGACAGCGACGCTAGAAACGGGCTTGCCGTATGAAATATCTACCTATTTGGCCGATAGCTACAGGGTACGTGAACTGGCAATTTCGGCCGATCCCTTCGCCTTCCTGCCACCCCGCATCGATCTCGAAAGCCTGAACCCCACCACAAACCCAACGGAAGTTATCTACTTAAGCAACGGATGGGGAGACGAGCAAACGGGACAGGCGTTGCTCTATTTCACGCGCAGCGAGGACGAATTACGCTGGCAGGGGATCATTGTTTCGTTTAACAACTTTGCGACTGTGCCTAACTATCCCATTGGGGAACTATCGGCCGAACAGCAGGCTGTCTTAACGACCGAGCGCAACCGCCAGCAGCAACTCGAACAGCTAGACGCACAATTTCCCTATGATCCTGATGGCGCACCCCGCCCATTCTTTAGCGTTAACCCCAGTGGCACACTCGCTGTGGGGCAATATGGTGCGCCACTGGAAGACGGCTCTACCCTCTCTCTCTACAACTTTGCGACGGATACCTATCAACCAATTGCGCTCCCTGAAACGGGTAACAGCGATTTCCCCGTTTGGCAAGCACGCTCTATTAGCGCAAACTGGCTCGATGATGAGCGCGTGTTGTTTGGGTATGTCGCTGATGCGAATGATGAGGGGCCAGTCGGCGGTCATCCCGCACTGCTCAATGTTACGACGGAGGAGGCAACGAGCCTCGACGCAGAGAGTATGATGTTCTGGCGATCAAATGCGTCTGTGACAACCGATCAGGCGATGTTGTTCATTGCGGACGTGCAGCCGAGAATTTGGCGTGATGGCAATGTGACCATGCTTGAAACAGAAGGGTTCAATCTCACTGGGGTGATTTCGGCCGATGGCTCGCAAGTCGTCCTTGCAAAAAAGGTCAATGTCGATGCCAACTCAAATGGCGGTATCGCATGGGTCAGCCATGACCTGCAAACTGGGCAAGAAACCCAACTGCTTACCAGTGATGGCACAATCGCGGCTGGATTTGGGGAGGCGTTTATCAATGCGTCAGGAAGTTGGGTGGCGATCGACGTGAACAGTGATCTTGCGGAGGAGTTAGGTGTTTGGGTCATTTCGGCCGATGGCACACAAAAAACCCATCTCGGCATTGGCACGCGCGCCCCGCTCTGGCTCGATCATACGACGATCATTTTCACCGCAATCGTCAATGGAGCGCAACAAACGCACCTATTTGACGCCGCCACAGGGGAACGCTTCAGCGTCGCACCCTCGCAATAATCTGTGATTTAGCAAATCATCGTACAGGTATGTTTGCTGTTATATCCTATGCTGAGGCTCCCGCATAACTAACCAACCCGCGCCGCCAAAAGAGGCGTGCAACGATAAACAGTCCGACGGCGACCGCGAGGGCGAGGAGGGTATTGTTGGTGTCTAATCGGCCGATTAACCCCTGCGCTGGCACAGTCACCGCGAAGGCCACCGGCACAACAAACGTCAAGATGACGCGCAACCAGTTCGGATAGATTGTGACAGGCCAGCGACCTGCCACAAACAGCGCGTTGAAAATCTGAAAAATGTTGTCGGCCCGAATGATCCAAAAGGCCGTTGTCGCCAAAATAATCCAAAAGCTGTAGACGATAACGACCCCTGCCACCAACATGCCGGCAAACAGCAACCCATCCACGAAACGCACGTTGCCGCCTAACTGAAAAATCCCAACGCTAATCGTTGTGATTCCGAGCGCAATATCGATCAATTTCCACACCTCAACCCGCTGCACGCTCGACACAAATTGCGCGTCTACTGGTTTGAGCAATATAAAGTCAAAGTTCCCCGTGCGAATGTCCTGCGTAAATTTGCTGAGTGATGGGCTGATCAAAAAGCGCAGCAGTCCACCCAACAATAGATGAACACCAACCAGCGCAACCAGCTCTGACGGCAACCATTCGGCTAACGCATCCGTATGCGAAAAGACGACGACCAATCCGCCCAGCGCGACGAGTAGCGACAGCAGCGACTCAAAAATTTGGACAAAAAAGTTAGCACGATATTCAAGCTCGCCAAGAATGCCGAGCTTGAAGTAGAGAGAAAATAGGCGCAGATATGTCATGCGTTGTGCGATTAAGCTCGCACAGGTCGTCCCGGATTTGCTGGTTTATCAGGAATGATCCCAAAACTGTCGTTCTCTTTTTGCAACAGTTCCCAGCCAAACGGCTTACCGATTGGTTCTAATAATGCCATCTCCAACACGTCATCGACGTGCGCAACGGGAACGAGTTTCAAATCGGCGCGCACCTGGTCGGGGAGTTCGGGAATGTCGCGGGCGTTGCCTTTGGGGAAGATCGCGGTTGAGATGCCAGCGCGCAGGGCGGCAATCGTCTTTGCCTTGAGACCGCCGATGGGCAACACTTTGCCACGCAGCGTCACCTCGCCCGTCATCGCAATGTCGCGGCGCACGGGCCGATTGGTGAATGCTGAAATGATTGCCGTTGTGAGGGCGATACCAGCACTAGGCCCATCTTTTGGTTGTGCGCCAGCGGGGACGTGGATATGGATGTTGACGCGGTCGAACAGGTGAGGGTTGATGTGATATTGGCGAGCGTTGGCGCGGGCATAGGTTAACGCCGTGTGTGCCGACTCCTTCATTACGTCGCCCAATGAACCCGTCAAGGAGAGTTTGCCACTGCCTTCGCTCAGGCGGACTTCAATTGAAAGCGTGTCACTGCTCGGCCCGACGACTGCCAAACCTGTTACAACGCCCACCTCGCTCTCTTCCTCCGCAAGCCCATATTGAAAGCGTTCCATCCCCAAATGTTCTTCAACATCGTTGGGAGTGATGACAAATGGATCGGGTTCGCCACGGGCAATCCGCACGGCGACCTTGCGCACCATTGTGCCGATCTGTCGCTCAAATTGGCGCACGCCCGCTTCATAGGTGTAGTGGCGAATTAGTTTGCGTAGGGCGGCCTCTTCAAATTCAATGTCATAATCGGCTACGCCGTGATCGCGCAACTGCTTGGGCAACAGATATTGCTGCGCGATTTGCACCTTTTCATCTTCGATATATCCCGTCATCGTGATCGTTTCCATGCGGTCAAGGAGCGGGGCAGGAATCGTGCTGATCTCGTTGGAGGTGGTGATGAAGATGACTTGACTCAGGTCGAAGGGGAGTTCGAGATAGTGGTCGGTGAACTCGCTGTTTTGCTGTGGGTCGAGGACTTCAAGCAGGGCAGAGCTTGGATCACCACGCCAATCGCTGCCTACTTTGTCGATTTCATCTAAAACGATAACGGGGTTGCGTGTCTGCACATCGCGCAAGGCGCGCAAGATGCGTCCGGGCAACGCGCCAATATAGGTTCGCCGATGGCCGCGAATTTCCGCTTCGTCGCGCACACCGCCTAGACTGATTCGCGCCATTTCGCGCCCCATCGCACGGGCAACCGACTGGGCGATACTCGTCTTGCCGACACCGGGAGGGCCGTTTAGATTGATGATCGCGCCGCGCATGTTGGAACCAGCCAGCTTGCGAACGGCGACATACTCGACAATGCGATCTTTAACATCGAGCAGGCCATAGTGATCTTCATCCAGCACGGTGCGGACGTGATCCACATCGAGATTGTCTTCAGATAGTTTGCTCCATGGGAGTTCGATCAGCCATTCGAGATAGGTGCGGATGATGGCAGAATCGGCCGATTGTTCCCCCTGCCGCTCCAACCGCTCTGTCTCCTTCAATGCGCGCTTCTGCACCTGTTCTGGCATTTCGGCATCCAAAATTTTACGCCGCATTTCATCCAAAACAGTTTCCGAGTCGTCGCCCAGCTCTTTGCGAATCACCTTCATCTGCTCGCGCAACAGATAGTCGCGCTGTGCCTTCTCCGCGCTGTCACGGGCATCGCTCTGGATTTGTGTGCGAATTTCGGCAATCTCAAGCTCTTGTTCCAAATAGCGCACCACGTGCGTCAGCCGATCTTCGCCATCTACCTTTTTGAGCAGCTCAATTTCCAAATCGAGCGGCATGTTGAGCAACCCCGCCATGTAGTCAGCCAGTCGGCCCGCCGTCGGTTTGGCGCGCAGATTGGCAAGCACCTGTCGGTTGACCTCACCCAGCATGTGGGCATACTCTTCGAGCAGCGCAATCGAATGCGCCATCAGCTTTGTCGGCCGTCCATCACTCGCCTCGCCCATCTCCACGTAGCGCGTCACTAAATAGGGCAGCTCTTTGACAACGCCCGTTAGACGCACACGCCGCTTCAACTCAACCAACATCTGCACCCCTTCTTGGGGCGCACGCATCAGATCGCGCACCGTGGCCAAAATGCCAACTGGCGCGAGGTCTTCCGTTTTTGGATTTTCTATTTCGGGGTCAAATTGAACGAGAATCAGAATATCACTGTTGTGGTCGTAGGCGGCTTGTGCGGCTTTGAGCGACCGTTTTCGGCCGATTGAAATCGTCGTCACCCCACCGGGAAAAACGGCTCCACCTCTTAATGGTACGGCTGGGACAGTTCGGCTGGCATTCGTATTCACGGGTTAATTACTCCCTATAATCTCTTCATTCAAACAAAGGGCAATGATACCTTTCATTGTGCTTGTCAACAATGCTCTTTCAGGTGTTTAAACTAATTTCCCATCACTCAGTTGGTAACACACGTGCCAACGCCTCAGCCCATAAATAGTTTAACAACAGCTTGCCTGCGTCAGTGTGATGTAAGCCGTCATCTGCATACCACGTGCTGTTCTCTGTCTCGATGTTGCGACGAAACGGTGTGTAGAAATCGGGGCCGGGAATGAGTCGATAGCGGGCGTTGATGAGGTCTATTTCGCGCAGAATGTGTGCTTTTGTCGCCAGCGAACTGAACGCATCCTGTGATTCGTCGGTGTCTGGCATTCGCGCCAAAATGGGCGCACGCTCCAGCTCGATCAAAATTCGCACGACCCCGTCAATCCGTGCGCCATAATCGGCTAACGCTGTGCCAGTTTGCGTGATCGTTTCGGCCGATCCCAAGCTGTCATTTGTCCCCAGCGCGATGCCCCAATAGCGCAACCGCGCCTGATTTTCATCGAGCGACAGCGCATCATAGATGTCCGAATCGTCACGATCGAGGTCTAATACCCCTTCCGAATTTTTACCGATGACGCCAAATATAGTTGTCAATATATCGTCGTCAGTGCCGCGCAATGCTTTTAGCTGCCCTGCAAATCCGTCATCTCCCATAAACTCAAAGGCAACCGTCGTCAGAGAATCGCCATAGAGGCCAAACGAGTAGGGGTGACCGCCGCCATCTCCCGTGACTTCAAAGAGGCGAATTTCGCGCACGGCAAAATCGCGCCCCTCCTCCTTGCTATGGTCGGTGATGCCATCGGTGACATAGAAGCGCATCCACGTGTACCCATTGTCCCCAGACACATCAAAGCGGTGGGTGCGCGTGCTGCGCTGATTGTTTTGGACACGAAAGACGGTCTGCCATTCCCCATCAATGCCGTCGGTGGAATCGGCCGAAACCTGAACTTCATAGTCACGTGGCGAACTGTCGTGAAAGCTCTCTTCATCTAATCGGGGATACCAATCTCCATTCGTATAGAACTGAAAGATATAGCCGCCGTCCAAAATATCGCCCGTATCGATGGCGATAATGGCCGCCTCATCCAAATCGGAATCGGCCGTAAACGTCGCGGCTCCGCTGTTGACAATGCCGTTAAAGCCACATTGATAGTCGGTCAGAAACTCTTCTGGTTTTGTGGAACGATTGCCCGGCTGTTTATTGCAGTAGGATTCTTCTAAATTTTGCAAATAGGCAGGTTTGCCCGCAAGCACATTCTTGTAGAGGGAGTCGGGCGGGGTCAAAAATTGGGGATCGATCGAATAGACGATAAACGGCGCATAGCCCGTTTCGCCCGCATCCGTTATGACGAGCAGCTCGCCACTTCCGTCTTCAACATCGGGCACGATGGCGCGAATAAACGTGTCTGTCCATTCATCAACTTCTGCTTCTGCGCCCAATATGGTGACGCTGCCACGTGTTCGGCCGAATTGTGTCCCAAATATCCCGATCTCATAGCCGCTGACCCCTGATTGATTGGCAATCTCAATTTGCACATCGCTATCTGGGAACGGGGTCGGTGTCTGGGTAGGGGTCATGACCGTCGTTGCGGTCGGCGTAACCGCAGGCAGCGTGTCCTCCGTTTCAGAAATCACACCTGTCGGCAGCGTTGTCGGCCGCACGGTCGGAATAACGATGGTCGGTGCACGGGTTGGAACGATGGTCGGTGTTGCGGTGGGGGCGGTCTGAAAGATGGAAGAGACGGTCGGTGCACTCTCTTGTCGCGGTGGTGGGCTGCTCACCTCCTGTGTCATCGATAACATCCCGCAGCCCGTCAAAATCACAAAACAGCCGAGCTGTAGAATTCGGCCGAAACGTTTGCCAATACTCATGGATACTTCCTCTAAAATGAAACGTAACAATCCCTGCCACTATAGAGAGGGCGACTGACGATGCTGCTTACATCACGCCATTTTTATGATAACTGTAACGTAAGGCTCCAAGGCCCCACGAAAATGAGGTGCAACGCCAAGACACTTTTCGTAAGGTAAAATCGGCCGAAATCTTACAAAAACAGTTTCTTTCGCGCCAAACTTCACACTAGATTTACGTGATGTTCACGCCCAGCCCTTGACAACGCGAAAATTGCTGCTTGTAATGCGTCTTCGCACTCCCTATAATGCGTCATGAAATATGATTGCAAAAGCGCAATCCCCCGTTAGCACGTTGAGCGGTGAGCCATGTTTTGATAAACCACGCAAGACATCTCAACAAACTAACATTTATGAAATGGCTTAACCGAAGTGCCGAAATTTATAGTAGTAAGGAGTTTGTGATGCAACAGACTATTTTAGTTGTCGATGACGATGATCTTGTTGCGCTGACCGTACAGCGTGCGTTAAAGAAATTTGGATACCATGTGCTGGTCGCCAATAGTGGGCGGGACGGCATTCAAACCGCTCGTCGCTATCGCCCCGATCTCATTGTATTAGACGTGATCATGCCCGGAATTACTGGCTATCAAGTGTGCCGCGAGGTTCGCAACGATCCACTCTTGGAAGATACCCCAATTCTCTTCCTGACTGCTAAGGCCGAAGATGATGACAAAATCGAAGGCTTGATGGCGGGCGCAGATGATTATTTGACCAAGCCGTTTAATATGGAAGAGCTCCATTTGCGTGTGCGGGCGATTTTGCGTCGTATGGTTCGCAGTGAAGAGATTAGCTTTGAGACCAATCCAAACGAGGTTGTCGTTGGCGAGGTTGTCTTAGACACGCGCACCTTCCAAATCACAACAGATAACGGTGTGGCACTGCTCACAAATGTCCAGTTTGATCTACTCTATCATCTCATGATCAACGCGGGCCAAATCTTCACCACCCAGCAGCTGTTGCAAGACGTTTGGAACTATCCACCAAATACGGGTAGCCCAGAGCTAGTGCGAGCACACATTCGCAACTTGCGCGAGAAAATTGAACCAATCCCCAGCAAGCCGCAATACGTTCGCACGATTCAGGGACATGGCTATACCTTTGCCGTGCCTGAACCTGCACTCGTTACCGCATAACTAACTCAGTAGGCAGTACGCCGTAAGCAGTAAATAGTGGACAGCCAATTGTTGCTGTCCACTGTTTACTGTTTGCCGTTTACTGTACACCAACGTCCTACATGCCCAATCTTGCAGCCACTCCAGTTGTACAACAGTTGACACACCAAAACGGCTCAGTCCCGCATATTCTCGTTGTCGATGATGAACCACTAATCGCGCAATCGATCGCCGATCTATTGACATTGGCAGGCGATTATCGCGTTTCAATTGCCAATGGCGGACACGATGCGCTAAAAAAACTTGAGCAGTCGCTCTTCCAATCCGATGCAGCCATCGACGTTGTTCTGCTCGACGTGACGATGCCACTTGTGACGGGTCTCGATGTTCTCAAGTGGATTCGCGGCAACGAACGGCTGGCGAGTTTGCGCGTCATCATGCTGACGGGGGTGGACGACAAGCGAGATGTCATCTCGACTCTCCAAAAAGGGGCCGATGACTACCTCACCAAACCGTATCACCCGCAAGAGCTAAAGGCGCGGATTCAAACCGCCCTGCGCACCCAACAGCTTGAAAAAAACTTAGCACGCCAACAGCGACAGTTGGCGCATCTTAACACCATCACAAATGAGGTTGCCCGCGCCCGCGATCTCAATGAGCTACTTGTCGCCAGCGTCAAAGGATTGCAAGAGTTGCTCAATGCCGAAATGACCGCCATTTTTCTCCCAGACGAGACGCGCAAATGGATGGGCTGCAAATATCTCGCCACAAGCACCGATAATGGGGTAACAAAGCGGTCATTCCCTATTGTACCAATTGGAAAAGGGGTTGTCGGCCGCGCCTTTACTGACCGCCGCACCCATATCGCTGAAAGCACGATTGACGACACACGCTTTGACAAACGCTTTGACGCGCCCGAAGGGTATGATGTGCGTTCGATCATCGCCGCGCCGATCTATCTGCGCGGCCATCCGTTTGGCGTGCTTGTGGCGATCAACAAGCAAGAATCGACCTTTGCAACGGCCGATGCCGATCTGTTTGCCTCGCTCTCTGGCACCATGAGTCAGGGGGTGGACAACTGGTTTTATCTCAAAAATTTAGAGCGCGGCAAAGAAGAGATTCAGGAAAGTCATAACACGCTACAAGCGATTATCGACGGCATTTTGCATCCGATCTATACGATTGATAAAGAGTGGAAGGTTGTGTCGATCAATGCGACACAGCGCAAGCGCATTGCGGCCGAGACGGGCAAAACGACTGGTCGCCGTTGTTACGAGCTGTTTTTTGAGCGCACCGCTCCTTGTGATCACTGTCGAGCGGCCAAGTTGCAGCGCGGCAGTGCGGCTGCCCAGTGGACATTGCGCTGGGTTGGCGACGACTATGTGCCACGTGAGTGGGATGTGAATGCGTACTCGTTGCCGGGCAAGAGCAAGAAAACGGCCGATGCGGTCATTGTCTGGCAGGATCGCACAGAGGAGCGACGGCTAGAAAATTCACTCCATCAGGCGGCGAAACTCTCGGCTATCGGTCAGTTGGCGGCGGGTGTCGCGCATGAGATCAACAACCCCTTGACGGTGATTAAGACGGGCGCGGAGATGTTGCAGGGGACAATTTCGGCCGATTCTGAAGATTATGAACTGGTCGAATGGATCGCCAACGCCAGCGACCGTGCGACCAAAGTGGTGCGCGGGTTGCTCGATTTTGCGCGGCAAAGTCGCTATGAATTTGAATACGGCAGCGTGACCCGTTCGCTTGAAGAGGCGATCGACCTCGTCTCCTACCAGCTTCGCAAGACTGAAATCGAAATCGTTGAGCAGTTTGAGCCAGACCTCCCCAACATTGTTGCCAGTTGGGAGCATCTCAAGTCCGTTTGGGTCAACATGTTGATGAACGCCCGCGACGCACTCGAAGAGCGCGAAGAAGGGCGCAAGATCACGCTGGTCGTGCGCGCTGCGCCGTCGGGCGATCATGTGCAAGTGCTCGTGCGCGACAACGGCTCTGGAATGGCGGAAGAGCAAATGGCACGCATTTTTGTGCCGTTTTTCACAACAAAAGATCCCGGCAAGGGCACGGGGTTGGGCTTGGCAACCTGCCATCGCATCATCGACCGACACGGCGGTGAAATCACGGTCAGCAGTAAAAAAGATACAGGGACTACCTTTATCATTCGACTTCCCTTGAGTGAGACGATGCACGCGCCGTTGAAGGATATTTCGGCCGAATACGAATCCGAGCTTTGACGATAACAGTAGGCTAAGCCCCTCTCAGATTTAGAAAAGGTTGGTGACTTTAGGTTTTCGCCACCACGTTTGCATGTGGCGAAAACTTCGTGGCACGAACGAAAAAACCATTTGGCGTTCGTGCATAAACTGGACGACGGTCACTGGCTGTCCGTCGTCTGTCCCCATCTCTATAATAGAAAATCACCCATCACCGAACAAAACTTGTATAATCTGACCGATAAAGTCTAACAAGACATAGGTAAATATAGATGAAAGATAAATCGAGGCTAGGAGATATCATCCGCATCGCGTTACCGCTTGAGACGGATGTTTACGCAACAGAAGAGGCATTGCGTCAAGAGGTGAACTGGGTTTCAGTGATTTGGACGCGCAATCGTGTTGCCTCCCAAATGGAAAAGGGCGATATCTTACTGTTGCCATGTGAAGTTCAGCAGCGGGCGACGATACAGGAATTGCTAAAATTTGCAGAAAAGGCAGCGTCACTGTCTGCTGCGGCCGTCATTCTTTGTGACGAGATTCCGGAGGAGCTATTAAAGTGGGCTGAAAGTGCGTCTTTGCCGCTTATTCGGCTCAAAAACAGTTCGCTACGCGACGCGCACAAAGAGATTACCTCTCTCTTAATTGATCGCCAAAGTCAGATTAGTGAACGCGGCATGCAGTTATATCGCCAGCTTTCTGAGATGTCCCGCGAGGGGGATAGCTTGCAGAATATGGCGAATTTGATGGGCAAGCTGACTGGCAAAATCGTGGTCATTCAGGATAAGCGGCTGGAAATTCAGGCGCTCGCCTATCCTGCTGGTGCAATCACGCTTGATGAAGAGGCACTGCGCAATGCGCTGATGGACAAAGACAATCTTCCTGCCGTTCTGCGCAATCGTAAGGCAGCGGCGAAGGCGAACCGCACCCATTGGCAACATCTACTTTTCCCCCATCACAACGCGGCTAGATTGCTCAGTCCAATCATTTCAGGCGACCGTGCGCGCGGCTATCTTTCGATCGTCGGCGCGGCTGGCGAAATTGACCTGCTCGATACGACGACGGTAGAGCAAGGGGCGGCGGCATGTGCGCTTGAGATGGCGAAGGCCAAAGCGGTTAGTGAAGCGAAGAAAGCCCTACGAGGCAACTTTTTGGAAGGGCTGTTGGCTGGAACCATTCCCGACCGCGAAGTTGAGCGACTCGCCGCACGGCTCGATCATAACACCGAGCAGCCCCACGCTGTGCTTACCTTTCGCTGGCGCAACTCGACAAATATCTCGGTGCGCAGAATTGAGACAACGCTTAATTGGTTGCTCTCGACCCACAATCGGCCGACGCTCGTCCATATCTATGGTGACAGCCATATCGTTGCGTTTTGCGCGTTGCAGGATGCGGAAGAGTCTATTCATGCGATTAAATTGGCGCGGCGACTGCGCGATCAACTTTCGGCCGATTATCCCAAAGAGAAGCTCAGTGCTGGCTTAAGCGGCATCATGACGACGCTGACCCAGTGGCCGCAAGGATATAAAGATGCGATGCAGGCGATGGAGGTTGGCGAACGCCTCAATTTGCCCGAAGTTGTCGAATTCAACAGTTTGGGGATTTATCGTCTCTTGGGACAATTGGATGACATCGTCGCTGTGCGTGACTTCTGTGATGAGGTGATCGGTCCGCTGGTCAAATATGACCGCGATCACCGCAGCAGTTTGGTGTTGACGATTGAGCAGTACTTCAACCATCATGGCAACGTCAGCCAAACGGCTGAATCACTGTTTGTCCATCGCAACACGCTGCTCTATCGTCTCGACCGCATCCAAGATTTGACGGGTCACGATCTCAACCAATCAGACATGCGGCTTGCCCTCCATCTCGCCCTTAAACTTTGGCAATTACGCCCTGAAAACAACTGATAATCTTATCAGTCAGGGAAACAAAAACGACGCAGAGAGCTGCGTCGTTTTTGTTTTGCTGGGCTAAGTTTTCTTAGACGAGCAACTTCATAGGCGTCTCCAGAATTGCCTTGAGGTGTTGTAGGAACTGGGCAACTTCGGCACCGTCAGTGACGCGATGATCGGCCGATAGTGTCACACGCATGATGTTGCGAATGACCATCGTCCCGTCACGCACGACGACCTCTTGTTTGGCGGAACCAACGGCCAAGATCGCTGCTTCTGGTGGGTTGATGATTGCCGTGAACTCATACACATCAAACGCGCCGAGATTGCTGACGGAGAAGGTACTACCCTGAATATCTTGCGCCTGCACCTTGCCGACACGGGCGCGACTGATGCGGTCTGCATTCTCACGCGCAACTTGCCCAATGCTCGATTTGTCGGTGTTGTGCTGCACGATGGTCAGCAATCCGCCCTCGACAGCCACTGCCGTCCCGACGTTGATCTGCTTGTTGTGGAGCAATTTGTCGCCACCCCAACTCGCGTTGATATTGGGATAACTGCGTAGGGCAACGCCGCACGCCTTGACGATCAAATCGTTGACACTCGCCTTTTCACCATCTGGCATTGAAGCGTTGATCTGTTTCCGCAACGCCAGTGCGTCCGTCATGTCGATGGCTGTGGTGACTTGGAAGTGTGGAACGGTCTGCTTGCTCTCTGTCATGCGGCGCGCAATCGCCTTGCGCAGACGGGTGAGCTCGACCACTTCCTGATCGTCTGTTGCCTCGACAGGTGCGGCTGCTGCGGGTCGCGCAGCTGGTGCAGCTGGTGTAGCAGTTTCAGCTGTTGCCTGCTTCGCACCACCTGAGGCAACGAACTTTTCGACGTCGGCCTTGACAATTCGGCCGCCGGGTCCTGTGCCGTTGATCTGCTTGAGATCGGCCGATTTATCTTTCGCAATCCGACGTGCAACAGGGGTGGCCTTGACCCCATCAGGGAACTCTTCGCCAACGGCTTCTCCGCTAGCAGGTTCTGGAGCTGCGTATTCGGCCGATTCTTCCGTTGTCTCTTCAGCAGGGGCCTCTTCTTCCGCCGGTTTGCTCGGCTTCGGCTTGCCTGCGCTGTCTGGCATAAGGTCGGAGAAGTCTTCCCCTTCCGCACCGATCACGCCCAAATCTGCGCCGACGGGAATAATATCCCCTTCTTCGGTGAAGCGTGCTAACAGAACGCCTTCTGACCGTGCCTGTAACTCTTGCGTCACCTTGTCCGACTCAATTTCGGCCAACACGTCGCCAATTGCAACCGCGTCGCCGACCTCTTTAAGCCAGACCCCCATCGTTCCTTCTTCCATATCGAAGCCAAGTGTTGGCATTTTTACCAATTCAGCCATTACATCACCTCCCGCACTGCGTCGATTACCTGTTGCGCATTGGGTAGACCAGACTTTTCAAGCTGGCCTGCATATGGAGCAGGGGCTTGGGCAGCTCCGACGCGCAGAATTGGTGCGTCGATGTAGTCGAAGGCTTTCTCTTGCAAAAGCGCGACCACTTCTGAACCAATCCCGTAGGTCGTGTGTCCAAATTCGCAGACGACAGCGCGATTTGTTTTCTTAAATGATTCGACAAACTTTGTGTCATCGAGGGGTTGCAGTGAGCGCAAATCGACGATCTCACACTCAATGCCATCTTTGCTCAACGCATCGGCCGCCTCAATGCACGTCCACAATCCTTCCCCATAGGTGATCAGCGTTACGTCGCTTCCTTCGCGTTTGATATCGCTCTCACCCAATGGCACGATGTAATCTTCATCAGGAACCTCGCCGCGCACTTTTGGCGACGTGTAAAGTGGCACAGGTTCGATAAACATGACCGGCGCATCGTCGCGGATCGCAGCCTTGAGCAGCCCTTTTGCGTCATAGGGAGTCGCTGGGCAGACCACTTTTAGACCGGGAAAGTGTGCAAAAATGATATCTGGGGTGTGGCTGTGGGTCGCACCCAACTGCTTGCCGCCACCGCCGGGCGCACGAAATACGACGGGTGCAGTAAACTGCCCGTTGAACATGTAGCTGATTTTCGCCGCATGGTTGACGATCATATCGAAGGCGACAAATGCGAAGTTGATGGTCATGAATTCAGCAATGGGCCGTAGTCCAGCCATGGCCGCGCCCGTCGCCGCGCCCGCAATTGCCATCTCAGAAATCGGTGTATCTAACACGCGATCCTCGCCAAACTCTTCCAAAAAACCTTTCGTGACGGCATACGTACCGCCCCATGCTGCAACTTCTTCACCCATGATGAAGACATCCTTATCGCGGTGCATCTCTTCGCGCAGGGCTTCGGTGATTGCTTGTCTTAATGTTAACTTTGCCATTTTATGCCCCTCCTCCCTCTGGATAAATATGATCATAAAGCGAATCCAACGCGGGATCGGGTGACTCATTTGCAAACTCAACGGCTGCGTCTACCTCTTGCTGCACGTCGTCTTGAATTGCCTTGAGATCGCTTTCACTCACGTCGAAGTTTTCGAGGAGGTGTCTTTGTAGATTGGCGATAGGATCATTGGTGCCGCGCCATTCGTCCAACTCTTCGCGAGTACGATATTTGGTGCGGTCGCCGATGCTGTGACCTTCATAACGATAGGTCATCATTTCAAGTAAACGGGGGCCATTGCCGGCGCGGATTTCGGCAAGTTCGGCCGATGTTGCCTCATAAACCGCCAAAATATCCTGTCCATCAACCTGCCGCGCTGGAATCTCATACCCAGCCGCCTTTTTCGTGATGCTGTCGACGGCCGACGCCTTGTCAATCACCGTCCCCATCCCGTATTTGTTGTTCTCTGTGACGAAGAGAACGGGGAGTCCCCAGACTTTTGCCATATTTGCCGCTTCGTGGAAGTAGCCGATATTGGTCGCGCCTTCGCCAAAGTAGGTGAGTGAGGCGTTATCTGACTTGCGATATTTCTCCGCAAGCGCAAAACCGACACCGAGTGGGATTTGTCCACCAACGATGCCATAGCCACCCCAAAACAGCTTGTCTTTGTCAGCAATGTGCATCGAGCCGCCGCGTCCACCGCTTGCGCCCGTCGCCTTGCCCATCAATTCCGCCATCACATACTTAGCATCAATGCCGCACGCCAGCGCATGGGCATGATCGCGGTACGCCGTGATGACGTGGTCGCCCTCTTGTCGCGCCATAATTGTGCCGACGGCGACAGCCTCCTGTCCGATGTAGAGGTGGAGAAACCCCTTAATTTTTCCTTCGAGTTGGTACAGTTCATCGCAGCGCTCCTCAAAACGGCGAATCAAAACCATCATTCTGTACCACTCCAATAATGTACTTTTGTCCATATGAACTCCTTATCGTTAGAATCCTAGAAAATGTGTATCGGGATTGATACGTCCAGATACGACTTCTTATCGTGTGAAGTGGTGATTTATGTGCTAATCGTGGGGATATTATCGTGTATATAGCTCTCTTTAACCAGTTTAACAGGCAGATTGAAAACAGCGTAGGATGCGCTGCTGAATTAAATTAGATATTGATTTTGAATTGATTGGGCATGGACGTTCCTGTCGATTTGATTCGGGGGCTAGTATACAGGTTTTTCGACAGGAATGTAGACATTAAATTCAGTTTGCTGAGATTGGGACGTGACGGTGATTTTGCCATGATGGGCAGCAACGATGGCGTGAACGATGGCGAGTCCAAGTCCACTGCCGGGATAGGGGGCCGCATTGGGGGCGCGATGAAATCGGCCGAAAATTCCCTCAACATCCGTGATCCCAATCCCCGTATCACGCACTTGCAGCATCCCATCGGCCGATAGTTCAACGGTGACCTGTCCACCCGCTGGCGTAAATTTAAGCGCGTTGTCTAATAAATTATCAAACACCTGCTGTAACTGTGCCGCATTTCCATTGACCCAAACGGAATGATCGGGCAATGAAAACCTGAAATCGATCTCCGCCTGTTCTGCCCGTGCCGCGATCAATTCAAAGCGCGAACGCAGCAATGCGGTCCAGTCTATTATTGTCATAGCGGGAGATTGCAGCGCGTTATCTAAGCGGGAGAGCGTCAGTAAATCTTCGCTGATGCGCTGTAAGTGGCGCACCTGCTGCTGTGCGGCTGCGGTGTGGTTGTCGGGCTGTCTAATCAGTTCGAGTCGGGTTCGTAGGGCGGTCAATGGCGTATGCAGTTCATGCGCTGCATCGGCGACAAACTGTTGCAACGTCGCAATCGTGCGCTCAACCTGATCGGCCATTTGGTTGAATGTCTGACCTAATTCGCCTAACTCGTCGCGTCGGACAATCGCCGTGCGCGTTGATAAATCGCCCGCCGCCATTTCACGTGCCGATTGGGTTAGCGATGTCAATGGGCGCGTCAAACGTGCGCTGGCAAACCAGCCGACCAATGCGGCCAGCAGGACGGCCACCAGACCAGCCACGCCGATTCCCCACGTAACACTTTGCAAAATGGTGCGACCATAGGCGAGGCCACTCGAAAGCTCAACCCGACCAACCGCTTGGCGCTGTAAGTTGTAAATGGGTGCGCTGGCGATCTGTGCAGAGCGGGGCGTTTCGGCCGAATCGCCCCCCACAAACGCCAATGGCCCGATGATTCCCTCGACCTCTTCTTCCTCGCCCAGCAGAGTCGTCTCCTGTGTAATGCTCCCCTGCGAATCTTCAAGCACCAGTAACGTCGTGCGTGAGTCTGTCCCAAAAGTCTGCCGCACTGATTGCAGTACGTCGTCTAACTGGACTTCAAACGTCGTTGACGCGACCGCCTGATGGGATTGTGGCGAACCTGAATCGACCAATGGCTCCCCTGCCGCATCAAAAATGACTACGCGTGTCTGTGTTAAAAAGGAGAACACATTGACTTGAGTCTGTAGTCGTTCCCTATCATCAATAAAATCGATTGCCACCTCGGCAATCGCCTTTGCGTTGCGTTCGACATATTGTTGCTCTTGCGCATCATAGTAGGCACGCAGTGTTGCCAGCAGCACGATTGAAACAGCCAAAACCGCTATCAGGGCGATAGCGGCATAGGTGAGGGAGAGTTGTTTTCTGATCGACACGATTAATACTAAACAGTGGGTCGGTGAGCGGGAAAGGTTGTTTTATTTCCCGCTCACCGACGACTATCTACTTGATCGCTTCGTATACCAGTACATCTGCCACCAAAACGCCATCGTCAAACGTTCCCCATGCGCGGATATAGGTGTTGTCGGTGAGTTCATCGAGCGAGCCAGCAACGACGCTGCTTGGAATTGTGACTGACCCTGCTGCTAACATCTCGGCCGTCACGTCAGGATGCTCTGTGATGTCAGCGTAGATGGTTGTTGCATCGGTGACGCGCAGCTGCACTTCGTCACCACTGTGCGATGCGTTGATGGTGGTGACGGGTTCTGCGTCGTTGATGGCTTCGACACTGGCCTCGACTTCGATGGCACCTTCGCCAACGGTCAGCAGATCGCCAGCGCGGGCGACAAACAGACCAGCACGGTTGGGCGTTGTGTCTGGCAGTTCGTCTGCCCGTTCAAACGTCATTTCGACCGTGCCGCTCGTTGTCTCGCCATTGATATTCTCTTCAACGGCAATGATGATCGTCTTGTCGCCGCTGCCACTGATCGCTTGTGCGGCGACGGGTTGACCGTTAAAAAGGGCCGTGTAGATGCCAAAGGCACTGATGGCGACGACAAAAACTGCAAGTGAAAGTGTGAATAATTTTCGCATGATAGTGAACCTCCGTGTTCTTAAAGTTTGCTGCGATGATTTAAGTATAGGAGGGCGGAATTGCAGCGGGGTTGCGGGGTGGTTACGGAGTTGTAATCTTTGGTAACGGTTTGGGAGCGGATTGCGACGGTGCGTATTGCGTGTTGCGTATTGCGTGGTGCGTATCCAGAGGTATTATGCTCCACGCAATATGTCTTATCCCGCGTAGTCATTCAAGCGATAGCCAATTCCCGGCACTGTTAAAATGATCGTTGGCGCGCTCGGTTCAGGCTCGACTTTTTCGCGTAGTCGACGAATATGTACATTGACGGTACGTTCGTTTTCGACGCCATGCACATCGTCCCAGACGGCGGCGAGCAGTTGACGGCGCGAAAGGGCTTGTCCAGCATGTTTGGCGAGATAGACGAAGAGACGATATTCAGTGGGGGTTAGGTTGAGCGGGGTGTTGGCGCGGCGAATTTCGGCCGATTCCATATCTACCACCAAGTCGGCAACATGCAATAGATTACTCTCTCCGCTCGCCAGCTCCCCATAGGCGCGCCGCAAATTTGCCCGCACCCGCGCCACCAGTTCGCGCAAACTGTATGGCTTTGTCATGTAATCGTCTGCACCCATCTCCAGCCCCAGCACTTTGTCCAACTCATCACGGCGTGCCGTCAACATCAAAACGGGCATTTTCATTCCTGCTTGGCGCAACTGACGGCAAACGTCAAACCCAGTTATATCGGGCAGGCGCACATCAAGAATGATCATCTCTGGCGCGTGAATGCGTGCCGCGGTCAGACCATCCGCGCCGGTGCTGCGCCAGTGCACGCTATACCCTTCCTGAACCAAGCCGTCGCGCAGACTGCTGGCGACGGCAGGATCATCTTCAATCAATAGGAGTTCCGTCATCGACTCCGTCTCCGTAACCACAGTGATAGGCAAAACAGCGTTAAGGCAAGCGTAGTGAGTAGCCAAAATGGTGTGACGTTAATTTCGGCCGATTCTCCCAACAGTTTAACTGCCGTCGGTGTTCCCTGCCCTCCCGCAAAATAAAATCCATTCGAGAGTCTGAAACTCCCGCTCGTTAGCTGGCTTGTGGCGGGCTGTCCGAACGTGCCACGCACGTGGAAGTTCGTCGAGCTTGCCGTTGCACTGCTGACCACCACCGAGCGTTGCTTAACAAAGTTGGGAGATGATCCCTGAGCCGCGACAAGCCCAATGGGAACGATTGCGATTAGGAATAAAAATAGCACGATGCGTTTCATGATGGTCTCCTAATCGACATCGACGAAAACGGGGATCGTTCCATTTTCGACATCTATTTCGCCCGCGACCTTTCCGATCACAATGCCGTCATCACTCGACCGACCCAGTGTACCATCGGCCGAAATTGCAATCTTATCCCCAATCTGAAAACTCGTTCCACGCGCAAGGCTCGACACGTTGACGGCGGGGGCTAATCCATTCGTGATGACGATAAAGTAGCCGTTGGGTGCAATTGTGCCGCTGGTGGGGTTGAAATCGACGTAGCTGCTGCCATCGTGGTCGGTGATAGTTTCAGCCGAAATCGCCTCCCCTGCCACCCCGACGACACCGTTACGATTTTCCGCGTCCACCTTTGCCAACCCCAACAATGCTTCTCCATTCTCTGGATTTTCTGCCACCCCGACTATCGCCACCAGATCACCGGGCGCAATCGTTGCTGTGCCTAAGTTGACAACGAGCGACTGCGTTCGCCCACCACGATCTATGACGTTGGATGCGCTGATCCCAGCCCCTAAGCCAAAGTAGGCATCATATTGACCACTTTTCCCCGTGACATACATTCCGCGATAGTTGGTACTATAAATCCTTGCGCCATAACCCGCCTGATTTGATGGGTCGGTTCCGCGTGCATAAAGCCCTTTGCCACCTTCAAAATAACCGCCCTCGTTGAAGAAGCTATAGCTGTCGGACGTATCTCCACGTCCGTAAACTCCCACGCCTCGATTGCTCTGTCCATAAACTCCGGGCGCAAGAATGTTGTCATGGGTACGGTCTGCACCACTATAGCCATATGCACCAATTCCGTTGGTGCTATAAAAATACCCCCCATACCCTTCATTGGGGTTGCTGCCTCCGTCAAATCCATAAACAGCGTACCCATTCTGGGTTTGCCCATAGATGGCACGTCCGTTGTTAGCAAGTCCATAGATAGCGTTACCCGTCGTCGATTGACCCGTAATTGCACCCCGGTTAAACGCAAACCCATCATTATTCATGTGAACCTCAACGGTGTAGTTGTTGAATGTATCGCTACCCGTCGCCTTGATGATTGCGCCGGGTCGCAGGGAATGGGCATACGGGGCAGGCAAAATTTCTTGACGTGGCGTGAGCAGTTCACCGCTGACATATTGTGCCATCCAAAGTTCTTCGCCGTTGAAATTGGAGGGGTCAATCGCCAATCTTGTCTCAAACAGGCCATCGGTCACGCCGACGTTGAATGTGCCGCTGTCCCAGAGCAGCGTGCCGCCAGCGGCAGCGTTATAGAGGATAAAGCGCATGGGGTATGTGCCGTTGAGCGCGTTGTTACTCGGGTTGGTGAGGTAACCTTGATAGGAAACTGCACCGTCCACAGCCGCGTCAGGAGCGCGATTTTCGGCCGAAATTAAGCTCGGCCAGTAGGCGCCCAGCGCGCCTAGAAAAATCATTGCCGCCGTAATTGTCAAAATCTGAGGAAATAAACTATGCTGTTTCATTGAATAGGCTCCATGTCTAAGGGATCGTGAATGGGTATATCCTTGTTAATCGTTCTCTAATTGTAGTTGCAATATCAATGCTGGTTCATAATTTGGATCAACTGTTAAACTTTGCCGAACAGCAACACGTGCGGCCGCGAGGTTATTTTGTTGGAAGTAGGCCGTGGCAAGACCGAGATAGTTATCGGCCGAAGCTGTCCAGCGCACCGCCTCCAAAAACGCAGCCTCTGCACCCGTCGCATCGCCCATTTGCAGCCGCGCCCAGCCCAAAATTCCAAAGGCGACCCCGTCTGTTGCATCCAGATCGAAGGCATGTTCCGCTTGTTCAATTGCCAATGGAAACGCCCCTGCCCGCAGCGCAACATCGGCATAACGTTGATAGGTCAGGCCAATAGTTGGTGCCAGTTCAATCGCCTGTGCATAGGCGGCATAGGCCGCACTGATTTTGGCGGGATCGTTGTTGAATGCCCATGTTGCGTAAAGTGTGCCGAGTTGGTGCAGAATTTGTGGGTCTGATGGGCGCAACGATTGGGCGTGTAGGAGGTGGTTTTCGGCCGAAATATATTCCCCCAGCTGCATCTCTGTCACACCCAACGCCACCCAATAGGCCGCACGTTGCGGCTGCCAGCTTGTCGCCGTCGCATATTGCACCGCGGCCCCATGCCAATCCCCTTGCCCCACTAGGCGCGTCCCTCGCCAACTCGCCGCATCCGCAAGTAAAGGCTTCCCACTCACTTGCCACCCCAAGCCAAATACGACAAGCACCCCAAGCCCCACACCCCAATAACGCCACCTTTCAGACTCGCCTTGATGCTCACGTGGTGCGAGATTGGCATCAATCAGCGCAGATAACAGCACGGCCATTAGCAACCAAAATAACGTTGCCGTCGCGGCCACTTCAAATAAGAAGAGATTCCCCGCTAGCTGGGCGCAGATACTGGCGATACATGCTTGTAGCGTGCGGTTTTGGGTTTTTCGCTGTTGCCACAAAATGGTTCCCACTAGCGCAATCAAAAGTCCCGTTGCGACAACGCCATAAGACAACGACCAATCGAGCAGCCAGTTATGCGCCCGATCGACGATCAGTCCGCGCCCCTGATAGTACACAAGCTCTGGTGGGTAGACGGCTGGAAAAATGAGTTCCAGCGTATCGCCCCCGTACCCCAACCATGGACTGCGCCACAACAGCCCTAAGGATGCACGCCAAATCGTCCAGCGGGCAGCAATCGAGCCGCCACTTGCAATTCCGCGCATCACCACCCCTAACGTTCCCAGCAGTGTCAAAAATCCTAAACCGAGACCTATCCACAAACGCAACGCGCTCCCTCGCGCCTTTGAAAGGGTGGAGTGGGAGGGGAGGGTTGTCTTCAACCATGCGAATATTGCCAACCCCACTGCTAACGCAATCAATCCTGCCCGCGCTCGCGTCCCCACAATTACGGCGACCTCAACTACCACTAACCCGGCCCATCCCAACTGCGCTAGCCCGTTTCTGCGCTCCTCTTCATGATTTTCACGGACGATCTCCGCCAACGTCAATGGAACCAACATGGCGAGATAGGCAGCAGTGAAGTTCGATCGGCCGATCGTCGTCGCAATCCCCGTGCGCGCATCGGTCAACACCGAAAGCGGCTGCCAGCCCGCCAGCTGCGCCAGCCCAAACAGTCCAATCGGCACGCCCGTCCACACGATCACCCGCAACAGCCGCATGCGCATCTCGCGCGACAATTGCATCGACATGATCAAGAATAGCAGCAAATAGACGAGCTGCGTCACAGCCCCACCTGCGCGTTCAAGGCTGCCAAACGTTGCAATATACCGATTGTCGCTCAGAAGTGTTGAGAGTGTGATGATGCAGGCCAATGTCAGGCACAGAAGCATCACGTTGCGTGGCAGAGGGTTGTCTGGCTTCCGCCCGACGGTCGCGCCAAGCCAGATTGCCCCTAAAAGAAAAACAAGCGTCCGTAGCAGCCAAATTTTCGACGCTTCAAACTGCTGCTCAACCCATAGATTAACCCATAGTGGCGTGAGGAATGCGATTAAGAGCCAAATTGTCTCTTGCCATTGCAGCGGTCGATCTTGTTGTTTCCCCATTCATAGTTAGCGTCGTTGAGTCAATGATATGCTTCAACCAAGCTGTTTGCCCACTGACGATAGCCATTAACACCGGGATGAAAGCCATCGCTTGAAAAAAATTGTCGCGTTGCAACCCCATTAAACGGCAGAAAGCGCACATCGCCAAGTGTCGCGGCAACTTCGGCCGAAACGCCATTCAGCACGCGACCACGCAGGGCCAACATCTGTCGCAAAGGCATTGGCAACGTGGGGAACTGTTGAAATGGTGGTACGGCCGAAAGCAAGACGGGCGCACGGTTGGTCGTCGCCCAAATTGCGGCGATCAACTCTGACAAGTCGCGTCCCCATTGACTGCGGCGGCGCAGTTGCAGTGCATCGTTTGCGCCCAATGCGATCACTATCAGGTCAAATTCGATGCCCGTCAAGAGGGGGACTAGCTCTTCTCGTGCCTCTGCCGCACGAATGCCGCTGCGGGCGACAATGTGATAGTGAATCGGCCGATTTAACTTCTCTGCCAATCCACGCGCCGTTATCACCCCTAAACTTTCATCGACCGACTCAACCCCAACCCCTGCCGCCGTCGATTCACCAAAAACGAGCAGCGTGAACGGCTTCCCATCCCCCGCAATCACGCCAGACCGCTCACCTGTCGCCTCTGGCAACTGTGGAATGGTGCGCCGCAACTTCATCCCCTGCACGGCACAAATTGGCAGCGTCACGAGCGATGTAAGACTCGCAAATTGTGTCAATTGTTTAATCATAAGCTCCCTTTTAACATAGACTTTTTGTGCAAAGGCAAATTTTAGCGCAGCCGCCCTGCATATTGTCCCTGCTTAAAACGAGTTCGCTGATTTTGTCGCCAAATTCACTTGGAAAAGCGGCCGTCCACTACAGTCCGGCCACCTGATCCCAATGATTATGCGTGCATTGGGCGGCGAATGCCCCGCCTGATCAATGCACGCACTAAGTTCTATTGACATTTGAAGATAAGGGGCGAATTTGCAACAGCTTATGCCAACACTGCATCAGCCCCATAAACCTTGACCAACTCAACCTCACGCTCCTTGCGGAACTGCTTGGTGTACAGATCATAGTAATGTCCGCGTTCACGCAGCAACTCCCGGTGGGTGCCAATCTCGTCGATCTGCCCATCTTTCAACACGAGAATCCTGTCCGCATTCTTGATTGTGCTGAGACGATGCGCAATTACAAAGCTCGTGCGCCCCTGCATTAACGTTTCCATTCCCTGTTGAATCAACGCCTCCGTCAATGTGTCCACCGAGCTGGTCGCCTCATCCATAATCAGAATGTCTGGGTCTGCCAAAATCGCCCGCGCCAAGCTGATCAACTGCTTCTGCCCAACAGAGAGCAACACGCCATCTTCACCGACTTGCGTCGTGTACTGATGCTCAAGGTCGTTGATAAAGCTGTCTGCGCCAGCCGTTTGCGCCGCCGCAATCACCTCATCATCGGTCGCGTCGAGTCGCCCATAGCGGATGTTGTCGAGAATCGAGCCGCTGAACAGGTAAGGCGTTTGCAGCACCATGCCCAGCTTTGACTGGATGCCTTGCAGCGTCCACTCTTTGTAGTCGCGCCCTGCGATGCAGATGCGGCCATGTGTCGGTTCATAAAAGCGTGCGACAAGGTTAACAATCGTGCTTTTTCCGGCTCCCGTTGGTCCAACCAGTGCGAGCGTTTCGCCGGGTCTGACGTGCAGGCTAAAGTCATGCAGCACGTCATTTTCGTTGTCGTAGGCGAAATGGACGTGGTCGAATACGATGTCGCCACGCAGCGACACAGGATCAACCGCGTTCGCACTATCGACGATTGTAGGTTCTGTGTCGAGCAGCGAAAAGACACGTTCGGCCGATGCTATCGCCTGCTGCATCGTTGCATAGACTGCCGCCAACTGTTGAATCGGCCATAACATAAATGTTACATAGCCGACAAACGCCTGAATTTCACCGACAGACAGTTGCCCTAGTTCAACCTGCCAACCACCGACCCAAATGATCGCACCGACGCCCAGCGCAGCGATAAACTGCACGACGGGCAAGAACAATGCAGACAGCCACATCGCCCGAAAACTCGACTCAAACATCGTCGTCGTCAAATCTTCAAAGCGGTCTAAATTGATATCTTCGCGCCCCAATGCCTTGACGACACGCGCACCGCTGATGCTCTCACTGTAGGCGCGTGTGATATTGCTGTTTGCTTTTCGGACGGTGCGATATTGCTGCAAAATCCGTCGTTTGAAATACCATGCTGCAACCAAGATCAGCGGTACGATTAGCGCCACCACGCTCGCCAGCTGCCAGTTCATCCAGAACATGAAGGCGAGCGAGGTTGAAATTGCCGCAGTACCCCACATCAAATCCAAAAAGCCCCACGAAACGAGGTCGCCCACGCGGGTCACGTCTGATGTCACACGCGCTTGTAACCACCCCGTTGGTGTCTTGTCATAGTAGGCAAGTTGCAGCTTTTGTAAATGGGCAAACATCTCTTTGCGCAGGTCATACTGCACGCGATGCCCCAAATAGCCTGCGCTGATGATGAACAGAAAGACACAAAGTGCAAACGGAATCCAGACCAATCCATACTGGATCGAGGTCTCCGTCAGCCGCTGCATATCACCCGCCATCAACCCTTCGTCGATCACGCGTGCCACCAGCACGTTGAAGTACGCCTCCAGCATCGACACAAACAAGATGCCCAATGCGAAGCCACCCATCATCTGCCAATGGCGGAACCCGAGTTTTGCCGTGCGCCGTAGCGTCGAGACGTTTACTTGGGTTTCGAAATCTTCTTCTTCAAAAAACAGTTCTTCGTCCATAATTATGTCGAATGGACTCTCGTCCGTTCCTCCGAACTCTCAGGAACGTCAGTTCCTGCAAAATCATCTTTCATCATGCAAAGACGAACTCACGGTTGTCTTCCGCGATCTCCGCTTCTAAATCACTCTCGATGCTCGCCTGCAACTCGTAAATGCGGCGATAGGTTCCACCCCTTGCCAGCAACTCGTGATGCGTGCCGCGCTCAGTGATGCGCCCTTTGTCCATGACGAGAATTAGGTCGGCGTGCATCACCGATTGGATGCGATGGGCAATGATGAAGGTCGTGCGACTTTCAGCCGCGCCCAACATCGCCTCCCGAATCTGCGTCTCCGTTTCGGTGTCTACCGCGCTCGTCGAGTCGTCCATAATCAAAATGGCGGGTTGCTGCAAAATGGTACGTGCCAACGCGACACGCTGCTTTTGTCCACCTGACAAGGTGACCCCGCGCTCGCCCACGATGGTGTCATACCCATCAGGGAATCCGAGAATCACGTCATGCACAGCCGCTGCCTTCGCTGCCGCAAAGACTTCCTCGTCGGTCACAGCACGTCTTGCGCCATAAAGAATGTTCTCGCGAATCGTCGTCGCAAACAGGAACGCCTCCTGCATCACGATACCGATCTGCTCGCGCAAGAAGTTGCGCGGATAGCGGTTGAGTTCCACGCCGTCAAGCGTGATACTGCCGCTCGTGTAGTCGTAGAAACGCGGCAGGAGGTTGACAAGTGTCGTCTTGCCTGAACCGGTTGAACCGAGCAGGGCGACTGTTTGCCCTGCGGTGAGCTCAAAACTGATGTCGTGCAGGACAGTCGTCTCTTCCCCAGCGTAGTTAAAGTTGAGTTTCTTGAATACGATGTCGCCGTTGAGCGTCGCGGGTGGGCGGATGCTTTTGGCGTTGGTGATTGGTTCACGGCCCTGCTCGATGATGTCACGAATTCGGCCGAAACTGACAAGCGCCATGCTGATTTCCGATAAAAAGCGTCCTAAGTTGCGAATCGGCCAAATCAACTGGTTGACCAGCCCAATCGACACGATAAACAGCCCGACGCTGATTTCGCTATTTAAGGCCATCCGTGCGCCAAACCAGAGTGAAAAGACGATTTGCGCCCCGCACAGTAGATCGGTACTCGGCCAGTAGGCGGCGTGAGCGCGTGTCAGATTCTTACCCTTGAGATATTTTTCATAGTTCTCTGTCTCAAAGCGTTCGATCTCGTGTTCCGACCGTCCAAATGCGCGCACAACGCGCACGCCAGCCAACGCCTCTTGTAGCTGATTGGTCAGACGTGCCTCTTGTTCTTGAAATTTCTCATACCTACGTCCAATTACGCTGAAGAAGATGTAAGAAATGGCAAGCACAAACGGGATGACCGCGATCGAGAAAAACGCATAGCGCACGTTGATCCAAAGCAGCACACCAAAGTTGACGATGAATAGGGCGATAATTCGGCCGATTCCAATCGCCTGCTCCGCAAAGAGCTTGCGAATGGTGTCCACGTCTGATGTGGAGCGCGAGAGCAGTTCGCCCGTCTGCATTCTGTCGTGATAGGTGAACGACAAGCGTTGCAAATGGTCATACAAGAAGTCGCGCAGCCGTTTGACCACCCGCTCCGAGGCAAATGCCGCCCAGCGTCCGCTGATGGCCGAAAACAGCCCTTGCAGCAACGCCAGCACCACGATGCCAAGCGCATAGAATGGCAACTGCCCATAAATGTTGTCGCTGGGCAGCACCTCATCGACGAATCGGCCGATTACCAAATACATGCCAGTATTCGCCAACGCCGCTAGCCCAACACCGAATAATGCGGCTGAATACAGACCACGATAGCCTGTTAGCAGCAGCCAAAGACCCCTTGCCCGTTGTGGCACGGCAGTCTGTTTTAGGTTGAATGAATCGTTATCCTGTTGCATGGTTTACCAGTTGCTAGTGGCTAGTGGCTAGCGGCTAGTACGTCTCCGCACTAGCCACCAGCCACCAACGACTAGCCACTTAAGAAATAAAAAAGGTCACGGGCGCACCCATGACCTATGTAATAAAAAAGGTCACGGGCAAATGCGCCGTGACCTTAGATTTACTCGTTACGAACGTTGTCGTTGAATCAATCGGCCGATAGGCGCACCTCTCCTACGGTTGCTGCAAAACCACCATTGGGGACTCTGTAGAATTCGTAGTGCGTCATAAAACCGATTCCTCTCACTTGAAATTTGATTGGCTTTCAGAATAACATGCAGATCGGGATGTGTCAACCGTCAAATTAGATAATAGTCGAACTCAACAGAACGTTTACATTCTGACACGTGCGATTGGATGTTACGGTCGCCCGCATTTGCAATCGTTCAATCCCCCTGCAAGGTGACGATAATTCGCCGGCCGCGTGCGTGGTTGCGATGCTCACACAAGTAGATACCCTGCCATGTTCCCAGATTGAACGCGCCGTTCGTAATTGGAACTGTCAACGATGCCCCGATCAAGATCGCCTTGATGTGGGCGGGCATATCGTCGGGGCCTTCGTAAGTGTGTAGCAGATAGGGGGCGTTTTCGGGAGCCAAGACGTTGAAATGGGATTCAAGGTCGATTCGCACGGTCGGATCTGCATCTTCATTGATTGCAAGCGAGGCCGACGTATGTTGAATAAATAGGTGGGCAAGCCCAATCTGAAAACCCCGTAGCTCTGGCAACTGCGCCAAAATTTCGTCGGTGACCAGATGAAAGCCACGTGATTTGGGGGAGAGGGTCAGGGTTGTCTGATGATACGCCATGGGAAGAAGGTGTGTGCAGTCACCTGCACACTATTTTTCTGTCTAATCTGAACCGACAATCTTATAAACGACTCCGCCTATGTCCAACACGTAGAGTTCTCCACGTGCGTCTTCACCAAAGCTGGAGATCGAATATCCAGCATCGAGAACGACCTGCATCTGATTGGGTTGGGTCGAAGACCAAATTGTGCCAGCGCAGAAATCGGCGAAGAAGTAGTTGCCGTCTAGGGCGGGCAGATCGGCACCGCGATAGACGTAACCGCCCGTAATTGAACAGCCTTCGCTGTGGTCATATTCGAGAATAGGGGGAATCGCGTCGGGCAATAAATTTTCGCAATTGTTGATATAGCAGTGCGTGCCTTCATAGACGTTCCAGCCATAATTGCCGCCGCCAGTCGATTCGGCCGATTCAAAGCTAATCTCCTCCCACACATTCTGACCGACATCACCAATGTACATATCGCCCGTTGCGCGGTCGAAACTAAACCGCCACGGATTGCGCCAACCATACGTCCAAACCTCGTCGGCCCCGGACGTGTCACCTACAAACGGATTGTCGCTCGGAATGGCATAGGGGTCACCGTTGTCTACGTCGATGCGCAAAATGGAGCCGAGCAATGTCTGGGGATTTTGCCCATTGTTTTCAGGGTCTCCACCGCTGCCGCCGTCGCCAAGTCCGATATAGAGATAGCCGTCGTCGCCAAACTGAAGCTGTCCGCCATTATGATTGCGGAATGGCTGTGGCACAGTGAGCAAAACACGCTCTTTGTTCTCGTTGGCTGCGTTGCCATCACCACTAAATTCCGCAACGATCACGCTACCGCCCGCACCTGTGTAGTAGACAAAAAAGCGATTGTTATTCGCATAGTCAGGATGAAAGGCGACGGAGAGCAATCCTTGTTCGCTGCCACTATCATCGACGCGGTCAGCTATATCCAAGAACGGCTCATCGAGGACGGTCCCATTTTCGATCACATAGATGCGACCTTGCGCCGCCACAGTGAACAAGCGGTCATCGCCCGCATGGGTGAGATAGACGAGCTTTTCTAGCCCATCAGCAATCTCTGTTAATTGCAGCGATTGGGCGAGCACAGGGGATTCGTTGACGATGAGTGGCAGCGAGGTTGCAAATTCGGCCGATGGCGTGATCTCCACCACGGCCTCCGTCGTTGGTTCCGGTGGTGATACTGTTGCTGTCGGTTCGGGTGTCGCGGCTTGTAAATCGGCCGATGTTGCAACAGGCTCGGACGTCGCTGCAACCTGCTCTGTCACAGTGGTTACAGTCGGTACATCCGTGACTGCCACAGGTTCAACTGGAGCATCTGCGCCGCCACAAGCGACGAGCAATAAAACAAATAGGATTGGGATAAATCTATTCATAGGATGCAAAAAGCGGACGATTTCGTCCGCTTTTGATAAATGTTGCAGGTAGATTGGTCGATTAGTCGCGGTTGTCGAGCTCAACCCATGCCAGCTCTGTTTCGCCAACATAGGCAGCGGTCGGCCGAATCAGGCGGTTGTTCTCGAACTGCTCCAAAATGTGGGCGGTCCAACCTGAAACACGTGACATGGCAAACGCACAAGTGAACTGATCGATCGGCAATCCAATCATGTAAAGGACGATTGACGAGTAGTAATCGACATTCGGATAGAGGTTGCGCTCAACGAAGTAATCATCCTGCGCAGCCAAATTCTCAATCGTTTCAGCGACGCCAAACCAGTGACTTTCGCTGCTGCTCGCCGACATTTTCTTCGCCAATGGGCCAAGAACTTTGCCGCGTGGGTCGGTTGCCTTGTAAACGCGATGGCCGATACCCATGATGCGGTTACCAGCAGCGCGATGTGCCTTATACCACTTTTCAACGTCGCCACTTTCATATGCCTCGACAAACTGTTCCATCGCACGTTGGTTTGCACGACCATGTGCGTCACCTTTTAACGTACCGATGCCACTTGTGATGGCAGAGTACATGTCAGAAATGGTTGCGAATGTCACGCGAGCAGAGAAGGTTGAGGCGTTGAAGCCGTGATCTGCGAGACAAACGAGATAGGCATCCATCGCCGCTTCCGCCGCTTCATCTGGATCTTCGCCGTTGAGCATGTAGAGGAAGTTGCCAGCAATGCTGCCACCCTCACGCGGTGCAATTGGCTCTTTGCCCGTGCGAATGCGTTCCCATGCCGCAACAATCGTTGGAATAACGGCCGTTAAAGATTTTGATTGCCGCAACAAATTTTCGCGCGTCAACTCATCTGCATTTTCATCAACCGTACCGAGTGCGCTGACGGCTGTCCGTAACACTGCCATTGGGTGGGCATTGTGCGGCAACGTTTTGAGCATGTCGGCAACAACCTGCGGCATCGCCCGCATCTCCGCCAGCTCTGCCTTCAGTGCGTCCAACTCCGTCTGATTTGGCAACTTGCCATACCAAAGCAGATAGACAACTTCCTCAAACCATGCCTTTACGCCGAGGTCGAGAATGTCATATCCACGATAGATCAACTCGCCATTCACGCCATCAACGCGGCTTAATGTTGTGTCCGCTACTACCACACCTGCAAGACCTTGTGCTTTGTCTGCCATGTTCTATAAACTCCTTAAAAGTATTGCCTTTTGAATGAACTTAACGGTGATGTCTTGGTAATTTCTCACAGAAGGGGGAAAGGGGTGGACAGGCTCCACGATTCAACCGTCAAAGTTACGTTTTTATCTAGTAACGCTTATTATAAGCGTGCTTTATCAATTCTACCGTAGAACTCTATTCATCATTGATAGTTTTAGCATTATTGGTGTGCCAATGACCCCTTAAAAGTAAAAAGCCCCCGATTAGGGGGTGGGGGCTTTCTCAGGGTCTTGCCGTTGGGGAAAGAGAAAAGAGGGAGGAGTTAATTGCTGATATTGTAGTGGTTCTTAGATCAATACGGAAGGGGAAAAAGTTATAGAAAAAGTTATAGATCGGTGGCGTATTGGCTGAACGTCATGCTCTTAGACTCGCACAGTCGATTCTGGATAGCCATTAAAATCTGACCGCGACATAAACCGCTCAGGATTTGGGGATGTAACAAATCCAAACTGTTCATAAAGGGTATGGGCATCTTGCGTGAACAGTGTCCATCTGCGTAAACCTTGCAAACTGGGATGAGCTAAGATGTGCGCGATGAGTTGTTTGCCAAAGCCATTGCCCCGTTCGGCCGAAATCACAAACACGTCCGCCAAATAGGCAAACGTCGCCTGATCGGTAATCACCCGCGCAAACGCAACCACCTTCTCCCCCCGCAACAGCGCAAAACAGAGCGAATTCTGCATCGACTGCCGCACCGTCGCCAATGGGATGTTGGGACTCCAATAGGCGTGGTGGGCAAGAAAATCATGGACTTGCAATACATCAATTTTTGATAGATCGGTAGTGAACTGTAGGTCAGACATGATGTGATATGGCTAACAGCGCGTGAGCCGTTCCGCTAAATGCAAAACCGACTCCCATGGGAGTCGGTTTTGTTTCATGCCCCGTACGAGACTCGAACTCGTGTTTTAGCCTTGAGAGGGCTACGTCCTAGGCCGCTAGACGAACGGGGCGTAGAGCGACAGAAATTCTAACAAAGTGCAAGAAGCGTGTCAATAGAGTTGCCAACTTTGCCAGAATTGACGACGCTTGGAGGATGCTTAATCTTAGCCGACAAAACGAGTTGCGCGAACAATATCGCCAGTTACAGAGTGGCTGGCGACCTGCGACAGAGGTGTACGCCGACTTGGTGCGCGACCAGTTGCAACCAGATAGCCGTGTATTAGATATTGGATGTGGGCGTGGGGGATTGGTTGAACAGCTAGCCCATCCGCTTGACCAGATTGTCGGAATCGACCCCGATTGGCAATCGTTGCGCGAGCACCGGCTCGCATTGCCGCGCGTGGGTGGGTTGGGGGAGCTACCGTTTGCCGATGGTTCGTTTGAGGTGGCGTTTGCCAGTTGGGTGTTGGAGCATTGGGCGGAACCAGCACGGGATTTGAGGGAAATCGGCCGAATTCTCGCCCCCGGTGGCACATTCATCTTCATAACTCCCAATCTACGCCATCCCCTGATTCGCCTCAACGCAGCCCTCAATGCATTTAGCGATCTCCAAAAACCGCTCGTGTCGCAACTGTACGACCGCGCCGAAGACGACACCTTTCCCGTTTACTATCGTGCCAACGACACCTCAACGCTTGCGCAGCTCGCCACAACCTGCAACCTGCGACTAACCACTTGTCTAACCATCGAAGACCCAACCTATCTCGCCTTCACACCCGCTCTATTTCGCCTCATGACGCAGCTCGAAAAGCGTCTTCCGTCGGCAATGCGCCTACATCTCGTTGGCGTAATGCAGAAGAATAAAATGGTACAATAAGCCTAATGTGACACACGCTATTTTTGCGTCCCGTTCATTGACATCGTAAGGTGGCAAATCTACACTACGGAGCATCACAGCAGAAGTTATCGATGATTTAAGGAATTTGCATGGAATCCTCAGCTAGACTGTTGGTGCGTGTAGGCGCACAACCCGAAGAAGAATACATTTTAGAGCGTGAAGTGACCATTCTCGGTCGTGAGGCGATCAACGATTTGGTTATTGATGATGTCGAGGTGTCCCGTCGCCACACGCGCATATTACGCGAGGCGGAAGGGTTCTATGTTGAAGATCTAGGCAGCACCAACGGCACCTTTGTTAACGGTCAGCGTGTCACCTCACCGCTGCTGCTTTATCATGGGGACACCATCGAGATGGGCAAATCATCACGGCTCGTCTTTTTGGGTGCAAACCCATCGGAAGAGTTGACGCGCCCGATGACGGTCAGCGCACCACCTCCGCCAGCACAAAAAACACGTGCGGCCGACTATGAACCGATCTATGAAGAGGCGTTTACGGAGTTGGACGAATCGGCCGAATATTATCAACCCCCATCGAGCCAAGCCCGCGATCTCGATGATGATGAAGAGGGGGGTCTGCAACGCTATCTGATCAGCTGCGGATGCCTGATTTTGCTCTTTCTCTTCCTGCTCGGCGCGTCCCTCTTTATTCTCGACCGCTTTGCACCAGACCTGCTCTACTGTGGGCCACTGCAAGGGTTCTGGGAAGCGATTTTGAACCCGCTTCTAAGCGCGACAGACCGCACCTTTGCCTGTCCATAGCTTGCGGCACAGACGTAAGTGATATGCGAAGACAGTAACGTTTCGATCTGTCTTCGCTTATGACAACTTTTTAAGCGACAGACAGAATTCATGGTGCTAAACTTCCCGCATGAAGCCAAAGTTACGCCCTGTTTCATTTCAAGCGGTTCACTGGCAAAATCGGCCGATGTGGATCATCGACGACCCCCTACAACTTAGCCAACAACAGATGATATTGCCCTATGCGCTGGCCAAGATGGTGAGCGAGATGGATGGCACAAAAACGCTCGATGAGCTGCATCGGTTATTATCGGCCGAAGCAGACTCGCCGACACCGTTCACCACAGTCACCGACGCACTTGCCCAACTCGACGAAAACTTTCTACTCGAAAATGAATTCTCGCGGGCAAAGGTGGCTGGGATAAAACGTGCATGGCGCGAACAGGAATTTCGTCCCCCCATTTTTGCGGGACACAGCTATCCCGAAGACCCCGCCAAGCTCGACCGCTTTCTAGCGGCCTATAGCGATGATGATGCGGAATTAGCCAACTGGCCCGAGTGGCATGGACGCGCAATTGTCGCGCCGCACATCGACTATCAGCGTGGTGGACACATCTATGCTAAAACATGGCAACGGGCGCAGAAGGGGCTAGAATCGGCCGATCTTATCCTCATCTGGGGAACCGACCATAAAGGGGGCAATGGCAGCTTGACGCTCTCCTCAATCCCCTATGCCACGCCCTATGGTATTCTCCCCACCGACAGCCACATCGTGCAAGAACTCGCTGCCGCCATCGGCACCGATGCTGCCTATGAGCTTGAACTGAATCATCGCAGCGAACACTCTATCGAACTCGCCGCCACATGGCTGCACTATCTGCGTCGTGAGAGTTGCCCTGTCATCCCGATTTTGGTTGGCTCATTTCACCAATTTACGCCGAATGGTGACCCACTTTCCGATCCCAAAATCGCCGCATTTATGCAGCGTCTCAAAGAGCTAACCGCTGGCAAGAATGTCTTTTCGATTGCCTCTGTCGATCTAGCGCACGTCGGCCCCGCATTTGATAGCCCGTATGATATGGATGATCGCCGCAAGCAGTATCTGCGCGAAACGGACGCACAACTGCTACAAGCGATAGAGCAGGGTGACAAAGATCGATGGTTCAACCTGCTCGCCCACAATCGCAATGCAAACAACGTTTGTGGCTTCGCGCCGACCTATTTGATGCTGGACTATTTGGGGGAAACGAGTGGCGTGCAGGTCGGATATGATCAATGTTCGGCCGATCCCACCGACACCTCCATCGTCTCAATTGGTGGCGTACTGCTTCAATAAGTTGTGGCTCTTCAGGATTTTGCACGGCATGAAAATGGTATGTGTCCAGCCGTCATCATGCATGACATATCGCAGACCCGCCGACGCCTCAAGAGCCTAAACAGTTAAGCGACGATCGTCCGTTCAACAAATAGGCCATGCTCAAATAGGGCGGCATCTAAACCAAATCGCCCGGCAAGTTGCAGACCCATGGGCAGCCGTCTTTCACCACTAACGCCCGCTGGAATCGAAAGCGTCGGCATTCCCGCATGTGTCCATGGCAGATTCATGATGGGTGACCCCGTACTGTCGATTCCCTCTGGCGCAGGCCCCGTTGCGGGCGGCGAGAGCCACAAGTCAATCCCATGTTCATCCATTGCATTCTCAAGCCGTTCGCGCAATTCAAGGCGACTGGCACGCGCCGCCTGATACGTTTCTGCATCGATCAAACGGGCCTCACCGACGAGGTTAAACGTCTGCAAATGGTAGAGATGGCTGTGCTTTTTGAATTTCGCATGATAGTTAGCCGCATCGACCGAAACAAGCGCGTAGTGATGATGATAAATGCGCTCAAAATCTGCCAGCATCTCAATCTCTTTGACCATATATCCAGCATCCCGTAAACGTTCAACCCACTCCCAAAAATGCGCCAATCCCTCAGGCGTGGCGGATTCCAAGTATTTACCAACAGGTATCCCTAACACGGGTTGCCTCATCTCCCATTCACCATCTCCCATACGCCATTCATCAGCCAATCGCTCCCAAACAAAGGCTGCATCCGCCACTGTGCGCGTGAAATAGCCGACATGATCGACGCTTTCAGACAGCGGGATCACGCCCTCCCGCGAAAAGAGGTCATAGCTAGGTTTGTAACCAACGACACCGCAAAATGCGGCAGGCCGATTGATCGATCCAATCGTCTGGGTGCCGAGTGTCAGTGGGGTCAGGCCAGCAGCGACGGCCGCGGCCGAGCCACTCGATGAACCGCCCGGCGTGTGGGCGGGATTATGCGGATTGCGTGTTGGGCCGGGTCCAAACCATGCGAACTCTGTTGTGACCGTCTTGCCCAAGATCAACGCACCTAGCTCTTTCAACCTTGTAACGACAATGGATTCATCTCCTGCCAAAACGTCTGGCGTAAGACGCGAGCCTGCCCGTGTTGGCAAACCGTCCACGTGAAAGATGTCCTTTACGCCAATGGGCAATCCAAATAGAGGAGGACGTTTGGCAGGATCGGGAAAGCGCGTCAGCAGTGCATCCGCATCCTTTGCCAGCCGTTCCCAGCGGCGCGTTTCAGGTAGAAATGCGAAGGTGTTCGCTTCCCGATTGTCAAACTGTCGTTCGAGCGCGGCGAGATAGTCGTGTAGTGAGCGTGTTCCAGTGCGTAGAGATTGGGTTAATTCTTGTATCGTTGTGTTCATGTTTCACATTCCTCAAGGGTAATAATAAGGTGCCAAGCCACAGCGCGACCGCACATTTGAGTAGTTCGCTGAGAAAGAGCATGGGGTTATTTTGGGGCATTTCGGCCGAAAATCCCACAATGTCGCACCTTTGTCGCCTATTTTGGAAATTGAGAGTAATGAAAAAGCATACGTTCACGAAACGGCTGTGATACACTATATTCATAAATCTGGATATCCCATCATGTTTTCTATTTTCAAGAACCGCACCAACAAGGCAGCCATCCGTCATGCTCGTGACCTCATCCACAACGCGCAACACGTCGTCGCGTTAACGGGCGCAGGTCTCAGTACGCGCAGCGGCATCCCCGATTTTCGCAGCCCGCAATCGGGTATTTGGCAAAATGTCGATCCGATGCAAGTTGCCAGCATTCAAGGGTTTCTCAGCAATCCCGAACGTTTTTACGATTGGCTCAAACCACTGGCCCGCATCACGCGCAACGCCATTCCAAACCCAGCGCATAAAGCGCTCGCCCAACTTGAAAAGAATGGCAATCTCGCCGCACTGATCACACAAAATATCGACGGCCTCCATTCAACCGCAGGCTCAAAAACGGTCTATCAGCTGCATGGAAACATGCAGGAGATGAACTGTTTGGCCTGTGGTCGTTGCTATCGCGGGGCGGCATTTATTGAAGATTTTTTGACTTTTGGCACACTCCCCGCCTGTGATTGCGGGCGCATTCTCAAGCCGAGTGTGACACTCTTTGGCGAAATGCTGCCCCGCCACGCACTCATCGAGGCACAACATCACGCGCAAAAGTGTGACGTGATGATTGTGGCGGGATCGAGCTTGCAAGTCTCTCCCGCCGCTGACCTGCCCGAATACGCGCTCCAAACGGGGGCAAAAATCATCCACGTGAACTTAGAGGAGAGTTGGGTGGATGATTCGGCCGAAATTTCCCTGCACGCCGATGTCACAAAAATTTTGCCGCAACTCGTATAATCGGTAAGAATAGACCGCTCATTGACGTCTATACTCACGTAGATTCCAAACAAAATCACTAATTTGCAAGTCAATTCTGTCACGCCTGCGGAGGCGGGTCGCCATTCTTTTTGCAAGATTGGTTACCTGACCGCGTAGGGACGACAGACTAATTCGGGAAATAGATTATGAAAAAAGAAAGAGTTATCATCATCGGTTCAGGCCCCGCAGGTTTGACTGCTGCCCTTTACGTCGCCCGCGCACAACTCGATCCGCTGGTCATCGTCGGCAAGCAACTCGGCGGACAGGTTGCCATCACCCATGAAGTTGAAAACTATCCGGGCTTTGTTGATGGGATCGGCGGGCCTGAGTTGATCGACGTGATGCAAAAACAGGCCGAACGCTTTGGTGCACGCTATGACTATAGCGAGGTCGTTTCTGTCGATTTTAAGAATGGCCCTCCATTCATCGTCCGCACACACAGTGATGAGTATGAAGCCGAAAGTGTCGTCATTACGGCCGGCGCATCCCCTCGCACGCTTGACATTCCGGGCGAGAAAGAGTTTGTCGGGCGCGGTGTGAGCTACTGTGGGACATGTGATGGCTTTTTCTTTCGCGGCAAAGATGTTGTCGTCGTTGGGGGTGGGGATAGTGCCTTAGAGGAGGGCGTTTTCCTGACACGTTTTGCCAACAAAGTCGAAGTGATCCATCGTCGAGACACGCTCCGTGCAGGGCCTGCGCTGCAAAATCGCGCCTTTGCCAATGACAAAGTCTCGTTTGAATGGAATACGGTCGTCAAAGAGATTCGCGGCAACGGCAAAGTAGACGAAATTTTGCTCGAAAATCGGGAGACGGGCGAGACGCGCACCCACGCGACAGACGGTGTGTTCATCTTCATCGGACACTATCCCAACAGCAACTTCCTCGCTGGCGAAGTCGAAATGGATGAAGAAGGGTATGTCATTACCGATGAACAAATGCGCACGAGCGTTCCCGGCATCTTCGCCGCTGGCGAAATCCAAGACCCGATCTATCGTCAGGTGGCGACAAGTGTTGGTCAGGGATGTGCGGCTGGAATGCAGGTTGAGAAATATCTGACGGGGCGCGAGGATATTGGTTGGACGTAATGCTGACCGACTGTCAAGCTAATTGAATATTGCGTATGATGCAAGCGTCGGGATTTATCCCGACGTTTTTGCGCCACCACCACGTCCGTTGTAAACGACCGCACCACTCGCCGCAAATGCGTGAAAGACGGCCACCGCCTCATCGTAAAGCACATTGTCCGTCACGCGAATCCCGCGCTTCTCAAGTTCCCCTTGCCAATCATGCGGCATTGGTCCCTCGTCGAATCCCGTAATGCGCTCAACCGAATCATCACTCCCCGCAATCACAAGCGAGGTGGCGCCAGACCAAATCACGGCTCCCATACACATTGTGCAGGGTCGCCAGTTGACGACGATTTGATGGGCTGGCATCCCCGTGCCACCTAAATCATGGGTGCCAAGCCGCTTTTGTGCGAATGAAAGCGTCGTCACTTCTGCATGAGCCGACGAGCAGTGGCAAGGCATCACGCGGTTCACGCCCGCCGCCACGAGTTTGCCCGTTGCTTCCTCAAACACGGCAGCGGCAAAGGGGCCACCCGTTGCGTTTTCAAAGTTTCGACGCGACAGCGCGATCACAAAACGCATGCGATCTTCGATCGATTCGATATGTGTCGGGAGCGTTTCGGCCGATAACCAATCTGGTAATGAAATTTCAACAACCATACTTTTTCACCTTTTGATGCCGCAAATTTGCATCAACTGTTTTCACCAATAACGACGTGCGATCATTGTAACGGTAAATAGGAACAGTTCAAGGGTGAATGCACGCACCGTATATCCGAAGGAGCCATCTCATTGTAGAATTTTGGCTAGCACGATGAACGCCACAAAAATGGTACAATCGCGCCATGAATGCAGGAGGTGCATGGTATCACATCTATTTGCCGCCCACGCAGCGTGTCATCTTTCCCAACGCGGCCGCCTACCGCGCCTTCCTTGCCCACTACGCCCAAATTGATCTCAAGACGCTGGCCTACTGTTTACTGCCCGATCACTTTCATTTTTTGGTTTGGATCGAACGCTGGTTTTCGGCCGAAATTCACCTGCGCCCCCTCTTTGCCACGCTCCCCATTGTCCGCCCGATCCAGCGGGTGAAACTCTTCGACAGCGATTCGCTGGTTCCGCTCATCCGCTACATTCATGCCAATCCCAGCATGCACGCGCACACGGCCAACTTTCGCACGTGGCAATGGTCCTCCTACCGCGCCATGCTCGCAGATCGGCCGACCCAACTGGCCGTCGGTGACGTATTAAGGCAGTTTTATGGCGTTGAATGGTTTGAAGAGCTGCACTGGCTGCCGCTCGATGAATCGCAGATCGGATATCTGATTTTAGAGGATTGATGCAGAACGAAGCTCTTGAAAAGAACTTCGTTCGATCATCGTCTACTGACGCAATTCTGTCGCTGCGTAATCGTCATACGCGATGTAGCGTGGCATGTTGGAAAAGCCCTCGTTGAGGATTTGCTGGTAAGTTAGCGAGAGCGTTACTTGCCCGGATTTTGCAGCCCCGTCTTGCGTTTCGGCCGAAATAAACTGCAATGGAATAAAAAATGCATCTCCCATTGCAAAGTCGAACACCTTCAAATGCTCACTGTATGGGGAGACCTCGATCTCTGCGTTGGTGCTGCGCAGGATGCGCTGCGCCAGCCCAACCTGTTCACCATCTTTCGTTATGACCGGAGAATGAAATTGAATATCCATAGTTATCTTCTATTATTGCTCTTGCGCGAACGACGACGTGAACTCGGTTTTCTGTCACGCCGCTTGTCCGACCTTTTATTATTGTCCTTTGCCTTCGCCTTTTTCTTGGGCTCTTTGTCGATTTGCCTATGATAGTTATGCAGCATCATCATGAGGCCATAAAAGCCATCGCCCCGTCGCGCCAATAGCTCAACCAACGGCTCAAAGCGCACCAGTCGCTCCAACCGCAACTTGTCACGCTCTTGCATATCATTCAGCAACGACTCCGCGATCTTCTGCATGACCTTGTCGTCGATATCTTCTAGCTTTGTCTTGACGGGAACATCAGGGGCATCTTCGGCCGATCTGATCGAAAAGATATGCTCATGGTAATAGTCATCGAGCAGCATCGCCAGCGCGCGAATTCCATCCGCATTGGTCGTCAGCAATTCGGCCATCGGCTCATATTGTTCAAGCTTCGTGCGCTCTTTATCTGTCAATTTCCGCAAGCGCGATTCCAGCCGCGTGCGCGTGCGCTGTGCCACCACTTCTGCCACGTCGCTATCCGTTGGTGACTCTGGTTCAAGCAGATCAATATCATACATTTTCACAATTTTACCTAATCGAATCTGGTCGAGCGTTTCAACCAGCATAATCGCAGTGCCTGCCGCTCCAGCGCGTCCCGTGCGCCCTGCACGATGGATATATGGCTCTGGATTGTCTGGTACTTCATATTGAAAAACATGCGATAGTTCAGGAATATCGATTCCGCGTGCCGCCACATCGGTTGCCACTAAGAAGCGCAGTTTGCCGTCTCGAATGCGCTGCAAGACCTGCTCCCGCGCGGCTTGCGATAGGTCCCCGCTCAGCTGATCGGCGTTATAGCCAAACCGGCGCAACACGGTATCTACATAGTTGACCTTATATTTTGTGTTGCAAAAGATGATCGCCGAATCGGGATTTTCGATTTCCAACAGGCGCACCAGCGTGCGGTCTTTGTCCAATCCAACGATTGTGTAGACGACATGCTCAACATTGGTGACATGCACATGGTCGCTGCTCAAACTGAGCGTGACGGCATCTTCCGTGAACTCATGTGCCAAGCGCATGACGTGCGGCGGGAAGGTGGCCGAGAACATGCAGGCGTTGATCTCGCCATCTTTCGGGAGAAATCCCTTCACCTGTTTCATGTCGGGATAGAACCCAACCGACAACATGCGATCCGCCTCGTCAAAGACGAGCATTCGCAAGCTATCCAGATTGAAGTTGCCACGCATCAGATGATCGAGAACGCGGCCCGGTGTGCCGATGACGATGTGCGCGCCCTGATCAAACGCCGCCCGTTGCGGCCCATAGGCGACGCCGCCATAAACTGCAACGGAGCGGATGCCGCTGCCCTGTCCCAGAATTTCGGCCTGTTCCGCGACCTGTTTGGCAAGCTCACGGGTCGGCACAAGAATCAATGCTTGGCAGGTCGCCTCATTGGGATCGATGCGGTCGATCATGGGGAGGACAAATGCGCCTGTCTTGCCGCTTCCCGTGCGCGCCTGCACGATCACGTCTTGCCGGTTTAATATGTATGGGACCGCACTTGCCTGTACAGGCATGAGCGTTTGCCAGCGCGCGTTGCGCACGGCCGTTTGTAAATTTTGCGGTAAATCGCCAATTGTCATTGGGGCGAGTTGTGGGGTTGCGGGTTGCGGCGTTGAGCCGTTTTCAGAAGCAGTTTCGGTGTTATTTTCCACGTAGTTTCCTAAATGACGGAGCGCAATTGCGGCCGACGTGTGTTCTCTAGTCGCGTTTGTTGGACTCCCAGACTCACAGCACTGCCTGAGTCTCTCGAAGTCGATGTGCATCCGCCAATGATCGAATGCTGGTTTTCTCCCCAATATGCTCCGTCTAAAGCGTAATTGCTGTGGGGGAGGGACACGTTGCCGATTTTTTACTGTGCTAAGGGGAATGATAGTTTATGATGTACTAAATTCCAACCGACTGACGTATTTCTCTTTTACTTATTTGGAGTTGTTCGTGTCTTTGGCACGAATTTGGTGTCTATAGGACTGTAAAAATGCTGTACCGAGCGTAGCGGGGTTTCTATTTCGATGAATAGCTTGAAAAATGGATGGCTGATCTTATTTGGTTGTTGGGCATTTACCTGTCTCGCCTGCAACATGCCGCTGGCACCGCTTGAACAGCTAGAGCCACCTCCCGCCGCCGCTGTGGTTGAAGTGGAAGAACTGATTTCGGCCGAAATCCAACCAACCATAACAATACCCGAAATTATCCAACCCGAAGCACTGCCGACCACCGATGTGGAAGAGGCTCTGCGCCTGACCTATGAAATTGAATGGCGCGTCGATCCAACCGATCCCGGCTATGCGCTGGCCGCTGTTCGGCTCGCCGCCACTGGTGGTGATGGGTTCTACACCTTTTTCCGCGATGAAACGGTTACGCACAGTGCCTACTTTTCTTATCGTTGGAGCAGTTGTAAGGACAATAGCGGCACGTTTCGGGTGGAATCGGCCGATGGGCAGTCCACCAGCATCGAATATTTTGAGCAACCCCCATGCCCCGATCGCGGACAGTCAGAGGCCAATAATCCATAACCTGATTTGGTTGAAGACGACGCATTGAGACCCCTCCATTCCATTTCCCCAATTTAAAACTGCGCCACGTTGAACGCAACTTTTAGCAAGTTGTCGTTTGGCATTTCCTGTTTTCGGCCGATCCGTTACACTTATACATAAGAATTTGACAAAATAGGAACCGCATGTCTGTAGACTTATCCCACTTTCGACCCTACCTTGCTGCCATTGCCCCACGCGGCCGCACGATGCTTCTTCCCGCGCTCCATCATGCCCAATCTCTCTACGGCTGGTTACCGGCCGAAGTGCAAGACGCGATTAGCCGCGCCCTGCGTGTGCCGCTGGCCGACGTGCATGGTGTCATCGAGTTCTATACGATGTTTTACAATGCGCCGATGGCAAAGACTGTGGTGCGCGTTTGTGAAGATTCTGCCTGTTCGATGCATGGCGGCACCGAAATTGCCCAACTTATCGAAGAGAAGTTAGGACTGAAACACGGGGAAAGTGCCAGCGATCTTTCGATTGGATTTGAAGTTGTCCCTTGTTTGGGGATGTGCGAACAAGCTCCCTGTGCCTTATTTGGCGACAAGCCCGCAGGTAATTTGTCGCTTGACGCTGTGCCAGATTTTCTTGCTGGAAGCCATCCAGAAGTAAATGCAAAACCATATGGTGACACACGGCTGATGCTCGCGCGCATCGGCAAAGTTGATCCCACAAGCCTCGCTGATTACGTCGCGCACGGTGGCTATCAGGCATTACCAAAAGCTCTCGATATGGATGCAAATACGCTGCTTGCGACAGTCGAGGGATTGGGGATTCTGGGACGGGGTGGGGCGATGTTCCCACTCGGCCGAAAATGGAAATTTACACGCGGTGCACCCGGCAAACCGAGCGAAAAGCATATCGTTGTCAACGCTGACGAAAGCGAACCCGGCACCTTCAAAGATCGCGGCCTCTTAGAAGAGGACCCGTTTAGCCTGATCGAAGGGATGACGATTGCCGCCTACAGTGTCGGGGCTGAAAATGGTTGGATATTTATTCGCGGTGAATATCCGCGCGCCTATCAGCGATTGGTCAACGCCGTCGAAAAGGCTCGTGAGGCGGGCTATCTCGGCAACGAAATTCTCGGTAAACCATTTTTCAACTTTGATATTGAAGTGCGTCTCGGCGCAGGCGCATACATCTGTGGCGAAGAAACCGCGCTCTTTGAGGCCATCGAAGGCAAACGCGGCTTCCCGCGCATCAAACCCCCATACCCCACAACACACGGCTTATTCGCCCAGCCAACCGCCGCCAACAATGTCGAGACACTCGTCGCGATGGTCGCCGCGCTCAACATGGGCGGCGACACGTGGCGCGAATTCGGCACAAAAGATTCGCCCGGCACAAAGTTGATGTGTCTGAGCGGCAACATCGCCAAACCCGGTGTCTATGAAATCCCGTTTGGCGTAACACTAGGCGAACTGATCGAGATGGCTGGCGGTGTGCCAAACGGTAAAAAGCTACAGGCGATTCTGATGGGTGGCGCGGCGGGCGTTTTCATCGGCACAGACAAAATGGACCTGCCGATAACCTATGAAGACATGCGCAAAGAAAAGGTGCCGCTGGGTTCGGGTGTCATGATGCTGTTTGACGAGGATGCCAACTTGAAGCAGCCAATGTATGAGCTGGCACGCTTTTTCGCCCATGAAAGCTGCGGCAAATGTTTCCCCTGTCAGCTCGGCACACAACGCCAAATGGAGATCTTGGAGCGCATCAACAGTGGGGCACTGCGCCCCAATGACAAACAAATTCTACTCGATGTGGGCTTCACGATGACAGAGACTTCGTTATGTGGTTTGGGTCAGACGGCCGCCTCAGCCGTTGTGAGTGCTATTGAATTATGGCCTGAACTTGTGGAATAATGCATCTTATGCAAGGTATCCAACCTGTTCATTATCGTGTCCTCAACGGACATGCGCCCAGTGAAATCGACGGTGCCGTTGTCGAAGAGGCGCAAGCGTGCATTTCGGTTAATGGACGCGAGTTGGCTAACTTTATGTGTTCGCCGAATCAGCTCGCTTTGTTGGCAATCGGCTTTCTCTACAATGAGGGTGTGATTGCCGGCATAAATGACATCGCGGAGCTGCATCTTTCCAAAAACAATTGTGCCGATGTCTGGCTCAACCATGACTTTACACCGCCTGAACGACTCATCGTTACGGCAGGTTGTGGCGGCGGCGTCACCTTCGAGGATTTTTCGCAAAAATATGAACCGCTGCCTTCACTATTCACCGCTAGCCATCAGCAACTCGCCACGCTGATGCGCGACATGCATCTTGGCGCAACCCTCTACCAAGCAGCGCGTGGCATCCATACGGCCGCATTGGCAGACGAGAGCGGGATTGTGTTGCAGGTGGAGGATATCGGCCGACATAACTGCCTCGACAAATTGCGCGGTGCATCATTGGTGCACAACATCGACACACGCGACAAAATTTTGTTCACAAGCGGCCGCATTAGCAGTGAAATGATCAATAAGGCACGACGATTACAAACGCCCATCGTCTGTTCACGCACATCGCCGACTAGCCTTTCGGTTGCGCTGGCAGAAGCATGGAATATCACGATTGTCGCCTACCTGCGCCAAGATCGGATGCGCGTTTATACGCATCCAGAGCGGATAACAAGTTGACAGAATTTTTAGAGAAGGACATGAAATGAGTGAATCAGTAAGCGTGAAAATTGATGGGCAAGCAGTGACTGTCCCAAAGGGAATGACGATTTTGGACGCAGCCAAGCAGGTCGGGATCGATATTCCCGTGATTTGCTACCATCCGCACCTGACGGCGAACGGGTTGTGCCGCGTTTGCTCGGTCGATTCGGGCGGGCGCGTGCAGAGCGCGGCGTGTGTGACCCCGTGTTGGGATGGCATGGAAGTGGAAACGAACAGTGCAGATGTACGGCGTGGTCGCCGCACGCTGTTAGAACTGCTTGCATCGACGGTCAATCTGGAAGAAGCTCCTGAAATACAGGCGTTGATCGATGAATATCGCGCAGACAGAGATCGCTTTCCCGATGGCAAGCGACGTGACGTGCCTGTTTACGACGACAATCCATTTTATGTACGCGACTATGGGCAGTGCATCAACTGTTGGCGGTGTGTGCAGGTATGCGCAGAGGACGCGCAGTTTGCGTTTGCGCTTAACTTTAATGGGCGCGGCTTTGAGACGACAATTGCAACGTTTGATGATCGGCCGATGCCAGACACCACCTGCGTCTTTTGTGGCGCCTGCGTCGGCGCATGTCCCACGGGCGCACTCAAGCCCAAACGTCAATCCTTGCTCGAAGACGGCATCAACCCTGATGATATTTTCGCGCAGACGCGCCCGCGGATGATGAAAGATAAGAAACGGAGAAAGAAGTAAGGAGTCCAAAGTTATGTTCAAAAAAGTATTAGACCGCTTCGACGATTTCGATTTTGATAAGATGAAGACTGTGGTCGAACTCGTCTGGGATAACCGCGAACGGATCATGGATATCATCGAACGGTTGCCGCAGATGTTGGAGGAGACGGGGGACAATATCGAATCGGCCGGCTCAAGCGCAATTCGGGCGAGTTCTGTTTTGACGGGTGGCAAAGATGGCAAGGGCGGCGCAACGCTGTTGGCAAAACGTGCGTCTTCTGCGCTGGATCGCATGGAAACGGAGCTTGGGGAAGCGGCCGAGATTATGGCAGATGTGGGACGAGAGATCGATCGGATCAAGATTCCTAGTTTTCGGCCGAAACGTACCGAAGTGATGGGCATCAACGTGATCAGTGGCTTTGACATGGACGAACATCCGATGGTCGAGAATGCTGCCAATAAGTTGCAGGATGGGTCAAAACGGCTCGTCGAGATTGCCAAAGATTTGAAACTCGTCGCTGAAAATCTGCGGGAGTTGGGTGGCTCGCTGAACGACACAGGGGACGACTTGAACAATGTTGGGAATAAGCTCGTCAAGAGCGGTCAGACGCTGCGTGGATTTTCGGGGTGGACGACCTCAACAGGAGTGCAGAAATAATGCTCAAACCCGATAAAACTGTCCGCACCACCTGCCCCTACTGTGGGGTTGGCTGCCAGATGAACTTGAACGTCAAAGACGGCTTGATCTACTCGGTCGAAGCGCCATTTGATGCTGCTCCCAACTATGGGATGCTGTGCGTCAAGGGGCGCTATGGAACGGACTATGTGAAGCATCCGGGGCGTGTCAAGCGGCCATTGATTCGCGTCAATCGTGAAGAAGGGCGCAGTGCAACACCGCTTTGGCGTGAGGCATCGTGGGATGAAGCACTCGATCTTGTCGCCTCAGAGCTGTCGCGAATCGCCAAGTCGTATGGCGGCGACTCGGTGACGAGCTATGCCAGCGCAAAGGCGACCAACGAGGATAACTACGTTTATCAGAAGGTGATGCGTGCCTTGTTCAAGACGAACAATGTCGATCACTGTGCGCGGCTGTGTCACGCGGGTTCGGTAACAGGATTGCAGTTGTCGATTGGCAGCAGCGCGATGTCGAATAGCATCGCCGAGATGGAAAATCTGGAGGCGTTCATTGTCACGGGCAGCAATACGACAGAGACACATCCTGTAATTTCTAATTTCCTCAAACGCGCTGTGCGCAAGAATGGGGCAAAGCTGATCGTGATCGACCCCCGTAAAATCGAGATGGTCGATTTCTCGACGCTGTGGCTGCAACAGAATCCGGGCAGTGATGTCGCAGTCTTTCAAGCGATGGCACACGTGGTTGTGAAGGAGGGGTTGTTTGATCCTGACTTCATTCGTGATCGCACGGAAGGTTTCAACGACTATATCGAATCATTAGATCAGTTCACGCCAGAATGGGCGGAAAAAGTCACTGGCGTATCGGCCGAATCTATCGTTGAGGCGGCACGAATTTACGCAAATGCAGAACGCGCCAGCATCTACTGGGGCATGGGCATCAGCCAAAGCACGCACGGTACAGACAACACGCTGGCACTGGTTAACTTGGCATTGATGTGTGGGCATGTTGGCAAGGCTGGCACGGGCTTAAACCCATTGCGTGGGCAGAATAATGTGCAGGGCTGCTCGGATAGCGGCGGTTTGCCCAATGTCTATACGGCCTATCAAAATGTGGGTGACCCCGAGGTCAATGCGAAGTTTGAAAAACATTGGGGAACGAAACTTAACACAAACGCGGGCTTGACGGCGACTGAAATGGTAACGGGGGCAGGGAATGGCTCGATCAAGGGGATGTTTGTCTTAGGCGAGAATCCGATGATGAGCGAGCCAAATTTGAACCATACGCGCCACTGCATGGAAAATCTCGAATTCTTAGTCTGTCAAGATATTTTTATCAACGAAACAGGCGAGATGGCGGATGTGATTTTGCCTGCGACAAGTTTTGCTGAGAAGGACGGCACGTTTACAAACTCAGACCGACGCATTCAACGTGTCCGTGCGGCTGTCCCCCCGGTTGCTGATTCGCGCCCCGATTGGGAGATATTGTGTGATTTGGGGCGGCGCATTGAAAAGCTGATGGGTGAAGAACTCGTTCATGGGTTTGACTACGCAACTCCTGAAGAGATTTGGGAAGAGATGCGCGTCGTCACACCAGATTTTTATGGCATCGATTATGCACGGCTGGAGAAGGAAGGGGGCGTGCATTGGCCCTGCCCCAGCTTTGATCATCCGGGAACACCATTTCTGTTTGCAGAAGATTTTCCACGCGGCAGAGGGAAGTTCTGGGAGATCGATTTTGGTACAGAGAGCGAACAGCCAGACCCCGAATATCCCTATAATTTAACGACGGGTCGCGTGCTATACCACTGGTCAGGTAGCACGATGACGGGGCGTTCGCGTTTGGAAGAGATATATCCAGAGGCGACCGTCGAGATTCATCCATTTGACGCGAGTGAGTTGGAGGTATTGACGGGGGATTGGCTCGAACTCAAGTCGCGGCGCGGGGTCGTGAAGGTGCGGGCGTTGGTGACGGAACGGTCGCCAGAGGGAACCGTCTTCTTGCCATTCCACTTTGCGGAGGCGGCAGCAAATTTACTGACGCTTGATCGCGTCGATGGACGAGCGAAGATTCCCGATTACAAGAATACGGCGATTCAAATTGCCAAGACGGATGCGCCAGAGAATTGGGATGTAGGATATGACATGCCGTTGATGGATCGAGGGGCGATTAAAGACCCCGTCCAAGTGCATTAAAATACTGGGAGCGCGGGCGGCTCGCCCGCAGCAAAAGAAGGCGGGCGAGCCGCCCGCGCTCCAGTGTTAGGGGGTTAGGGGGATTGCGGAGAAGTCTAGGTATGCCCAGCCGACATATTCACGGTAGTGGATTGTGATGGTGTGTGTGCCGCTTGTGAGGAAACGTTCGGCCGATTTTCTATCCCATGCCGCGTCAATCTCCAAGATTGGCTCCCCATCAATAAGCAGTTCGGTGAGATCATCGGCCGATAAATTGAACAGATACGCAGCGCCACCTGACCCAACTTCAAAGGTTGTCTCAAACGTCGCTGAAAAGAAATCTTCATTTACACCGTCAGGTGCAGCGTGTCCCCAGATATTCAATAATTTGTTGCGTTCGTCAAACGTTTCGATTCGCTCTAACGCTGGCTCGCCGCTCAACGTTGTATTGTTGAAATAGCGTGCCGTCCAACCAGATTGCGGCGCGGGCGTTAACCGATCGACGAGCAGTTGCACACGTGCCGGAAACGTTTTTTCTTTGTACTCAACGTAGATATAGTTGTTTCCCTTGTTCAGCGGAACGTCCACAATGCTGGGCAGAATGTCAGGTTTAACGATGCTCGTCGAAAGATCGGTCGCCTCAGTCAAATTCAACACAACCTGATTATTGACGATCACTTTGAGCGTGTCGTCGACGATGGCCGTCAAGCGATAGGTTGCCGCTTCATCTAGGTGAATTGTGCGTCGCCAGCGCACAGCGAAAAAATCGTTTGGAATACGCGGATCAGGGGAACCGCTGCCCCAGTCGAAGTCGATGATTGCGTCATCGCGCGTGAAAACAGGTTGCCCTGCAAACCACTCGTTGTCGTAATATTCGCCGCGCCATGGGGCGGGGGTTTCGGCCGAAACTCGTCCACCAAACACCATGAGGCTCAATAGAATTAGTAAGATCAATCGTTTCATAAGACACTCCGTTTATCTGTTGAAAACAATGCTAATTGAAAGTCGAGCAGTTGGCTAGATGTAAACCCAACGCTTTGCCCACACGACAACCATCAATGTGAGACCAAAACATAGCGTGTGGCGCGACCTTTACCGACGCGCTCGATGACGCCTTGTTCGATCAGTTCTTCCAGATCGCGGTGCGCTTGACTCTTAGAGACATCAGTTAGCTTCACATAGTCGGCCCTTGAGATCGCCGCATGGTCGTGTAGGTAGTTGATTGCCTGCTGTTGGCGGTCGTTGACCGTTGCAACGAGCGATGGATATTTTTCGATCAGGGCTGCGAACTGTTGGCGTTGTCGTTGATGGCCCAGTTCGTCTGCAAGCTGACGACCCTCTGCAAAGTAGGCGCGCGCCTCCTCCCAGCGACTCAATTCGGCAAATGCCTCTGTCAAATCGTAACAACAACCGAGTCGCCAGTTCGGATTCTTGGTCTGCACGAATAACTTGTGCGCCTGTAGATAAAATGCGACCGCCTGTTCATACTGTTCCTGAAGTGCAAATGATGCGCCCAACCCTTTGTATCCCATCCCCTGTAGCTGTAAATTATCGCTCGCGGTGGCAATTGCCAAACTGCGATTGAGAAACTCGCGCCCCTTTTCATGCTGATCATCCCATATGTAATCTTGTCCAAGATTGTGGGCAATGTGCATCATTAACTCGCTATTCTGCGACTCTTCGGCCGCAATCCATGCGCGCATGCGCGTCTGAATGACCCCGGCTGAGTTACCTTCCATCACGTGCAGGCCGCTGCGTGCGTCATAGAGTCGCGCCCATGTTTCGCTATCGTTTGGCGTGATGAGTGCCTGTGCGGCATTCAGGTCAGCGTCCGCCTGTGTAAAGTCGAGTCGCTCTTGCAGATTGATCCAGCCACGATCGATAAGCATCTGGGCCAGCCGCCGCTGAAGCTCGCTCGACAGCTCCGGTTGGCGGTTGAGTAGATCGATGCAAACTTGATAGTGATTCAGGCACTGATCGAGATCGACGCGCTGATAAACTTTGGCGCGTCGATGGTAGGCCTGCGCTTTTTGCAGCAGATTGTCCGTTGCGAGGGCGTGTCCATATGCATCGATTGCGCTGGGGAGATCGTCGAGATATTCGGCCGATTTTCCCGCCACCAGATACAACGCCGCGATCAGTTCACCCTCTAGCTGTGGAGTAGCGAGCAGTTGCGTCAGCAGTGGCTGCATCTCGGTCACTTTCTGCTGGTTGACCAAAGTCTGCCACTGCTCGATCAAAAGCCGCGCTGACCGGTCATGTTCGCCCGCCGCCGCATAACATTCGGCCGCTGCCAATGGGGATTTTGTTTGTCGATAGATGCGTGCCAATTGGACGAGCCAGCCGATGCGTTCTTCGGCCGATAACCGCTGTTGCAGCGCGGCTCGCACGGGCAGGGCGACCATCAAGCGTTGCCCCGCCTGTTGCAGCAGATAATGGGATTCTAGGGTCGCCAATGAAGCGCGATTGTCGCTGTCGGGCAGCAAACGCGGCAGCCAGTCGAGAGCGAGCGGATGCTCGATTGGCACAGTTGCCAGTAACCGCAACAGGCGACGACTGTCTGAGTCGAGCGAATCGTAATGTGACAAGATGGCAAACTGTTTGCGCTGTTCGGCCAGTTGGGCGTGTTGCGCCTCTTCAAACAGGGTGTGGCTCAATAGCGTGACCGCTTGGTTGCGCCAATCGTAAAATGTCTGCTCCGCAATCGCTAATTGCTCTGCCACATCGGCCGCCAACCAGCCAAGTTCATAGTAGTGGTGCAACAAGTTATACTGCCGCCAGCGATTCGCCAGCCAATCTTGCTCCCCGCTGGGCTTGAGCTGGGCGATGCCCCAGCGGAGCGTCGTCTGGATGGCGCGGGCCAGACTAAGCATCGTGCGCGGTTCATTTGGCAACAGCGCGGCACCAACCAAGTCGCTTTCGATTAAGGGAGATTGCGAAAGCAGTAGCCAATCTCCATCGCGCCACTGCTTTAGGGCATGGCTGATCATCGTCACAAACTGCGTCATCGTCTCATCGTTCATCGTTTATCCTGCCGATTCGTCCCATTGTTTGCAAGCAACTCAATTATACGGCGAAATTCGGCCGATATTGACAGAGTCAAGACGATTCAAATTTGCCCTCAGATATGTTACGGTATAGATGTGGATGATTGAAAATGCGCTTTGCGAAGCAGCTGCGCTAAGGTTGAACTTACAAGGAGACACGATGAAACGTTTGTACTTATTGCTATCTGTATTTGCGCTGTCAGGTATGTTGCTTTTTGGCTGGCTGCGGCTAGTTTCGGCCGCAACAACTCCCACTGCCTGTACACAACCCCCGACCGCTGCGACACAGATTTTAGCCATCTACGTGCTCGCATTTGACAATGATCCGACCATTACCAACACGGCCAACCTATCCTATCAATACACCGCAACCGTTCAGGGAATCGTGGCGGCAACGGCGGCAAACCCCAGCGTGCGCGCGGTTATGTTGAGCGACTTGGATGGATCGGCCGATACGCAACTGCATGTCGCCGCAGGTGGAACATTGACCACGCTGGACTGCTTGCCCGCGCACGATGGCCTGTTGACAGACAGCATCACAGAATATGACACAACCGATGGGCAGTCGTTGGGTGGCTATCTGCTCTGGGCGCAGGCGACCTATCCATCGACGCGCAATCTTTTTAGCTACATCGGACACGGCAGCTTTTTCGCGGCCGATACTGTCGTGCCGATCAGCCAACTGCTCGAATCACCGCAGACGGGGCGCGCGCTCTCGCCGCTGCCAGATCGCACGATGGTCAATCCCAACTATAGCGACTTCCATCTGCCCGACGAGCAAGGGCATCGCCTGATCACGCCGCATGATCTCGCAACCGCATTTGCGATTGCTGCGGAAGGGGGCGGGGAACGCTTCGACGTGATCGATTTGCTGCACTGTTTCGCGGGTTCCATCGAGGAGTTCTACGAGTTGCGCGACTATGCTGGCTATATCACAGGGTCGCCAAACTATGCTTTTTTCGATCCTGCGATGCCGGGTACGGCACTTGGGGGATTGAGTACGGCACATTCGGCCGAAAATTTTGCCCAATTCATCCTGCTCGCCTACCAATCGTTGATCCCATCGACACAACATCCATTTATCGCACTCGGCATACAGACCGATCAGTTGCAAACCGTCAAATCCAGTTGGGACGCACTCTCGGCTGCCTTGCTCGCTGAATTTGATAGCAACCCAACGCTGACCGCCGATCGCATAGAGCTGGCCTATACAAACAGCTTCCAATACGATACGACATTTTGCGATGATCCAAGCGAGTTAGTGTTGGCTCCCCCCGATGCGCTCTCTGATATGCAGACGTTTAGCGCGGCACTTGCCAGCGAGTTTGCAGGCACAGATGTTGCCAGCCGTGCGAGTGCGGCGCAAACGGCAATCTACGATAGTCTGCCCTTTAATCAGACCTATCAAGAGGGCAGCCCGTGGTTTTACGAGGGGATGGGTGCGGCACCTGTTTGGGAATGGTCGGGTGGCGGCGAGGCACTTTATAGCCTCTTTACGCCGTTTCAATTGTGGACAGCCGAAAGCGGTGAGCAGTATCACACGTGGCAATCGCTCTGGTACACGTCAACGCCTGTCTATGACATCGGTGGAACGACAACCATCAGCAACCCCAATCCCTATGAATTTATTCAAGTTGGGGATGCAGAAGTTAGTTGGGCCGACGTGCTGGCGCGCTATTGGCAGGTGCGTGCGCAGGTTCCGGGTGTCGATGTTGACACCGTGTTCTGCGCACCACCACTGCGCGGGCTGTTCCCAGGATCGGCCGAAATTGCCCTCGACATCGACGACCGCCCCGACCGTGTGCGAACGGGGACACTTGTTACCTACACCGTCCAAATCCAGCATTTTGGCGGCACAACGGCGACCATTTTATCAATTCTGCACACCCTTTCCCCTTCGATGACGCTGCACAGCGCACCCGCTGGCTGCGAACTCACGGGACTAAAGCTGCTCTGCGCTCGCCCCGATTTGCCCCCGCAAGCGACAGACAGCTATCAAATTGTCGTCCGCATGATGGCTCCCGGTGATGTGCCATTTTCGGGCCAGTTGTCGATGTTGCAGGTCGGCGGCGAACCAACTGCAAATGAGACAACCAGCGTTGTTGGTGCGCCGTTGGTTGTGGGGTTGGGTGACGGTGGCGTAGTGAACTCGTTGATGCATTCAACATTGCGGCGCATCGTATTACTATTCATTTTGGCAGCTCTTTTGACGGTTACCTATCGCTTAAGGCCACGAAACTGAGGGGTGCGACCATGATCTCTAAAATCATGCCCCGCTTCTACTGACGGGTAGAAGCGGGGCAACGTACTACGCCGATGTGTATTGGCATTTAGACCATTTCCATTGGCGATGTACGCCAATTGATATTGCCATAAGCATGGCGAATGCTAGGCTATGAATGGACAAGATGGTTGTCACGTTCGGGGTGGTGGCGATCTGTTGTTGCATCTGTACTGCGGTTGGCGGGGAGCCGCTATTCCATCTTGCAACGCCCGTTACTGTCGTTCCGCCTGCGGTTGCACCTTGGATATCGCCACCGACATACAGATTGCCGTCTATGTCAAGTGTCAGTGCGCTCACATCATTATTCTGACCCCCAATTCCGCTTGCCAACCCATGCCAACTGTTGCCATCCCATCTCGCCACATTATGAGATGTCGTTCCACCAGCGGTTGCAAAATTGCCTCCCACATAGACATTAGCGTTCATGTCAAGTCCAAATTCCTCAACGGCGAAGCTAACCCCACTGCCGAGCGCAGACCAATCCGTTCCGCCCCATTGGGCAACGGAATTGACCGCAACGCCACCTGCATTTGAAAATGCACCACCAACGTAAAGCACATCAGAACTGTCGATGGCAAGTGCCCTGATCGGGCCATCAGTGCCGTTGGAATCTTCACCTACGGGTGACCAATTGGCCCCATCCCATTTCGCAATGCGGTTTACCGATGTGCCGCCAGCGGTAGCGATATTGCCAGCAGCGTAAAGATTGCTATCACTGTCGAGCGCAAGGGCAAAGATAGCCCCAAACGTTCCTGATCCCAATGCACTCCATCCGTTTCCGTTCCACATGGCAATGTTACTAGCTGCGACACCTCCGATTGTCTGAAAAACACCCGCAGCGTAGAGATTGTCAGCATCATCAATGGCGAGCGCATGGATAACATTTTGACTCGTGTCTACGCCTGTTGATAACGACTGCCAGATGGTGCCGTCCCACATGACGATGGAGCGAGACGTTGTGCCACTCTGTGGAGCAAATTGGCCTGCCACATAGAGATTGTCATTGCTGTCAAATACGAGCGCATTGACGTTGCCGACTGCTTCTATTCCACCGCCAACAGCGTGCCAATTGACCCCATCCCAGTGGGCAAGGTCATTTGTCGTTACATCCCCAGCGGACTCAAAATCGCCCCCCACGAAGAGACTACCCGAACTATTGTGCGCCATTGTCACGACACCATCGCTGTTAAAGCCGAGATCGCTCCATGTACTATTCGGATCTTGAAATGAATGACCGGTTGTCGGGATGAGATGATTTTCGGCCGAAACGATCCCACCATTGCCCCACCCTAGCAACCATCCAGCTGCCAGAATCCACAACATCATTTTCAATCGTCGTCTCATGCGTTTAGTCGCGACACGAAATGCTGAACGAATTGCGTCGCTTGGTAGGGTAATTGGTTTCATGTTAACAGTCTAATTGCATGAATCGGCGAGCGCAACCGCTTGTTGACGCAATCTTGGGACGATTTCGGCCGAAATCGTCCCATTTCCATCCCACAACGCCCCCAATTACGCCTAAAACTCAATAATCATGCGTAGATTACCTGATTCAAATATTGAGCAAAATCGCGTATCCTATTGATGTAGATACCTATATGGCTTTCACAAGGAGACGATCATGAAACGCTTTTTTCGCTCGCTGACCCGCAGTATTCTCGCCACGCTATTTTTGACCTTGGTGTGCGGTGGTTTCTTGGGGCTGGTTGCTGTGCCTGCGATTGGCAAACGACTGGCCGCGCCGCTGTGCGAAAGCAGCGTCACAGTTGAAGAAACGCGCTGGTCACAACCGAATGGCGAATCTGGCACAAACATTCGCTATCTATGCACCGCCCAAAACGGTGTGACAACGCCGATTTCAACCGGTCAGATTTTTTTACGTGCCGCTACCTACTACGTCGGCGCACTTTGGCTCGTCGTTTGGCCGTTGATCTTTCTCGCCTCATTTTTTCTAGGCTATGGCAAATTCATCGCCAAGACGCAGCATTTGCGCGAGCAAGGTATCCCGGCCACCGCCAGAATTATCAACACATCGCGCAGTCGTGTCACCTACAACAGCCGCAGTGAACATGATGTTGGCGTGATAATTGAACTTGAGATCGATCCCCCTGACGGAGCACCCTATCGCGCCAAGTCGAATGAAACGCTTCACGTCACCGACCTGATGAAGCTCACACCGGGAATGCAGGTCGGCGTGCATATCGATCCGAAGAAGCGAGAACGGGTAGCGATTACGAGTTGGAATCTAAGCGGTATGGCTGTTCCATCTGCTCATTCTGGTAGGGACAATTTCACTGCACAGGTGGGCAATCAAGTTGGAAAACTGCAACAGCTCAAGCAGATGTTAGATAGTGGCCTGATTTCACAGGCAGAGTTTGAGCGCAAGAAAGACGAAATTTTGTCGAATCTATAAATTGGAGCGTGGACGTCTCTTCCGCCAGCACAGAGCGGACGAGGCGTCCGCGCTCCTAGGGAATCATGAATACCATCATCAAATTTTGTCTTGTGATCATTGGGGTGATGGCGTGGCATGGCGTTACTGAGGCAAGCCCGACCGCCACTCGCACCGTCTGCGCGACCGATTGCGACCATATCACCATCCAATCCGCCATCAACGCAGCCGCTCCGGGCGACACCATCCAACTGTTCTTCCTGAGCGCGCACACCGAGTCCGACATTCTGATCACAAAAAACATCACCATTGAAGGACTCGACCGCGACAACACCATTGTGCAGGCAGATGTGACGCCCAACACCGCTCAAGCGCGCGTGTTCACCGTTCTAGCTGGCAACACTGTCACGCTGCAAAATTTCACCATCAGACACGGCAACCCGCAGGGCAATGTCGATGGTGGCGGGTTGTGGGTGCGCTCAGAGAGTGGGTCAGTTTCCACCGTCACGCTCAACGAGATGACCATCCGCGATAACAACGCGGCCAACGGTGGCGGCATCGGCAATGAGGGTGTTCTGACGCTCAACGATGTGCGCGTGCAAGACAACACGGGGTCAATCGGTGGCGGCATCTACAATGTGAGTGGTGCAAATCTGCTGACCCTCACCAATAGCAGCGTTGACAACAACTTCGCCAGCTCGACAGGTGGTGGCATCCGTAATTCGGGTGCAATGACGATTGACGGTGGCAGCCGCATCTTTCGCAACGTTGCGGACAATGGCGGCGCGATACTCAGTTATGCCACAGGTTACACGGTAACGATTGTCGACACGCGCATTGACGACAATGAGTTGACACCAACCCCAAATGATCGCTGTGGCGCAGGGCTGCATCTGCGCGGTGATGTGATCATCCGCGACAGCGAAATCACAGACAACGACGCGAAGACGGAATCTGGTGGTGGGTTATGTTTGTCATTGGCAACAGTGGAGATTTCGCGCACGGAGATCAGCGGCAATTCGGCCGAAACCGGCGGTGGCATTCTCATGCGCTCTCAAGACAGTCTGACGATGAATCAAGTCGCCTTGCTCGAAAATCAGGCCGCGATCACGGGCGGCGGTCTCGTTGCCTCATTTCAGTCTGATGTCAAGCTGACCAATGTGACCGTCGCAGATAACGTGGCAGGCAAGAACGGCGGCGGTATCTACGTGAACAGCATTTCGCTGGTCAGCATCGCCAACAGCACCATCACACAAAACATTGCCAACTATGGGGACACGATCAACGGTAACGGCGGCGGCATCTACATCGTGGATAATAACAATAACAGCATCACCCTGCGCAGCACGATCATTGCGGAAAATCTCGTCCAACTGGATCGCAATGGGCATCACGACTGTTTTGGTCATTTCAGCAACGCGACCTACAGTTGGATTGGCGATTTAGGGGATTCGGCCGATCCGTGCAGTTGGCAACAGTTCTCTGTTGGTATGATGCACTCGCTCGATCCGCAACTCGGCACGATTACCGGCAGCGGTTATGCGCGTCACTACCCGCTGTTAAACAGCAGCCTCGCCATCGACGCTGGCACATGTCTCGACGCAAACGGCGATCCGCTCAACACCGATCAGCGCGGTTATGCAATGCCCGTCGATGGGGACGGCGACAGCAACGCTAACTGTGATATGGGTTCAATCGAGTACAACGGGATTCCGACGGCGGTGGGGCTCAGTGGACAGGCCGCTGGTGCGGTTGCGGTGGACAGTGGTAAGTGGGTGTCTTGGTTGTTTGTGATTTTGGCGGTGACCACACTTTGGCAACTATTCTACATTGTCGTCACAACCGTTAGTTGAAACAACGTCCCATCGACTGTCAAAATCAGTTGACAATCGTCCCATCTAGTTCACCTAAAACGGAATATCGTTCAAGAATGGGTGAAGATCGGCCGATATAATCTGATTCCATCACGCCGCAGAATCATGTATCCTGAACCTATCATAACGACAAGGAGATGGAACGATGATCAAAAAGCTGATGATTTTACTGTTTGGACTGTTGTTTTTAGGCGTGGGCGTTGTTTCGGCCGATACCACCGTCACCCGCACCGTCTGTCCCAATGGCTGCGACCACACCACCATCCAAGCTGCCATCAACGCCGCCAGTGACGGGGATTTGATCCAAATTTTGATGACATCCCCGCACACCGAACCAGATATCGTCGTCAACAAGTCGCTGACGATTGAGGGATTAGGCACGCACACGACCTTTGTGCAGGCGGCCGACTCGCTCGAAAACTCGACGCAGCGCGTGTTCACAATCCTGAGTGATTACGACGTGACCCTACGCAACTTTCGCATTCAATATGGCAATCCACAAAGCGGCAACGGCGGTGGTCTTCTTGTTCCCTCGTCGGTCGGCTCTGGCAATGGTCATCTTCAACTAGACAGTGTCTGGTTTTGGTTCAACCATGCAGAAAAGGGAGGTGGTATGTATGTGGGAAAAGGACAATCGACGCTGAACAATGTATCAATGCGTTACAACGACGCGACCTATGGGGGTGGACTTTACAGCGCATTTGCCGACGTAGAGATCAAGAATGGCAGTTCGGCTTTCTATAATTCGGCCGATTTCGGTGGCGGTGTTAGCACATTGGGAGGCTCATTGACCGTCGGGAACTCATATTTCCAAGACAATACGCTCAACCCATCATCCTATATATCGGCAACACGCTGTGGCGGTGGCGCGACGATTTATGGTGGTACAGTCGTTATTAATAATAGTTCATTTAGAAGGAATGAAGCCAATACCGCACAAGAGGATGGGAAAGGGGGTGGACTGTGTGTGGCGGGCGGGAATGTCAGCGCGACGGCAGTAGAGTTCACCACCAATGAAGGGGAAGATGGCGGCGCGATCTATCTGGCGGACGGCTCGCTTGACCTCGACCAAATCACGCTCGCGGAAAACAGTGTTGAGGGCAATGGGGGCGCGATCTTGCAGGCGGGTGGCAACCTAATGTTGAGCAAGGCGGACATCAACACTAACAGTGCGGCTGCGGGTGGGGCCGTGTATGTTGAAGCGGGAACGTTTAATTTGTGGCAGAGTTCGGCCGATAACAACAGTGCAATCAGTGGTGGTGGTATCTATCAAAATGGTGGCACGCAAAACTTGACTAATTCGACGGTGAGTCGTAACGAGGCGGGTCTCAATGGAGGGGGAATTTATATCAATGCGGGGCTTGCGACGATTGCTAACACGACCATTGCCGGCAACATCGCCCGTGTAAACGGTGGCGAATTTGGGGATGTCGGGGGTCTCTACTTTTGTGATTGCGCCAACAGCACCGTCCATCTCAACAGCACGATCATTGCCGACAACATCGCCAACGGCGGTGGTTATCCAGATTGCTTGGGCAGGTTCGATAGTGCCTACGACAGCCTAATCGAGAATCGGGGGGCTAACAATGCGTGTGCATGGGAACGACAATCGGACGGGATGGTGAGTAACGTATCGGCGGGTCTCAACTTAATCAGTGGCGAGGGATACGCTCGTGTCTACTCGATCGCCTTTTTCAGCCCAGCTATCGACGCGGGCAACTGTGACGACGCGCAAGGCGGGGCGGTCACGCATGATCAGCGCGGCTTACCTGCGCCAGTCAACGGGGATGGTGATCCCGCTGTTGAATGCGACATGGGATCGTATGAGTTCAACAGCGCGCCGACGGCAGTGGGGATCAGTCAACAGGGGACGGTCAACAATATTCGATGGCCGCTATGGTCGTTGTTAGGATTGCTGGCAATGATGCTGAGTGGCGCGCGGATGTCTTCATCCGCGCTAGCGGCGGGCGGTGAAGACTGCCCTGCCAAGGATGTCTGCGACTCAGATGGATCACTCTCTACATCGTCGTATTGGCGTCACAGATAGCATTCGTCTCACAAAGGGGACGTTTTCGGCCGAAAACGTCCCAATTTAGCCCTTTTCTCCCCACAAATTCGGCCGATTTCCCCTCAAACCACCGAGTCAAACTGATTCAAACTGCCTACGAAATCACCTATTCT
>JAUIAP010000071.1 GCA_030425205.1 Anaerolineae bacterium
AGTAATCTTGCCCTTCTGGATCGGTGACGAACCAGTTTAGGAAGTCAACTGCGCCAGCACGCTCCTGTGGTGTAGACTGCTCACAGTCGATTACCAAGTTTGACGGAACGCCGATTGAGATTTGACTATTGCCATAATCGGCGGGGTCATCGCTGATCGGGACGGGCAGAATGCCGTAGTCGGTATCTGGATTGATTTCCAGCAAATTTGGTAATGCCCAGTTGCCCATAAACCACAGCCCTACTTCGCCCAAGCCGAGTGCTAGCGTTGCATCGTCATACGTGGGAGCCAGCGGCGACCTTGCATTCTGGTTGTACTCACGCAGCAAGTCGAGCGTTTCCAGCCATCCTTGATAAACCCCATTGTCGGCGAGACTCGCATCACCCGCACGTAGCGAGTCGATGAACGCCATACGCGCTTCCATGTCGTTTGACTGACCTGTGAACATGACGTTGGTGAAATGTGCGCCGAGTGACCAGTCCAGTCCAGAGAGGTGAACGGCCGCTTCCGTGTCATCGAGCGCGTCAATCTGCATCAGCAACGCTTCAAGTGCAGAGCGCGTGTTGATGCTGGCGGGATCAAAATCACCGCCAACCGCCTCATCGAGAACGGTTTTGTTGTAGAGCAGGCCAAACGCCTCAATTGTCACGGGCATACCATAAACACGACCATCAACCGTCACATCAGCCTGTGTGCCATCAAAGGCAAGTTGTGAAAACTGTTGATCTGTCACATCACAAGATGACGCTTGGAACAGCGAGAACTCTTGTCCCATCGTGTTGATGGTCGGCATATTGCCAGAGGCAAACAGCGAAGTCATCATCTGGACGGGGTCGCCGTCGCGTGGAACGATCACGACTTCGTATTGATCTTGTGAAGCGTTGTATGCGTCAACGGCTGCTTCAAATGGCTCCTGAATTTCTGGCTTGATTGTGCCGAGAATCGTTACGGTTGCGTCGCCTTCAACGGGGGCGATCATATTGTCTACGTCGCCACTGCTAGATGACTCACCCTCATCGGTGTCGCCTTCATCGGTGCTGCCCTCATCCATCGGTTCATCCTCAAGATTCGCCCAATAATCCTCGATTGCGGCAGCAAGCTCGCCGCCGTCGAAGTCGCCAACAACGTACTGCTGCATGGAAGCACCCATGTCCTGCCAGCCGCCAGCGGGATAGCGGTTGTTCATCCACTGCAAGCTGTTGCCGCTCTCTGCATAATCCAGAATCTGGGTTGACAGCGCATCGTCAGGAGAGATGTCAATTCCCTCAAAGACAGGTAGAAACTTGAACTCGTTGACCCAGTAATCTTGCCCTTCTGGATCGGTGACGAACCAGTTTAGGAAGTCAACTGCGCCAGCACGCTCCTGTGGTGTAGACTGCTCACAGTCGATTACCAAGTTTGACGGAACGCCGATTGAGATTTGACTATTGCCATAATCGGCGGGGTCATCGCTGATCGGGACGGGCAGAATGCCGTAGTCGGTATCTGGATTGATTTCCAGCAAATTTGGTAATGCCCAGTTGCCCATAAACCACAGCCCTACTTCGCCCAAGCCGAGTGCCAGCGTCGCGTCGTCGTAGGTTGGAGCCAGCGGCGATCCTGCGTTCTGGTTATACTCACGCAGCAAGTCGAGCGTTTCCAGCCATCCTTGATACGTTTCATTGTTGGCGAGATCGGCATCACCATTGCGAAGCGAGTCGATAAATGCGAGTCGTTCATTTGCATCCATTGATTGCGTTGCGAACATGACGTTGGTGAAATGTGCGCCGAGTGACCAGTCCAATCCAGACAGGTGAACGGCCGCTTCCGTGTCATCGAGCGCGTCAATCTGCATCAGCAACGCTTCAAGCGCAGAGCGCGTGTTGATGCTGGCGGGATCGAACTCACCGCCGACCGCTTCATCGAGAACGGCCTTGTTATAGAGCAGGCCAAACGCCTCAATCGTCACGGGCATTCCATATACGCTGCTGTCTACCGTCACATCAGCCTGTGTGCCGTCAAAGGCAAGCTGTGAGAATGACTCGTCGCTCAAATCGCATGATGACTCTTGGAAAAGCGAGAACTCTTGCCCCATCGTGTTGATGGTCGGCATATTGCCAGAGGCGAACAGCGAAGTCATCATCTGGACGGGGTCACCGTCGCGTGGAATGACGACAACCTCGTATTGATCTTGTGAATCGTTGTACGCTTCGACGGCTGCTTCAAAAGGTGTCTGAATTTCTGGCTTGATTGTGCCGAGAATTGTGACCTCAGTAGGGCCAGCGGATGAGGTATCGGCCGATTCGGTCGGCGTTTCTTCAACATCTGTGCCACCATCGACATCTGCATCTGGCGTGACGCTTTCGGCTGTTGTGTCGGTGTCGGCTCCGCTACAACCAATCACAAAGATTGCGAGCAGCAATAACAAAAGGTGAACGTTCAGTTTTTTCATGTTCTTCTCCATAAAGTTAAGTTGAAAACTTGAATCCTTCGGTTGTGCAGTGTGCGGCTGTGGATTCCTTTTCACCGCACACTGTTTCAAAATGCAAAATGAAAGCTCTTACATTTTTGGGTAAAAAAAGAGCCGCGCTACCGTTTGAAAGACGACTCGCCTTTAGGTGGTTTCGCGCTCTATCAACGTGAATGAAAGCGGGACGACTTGCGCCGTCAGATTTTCTTCCTCTATTTGTTGAATTAACATCTCGACGGCAAGCTGCCCCGATTTGGTCAACTGCTGGTCAATCGTCGTCAGCCCAATAAATTCAGCGATGGCGATGTTGTCAAAACCGATCACGGCGATGTCGTCGGGGACACGCAAATTAGCCTGACGAATCGCACGCATTGCGCCAATTGCCTGAGAATCACTGCCCGTAAATATCGCGGTGGGGGGGTGCGGTAGTGACAATAGCTGCGTTGCCATTTGTCGCGCCGCCTCCATCCCAAACGCGCCCAAGCGCACATAGTTATCAGGCAGCGCAACGCCGTTATCTGCGAGCGTTTGGCGAAAGCTATCTAGTTTTTGGTCATTAAATGTGCCAAGAAATTCGGGTAATTCGGTGTCGCCGATATAGCCGATTCGCTGATGTCCTTTTGACAACAAGTGGGCGGCGGCGATGCGTCCTCCCTCCTGATCATCGTGGACGATGGAGGTTAAATTGTCGGACGTGACGGGCTGGGTTGAGGGGACAATTTGGACGGTCGGCAATTTGTGTTTGTGCAGTCGGCGAGCAGCGGTCGTATTGATGGGCAGGTCAACCGCGATGATGCCATCGACTTGGCGCGTCGTTGGCAAGCTCGTCAGATAGCCATCCCGCTGCGCGTCAGATTCAACATCGTAGATGATAGGTTCGTAGGAAAGTTCGGAGAGTGCGCCGATGATACCGCGCAGACGATCCACAAAGGAGTCGGAGGTCATCGAGGGGGTGAGGATACCAATTCGGCCGAAACTCTTACGCGCCCGCGTCACCGCCTCTAGCTTTGGCACAAATCCAAGCTCGTCTATCGCCTCAATGACGCGCTGACGTGTCTTATCACGCACGCGGTCGGGGTCATTCAGCACCCGCGAGACGGTTGCAATACTTACGTTAGCCAGTTGTGATACGTCGTAGATCGTCGCGTTTGTCATCTTATTTTGATTCTCAGCAATCGCTTTACAAAAAATGTAAGCTCTTACATAATAGACCTGTCATTGATATTTGTCAAGATATTGCAATGCGATATCGGCACTGTACATGAGGTAACTGGATGCAGAAAAGTTGGTGGAAAGAAGCGGTTGCGTATCAAATTTATCCGCGCAGCTTTTACGATGGAAATGGGGACGGAATTGGGGATTTGTGCGGCATTGTCGAAAAATTGGATTATTTACAAACGCTGGGGGTCAATCTGCTCTGGATCACACCATTTTATGCGTCGCCGGGCGTGGACAATGGGTATGACATCAGCGACTATCAAGCGATTGATCCAGCTTATGGTACGCTGCAAGATGTAGAAGAATTGATCGCTCAAGCCCATCAGCGCGGCATCCGCGTGATGTTCGATTTAGTGCTTAATCACACGTCCGACCAACACCCTTGGTTTATTGAAAGTCGCAAGTCGCAAGAGAGTCCGCTGCGCGATTACTATATTTGGCGTGATGGCAAGAATGGACGAGAGCCGAACAACTGGCGGGCGCATTTCGCTAAGTCTGCATGGACATACGACGGGCAGACGGAGCAGTACTATCTGCACACCTTTTCGCCGCAACAGCCCGACCTCAATTGGCAAAACCAAGAGATGCGAACGGCACTTTACAACATTATCCGCTGGTGGATCGAGAAGGGGGTTGACGGATTTCGCTTGGATGCGATTAGCTTCATTTCTAAAGCGGCCGACTTTCCCGATCATGCAGGCGATGCGCCTTACATTTTTCGCCGCGCTCCCATGATGCACGGAGCCGAATATCATCAATTTCTGCATGAGCTGAATCGTGAACTTCTCAGTCAGAACGACATCGTGACGGCGGGTGAATGTATTGAACTAACGGTGGAATCGGCGATAGAGGTCGCGGCTCCAGAACGGCAAGAGATCGACATGCCATTCCTGTTTGAGCCGACAGAGTATGTCATCAATCATGGGATGGATGTGCCGAAGCTAAAAGAGATTTTGACGCGCTGGCAGGTTGGATTACACAGCAAAGCATGGATTGCGAATCAGTTTAACAACCACGATTTGCCGCGTGTCGTATCGCTGTTTGGGGATGACCAAGCGCATCGGGAAGCGTCGGCAAAGCTGTTTGGGACACTGTTGCTGACGCTGGCGGGAACGCCATTCATCTATCAGGGGGAAGAGATCGGCATGACGAACAACCCGTTTCCATCGCTGATCGACTATCGAGATTTGGCAGCATTCAGCGAGTATCAAAAGATGACGGAAGAGGAGGGGCTAAATTCGACCGCCGCCCTTGCCACCCTTCATGCTTACAGCCGCGACAACGCTCGCACGCCGATGCAGTGGGACGACTCGCCTAGTGCGGGCTTCACGACGGGTGAGCCGTGGATTATGGTCAATCCCAATTACGAGACGATCAACGTCGCGCAGGCGATGGGTGATTCCAATTCGGTTTTTGCATTCTATCAGCGTTTGATCGCGCTCCGCAAACAGCATGACGCACTTGTGTACGGTGATTTTGAGCTGTTGTTACCAGAGCATCCAAGCGTGTTTGCGTATCGGCGTTCGTTTGAAGGGGAGCGGTTTGTAGTTGTGTTGAATATCTCGGCAGAGATGAGTGATATGGGTGGGGTTGATTTTGGTGGGGGTGATTCGGCCGATTTAATCCTCAACAACTACCTCGATATTGCAACAACTTTGCGCCCTTATGAGGCACGCATTTACCGCGAAACAGCCTAAGATAAACAGCCAGTAACAACGGCGTATCCCCAGTGTATGTTGCCCCACAGTGCGCCGAGTGGATTATGTTGATAGAAAAGATGGTAGCGATCGCGCCGCTAAATCACGTCGTTGGGGTCGTTCATCCAATTGGCAGGTGGTCGGAAGTGGTAGTGCGGAAATACATTATCGCGTTGTTTCATCGCACAATCATTTCAATTGACAATTGAGGACAAACGCTTCAATGATATTGCCGTTCTGAGAAAGCCCTTTTGCCTGTGTATTGAGTTTGGTTCGTAACTGTTCTATATCTGATTGGCTCACGGCCTTCTTTCTGCTATCTGTTTCATCCCATTGCTCACACAAAAACCAACCAACCAAATAGAGACCATGACCACAACTGTTTTCATGAAGGTATCTATCCACAAGTTGGTCTTGCATGGCTGTCAAGACACCTTTGTTCCAACAACCCTTCACCTCAATAATGACGGTAATCGTGTCATATTGATTAGGAGTTGCAGCCGGAACCACAGCATTAACGTGTATATCAGTCCGTTGTTTGCCTCGACGTATTTGAACTTCACAGTTGGCGACAATTCCTCTGTTTGCAATGTCATTGTCAAAGTGATGTTTAATGAACGCGGATAAGTCATTTTCGCTGTGCGGTCGAAACGTTTTGCTAGCCGCTTGGTAATCCCAGACGTTACGCACGATGCCTGCTTCTCCAAACAAATTGCGTTGTAACCGCTCAAGTGATTCGATAACCACTTGTAGCAATTGATCGCCATTTTGAACTAATCCTAAATCGGGGTGTTTACTGATCATGAGAAGCGTGGCTGGCTCTATCGGAGTCCATTGCAGCCGCCGAATTTGTTCCTGTGCCTGTCTTGTAATGCTTCGGAGATCAAGGTGTGGAAAGGCTTTGCTGATTCGCTCTATCGCAGCGGCAGACTTAGGTGTTCCTCGCCCAATGAGATGATGATGGAGCAAGCTATCACGCAAATGCCCTACTTCTTCACGACGGGTGATTTCGTGGAAACCTTTTTCGTCGGGGTCTTCTGCGTGTGGATATATTTCTGCTAGCCAAATGTAAAGGTCAGCTAACTGTAACTCATTCAATTGCGTTGGAAACGCGACCTCTCTTGTGGCAAAGTAACCAGCTCGCTCAAAAAGCTCCATGCCAAATTCTCGGTTGTCGACAACACATTTCCAAATTAGCGACCAATCGAAACCCGCTTTTCCTGTCAAAAGTGCCATTGATATTTGCATGGCAACTTCTCTTTCTTCTGGCAACAGTAAATTTAGCGCGTTAAGTTGCTTTTCAGCATAAGCTCTAGCAACTGTTGAGCCTTTATCGAGTAACGAATGAAGAAGCGTACTACGTCCTCCACTCGACAGTGTACTATCACGAAGTTTTTGCAAGATTTGCTCGGTGAATTTTTCATCCCAGCATTTGTCGAATACAGAAAGGCTATAGAGATGACCGCTTGCATCTTCACGCTCAATCTTCGAGATGGCTTCTGCAATAAATGTATCTGGAACAAAGACGTAGGCGAAGTAAGCGAGGAATTGCTGCATTTCGCCACTTTCGTTTGGATAGTCAAGGATGATTGGAGTCCATTTCTCCCATGCTTGAGTAGGTATTTTTAGCAGCGACTCGTGGTTTTGCGAAGCCAATAGCCGCAATGCCTGATACCCTGCCAGCGTCGTATGTGGATAGCTATTTGTTGTGATCCAATCATTTTCTTCAGGGGTTTTCTCAATTACGAACTGTTGAGCAGCTGTGAGAATGCGATTTCTCGTTTCTTTATCTGCATCCCTCCAGCCAACTCGTTCGGTAAGGTCTGATCGCCAATCATGCCAGTAACGTGAATGGTGAGGCTCAAGCGATAATGACGCAACCAGATATACCCATTTGTCTAGGTCGCCATTCTCACATTCTTGTAACCTCAATTCAATCTGTTGTGGAGGCGGTGGTTGCAGAGGAGGCTCTGGTTTGTTTTGAGACTGACGTGCCATCGCTTTCTGATGAGCGGTCTTTAACTTGGAGGCTTTCTCTGAATGGATATGGACAATGGCAAAAGGCATTCCCAACGTTGTGTGCAACTCTGCGTCATGAAGGCAAGCGCGGAAAACAACATCGTGGGTTTCGTGAATATACCAGTTGTGAAACCGCTCAATCATGTTGCTTAAAATAGCGCGTTGGATTGCTCTGTGTTCGCGTTGATACAGTTCGATTAACCACTCAATATCTAGGCGCGAAACAAGCGATGCTCGTTGAGACATCAACTCCATACCCATTTTTTCGTCGGCGATGATGTTCAGTAGATCGAGAAAGAGGCCTCTGCGCTTTTCCAAGTTGTTTTGTACATCTTGAAAAAATTCCAAGTTGACCTTGTCTCCATCAATGCCGCGACCACGTTCTCCAACTATTGCATCATACCGTTCCAAGCGGGCAAGGGCGGCCTTTGCGAATGCCATGCGGATATGTGGAACATGCCAGTTGCGCCACCCTGCCAGCATAATCTCATCCAGTACATCTTGAAATGTTAATGACAGCCCAAAACGTCTTGGAAATTGTCGCGTCCAAGTTAAGGCGGTTGGCAGGTGTTGTATATCAAGCTGCTTAACCAATTGTGGCAGTACGGTTACGCGAGTTGTCATCACACGATCATCGTCAAAGTTAACTGGAACAAGATGCTCGAACAACTCTTCCACACTGATAAAGCGAGGCCAAAGCGCGGGGATCACAGCGTATTTAAGTTCATCTTCGGCAGTGTTCAAGTCTCTTACAAGGGCAAGTGGCCTCAGTTTGGCAATGTTGTCATCACTTCCAAAGTTAGCCACATATCCTGCCGCTTGAACTCTAACGATTCCCAGTACCGATTGGTCAAGAGCTAGTTTCACCAGTGTGTCATCCAACCCTGCTAGCTCACATTCTTCTGCGATATTGATGGCAGCGAATCGGCCGAAAACACCTTGAGGATTTGCACGAAGGTATTGATCTAATTGCTGTGTCAGATTGGGATGTTGTAGTTTAGTGTAGTAGGTTCGATAGCTGTTAGGACGTATCGCTTCCTTTTCATACTCTTCTAGCAAAGCCTCAACGATATTTGCCTTCACCTCATTGCTTTGGCTTGTCAAGTCGCTGCGAAGCAAAACCGTTGGATCAGCGTGCATGACATCTGACAGAATATCTTGGTTTTCCACCGCAATCCAAGCTGCCGTTTCGACCAATTGAGGGACTAACTTCCCGTCGCCATCAAACAAAAAAGAACGAATTTGAGTGCTTGTATAATTACGCGCAACGTATATCGCGGCGAGATATTCCGTAAAGGTTTGATGACTCCATCCAACCAACTGTGAGCCGCGTGTCGCAAATAAACCAGTTGCCACCGTCTCCATAATGGCAGCTTCGTCAACCAAAAACTCATTACCATCTGCAACTTCGGTACGACCAACTAATTCACTGATCTTGAGGTTATCAACGGATATTCCTCCATCGTCTAATGCCGTTGAGATTGCGTACCGCTTTGCAAAGATTGTGACGGCAGCAATACGAGATGCAACCGTTAATCGCTGTGTTGCGGTCAGTTTTGAATAAGGGTTGCGTCTACGGAGATTTTCTTTTGGTTCTTCACAAAGCAGTAAACAACCTTCATAATAAATTGCTGACTTCGTGTCTGGCAGCTTGCCTTCCCGTTTGTAAATGTTTAGCAACAAGCGCAGTGTCATAGGCCGAATCGCAAATGCAATGACCTCTTTTTGGCGAACATCTGACAGAAATTGCTCAGGGTCGATGTTGTTTGCTTCACATGCTAAATGAATGTCATTATGGCGCAACGGAGCTAAATTGAACGCTTGAACATTCTCTTTACCCCAGAATTGTTTTAGATTTAACTCCAAGCTGATCGGCCAATCTGTCGCTCGGCAAACGACACGAAGATACAGTCTGTCAAAACTTTTTACTCGTGAATGAAGCTCATCTACTAGGAGTGCTGATAGAGTGTCGATCCGCAGGAGGCATTCATCTAGGCTATCCAAATAAAGATACAAATTATGTTGACCGTCGAGCCATTTTGTAAAAGATGCACCCTCAAAGAGATTGCGGACTAAACGATCTTCACTTCCGTATGCCCTTAAATCGAGAACAACGATTTCATCAGCCGAATTTGCAAGTTCTTTTTGTTTCAATTGTTGGTGGGATTGGACAACATGCGACTTTCCAACACCTGGTTCACCAAGCAAAACTAGGCAGGGAATATTATCAATCTGCGAAAAGTCGAGAATGTCAGGATTTGAGTCCAAGTAGAATGGGAAACTGTTTCCTGAAAACGACAGGCTTGCTTCCCGTGGTGTCCAAAATCTTTTCCAGTTGTATTTTCTATCAATCATGTAGCGTGAATTATACTCAACAAAACATTTGGTCTGTAGTTGACCGAATGAAACACAATGCTATCGGCTAAATTTGTGGCACAGCGACATGAAGGGTTTGGCTGTTCGGCTTGTTGAAGACTTCAATCAGAGAGGCAAACTAAGTCGGATCGCCAGTCAGCGGCAAGCTCCAAATAGGGGGAGGGGTTGAGTATATGGCTGATGTTGAGTTCGTTTGTGCATCGGCCGAAATCACCCCGTTCTCAACCCCTTGCTCCAAAAATGGCACAAAACTCGCCGTCAATGTCTCCACCAAATTTTCGGGGTCAAAGCCGAAATGTTCACAAACGGCGGCGAGGTTCATGTTTTCCTCTTCCATCAATATGTGCATCTAGTCGTGCGAAATACCGAGAAATGCCTCCAGCACATTTTCAATCGGCGCATGACCGCGATGCAAGTCTAAGCCACCATCACCCCACGCCGTTTCGAGCAGCGCATTAAGGTCAGATTGTGCATCGACTGTTCCATCGAATGGAGAGCCACGACCCGATAGAAAAGTGTTGACCAGTTTCATCCTGTTCTCCTATACACAACAGATGCGGATTGAACAGACAATCCGCACCCTTTCACACTATAGTTCTAGCTTTTTAATCCCCAAACGCTTCATCGCCGCGACGAGATCATCCACACTCATCTCTTCTGGATCGGGCGTGGCTTGTGCCTTTGGATTGTCGTCAATCTCATCGCCCACACGGATGTCATCTTCGACATTATCGCTCGTCGTGCCATTGCGTCGCTGTTGGAAGAAGCGATAGAGCAGATAGGCGGCTACGCCAAGTGCAGCGAGCTTGATTAGCCCACCGATCAAGTGGAAGAGACCGCCACGCCCACGATGTCCGCGAAAGTCAGCATGATGGTGATCAAATCGCTGCGAATTTTCAAGCAATTCTGATTCCGTTACAGAGGTCGAACGCGCCGTCTCTACTGTCTGCACGCGCTCTATCATCTGCCGCCGCATTGCCACGCCGCCCAACATAGGAAGCAGTAACAACACGCCCAGCGCAATCGCTACTAAGCCAAAAAGTGTGTTTCGTCGTCTGTTTTTCATTGGATTTGTTCCTCTAGTATGGTTAGATTGACAATCCAACCAATAGTCTTCATTTTTTAATCGACAAGACGAGATTGTAGAGAAAAACTGTTAAGCAAATATGTAGTTGCGCGTTCAACGACTTCATATTTGCTACATATTTCAACGCTATACTTTCGGCACGATTCTTTTGGGCATTCTGGCTTGCCGATGGCGCGGATGCACCGCCTTTATGACTGTTCGTCTGCGGAATCTGCGCCATCGGTCAGCAACTTTTGAGGCGAACAGGTGAAAAAACGATCCACGAAGGACACGAAGAACACGAAGAAAGAGTATTCATTTGTTCTCTTAGTGTGTCTTGGTGTTCTTCGTGGATGAATTTTTTGAAGAGTTGAATGAAAACGATCTTAGTGGTTGATGACGAGCGCAAGGTGCGCGAGATGCTGCGGATGTATTTGGTGCAGGAAGGGTATCGCGTGGTTGAAGCCAAAAATGGGCGGGACGCACTGTTTGTGGCGCGTTATGAGAAGCCCGACCTGATTCTGCTCGACATCATGATGCCAGAGATGAGCGGCACAGAGTTTTTGCGCCTGCATCGCAAGGAGGCGAAAACGCCTGTAATTATGTTGACGGCAAAAGTGGAGGAGATGGATGAGATAGTGGGGCTAGAGTTGGGCGCGGATGATTACATCGCAAAGCCGTTTAGCGTTCGGCCGATGTTGGCACGGGTCGCCTCCACCCTGCGCCGGGCAAGTGATGAATGGGAACATTCGGCCGAAATTCTCCGCACGGGCGACCTCACCCTCGATCTAGCTAGCCGTTTCGTCACCACAAACGGCAACACCGTCACGCTGACCCGCTTTGAGTTCGATCTCCTGCACGCCCTCATGCAGTCACCCAATCGCACCTTTTCCCGTTACGATCTGCTCAAGCAGGTGACAGACAATCACGAAGGAGTAAACGACCGCACGATTGACGTTCACATCCGCAATCTGCGTGCCAAAATCGAGCCGTCCAGCGATATGCCGCGCTACATCCAGACCGTTTACGGTATGGGCTATCGGTTTGTAGCCAGTTAGTCAGTTATTACTCAATGAAGAAGTTCAACACCCTTTCATCGCGTCTCACCCTCGCCTTTCTGCTCGTTGGCATCTTGGGCATTGCGCTCGTCACGACGTTTCACACGCGCTCGACGCGCCATGAGTTTGACCGCTTTGTGACAGAGGGGCGGGGGCATGACTTTGGCGATGGACGGGGAGATGATTTTGATGATGAACGGGGGTCGCGTGGCGATGGTTTTTCGTCGCGTGGTGACCGCTCTCAATCGGAAAATCTGTTTTTGAGGAATGTGGTGCGGACTTCTGCGTTGGGGGCAGTGGGGGCAGTGGTCGCCGCGCTGCTGGTGGGAGCCGTCCTGTCACGGGGGTTGACGCAGCCGATCCGCGCATTGACCGCCGCGACGCAGCGGATGGCAGAGGGGGAGTTGGGGACGCAGGTGGCGGTGTCGGGGCGACGGGATGAAATCGGCCGATTAGCCACCTCCTTCAACAAAATGAGTGCTGATCTCGCCCAATCAAGCCAAAAACGACAACAGATGACAGCCGACATCGCCCACGATTTACGCACGCCGCTGACAATTCTGCGCGGCTACATGGAGGGGATTCGAGATGGCACGGTGGAAAATTCGCCTCAAGTCATCGACATCATGTACGAAGAAGTGACCCATTTAGAGCATCTCGTCAACGATTTGCGGACGCTCTCGCTGGCTGATGCGGGACAGCTTCCACTTGACAAGCAGCCGATCCACCCGCGCTCGCTGTTGGAACGCACGGGGTTGGCATATATCATGCAGGCTGAACAAAAGGGGTTGGCACTCCGCATTGAGGCGGACAACGCACTGCCTGAAATCCACGTCGATGTCGAGCGGATGACGCAGGTTCTCAACAATTTAGTCTCGAATGCGCTGCGCTTTACCGAGCAGGGAGAGATCGTGTTGAGCGCGAAGTTGCAGGATGGAACGATGTTATTGCGGGTGCGGGATACGGGGCAGGGGATTTCGGCCGATGCGCTCCCTCACATCTTTGACCGCTTTTATCGCGTCGATCAATCGCGTCAGCGCGACACGACTGGAGTCGCCTCGTCTGGACTGGGGCTGGCGATTATCGAGGCCATCGTCAAGGCGCACGGCGGGGATGTTTCAGTGATGAGCGAAGGGGAAAATATGGGCAGTCAGTTTGTGGTGACCGTACCAGTTCAATTATGACTCAATTTCGGCCGATGCAAAAAATGACGAGCCACAGGCTAACTAAAATCGCAACCCTCATTACAGGCGCACTCGCCCTCATCACAGCCGCAGCATTTGGCAGCCGCGTCGCGTGGTTTTTCGATTTGCTGACGCTGTTTCACTTCCCCTATTTGATCATGTCTGCGCTGCTTGTCGCATTTTGGTTCGTGACGCGCCGCTGGGGGTGGATGCTATTGGCACTGCTGCTAGTGCTGCTCAATGGCAGTCGCGTGCTACCCTATTTTCCACATTTTCCACAAACGCCGACTGCGGGAGAGGGGGAAACGCTGCGAATTTACATGCACAATATCTACTATCAGAATCAAAATCTCACCGCGATTCGTGCCAAAGTAGACGCATACGATCCCGACATCATCTTTTTGATGGAGTATTCAGACGCGATTCAGCGCGAAATTGAGCAGGAATTTGCCGACTACCCGTATCGCCTCATTCAACCGTCGCGCATGACGATGGGACTTGCCTTGTTCAGCAAATACCCCTTCTCTGAAACAGCTATCACGCAAGATCGCGGCTCGATACGCATCCCCGTGTTTGAGGCAGTCGTTGGGTGGGAGGGGCAATCAGTCAACTTGGTGACGGGGCATCCATGGCCGCCCGCGCCGCAGTGGGGTGCGTTGCATCGCAGACAGATCGAGGCGATTAGCACGGTGGCGGAGCGGCAGTCGTCGCCGCTAATTGTGATGGGGGATTTTAATGCGTCACAATGGGCGTATCCTGTGCATGAGATGTTGCAATCGGCCGATCTGCGCGATGCACGTCAATCTTTTGGCCTTGACAGTACGTGGTTTTATCGGGCTGGCTGGCCCGGCTTGATGCTCGATCATCTGTTTGTTTCGGCCGAATGGCACGTCGTCAACTATCAACTTGGGGAACGTGGCGGCTCTGACCACACGCCGATTATCGTTGATCTACAACTGCCTGACACCGACTGACGGTGTTGAATATAAACGAACAGCGGCACACAGTTCACAATACACTTGCCGCACCAACCTTTGACAAGAACCCAAGCATAAGGCGATCATATTCTTTGGGCGACTCCCAATTAACGGCGTGACCAGTCCCATCTACGACGGCAAATTCACCTTGCGGACAAAGTGCGGCACTCGCTGCTGCATGTGCTGGCGACCAGAATGGACTCTCCCCGCCAGCGATAAACAGAACTGGCACATCAATGTTCGCAATCGTTGCCCGCCAATCCGCATCCGCGTGGTCGAATAGCAATGGCTTTGTTCCCTCTTTATCGAATTTCAAGTAGCGTGGTCCACGTAGCAACAGTGACAAAAGAATTAGCGGGCTGATCCGCTTTTTATTCGGCTTGGGCAGCGGGGTGTCAAAATAGGTCGGGCGCGTTGCCGCATTCAAGCCAACCATGCCGTAAGGCCAGTCGACTGTGTTGAGCATCTTCGGGGTTTGGTCAATACTGATGACCCCATAAAGATGATCTGTGCCAAATTGGGAGATATACGCCCAAATCGTCGATGCACCCTGAGATTGCCCGATCAGAAATGTCTTCTCGATCTGCAAATGGCGTAATAGTGCGGCGAGGTCTTTGCCATGCGTCGCCATGTCGTGTCCAAAGGGGGGATTCTCGGAACTGCCGTGTGAGCGTCTGTCAAAGGCGATGACACGATAGCCATGCTTTAACAACGTCTTCTCTTGTGCGTACCACGAGGTTGCTGGTGCTGAATAACCCGCGAGCAAAATCGCAGGAATACCACTCCCATTGTCACTATACCCCAGTCTCACACCATCGTCCGTTGTAAAAAATGCCATCTTCATACCGCTCTCCTCTTCCAACCTTTGCGCCGATTTGCCAAGACAATACCCACAAATAATACACCAATTTTGTAGACGACGATGATGCTGATGAGATCGACCCAGATAACGGCGATGCTGGCGAGGTTGTGGGCCAACAGCACGCCACCCATGCCAGCGACTTTGAGGCAAGGAATATTGCAATCGCAACATGTTCAGAAATCTATGACGCTTTCCAATCCACGATGTACCCTCACCAAACGCCCAACTTCTCGAATGGCTAACAATCCGCCATCGACATAAGGGATTGCACTGGAACCCGACTCATGGCGCACGATCAACTCTTGATCGGGCATTCCGAAAATCGCATCCAGCAAACGACCACCACCTCTGGCGGTGGCTTTAGATAGTGTGCCTGAAAGACGCATGGTACGGTCTGGGTATGGTCAATCTTGACTTCGGATTGAGCCATCGCTTTGTTTGACAAAAGCCAGCCAGTCAGCCATCTTTCCTAACGTTTTGGCGGTCGCCGTCTCACAGCGTGGCGAAACCTAATCGTAGGCGATGCACAGGCTTTACAGCAAAACGGGCAGCGAAATTGCTGAACCGTCATACGCTTACTAGTGGAACCAATGATGCTGACCACTGCCAGAGGCAGTGGCTTCAATAAAATAGTCAAGCAGTTTCCCTTGCGCGGCAACGACACGCCCATTCTTTATCACAAATGAACGAACGGGCTGCGTCATCACAGCCTCAGTGGGCGAATCGCCCGCAACGATCAGCAAATCAGCTTGTTTCCCCACTGGCAACCCATAGCGATTATCTCCCATGACCTTTGCGCCGCCATAGGTCGCAATTTGCAACAGCATTTCGACATCGGCATCTTGGCGAAATCCGCTACGATACCCAAGCAATCGCACACGGTCGAGCATATCGGCCGAATTATAAGGCCCCCACGTATCCCGAATGCCATCACTACCTGTGCAAACGGTCACACCCGCCTCAACCAAGCGTTTGAGTGGCGGAAACGGCGAACTGCCTGAGCCTAACGACATAATCGCAATGTCGTTTTCCAACAGCAACGCAATCAGCCGATTGAGATAAGCGTCGTCAATCATACCTAAACAGAAAACATGGCTGATGGTGACGCGCCCCTGCAACCCCAAGACACGGGTACGTTCAGCGATTAGCTCGACTGAAAACGCACCCAACATACCCGGTTCGTGCAGGTGAATATCGACCTCAACGCCGTGACGGTCGGCAATGGCAAACACCGTGTCCAAATGGCGGACTGGATCGCGGTCTACGGTTGATGGGTCTAATCCACCGATCCCGTCTGCCCCCATTTTGACCGCTTCTTCTAACAGTTCAACCGAGCTGGGTTTGACCAACATGCCCCCTTGCGGAAAGGCGATCAGTTGCATTGTCAGTCGCTCTTTGAACGCCTCTTTGGTGGCGAGTGCACCTTCCCAATTGTTTAACCCCATGCCAGCATCAACGTCGATGTGGCTCCGAATGTGGGTGATGCCACTGGCGACAGATAGACGACATTGGCGTGCGGATTGGATTTCGGCCGAAGTTCCCAATTCACGCTTAACGCGTCGCTCAGTTTCTACATAGTCATGGATCGTCCGCCCCGTCATCGCGTTGCGATGCCATGGATAGCCAAGTAGATTCTTGTCTAAATGGGCATGGGCATTGACCAATCCGGGCAACAGCAGTTGATTTTGACCATCCAGAATCTGAACTGCATCCAGATGCGTCACGTCGATTGCTGGCTCCATGCGTTGAATCACGCCAGCATCAATCAATACATCAGCCGTATCTCGCCCCATTGAGGGTATAAGCCTATTACGATATGATGAAGGAGAGTAGAGGATTCGGCCGAAAGGGTAAACTGGAGGAGAGCAAAACTGTACTGTTTTATGACATTAACACCTTGACTATTCATTTCACATCCTGGCCTTTGGTACTCAATTCAGTATTGGGATGAACTGGTTGATAAATTTGGGAACACCATGACCAGCGTTGCAGCGGAAAAACGGAAAATTCGTCCGAAATGCCAACCAAACTATCAGCTATCAGGCGAAAAAGCTGAAAGCGTGAGCATTTCTGGCAGGTCAAATTCACCAACATCTAAATGCGGTTTTTAGTGCCGTTAATTGGAGTACGATGTAGACGCTACTGATGCGCTCGCCGTCGTTTCAACTTCTGCTGAATTGCAACGCGATTGATCTTGAATTCGGTGTTGGCTTCTTGACAAATCAGCGTCACGTAGTCATCAAGGGACATTCTGCGTTGATGAAGCCCTTTGAGTGGTATCGACTTGAGGACTTCACTGCCGTGAATCGCCTGCACCAATCGGCTATTGGGCTCGATCAGCATGGAGACTTGTTTGCCAGCGTGGTCGATACCGATGTAGTAGCTCATGTTCGAGAGTTGCACGGTTCCCTTCGTTGTGACTTTGCGCTTGTAATAGCGACCCGTTGCAAAACGCAACCATGCGTCAGGGTCGATTACGTCTGGTAACTTCGGCAACTCGGGCAGCTCAGGAAATGCAACTCTTGGCGGTCGATTGCCACAGCTTGACCCTTGATGGGGTCGCTCGTAGTTGTAATGCTGCTTGAAAACGGCATTGACTTCATTGACCGCTGCCAAGTTCGCAGGGCGGTCAATCTGTAAACACTCGTGGTCGTAAGCTCGATGTAGGCGTTCAACGAACGGGTTTTTATCTGGTCTATGCGCTGGGCAGACGATTGGCTCAATACCAATACAGTACAAAAATCTGACCAGTGCGCTGGGAAAATCGCGCCCCGTCCACGCGCCCACGAACCTCGGGTCGCGGTCAAATCGCACTTTTTGCGGCTTTCCATATTCATTGAATACCTCAACCAACGTTTCAATCACTGTTTCCGCATTAAATTGATTGTGGGCAGGATTGGCAACAAGAATTGATGTCCCTGCATCGACCACATCGAGCGTTTCAATATCGTGTGAACGCCTTTGTTCTGGATCACTGGTGGCAGTCGTGACATCCTTGAAGTCGATCTGCCACTCCTCCATCGGTTCCGCTCGCTCAATTGGCTCATGCTCAATCTTTTTTGGGCGTACAATACGCTGATTATCATCTAGAATTCTCCAAACCGTTGCAGGTGACGTTGGTAGATGATGTCCGCTCTGTTTGAGTTCTTCATCTTCGTGCAGAAAGTAGATAATCGTTAGTGGTCCGGGTACACGCCGCAAATTGTTCGGTGGTTCGTCTCGAATTTGTAGAATCGCCTCCACCACTGGCTCGGCTATTTTAGGTGGTGGGGTCAGCCTTGCTCTTGACCGACTTTGTAACGCTGTATCATCATCGAAGCCTGCTGCGATGAGACGCTTCTTCCAAACTTTTACCCAACTGACCGATCTGCCGACATTGATGGCATATTCCTGATTCGTCCACTCAGGATACTTCTGTAGCAATTCGCGCAAATAGGCACGATCTGCTAGCCATTGTTCTTCCATTTCCTGTTCTCCTCTTATGAAATCTACGTTCCAATTATCGAAGCAACAGTATACGGCCTCTCTCATCGTTGAGAGAGGCCAGGATGTGAAATGAATAGTCAAGGTGTTAATGTCATAAAACAGTACAAAAACTGTCCACTTGACCCATCGGCCGCGACTTGAAATAGAGGACCACCATTAGCCAGCACCACGAGTGCCAATTATGGATCGTCCCTCAAGTCGAGTTGGAGAACTGTCAAAAGCAGTCTGCACCACGAGTGCCATAATAGGAACACAGTTAAACCAGCATCCTGTCGATGGATACCAAAAAACGGAGGTATCCAATGAACAAAACAATCGTTGGAATCGATTGGAGCCGCGAGGCTCACCAAGTCAATGTCTACAATGAAAGTGGGCAGACATTGACAAAATTCGCCATCGCCCACACAAAAGCAGGATTCGAGCGACTGGCGCAGAAGCTATTGAAAATTGACTCAGACCCAACGAACTGTTTGGTGGCAATCGAGACGCAGCACAATCAGTTGGTCGATCATTTGCTGGGGCAAGGGTATTGTGTGTATGTGATTGCGCCAAGCATCGTCAAGGGGAACCGCTCGCGCCAAAGTCACGCAGGCGCAAAAACGGATGACAAAGACGCGG
>JAUIAP010000072.1 GCA_030425205.1 Anaerolineae bacterium
CCTACAGGCTCAACCTGACGGGTGACTCTCGCCGCAAACTAAATTCTCCCTTGCGCGAGACCGCTCAATGACGCTATTATGACACCTCCAGCTTTTGCATTTTCGATTGGATCGTTTTCGTCGGACAACCTGATCGTTTTCAGCCAGACACCCTGATCGTTTTCAGCGGAATATGCACTCCAAAGCAGTAGGAAAGATACATTCAGACCTAAGAATCGGAGCAGACATCAGCAGTACAGTTCCATTGAATGCGAACTCAGAAATAGCAGGGACGGGGCTAATTCTTGGAAGTCGTGGATTTGTTCTTACTAAAGAAGAAGCTGAAATTATGGTCAATCATCAGCCGTCAAATCGACCATTGATTTTTCCACTCAAAACGGGAAAAGATGTTGTAGACCGAGCCAGAAATGTCTTTGTTATTGATACAAATGGTTGGAGCGATGAAGAACTAAAACAGCAGTCGCCAGCTATATATCAACACTTGCTCGACAACGTTTATCCTCAGCGACAAACAAACAGAGACCCCAAACTTCGCAAATACTGGTGGCTATTTCGGCGAAGCAGTGAACAGATTCGTAATGCAATTTCAGATTTAAGTCGTTACATTGTCATTCCAGAAACCTCAAAGCATCGAATATTTTCATTTGAAGATTACACAATCAAACCTGAACATGGGTTAGTGGTTATTGCAACTGACGATGGTTATTTACTTGGTGTTTTATCAAGTCGTCCGCATGACAAATGGGCATTAGCAGCAGGTGGCACACTTGGTTCAACACCACGTTATAACAAGACACGCTGCTTTGAAACATTCCCATTTCCAGATGCAACCGAAGAGCAAAAGGCGACCATCCGTAACATCGCGGAAGAGTTAGACGCACACCGCAAACGCCAACAAGCTCAACAACCCAAACTGACGCTGACCGATATGTACAACGTCCTCGAAAAACTCCGTGCTGGCGAATCGCTCACCGCCAAAGAGCAGACGACGCACACGCAGGGGCTGGTCAGCGTCCTCAACCAGCTACACGACGAACTCGATGCGGCGGTCTTTGCGGCGTATGGATGGGATACGTCTTTGAGCGATGAGGAAATCCTCGAAAAGCTGGTCGCCCTCAACGCGGAACGGGCGGCCGAGGAAGCGAACGGATTTGTGCGCTGGCTGCGCCCCGACTATCAAGCCCCCGAAGAAGTCGCCAGCCAAACACAGCTAATCGCCGTCGCTGATGCACCGACACCCGTTGCGCCCGTTGAAAAACAAGCGTGGCCGAAATCGCTGGCGGCGCAAGCCCAAGCGGTGCGTGCCGCGCTGGTCGCGCTGGCGGCTCCCGCGACGGTAGGAGATGTGGCGGGGGTGTTTAAGGGGTCGAAGACGAAGAAGCGGCTGGCGACGATTGGGGAATTGTTGGAGATGTTGGGGGCGTTGGGGCAGGTGGTTGAGGCACGGGATGGGATGTTTGCATTAGTATAACTCTGTAATACTGGCGGATGTCTCCACCAGAACTCAGTTATTTGGTTAACCGACTTGCGTTGCGTCTTCGTGACCCCAAAGAGATCGAGCAAATATGGGCTGTCAATCTAATCTCAAAGCAACTTAAGCGCACGCGCCGCACCAACGGCCTGCACCCGATTATGCACGTCCAGCTTTTTGTAGATATTGGCAAGATGCGTCTTGACCGTCCCCGCTGCGATGTGCAACTGCTTACTGATCTGTCGATTTGAGCAACCGTCTCTGAGCAAACGCAACACCTCCAACTCACGTTCGGTGATGGATGAGGCCACAGCTAGCGAGTCGAGCGTCTCTTGCGACAACAGGTTCGTGATGTCACCTGTGCGTTCGCCAGCCGCTCGCAAAATTTCGCTGATAAAGCGTAGCACTTTGCTGGTATTGGGTTCTGTGTGTTGGATCAGGGCAAACAAGGGCAATAGCTGCGTGGCGTAATCGAGAAACGGTCGCACAAAGCGCTCTGGGATCGCTAGGCGAATCGCCTCGGTCAGCAGTTGGCTGGCCTGATTGAGCTTATGCTGCGCGTATAATGCGAGAGCCAACAGGACATGCGCCTGCATGGATGGTTCATAGGCGATCGGTTGTTGCAGGATTGGGTGTAGGAGTGATTCGGCCGAAACCGACTCTCCCCGCCTCAACAACATCTCCGCTCGCACCAGTTGAGCGAGCGGATGCTCGACTTCCCTGACCTCGTTTAGCAAGCGTTCAACCAGCTCCCAATCCTCAGACGGCAGACAAAATAAGGCTTCATACGCTGCCAAATCAGCATCCCGCCATGCGCGTGCAGGGCGTTGTGCTTGCAATGTACGTGCTGCCTGCATCGTTGCGCGTGCCGCTGCGTGATCGCCTGTTATCGCCTGTAACTTGGCACGCACGATGGCGCTATTGATGAGCATATTGGAGCTTGTTGGGTTGGGGTCTACGTCTATCAACTGTTGCAACAGTTGACGCGCATGGGGCAACTCGTTGCGCTGCAAACAGATTTTGCACCAGTGGCAGAGGGCAATGCTGGCTGGCTCTGGCAATGTGTCGCGTTGTGCCAGCGCATATTGCAACACTTCATGAACGATCTTTTCACTTTGGCGCAACTGACCGCGCACGTAAGCACGCTGGGCGCAATCCGAACCAACAATCAAGACAACAAAAAGGTTGCCTTGCAGACGCGCCTGTTCGTATAACGCCGACACCTGTGCTTCGTATTTTGCACTGCTCGGTGCGTAGTACGGCTTCATAATTTTCAAACCGTCGAGCAATTGCCAGCGCGTGTCCTCCTGACCAGCCACAAACAGCGATCTATGTACATTGTGACGAGTCGCACGGAGTTCAGCCAGTACGTCCGCTTCCTCTTGTGTCAATTGGGGGTGAGAATGCGTCAGGTCATTTTCAAGACGGTCGAGAACGCGCTCAATTTCGGCCGCTGGCAATGCCAAATAAGCTAATCGCAGATAGGCAAAGAGCAATGTCTTGTGATGGCGAAAGACCGTTTCAGGCAGTTGTTGAAGCCAGCGCAACAGGCGCGAATCTTCTCCATACTCGATCAGTTGACGCAGGACAACTTCTTCAATGACGGATGCGGCCTCTTCCCATGCGCTGATCGCCAAAAGATGACGGACAACATCGGCCGATGCGTTTTGCTGTCGATACCAGTTCGCTGCTCGCTGATGCAGGATGATGAGAAGGTCAGGCAATTGTTTTTGGAGTTGATTGTGGAGCATCTCAGCAAACAGATCGTGATATTGATACCACGATTGATCTTCCGCACGACTGAGAAACAGATTTTCCTGCCATAGTTGCGCCAACATCTGCGCCCCATCTGTGCGCCCCGTCACCGCATCGCACAACGCGCCCGTTAGCTGTTTCAAAATCGACGTTTTGAGTAAAAACGTTTGCACAGCCTCCGATTGTTGATGCAGTGCTGTTTCCAAAAAGTATTCACGCACATACAAATGTGAGCCGCTAAAGGTGTCGATCAGATGTCGCTGGTCGGGATGCTTATTGAGCGCCACCGCCGCCAGCTTGAGACCAGCGACCCAGCCGCCTGTACGCTTGACGAGGCGTTCCAACTCGTCATCAGCCAACGCTTGATCGGCAATATGTTGTTGCAAAAAGTCGATCCCTTCTGCCAGCGTAAAGCGCAAATCGTCTTGCTCTAACTCTGTCACGATCCCCATCGCACGCAGTCGCCCCAATGCCAGCGGGGGTCGCGTGCGCCCCGCAATGATCAGTTGCAACCCCGCTGGCAGATGAGCGAACCAGCTTTGTAGAGAAATAAGAATGTCGGATTGTTTGATGTGGTGAAAGTTATCCAACACCAAGCCGATGGAAAGCTGAATATCGGCTGCGCTACGCAACTCACTCGACATCCATGCGGCGATTTCGCTTGGTTCGACGTTGGTATTACGCTGCAAATAGGGGAGCAACGTCTCACCAAGCGCGGGATAGATCGTTTGCAATGCCACTACCATCGTCGTCCAAAAGCGTTGTAGCTGATTGTCGTCCGCGTCGAGCGTTGCCCATGCGACACTCAGCGCGGGATGTGCTTGCCGCCACGTATTGAGTAGCGTGCTTTTGCCGTAGCCGCCGGGTGCGGAAATGATGGTGATTGGGGATTGCATCTGGTCAATCAGACGGGTGCGTGTGACCAAGTTGGGCGGTAGTGTCGCGGGTTGGATTTTTGCAAGGGTTGCAAATGATGTGGGGACAGTTGCAACCGTCTCGACATCAGCTTGTAACGGAAGATTACCAGCGAGATCGTTGGCCGCATTTTCGAGGCGGGATAGGGTGAGTTCGGCCGATTTCCCCAAATACGCCTTATTTAATTTCCCATCCCGCCGTCGATACCCATACCAATAATCGCCGCTCGACCGACGCTCCTTTTGTGCGCTGAAATGCCCACCCTGTCCTTTATATTTGAATTGACGGTGCTGAGATAACCACTTGTGCCATTGGGTGGAATGAATATCTGTCGTTTCCCCCGTCTCTTCACGCAACATCCCCGCTTCTACGACTGGCTTTTTCAGCTTGCCCATAGTTGTCCTTCTGCCTGCAAAGTTACCCAAAACCACGCCATTACACCTTTTTGGGTAACTTTAATTGTCTGATTATACACCTGTCGGCCACAATCTCCTTAAAAACCGTTTCGCTGCCTTGTGAAAATCATCCAATTTCTTGATTATCAAACAACAAATAACTGTTATATTTTTCTATGTTGCATTGTGGTTTGAACAAGACAGTGCGTAACACTCAGATGGCTCGTTTGCGATGATCAAAATCACCTTTGCGGAGAAAGAGTTGCGCTCTTTTTCTTTTCCTTCTCTATAAATGAAACATTCAGCACGCAAAAACCTAGGCGTGGTTCTCCTCGCCTACCTAGCCTTTGTTGCCTTGGGGATGCCCGATGGCTTGTTGGGTATCGCATGGCCGTCGATTCGCGGTGACTTTGGCATCCCGCTCGACGCTCTCGGCGCACTATTGACCGCCAGCGTGTCGGGGTACATGATTTCGAGTTTTGTGAGTGGGGCGGTAATCGGCCGATTAGGAGTCGGCCGCGTCTTGGTCGGAAGCTGCATTTTGACGGGGACTGCGCTATTCAGCTACACCTTTGTCCCAACGTGGTGGATGATGGTGCTGCTCGGCGTGATGGCTGGTTTAGGGGCAGGGGCGATTGACGCAGGAATGAACACCTACGCCGCCGCCCATTTCAGCGAACGCTCGATGCAATGGCTACACGCTAGCTGGGGAATCGGTATCACGCTTGGCCCAATTATCATGACGACCGTATTGACAAGCGATACGTCGTGGCGGTTGGGGTATCGCATCGTTGGCAGCTTTCAGTATGTGATGGCGCTGGCATTTTTGCTCACGCTCTCGCAGTGGCTTGCGCCCGATTCAAGCAGCGATAACGGCGAAAAACGGCTGACCGACTATAAAACCCCGCTTGGCGAGACCTTACGTGAGTATCGTGTTTGGCTCAGTCTCTTTCTGTTCTTTCTGTATGTCGGCACTGAGATGGCGACGGGAATTTGGGTCTATACCTTGTTGACTGAATCGCGGGGTATCTCGGAACAAGTCGCAGGTTTTTGGACAGGCAGCTATTGGGGAATGTTTACAATTGGGCGAATCATCGCGGGTCTTTACGCTGATCGCGTCGGCAGTAATGCGCTGGTACAGGGGGGAGTCGGGCTGGCGTTGTTGGGAGCGATGTTACTGTGGTGGAACCCATTCCCTGTCGCCAACGTGATCGCCGTCGGCATGATCGGCTTTGCGATTGCGCCCGTTTTTCCTGCCATGATGTCGGGGACAAAGTTGCGCGTTGGCGCAGAACACGCCGCCAACACCATTGGAATGCAAATTACGGCAACAGGTCTGGCAACGGCACTGATCCCGACCGTCATAGGCGTGTTGGCGCGGCAAATTTCGCTGGAAGTGATTCCGATCTGTTTAGTCGCGGTGCTTGCGCTGCTGTTTGGCGCATATCGCTTGGCGTTGGCGACGACACCCGTGCAGAAAGTGGGGCATGTTTTACCGTAGCAATACATAGATTAACCGTGTTTCGGGATTTGCAAATCCTGAAACATGCAGAAAGAAAATAGTCCCGTTCACACGGGAATAATAGAACAAATGAGGATTACACAATGGACATACAATCTATCCTTGAACAAATGACACTCGAAGAAAAAGCCGCGCTGTGTACGGGAGCGAGCGCATGGACAACGACACCTATCGAACGGCTCGACGTGCCAGAGATGACCGTCTCCGATGGCCCGCACGGTGTCCGTCGCGTGCCGGATGTCACTCAGATGGCGTTAGAGAGCTATCCCGCGACCTGCTTTCCGACCGCCTCTTGCCTCGCCTCGACGTGGGATGTCGATTTAGTTCGTGCAATGGGGGAAGCGTTGGGCGAGGAGTGCATCGCGCTCGATGTCGATGTGCTGCTAGGGCCGGGTGTCAACATGAAGCGGTCGCCGCTCGGTGGGCGCAATTTTGAGTATTTTTCCGAAGACCCGTATTTAGCGGGTGAACTGGCCGCCAACTTCATCAACGGGATACAGGGCAAAGGGATTGGTACGTCGCTCAAGCATTACGCGGCGAACAATCAAGAATTTCAACGCTTTAGCATTGATGCCCAAATCGACGAGCGCACCTTGCGTGAAATTTATCTACCCGCATTTGAAAAGGCGGTCAAAGAGGCGCAGCCGTGGACGGTAATGTGTGCGTATAACAAGGTCAACGGCACATTTGCCTCTGAGCATGACGAGCTGCTCAACAAAATTCTCAAGGATGAATGGGGGTTTGAAGGGTTGGTTGTCTCCGATTGGGGCGCAGTGCGTGATCGTGTGGCAGCGTTGCGCGGCGGTCTCGATTGGCAGATGCCGGGACCACAGGGGCGACATGTCGAAGCGGTGGTCGCGGCAGTGGAGAATGGGGAATTAGATGAGGCGGTGCTGGATGAATCGGCGCGGCGTATTTTACGCATTGTGGCAATGGCGCAAGCGACACCCAAAGGGGGCGATTTCGATAAAGAGGCACATCACGCCTTAGCGCGTCGTGTGGCAGTTGAGGGGATGGTGTTACTGAAAAATGACGGTATTTTGCCACTCAAAGGGCAGGAGCAGATCGCGGTGATTGGGCATTCGGCCGAAAACGCCCACTTCCAGGGCGGTGGTAGCTCACACATCAACCCGACGTTTGTGGCGGTTCCCTACAAAGAGTTGCAAGCCCTCGCTCCCGACGCGGAGTTGACCTATGCGGCTGGCTATCCGACTGATGACAGTTTCTGTCAGGAGTTGATCGACGAGGCGGCTGGGTTGGCGCAATCGGCCGATGTCGCCATCCTCTACATCGCCCTGCCGACGTTCAAAGAGTCGGAAGGGTATGACCGCACTGACCTCGATTTGACCGAGCAGCAAATCGCCCTCATCAAGGCGGTCACTGCCGTGCAGCCCAAAACAGTTGTCGTTCTCAACAACGGTGCGCCGGTCGTGATGAGCGACTGGATCGACGACGTTTCGGCCGTTCTCGAAGGGTACATGATGGGTCAGGCTGGCGGCGGCGCGATTGCTGATATTCTGACTGGAAAAGTCAATCCGAGCGGTAAATTGGCCGAGACATTTCCCATCAAATTAGAGGACACACCCGCCTATCTCAACTGGCCGGGCGGGGCTGGAACCGTGCGCTATGGAGAAGGATTGTTTATCGGCTATCGCTACTATGATACGAAAAAAGTACCTGGGCAGTTTGCGTTTGGGCATGGGTTAAGCTATACGACATTTGTGTATGGCAATGCGACCGTTTCGGCCGAACGCTTCACCGATTCTGACGGCGTGACCGTCTCCGTCGATGTGACCAACACGGGAGATGTCGCTGGTAAAGAGATCGTGCAGGTGTACGTCCGCGACCATGTGGCGGGGTTGGTGCGTCCCGACAAAGAGTTGAAGGGGTTTGCCAAAGTGTCGTTAGAGCCGGGCGAAACAAAGACGGTTAAAATTGCACTCGATTTTCGCGCATTCGCCTTCTATCATCCCGAGTATGGGCAGTGGATTACGGAGGACGGAGACTTTGATTTGCTGATTGGGGGGAGTTCGGCCGATATTCGCCAGACACTCACCGTCACGCTCGACTCCTCACTCGACTTACCCTGCATCCTCGATGAAGAATCGACCATCTATGAATGGCTGGCCGACCCACGTGGTAAACCGTTGCTAGAGCCAATCTACATCAAAATGGAAGCGGAAGCTCGCGCTATGTTCGGCGGAGGGGAGAACGAACACCATGACACCAATGGGGCAATTGGTATGGACATTATGGATATGTTCAACGATATGCCGCTTGTCAGCGTTCTGATGTTCCAACAACACCAGCTTTTGGCGCACCCTGAAGATATAGTCGCTGGTATGCTTGCACAGGTGCATCAGGCTTAGGCAAAAGAAGTGCATGCACGCTACCAAGAGACGGTTATGACACGCGAAGGCGAGATGCTCACAGTGAAAAATTTTAAAGGAGAAAGCACCATGCAAACACGTAAACTTGGTAATGATAAGCTCGAACATATAAGTGATTGGGCTGCGGTATTCAATGATGGTGTTCGGTAAGATAGTAATCGGGCTACTGATTAGTTGAACAATGCAGACATAGAAAAGGAACAAAACAATGGGAATTAAACATAAACGATTGGGAAAACATGGCGTACTGGTTAGCAACCTTTGTCTGGGAACGATGAATTTTGGCTGGCACACGACGGAAGAAGACAGCTTTGCGATTATGGATCGTGCGCTGGAGTTGGGGATCAACTTTTTTGACACGGCCGATGTCTATGGGTGGGAAGTTGAGCACGGGCATACGGAGGAGATTATCGGCCGATGGCTCGCACAAGGAGGCGGCCGACGGGATGCAACCGTACTGGCAACCAAAGTCTATAATCCCGTTACACGTAAAAGCAACCTCGCCGAAGTCAACAGCGATGGGCGCAGTCTCTCCGCCTACAAAATCCGCAAACATTGCGAAGGCAGCTTGCGACGACTACAAACTGACTGGATCGACATCTACCAGATGCACCACATCGACCGCGATCTATCGTGGGATGAGACGTGGCAGGCGTTTGGCAGCCTAATCACGCAGGGCAAAGTCGTCTATGTTGGTTCCAGTAACTTCGCAGGCTGGGACATCGCCACTGCTTGCCAAGAAGCGTCCAAGCGCGGACTGCTCGGACTGGTCAGCGAACAGAGCATCTACCATCTCGACAACCGCATGGTCGAGCTAGAGGTAATTCCTGCCTGCCGTCACTATGGGCTGGGACTAATCCCGTGGAGTCCGCTGGCGGGTGGTTTGTTGGGTGGCGCGTTGGAGAAAATGCAGACGGGTCGTCGTAAAGGTGAAGAATTTGAAAAGCAGGTCGAGGCAAAGCGCGATCAGCTTGAAAAGTACGAATCGCTGTGCCGTGAGATTGGACATCCGCCCGGCGAGGTCGCCATCGCGTGGCTACTGCACAACCCGATTGTGACTGCGCCGATCATCGGCCCTCGTACAATGGAGCAGCTAGAAAGTGCCGTCCGCGCCACTGCGATTGAGCTAGACGATGAGACATTGCAGAAGTTGGACGAGATTTTTCCGGGTCCCGGTGGAGAAGCTCCGAAGGCTTATGCTTGGTAAATAGATAGTATTCGGGATTCAGTACCGACCTGCCGAATATCCAAAGGCTGAATAATGACTTCGCAATCAGAAACAAATTGGGCTGGCAATCTCACCTATAGCGCGGCGCGGCTCCATCGGCCGAAGACAACCACCCACCTACAGGACATTATCCGCCACTCCCGCAAAGTTCGCGCACTCGGTAGCCGCCACTCCTTCAACACCATCGCAGACACGCCGCACGATCTTATTTCGCTTGAGCATTTTGATAAGATCGGAACAGTTGATACAGAACGCAGCCAAGTCACCATCGGCGGCGGCGTGCGCTACGGGCAGCTTTGCCGACAGATCGACCATGCGGGATTTGCGCTGCCCAATCTCGCATCGTTGCCCCACATCTCCGTTGCAGGGGCTTGCGCGACGGCGACGCATGGATCGGGTGATGGCAATGGCAATTTGGCAACGGCGGTAGTTGGGCTGGAGATGATTTCGGCCGATGGCGACCTCATCACGCTCACAAAAGAGCAGGACGGCGACCAGTTTCTCGGCGCAGTCGTCGGACTCGGCGGCTTGGGCATCATCACAAAGCTGACGTTACAGCTTGTGCCAGCCTTCAACATGCGCCAAGATGTCTACGAGTATTTGCCGCTTGAGCAACTGGAAAACCACCTCGACGTGATCACGGGCAGTGGTTACAGCGTCAGTCTGTTCACGGCATGGCGCAAGGGGCTGATCGAGCAAGTTTGGGTCAAACGGCGGGTGGATATACCGTTTGTGGGGCGCGACTTTTTTGGTGCGACATCGGCCGAAATCGACTTACACCCCATCCGCGAACTCTCCCCTATCCACTGCACCGCCCAGATGGGCGTTCCCGGCGCATGGTATGACCGTTTGTCCCATTTCCGCCTTGAATTTACGCCCAGCAGCGGCGAGGAGTTGCAAAGCGAGTATTTCATCCCGCGTCACAACGCCCTTGCCGCCTTTCGTGCGATGTACGAGATGGGCGACCAAATCGCGCCACTGCTGCAAATTTCTGAAATTCGCACGATTGCGGCCGATAACCTGTGGATGAGTCCCTGCTATCAGCAAGATTGTGTCGCCATTCACTTTACGTGGCACAAAGATTGGGCGGGGGTGCGGCAGTTGCTCCCGCTAATCGAAGCACGACTAATACCGCTTGCGGCGCGACCACATTGGGGCAAGCTGTTTACGGTTTCGGCCAAACAACTGCAACCCCTCTACCCTAAACTACCCGCCTTTCGACACCTTCTGGAACAGTACGATCCGCAAGGCAAGTTCCGCAACCCATTCTTGGAGCAAACCATTTTCGCTGGCTCGTAGTAACTGTCATTAGGTGGTTCATGGCAAACACCCGCTAAAGCGGGTTGCAAGGAATGACAGAAATGGAAATTACACGCAATGGCACAAAACCATCGGCCGAAGGCCCCGCTGACTGGTTCACGGGCAAAGTCCGCATCGACCCGCTATTTGGCGTAACTGACCCCGCCCGCACGGGTGGCGCAAGCGTCACCTTTGAGCCGGGCGCACGCACCGCATGGCACACCCACCCACTCGGTCAGACGCTGATCATCACCGCTGGCTGTGGCTGGGTGCAGTGTTGGGGTAGTCCGATTGAAGAAGTTAAACCGGGCGATGTCGTCCAGTTTGCACCCAACGAAAAACATTGGCACGGCGCAACCCCAACAACCGCCATGACGCACATCGCCGTGCATGAATATCTCGATGGGTCGCCCGTTGAATGGCATGAACACGTCAGCGATGAGCAATATCAAAGCAAGTAAGCGAAAGGAGCAATTTTATGGAACTGAACGAACTTTTGGAGCATCTAAATCGCGGCTTGCCCATTCCCGGTGGATCGGAACTGCATGCCTGTATGGTCAGCTACACCGACAAGGCGATGCGGATTACCGCCAAACTCAATCGAGATTATCACACCCCAGCAGAGGTTCGTGCCTTATTTTCGGAAATCATTGGCAAGCCAGTGGACGACACCTTTTCCTTATTCCCACCATTCACCACCGATTTTGGGAAAAACATCACGATAGGCAAAAACGTCTTTATCAATTCGGGTTGCCGTTTTCAGGATCAAGGTGGCATCGTTCTCGGAGATGGATCATTTGTCGGTCACAATGTGGTCATCGCCACGCTGAATCACGACTTTGCGCCAGAGAAACGTAGCACGCTCCATCCTGCGCCTGTGGTGTTTGGTGAGAACGTGTGGGTTGGCTCGAATGCAACAATCATTGCGGGTGTCACTGTCGGCGATAATGCTGTGATTGCTGCTGGTGCGGTGGTCACAAAAGATGTTCCCGCGAATACGATTGTCGGTGGTGTTCCCGCCAAAGTTATCAAACGGATTGATGAGTAATCATTGGATAGCTGAGTAATGAAAGGAGTAGATTGATGGAAAATGGAACGATTCAACAAGCAGTCATTGATCTGTCAAAAGAGAAATGGCAGTGGATGGCAGAGCAAGATGTAGACCTGCTTGAACCGCTATTCCACGAACAGTCGATGTTTGTCCACATGGGCGGCTCTTGGGGGAAACAGCAAGAACTCGACATTATCCGCAGTGGTGGCATTCACTACAAACAAGCAGACATTCACGATGTAGTGGTCAATATCATTGGTGATACGGCTGTCCTCCTAAATAGAATTACGTTGTTAGCCGTTGTGGGGGGCAATGAGGTCACCAATCCCTTTATGGTGACAGAAGTGTATGTGCAGAAATCTAGTCATTGGCAGTTAGCCTCGCTTTCATTCACGAAGCTACTGACATAGAAGGGAGTCACCGAATGACGGCAACCATTTTTGAAGTGACGGGGAGAGGGGAACGCGCTCAAGTGCGACGGGCGGGTTTGCACAATTTTGAGTTGCGCGAACAGGGGCAGCTTCCTGCCAGCGAGATTTTGCACAATCCGCATATTACGCTCTACGCGCTCGATTTTGAGCGACAAGAGGCGATCTTTGTAGAAACGCCAGCCGATGTCGATCTCTCGCAAGCACCCTTTATTGTGACGGCGCAGTATGAATCGGCCGAAAAAGTTTGGACAATCCCGTTTGCGACGCTGACTCAGTTGGCGCAATCAATCGAGCTAGACACAAGTCGCCTCATTCATATCTACTCAGTCGGCCGCTGCGGTTCCACGCTCGCCAGCCAGCTATTTGCACAGGTGGCTGGTGTCGTCAACATTTCCGAGCCAGCCGTGCTATCGCAGTTGGTCATCGCCCGCAATATGCAAATCGCCCCTGACGATGACCTGATCGCATTGCTGGAGGCAGCCATCCACCTGTTGTGCAAAACGCCCACACAGACCGCATGGGTCATCAAGGGGCAAAGCTTTGTGATCGAGTTGGGCGATTGGCTGCACCACCTCTTTCCACAAACGAAGAATCTCTTTTTGTATCGCCATGCGGAAAGTTGGTTGCGCTCTGGTTTGCGAGCGTTTGGTCAACCAGCGGTCGCGTCTGAGCAAGAACAGTGGCAGCAGGATAGGCAAAGGCGCGACATATTGGGGCCGCTCGTTCCCTTGATCGCCCAATTCGATCCCAATCAGCCGCTACCACACGCTGGCACATTGTCCCTGATGTGGCTGCGGGTGATGGAACGGTATGTGGCGTATTGCCAGAGCGGAATGGAGATGCTGGCGATTCGCTATGCGAGTTGGCGGTCTGACCCGCGCCAGACGGCTGAGGCAATGCTCGACTATTGCCAATGCAGACCGACCGACATGACAGCCGTTTATGCGGCATTGGACAGAGATTCACAGGCCGACTCGCGTCTGTCACGCGCTGCACTTGGTCAGGCCAAACGCGTGCTAACCGCTGATGAGTTAGCGGAGTTGAACTGGCATTTGCAAAATCATGCGTTTATTCACGCGGCCGATTTTGTTGTGCCGAATACGCTAGGAGAAAGTTGAGATGGAATATGCAAAACTTGGCAACACGGGATTAGATGTATCCCAAATCTGCTTGGGATGTATGAGCTTTGGATCGGCCGAAAATTGGGTTCACAACAAATGGGCGTTGAACGAGGAGGAAAGCCGCACCATCATCAAACGTGCGCTCGATTTAGGCATCAACTTTTTCGACACGGCGAACGCCTACGCCTATGGAAATAGCGAGGAAATTCTCGGTCGCGCCCTGAGCGATTTTGCCAGCCGCGATGAGGTGGTGATCGCCACGAAGGTATTTGTTCCGATGAGCAAAAGACCAAACATGGGCGGCCTCTCCCGCAAGCACATCATGAGCCAAGTCGATGCCAGCCTCAAGCGACTCGGCACAGATTATATCGACCTCTACATCGTCCATCGCTGGGATTACAACACGCCGATTGAGGAGACGCTGGCAGCACTGCACGACATCGTGCAGGCGGGCAAGGTGCGCTACATCGGCGCGTCGGCGATGCACGCCTTCCAGTTCCAAAAGGCGTTGCATGTAGCTGAAAAGCACGGCTGGACGCGCTTTGTCTCGATGCAAAATCATTACAACCTGCTCTACCGCGAGGAGGAACGGGAGATGATGCCGCTGTGCAACGAGGAGAGGATCGCCGTCACCCCGTACAGCCCACTCGCAGCGGGCAGACTGGCACGCGCATGGTCAGAGACGACGACCCGTTCGGAGAGTGACCCGATTGCCGAGCAGAAATATGGCGGAACGGCTGATGCGGATAAGCGCGTCGTTGATCGCGTCTCTGAAATCGCCGAAAAATATGGCGTTCCACGCGCTCACATTTCGCTGGCATGGTTGCTGCACAAAAACGCCGTTGTCGCGCCCGTGATTGGGGCAACGAAGATTCCGCATCTTGAAAGCGCAGTCGAGGCGGTGTCGGTCAAGTTGACAGCAGAGGATATGGCTTACTTGGAAGAACCTTATGTGCCGCATCGTATCGTTGGATTGGTTCCCTACGGTGAACAGTAGTTGCTTCCACGCAAATAACACGCAGTCGAACAATCAACATAGCAAGGCAAACAAATGGACATTGACAGATTACACGAGTGGCTGGCCGAACGCGACTCATACAGCATTTTGGAAACGGTCGATATTGCGACAGGCGAGCGCACCATTCTGCATGAATTCGACTACGTGATCGAAGCACCCAACTGGACACGCGACGGCCGCTATCTTGTTTACAACGCCAATGGGCGCATCTATCGTTATGAGCTTGCAACGGACGACATCCAAGAGATCGACACGGGGTTCGCGATTGATTGCAACAACGATCACGTTTTGTCGCCCGACAATAGCGAACTGGCCGTTAGCCATTTTACCAATGAAGATGCGACCTCGCGCATTTACATCGTTCCGTTTGTGGGGGGCGCACCACGCTTGGTGACAGATAAGGGGCCTAGCTATCTGCACGGCTGGTCGCCCGACGGCGAGCGGTTGGCGTATTGTGCAGAGCGGGATGGACAGTACGACATTTATTCGATTGCGGTGGATGGTGGCGCAGAAACCCAACTGACTGACGAAGCAGGATTAGACGATGGCCCCGAATATGATCCGAGCGGACAATACATCTGGTTTAACTCGACGCGCACGGGCTTGATGCAAATTTGGCGGATGCGGGTCGATGGTTCTGAACAGACGCACATGGTCAAGGAAGACGCGAATTGCTGGTTCCCGCACGTTTCGCCCGATGGCAAGTGGGTCGTCTACATCGCCTATGACAAGGATGATGTGGACGCTGGCGATCATCCGCCCAATAAGCAGGTTGAATTGCGGCTTATTTCGGCCGATGGCAGTACATCCAAAACCCTCGTCAAACTATTCGGCGGTCAAGGCACGATCAACGTCAACAGTTGGTCGCCCGATAGTCGTAACGTCGCATTCGTTTCTTATCGACTTAAGGAATAAATGACAAGGCGTTCCTTATCGTCTGAATTTCATTGCGATCCCTTTTCCGATTAAGCCGTTAAAATAGGTGCTCACCTAGAAATAAGGATGCCAACGATGAATCGATACACCACAGTGCCTATCGAGTTAGTGCGACAACATTCCAGCCTCGTTGAAACGGATAATGGGGTTGCTTTTCGTGATCTCAATAAGAATGGCAAACTCGACGTATACGAAGACCCACGCCAACCGATCGAGGCGCGGGTTGACGATTTGCTGCGCCAGATGACATTGGTGGAAAAGGCGGGCTGTCTGTTTATCAATGGGGCGACTGTCAATGCCGATGGTTCGCTAGATAAACGGCCGAATCCAGACTCCTTTGCGGCGCACCTGATTGCCAAAACGCAACTGCTTGACCAGCGGATGAATCACTTTAACCTGTGGCAAATTCCGAGTGGGCAGTCGCTTGCTATATGGCACAACAATTTGCAAAAGCTAGCAGAAGAGAGCCGTCTCGGTATTCCTGTCTCCATCGCCTCCGATCCGCGCAACCATTTTAGCAATGCGATATTTGCAGTGGCGGCGGCCGAATTTTCGCAATGGTGCGAGACGTTGGGTTTTGGTGCAATCGGCGACGCTGATCTCGTCAGAAAGTTTGCCGACATCGTGCGGCAGGAGTATCTCGCGGTTGGCATCCGGATTGCGCTACATCCCCAAATCGACTTGGCGACCGAACCACGTTGGGCGCGTATCAGCGGCTCATTCAGCGAGGACGCAGCGCTAACCGCCAAACTTGCCGTCGCCTATATTGAAGGATTACAGGGAAAACAGCTTGGCGCACAAAGTGTTGCCTGCATGACTAAGCATTTTCCCGGTGGCGGTCCCCAAAAGGATGGACTTGATCCCCACTTCGAATTCCAGCAAGGGCAGGTCTATCCCGGTGACAATTTCGACTACCACCTCATTCCCTTTGAAGCGGCGATAACGGCAGGGACAGCTTCGATAATGCCCTACTATGGCGTGCCAACCGACCAGACAGATGAAAACGTCGCCATGTCATACAACAAGGCGATCATCACGGGACTGCTGCGCGAAAAGTATGGGTATGATGGGCTCGTGTGTACCGATTGGGGGTTGATTACCGACGCGAATATGGGCGAGGTTATCTGGCCGGCGCGGGCGTGGGGTGTCGAACATCTCAGCGAGACACAGCGGGTCAAGAAGGCGATTGAGGCGGGGGTCGACCAATTTGGGGGTGAAAGTCGGCCAGAATTGGTGATCGAGCTTGTTAAGAGTGGTGAGCTTGACGAAGCGCGGCTCGATCAGTCAGTGCGTCGTTTGCTGAGGCAGAAGTTTCAATTGGGGCTATTTGACAATCCGTTTGTCGATGTGGAAAGGGTAGGGGAGTTTATCGGCCGAACCGACTTCCAAACCGCCGCCGAGCATTCACAACGCCGCGCCATGACCCTACTCAAAAACAGCGACGACGTGTTGCCACTGGCTGGCAAGCCGAACCTATTTGTCAAGAATCTCGATGCAGACGTGGCGGCGCAATACGGCGTAATTGTTAACAGCCCAGACGATGCGGAGTTAGCGATTTTGCGACTCGAAACGGCATGGTATCCCGTCGAGACGGATAATCCGTTTGCACAAGGGTTCCATCATGGCGACCTCGATTTCAAAGGGGATGCTCTGGCTGAGATTTTGGATTTACTAGAAGCTGTGCCGACCATTGTGGTTATCTATCTGGATCGACCAGCGGTTATTCCTGAAATCAGCGCGGCGGCTGTCGCATTGCTGGCTGATTTTGGCGCGAGTGATGCAGCCGTGTTAGACGTAATTTTTGGTCGCACGCAGCCACAAGGGAAACTGCCGTTTGAGTTGCCGTCATCAATGGAGGCGGTGCAGCAGCAAAAAGAGGATGTGCCATATGATTCGTCCGATCCGCTCTATCCGTTTGGGTTTGGGCTGACTTATAGATAGCTGGAAAATGTCGCACAAAGGTGCAGAGTCGCCAAGAATTTCCATTGCGTGAGCTATTTGATTACCGTGCTAATTTGTTAAACAACAATCAGATTCAATTTGGCTGCGATTTGCAGATTCGACAGGTTCAACTCTGTTTGTCAATCAGTTTGATCTGCTCAATTAATGCGATGACATCGCGGGCTGATTCGGCCGAAACAAACCGTGTATCCACGTTTCCCCGCACTATCGCTGCAAACCCCGCATAGAAATCAGGATACGATCCCTGCATCGTTTGCACTTGCGTTATCTTTTCCGTCACTAGCTCACCATGCGCTGTCTCCAATTCCAATCCATATCCTGCATCGGTGGGCAGCATCCCATTCTTCAACTGATCTTCCTGTGGATCAAGTCCATGCTTGATAAAGCTCCCGCGCTCCCCATGCACGGCAAAACGACACGTCGGCCGCTGCACAAACGAACAGCTTTGTAGCAGAACGCGCAAATCACCATAGCGCAGCGTCAGGTGGAAATAGTCATCGGTGACGGCGTTGGGACGTTGGCCGAACACATCGGCCGAAATTGAATCCGGCCAGCCAAACAACTGCAACGCCTGATCGATCAGATGTGCGCCCAAGTCAAAGAGCATTCCTGATCCTGCGCCATCTTGTTCTCGCCAGCGGGGGCGGATATTCGGCCGAAAGCGATCAAAGTGCGACTCAAACTGATACACCTTCCCCAACGCGCCTTCCTCAATCAGCTTCTTAACCGTCAAAAAATCCCCATCCCACCGCCGATTTTGAAAGATACTCAATACGCGCCCTTGCTCTTTTGCAATGGCAATTAGTTCATCTGCATCGGCAACGCTCGTTGTAAACGGCTTGTCCACAACAACATGCTTACCCGCCAACAACGCCGCCTTCGCTTGTGGAAAATGCAGCGCGTTCGGCGTGCCAAGTACGACCGCATCAATGGTATCGTCCTTCAAAATCACGTTGAAATCATCAACGACTTTTGAATCTGGATAGGCAGCGTTGACCATTTCGGTCTGGGATGAAACGATAGTATGTAGGTTCAGATCGGGTGAATGGTGAATGAGTGGGGCGTGGAAAACACGTCCTGCGAGGCCGTAGCCAATCAGTGCTGTGTCGATCATGTCTGCTCCAGAGATTCACCTTTTGAAAAGGTAGAACCTCTTAGTGAGGAAGATGGTCTTCCCAGATCACTAGCTACCTGACAGTTTTTAGAAAAAGGGACGGTCATACAACTTTGCTATGCTAGAGGGTGCTGAAAACCGATAGCAAGGAGCAAAAGATGACCGCCCCGCAAATACTGTACCACAAATGGATCGA
>JAUIAP010000017.1 GCA_030425205.1 Anaerolineae bacterium
CAACTGTTCGGGCTTTTTGCGTGAATCGACACGGCGACCAGAGCTCCCGCTCGAGCTTTTCATCTCTGATGACAATCGGTCTGCCGTGTCTTTTCCTTTTATACAACAGTTTTTTCATACTAATGACGGGCTATTACCGAGTAAATTTGTTAAAGGCCAAGCGCCACCACACTTCTTTGAATCATTCTATGCGGGAATTTTTCGCCAGTTAACACGTCGTGATATAGCGAGAAGACCAATTGTTGATTTGAACGGTCAATAGTCTATCGTTGAGGACGAACTCAAATTCGTCCCCAACGATGGGTGATTGACCATCTGTAATCACTTTCTCAGTGTGAAGAACGGACTAAAGTTCGTTTAACATGGTGTCGTTCGACTTCACCGAACACTGGTTTGCGCCGCAATCAGGCGGCAAAAACATGGTTCTGTTGAGATGGCAGCAGAATCGATATTTCGTGGAGAATTAAAATGTTACGTATTCGTTTAGCACGCCGTGGAAAGAAGCGGCAACCAAGTTATCGTGTCGTTGTTGCGGAGAGAGACTCCAAGCGCGACGGTCGTTTTGTTGAACAGATTGGCTATTACAATCCAATGGTCGATCCCATTGAGTTTAAGGTTCAGGAAGAACGCGCATTGCATTGGTTGAATGTCGGCGCACAACCTTCGGATGCGGTTCGTCGTCTGCTTGAGAAGCAGGGGACATATGATCGCTTGACGCGCATGCGCGATGGTGAGGAGCTTGGCAAGCTTGTTGCAGAGTTTGAAGGTACACCATGGCCACCTGTTGTCGAGGAAGCTGAAGAAGCGGCTAGTGAAGTTGCTGAGACGGTCAGCGAAACGGCAGCCGCAGCCGTTGAGACAGTTAAAGAGACGGTCAGCGATGCCGTTGAGACAGTCAGCGATGCGGCGAGCAATGTCGTCGATACGGTGCGCGATGCGGCTGCAGGCGCTGCGGAAGCTGTTTCAAACGTGGCAGAACGTGCTGCTGATGCGATTGATGGTGAAGCGGAAGCGAATGAAGAGTCGGCGGAAGCTGAACCTGCGGTAGAAACGGAAGATTCGGCCGAAGCATAGTCCAATGTTGTCATGAAATGGCTGTTTTGAAAATAGACAGCCATTTTGACCCTGTGGATCGTTGCGAATTCTTCGTTAGCGCATACAATCAGTATGTGAAGATGGGACAACGTACAACTATTTTGGGTAATTAACCCAGAGGGGATTATGTTTAAGGATTTAGTCGAATACATGGTAAAGTCACTTGTCGACGAACCCGACATGGTGGAAGTGACAGAAATGGCGGGTGAATCTTCGATCATTGTCGAAGTTCGCGTTGCTGATGAAGATACAGGGCGTATTATCGGCCGAAAAGGGCGGGTAATTAACGCTCTTCGAACCATCGTGCAATCGCTTGGTGCAAAAGAAGGCAAGCGTGTCACGCTCGAAGTGTTATAATAATGGCTGAAAAAGTTTCGCCAAGAGAAAGGGAGCGGGGTTCTACGGAACCTCGTTTTTTGATTATTGGTTTTATACGCAAGCCGCACGGTGTCAGCGGTGAGCTTAAAGTTGCTGTTGAAAGCGAAGACCCGCTGCGTTTCTATGATTTGGAGACCGTCTATGTCTCGCGTCGGCCGAATGATGCTAATCCCCGTCAGCTAACCGTAACAGGTGTACGCTTCAATAAGGAAGAGGCTCTCGTTACGTTTGCTGAAATCAACGGTCGTGATGAGGCTGGATCCTTACGCCAACATTGGCTCTTTGTAACATTTGATGATGCGCTACCGCTTGCCGACGACGAATTTTATTCGTTTCAAGCAGTGGGCATCAATGTCATCACAGACACGGGCGAACATCTTGGCACAGTCAGCCAAATTCTCGAAACAGGTGCGAACGACGTTTTTATCGTACAGGGCGAGGACGGGGAAATTCTGATTCCTGACATTGAAGGTGTTGTTCTCGATGTGGACATTGCAAACGAGAAAATTGTCGTAAAGTTACCCGATGGCCTGATTTCCTGACCAAGATGTCTACCCCCCACTCCAAGACGGTCATCCAGATCGTTGTGCTAGCATTGGCATTGCGCCTTTTGCTATTGGGGACAAAGAGTTTCTGGCTTGACGAGGCGACGAGTGAACTGGTTGCCTCGTTGGGGCAAGATCGACTTTGGGCGGGTCGTTCTGAACTCTATCACCCTCCTCTATTTTATTTAATACTCGCACAGTGGCAGCGATTTGGTACCACTGACTTTCACCTACGTCTGATCGCGGCGCTTCCGGGCACGCTATCAATCCCGCTCATCTATCAACTTGGCAGTCGCTGGCTTGATCGTGCCGCAGGAATTACGGCCGCCGCATTAGCCGCTGTCTCCCCCCTTCTCATCTGGTATTCGCAGGAAATGCGCTCATATATGTTGGTCACCCTGTTGGGGTTGCAGATTATGTTGTGTGCAACAAATCTGTTTGAGAATCGCAGTCCCATCCGCAATACATGCTGCCTTGCAGTTGGAATGAGCGCAATGCTTTATCTTCACTACTTTGGTGCATTCTTCATTCCACTTACATTACTGCTTTTAGCAATCTTGGCCGCTTTAGGACGGGCAAGTTGGCGCAGTTTATCCTTGTGGCTACTTGCAATTGTCGCCGCGATCATCAGCTATATCCCTTGGCTACAAACCCCTAGCGCAGCTTACTTTGCACGGCTGGCAGCAGGTAGCAACTATCTGACACGGTTAGCAAACTTAAACATCAGTCTTAACCCAAGCGTGTTGAGCCTGTTTTTGCTTGTTGCGACAATCGTAGCGGTGATCGTTACCTATTTCGCCGCTAAATGGTTTGCTCAACGCAATGTGTTAGAACATATTCGTCAAAACTATCACATCCAGTTGCTCATTGCGCTGGGGATCTGTCTTTCCCTCGTCATATTTGTCATACCGCGTGGCTATTCACTTAAGCGGCAAATCGTGGCATTTTGGCCATATGCTCTGATATTTGTCGCATCCCTTTGGCCCTGGCAAGTGCGGTCTAAACGATTCTTGACGATCATTTTGCTGCTCTCACTGGCGGCGAGTTTGGTCAATATCGTTTTCGTTCCTAAGGCAGAATGGCGCGACGCACAAGCACTGATCGCCGAAAATTGGCAGACAAACGATATTGTTGTCCTTGCGCCATTCAACATGACGACCCCCTTCGATCATTATGACCGCAATACCCATCGACAACAAGGTATCAATGTGAACGGACAGCCGGATCAACTCGCGGAACTACAAGCACAGAATTCACGAATTTGGTATGTGACACAAAGTGCAAGCTTTGATCCCGAGCGGCGCAACGAGCGTTTATTGGGACAAAACGGTGAGAAAGTGGCAGAATACCGCTTCTTCCGCGTGCGCGTTCAGCTTTTCATCTCGCATTCTTTTCAAAAGTAGTGATAATTTAGGCATGGGCATCGTAGTAGCAAACAGAAAACTGGAAAGTCGACTGTCGACTCGGCAACTAATTGTCATATTGACGCTTTGCGCCTTTGGGTTGCGGCTATTATTGCTTGGCTCAAAAAGTCTTTGGCTTGATGAAGTCAATGGGATGCGTGTCGCACTGGTAGGGCAAGCGAGTCTTTGGGCGGGCCAATCTGAAGGGTATCATCCTCCGCTGTACTACTGGCTCCTCGAACGCTGGTTATCGTTTGGCGATTCAGAGTTTACATTGCGCATGAGTTCGGTCTTGGCAGGGGTGGGATCTGTTTGGGTCGGTTCATTATTGGGGATGGCTTGGTTCGGCCGAAAAGTCGCCCTCACTGCCACCGCCTTATTGGCTGTTTCGCCTATTCTTGTCTGGTATTCACAAGAATTGAGACCGTATACGCTGATGGGGCTGCTTGGTCTAATTATCATGCTTGCCGCGACAAAGCTCTTAACTGAAAAGAGCTTGCCATACGCTCTATTGCTTATCGCCAGCATGACGGCAATCCTGTATCTTCACTACTTTGGTTTCCTCTTTATTCCGCTGCAGCTTTTTCTTTTTGTCATTTTGCTTGCAGCTGGACGCACCACTTGGCAAGCATTGCCGCGCCTATTGGTGGCAATGGGCTTGTCAATCGTCGCCTATTGGCCCTGGTTACAGTCAGAGGGCGCAGCGCGTTTTTTTAGCATTATGACGGGCGGGAACAGCTATGTTTCAAATTTGTTGCGGCAGCATTTCGGCATCGCATCGGAAAGTAGCCTGTTGGTATTGCTGGCGATTGCAGGGGGTAGCATAGGAATCGGCCTGCCCCTAAGTTACAAGGTTGCCCAGTGGCTCTTCGCGGAAAACCGTCTAGTGAGTTTACAAAAAAATCAACGCTGGCAATGGATGCTGATCTGGCTGTTTGTCCTCTCGCTCGTTGTGTTCGTTTTTCCGCGTGCCTACTCATTGAAAAGACAATTAGCAGCCTTTTGGCCGCTTGCCTTGATTGTCGTTGCGTGGTTTTGGCCGTGGGAAGAACGCTTTAGTCGCACACTAACGACCCTCCTCGCACTCTCACTCTGTGCTACGCTGATCAATACAGTGCTGATTCCCAAGCCTCAGTGGCGACAGGCGAACGCGCTGATCGCGGCGACCCAACAACCGAACGATATTGTCATTCTTGAACCAGCCTATATGACGATCCCGTTCAACTACTACAATCAAGACAGGGTACAGCAAGCAGGCTTACGCTTTGGGAGCGACGCTGCGACCCTGCAACAGACTATTCGTGAAAACGAGCGTGTTTGGCTCATCACGCACGGCACAGATTACGATTCAAGTGATCAGAACGCGCGCTGGTTAGCTGAAAACAGTCGATTGGTCTCAACATATAATTTTTATCGCCTGCAAGTGCGGCTCTTCGAAATAGATCGGTAGCGTCGCCAATTATTTAGCGTGATTTTCACTTCTACTTAGCAGCGGAAACTACTACACTGCAATCAGCCGATTGTGGAAAGAAATAGATGTAGTGGAAGGAAGCTGTGTTAAACCGACTGATAACTCCCCCTATCCAATTTGGAACAACAGATCGTGTTCAGAAACGCATCGCAACATGGCAATATGTGCTCATGTTCGTTGCCATCGCATTTGCGTTGCGTCTCTTTTTAGTTGGCGTAAAGAGCTTGTGGCTCGATGAGGTGCTTGGGCTGAATGTCGCCTTGCGCGGGCAGGCATTGCTGTGGGCAGGTCAGTCCGAAGGATACCATCCCCCACTGTACTATCTGATCCTCGAACGCTGGCAGTTATTGGGGCATTCCGAACTGTCGCTGCGGATGAGTTCCGTCATTCCCGGCGCACTAGCCGTCTGGGTGGGGTATGTGCTGGGGCGGGTCTGGTTCGGCCGAAAAGTCGCCCTCACCGCCACCGCACTGCTCGCTTTCTCCCCCTATCTCGTCTGGTATTCGCAAGAGTTGCGCCCCTATGCACTGATGACGTTGCTTGGCCTCGTCATTATTCTTTCCGCGACTAAGTTGTTCAGCGAAATGAGCTGGCCGTACACGCTTTTGCTGGTCGTCAGCACAACCGCAATTCTCTACCTACACTACTTTGGGGTGTTGTTTATCCCGCTGCAATTGCTGCTTTTCGTCGTGTTATTAGCGGCTGGGCAAACTCGTTGGCAGCGGCTTCCAGTCTGGATGGTTGCCATGGGCTTGTCGATTGCAGGCTATTGGCCATGGTTGCAATCACCAAATATCAGTCGCTTTCTCGGCGTGGTATTAAGTGAGCGCAACTACATCACGTTGCTCTTAAATGAACGGTTGGGAACTGATTTGCAGATGGGATTAAGCTTTGTTGTGGTCGTTATGGCAATCGCAGCGGCAATTGGATTACCAATAGCCTATTTCAGCGCACGCTGGCTCTTCAACCAGCCTCAGTTGTCAAGCTTGCGGCGACACCCAGCGGTACAAGTTGTCGTAATAACGCTCTTTGTGGTCTCGCTCGTTGTAATCGTTTTCCCACGTGGGTACACCTTCAAACGTCATTTGGTCGCGTTTTGGCCGTTTACATTGATCATCTTGGCATGGTTTTGGCCATGGGGACAGCGTTTCGGCCGAATTCTCGCCGTCATGCTTTTTCTCTCTTTCTGCGCCACCGTTGTCAACACAACCCTGATACCCAAACCGCAATGGGAAAAGGCCAATGCACGCATCATCGCCAACCAGCAAGCGGGTGATCTCGTCATACTCGAACCAAGCTACATGAGGCTCCCGTTCGACTTCTACAATCAGGGCGAGAGTGAGCGACTAGGGGTCAGGTTTGCATCGGCCGAAATTGAAACGGCACTGCGCGAACACGGTCGCATCTGGTTCATCACGCATGGCGCCGACTATGATTCAGCCCACCAAAATGAAGCATGGTTAAACAAGAACGCCCATTTGGTCGAAGCGTATCAATTTTATCGGTTGAAGGTTCAGTTATTTGAGTCGGGTGAAGTACGAGAGTAGTGGTACGTGGTACGTCTAAAAAGACGCACCACGCATATTTCCCACATTTGTCCGGTTACAGCGTTTGAAGGCGTTCCGTCACTTCTGCGAGGCTCGCTTCGAGAAGCGTTTGTTTGTCACGCTCCTTCTGAACCACAGCGGCGGGTGCTTTTTCAGCAAACGGGCTGTTTAGCAGCTTGGTCAGGCGCGCAATCTGATTGCTGAGATCGGCCGATTCCTTCTCCAGCCGCTCCCGTTCCTTCTCCAAATCAACCATTCCCGCCAACGGCAAATACGCCGTATAGTCACCGAGCGAAATGGTCGCTGCGTTATCTGGGGCAGTCGCACTTTCCACAACGGTCAACGCCGCGTCATCCAGTCGCGCCAATGCGACCAACACACCCCGCTGCGATTCGATAAAAGGTGCATTTTCGCCAGCCACAATCGTCGCTGCGATGCGTTTACCTGGTGGCACATTATTCTCTGCGCGCGTTGCACGCACGCCGCGAATCAGCTCACGTAAGCGGTCAAAGTTGGCGGCTTCATCCGTGAACGTCTCCCCCACATTAGGCCAATCAGCGATAATTAACGCTTCTGGCCAGCCACCTTTTGGCGCGATGCCTAACCCAGACGCCTTAAACGCCTGCATGAGCTGCTGCCATGTCTCTTCCGTCACGAATGGGATGTACGGATGCAGCAGACGCAACCCCGTGTCCAACACGGTCAGTAAGACGGTCAGCGTCGTATAGGCACGCGCACCGCCCTCGTTCAACTGCGCCTTTGAGGCCTCAATATACCAATCGGCGAACTCACTCTTGAGGAAATCATACGCCTGACGACCTGCCTCGCCGAAGTTAAATCCATCCATCAAACGATTCACGTCGGCAACCGTCTCATTCATGCGTGTCAAGATCCACTTGTCAGCCGTGGTGAGGTCGGTTTCACTATTTTCTTGGTGCTTATCGCCAGCCACCCTCTCAATGTTGGCCACAATGAACCGTGCCGTGTTCCAGATCTTTGTTGCAAAGTTGCGATTGCTTTCAACTTTGTCGATGGCGAGATTGAGATCATTGCCCGGTGTGCCGCCAGTCAGCAGCGTGAAACGCAGCGCGTCCGTGCCATATTCGGCCGTAACCTCCACCGGATCGACCACATTGCCAATCGACTTCGACATCTTGCGCCCATTTTCATCGCGCACCAAACCATGCAAGTAGACCGTCTCAAACGGGATATCGTTGGTCATCAATAACCCTTGCATCGCCATTCGTGCCACCCAGAAAAAGAGGATGTCGTACCCAGTTTCCATCATCGTCGTTGGATAGTAACGCGCGAGATCGGGCGTTTCATCGGGCCAACCCAGCGTACTAAACGGCCACAGCGCAGAACTGAACCATGTGTCCAGCACATCGGGGTCTTGTGTGAGTGTCACGTCTTTACCATATTTTGCACGTGCCTTCTCATACGCTTCCGACTCAGATCGCGCCACCACATATTGTGATTCGTCGCCATTGATGTAGTAAACGGGAATGCGATGTCCCCACCACAGTTGCCGACTGATACACCACGGCAAGATGCCCGTCAGCCAATGCTCCCAAATTTTGTTGAAGCGTTCAGGCACGATCTTGATGCGTCCCGAACGCACAGCAGCCAGTGCAAGTTCCGCGCCGGGCTGCATGTTTGCCCACCATTGGATGCTCACCATCGGTTCGACAATTTCGCCACCGCGCTGCGAACGTGGCGTTGGGCGCGTGTGCGGTTTGGTTTCGATAGTGAGGTCGGCCGCCTGCATATCTGCCCACAACTTTTCTCGCGCATCTTCACGCGACAGGCCCTCATACTGCCCACCATTCTCGTTGATGGTCGCATCCTTGTTCATGATGTTGATGAACGGCAGATCGTGTTTTTTACCGAGCGCAAAGTCGTTGTGATCATGGGCAGGGGTCACTTTGAGCGCACCCGTCCCAAATTCCATATCGACATACTCATCTGCAATCACGGGGATTTCGCGGTTGAGCATTGGAACCAACGCCGTTTTACCGATATAGGCCTTATAGCGTTCGTCATTTGGATTTACTGCAACAGCCGAATCGCCCAAAATCGTTTCGGGCCGCGTCGTTGCTACTGACAAATGACCGCCATCTTTAAGCGGGTATTTGAAGTAGTAGAGCAGCGCGGGTTCGTCTTCCGTCTCCACTTCGAGATCGCTGACGGCTGTTTGCAAGCCGGGCGACCAGTTCACCATGCGCTCTTCACGGTAGATCAAGCCCATGCGGTGCAGGCGTTCAAAGGCGATATAGACCGCTTCGCTCAACCCTTCGTCGAGCGTAAAGCGTGTGCGACTCCAATCGGCCGATCCACCCATCGAACGCATCTGGTTGATAATGCGCCCTTCATAGCGATCTTTCCATTCCCACGCAAAATCTAGGAATGAATCTCGGCCGATTTCCTCACGCGATTTGCCTAACTTGCGCAGCTCTTTCTCCACGACCAGTTGCGTCGCAATCCCAGCATGGTCTGTGCCGGGAACCCAGAGCGCGGCGCGCCCCTGCATCCGTGCGCGGCGGATCATTAAATCCTCCAACGACACAAACATCGCGTGACCCATGTGCAGTGCGCCTGTCACATTGGGTGGCGGAATCGAAATCACATACGGTTCACCATCGGGGTTCACCTCTGGCTTAAACCAGCCATTTTCCTCCCACCACTTGTAGAGGCGGGCTTCCGTTCCTTCAAATTTGTAGTTCTTTGGCATTTTCATAGGATTTCAGGCAGTCAGGCTTTCAGTGAATCAGGATAGACACAAAGCTCCGACTTTACTATTAAGATCAAAAAAGGCTCGCGCCCTATTCAAAGGACGCGAGCCTCATTATTACTCACGCGGTACCACCTTTGTTCGCTCCCAAAAAAGGAACGCACTCAAAGCTGTAGCGGGCTTACCCGGTTTCAGGTACTTGGGAGTTCAGGATATTTTGATTGCCTGACACCTGTTCCCTAAAACGACTCTTGGACGACTTCGGCCGATTCCGTTCATGCGCAGGCTCCCAGCCGCTGACCTGCGCTCTCTCGTTGACATTCTCGGCGTACTACTTCCAATCAACGTCTAAAAAATTTCAACTGGCAACGATTCTAGCATGATCGCCACACAAAAATCAACCAGCAATGGTCGATTTTTCAAACTCCATTTCGAGACCACCTGAGTACTTCAATGCGAGATTGTAGAAAAATCCGCCAATCAGACCACCGATAAAGCCCATAACGCCAAACATGATTGGGAAGAGAACGATCGCGCCAACCCCAAAGAGCGCGCTAATGCCTGCCGCACCGCCTAACTCTTCAGCGAGCATTGCACCCATGCCAACCAGCGCAAACAACGAAAGAAAAGCACCATACAGTAGCCCGATCAACGCATATGCAACCGCAACCGTCTTTGCAAACGAGACAACACCGATTCGTTTCAACTTCATCATAATACTTTCTCCAAGTTTAGTAATTGTGCAGCCGAATATGACCGCATCAGCAGTTTATCAGAGATATTTGGATTGTCAGCCATGAAATTCCTCCCAATCGCCCACACCGTAGGGTCATAAAATGGCTAGGCGTCGGTCAGCAAGAGATTGTGTTAAAATTCGGCCGATATATGCCCACCCTACGCTACGCTGCTGGAACCCTCGTCCTTGAAGATTTACCTGAAAATCTAAATCCCCCTGCCCCGTTTCAACTGCTGCAAACGAAATACCGCTGTCCCGCTGGCCACTACCGCGACGTTCTCAAGTGGACGCGCCACAATCAGATCGTCAATCGCGTTCCCGCATGGCATAACCTGTCACTGACGATGACAGACAGCCGTCAGCCGCACGACTATCAACAGGAAGCAATCGCAGCATGGCGCAAGGCTGACCGCTATGGCAGCATCATTTTGCCGACCGGTGCGGGGAAGACGTTTGTCGCGCTGCGTGCGATTGCCGAAACGCAGAGCCACACCCTGATTATTGTGCCAACGGTTGATCTGCTTCATCAATGGTATGCTCGGCTGGTCAATGCGTTTAATCGGCCGATTGGCGTCTGGTATGGTGGCGAAAAAACGCTCGAACCGATCACCGTCACGACCTATCCCAGCGCATGGGCAAACGCCGAGCTATTTGGGAATCAATTTGAACTGCTGGTCTTTGATGAAATTCACCATTTGCCCGCGCCAAATTGGCATGAAATTGCGCTGATTTGCGCCGCGCCCTACCGCTTAGGGCTGACAGCAACCTATCCCAACGACCAATTAGAAGGAGAGGGGCGGGCTGATCTGCTCGATTCACTTGTCGGCAAGGTAGTCTACAAAAAACATATCGACGATCTGAGTGGGAAACAGCTTGCCGAATATCGCACCGAGCGGTTGCGCATCGACTTAACTGAACAGGAACGCGCCGAGTATGACCATGCCTATGGCGCCTATACTGGCTACATTCGTGAAAACCGACTGCGCGAAAAGCATGGCGCGGGCTGGTGGCATACGTTCACGATGTTGAGCGCAAAAGAGCAAGAAGCGCGCACGGCGAAGGTGGCGGAGCTAAAGTTGAAGGAGATAGTCTTTCAGGCGACGGGAAAGCTGAAAATCTTAGATGGACTGTTGCGCGAGAATGTGGATCGGCCGATGTTGATCTTCACCGCCCACAACCGCTTTGCCTATCAGATTGCGCGCCGGTATTTGATTCCCGTGATTACGCATCAGACAAAATCGGCCGAACGTAAGGCAATTCTCGACGGATTCCGCGCTGGAATATATCGCGCAATCGTCACGAGTAATGTGCTAAATGAAGGGGTTGATGTTCCTGCCGCAAAGGTCGCCGTCGTTCTCGGCGGCAACGCCAGCGCACGCGAGTACATTCAGCGACTTGGCCGCGTTCTCCGCAAGCACGGGAACACAGAAGCGATTCTATATGAGGTGATCGCCCGCAAAACGATTGACGAGCGCATCGCGACTGCACGGCGCAAGAGTGTGCGCGAAAGTCGCTAGGAGGCTTGGAAACGCACTACTTAACGACTTCCCTGAATCCCAAAATAAGAGTAGCCAGCCGCAATGGCAAGACCGAGCCACGTCGTCCCCGTATCGCTCAATGTGTCGCTGACACCGGGATAAAGCATTACGCCAACGATGAGTGCAGACATGCCCAGAATGAGCCATACCATTAAGTAGGCAGCCGTTAGACGTGCGACATTTGACTTAAAGCGTTCGCTGGCTTGCGTGTCGAGCGCGCGCGAACCGGGCGGATCGCCGGGCTTAGTGATGGCGAGTTCGGCGATGACGAGCGCAGAGATCAAGCCGCCAACCGTCGTGTGAACAAAAACAATGCCGTCGTTCACCACCTCGCGGCCCGGATTTACAACATTGTTGATCAAAATGAGGTTGGTGAATGCATAGAGACCTAACAGGACAACTGCGATAATTCCACCAAATACGAACCGAAAGTTTTTCATGCGGATACTCCTTCTATGTTGGCGTGATTCTACCTGAATAACGTTCAATTGTGGAAAATGTTCCACTGGGAACAGCTGCAACGTCTGACTTGCAGTGCCACGTGTCAAACCTTTTGGACGAAGTGAGAATTTTTGTGCTAAAATCGTTCTATCTATGACAACTGCACTCGCCCTAAATAACAACTGGTACGTCATCATCGATCTTGTAACGCAGAGCGTCGATAGTCCCCACAGCAAACGCGCGTATAGCCGTGCCTTACTCGCCTTTCTCGATTGGTATGAGCTGAACGGTCGACCCGGATTTACAAAGGCAACGGTCAACGCCTATCGGGAACAACTGCTTGAAGAAGGGAAAAGTCGCAGCAGCATCAATCAAGCCCTTTCAGCCATTCGCAAGCTAGCGGCAGAAGCGGCCGATAATGGACTGGTCGGACAGCAGTTGGCCTATGGTGTGGAGCGGGTGAAGGGAGTCAAGCAAGAGGGGCTGCGCGCTGGGAACTGGCTGACACGTGAGCAGGCGGAGGCGTTTGTCAACACACCGATCACACTTTTCAAAGAGGAACAAATCCCCTATTTAACCGCATTACGTGACCAGGCAATCTTATCCGTGATGGTCGGAACCGGGCTACGTCGTTCTGAGGCGGCCGGATTAACCTGGCAACATATTCAACAACGGGACGGCCGCTGGGCGATCATTGACCTGATTGGAAAGCGTGGACGTATTCGCTCAATTGGCGTGCCGCCATGGGTCAAAATTGCACTCGATAATTGGCAAGAAGCAGTGCAAGCACAAGTTAGAGGCGGGACAGCCGTTGTGCTAGATGAAGGCGGTTACAAAAGCAATAACTACAAGGAACGCATCTTTCTTGCGCTCAATAAGAGCGGCAATCTCTCTGGTATCAACAATACCAAAGGTGGGGGCAAAACAGACGGCTACCTCTCTCCACAGGCGATCTACAACGTCATCAAGAAATACGCGATTGCCTGCACCAGTGTCCCAACTCAGACTGCGCTCGCTGCCCATGATCTGCGCCGCACCGCAGCCGCATTGGCGTTACAGGGCGGCGCGGATTTACGTCAAATCCAGCAGATGCTCGGACATGCGAGCATCATGACGACTGAACGCTACTTGGAGCCAATGCGCAGTTTGCAAGTTACGGCGAGCGACTTTATACAAATTCATCTCGACGCAGCGACCATCTCATAATTATCGCTGCAAAAGTGCGATGCCTGATTCGGGAAATCGTTCGTGTTGTGAAGTTTTCGCCACAATGTTAAACGTGGTACGTGATGCGTGGTGCGTGAACTGAATACGCACCACGCACCACGCAAAAAGGTGTCGAAAACCGAAAGACACTAACCGAAATCAACCTTCCAACAGCGTCTAATCCCAAGCAATTACACAATTGTCTATATTATCCTGATAGTAAACGCAGCATCAGATACAATAATGTTCGCTGGCGTATTTTCCTATCGACAATGACCGTTGTCAGGGGTACGCTTGTGAATCTAAATGAGTCGATGCGGGTTAATCCGCAAGTGAGAAAAAATGTTTAAGAGTTATATTGATCCAGCCGAGCAAAAATCGGCCAATCGAAAACTCCCCAAGTTGATGGTCGAAGGACTATTGCTCGGTGGGAGCGGTCTGGGTGTCTTGGCGTTGATCTTTGAGATTGCAGCCGATGCGTTTAGCGTTGCCGCCTACCAAACGTTGCTGGCAATCCATGGGGCCGCTGGACGACATGATATCGCTATCTATGCCTTTATTGTCTTGTCTGTCCTGCTGTTTCTGGGGATTGTGCCAGCATATAAGGCGGGGGCATATCTTCGGCCGAATGCGGGTGGCTCTGGCCCACTGGTTGAGGCAATTGGCCCGCCTAAAATGCGTTGGCTCTCATGGATTGGTACAAGTCTTTTCTTTCTCGATGCCGTTTTAACTATTATTATCAGTTCGATTTCAGCAGCAGATGTGACGATGCTGCTCTATCCTGAAGCAGCCCCCTATCGCATTGTATTAGCAGAAGCGTTTGCCTTTTTCATCATGGTCGTCTTGGTCGCACTAGGGCCAAAGCGCGCTGTGCCGCTCTTTTTGCTGGGCGGTGGCGCGTTTACCATTTTCACGCTGTTTGCGCTGACAATTGTTGGCTCAACGGCTGCGGGCAATCCTGAATGGGCATTCTTGACTGAAGGGATCGTCACGCGGCTGGAGGCCAACGGGGTTGTTGAAGAGGTTGTGCGTGCTCGTAATGATTTGGCGGCACTTAGTGGCATTGCATTTTTGCGCCTGTTTCTTGGCTCGATGTCGAGTGCGATGCTTGGATTTTCGGGTTATGAGGTAATCCCCGCAAGTGGGAAGCACGCGGCACGCCCAAAGTGGAAGGTCATCAATACTGCATTGACGTTGGCAGCCGTTTTCCTGATCGGCACAGGCGTTATCCAGTTAATGGCGGCTGCACAGTGGAATATTCCAGCCACAGAGGGGTACAGCACCCTATTGATCGAATACGAGATCGTTGCGGCACAAACGTTTGGGCGCGGGGTGAATGAAGAAGATATTGTCATCACTCAAGCGGATCGGGAGAGCGCGGAGGCATTGATCCAACAGCAAGAAGAACATCATGCTGAACAAGAGTTATTGGGCGGCCATGAGGCGGGTCTCGAAGAGTTTGTCGCGGGAAAAACGGTTGATGAAGTGGCGGGCGACCTTGCGCTTGCCCGCTTACTCAACGACGCAACACGAGGTACCCGGGGGGCCACCTTCTTGCTTGTGGCGGGCGTCTTATTGGCAATCATTTTGCTGTTAGCGCAAGGGGGCGGCTACATTGGTGGCGCCGCGGTCGCAGCCAATGCAGCACGTCTGGGCCGCTTGCCCGCATTCTTTGAGGATGATCGCGTCGGCATTGCGGTCATCTGGGGTGTATCGGCCGTTTTGATTCCGATCATCCGCGAGGTCGTCGTCGTTGAATCGTATTATGCATTTGGCTTTGTCAGCGCGTTTGTGATTACGAGTACGACCGTTTTCTTCGTGCGCAACGATGCACTTTTGGATCGCGGCATTGAGCCGGGATCGGCCGAAGCGAAGTCGCTCAAGTTTGCAGGATTGCGCGGCATGATTGCCAGCTACTTTATGGCGGTTGTGCTTATCACGCAAAAAACGGATGCACTGCTCGCCATCGTCATTGCGGGTGGCGCGATTACCATTTTCCAAATCTACTACTCAAACCGGTTCCGCAAAGTTGAGGATGAGGTCGTGCACACGAAACTCGCTCCCGGCAGTGGCATCCCAGCGTATCATCTTGGAATAGAACGTGCCCATGATCAGGCGCGGCAACGTGGATTGGTCGACGCACTGGAAGCGTTAATTGCCGAAGGCGGGTTTGCCAAGTTTAATGTCGGTCCAGATCGTGTGCGCAAGTTGGTTGCATACCTCTTTAACATCGAGCCGAGCCTGTTGCATATTCAACACGATGAACATGAGCATGAGCGTGTGCCTGAACCAAATCTCGACCTTGAGGCAACCTATCAGGCAGCCTTCGCAGAGAAAGCGAATATTCTGCGCCGTGTTGAAGAATATTCACACTTTGGTATCTTTATGTTTATCAACAACTACCACATCAACTGGGTCTCCCTCGACCATGGGCGCGATGCAAAAGTTGTGCAACAGGCAATGGTCGATATTCTGTTCCCATTGACAGAGCATGATGTCATTTGGAGTGAGTTTGAGAAGTTCGAGCCAACCTATCAGCCTGAACCGATTTGGCAATTTAGTCGCCATCGCTACTTATGGGCAAAAGATCAGTGGCCAAACTTGAGTGATCGCATCACGACAATCTGGACGCTGCAAGATTTTGGTCTTATTCCAGACGACATCGATGTGGAGACCATTATCTCTGTAGCAGGTGGACGCAAGCAGATGATCGTTAAAGTTCCCACTCGTGAAGGCAAACGTGCGACCGTTGAGAAGGATGATTGATGCGGTTTGTCTGGACGATATGGTATGGATTGGTGAGTGGTGCGCTGGCAATGGGCAGCGTTAGCGCACTGCTCTCAATTTGGCGTGGACTTTTTAACCATTTGGGAACGCACTTTTCGTTTGCAGACGTATTGGTGGCGATTCTCACTGGCGTGGGAGTCGGGATTGTCGTCGCGTTGATCGGCGCGATTTTGGGGATGGTTGGTGGGACTGTCGTTGCGATCACGCGGCTAGAGCGGTTCGCAACGGCCGTCTTAACAGGCATCGGATTGGTCGTTGTGTTGGTGATTGGTGTAAATTCGGCCGATTTCTCCCAATATGACACCATCAACCCAGCCACCTATAATTTAGTGCGCGGCGCCTACATCTTGGGAATGCTCATCATTGGTGGAATGAGTGGATATTTTTGGGGTGAATGGTTTGAAATAAAGGTTTCGCGCATCACCTAGTCACGAAATTATGATCATCATTGCAATACTGCGCTTAATTTTGCTGCTTCCAACGCTATTTTTGGGGATGCTGTTCACACTGTTGGGGGGCATGATTCCCGTGCAGATTCGTGGGGCCAATCTGGCACAGTGGGCGGCGTTGTTCTCAGCGCGTTCGTTCAACCACATCATGAACGTTCAGGTTGAGGTGTCTGAGCCAGAACGACTCCGCAAGCACGCGGGATTTATCTTTCCAACACACGACACCTATATGGACATCGTGCTGCCCGTCGCCGTCACGCCCGTGCGCTTTGTGGCGGCGGTTGAAGTGAAGAAAATTCCCTTTATCGGCCGAATGGGGTCAGGTTTTGGCGTCGTCTATATGGATCGACGCAATAAAGACGACCGCGCGCGCGTGCGCCAATTGTTACGTGAAGAGGCTTCCTACCCCCCGATTGTCCTTTACCCCGAAGGGATGCTCGATGGCAAGCCGGGCATCGCGCCGTTTCGCTATGGTGCGTTTGAGCTAGCCCAAGAGGCGCAAAAGCCCTATCTGCTTATTGCAATCGTTTATGAACCTTTCTGGAAAGTCAAATGGAAGGGTGAGACAATCTATCATGTGTTGTGGCGACATGCGCGGACTTGGCGGCTCAAAGCGAAACTGATCGTTTTGGACGAAGTCATGCCGACGGCGATGGATGATCCGAAAGAGCTGGCAAAATCGGCCGAACGTACCATCATCCGCGCGCTCGCCCAAAGTGAGTATCCTGATTATTCTGTCGTCAGCGTTGACGACAAGCCTGTTAAGCCAGCCTTGAGTTGGGAAACAGATCCAAACGCCTAATCTTTTAACAAATGGGTGTGTTTCATCTAGGTTGGTACGTGTTTTGGGATTGGGAGTTGTTGAACATTCAAAAATTAATCTGGTATCGAAATCCTACGGTTAAAACCGAAGGCTGTTACACAAAGTGCGTTCAAACGCACTGGAAGACAACGCGCTTCAGCGTGTTTTGCGTGTCAGCCTCTGGTTTTAACCATAGGTGAAAGTTACCCGTTTAATAATTTAGAGTTCAAGAACTCCCGAAACGTCCAGCTCACAATAATGGATTCCCGCCTGCGCGAGAATGACAGCTTCAACTCATTTGAAACACGCCCTTAACAAATCTTCGTTTTCAGCTTACCGTTGAGTAAACGGAGAATTGTTTGTCGAGTGAGATAATTTTGACTTTTCAACCAACCCGCCCCCTAGAAACTCCGCTGCGCGTCATCGTCGTCGGCGCGTCGTCTGGAATCGGTCGCGCCGTTGCGACCCAATATGCACAAAGCGGTGCGCGAGTCGCAGCATTGGCGCGGCGTGCTGATGCACTGGAAACGCTTTCGGCCGAAAGTCCCGCCATCAAAACCTATCCGCATGATGTCACCGACTTCGATGCCGTCCCCGACCTCTTCCAACAGATTTGCCGCGACCTCGACGGGCTCGACATCATCGTTTATGTCGCAGGCGTGCAGCCGCCTGTTGCCCCGAATGAGTACAACTTTGCCAAAGATCGCGCCATGATCGAAACCAACCTGCTCGGCGCAATGGCGTGGCTCAATCAAGCTGCGCTGCGCTTTGAACGGGCTGGCAGTGGTAACATTGTCGGCGTGTCGTCGGTTGCGGGGGATCGTGGGCGCTCCGCCTTTCCCGGCTACCACACCAGCAAAGGAGGGCTGAGCATCTATCTCGAATCACTCCGCAATCGTATTGCCAAAAAAGGCGTGACCGTGACGACGATCAAGCCCGGTTTTGTGCAGACAAGACTGCTCGAAAATGCGAGCAAAACGTTCTGGGTCATCACGCCTGACGACGCAGCGCGGCAAATCCGGGAAGCGGTCGCGAAAGGCAAGCAGGTTGTTTACACACCCGCTCGCTGGCGTTATATGATGTTGATTATTCAACATATTCCGTCGTTTATTTTTCGTCGTCTGAGTATCTAATTCACCGCACAGAGCATGGCGGAAAATTGTTCCGCTCGCTCTGTGCAGTGAAACGCTGGGAGTTGCAAGTTGCAAGTTGCAAAGAAAACGCGCACTGTTGCATTATCGGATGGAAATTTAGAAAAAGTCATGCCATGGGGCAAGGCGAGTGCGACGATGGGATGGGTTTTTCGGCCGATAAATTCGGCCGAACTCGCCGACATCTTCACACTCGCAAGGCGTGAAGGCCTGACCATCGGCCTACGCGGTGGTGGCAACAGCTACGGCGACGCTGCGTGCAATGAGGGCAATATCGTGCTCGATATAACACGCATGAAGCGCATCCTCGCATGGGATGCAGCGAGCGGCGTTGTGACTGTAGAACCGGGTGTGCGGTTGCGCGACCTCTGGGAATATGTGCTGGCTGATGGCTGGTGGCCGCCCGTCTGCACGGGAACGATGCATGTCACGATGGGCGGCGCGGCCGCGATGAACGTGCATGGCAAAAATGCGTATAAAGTTGGCACAATTGGCGATCATATTCTCGAATTTGACTTAATGCTGCCAAACGGCGAAACGATCACATGCAGTCGCAATGAAAATGACGACGTGTTCTATGCAGCAATTGGCGGTTTTGGCATGTTGGGCTGTTTTACTTCCATTACGCTCCAGATGAAGCGTGTTTACTCTGGTTTGCTCAACGTCTCGATTGCCAATTGCGCCGATCTTGGCGCGATGTTTGCAGAGTTTGTGCGACGTGTCCCCGATGACGACTACCTCGTTGGATGGGTGGACACGACGGCAACGGGTGCGGCGACAGGGCGGGGCGAAATTCACATCGCCAACTATCTCGAACCAGATGTAGACCCCTACCCTGAACAAACGTTGCGCCTTGACGCACAACATCTGAACGACACGCTGTTTGGCATCGTGCCGCGTTCAGCCATGTGGCGGTTGATGCGACCGTTTTTCAATCAGATGGGTGTGCCATTTGTCAACATGGCTAAATATTGGTCGAGCTGGCTAAAAGATGGGGACAGCTATCAGCAGCCTCACGCACAATTTCACTTTTTGCTCAACTATTTCCCCGACTGGGAAAAATCTGTCGGACGTGCGGGATTGATTCAATATCAGCCGTTTGTGCCGCGTGACAAGGCGGAAAGCGTTTTTCGCCGCATTTTGCAAATCAGCCAAGCGCGTAATCTTGCCCCCTATCTCGGCGTTCTCAAACGGCATCGCCCCGATCCATTCCTCATGACACACGGGCTGGATGGCTACTCATTCGCGCTCGATTATCAAGTGACGGACAGCAATCGACAGGCGGTGATCGAACTTTGCAAATCGCTTGACGCAGTTGTTTTGGATGCGGGCGGCCGTTTTTATCCTGCCAAAGACAGCGTCTTACGTCCAGAAGTGGCGCAAGCCTATTTGGGAGAAGAGGCGATTAAACGCTTTCGGACATTGAAAGAACGCTGTGATCCCGATCAGTTGTTACAGACAAACTTTTGGCGGCGCGTGTTCACGTGATCTGTCTCACTACTTTACGGCATTCAGTTTCCATCTGATGGCGACAAACAGATGCCACTTTCCGCGTGGAAGTAATATCATTCCAGCTATGACAACCCAAGAATATAAACACATCGGAAAACCTTTTAAACTGACGGACGGACTAGAAAAAGTGACGGGCTATGCGCGGTATGTGGCTGACCTAGAATTGCCGGGCATGGTGATTGGCAAACCGATTTTCAGCCCATATGCTCACGCCGAAATCATCGAGATCGACAAGAGCGAAGCTGAACAGATGCCCGGCGTCGTTGCTGTTTTAACGGCAGAAGACATGCCAACGCGAGATCGCACCATTACGTCGCGCAACTCTGCGATTTTGGCAAAGGGACGTGTTCTTTGGGTCGGACAGCCAGTCGCAATCGTCGTGGCGGAGACAGCACAACAGGCGGCCGATGCGCTCGATTTTGTCTATATCGACTATGCGCCACTACCCGCGACTATCGATCTGCTGGCTGCGATCAAGGCGGATAGTCCAACGTTGTGGCCGCATGGATTGCCCAGAGATGATGAGGATTTGGGCGCGTTGCATGGGGAGACAACGGAAGCGGTTGAGGTTATCAATGGGGCGTTGAATAATGTTTCGGCCGAAAATAGCTTCTCGCGCGGCGATGTCGAAACCGCATTCTCAGAAGCGGATGCCATCGTTGAACGTCGCTATACAACCGCCAGCCTTCACCAAATGTATATGGAGCCACACGCCGTGATTGCCGACCCCGACCCACTCGGCCGCAATATCACGATTTACACCAGCACACAGGGAAAATTCCAGGTGCGCGGAGAGGTTGCGAAACTACTCAACATGGCTGTGCGCAATGTGCTCGTTGAACCAATGACGTTTGGCGGCGGATTTGGCGCAAAGTACGGCATTCTCGAACCGCTGACGGCCGCAACCGCCCTCGCTGTGCGGCGACCCGTCAAAATCGTCTTCACGCGTTCAGAAGATATGCTAGCGACAACGCCAGCTCCACAGATGATTATCGATTTGAAGCTCGCGGCGAAAGACGGCAAGGTGAGTGGTCTCAAGGGGCGTGTATTGACAGATAATGGCGTGTTTGGCTTTGGTCATGGGGGTCTCGCCGCGATGATGATGGGGGGCTACTATAAATGTGACAACGTCCACATCGACACCTATGAAGTCCACACCAACACCGCGCCCGTCGGGGCCTATCGCGCGCCCGGTGCGCCACAGGCGACATTTGCAATTGAGAGCAGCATAGACGAGCTGGCGGAGGCAATCGGCGTCGATAAGCTGGCGTTTCGACTCGATAATGCGGCCGAAGCAGGCGACATGATGGGGATCAACCGTCCATGGCCTTCGATTGGATACAAGCAGTGTCTCGAACGGTTAGCAGCGCATCCAATCATGCAGGAGCCGCTGGGCGAAAATGAGGGTCTGGGTTTTGCAGGTGGCGGCTGGCCGACGGCGGTTTCGCCCAGTGAGGCTGTCTGTCGTGTTGATAGTGACGGGACTGTGATTATCGAAACGGGCAACGTCGATGTAACGGGCAACAGTGCCAGCTTTGCGCTCATCGCAGCGGAAACGCTAGGCGTTGAACCGGAGAACGTTGTTGTGAAAATGGGGAATACTGAAGGGCCCTATGCACCGGGATCGGGCGGCAGTCAGGTCACATATAGCGTGGCGGGGTCTGTCAAAGAATCGGCCGAAAACGCCCGCACCAACCTGCTCAAAATTGCGGCAGATGAGTTTGAAGCAGCCGCTGACGATATCGAACTTGCCAACGGTCAAGCATACGTTAAAGGCGTTCCCGACAAGACGCTCTCGATTGGAAAATTGGCTGGTATTGCAAGAAACAAGCGCGGCGGCGATGGCCCAATCGTAGGAGAAGGACGAGTCTCTGTTAAAGAGAACGCCCCCGCATTTACCGTTCATGCCGTCAAAGTTCGCGTTAATCCAGACACGGGCGAGGTCACGCCGTTGCGCTATGTCGCCATCCAAGATGTCGGCTTCGCGCTAAATCCGCTCATGGTAACTGGACAGATGCACGGAGGCATGGGGCAAAGTCTCGGGATGGCACTGCTTGAAGCGACGGTTTACGATGAAAATGGGCAGTTATTGAGTGGCAGTTTGCTCGATTATGGAATGCCGCAAATCGATCAGGTCCCTGACTTTGAGGCGGTGTTTGTTGAAAATGCGTCGCCACATGGGCCATTTGGAGCGCGTGGAATTGGCGAGCCGCCGATTATTGGCGGACCCGCCGCAATCGCCAACGCAATTAAGAATGCAACGGGCGCACGAATCGACACGTTGCCACTAAGCGCAGAACGGATTTGGCGTGCGCTCCACGCTTAGCGTTAAAAATTTTGCAAGACGGCCAAATAACCGCGCAACCCTTCCGCCAGCGCGTCGAGCGTGATCGATTCGTTGGCGGTGTGTGCCTCTTTTTCATCGCCGGGTGCAAAGCCGATAATCGGCGCGCCTAACCCCGTCATGTGTCGGCCGTCGGTTGCAAATGCAAACTGCCCGACGACTGGCGCGCGCCCCATCCCCTCTGTCAACAACTCAACAACGCGCACGGTGACGGGATCATCTGGATGCGTGTCAAAGCCCGTCACGAGTTGCTCGGGTGGATCGAGTGGGATCGCCTCAAACCCGTTTGCCCAGAGCACTTGATGATTGAATCCCTCTGCTAATTCTGCAATAAAATTGATGATGTCGGCATGTGTGACCGCGGCCGAGCGGAAGTCGAGATTGACGCGCGCCCAAGCAGGCGTGACGTTGCGGCTCGTTGTATCCACCTCAATAATTGTCGGCGAGACCGTTGTTGCACCTAAACGAGGGTGTTCAGGCAGGTCGTGCTGACGTTTTTGGAGGCGCGTCAAGAACGTGCCAAGTGCATAGTTGGGGTTGTCCGCTTTGTGGGGGACGGAAGCGTGCACAGATCGGCCGAAAAATGTCACCTGCACCTGTCGAATTCCGCGATGACCCAGTGCCACATTGTTGCTCGTGGGTTCCCCAATCATGATCAACCCGATTGGATAATCGACATGTTCAGCCCAGTAAATCGCGCCAGCACCGCCGATCTCCTCTTCTGTCACACAAGAAAAAACGACATCCCGTTTTGGGCGTTGACCCGCCTGAATGAGTGCGGCAAGTGCATAGACTTGCGTTGCGACGGGCCCTTTGATATCGGCGGCACCGCGTCCATAAATACGCCCGTCGCGGATTGCGGCTTCAAATGCGCCGCTGTGCCAAAGTTTTGGATCACCGGGATCAACATGGTCGAGATGGGTATTAATGACGATTGCAGGCAAACTGCGATCTTGTCCGTAGAGTCGTGCAATGACGTTACCGATAGGATCAATTGTCACTTCGTCAAAGTTAAGCGATCGACACTCCTGCTCGACGAGTTTGGCAATTGTCCCTTCTTCGCCCGACATACTGGGTGTTTGAATTAAACGCTGTGTAAAGTCGATACACGCTTCGATGATGTTTCCGGTAATCATAGTCCCTGCTTATAGTTTTGTTTGCCGAATTGTACCGTGTCTTGGCTAGATCGTAGCGTTCTTGACTTTGGGGGCGCGGGATCGGCCGATTAAGCCGAGCATTGGCAAAATTGCGAGCAAGCTGATACCTGCACCAAGAAAATAGGGGTAGCTTGGTTTGATGGCAAAGATAACCCCTGCAATCGCCGTACTAAAAATAACGGCCAAATTGAGCGTCGATTGATAAACGCCTTGCACTTCACCTCGCAACTCTTCGCTGACAGTGCGCGTTGTAAGTGAATTGAGCGATGGCATCATCGACCCCTGCCCCATGGCAAAAAGTGCGGTCGTTATGACGGCAAGGTAGGGAGAGGTGATCATGGCGAGGATGAACATGCCCAAACCACGCACAACTGAGCCAAACACGATGATTTGCGCTTCACTCCAAATCTTGAGCAAGCGCGGCACGATAACCGTTTGGGTCACCACCTGCATGATGCCAACTGAGGCAAGCAAGAGTCCAATGCCTAAGCTTGTGCCTTTGATGCTGTAGTCGGCAAATAAAACAGCCTCCCCAAAGAGCGAGAAGGTCGATTGCAGCAGTGCGAATCCAAACTGTCCAATGAAGGCGACAAGCAATAATTGCAGCAACGCATGGTTGCGGATGGCGCGACTGAAGCTCAAATCGCTGGTCGTGCGTTGACGACTTTTGAGTCGGTCTTCTTCCGTTACGGTTTCGTCAAGGGTACGCCACGTCATGAGAACGACTATTGCAGCAGCGATGGCGGCGAGAATGTATGGAAAGCGCAAGCCAAACGCAGCCGAGAGGAGGCCACCTAATGCTGGGCCCAATATAAACCCTAACCCAAATGCGGCGAAGATGAGACTCAACGCTTCCGTGCGCTTTTCTGGCTCGGTGATATCCACCACATAGGCCCGGGCAACGATAATATTACCGCCCGTAATGCCGTCAAATAGACGCGCCATAAATAGCCAGCCGACGCTGGGCGCAACGACCAACATCAGAAAGCTGATTGTTGTGCCAATTTGGCTGATGATCAACACGGGAACACGCCCATAGCGATCGGATAGTCGGCCGAGTGTCGGGCCAGCCAAAAATTGTGCGCCAAAATAAGTGGTAACCAGCAATGTGATCGTCTGATCTGACATTGCGAATTCACGTTTAGCCAAAAGGGGGAGAATTGGAAGGATCATCGATGCACCGAGAATTTGCACAAAAATGATGAGCAAAATGGTGATCATGCGACGATCGAGATTCTTTAACTGTGTCATACAAGGAGTATAGAAAATAATACGCCATCGAACTAGATGATTGTCTAATTACCAACGTGATACCGATATGTGGTAGCAGAATACAAGTAATTTGAATGCAGCGTTTATGCTGGTTTGCGACAGGGGGCAAAAGGCGTATAATCCTGACGTTCTACACCAGTAGAATAATGGGAAGACAGACTTCTTTCACATTGTTTGCGCGTGTCATCGGTTGGTCAGCCCGACGTGATGCACGGCGTTTTCGCCCTCACATCGGACACCCTCACCGCGACACATTTTAAACTTAAACTTTATGAGTTCTACATCTTTTGACGGGTCACAATCGTTAGAGGCATTGCTCGATTCCTATTTGGGATTTGGCGTGCCAGAAGCTGGGGAAATTCGAGAAGGCACTGTCGTTGCGTTACGCAACAACGATGTCTTGGTTGATATTGCCGCTAAATCAGAAGGCATCATCCCTAACAGTGAATTTGATTCTCTTTCTAATAAACAGAAAGAGCAGTTGCAGATCGGCAACGATGTACGCGTATGCGTCATCGAGCCAGAAGATCCGCAAGGTAACATCATTCTCTCTTTCTTAAAAGTGCGAGAGCAGGATGATTGGGATGAAGCCCGGGAATCACAAGACGAGCAAAAACTCGTTGAGGTACAAGTGATTGGGTTTAATCGTGGGGGAGTGTTGGTGCGGATGGGTGCGCTGAAAGGGTTCTGCCCCGCATCGCAACTTGGATTCGAGCATCAGGTCAATCGTGGCGATTCGGCCGAATCTGTGCTCAAGAATCTAATCGGCAAAACGCTGCACGTAAAAATATTGGAAGCAGATCAGGAAAAGGGTCGACTGATCTTTTCGGAACTTTCGGCCGATAAAGAGATCCGCGCCAAAAACCGCAACCAACGTCTTGCTGAGCTAGAAGAAGACGGTGTGTATGAGGGTCACGTCATTAACTTGACCGACTTTGGCGCGTTTGTCGATATTGGTGGCATCGAGGGACTTGTCCACTCTTCCGAATTGAGCTGGAAACACGTCGCCAAACCAAGCAAACTCCTCTCACTGGGACAAGAGGTGCAGGTTAAAATAATCGGCATCGACCACAAGAAACAGCGCGTGACGTTTAGCATGAAGCAGCTTGAATCGAATCCGTGGGAAAAGCTGCACGACATCTATGAGCTTGGTCAATGGGTCGATGTCACTGTGACGCAGTTGACACGCTACGGAGCCTTCGCCCGCATTGAAGATGAATATCGCCTAGAGGGGTTGATTCACATCTCAGAGATTGGTGATGAAGAAGTTGAAGATCCCGAAGAGATGATCAAGAAAAATCAACAGTTGACAGCGCGCGTCATTCGCCTAGACGCAGAAAATAAACAGATTGGGTTTAGTCTCAATGAAGATTCTGAATTTATGCTGAATGATGAAGTCGAAAACGTGATGGCTGAATAGCCACGACAACGTGTACGAAATAGAAAAAGCGACTCTAAGAGTCGCTTTTTTGTTTGTCGCTAGGTAGCTACTCAGCCAGTCAGCTACTCAGCAGTTCAGCATGGACAATAACGCGAGGTAACTTGTTATTTCGCACAAGTCATTTAGAGGCATGAAAAGGCAGAGCTGCTTTTTCTTTGCTGAAATGCTGACAGGCTGAAATGCTGACCAGCTTAGGTCGTTACGTTGCCAGAAAATCAGCGCATGACGCGCCCACCGTCAACCGTGATCGTTTGACCCGTCATGTAGCTGGCGCCGTCGGAGCAAAGGAAGAGGACGGTCTGGGCAATCTCGTTGGCCTGTCCCAATCGGGCCAGCGGAATCTCGTTCTCCCAGCGGCTCATTAGCTCTGCGTTTTGGCGCAGCGTCTCGGTTGATTCCGTCTCAAAGATGCCGGGTAACACTGTGTTGACGCGGATGCCGTATTGAGCAAACTCACGTGCACACTCACGCGCAAATCCGACAACGCCCGCTTTGGCAGCGCAATAGGCGGCACGGTCAGCTAAGGCAACCTGCACACCAGCAGTTGAGGCAATATTGACAATCGCCCCACCCCGCTCACTGTTTTCCCATGACATAACGCGGCCGACGAGTTGCGACATGAAAAATGTCCCTTTGAGGTTAACCTCCATACAGCGATCCCAGTCCCATTCATCCATCTTCAAGATTGAGCCTGTTGGTTCGATGCCAGCGTTGTTGATGAGGATGTCGATGCGTCCCCATTTTTCACGGGTTTTTTCGACGAGATGGACGGCTTGAAATTTGTTGGAAATATCGGCCGAAATCCCCATCGCCTCCCCGCCATCCGCAATTATTTCATTGACGACACGTTCCGCCCGATCGGGATTTAAATCGTTGACCGCGAGTTTTGCCCCAGCCGCAGCCAATGTCTTGGCAATTGCCGCGCCAATGCCGCGCCCTGCGCCTGTGACGATAGCGACTTTTTCATTTAGAGTGAGTTGCATATGATTGTTCTACGCCGTAGATACGAAGCTATGTTCGCACAAAGTTGAGCGTGCTGGTTAGTTGCGGCGGCGAATAATTGGCCCTAAGTTGTGACCGCCGAGCAGGTGCATGTGGAGGTGAAAGACCTCTTGGTTGCCATCACGTCCACAGTTGATGATGAGACGATAGCCATCTTCGGCGATCCCTTCCTGTTTGGCGATCTTGCCAGCGACGACCAGCATTCGGCCGACCATCGCCTCATCCGCCTCTGAAATATCGTTGACTGTCGGGATTTCTTTGTTCGGCACAATCAAAATGTGTGTTGGCGCGACGGGATTAATGTCGCGGAAAGCTGTCACGAGATCGTCTTGATAGACGGTGTCTGAGGGGATTTCTCCCGCAATAATTTTTGAGAATATGGTTGTCATTCTTCCTCGGCTGCTTCAAATGCTTTTTGCACTAGATCAGTTACCTCAAGTAACGGCGCGGTCTCAAACATATATGCTCTATCCAATTTTTCCTGTTGGACTTTTATGATCTCAAGCACATCACGCCACTGTCGCTCCGATTGTCCACCAGTCATCCAAAACCAGTTCAATTTTGCTAAAATTGCATCCTCAGCGGTGACAAGGTAGAGCGGTGGTGCGCCTTCTTCAATTGGTTCATGAAGCCGACGCTCCAATTGCAATTGATCAAAACGTCGTTGTGTCGTAACAAAAATATCAACTTTGAACATCGTGGCTAGATGGATGATGTTAAAACTACGACGTGCGACAACAGCATCATGGATCATGAACCTATCTGCATAGTAATCACTACCTAAAATTTCGACAAACTCATCGATGTGATAAAGTTGTAGGTTTGCCACAATATCCGCATCATTTGTATTTCGCACATATCCATGTGCGGCTGCGGCTAACGAACCACCAAGTGCGTACTCCACATCAAGTGAGTCTAATGCACCTGCAATAAAGTAAGTTACACCAAGAATTTCAGGGTCTAGCATTCAAGTGTCCCGTAAGCCTTTGTTGCTAACTCTTCTCCTAAAAGCAATCCTGCGAGTCGCCTCCGTATCTGTTCTTCCGATGCTTCTGGATAGCGACGGCGTAAACCACTCATCGCAAGAGCGCGCCCCATGCGATTAAGTCGTTCAACCTGTTCAAACTTCTGCTTGAGAGTCATACGCCGATACCCTTCAATAAGAACGGCTTCGGCTTCGGGTGAGGTGTCCATGTTCATCTCGCGCCATGTGGGGAGGCATTTTATTGTCATGATTGGATTGTACGGATGGCAGGAGACGATGGCAAGGGGAGGATTCGTTTTGACAAGCGCAAAACATGACGCAAGTAACATGCGTCAATTAATAGAAAGTTGATCCCTAAAATTGCATACAGCCATTCTCGCACTATAATTGCAAGAAGCTCACAATGTTTTATCAGCATCACAGGATTTTTTGTGGATATTTTGCATCTTATTCAACGTCTCGAAAATGTCTTAAATGAAAGCCGTCGCTTACCTATGACGGCGAGTCTGCTTGTCGATGAAGACCGTATTTTTAATATCATCGACCAGATGCGTGTCGCTGTGCCTGAAAAAATCAAACAGGCGGAGCGCATTATTGCCGAACAGGATCGCTATAAGGCGCGTGCGGAGGAAGAGGCACAGCGCATTCGTGATTTGGCCGAACAAGAGGCGATGGAGATGGTTAATCGCGATGCCGTCGTTCGCAACGCACATGTGCAGGCAGAGAACATTATCGCTCGCGCCAATCAAGACACGGACAAGATGCGGCAAGATGCCGATGCCTATGCTGCGCGCGTGCTCGCCCAATTGGAACAAGATATGGTTCGCTCACTGCGCGTGGTGCAGAATGGGCTCAATCGATTGGAGCGGACATTAGAGCCACCGCATGTTGTTGATAACTTACGGTCAGAGGAACAATCGGCCGAAATTCCTGCACCAGAGCTTGTTGATTCACTTTAGATATTTAGTCACAGGTTATTTTCAAAAAAGAGACCCAATTGGGTCTCTTTTTTATTACAACCTCGCGCCGTAACGATCTCGTAACGGTTGGACTGTAAGATTGCCGGAAACTTGCAAAAAATCTGTAAAATGAAAGGAGATATTTATGAATGCCTTCCGCCCGCAGCGCACTAAGCTGCTGATTATGTTCATACTCTTGTTGCTTGTTGCAACGGCAGTCGTTGGACAAGGACGCTCGGTTTCGGCCGAAACACGCGGCGAGTTACTCACCGGGTTAAACACTGCAACTGACGGCAACTTATATACAAATGAAGGTCAATTCGGCACATTGACATTTCTGCAGGCAACTGACGGTGTTTTGAGCGTGGGCAATACACGTGCATCAGCTGAGACGCGCGCCCGCGATTTTCTAGCCGATTACGGTTCGCTATTTGGCCTCGATAATGCCTATGCTAATTTGAGCGTCCTCGAAACACATACGGACAATCTCGGCATGACGCATGTACGCTTTAACCAGATGCACAACGATATCCCTGTTTTTGGTGGGCAAATGATTGTTCATCTTAACGCGGATGGCGTGACGGCTGCAAATGGCAACATTGTGCCAAACATTGCTATTCCACAAGCGGCAATCACGCTAGAATCGGCCGAACAAATTGCCGTTCAAGATGTCGCTAAGCGTGATCGTGACGCAATTTTCACAGTCTTTGAAGCCGAGCAAATGATCTACCACACCGGTCTCCTACAAGGCGTCAATGGCGACGTGCGTCTCGCCTACTCAATCAAGACCGCAAGCGATGGGCCAATAGAACATATTATCGTTGACGCCGCTTCAGGTGAAGTCCTTAACGTGATTCCCCTCCGACATGGTGCAAAGTATCGCCATGTCTATACGCCAGTTTACGCGCCAATCGCGGAAGTAGGGAATGAAGACAATCCCCCACCAGCACTAATCGTTGTCCCAAATCCTACCAATACAGACCTAAACTTTGGGATTGGTACACCCCCAAGCTTGCTTTTTGATTTTGCGGGGCATGTCTACGACTTTTTCTATGAAGGGTTTGGGCGCGAATCATGGGATGGAGAAGACGCTCACATGCACAGCGTCTATCTCGTCAATCAAAACTGCCCTAATGCATACTGGAATGGTGAAACTACAAACTACTGTCCAGGTTTCGACCTTGATGATGTTGTTGCACATGAATGGGGTCATGCCTACACAGAAAAAACCCACGGCTTGATCTATCAGTGGCAATCTGGCGCACTAAACGAATCGTACTCCGATATTTGGGGTGAAACAATTGACTTGCACAACGACATCGACGACTCCGCACCACTCTACATAAACGACAATAGTCAACCTGCGCCAAATGGCGTGCGCTGGATTCTTGGCGAAGGCTTGAGCTCAGTCGCCGTTGATTTGCTGCTGCGCGATATGTGGGACCCAGAACGTCTTGGCTATCCTGCAACTGTTTCATCTGACAACTACCATTGCGAAACCAGCGATGGAGGCGGTGTTCACACCAACTCTGGCGTGCCGAACTTGGCTTATGTGATGCTCGTTGATGGTCGTACATTTAACGATATTACGATTGAGCCAATCGGGTTTGTCAAGGCATCAAACATCTATTTCCGCGCCTCAACCGACTATCAAGTAAACTCCAGTGACTTCAGCGACCATGCCGATGCGCTCATGGCATCGTGTATGGATTTGGTCAACAGTGGTGAAACGTTATCAAATAGCTGGCTAGGTTTGCCAGATGAGGTCATGACTGCCAATGATTGCACGCAAGTAGCCAACGCAATTGAGGCTGTTGAAATGCGCACTGAACCAACTCAGTGCAACTTCCAGCCATTGTTGGCACAAGATACGCCACCAGCTTGCGGTGAGGGTCTTGCTCCCAATAACTTCTTTAGTGAGAATTGGGAAAGTGGCACAAATGGCGCAACTGTAGACTCAATGGCCGGTTGGTCAATCGTTGCTGAAGCGGCGCCCGGTGGTGATACGTTTGATGCACAAGAGTACGATTGGGTAATCAAAACTGACTTGCCGAGCGAGCGGTCTGGCACAGCAGCATTCGCGATTGATGAGATCACTGGAACGTGTGCACCCGGCGGCGATATTTCTGGACGTTTTTATATGGAAAGTCCAGCAATGACGGTTGGCGCTGGTGAAGACAGCACGATTAGTCTCGCGTTCGATCACTGGGTTTCAACTGAGCTTGAATTTGACGGCGGTAATTTACTGATCAGCATCAACGACGGTCCATTTACAGTTGTCCCAGAAGCGAACTACACATTCAATCCACCAAATTCGACGTTTGCCACAGATGCAACCCACCAAAAAGCAGGCGAAGATGCATGGATGGGAACAGATGGTGGCGCAATTAAGGGAACATGGGGAACGACCATCGTTGACCTCGCTGGACTTGGTGCGTCCGAAGGTGACACCGTCAAGGCTCGGTGGGATTTTGCCATAGATGGTTGCAATGGGATTGAAGGATGGTACGTTGATGATGTTAGAGCATACACATGTACACAAGCTGCTCCAACTGCTGTCAACCTTGTAGAAAGCCACTCGCAAGAGACAACCTCATCTTTTACATGGCTTTTGATTACATTGTTGGCAACGTTAACCGCATCGCTCTTCTTCTGGCGAAAACGTGCATAATTGAAAATTGATATGTATTGGGAGCTAAACATCCCAATATAGTCCCTGAAGGCGCGGCATCATTTGTCGCGCTTTTTTGATCCCTATTTCCCAATAGAACGGCAAGTCGTTGCCATCGGCTTCTCGTAACGATCTCGTAACGCTACTTCCATAGAATAGATGTTAACTTGAAAAGGTTTCTAATATTTAAGGAGAGCATATGTCCCCAAAAACTCATTCGAGAAGACATGTCGCTGGGTATCTTTTGATCGCCACGACATTGATGGTAATGATTATATTTGGCCTCGATCAGTCAGTGGCCGCGAACGATGTTTCGGCCGAAACACTGCTGGCCGACTTTATGACTGCAACGGATGGCAACCTCATCACACGCACATCGGCAGCCACCAATAACCTCAAGCAGCTCCACGCCATTGAGGGCGTGCTCGTGCGCGATAACAGTGCATTGGCGGCTGAAACCCGCGCCGTAAACTTCCTGCAAGGGTATGGTGCCATTTTCGGCATTCAAAATGCGGTTGAAGAAACGGCGCTCTTTAGAGTTGAGCAAGATGACTTAGGGATGCAACACGTGCGTCTTGAACAACGCTATAATGGGCTTCCCGTCTTTGGATCTGAGTTAATTGTGCATATGGATGACGAAGGGATCATTGGCGTAAACGGAAATTTCATTCCGAAAATCGCAATTAGCACAACCCCTGTTTTAAGCGCGGTCGAAGCGCAAGAGACGGCGTTGCGTAACGTGATTGCAATGAATCCAAATGCCACGCTGCATGTAGCGGATAGTTCATTACAAATTTATCGTCATGGTCTTTTCAAGGGGATTACAGGTGAGAATGAATTGGCCTATGCGGTAGAGATACGCGGCGAATCGGGCGATATGGTCGGTGAGCAGATCTGGATTTCGGCCGAAACTGGCATCATCCTCGACTCAATTTCATTGATCCACACGGAAAAATCTCGTGAGATATATACTCCCGCATACGTTGCAGGTCTGCCCGTATATGATGAACAAACAGCAATTCTTCCGCCCCCACCGGGACCCATTGCCAACCTGTATGACTTCGCAGGGGGAGTTTATGATCTCTTCTTCAATGCATTTGGGCGTGATGCTTGGAATGATAATGGAGATATTCAACAAAGTGTCTATTTGATTAATCAGAACTGTCCCAACGCCTATTGGGATGGCAATCGCACGAACTACTGTCCCGGCTTTGATCTCGATGACGTTGTCGCCCACGAATGGGGACATGGTTACACACAAGAAACACACGGCTTGATTTACTCATACCAATCTGGGGCATTAAACGAATCCTACTCAGATATTTGGGGTGAAACATACGACATTCATAATGGGGCCGACGGAATTGGTGGGTCAAACAATGATGAACCATATCCAGACGGTCAGCGATGGGTGGTCGGTGAAGATTTAACGGAAATTGCTGTTGACCTGCTTTTGCGTGATATGTGGGACCCGATTCGCGTCAACGGCGGTAGTGGCGACCCTGATCGAACCACATCCCCCCAATATCATTGCGAAGCAAGTGACAGCGGTGGTGTACATACCAATTCTGGCGTACCGAACCATGGGTATGCGATGTTGGTTGACGGCAAGACGTACAACAATCAAACAGTTGAAGGAATTGGCTTTGTTCGCGCCATGCATATTTATTATCGTGCCAGCACTGTTTACCAAATTCGTAGCACCGATTTCCCAGACCATGCACAGGCATTGCGCGACTCTTGCACCGACTTAATCGGTGCGCCACTGAACGATTTCTTAACTGGGGAAGTTTCGGCCGATGTCATCACACTCAATCATTGCAAACAGGTTGACAACATGATTAAGGCAGTTGAACTTGAAGTTCCACCTGTTTGTGACTTTAACTTCGAGCGCATTCTTGCCCAAGAGCCACCTGCCCTGTGCAGCACAGAAGCAGGTAGTGCTGAGCCATTCTATATCGAAGATTGGGAATCAGGGATGGACGGTTGGTCGTTGGAAAGTGGTGGCACAAATCCGCTCTCATGGCCCGGTTACAATTGGGAAGTTGTCTCAGATTTACCACTTGGTGTGCAGGGATCGTCCGCGTTCGCCATTAATGAGGTAGCTGGTGACTGTGCGCTTGATGACATTTCGGGTAGTTTTGCCATGACAAGTCCAGAGATTACCGTGCCAGACACCAACACGCCACTCGAAATGTCGTTCTCGCACCGTGTGGACACGGAACGTGATTTCGATGGTGGGAATCTCTTGATTAGCATCAATGGGGGCGCATTTGCACTCGTTCCAGATGGTCAGTACCGTTACAACGCGCCAAATACGACTCTAAGTGGCCTTATCGATACGAACACCAATCCAAAAGGCGGTGAGATTGCATGGTCTGGCGTCGATCAGGGCTTCCCAGAAAGTGCATGGGGTGTCACAATTGTCGATCTTGATGGTTTAGGCATTAGCGCAAACGATACGATCCAGTTGAAGTTTGACTTTGGTCTGGATGCTTGCAACGGTGTGACAGGTTGGCATGTCGATACGATTACGGCCGCAAGCTGTTCTGGTGCGCCGACGGCGATTGAACTGAGTTCGGCCGAAAGCGCTGAACCCGCAACCGCCACAAATTGGACGCTGATTGTACTGTTTGCAATAGTGGGTATGTTGTCAGCAATCCTGTTGTTCTGGCGGCAACGCGCTTAACAGATACAACTGTAAGCGGAGTTTGAACTCTGCCTTGCAAGACGCAATCAAAAAGCGTGGCTTAATTAGTCACGCTTTTTTGTTCCGAATTTTCCCCCAGCTAACCATCTTCCTATCACAAAGTTTAAGCACTTCGCGCTTTTAAAGGTTTTACAATACCCCACATAACCTTCCCGGTCGGGGCGAATCTGATTTCCCTTCTTCAGGAGCATCTTGGGGAGAGTGCTTCATAAAGACTGATAGAGCCAACGTTTGTTCTTGCTACTATCTCCCCGCTCTTTTCCCAGTCACGAGAGAGCTTTAGGGATGAGATTTTATATACACCTATACAACAAAAAAGCTCCGCAAAATGCGGAGCCTTTCGTTAAATAGGCTGTTTGTTGGCCTATTCGTTATTGGACAGGCTAACTTCTTGTCCTATATTTTAGCCACCAACGAGGGCAGAAGCAGAACGAATATACTCGATCAGGGCGTCTGCTGTTGTGTCCATGTAGGCAAAGTAACCAGAGGGGGCAATCCCGATCCAGACGATAAACAGCAAGAACGAGAGCAAAATTGCCAACTCACCACGATTTACGTCGCGCAACGCCTTGTTCTCAGGCTTATCTAGTGGGCCTAAGAAAACGCGCTGGAACATCCAGAGTAGGTAGATTGCCGCAAGAATGACGCCCGTTGCCGCAAACAGCGTGAAAATCCACGGACGTGGGCCAAGTGCTGTGCTGCCAGCTGAGCCGAGCAAAATCGTAAACTCACCAACAAAGCCGTTCAAGCCGGGTAGACCCAAACTCGATAGGGTGATGATGAGCGAGATGATTGAGAAAACGGGCATCGCAATCCAAACGCCACCAAAATCCTCGATCTGGCGAGTATGCCGCTGCTCATAAATGATACCGACGATGTAAAACAGTGCGCCTGAGCTCAAGCCATGATTGACACCTTGCAGAATCGCGCCCTCAAGCCCTTGTGCGTTGAGCGAGAAAATTCCCAACATGACAAAACCCAAGTGGCTAATTGACGAGTAGGCAACAAGCTTCTTGACATCTGTTTGAGCGAATGCAACGATTGCCCCATAAATGATGCCGATGACTGCCAAGACTGCAATTGCGGGTGCAAAGTAATAGGAGGCATTCGGGAACATCGGCAGATTGAATCGCATGAAGCCGTATGTACCCATTTTTAGTAGGACGCCAGCCAAGATGACGGAACCCGCCGTGGGGGCTTGCGTATGCGCGTCTGGCAACCATGAATGGAATGGGAAGACGGGAACTTTAACGGCAAAGGCGATTGCGAACGCCAAGAATAGCCAATTTTCCGCGCCGCCAAATTGCGTACCAATGATTTCTGGTACGGCAAATGAGTCTGCTTGAATCCCAACGTACAAAATCGCGACAAGCATCAGTAATGAGCCAGCCATCGTATAGAGGAAAAACTTGATCGCCGCGTATACTCTCTCTTTGCCACCCCAGAGGCCAATCAGGAAGTACATTGGCACAAGCGTGAACTCCCAGAAAACATAAAAGAAGAACAGGTCTTGCGCGAGGAATACGCCCAACATACCCGTTTCAAGCAGCAGCATAAAGATATAGTACTGCTTGACATTCTCCTTAATCATCGGGAAAGAGGCTGCGATTGCCAACATCGAGATGAAGGTCGTTAGCATGATCATTGCAATGCTAATGCCATCTACACCGAGGTAGTATTGGATGCCCCACTGTGGAATCCACATAAAACGGTCAACCATTTGCAGGTCGGCCGTCCCTTTATCAAACATCATCAGCACAAGGCATGAGATGACAAAGGTAGAGATTGCAGTGAAGATAGCGACGCTGCGGATTTCATCATCGGAATTTCGGCCGATTCTTCCCATAATCAGCAGTGCGAACACACCAATAACTGGGGTAAAAGTCAAAATTGTCAGGATTGCGTTAAAGTCGTTCATTCAGATTCCTGAAAAGAAAACAGACATCAGTCTGCTTACATAATTACGAAATAGAGAATTAGGGCAACCACACCGATAAACAGGCTGAGTGCGTAGTTGCGGACATAACCAGTCTGGAGCTGCTGGAATGCGCCAGAAATGCCACGAATCAATCGCGTCATCCCCATTACCATTCCGCCATCGACAGCGCGACGGTCAAACGAGCCAAGCCAATTACCAAAACGAATAAAGTTTGCACGCAGACCGCTATCGTGGAATGTGTCGTGGTAGAAATTCCAGTCGATGGTAAATGCAGCGAAATCCGCAATGCGGTTAAACAGTGGCATCAGCCCCTTCATATAAAGTGAGTTGATAGGTAATTTAGCCATCAACGGGAATGGCGGAATACGGAAAATCGGATCTTTGTCTTCCGCCTTCTCCGGTTTATTGCCACCATATACAAAGAAGAAGGAGGCAGCAAGCGAGCCAACCGCAAGAATTGTTGACAAGATCGCCACGTCGTATTGCAAATTGATCGGCGTGTGCGGCATGTGAACGATGCCTTCATCGGTTAAGTGGAAGGATTCAATTGAATGCTCAAGCCAATGCTCAAGCGCAAGTTGAACACCGCCAGAAGCGTGCTCCTCTTCAGCCGCATGTGTGTCTTCGGCCGCGTGGCTATCTACTTCTTCCACATGATCGTCAACAACGTCCTCTGCATGTGTGTCTTCGGCCGCATGAGAATCCTCAACCATGGCGGTCTCGCTATGACCACTCGCCGCTGCCGCGGCCTCTGCACTAAAGTAAGGAATGTTAATTGCACCGCCTAGCAAGGCAAGTGCTGCCAAAACAACCAACGGTCGCCACATGACGGGCGCACTTTCTTCAGCGTAATGTGTTGCTTCATGGCGTTCTTTACCGAAGAAAACCATCTTAATCTGGCGACCCATATAAAAAGCTGTACAAATTGCGCCAATCGTCAGCATAATTCGGACGTAGGTAAAAGCCCAACTCACATCGCCATTAACTGTTGCGTGCGCGAGAATTTCATCTTTTGACCAAAATCCCGCAAATGGGAATATACCAGCCAGCGCCAGCGTGCCAACCATGTACACGATAAACGTGATGGGCATATGTTTGCGCAAATTGCCCATAAAGCGCATATCTTGTGGGTCAAATGGCAGCTTGCCCTTGTGATCATCAGTCGCTACGTTGTGGGATTCATCGTGTGAACCCTCATGACCATGATCATCATGCGAGCCGTGATGATCGTGCAGGTGATGTTCACCATGCTCCATGCCGTGAATGACAGAGCCGGCACCCATGAACAACAAGCCCTTGAAAAAGGCGTGCGTGATAAGGTGGAACATGCCAGCGACGTATGCACCCATACCAACCGCGGCAATCATGAACCCAAGCTGGCTAACCGTTGAGTAGGCCAGAACTTTTTTGATGTCGAATTGGGTGAATGCGATCAAACCCGCATAAACCGCTGTTGTCGCACCAATAACGGCGATCAGGTCAGGCGAGCTGATGATTCCCCAAATGGCGACATGCGAATCGCGCACAATTTCGATTAATACGTTGCTACGAACGAGCAAATAGATACCCGATGTCACCATCGTTGCGGCGTGCATCAGCGCCGAGACAGGCGTAGGACCAGCCATTGCGTCGGGAAGCCATGTAAAGAACGGAATTTGCGCCGATTTACCTGTTGCACCAAGCAACAGCAGTGCCACGATAGCGGTCAAAATTCCACCCAGCGTGAACTGCTGCCCTGCAATCGTGACTATATCGCCATGTTCATACATCTCGACTGCCATCTGGAAGACGCCTGCATGATCAGACGTGCCGAATTCCATCGTGCCAAATGTCCAAAAAATGAGCGACATGGCCAAGATCATACAGAGGTCACCAAAGCGGTTGGCGACAAATGCCTTGCGCCCCGAGTTGGCGTTGACAACCCCTTCAGAAAACTTCTCATTGCGATCTTTGTCTTCAACGATGCGGCTTTTGTCAAACCAGAACCCAATCAGCAAGAACGATGCAAGACCAACTCCTTCCCAACCAACAAATAGCGTTAGATAGCTGCTGCCTGTCACAAGCAGAATCATGAAGAACATGAACAGGTTGAGGTAGGTGAAGAAGCGTGAGAAATCTTTGTCACCATGCATGTAACCAATGGCGTAGATGTGGATGAGGGAGCCGACACCCGTGATAATGAGCAGCATCGTCACAGAGAGCGTATCGATGTGTAATGCCCATGGGATGTAGAACCGATCCTCGCCTAACCCGACACTGATCCAGTCGAACAGGTGGACAACGTGGGCGTGGTGGTCAGCACGCAGAGCCGACCAGAGCAGAATGGTGACGACAAACGCCGCCAGTGACATGGAGGCGGCGAGCCAGCCAGACCACTTTTCGCCGTTGGATGGGTTATTTTCGGTGAATTTTCGGCCGAAAAACCCATTGATACCCGCCCCAAGCAGCGGAAAAATTAAAAGTAAGGGAGCTAATCCAAACACTGAGTTACCCCTTCATTAACCGCATTTCGTCAATATTGACCGATTCGCGGGTTCGGAAAATCACAACAGCCAGTGCAAGACCGACAGCCACTTCAGCCGCCGCCACCGTCATCGTGAAAAACACAAATATCTGTCCGTTGATATCACCAAAATTACGTGCAAACGCGACAAAGAGCAGGTTTGCAGCATTGAGCATCAACTCAATGGACATGAAAATAATCAGCGCATTGCGTCGCAAGAGAACGCCCATCGCGCCAAGCGTGAACATGACGACGCTGAGTGCAATGTACCAGTTAATCGTGACTGCGGGCATTATTTATCCTCTCGCTTATATGACTGCCAGATGACCAAACTCATCATCGCCACCAGCAGCAAAATTGATGTCACTTCAAATGGAAAGACATATGATCCAAACAACGCTGTGCCTATTGCCTCTGGGCTTGCATCCATTTCTGGAAGAACAGTTTCTTCGACTGTCCCTGATACACGCGTCAGCAGCAATCCGAGCATAATCAATCCGAGCAAAATCGCCCCATAGAATTGCCAGCCCGTCGCCGATGCACCACGCAACTGTTCTGCTCCCAACAGCATAATCACAAATAGAAACAGAACAACAATCGCGCCTGCGTAAACGGTGACCTGCACCATCGCAATAAACGGCGCGTTCAAAATAATGTAGAAGACAGCAATCGTGACGAAGTTCAATACGAGGTACAATGCACTATGCACGGCGTTGCGATTCGTAATCATGCCAACGGCCGATCCGAACATGATTGCTGCTAAAATGATAAAAACGACGGGATGACCCATTCTTCTCTCCAAGATCACGGGGATATATCCCCGTGCTACAGGTTAGCGCGGATTTTCCATCTCTGGAATTGACTTCGTAAAAACACCCGGCTCTGTCTCACGCGGCGTACTATCCATGCCTTCAAGCGGCGCGTCGATCAGCATTTTCTTCGTGTAAATTGCGCTGGCGCGATCATAGAAGCTCAGTTCATAGTCATTGCCAAGCTGAATCGCCTGTGTCGGGCAAGCATCTTCGCAATAACCGCAGAAGATGCAGCGCAACATGTTGATTTCATAGGTTGAAGCGTACCGTTCGCCGGGAGAAAAGCGTTCCTCATCGGTGTTTTCAGAAGCCTCAACAAAAATCGCATCGGCGGGACACGCCGCCGCACATAAAGAGCAGCCGATACATTTTTCCAGCCCATTCTCATAGCGGCGTAAATGGTGGCGACCCTTAAACCGATAGCGCGGCTGACGCTTCACGTCAGGATAGCGAATCGTGACGGGTGGCTTAAACATGTGTTTGGCTGTGGTTGCGAGACCTCTGATAATCTCTGTAAATACGTCAAGCATAAGGTTAAGAAGTTGTCAACAAGCCGCACTATAGACGTCTGGCGACATGTGGTAACTTGTGGGTTAGCTTAAAAAGATTTGGATTAGGGATGCCCCTGTTTCGCGTGCTTGTTCTGAGCGAACAACAATCGCAATCGCCGTCACAACAAAGTTCAACACGGATATCGGCAGTAACCATTTCCAGCCTAGATTCATCAGTTGGTCGTAGCGCAAACGTGGCAACGACGCACGTACCCAAATCATGAAGAATAGACCCGCAAAAATTTTCAAAAATGTGTACAAGAAGCCGAGCGCGGGAACTGCATCAACGAACGGACCACGATACCCGCCAAAAAATAAGACGGCTGCAATTGCGCTAAACGAAATCATCTTCATGTACTCTGCCATAAAGAACATACCGAAACGCATGCCGCCATACTCAACGACATAACCCGCCGACAACTCTTGCTCTGCTTCCAAAAGGTCAAACGGTGCGCGCTGTAACTCTGCAAAAACACCGATGACAAAAATGATTGCGGCGACCGGTTGCAAGAAGAAGAACCAGTTATAGCCAGCTTGGGCTTGCACAATATCATTGAGATTCATCGAACCCGCCAACATAATTGGGGGCAACACGGTGAGGCTCAACGCAAGTTCATAGCTGATCATTTGGGCGGTTGCACGAATGCCGCCGAGAATGGCGTACTTACTATTTGAAGCCCAACCCGCCAGTGCGATGCCATAGACTGCGATTGAGGTGACTGCCAGAATAAATAAAACGCCGACACTCAAATTTGGTGCAATCGCAAAATATTCATAGTAGTCAGGTAGTAAGGACTCGACATTTCCAGCCCATGGGATGACCGCCAAAATCATGATTGCAGGAATCACGGTGAGCATCGGAGCAAGATTATAGACGACGGGATCGACCATGCCCGGCGTCGGGTCAAGTTTGAAAAAGAGCTTAACGGCATCGGCCGCCGGCTGCATAAAGCCACCTAAAATTTTGAATGGTGCTTTCCCTTTTCCGCGTGGAATTGGAATATAACCTGCATAGGTTGGACCAACACGAGCCTGCAGTCGTGCCAATAGTTTACGCTCCAAGAGTGTCGTGTAGGCAAATCCAGTAATCACAACAAAGCTCATAATGAAGCCAACGATCAATGCACGGATGGCAATTGCCCCCGGTGCCGTCGAGAAGGCAAAACCAATTGCCACAAGGAATACAAGTGCAACGATAATAGCTATGGTGCGAGTGACTCTAATTGTTCTAGGCATAATTTTTCTCGGTGTCCGATTGTACCACCGCTTTTCAGTTAGGCAGGGATAATTTCGGCCGATCCCCAATCCTCTCGTCTCTCAAATCCGTTTAGCAAGACAACACCCTGCTGAGCATAGCCATTGACCGATGCAACTGCCTTACGCGATTCACCTTTGACCCGGACGATAACCGAGTCCCCATCATTAACACGCAATGTATTGGCATCCGCTTTATTGATAAAAACTGTCGGCGGCGCGACGCGCGTTTGCACAAATTCTGAACGATTTACCAGCGTACCGGGATTGTAGCTGGCGGGCGTGAAAATGATATTCAACCCATCAGATGTATCCGCGGCCTCTGGCACATCAAATGCCTTCGCCTTGCCTTTTGCTTCACTGGAAGCCGCCCACTGCTGGCCTAAACCGGCTTCATTCTTATAGCTTGTGCCACCGTAGTAGACATCGGCGCCACCAATTTTTGGATATTGCACTTCGACCTCAGCCAACGTACGGTAGTCCATGCCCTTATAGGCTTTCACCCCTTTCGCAATCTCTTTTGCAAAAATGAGGCTGGCGGCAAATGGGGCCTTATCGCCGCTAATTTTCTCGATAATTTGACCAACGATCATCCAGTCGGGACGTGAATTCCCCACTTGCGGGATTGCAGGATAGTAACGCTGGACGCGACGTTCGCCATTGGTAAACGTGCCGTCGCGCTCTGCCCATGATTGCGCTGGGAGAACGACATCGGCCGATTCTGCCGTCTTGGTCAAGAACAGATCTTGCACCACTAAAAAGTCGATCCCATTTCGGTTAGGTATAAGCCCATCACCAATCGGATCGGCCGCCATGACATAAACAGCATCAGCCTTGCCAGCGTAGACATCTTCCGCGTTCAAACCCGGCTTGCGAACCGCTCGATAACTTGGTGACCAGCCATTAACCACGCCCATATCCCACGCACCTTGCGTATTGTTGTGTGGCCAAACCGCGACAAGTCCATTTTTGACTTTACCGAAATGGTTAGTCTCAATCGCAAAGTTGCCTAGCGTTGCGGCAAGCGTTTCAGACTGCTTGTAGCTCATACCTTCCGCGCCATAGAAAATAATCAAATTTTCCGCATCGCGTAATGTCTGAGCATACGCCTCGTCTGATGAGCCTAGACCCTCGACGAGTGTCTGTAATCCATTTGGCGTGTAGCGAACAACGTGTGTGGCAAATTTGTCTAAGCGCGTTGCACGCAGATTAAACACAACCAGCGTCGCGCCTCGTTCGGCAGCTTCCTTCAAACGCAACCACCAAATCGGTGCGTCAGCGTGCAGGTCACTCGCAATCACGGCAACAACATCGCCTTTGCCCAGCTCACCTAAATTAGTGCCGCTGGTAATGCCGACATCGGCCGTCACATCTCCACCTGCGACACGCTTGTTCGCTAAATCGACGTTGTCATTCTTCAAGACCTTGCGGAATAGTTTTTGGAATTGGAATAGATCTTCGTTGCTGACACGATCCCCCGCCAATCCAGCTGCATTGCCCTCTTGCAAGCGACTTGCTACGAGCGTCAATGCCTCATCCCAAGATGCTGGAACGAGCTGACCGTTCTTGCGAACGAGCGGCGTCGTCAATCGCTCTGGATGGTCTGCATAATGATGTACGAAGCGTGCGATATCGGGAATCCAGATTTCGTTGACAGCTTCATTCTGGCGCGGCATGATGCGTTTGATAACAGTGCGTCCGCCTGCCTTTGCCTCACGCCGTGTTGAAATGGTGATATTTTCACCAACGGGGCCGTGCGGACTAATGCTGGCAACGGGAATCAACTCCCATGGTCGTGCGCCAAAGCGGAAATCGGCCGATGTTAACGCACCAACTGGACAAATATCAGTCGTATTGCCACTCCAGATACTGTCAAATCCGGGATCAGACAGCGTCACGATTTCCAGTCGTCGTCCACGATTGTGGAACGCAATCACCGGGTCATCCGCGATTTCTGACTGAAAGCGTGTACAGCGCGCACACTGGATGCAGCGTTCCCGATCTAAGTAGATCATGTCGCCCAAGGGCACATGTTTATCGAGCTGCATCTTGTCGCTTATGTAGAAACGACTCTTGCCTTCGCCATGCGCCATCGTCAGATTTTGCAGTGGACATTCACCGCCCTTATCGCAGATCGGACAGTCAAGCGGATGGCTAGACAGGATAAACTCTAAAATATCCTCTCGTGCATCTTCGACTTCTTCAGTATTCGTCTTAATGCTCATGCCTTCGGCGACGCGCACAGTACAACCTGTTTGGAGACCACGTCCCCAGTTGTACTTTACGTCACCGTTCTCTTCGAGCATCAATTCGCCCGTGCCGCGATCACGCATCGGCATGCCGATCCGCACCAAGCACATGCGACACATGCCAACTGGCTCCAACTTTGGATGATGGCAAAAGACGGGGATCTTAATGTCAGCACGCATCGCTGCGTCCACGACTGTTTCCCCTTTCGGTACGGCGATGTCTACGCCATCTACTTGAATGTTGACAAGATCACTCATCCTGTTTACTGTCCTCACTGGGCAATTCACCCATTAAAGCTGCTAGGTTAATCGAAAATTTTGGGAAGAACTTTGGTGAAAACAATCCACCGTTAGCAAAATGCTGACTTGTTGCTGGAATTTGGCGAAACGCCTTCCGCGTCCCTCGTTTTGAGGTCGCCGTTTCCACTAAGGGTAATGGAATGGAAGGTGTGCAAGCCATAATTTTGTTAATCACCAGCGACAGGCAGCGGCAAACCGTCCGACACGCGAACATGCTTTTCGTAATCTTCGCGGTAAAGTGCAATTGACGATAATGCAGGATTCTTTGCAAACTCGCCCAGCGCACATAACGTTCGACCACCCATATTCTCTGCAACATCATTCATCGTCGCAATATCGGCCGCGGTGCCTTCCCCTGCGAGGAACCGCTCATACAAATTATCGAGCCAATAGGTTCCTTCACGACATGGCGTACATTTGCCGCAAGACTCATGCTTAAAGAAATGCGTTGCCTTGCCCATCGCCCAGACCATATCAACTGTTTCATCCATGACGATCAGCGAAGCCGATCCCATCACAGAGCCCACCGTCTCAGGCCCTTCATAAGTCAATGGAACTTGCAAATGTTCCTCGTTCATCAGAGGCCCAGATCCACCAGACGGCAACAACGCCTTGAATTTCTTCCCATTGGGGATTCCCTGCCCAAAATCATCGCCAAAAATCAGGTCATGATAGTTGACCTTGCCCATTTCGACCTCGTAATTGCCGGGTCGATTGACATGGCCACTAAGGCAAACGATTTTTGTTCCCGGACTACGCTCCGTGCCCATACTGCGATACCAGTCGGCACCCTTTGTGATAATCGGCGGGATATTTGCCAATGTCTCAGTATTGTTGACGACCGTTGGCTTTGCGTAGAGTCCTTCAACAGCAGGAAATGGTGGTTTGGACCATGGCTGCCCCAGTTCGCCCATGAGCGAGTTGAGCAACGCCGTCTCTTCACCACAAATATATGCTCCCGCACCAAAATGATTATAGAAGTCGCAACTAAAATCGGAACCTAGAATATTCTCGCCGAGAATGCCTTTTTCGTAGGCTTGGTGAACTGCCCATAAACATGGATAGGAAATATCCATGTATTCACCACGCCAATAGTTGTAAACAGCTTTTGAACCAACGGCATATGCGGCGATCAATGCACCTTCAATCACCTGATGTGGATTGTATTCAAGCAGCTCATGATCCTTGAACGTTCCCGTTTCTGACTCATCCGTGTTGATAACGATGTAGACATCTTCGGCATTCTTAGGGATAAAGCTCCACTTGAGACCTGTTGGAAAACCTGCCCCACCGCGCCCACGCAAGCCCGATGCCTTCATGACATCGATTACTTCGGAACGCTCCATCTTCAGCACCTGCTTCAGTGCTTCATAACCGCCGTTCTCAATATACACGTCAATATCAGCGATATTTTCTACTTCACGATGACGAAGGAGTACGAATTTTTGTGGCATAGTGTTCTCGTTAGTTCCTACGGGCAATCACGCGATCAACAACCGAAAGGGGTTCCTGTCCTGTGACTGATTGCGAACGTAACTGCTCGATCAACAAATCAAAATCTTCAAAAGTTACGTCTTCCTCAAATTTGAGATTAACCTGCATAACGGGGGCATGATCACATGAACCAATGCACATGACGTTTTCAATGCTGAACATACCATCTTCGGTCGTGCCATGATTGGCCACGCCGAGTTTTTGACAAGCATACTCAACTAACTGGTCACCACCACGTAATGCGCACGCAAGATCATTGCAAATCTCAATGATGTACTTGCCCATCGGCTTCTCATGATAGAGCGTGTAAAAACCAGCGATTGACATGACGTGTGTCGGGTCAACATCAATGATGCTGGCAATATCCTCTTTAGCCTCTTGACTGACGTAGCCATACACGCGTTGTCCAAGATGGAGGAGGGGAAGAACGGCCGATTTTTTTCGGTCAGGTGGATATTGTGCAAGGATAAGGTCAATTTCCTTACCGTATTCTGCTCTCAATTTAGACATTAGCGATCAATCTCTCCCAAAACAATATCGACAGACCCAATGATGGCGACGAGATCGGCAACAAATGTGCCTTTTGCCAACGCTGGTATGGAGGCCAGATTGACATAACTCGGCGTGCGGAAATGGACACGGGCGGGGTTTGGACCGCCGTCACCACGCAAATAGCAACCAAATTCACCACGTGGTGATTCGATGGCCTGATAGACATATCCAGTTGGTGCATGGAATCCTTCTGTCCACAGTTTGAAATGATGGATAACCGCTTCCATACTGCTGCCCAGCTCTGAACGTGGGGGCGGCACAATTTTGCGGTCGTCTATGTTAACGGGGCCTTTTGGCAATTTTTCCCATGCCTGACGGATAATGCGCAGACTTTCGTGCATTTCCAACATGCGGCAGCGGTAGCGTGCATACACATCGCCATCGGTTTCCAGTGGCACGTCAAATTCATATTTTTCGTATCCACAGTAAGGGGATGCCTTGCGAATATCCCAATCGACACCAGAACCACGTAAGGATGCGCCGGTGAGACCCCATGAGATGGCATCTTCGGCCGAAACCGCACCAACATCTTTCGTCCGCGATAACCAGATCGGATTGTTCTTCAATAGAGCTTCATAATCCGCAATTTTGCCCGGCATGAAATCAAGGAATTGCTCAAGTGCAGGGGCAAATTCGGCCGGCAGGTCACGCCACAATCCGCCGGGACGGAAGTAGCTGACCATCATGCGCTGCCCCGCCACCATCTCAAACATATCCAAGATATATTCGCGCTCGCGGAAAGCGTAGAGGAAGACCGACATCGCCGCGAGGTCAAGTGCATGTGTGCCAAGCCAAACGAGATGGCTTGAAACACGCTGTAGTTCGGTCAAAATGACGCGAATTGCTTGCGCGCGGGGCGTCGCCTCGACATCGAGCAACTTTTCGACGGCCATAATATAGCCGAGGTTATTGGAGAACGGCGCAAGATAGTCCATGCGATCCGTCATGACCAGCGCACGGGTGTACGTCTGGCTCTCCATGCTTTTCTCAATGCCCGTATGCAAGTAGCCGATATCGGGGGCAAGATTGACAATCGTTTCCCCATCAAGCTCGACCAACAGACGCAACACACCGTGTGTAGACGGATGTTGTGGCCCCATGCTCAATAGCATGTTGTCTTCGCTTTCAATCGGCATCCGCGTCCCATATTTTGCACGCAATTCCTCTGGGGTAAGCGTTGCAATGGTATCGCCGAGTGAGCCTTGTCCTGTGGTTACGCCACCTGTTAGTGCCATATCTGATGTTGAGTGGACTAAAGTCCACTCACGAATAGACGCGGACTAAAGTCCACGCAAAATTAATCCTTCGCGTAAGGTTTCTTCGCGTTAATTTCTTCGTAATTAAAGGAAAACTGCACTTCCTCATACCCAAGTGGGTAATCTTTACGTAGTGGGTGACCCTGCCAATCTTCGGGCAGAAATAGCCGACGTAGTGCGCCGTTGCCCGGAAATGTAATCCCCATCAGGTCAAACACTTCCATCTCAAGCCATGCCGCGATATGCCAGAAACCTGTTAGTGACTTAGGGCCTTCATCGGGGTCTTCAACGGGAACCCGCACACGAATCCGCGCCTTGTTTTCAATTGAATAGAATTGATAACTGACATAAAAGCGAGGGTAATCATTCAAATAATCGTCTGCGACGATGTCTTCGAGAAAGACAAAACGCAGATCCTCATCATCGCGCAATAGTCGCGCAACGTCTTGGATCGCGTCCTTTTCGATGATAACCGTACGCTCACCGCGAAAATCAACGACTTCCTCAATGATATTGGGAAATGCACCGTTTATTTTTTCTACTACTAGATCGTGAATCATTTCAGTGAACAGTGAGCAGTTTACAGCTTGCAGTCCTAGTCTATCTCTCAATGAAGGACTGTTTACCGTTTACTGTCCACTGACTATGCCCAGTCGGTCAGTTTGTCGTTGCGGATTTTTTCGTGCAGCGTCATGATGCCGTTAATCAATGCTTCGGGGCGCGGTGGACACCCTGCCACGTAAACATCGACGGGGACAATTTCATCAACCCCCTGCACAATCGCATAGTTATTGAAGATCCCGCCGCATGAGGCACAGTCGCCCATTGCGATGACCCATTTTGGCTCAGGCATTTGGTCGTAAAGCCGACGTAATACAGGAGCCATTTTCCGCGAGACACGACCCGCAACAATCATCAGGTCTGATTGGCGTGGCGATGGGCGGTTAAGCTCCATGCCAAAACGAGAGGCGTCATAGTGGGCTGATTGGGAAGCCATCATCTCGATGGCGCAACAGGCGAGGCCAAAGAGTAGTGGCCACATCGCGTTGGTGCGACCCCAATTAACCACATCTTCAAGACGGGCGGTAACAACGCCCATATCGCCAAGTTTTTGTTCTAATCCCATTCAAGGACTCCTTTGCGCCAAACCCAGATGTCACCCGCAATAAAGATGGCGACAAAGATGAGCATTGACCACAGGCCAAAATATCCCAATTTCCGCATCACAATGGCATACGGATAGAGGAAGATAATATCAATATCAAAGAGGATAAAGAGGACGGCAAGTCTGTAAAATTTGACGCGAAAACGATTTTGTGCCTTCCCAACGGGAACAATCCCCGATTCATAGGGGGTACTGATGCGGTCGTTTGCGTTATCCTTGCTTGGCCCGAGACTCAAGGAGAGAACGGGTAGCAAGACGGCGAAAAATATAGCCACCCCTAGCAAGACGGCCACGGGGGTATAAAGCTCTGTGATGTTCATAAAGTGCCTTTACGATTCTTTACCCTGCAATTTCTATTCGTGCATTTTATCACAATCGAAAAATGCCAGCAAAAAAAGTGTCGCGGAATCGGGCTGATAATTGACTCTACACGGCTATGCGTTTAGACCGTTTCCAGAGTAGATGGACCTATTGTTGCGAATCTCAACTGATATGCAAGTCATCATTGATGATATTGATCTTTGCGAGACTGAAAACAGGAACTTGTAGTGATAGCAGGTGATCTCGGCCGTTTTCAAATGACTTCTCAACGACGCAGCCAATTGCAAGTAATTTTGCGTTGGCTTGGGAGATGATGTCAGCGAGGGCGGCAAGCGTTTGCCCAGTGGCGAGAAAGTCGTCGATGATGATTACGTTATCGGCCGATCCCAAATACTCTGGAGACACAATCAACTTGACCATATCGCCCTTTGTGCGCGAAGGCGCTTCGGCCGAAAAGACCCCTGCGTGCATGGTAATCGGTTGCTTCTTGCGCGCATAGACGACGGGAACGCCTAAGACCATCCCCGTGGCAACAGCGGGGCCGATGCCACTGACTTCAGCTGTCAAAATTTTGGTTACGCCAGAAACGTTGTGTTTTTCGAGTAGTTCAGCAAATGCATGACCCATTCCCACAGTCAACGCGGGATCAATTTGATGATTGAGAAAACCATCTACCTTGATAATGCCATTGCCAAGATAGATTGCCTCCGCACGGATACGTTCGATAAGTTGTTGCATAGGGGGAATTTTAACAGGTTGTTGCGCAAACGAAGTTATTGGCGGGAACTTCGTTCGTATCACCTATACATCTAGCGCCAGCAACGCTAGTGCAACATTTGCGCCATAGCTCATCACCCCCAAGCGACCATCCCACAAGGCGCGCTTTAACTCTTTGATCGACACCCAGCGCAGATTTTGCTCTTCTAGATCATCCGAATCAGGCTCGCACACTTTGTTTGGACCATAGCCTAAAAAGAAGTGCGCCACGCCTATGTGTCGATTGGCATCGATGACAAAACTGCTGAGATGTCGCCACTTGCGACACTCTAATCCCGCCTCCTCTAGAAGTTCGCGCTGTGCGGCCGAAAGCGGATCTTCATCCTTTTCGAGATACCCACCAATGGTCTGCCATGTGCTTTTGCCCGTTCCATGTTTGTATCCTTCGATGATTAGGGCTTCCCCTTCCCCATCAACCACCAACATATTGACATAGTCACCCGAATGGATGGTGGGCCACTGCTCAATTACCTGACCATTCGGCAACATGACCGCATCCATCGTAACCCGCAAAAAAGGGTGTTCAATGGCTAGTTCACTACTTAGGGTTTCCCATTTCTCAGCCATGCAGATATTCCATATCGTTTACTTCACAAAGAGATTTGCATCGGATTGTACATGTTGGACGCATAAAGTGGGAGTAAATTCTCGGATTGGCTGTCGCCAATGTAGCTAGCGCGCAAAATATTGCCAAATTGCATGGCTCAAGAACTATAATTTCGTGAACGTAAACAAGTTCGTAACGTCAAATTAAGGAATGACGTGTAGAGTTATGTGTTGGTTCTAAATGTTATTCATGGAAACGTATGGAAATGGAAAGAACGGATGCAGTTAATGAGGCGGCTTCGGCCGAATCTGTCCCGACAGTAACATCCTCCACAGCCCTGCCGCAAACAGTTCAAACGCTTTTGCAAGAGCAACCTCGCACGCTCCCTACGCCGACACCCGTGCAGCGCAAAACGCCGATCTTAGCATGGGTTTTGCTTGCAACTGTTCTGCTATTGGCAAGCTATTTTCGCTTTACAGGTCTGGCATGGGATCAGTTCACCCATCTCCATCCCGACGAACGTTTTCTGACGATGGTGGCAGAACGAATGCAGCCAGTCGAAGTGCCACTCGACTATTTGCGCACCTCGCGCTCGTCACTCAACCCCTATAATTTAGGGTTCGGCAGTTTTGTCTATGGCAACTTTCCCATGACCGTGACACGCTATGTGGCGGAGTGGGCAAACGCATTTTGTGGAGAATTAGGCTGTGAGGCATATGGGCGTATCGTTGATTTTACAGGATACGAGGGGGTGTATTTAATCGGCCGATTCCTCTCTGGCTTTGTAGACCTGATCACCATTCTTTTTGTCTTTCTCATCGGCACGCGCCTCTACAAATGGCAAGTCGGGATTTTCGCTGCTTTCCTATATACATGCGCTGTCCAAACGATTCAACAGGCGCACTTTTTCACAACGGATAACTGGACGACGTGCCTGACGATGATCGCGCTCTACTGTGCCATCCGTGCTAGTGAACGCGGTCTTGTCCGCTGGCAAGTCGGTTTTGGAGTATTTTTAGGTCTCGCCGTCGCGTCGCGCATCAATGTCGCACCGCTAGCGGTCGTTTCTGGCGTCGCAGCATTGGTTTGGCTCAATAAGCATGTAAAAACATGGCGCGAACTGTTCACACAGCGCGGTTTCGACTATGCCCTTCGCGCAGCCACTGGCGTGATGGTCGCTGGCATACTTTCGCTGCTCGTCTTCCGTGTGGCGATGCCCTATGCCTTTAGCGACATCGAGATGGCGCAGCAGACGATCATCGAACAACGTCAGTTGGAACTCGGACGGCTCGTTATGCCTGAAGAAGTCAGCACCAATTCACTCGGTGTAATCGCACGCGCTGCCTTCGGCTTCAATCCGCAATGGACGGCCAATATGGAGGAAATACAACGGTTGCAAAAGCCCGATGCCGTCTTTCCTCCCGCGACACAGTGGACAGACCGCGATCAGCTGATTTTCCCGTTGACGAACATGCTCTTTTGGGGGATCGGTCTTGCTGGCGGGTTGGTCGGACTATGGGGCGTTGCTTGGGCATTTGCGCGCATCAGTCGAGCAAAAGGGGATTGGCAAGCCCATCTGATCCCGCTGTCGTGGACGCTGCTCTATTTTCTGTTTATGGGAACGCGCTGGGTGATGAACAATCGCTATTTCTTGCCCATCTATGGCATATTTTTGATTTTAGGCGCGTGGGCCATGCTCACATGGCTGGCACAATCACGACGCAAATGGGTTCCCACTCTTGCGATGACGGCGACGATGCTCGGTGCAATGTTGTGGGCAAATGCGTATGTGCAAGGTGTCTATCGCACAACCTTCACACGGGTCGCCGCGACTGAATGGTTTTATGAAAACATCCCCAGCGGTGCAACACTCCTCTACACAGACAATGCAGGCGATGCGAAAGAGCTACAACTTCCAGTAAAAAACCATCTCTTTCAGGTCGATGGCACGCCGCTCACCACTGGTTTTGAGATGCCGACTGACGGAACCGTGACAGGAATCCGTTGGAACTATTTAACGGACGAGCAGACGAGCGATGCGCCAACCATCTTAGACTTCACATTAGAAGCGGCGACGACAACATTGGATTTGGTCTGGGAGGATTCGGCCGAAATCAACCTCTCCTCCCCCCGTTCTGCAACAGTCGTCCCCATCGACAACCTCGCGGTCCAAGCAGGCAGCAACTACATCCTGCGTGCTCGCATGAGTAGCGGTGGCGTTTTGATCGCGGACAGTAGCCGCATCCTCAATGAACATTGGGATGATCCACTTCCCGCACGGATAGACCGCGACCCGTTTGGTCAATACTACAACGGCACACGCGACGACATCAGCGGCTTTGACGGCTCTGCGCCCGTCACTCACCCTGACAGCTTCCAAAAGTTGGATGATCTCATTCGCTGGCTAGACAATAGCGACGTCGTCGTTTTAAGCAGCCAACGTGCCGTCTGGTCGCTGCCACGACTGCCCCTGACCCATCCATTGATGATTCGTTACTACGAGAGCTTGTTCAGTGGCGAACTAGGTTACGAATTAGTGGGGCAATTCCATGCCGATCTGCAAATCGGCCCCTTGCATATTTCTGATGTGGGAGGCAAAGTAGCGTGGGGTGAGCGTCCAGAAGTTGGCTGGCCGCCGCCGAGTGATTTTTTTGCGGCCGAAGAAGCGTTCAGCGTCTATGACCATCCGCCCGTCTGGATATTTGAACGGACAGATGATTTTTCGGTGACGCGGGCAAGAATGGTGTTGGAATCGGCCGATCTCGCCAACGCTCAATTCATGCGACCCGATCAAGCGTCCCAAACGCCGAATGCGCTGATGCTCGATGCAAGCACGTTCGCGGAACAACAACAGGGCGGCACATTTGCAGACATCTTCATTCCAAACAGTCTGCTCAACCGTCAACCTTTACTTGCGGCGGTCGTTTGGTATGTCGCTGTCATTCTGATCGGCTTGTTGACCTTTCCGCTAGCCTTTGTCATCTTCCGCAACTTATCGTCACGCGGTTATGTCTTGGCACGCATTTTAGGCTTGCTACTCGTGGCCTATTTCGGCTGGATTACCGCTTCTCTGGATATTTTGCCAAATCGCGCCTCAACCTATTGGATTGGATTGCTGCTCGTTGTCGCGCTAAGTGCCTACGTTCTCATTCGTCACGGCAGTAAACTCGCTTCATTTTTGCGTGAAAATGCCTCATTCATACTGCAAGTTGAACTGCTTGGTCTCCTGCTTTTCCTAATTGGCATCGGAATTCGCTTGGGAAATCCCGACGTTTGGCATGTCATTTGGGGCGGCGAAAAGCCGATGGATTTGACCTATTTCACGGCGACACTCAAAAGCACGACCTTTCCACCCTATGACCCGTGGTATGCCGGTGGCATGCTAAACTATTACTATTTTGGGTTTGTTTTTGTCGGTGCGCTGACCCAAATGCTCGGCATAGTTCCGACGATTGCCTACAACTTGATTATTCCAATGCTGTTTAGCTTTACAGGGTTAGGGGCATTCTCCGTTGCCTATGATTTGGTGGCAAGTCGCAATCAAAATACTTTGACGCTCAAACCACCCCTCTTAAAAGCGAGCGGGCAGGAGCGCAATAAGTCCGCCGTTATCGCGGGACTTTTTGCAGCCGCGTTGGCCGTTTTGCTCGGAAATTTGGCGCAGGTAAAGACAATATTACAGTGGTATTCGGAAGAGTTCTTTTATCCGGGCAACTGGTTTTTCAGTGCCTCCCGCGCCATCGCCACCCCCGAAGGCGTTATCCAGCCGATCACGGAGTTCCCCTACTTCACCTTCCTCTACGGCGATCTGCACGCCCACATGATCGCGCTGCCCCTAACCATGCTCGCACTCGCATGGGTTGTCAATCTTGCACTAACCACTCGTCACGCATCACTACCCACTTTTTTCATCGGCGCACTCGCTATCGGTGTTCTCTATCCGACCAACAGCTGGGATTGGCCGACCTATTTAGTGTTGGCATTGATTGGCGCATTTATCCTGAATTTGCGCCGGTTCAAAACGTTTAATGTGCAGCTAGTTGCCACGACAATTTGGCAAATTGCGCTCTTATATGCGCTCTCCTATTGCTTATTCTTGCCATTTCACAATACATTCGGCGCGGGATTCACCGAGATCGGTTTTTGGGATGAGGCAAAGACTGGATTAGGCAGCTACCTATTGGTTTATGGGCTGTTTCTACTCCTGACGCTCGTGCTTTTGGCACAGTTGTTCCGTGTTTGGGCCAGTGAATTAAGCGTGACGGTGCGAGAAACGCTGGAGCCGTATGCGCCAGCACTTGTGGTTGGCATGGTAGCGGTTGGCTTAGTGACATTTGGCTTGGTCAGTTTAGGGTATCAAGTCGCGGCGATTGCATTGCCTATCATCGCACTTGCAGGAATCTTGGCTCTGTTTGGAAACTTATCGCAGACAAATCGCCTGATTCTCGCGCTAATCGCTTCCGCCTACGGCTTGACGCTGATCGTTGAGTTTGTCGTCATTGAGGGAACCGTCGGCCGCATGAATACCGTCTTCAAATTTTATATGCAGGTCTGGATGCTTTTGAGCGTGCTTGGTGGGATTGCGCTGGCTGGGGTGTTGCAAAATTGGCGCAATTGGGGCAGTACGCGCAGGACGGCGTTTTCAACTATGTTCGGCGTGCTAATTGTCGCCGCATTACTCTATCCATTGACGGCGACGCGCGCAAAATGGAACATTCGCAATCCAAATGCGCCGACCACACTGGACGGCATGGAATTTATGTTGACCGAATCGTATGAAGATACGGGGCGTACTATTTCGCTTGCACCTGACTATGCGGCACTGCATTGGATGCAGGAAAATATCGCGGGCTCACCCGTCGTTGCGGAGGCGTATAGCGGCAACTACTATCGCTCAATTGGCAATCGTGTCGCCATGTATACAGGTTTGCCAACGATTATTGGCTGGCAGGGGCATCAAGCACAACAGCGTGCGGCCGTTCCTGATGCACGCTTAGGGCAGCGTTCGTCCGACGTGGCATTGTTGTATAATTCGGCCGATTTCCAAACCGCTGAACAGATTCTCGACCGCTACGATGTAAGCTATATTTACGTTGGTGAACTCGAACGTGCCTACTATGATCAAAATGGCCTCAACAAATTTGAGACGATGGCGCAACAAGGCTTACTTGAGATTGTTTACGATGAGAACGGCGTCACCATCTATCGGGTTGTGGATCGGCCGATTGCAGCCAATTGAGCAAGCGACAATGACTTTGAATGATGCAAAACAGAAAATGGAGTTAACTACCACATAATGATCGTTGATATTTTCGCCACATTACGCTGGTGGCTGGCGATTTTTGTAATTGGCGCTGCGGCAACGCCTTTGACTTGGCACTTTTTTGGCGCAACGTCGATCAATCGAAAACTCCCCTCATTGGGCTATCCATTTGCCAAGCTCGTGGGACTCTTGCTGGTCAGCTATTTTTTCTGGCTACTCGGCTCGCTTGGCTTCCTCCAAAATAGCGTCGGCGGCATCCTTTTCGCGTTGCTCATCACTGTCGCAATGTCAATTTGGGCGCAAACAAAACGTGATCAATCGGTCAAAGAGACGCTGCGGGAGCATTGGCGATTGATCTTGTTTACTGAACTCCTCTTCACCGTCGCGCTCTTCTTCTGGGCGTGGGTAAGGGCGCAAAACCCCTCCATTGTAAACACTGAGAAGCCGATGGAATTTGCGTTTTTGAATGCAATCGGCCGATCCACCACATTCCCGCCTCTCGATCCATGGCTCTCTGGTTTTGCCATTAGCTATTACTACTTTGGCTATGTGATGGTCAGCGTCTTGGCGCGGCTGGCGATGGTAAGGGAGGCGATGGCGTTTAATTTGGGAATGGCGTGGCTGTTTGCAGGAACGATTGTAGGCGCGTTTGGCGTGATCTATGATTTGATTGTTCTCAGTCGGCAGAGCAATCAACCGATCACAGAAAACAGTGAACGGCAGAAGAGAGGCTTACCTGTCACAATTGCGCTTGTTGGGGCCTTGGCGATTGGGTTGGCGGGGAATCTGGAGATTATTTTCGAGGTGGCCCATGCCAATGGAATTGGAGCGGATACATTTTGGGAACAACTGGACATCCGCGACATCAATACACCCGCTGTCGTTGCTGAAACGCCCCGCTATGAAACGACCGGCTGGTGGTGGTGGCGATCTTCGCGTGTCATCAACGAATATCATCTTGACGGACGCAACGAAACGGGTCTCAACCCCATTGCAGAAGTCCCGTCATTCAGCTTCTCATTAGGCGACGTCCATCCACATGTCTTAGCCCTGCCCTACGCATTTTTGGGAATTGGCACAGCGCTCGTCTGGTTTCTACGCAAAGACGAACAGATCGTTTCGCTCAAAAACCCTTTTTTCTGGTTAACCGCAGTTATTATTGGTGGGCTATCTTTTCTAAATACGTGGGATGTTTTGGTTCATCTATTTCTGCTGGTTGGGGCAATTGGCCTGACGCGCTGGCGACGTGATGGACGGTGGGGTAGTCGCATTATGCAAGAGAGCTTCATCGCCGCGCTAGCGTTTAGCGGCGTCGCCTATCTGCTCTATCTGCCGTTTTACATCGGCTTTAGTTCACAAGCAGGTGCGCCGTTTATATTGCCGATGTTGATGCGACCGACGCGCTTAGCACATTTTTTGGTGATATTTGGCATGCCGCTGCTGGTTGTGACACTGCTAATTGCCACGTTGATTGTGCAGCAGAAATTTCGATATTGGCAGCGCGGTTTGGCAGCAGCAGTGGGCTTAGTCGTTGGGTTATTTGGGCTAATGACGTTTATGGGGTTTGTGATTGGGGTGGCTGATTTCGGCCGAATTTCTACCCTCGCCAACGAACTCAACATCCAACTTCCAGTTCGTGAGATTGGAAGCACGGGCACAGTGGGGGCAGCCGCGTCTGCCATTCTCAAATTACTGCCCGTTATCCTGACAGCGCGCCTACAATATCCTTTTGTGACCGTGCTTTTGGCGTTCTTGATTGGTGGGACGGTGATGATTGCGAGCAGGCAGTATGAATGGGAAGAACCGTCAACGCAGAACTCGGCTGGGGACGGCACTTCACCAATGCCCTTTGTTTTGCTATTGATTTTGACGGGCGCACTGTTGACAATCGGCCCCGAATTTGTCTATTTGCGCGATCAGTTCGGGCAGCGTCTCAATACAATTTTCAAGTTTTACTATCAAGCGTGGGCGTTGTTTGGGGTTGCCGCAGCAGTCGGGCTGTATATTTTGGGACAGCGGACGCGCATCATTGCCACCATTGCGGGAATTGGCTATCTTGCCCTATTGAGCGGCTCGCTACTGTTCCCCTACTATATGATTCGCTGGGCAGATGCCAGCTATACGGATACGCCAACGCTCGACGGATTGGCGTTTGTGAACGTGTATAACAGTGCAGAGTACGATGCAATTAGCTGGCTGCAACGCGAAATTGAGGGAACGCCCGTAATTTTGGAAGCGGTAGGCGGTGCCTATTCCGACTTTGGGCGAGTCGCGGCACGCACAGGGTTACCGACGCTGCTAGGGTGGGCCAACCATGAACGACAGTGGCGTGGGGCGGACCATCCTGAACCCGGCACACGTGACCCCGTCGTGCGCCAAATTTATGAGCAACCTGATTGGCTCGGTGTCCCTGAATTGCTCGATCAATACAATATCGACTACGTATATGTCGGCTCGCTCGAACGCACAGAATATGGCGAGCAGGGCCTCCAGAAATTTGCAGAAAACATGGAAGTTGCCTTCCAAAATGAAATGGTGACGATTTATGCTTGGAAATGAGATCGGTGAGATGGTGAGCAGAGAACAGAATGGTAGTGAATCGTGGGACGATGAACGGGTTCCAACGATTGCCGATGATCACAATCATTTGGAACCAGAAATAGTATCAACGCGACCCATAGATACCCGTTATTCACTATTGTCGGTCTCCGATGGTTTGTTTGGCCTCATTCTGCTCATGGCAGCAGTGTTGCTCTTCGCACAGATGGATGCGCTGCCGTTGAGTTCGGCCGAATCCCTGCAAGCTCTCCCCACCTATCAATTTTCTAACGGCGACCGTTTCACCATTGGCTCCCCCGCCTACTTCACGCTGACAGCCCTACTCTCCCCATTTTTCGGACATGGAGACGTTGGGGCGCGAATTGTCCCCGCGCTATTTGGGCTTTTGACAGTTGGATTGCCATGGTTATTGCGACGACAAATTGGGACGATTGGCGCATTGGTTGCCGCGCTATTACTTGCTGTCTCACCCACAATCAACGCGCTTAATCATTCGGCAGGCGGGCAAAGCATCGCCCTCTTTGCGGCCCTGCTTTTGTTTGTAGCATGGATTAACTGGCGCGATTCTGTTGACTCTCGCTGGCTGTTCGCGCTTGCGGCAAGTGTGGCATTGGGTATTTCAAGCGCACCACTGTTCTATTCGTTGCTTCTCGTCGGAACCATTGGTCTTATTATTGGGCGCGTTTTTGTTCCAAATGCAGAACCAATCGTCTCTAGCACCTATGACTATGCGAATTTTCGTGCCCCGCTAATCGTTGGTGTCGTTTTGTTCATGGGTGTCAGTACGATGGGATTGGTCGTTCCATCTGGCTTGGGGGCAGTGGCAAATGTATTTGGAGATTGGTTGGCGCAATTTCGACTTGGTGCAGGTTGGGAACTACCCCTTGTTGCGCTGGTGCGTTATGAGACGATTCCACTGCTACTGGGTCTCATTGCCATTGGTGGTGCGCTGTGGGCAAAAGATGCCATCACAAAGTCGTTGCTGTTCTGGATTGCGGCCGGATTAGTGTTGACGTTGATGCAAGCGGGAACGATTGCCAATGTGGCGACGATTACCCTTCCGCTCTTCTTCTTGGTCGGCTCGCTCGCGGAGCGTGTTTTTGAACGACTGGCGGCGCGTGGGATGTGGGTGATCGCGGTGGCTACTTTTGTATGGGGGGTGATTGCGTTGGTCAATTTCGGCCGATTTATCAAAAACCCCGCCAACATCGCCGCGCCATTTATCGCCATTACACTTCTACTTGTTCTCATCTTCAGCGTCGGTTACTTCCTCCCTCACCTTCCAACCACCATACAAGCGTTCCTGCTCGGTGGTCTTGCGCTCTGGGTCTACATCGGCTGGGGCATGGCGTGGACGCTAACTCACCGCACGGGCAACGATCCACGCGAAATTTGGGTCACGGAAGGGGTGGATAGCGACATTAAACTCATGCGTGAGACATTGCAGGAAGCGTCATTCCAATTGGTCAACAGCAATTCAGAAATTGCGCTACTTACAACCGTTGATCATCCCGCGCTGCGCTGGTATTTACGCGATTTTGAAAATGTCGAATTTGTGGCGGGGATTCCTGTGGGCAGTTCGGCCGATGGCATCATCACATTGGCGAGCGAAATGCCATCGCTCAGCGGCAACTATGCCATGGCGACCTTCGACTTTACGCAAGCCAACTTTGTCGCGTCAGAAGAAGAGAAAATCATAAACATTCTACGCTATTGGTTTTTTGAACAATCTAATAGCGTCCTACAACCAGAACGGATCAACGTCTGGCTCAAAATACCGTAGGATAAATCGCTCGCTGTCAACGGTCCAAAACTGTTGGCATAATGCATACGCAGTTGGCAATTTTTACTGATGAGTACAACGACTTACACACACATCCCCACCGTTTCGGCCGAAAAAGACGACTACGAGCATCTCGTTGATCGCTGTCTATCAGGGGATGAGGTCGCCTATACACTGCTCTATCGCGCATGTGCCAGTCAGATTTACCGCCTCTGTTTTAGTCTGCTCAGCAATGAGGAAGATGCGGAGGAAGTGCTGCAAGACAGTTTTGAATATGCATTTCGCCGTCTGCACACCTTTGACGCGAGCAAATCTGCCTTTCGCACGTGGCTCTACCGCATCGCCATTAGTCGTTCGCGCAACAAGCGACGACGCAAATGGCTTCCGACATTCTCGATCAATCAGATGGAGTCGGATGACATCGCCGATCATGACACTCCCGGCCCCCTTGCCATCGCGCAAATGACGGAAGAGCAGCAGCGCGTTTGGGCAGCGGTGCAGGCATTGTCGCCTAAATTACGTGAGGTGGCCGTGTTGCGTTATTATGATGGGTTAAAGTATCGGGAGATTGGGGAGATTTTGGGGATTGGCGGGAAATCGGCCGAATCCCGAATGCGTCTCGCTCACAAAAAGCTCAAAGATTTGTTGTCGTAGAATCGCAATACAGATTTTACTTGTGCTGAATTGCTGACAGGCTGAACTGCTGACCAGCTTGAGCAGCTACGATCTCGCAATATTTTCACACCCGACTGATCGCCAATGGAACGAGCATTGCCACGACAGCACCCCCGATCACAAATGGCGCGGCTGGCGCAATAAAATCAAACGCCGCCCCACCCCAGAGCGGTCCAAAGATATTACCCAAACTCAGAAACGCCGAACTCAACCCCAAAATTGCCCCCACCTTTGTCGCATCGGTGCGCTGTGTGAGCAAACTATTGATGGTCGGTTGTAACATGCCAACCCCGAACGCGATCGGAATGTTGGCAATCAGCAGGATCGCCAATCCAAGATAGCCGCTGTTACCTTCGGCCGGTAACAACTCAATTTGGGACAGTTCACTCGCGCTGGTCGCCTGTTGTTGCAGTTCGGCCGAAATCTCAGCGCGCGAATACCATGGAACAGGCTGCTCGGGCGTTAATGCCATCAAGAGCAGTCCCGTTGCCAAAAGCACATAGCCACCGATGACTAACCGTCGTTCGCCAAAACGTTCCGTCAACGGTCGGATAAGACCCGCCTGCACGATCACCAGCATCACGCCAATAAATACAAAGGCAATCGTTGCGCCACTACTATTTAATCCCAGTTTGACCAGCAAGTAAGGCGCAAACATCAACTGAAATGCACCAAAGACAACTTGCTGAATAAAGAGCAGAATGATCAGAATTCCCGTCGTCGGATTTTGGATACCTGCGCGCAATTGACGCAGCGAGATAGGGCGCGTGCGTGTGTTGCCCTTGCCACGCTTCTCAGGTGGCAGCGTCTCCTTAAAGACAAATGTGGTCAACATTATCGAGAGAAATGCAAAGCCAGAAGCCGCAAAGGCAGGTGCGCTGTAATTGTTATTGGTCAACACAAGGACAAGTCCACTCAATGCAGGACCAAAAATAAATCCCATCCCAAACGCTGCGCCGACGAGTCCCAATCCTTGACTGCGCGTTTTAGGTGTTGTGCTATCCGCGATAGCGGCTTGGACGGTAGGCAGGTTGGCTCCCGTGATGCCATCGAGAATGCGGGCGAGAAATATCATCCAGAGCGCATTTGAAAAGCCCAGTAACAGGAGGCTACAAAACGTGCCAACTTGCGCAACAGCGAGGACGCGTTTTCGGCCGAAACGATCTGACAGTCCGCCCAAGATCGGTCCACCCAAAAACTGCATCGACGGATATGCCGCGCCTAAAACCCCAATCAACGCAGGCCCAGCATCATACGACAGCGCGTAATACGGCAAGATGGGAATAATCATTGTTAAGCCGAGCAAATCGACAAAAATGATAAATATGATGGGCAAGATTCGCTTAAAATCTAATTTCTCTTCATTGTTCACAAGCAGCCTCGACAAAGTTGATCAAACGCATTATGCGCATCGGGAGACGATAGCGACCGCGCATCGAACGGACAAATTTTTGTGCCTATACAGCTTCAATTCCAACAGAGGTTACATATTGAGAGAAAAAGAATGGTGTTTCGGGAAGGTCGCTCCGCGACCCTACGGGGTGGAAATCCGTTTGTGTCTGTAGAGAATTACCACCTTGTCGTGGTACGTGGTGCGTGGTGCGTGAACTGGATACGCACCACGTTTTTTGTATCGAATACTTCGAGACACGAACGAAATCCCGAAACGTCCAGCCAAGAAGGATGGATCCTTGCCTGCGCGGAATGACAGCTTCAACTCATTTGAAATGCGCCGTTATGAAATCCACTTCACATCGCTAAAGTCTGGCTTGCGTTTTTCTAGGAACGCATTGCGCCCTTCTTTGGCTTCTTCCGTCATATAGGCCAATCGGGTTGCCTCACCCGCAAAGACCTGTTGCCCAACCATGCCATCGTCCGTTAGATTGAATGCGAACTTGAGCATCTTGATTGAGGTTGGGGACTTTTCCAATATCTCTTGCGCCCATTGGTAGGCAGTCTCTTCAAGCTCGTCATGTGGAATAACCGCATTGACCATCCCCATTTCATAAGCATCTTGTGCGGAGTAGTTGCGACCTAAGAAGAAGATTTCACGCGCGCGCTTTTGGCCGACCATTTTTGCGAGGTAGGCCGACCCATAGCCACCGTCAAAGCTTGTCACGTCTGCGTCAGTTTGTTTAAAAATAGCGTGTTCTTTGCTGGCAAGTGTCAGATCGCAGACAACATGCAGGCTGTGTCCGCCCCCAACGGCCCAGCCCGGCACAACGGCGATAACCACCTTAGGCATCATGCGAATTAGCCGTTGCACTTCAAGAATGTTGAGACGCGGCGTGCCATCATCATCGACATATCCTTGATGTCCGCGATTGCGTTGGTCGCCGCCGCTGCAAAAGGCATGAACACCATCTTTTGGCGAGGGGCCTTCGCCTGTGAACAGGACCACACCAATGTTGTGATCTTCACGTGCGTCTAAAAATGCGTCAAAAAGCTCAAAGACTGTTTTCGGCCGAAATGCATTGCGAACTTCAGGGCGGTTAAACGCAATCCGCGCCACCTTACCCGACTTCTTATAAGTAATGTCTGTATATTCTTTTGCTGTGATCCATTCTGGGTTGCTCATGCGCCTATTGTACAACAACTTCACGCCAGAAACGCAAAAGGCGAGCCATCACTGACTCGCCTTTCTAAACTTCATACCCTAGGAGGGACTCGAACCCCCAGCCTACGGATTAGAAGTCCGTTGCTCTATCCGTTGAGCTACTAGGGCTTGTCTAAAATCGTATTCTACGCGATGAACGCAGGTTGGAAAAGGGGAATTTGTACGAAGTTGATAAAGGAATTGGAAATCGCGGTTTGGTTGTTTGTCTTATTGCGTCGCATTTGCTACTATTATCGACTGGCATAGATTCGATTTGCCCCTTATTTTGAAAGATTAAAAATGATAATTTACACAACTGGATTTCCGTATTTTGCGGAGACGACAATTTTTGTTGGCACATGCCCATTGTGTGAGTTACTTAAGCGAGACGGACGATGAAGGTACTGTTGAAAGAAGATGTTGAACACCTCGGTTATGCGGGGGAAATTTATAAAGTTGCGGACGGATATGGACGTAACTACTTGCTACCACGTGGCTATGCTGTGATGGCGACGCAAGGTGCGATGCGCCAAGCTGAGGCATGGGCAGATCGCGCTGCTGCACGCCGTGCACAGATCAAGGCCGAGTATGACCGCTTGAGCGATGCGATTGAAGGCGCGGTATTGGACTTTGAGGCACGTGCCGGCAGCACGGGTCGTCTCTACGGTTCAATCACTACCCAGCAAATTGCTGAAAAATTGGCGGAACAAGTTGGGATCGAGACAGATCGCCGCTACATCCAGAGCGATGCACTACGCGATTTGGGCGAACACACGCTTTCCTATCGCTTGGACGCAACGCACGAGCCATCCTTTACAGTCAACATTCGACCAGAAGGTGCAGCCGAAGCGGACGCACTGGCGGCAGCGATGGAAGAAGCGGTTGGTGACTTGGGTGAGTTGGGCTTAGATTTGGATGCTGACGTTATTTCTGACGCAGAAGCTGATGCACTATTAGGCGACGCATTTGCGGAAGACGAAGCGTAAGCAACTTCACCTATCTTTTGGTGCAAACGTAACCTAATTATTTAGAAAAGCGTAGAGGCGGGTTCGTCTCTACGCTTCTTTGCTTATGGAAGAAATCGGGAACATTTTGCGCGAGGCACGTGAAGCACGCGGTACAACCTTGGCCGTGGCGAACGAGCGACTCAAAATTCAAGAAAAATATCTGGTAGCGATGGAAGGGGGCAGGTTTGACGAACTACCCACACCTGTTCATGCACGTGGGTATCTCAAGAACTATGCAAAATTTCTCGATCTCGACCCACAGCCGTTATTGGACAGCTTCCAAAACGGTATGCAGAATGGTGGGCGCCGAGCGCGCAAGAATGAGGAAGGGATTGTGCCGCCGCGTGATGGCAACCCATTTTTTAACCCAGTTAACATGCAGTTGAATCCCTCGCAAAATCAAAATACAGGCGATTCAATGTTGCGCATTATCATTATCGTCGCATTGCTGGCAGCAATTTTGCTTGTGGCGAGTCGTTTCTTTTTTGACGGGCGTGAATCCACTGTTGGCGGGATTGGAACAACGATTTCAGAAATTCTGAGTGGCGACACAGCACCGAGCGCAGAAGAAATTGACACAGAAGGGATTTTGGAATCGGCCGAAGTTACCTCCCCAGACAGCATCATCGAAACAAGCCGCAACGTCCTCGATGAAGAAGTTCTCCCAACGGCCGTCCCGGTCCAAGAACTGCCAACCGATCTTGAAATTATCAATGCCACGGTCGAAACGATTGAGCGTGTCTTTTTAATCATCTCGGTCGATGGTGAGATTGTGTTGCAAGATAACGTTGCAAGTGGCGAGACGCTCGATTTTACGGCACAACGCCAGTTTGATCTCAGCATGGGCAATGCGTATGCGGTCGTTCTATCGATCAATGGAATTGAATATGGGCGCATGGGTCAGCCACGCGAGACGCGGGACATTACGCTGCAAGTCAATCAGTGATCACAATATCGTGAACAGAGGGCGGTGAGCAGGAGGCCGTGAGCAGATAACCGTAAGCTGGTTTGACCAAGTTTACGGATGCTGACAAATACCTACTGCCGACGGCCAACTGTTGACTGAATAACATGAGTAAGGCAAAACGCAAAAAACAGTTCTATCTCCTCAGTTTGGGGTGCAGCAAAAATACGGTTGACAGTGAAAGTATGGCATCGTTGCTCAAGCGCAACGGCTATCGCGGCGTGGAAGAGTGGTCAGATGCGAGCGTCTTGATTGTCAATACGTGCGGGTTCATTGAAGGAGCGCGGCAAGAGTCAATTGGCGCATTGCGTGAACTGGTTGCGGGCAAGGCAGATGATCAAATCGTCGTGGCGGCAGGCTGTATGGCACAACGTTACGGCGCCGAGGTTGTTGAGTGGGTTCCCGGTTTGGATGGTGTCATTGGGACACGCCGCTGGATGGACATTGTGCCATTTATCAACAAGTTGAAGCGCAACAAAAAGCCGGGTGCGTTGTACCATCTACCAGAATCGGCCGAAACCGTCGGCACCGACGAACGCGGCGTGCTACGCGCATCTGTGCAAGGGGCATCAGCCTATCTCAAAATATCAGATGGGTGTCGTCGCCCCTGTGCCTTTTGCGCCATCCCTGAGATCAAGGGAACACACGTCAGTCGCCCCTATCAATCGATCATCAACGAGGCACAACGCTTACAGGCGACGGGGCTGCAAGAGCTGATCCTGATCGCTCAAGACACGACCGATTACGGGCATGATATTGGCTTGAAAAATGGCTTTTCTAAGCTGCTCAACGGCATCGTCGCAGCCGCTCCCGACATTCCTTGGATACGCATCATGTATGCGTATCCCGGCTATGTAACCGATGAGATGATCGATGCTATGGCGCGTCATCCGCAAATTCTGCCCTATCTCGATATCCCGCTGCAACACGGCCATCGTGAAACGCTCAAGCGGATGCGCCGACCTGCCAACATCGAGTGGGTGTATAAAACGGTCGATAAACTGCGGACTGCGCTGCCAAATCTCGCCATTCGCTCAACCTTTATCGTTGGTTATCCGGGTGAGACCGAAGAAGAGTTTGGCGGACTGGTGAAATTTATCAAAGATTTGGAATTCGATCGCGTTGGCGCATTTACCTACAGCTTTGAGCCGTCAACCCCATCTGCCACAGTTGGCGCACTGGTTCCCGATGATGTAATGGCGGATCGCTTGGAACGTCTGATGGCGGTACAGCAGCCAATATCGCTGGCGAAAAATCAGCGGCTGGTGGGGCAGACGATGGATGTGTTGGTCGAAGGTTTTGGTGATGGGGTCAGTATCGGCCGAACCTATCGCGATGCACCTGAAATCGACGGTCTCGTCTTCGTGCCGGGAGAATTACCGCTAGGCGAAATTGTGCCTGTACGAATCGACGGCGCGATGGTGCATGATTTGACAGGTGAGATGGTGCTGGCGCGGGACGTGGTTGGTGTTGGCTCGATTCCATTGTCGATGGGATAAGGCTTTATGGATTTACAGAACAAAATTGCAGTCGTAACAGGGGGTGGCGTGCGTGTAGGACGTGCGCTGGTGCTAGCATTGGCGCGCGCGGGCTGCGATGTGTTGATTCACTATGGGCGTTCGGATGAGGGTGCAAAACGCACGATGGAAGACGTGGTTAAGGTTTATGGCCGTCAGGGGGAGATTTTTTCGGCCGATTTAGCAACCCCTACCGCCCCACAAGCGATCATCGATCGCGCCATCAAGACATTCGGTAAAGTCGATATACTCATCAACTCAGCCGCCGTCTTCCCCAATGAAGATACCTTCGAGAATACCGATGCCGCCGCTTTTGACACACTGATGCACATCAATTTGCGCGCGCCCTATCTGCTTAGTCGGGCCTTCGCGACAGCCGTTGACGACGGGACAGGCAAAATTGTCAACATTACGGATGCACGCATCTTCGACGTGGCAACCGATCATTTTATCTACCGCCTTACCAAATTGTCGTTGAATACGATGACACAAATGATGGCGTTGGAACTTGCCCCCAATATCACCGTTAACGCCGTCGCACTCGGGGCAATTTTGCCGCCACCAAACAAAGATCGCAGCTACTTAGACGAGTTGGCACAAGAGAAAGTACCTTTGAAACGCGCTGGCAGTGCCGAGATTGTTGCTGAAAATGTGCTACACCTCTTGCAGCAAGACTTTTTGACAGGGGTAACCATTCCGCTTGACGGTGGTCAATTCTTGTGAGGACAACACGATGGACAAAATAATCATTAAAGACCTGCTCGTGCGTGGCATTTTGGGGCTCAATCCAGAAGAGCGCGTCAAAAAACAAGACATTCTCGTCAATGTGATCATGTGGCACGACATCTCTGCTGCTGCCGCTGGGGATGATGTCGATCACTCTCTCAACTATAAATCTGTCTCAAAAGCCATCATTCAACGCATTGAAAACGGCAATGACTTAACGGTCGAAAAACTGGTTACCGATTTGGCCCGCATCATCTGTGTCGAATATGGCGCCGCAAAAACAACGGTGCGTGTCGAGAAGCCGACGGCATTGCGCTTTGCCGCATCAGTTGGGGTTGAAATCGTGCGGACACGCGAAGATTTCTCATAAACGGCGGGCAAATGACACAGGTTCTTTTGCTTCTCGGCTCAAATATCGAGAAGGAACACAACTTCCCAGCAGCGATGCGCTTGCTGGCAAAGCGCGTTCAGATTTTGGCAACATCGGCCGTTTATGAGTCGCAGCCAGTTGGAACCTTAAACCAGCCCGCCTTTTGGAATGCCGCTACATTGATCGAATGGTCTGAAGATGTTGTCGCGCTCAAGCTGATATTGGGTGAGATTGAACAACAGCTTGGACGCATTCGTGTTGCCGACCCCAATGCGCCTCGCACGATCGACTTGGATATTACGCTTTTTGGGGACGACGTTTTTGAATATGCAGGACGGCAGATCCCCGATCCCGAATTGTTAGAATACGCGCATATTGCGGTCCCATCGGCCGAAATTATTCCAAATTGGCAGCATCCCATCACAAGGGAAACGCTCACGACAATCGCTGCAACAATCGTGAAGAAACAACCCCATGCAATCACTAAAATAGGAGCGTTGCAATGGTGATATTGGCAATTTCCTACTGGCTGCACTTGCTGACGACAGTCTTGTGGTTAGGTGGCTTGGCGGTTGTGAGCCTGATCGCGTTGCCAGCCTATCGACGGGGTGAGTTGGCCGATAACCAGTGGCTTGCATTGCAGAAAATGCTACTTCCCTATATCAATGGTTCGATGGCCGTACTATGGGTGACTGGTTTTTATCAGATGACGAATAACGCACAATATAGCGGCTTTTTGGTGCTAGATAGCAGTTGGGCATGGGCGATCTTGGCAAAGCATATCGCTATCGTTGCGATGACAATCATCAGCCTAATGATGCAATTCCAACTCCTGCCAGAGATAGAGCGCGTGACGTTACTAGGGCGTAAATTGGTTGATAAACGAGCGGAACTTGCGCAGCGCGAAGCAAGACTATTGCGACTCAATCTACTACTCGCCACAGTCGTACTGCTGTTTACTGCGATTGCGACCGCAGTCTAATTCATCTGGGAAATCCCCATCCAAATCATATAAGCGGCAATACCGACACAAATCCAGATCATGCTGCGAAATGCGCACCCGCTACGCTCTATTCCATCAACAGGCGATAAGAGCAGCGAAAGCAACGTGACGGTTGTAGCAATTCCTAAGAAATAGGCCGCACCAAGAAACGCGAAAAATGTGTACAATGTCATCTGTTACCTCCTACTGAATCAGCGATCCTGTTGCTGATTGAAGCAGAAAGCTTACAAATATTTACATTTTGCCAACATACGGAAAATCCTGATAGTGCAGGAAGTCACAATCGTTTATCCTGTACTCATATTCGTCTCTAGTATTTAATTTTTACTACTTATAGTTTATCAGGGCGATAGTTCCATGAGTTGTCGCCTGCTGGAGAGATTGAGATGCCCATTCGTTTCCCGCTGCGTGTTGCAGTAATGGATGATGATTTTTTTGCCCTAAAGGGTGTGATTAGCTTATTGTCGCGTGATCTTCGGACATCGGTTGAGGCTGAGTGTGATTCGGCCGAATGTCTACTAAAGTCGCTCGCAGCTAAACGACTCCTTCCCCATGTCGTTCTGTTCGACGCTGAACGGCTGAATTGTGATATCCCACTTGATGAAATGATCCGCCGCATCAAGGGAATTGCCCCTGAAGCGGTCGTCGTTTGCTGGTCACAATATGGCGAGCCAGCCGTTATGCAACAAGCCGTTGCTGCTGGTGCCGATTCGTTGCTGGTGAAGTCTGATGTTAAGCTCGCATTGGCAACGCATCTAATTCATGCCTATACAGCTGGAAAAACCTACTCACCGAAGGCTGCGGCGGCTCTAGCCGGCACAGATGATGCGTGGTTGGCTACGGGTGAGTTGCTTGAGCCATGGGAGATTCATCCTGATCTTTCCCCGCGTTTGAAGCAGGTCTTTTGGCTGTGTATCGTCTATGGTATGACCGTCAAGGCGGCCGCCTCAGAGATGTGCGTACAACCTGAGACGGTTGAACGTTATCGTATGAAAATTTACGATATTCTCGAAGATGGTTGGTTCAACGATGGGACGTTAAGCAAGAAGGCGTGGGAGCGCATCAATGGTGCACATGAATCGGCACGCAGTGTTAACTGGGCATTCCACCTGACCACTCAGCCGCCGCGCAAGTTGACGTAGTGAGTGTAGTATTCTTCAGCCCTAAACGCTAAATCCCCTTTCCTCGATATTCACCAATGGCGTCAGCTTTCTGGCGAAGCTGACGCCAAAATCAATGGTGTGTTGAGTCACACAATGTGTTAAGTGGACAATTCCCACATTGGGGTGATTTGACCGAGCAGAACGTGTCGGCATGTTGCGTAAATAGGACGTTGAGTGTATTCCATTCAGCCCGGGGAACAAATTCTACAAGTTGTGTTTCGATCGATTCGGCCGAATGTCCCTCTGCAAATCGCATTCGCTGAGCAACACGCCATACGCGTGAATCGACGATAATTCCAGCCGTCTTTCCATACAGTTCAGACAAAATTAAATAGGCCGAGCGACGTGAAATACCGGGCAGCTTTGTCAACTCAATGAGCTCATTAGGCACGATGCCGCCATATTCAGCCAGCAACATTTCGCTAGCTAGTTGCAGATGTTTGGCTTTGCGTCGATTAAACTTGGTGGGTTTGATAATCCGTTGGAGGTCACGGTTATCGGCCGCTAATAAAGCCTCAGGATCGGGATACTTCGCAAAAAGCTCTGTCGTCACCATGTTTACGACGCTCTCTTCAGATTGCACACACAAAATCGCAGCAACCAACAGTTGAAATGGCGTGTCATAAACAAGCGTTTCTGGCAGATTTTTCGAATAGTGCTGTTTTAACAAACGGGAACAGGCGAGGTATTTTTCTTGCTTGTGTGGGATCGATTGAATGGCGTGTGGGCGGGTATTTTGTCGAGGTGATGTCAAATTCACAACCAACTTTCCTTATATTCGTTTCTACCATTACAGTGCAACACCCAACTTCTGTTATGAACATGGATGACGATAAGATAGGATAACATGCTCGCTAGATTTCCCATATCCACCGAAAGTACCATTCATAGCAGAATCTTGTAAGTTTGATTGCAATCGGCGTGGCGCGTAATCCGACTAAGCGTTGATCGACCTCCTATAGTTAGCAAGTGTCAGATATTCGACCTTCAAATTTCTGGCAGAAACTCGATTTTTCAGGGCTTATAATTTACATCACTTTTCGTCACGATTGGTCTGATTAGCTGGTCGAGGCTGGGGCAGGATAAAATAAGCAGCGCAATCCGTTGCGCGTGAACGGCTTCCACGCGCCTTCGGGCTGCGCCAATCTGTCGGCGATAACCCAATGGACAAGTGGGTTCAGCCCCAGACCTGTATGACTGGCTGCGACTGCAATATTCTCCGTCTCACCTTCCAATCTTTCGATGCAACATTCCCAGGCGACAACGCCATCCGTGCGACTATAAATGGAGGTCGTGGGAACAGGGGGCGGTTCGGATGCCTGCTCTAGAAGTTCTCTATCAAAATCTTGAATGCGTTTACGGCTAATGCGCTCAAAAAGTGGGCTGATATTGTTGGCGTGCGGATTTTCATTGAATGGGCTGCCTAAGGTGATTACTGAACGCACCGATTCAGGGGCCAGCCGTGCCAATTCACGCGCATAGACACCTCCCAAGCTCCAGCCAATCAAGCTAACCTTTTTGCCATATTTGGCCTGTAACCGCACAATTTCTCGATAGCTGTTGGCATCACGGGTAACACCTTTCCGCAAATCGAGCCCACGTCCATAGTTGCGCCCCTGCCCCCAATCGTAAGTTGCATAACCACGGCTACGCAAAAATAGACGTAACGGAATGGTGGAGCGACCGCTGGCCATAAAACCGGGCAAGACAAAGACGGGATGTCCGTCGCCGCGCGGCGCATGTTGGAGCAGTGGAAACGTCAGGGCAAACGCGCCCAATTCATAAGGCGCACGGGTTTCAAGCAGCAGTTTGTAGAGCGGTGGGCGTTTCGCGTAATAGGTGCGTGGCATAGTGGGATATTCTCAAAGATATTATGCGTAAACTGTAGGTTGTTTCGGCCGAAAATGCAACTGCAAAAAAGAGGGTGAAATCGGCCGAATATGATTGAGCATAGCCCTAAATCTCGCTATAGTCACGGTCAATGTATTGGTTTTTTATAATGGCACATATCGAGAAAAGGGAGCTTGCATGTCATCTAAAACACCCGTTTTGCTATATGCGACGGTCATGTTACTGTTATTCATCGCAATGACAATGTTGCTATCGGCCTGCATTGCCGTGGTCTAGCTGTGATTGTGACTGAAAAACAAAAAACCCACCGCAATGGTGGGTTTTTTGTTTTGGCTGACGAGGCAGGACTTGAACCTGCAACACCCGGATTCAGAGACCGGTGCTCTGCCAGTTGAGCTACTCGTCAATGCAGCTAGGGATTTTAGCAGAAGGTTGAAAAGGTTGCAAAATCGGCCGAAAATTCTTACCATAAAAGAACAGACGTTCACTCAACTTTTCAACAGGAGTATACAAATGAGCCATTTCGTCCAAAAATATCCCGAAAATACCTTTAACTGGATCGATCTCTCCACAAGTGATGTTGGTGCTGCCAAGCAATTCTACACACAGCTCTTTGGTTGGGAAGCCGAAGATCAGCCACTCCCACAAGGCGGAACATATACAATGCTACGCATGAATGGCAAAAGCGTTGCAGGACTTGGTCAACTGCCCCCTGACCAATTAGCCTCTGGACATGAAGCCTATTGGTCTTCCTATGTAAGTGTAGCTGATACAGACGCAATGACCGACAAGGCAGCCGCTCTCGGCGCGACGATTATCATGCCTGCGATGACTGTAATGGATGAAGGGCGCGTTTCAGTCATCAATGACCCAACTGGCGCATATATCGGTCTCTGGCAACCGAAAAACCATATTGGTGCGCAGTTGGTCAATATCCCGAATACGCTGGTTTGGAATGAGCTGGCGACACACAAGCTCGACGCTGCCAAATCTTTCTATTGTGATCTCTTTGGCTGGTCGTTCCATTCTGATGAGCAATACGCAATGTTCAAGAACGGTGAACGGTGGGCCGGCGGTCTCGTCCATATGCCTGAATACATGCCAGAGGGCACGATCCCACACTGGGGCGTCTACATTCTTGTTGACGACGTTGCCCAAACGGTGGCAAAGGCACTATCGCTTGGCGGAGCAACAATATTGGACAATACAAAGGTCAGTGAAACAGGCACAATGGCTGTCATTCGCGATGGACAAGGTGGGGCATTTTCAATTATGAAGATGGACGCGGTTGATCCTATGCCCTAACGGTGTGGGTCTATGACCTTTCAGAATATATTGTCGTGTTCGATTCTCACCCCAAAGAATTTTGGCTCTTCTGTGACAATTGCATTGATAAAAAGTTCATTGAGCAGGTCGCACCCCAATAATAATTTTCCACCAACCTATCTACAGAAGGAACTTATTTGCACCAAGACCCAAAAAAGAACCTAAAAAGTCACCAACTTGTCATTCAGTTTATTTTGGGGTAGACTTGTTTTGGCGAACTATTTGCTTATGTGCTTGCTTACAGTAAACTAGAGGCAATCAAAAGTTGATCGAACGAAGCGGAGTTTGAATGTCGATCTATTCCACTAATCCATTTTATATCAATTACAACGCCATAGGTGAGCCATGCCCCAATTACTTGAGGTAGATAATCTGGTAACAAAGTTCCATACCGAAGATGGCATTGTCCATGCCGTCAACGGTATCTCTTACACAGTCAACGAACGGGAGTCATTGGCAATTGTCGGCGAGAGTGGTTCTGGGAAGTCTGTCGGCGTTAAGTCGCTCATCGGGCTAGTTCCATCCCCTCCCGGCAAAGTTGAAGAAGGTCAGGTCTTTTTCAACGGCGAAGACTTACTCTCACTCTCCAAAGAGCAGATGCGCCGCATTCGGGGGAAAGACATCTCTATGATCTTTCAAGACCCGATGACATCCCTAAACCCTGTCTTGACAATTGAGCGACAGATGACGGAGGCCGCTCGCCAGCATTTGGGCATGGGGCGCGCAGAAGCACGCAAACAGGCCGTCGAAATGCTCGATTTGGTTGGCATCCCCAATGCGGTGAATCGTTTGAGGAACTTTCCGCATGAGTTTTCTGGGGGACAACGCCAACGCATCATGATTGCAATGGCGCTGGTCACACGCCCTGCGTTGCTAATTGCGGATGAGCCAACAACAGCCCTCGATGTAACCATCCAAGCTCAAATTCTCGACCTCGTCGACCGCCTAAAAGAAAAGCTAGGGATGGCAATGATCTGGATTACCCATGATCTGGGCGTTGTTGCAGAGATGGCGGATCGCGTCGCCGTGATGTACTCCGGCTTTATTGTCGAAATGGCGGAAGTTGATGACTTGTTTGAGCATACAAGTCACCCCTACACGCTTGGATTGCTAGAGTCATTGCCTGAGATTAATCTTGAGGCCAATCAACGGCTTATTCCAATTCAAGGCTCCCCACCCGATCTTTTAATTGAGCCAACTCATTGCCCATTTGCACCACGCTGCCGTTTTGCAGTGGAGAAATGCTGGCAAGAAAATCCGCCTCTTGAAGAAGTCGCAAAAGGCCACAAAACCGCTTGTTGGCAGTGGGAAGAAGTTCGACATGGAGCAAGCTTATGAGCGAGACAAAAGAGAAAGAAGTCCTTCTATCGATTAAAGGTTTAAAGAAGTACTTCCCAATTCATAAAGGCGTCTTTCTACGTCATGTTGGTGATGTAAAAGCGGTTGATGGGGTTGACTTCAATATCTATCGGGGTGAAACGCTCGGCTTAGTCGGTGAAAGTGGTTGTGGCAAATCGACGACGGGCCGCACGATTCTCCAATTGCTGGAGCCAACCGATGGGCAAGTCACTTATAAGGATAAAGAGCTCGTTGGGATGAACGCGGGGCAGTTGCGTAATTTGCGCCAAGAGATGCAGATCATCTTTCAAGACCCCTATGCCTCGCTTAATCCACGCAAGACAATCGGCCGATCTATCGGTGAACCAATGGAAATCCACAACATTGGCAATACAAAAAGCCGACTGGAACGTGTCCGCGAGTTGCTTGATCTTGTCGGGTTAAACGCAAATTTCTACTCGCGCTTCCCCCATGAGTTTTCTGGTGGACAGCGGCAACGTATTGGTATTGCCCGCGCCTTGGCGACCAATCCTGAATTTATCGTCGCGGATGAACCAATTTCGGCACTCGACGTTTCAATTCAGGCCCAAGTTGTCAACTTAATGGATGATCTCAAACAGCAGTTTGGATTGACCTATCTCTTTATTGCCCATGACCTCTCAATGGTGCGCTATATTAGCGACCGCGTTGCCGTGATGTATTTGGGCAGAATCGTAGAACTTGGGGATTGTGATGAAGTTTATGACAAGCCGCTTCATCCCTACACACAGGCGTTATTGTCGTCTATCCCCATCCCCAACCCCAAAGCCAAGCGCACTAAAAAACGTATAATTCTTGAAGGTGGCGTTCCAAACCCGTCTAATCCACCATCGGGCTGCCACTTTCATCCTCGCTGTCGTTACAAGACCGAGATATGCGAAACAGATGACCCTAAATTCCGCAATCTAGGCACTGAACAAGCAGAACACTATGTTGCATGTCATCATGCTGAACAGTTCCTTGTCCCTAGTTAAGCGGGTGTGGAGGTAATTTATTGACAAAATCGTCATTAACCAACTCAAGCGGATTCGAAAAAACAAAAAGAGGATTTGAAATGAAAAACAATTTGTTATTGAAAATGATTGGTATTCTGCTCACGCTAAGCTTCGTGCTTGCGGCGTGCGGCCAGGCTGAGCCTGAAATTGTCGAAAAAGTCGTCACTTCTGTCGTCGAGAAAGTCGTCACTTCTGTCGTCGAAATCGAAGGCCAAGAAGTCGTCGTCACTTCTGTCGTCGAAGTTGTCGAGGAAGTTGTTGTTACGGCAACACCAGACCCAAGCATGACTGACGAGATGATGGATCAACCAGTAACTTTGAACTGGAACTGGGGTTCGGAACCACCATCGGCCGATCCTTCCCTTGCGACCGACACAACGTCAGTTGACATCGTTGGTAACATCTTCATGGGTTTGACGCGCTTTGACCCGAATACGGGTGAAGTCATTCCATATTTGGCGACCGATTGGGAAGTTGGCGAAGATGCCGACGGCAACCAAACGTGGACGTTCAACATGCGCTCGGACATCCCATGGGTCAAATATAACCCTGTTACGGGTGAGACCACGCAAGAAGTTGACGCAGACGGCAACCCCCGTTTCGTTACGGCGCATGACGTTGTCTATGGTGTCAAACGCACCATCGATCCAAATACCGCATCTGATTACTCATACGTACTTTACATCATCAAGAACGCTGCCGAAGTTAATGGTGGCTCTGAAGAACTAACCATTGACGATCTTGGTGTGACCGCAGTTGACGATGACACCGTTATGTTCACGCTAGAAAATCCAGCAGGTTTCTTCCCTGCAATTGCTGGTATGTGGATTGCTGATCCAATGCCACAATGGGCAATTGAAGAATGGGGCGACCAATGGACAGAGGCTGGCTTGATTGTCACCAACGGCCCATACACAATGGAAAGCTGGATTCATGGTGGACAGTTGAACTTGGTCAAAAATGACCTGTGGCCAGATGCCGACACCGTTCAAATCGAGCGTATTGAAGGCGTTATGATTGTTGAAGCTTCAACATCATTTGACCTTTACGAAAACAATGAACTTGACACAACGGGCGTACCACTTCCTCAGATGGACCGCGTGCGTGTTGATGAAGTATTGAGCCAAGAGTATCTCAGTGCGCCTGTTCCATGTACCTACTACTATGGTTTTAACAACCAAAAGTATCCATTCACCGACCAGCGTGTGCGTGCCGCATTTAGCCAGGCAATTGATCGCCAAAGCTTGATCGACAACGTGTTGAAGGGTGGACAGATTCCTGCAACTTCATTCGCGCCTCCCGGAATGTTCGGTGCGCCAGAACCCGGCACAGTTGGTCTCGGTTTTGATGCAGATGCGGCAGCAGCTTCACTGCAATCATTCCTTGACGAAGAAGGTTTGAGCATTGATGATTTTAACGCATTGGGAATTGTCATGATGCACAACACCAGTGAAGCTCATGCGAGCATCGCTGCTGCTGCTCAACAGATGTGGGCAGATGCACTTGGCGTGTCAGTCAATGTTGAGAACCAAGAGTGGGCTGTCTATCTTGACACCATCAACAAAGACACCCCCATCGACGAAGCACCACACATCTTCCGTCTAGGCTGGTGTGCTGACTATCCAGATGAAAACAACTGGGTACACGAAGTATTCAACTCAGAAGCAGGTGCCAACCGTCTACGTCGTAACTGCGTCGATCCAAACTGCCAAGAAGTCACGACAAGTGAATTCGATGAAATCACATCGGCAGCAGGCCGGAGCCAAGATGAAAATGAGCGTATTGACTTGTACGCACAAGCGGAAGAGATTTTGGCTGTAACCGAGACGGCTTATGCGCCAATTTACCATTACTCGACGGAAAACGTAACGAAGCCATGGCTAACCCGCAACTTCGCGGCACTAGGTCCAAACGATTTCTACAATTGGACAATCGACATGGATGCAAAACTGGCTGCTCAAGAGTAACCATTGCTATTAGGTCAGGAAATACGATCAACGTATTTCCTGACATTGTGAACAGAGAGGTGTCAATTGACACCTCTCTCAACCAATTTTTGCTAGACGACGAGAGGGTAAAAGCATGATTCAATATATCATTCGCCGCATATTAACCTTTATTCCAGTTTTTATTCTTGTAGCATTCGTTACCTTTGCGTTGGTGCGTGCGATACCGGGTGGCCCATTCGATTTTGTCGGCGACCGCCAGCTTCCACCCCAAGTCGTCGCGAACATCGAGGCTAAATATCATCTTGACTGGCCTGTTTGGAAACAATTTCTCTCTTACATGCTGGGCGATGATGTCTTAGGAGAAGAAGGGATTTCGCGCGGCATTATCCGCGGTGATCTCGGTCTCTCATTGCAGTACCGTGGGCAACAGGTAAGCGATCTAATCAAGACCACATTCCCGGCGTCAGCACAACTTGGCATTATGTCGCTCATTTTGGCACTGCTTATTGGGGTGCCTGCGGGAATAATTTCCGCCTTGCGCCAAAATACATGGGCGGACTATGCTGCAACTTTTGGCTCAGTCTTCTTTTTGTCCGTGCCAAACCTCGTACTGGCTCCAATTTTGATTTGGATTTTAGCCTTAACCTTTGATCTGCTGCCTGTCGCGGGTTGGGAATCGCAAGAACCCTACTTCTTGGGATTTTTGCCAAAGTGGTCTGATTTAACGGCCGACTATTTCCTACATGCGCTCATGCCTGTTTTCGCTCTGGGGACTGCATCGGCCGCCGGCATTGCACGATTGACACGGGCAAGTTTGCTTCAAGTCATTCGAGAAGATTACATCGATATGGCACGTGCAAAGGGGTTGCGCGAGCGCACCATCATCATTGTCCATGCACTAAAAAACAGCATGATTCCAGTAGTCACCTTACTCGGCCCCATGTTTGCTGGTCTTGTGACAGGAACGTTCATTGTTGAGTCGATATTTGGCATCAACGGAATGGGCAAGTTTTTCGTCACCAGCATTGGTAATCGGGACTATACGGTTCTGCTTGGTGTCACGTTGCTGTTTTCTATCATTTTGATGGTTTCCAATCTGATGGTTGATATCGCCTATGCATGGCTAGACCCACGAATTCGTTACGATTAAGCAAGAAGCGGCTTATTCATAGTTGCTAGTAGCGAGTAAGAAGGATGACCATTTTGAATTTTTCTTCACAGGCAACTAGCGGCTGGCCACTATCCACGAGAGATCTTTTAGAGGAGAAATTTGATGACAACAGCCATCGACCCTAGACAGGCCGCACCAGCCATTGAGCGCAAAGAGCGCAGTTTACTTCAGGACTCATTCCGACGGCTACTCAAGAATAGACTTGCCATCATCAGTGGTCTTTTTATCATTGGATTGACGCTGGCCGCATTTCCATTTGCAAGCATCGTTGCCCCACAAGACCCCGCAACACAAGTTTTGACCGCAAACAATTCTGTCCCAGATTGGATGATGTTTATCCTACCCGAAGGATCAGAGGCTTACGTCAAAATCAATAATGATTATTCGCTTTCGGCCGATCATCTCGGCCGCGACATCTTCAGTCGTGCCATCTACGGCGCACGGGTCTCATTGATGATTGCATTTGTCGCCTCAACGGTCAGTTTAATCATCGGAACGCTTTATGGTTCTGTATCAGGCTATGTGGGAGGGGCGACGGACAACATCATGATGCGGATCATCGATCTGTTATATGCTTTCCCCTTCCTAATCGTGGTCATTCTGCTGCAAACTTATTTTAAGGCGGTGGCGCGGCAAAGTGAGCAAGGCGGATCATTCTCCCGCATGTTAATTTCAGCGAACGAGAGTATGGGTGGTTTGCTCTTTCTCTTTATCGCAATTGGGTTGATCAACTGGCTTGGCCTGGCTCGTGTGGCAAGAGCGCAGGTGCTTTCGCAGAAAAATAAAGAGTTTGTTGAAGCGGCTCGCGCAATGGGTGCAAGCAGCACGCGCATTATGTTTCAGCATATCTTACCCAACATCTTTGGCCCACTGATCGTATTGGAGACGCTGGCAATTCCGGGCTACATCTTCACCGAAGCATTTCTCAGCTTTATCGGTCTCGGCGTAGACCCACCTACCCCGAGTTGGGGTATCATGATTTCTGACGCGGTTCCCGCCCTCCGCACCTATCCAAACCAGATTCTTGTTCCCGCCATCTTTCTCACGCTAACAACGCTGGCATTCAACTTTCTCGGCGATGGCTTACGAGATGCGTTTGATCCAAGACAGCGCGAGTAGATTCTGCAACCATCCCTTAAGTTTTAGACAAACTCGCTGGCCTTTGGGTCAGCGAGTTTTTTTTCTGGTAACGCCGTCTGACGGAGACAAGATTATTCAGATAATGCAATTACCAACACAAGGAGCTAATGATGAATCGATCTTCAATAGTAAGAGTTAAATGGCTGTGTATCTTTGTCACCCTGATTGGCCTGATGGGTTGTCAGGTCGATGCGTTGCAAAAAGGGCGCAAGCCGTCGGCCGATTGGAGCAAGGGCTACCCATTCAATATTGAAACAGGCGGCGATTATGCCTACCATGTCGATTCGGCCGATAATCAAGCACGTGTCGTCTGGCCGATGCAGAACGACGCAGCCATTAACGATGCCCTCTACTATCAACAGATGGATAGTGCCGGGGTAGTCTCAGCACCCGTACAGATCGTTGCAACAGATGGGCGGTTACGCCAACCGCGCATTGAAGCGCAAGGGGATGGCGTATTCTCGCTATTTTGGATTGACCGTCCCGATGGCGCACCCGTTTGGTCATTGATGCAGGTCGATTTCGGCCGAAATGGGGAACTGCTCACCGACCCACAACCGCTTACAAACGAACCGTTCAACATCTCAAGCTATCGCACGACGGAACAGTACATCGTTTTTGAAGACCGTGAGACTGGTTCGATCTTCGGGTTTGACTGGCGTGCGGGGTCAACGGCTGAGTTGCTCGTGGAGGATGGGGAGTTGCCGATGATTTCGGCCGATGATCAAACGACCCACTTTGCATGGGTTGTCGAAGACGCGCTCTATTACAGCGAATTAGGCGACCAACCGCTCGAAGGTCAATTTCTAACCCGCATGGAAACGACGATCAATGATAGTCTGGAGTCACCCAACATCGTCGTGACAGATGATTGGGTCTACATTTTTTGGGCGATCTACCGCAACACTGGCTTAGAGGCTGGCACTGGTTACACAGCTTATTTGGCGTTTGAGAAGGGGGAAGATCGGCCGATGTCCTACGAGCGAATCTGGATCACGGCAACAGAAGAACCTGATCATGCCGCCTATTCAGGCACCTTTCCCTTATCTGAATTTGTGTTGCCGCCTGCGACTGCGACACAGACGACACGCTATATTCTTGGATCACACGCCGTTGCGGGGGCTGAAAACGATGTCGCGCTTGCCGTCTCTGCCAGACAGCAGCTACGCCTCAATTTTGAAGAACAGATGGCAGTCGCCTACTTCTCTGATGGCGATTACATCGGCTATCAATGGGCAGGAAAAACGGGCAATATCTCACAAAATGGGTCACTCGCGTACGATGGAGAGGGTAATCTACACCTCTTCTGGCTTGAGGGCGCGACGGGCAGCAAGCTATTCTATTCCACAGTCGATCCAGTGAGGCGCGATGCGATTGATGCAGTGAACAAAAATGACGTGATCAATGGCACCCTTAACGGCGGGATGGATGCACTCGTCGGCATCCTCTTTTTCCCACTTGCGATGGGATGGATTCTCCCCGGTGGTCTTCTCCTGCTCGCTCGCCAATGGAATCGAGACTACGAAATTCTCGACAATTGGCAACCTGTCGCATTTGTCATCGTGGCATTCTTACTCTATCTGGGTACGAAATACGCATTTGTGCCGACAATGTTCAAGTACGCGCCATTCACAGCATGGTTTGATCTCGGCTCGGTCACGACAAACATAATGCGCATTGGTGTCCCGATCATTTCAACCCTAATCGCCTTCGTCGTGGCCGAACGCAGACGACGACGCAACACCGCGATGTCACCACTGAGTTACTTCTTGATCGCGGCTGGCGTCGATGCGTTCATCACGCTTGCGCTCTACGGAGTCAACTTCCTCGGCGTTTTTTAGCCCTTAACAAACAATCGTGTCGTTGGGTTGCCCGACGACACGATTGTGACAATGCAATTCTTACCAATGCGTTTGGTATTGGGATGACTTGCCCACGATACCAGCTTTGGATTGCGACAATGATACGCGGAACTTGCACGATTTCGTCTACGACAATCAAGGAGCAAGCGGCAAATTACGCTCTGATCACGCATGAACGACTGTTGTGCTAAAGAAAGTGCCTCGTAGACTGCTGCATGTGTAAGATTGCTTTTGGCGTAGTTGGTGACAACCTGATCGACGGTATCACCCATTTGCAAGAGGGTTAAGATCATGCTGACCTCAAGGCGAGTGTACTTGAACGTCGGCCGACCCCCACACATCGCAGGAGCCATCACAATATATTCTCCCAACGGAACGTATCGATATTCTTCCTCACCAACCATTTCTGTAATCATTTTGCGCTTCATCGAAATCATAGTATCGTCAGTATAACAAAAAATAGAATGCAACTAAAGCGCGAAACCCGCGTATAGCCCACTAAAGACGGTTGGGTTTTTACACGCCAACCGCACATTGAAAGGACAGCCATGAGCAGCGATAAATACCTAGCACTAGAAAACGAATTAGCAGAACTTCCCTTCATCAGCCCCGCACAGACGGAGCGATGGGTCAACCTTCAGAAAACCATTGATGGCAGCCGCGACTATTTGATTCGCGCCGTGCCAGATGCGCGGATCAACATTGATACGGCTCAAAAAATTTTAGAGCAGCGCACCTACACGCTCGTCTTTTTTGGCGGGACGGGGGTGGGCAAAAGCACGCTCATCAACAGCCTGTTGGGGCGCAACTTGCTGCCCAGCGGAGCCGTCACCGCCGTGACTGGCACGATTGTCTACATTGAGCAGGCGGACGAAGGCGCAGAAGAGACACTCACCTTCACCTACTGGACAAAGAGCGAATTTGCCGACCGTGTGCGGACACTGTGCCGCTTGGCCAAGGTCGAGCCGTTTGATGTCACCAATGAGGGTGAACGTCAGTTGGCGCACAAGGCGATTAGCAATGCGCTGACCGCTTCAAGCGACCGCGCAAAGACGGAACAGGACGAATATCTCGAAATTATTCTCGACTGCATCGCCACCTACGACAATCACAAGGAGCTTTTCAAAGCGGACTCTCCCCCACCCGTTAGCTACCCGCTCAGCGACGAACACGCCTTTACGCATCTGCGTGAAGATAGTCATAAGGGCAGCAGCGAACGACAAATCCGCATCATCAAATCGGCGACATTTAAGATTCGGCCGAAAGATGGAACCCCAAACCTACTCATGAACGGCTTTTTACGCATCGTGGATGTGCCGGGCTTGGGTGCGGGAATGCGCTTGCATGAGGCGATCACGCTCGAAGAGATGAAGAAAGAAGATGCGATGATCGTGCTCGTCTCCGATGCGGGACGGCAGCGCGTCGATGAGATGAAATCGCTGCAAGCGGTGCATTGGGTCAAGGACAATCGTCTACGTGGTTTGACGGGTGTTGATTTGGACGAGGCGGCGGCGAAAATTTTCTACGTCGTCAACGGCGGCAACGTGCGACAAGCGTATGACCGCTTGAACAGCGGATTGCCTGAAGCGGAGCGCGAAGTCAAGGAAGTGACGCGCCACATCGCTCCCAACTATTGGGAGACGTATAAGGATCGCGGCAACGGTCGGCCCTATTTTCTGATCATGCCACCAGCCGCCCTCCATCTGCAAGACCCAGATGGCGCACCGAGTGAATTTGCCAGCGAGACACGCCGTATCGTGGAAGAATTTAACAATCAACTCGACGCGATCAGCGGTCAGGATATTGGGACAGAAGATGATCCATTTAGCCCTGACGTGATGGCAGCATTGATGGAGTTGAGCGAGATCCCCGCATTGCGCGAGTCGATGATTGAATTCATCCGCAATGATCGTATTCGGTCACAGCTACGCGAGGCAGAGACGCGCGTTCGCACCGCTCTGTCGTCGCTCAAGACCTATTACGAGAACGAGTTAGCCGATCGCAACGTCTACCCGCCATTCGCAGTCAGTTGGGAAAGCTTGCAAGAGAAACGCTTTGAGAATTTACTGCGCCGTTTGCAAAAAGACCTGCCACGTGCCTTTCACGGGGCATTGGTTGAGCTAAGCCAGCGGACAAATAATGAGGCGAGTTTTAGACGACTCGTTCGGCCGACGCTCCAACAGATCCAATCTCGCGTGCAGGACACTATCACCGAAGAGGTCGAAACCCTGCTAGAGCAGTACGGCACAGAGCATTGGGACAATCGTGATGTCACCTACGACAACCTGATTTGGGGGACGAGCGGAATCGAATTGCCGATCAAGCGCATCCTTTATCAGGTAGAGTTGACGATGCAAGAGGCTGTTTCACAAGCAATGCCGCGTTTGGGCGATGTGATGAGCAATGAACTCAAGCGCACCCTTGCCGCGCATGAGATCAAATCACGCCTTGATCGCGCCAGCTATGAGCAGAATTACACCTACAGCTTGCCGCACGACCCAGCCGGCGTCTATGGGGCAGCAGACGGTCTCGACGCGCTGATTGAGCGCGTGACGGATAACTTCCGCGAGGTCTGCCGTCAAGCGGTCATGTATGAGTTGATGAGCCAAGCGCGGTCAGTCAACCAGCGACTCGAAGCATTGGATGCCAATTTCGCCAGCAATGATGCGCTACTTGAAGCGGCATTGAATGGAACGGTTCCGCAGCCACAAGCGACGCCACAAGCAGCAGCGGCTGAGCCAGTTGTCGAAGATGCGCTGGAGATCCGGATTTTAGATGATGAGCCTGCCGTTTCATTTGACGAGGATATTGCGATTCGCTTTGACGATGAACCACAGGTCACGGAGCTTGAGACGAGCTATGCAGATCGGCTAGAGACGGTCAACGATAAGGCGAAACGTGTCTTTGCCAACATCGTCACTGACCTGTTTAGCGACGACGATTTGCTGCCTCGCTTACGTCGCCTGTTCTGGCTGGAAGCGACGCGGGCGGAACGTGATTTCAACAATCACATCGTCAAGCCGCTGCTGCGCCAGCATGATCGACGGTTGCACAGTGAGGAACTGCGCTCGGCGATGGAGTCTGATCTTGAGTCGATTTCGGACATGGAAGCGTTGATGCGGACGTGGGAGGGGTTGGATCAGCTTGAGGGTAAGTTAGGATTCTAATTTGAACTCAAGCGAGAATGGATGTTTCGGGATTTGGAAATCCCGAAACCCCTTCATGATCATCTTAAAGTGAACGGACAACTATTAACTCTGCTGGTAAGCCTTGCTGCGTTTTTGGTATTCTGGATTTTGATCTTTCGCCGCTTTTACATTTTGGAAAAACGCACAGGAAAGAAAATTGGAGCATCTTCGGTAATCGTAGGTGCATCGTCATTTCTCACCTATCCATTCATACAGCTTTTTTTCGACTACTTCTATTTTAGACAAATGAGGTTTTTGAGATTCAGCCTACCGTGGATAGCGTTTTGGACTTTTGTTTTTGGCTGGCTGGCGATACGTCGTATGAAGTCGCTTGAGCGTCAAGTCTAATGACGTTTCGGGATTTGGAAATCCCGAAACATGCGACTGTTTAGTTTTGGGTAATGGGTGAGTCTGTGAAGTGGAAGAATCTTTATGAGGCGAATAGGATATTTTTCTTTACAAGCCGCATCACGGAGCAAATTTATCTTCTGAGAACAGACCGATTTAAGATGATTTTGGTCGATAGAATGCGTTGGTATTTAGAGAAATATAGCGTGCGGCTGTATGGATACGTGATTATGAGCAATCATTTTCATGTGCTGATTTCGGCCGAAAGTGCCGAATCCCTTCGTAATTTCATCCAGCACACCCTTCGTAAGAGTGCTGTCGATTTTGTAGAATCCCTTGAATACTATGCGGGAATTCGTTCAGAATCACCAAAGTATTTGTCAGATTTAGCACCTTTCAATTCTGTTTACCAGCAAAAAGCGCACGAAATGCTAGATAGATTTGCGCGTCATGCAAACGGTAACAATAAATATGCCGTTTGGAAGGAACAAGCGCGTGGGATTCCAATTTTGTCAAGGACTGCATTCGATGTGAAGTTAGATTACATTCACAATAATCCGCTAAAGAGTGGATTGGTTGAAGATATATTGGATTATGAATGGAGTAGTTTTCGGCCGATCCATGAAGGTATTGCTGGAAAATTGCCGTTGACTGTACCAGAGTGGTAGCGGCAATCTGTGTCAGGAGAGTTTCGGGATTTCCAAATCCCGAAACATGCTCAGTCAAAGAGATCGATTTGATGTTACATTATTTAACACCGATTAGTAGCAATGAGTCGTAAGGGTGATGATTAACTATGAACAAACAAGAACCAGACGAGAACAAGAAAAGACAAGGAGTTGGCATCGGGGTTGGGATCGCCCTCGGCGTTGCGCTGGGCGCGGCATTTGACAATATCGCGCTAGGGATCGCGTTGGGTGTTGCGTTTGGTGCAGCATTTGAAGCGTCACGCAATCGTGAGAAATAGCTTGATACGGCAAGCAAATTTGTAGTCAATGACTGATTACAGCGTAAAGTAAAATTTATGGCGTGGTCATTCTCACAAAGGTGGGAATTCAGTCTTAGAAAAGAATGGATACCTGCCTACGAAGGCAGGTATGACAGATAGGACTTACTTTACGGTGTACTCATGAAGATTAACAAATTAAGACGATAATAAAGATGTCATTCCCGTGCAGGCGGGAATCCAGTCTTCTGGTGCTGAGAAACAACCCTAAGTGTGCTTAGTGAATTTCCCGAAGAAGCGTAATGGGCAAACCCTTAGATGTAGATGGTGCGAGCTTGATATGATAGTTGAGAGGTGCAGATAACAATGGATAAGAAACCGAATGAAACGAGCTATTTGGCAATAGGGATCGGCTTAGGGCTTGCGCTTGGGACAGGGTTGGGCACAGCGTTCGGTGCAGCCTTCAACAACATAGCATTGGGGATCGCGATGGGACCGTCGATTGGATTAGCTGTTGGTGTCGCTATTGGATTGGCTTTGGATAGCGAAAAACGTAACCAGCAGGACGAATAGAATGGATTCCCCAGTGAGTGGGAACGATAGGTATAAATGATGGACAAGCAAGTATTTCAATTGGTGAAACGGACACGGGATGAACAGCTAGGCGCATTGGTGGCGCAGGTTGCTGCCTATGTTGCGCAGGATAGTGGTGCAATGCCAGAATCTCGCGCACGGGCGTTGTTGTTAATGACGAGCGCGTTGGATGAAGTGACAGTGCGCGATTTTCAGCGCGTGATGGAAAATACGACGGCGCAACGGGTGGCCGTAGCTGAACTATTGGATGCGATTGCAGATAACAGACGGCAATCAGAGACACCCGATTTTCTTGCCGCAGTTCCGCATCAAAACACCACGCTTGAAGGCTGGTTTGCACCAGCCGTTACTATCTTTGCGCTCAAAGTCGGTTTCCATGTTGAAGACCTCGACCCTTCATCACCACCAAATTCGTTTAGTCCCGCAGGACAAGTCGTGCATCAGACGGCGGCGTGGGTGCGGGGACAGGTGACGCGTCAGGCGACTGAACGCGATAAGCTGGCGCGGAAATTAGCCTTTCGGCCGTCCGCTTCTCAGCCAGCAGCAGTGGACAGTCAGCAGCCAGCAGTTCGGCCGACGATTCCCGTGCGCTATTTTGAGCATAATGATCCGATTGAGATCGATCGCACGGAGGCGAGCGAGACAACATTGGATATCCCCCCTGCGCCACCTGTAGCGCCAGTGCCAACGACCCCGTCATTGCCAGCGGGAGTGCGGCGTGGGGAGCCATTGCGGCTGGACCGCAGCGAGGTGATGCCAGAGGATGAGATCCGAATTGTTGGGGAGACGATACAGGTTCCGCGTCCGCAAGCCCCACCGTCTCGCACGGAACGCGCAGCCCAATGGGTGCGTGAGACGGTGACGACGGAGAACGCCCATCGGCTGGTTGATGCAGCTGCGAGTCAGATTGACAGTGTTGTGGAAACGGTACGGACGAGTACGGCCAGTTCGGGACAGCCGACGGCGCGTGTGCGCTTAAAGGTGTCGGTGATGGATTATCCGAACGGGCATCCACTGCCCGCGTTGCAGGTGTCGATTCGCTATCAGGGGAGTCGGCGCGAAGTGGCGGGAGCAACCGACCATGATGGACAGTTTATCGTATCCTTACCAACGAAAGAGGGGCCAGGCTTAACCTATGAGGTGACCGTGCAGTGGCCGCGTGAGTTTGGCGGGAAGAAAGAGATGAAGCGTGTGACCGTTCATGCGGAGCGGGCGGAGTTTGATTTGCCGTTTTATTCGCGGCTGATTCCGTAGGTTAGGTTTTTATGGATATTGATATCGGTATGATATTTGACGAGCGGGACAAGGGCGCGAAAATGCCTGAGAATAACCCATTCGCCAATTGACGAATTAGTTGGCAAAATAGCGGTATGGAGAATTTTATCATACCGCGTTTTTGTTCTTTACTTGCGTTTATTGTCCTTATCGGTTGTGCATCCCCACAGCCAGAAATTGCAGAGATAGCGACTGAAAGTTCAACAGTCGCCCCGTCGGTTGTGGCGGAAGAGACGGCACAACCAACACGGACACCGCGTCCCACTTGGACGACAATTCCAACCAATACACCACAATCGAATACACCGCTTCCACCGACTGATTCACCAGCGACGATGACGCCGTTGCCGAAAGAAACGGCAACCCTTGCGCCAACTGATACCGTCGCGCCAACGGCGGAGATAACAACAGAAGTCGCAACGGCCGCAACCGCGCTGCCACCGACGATCGCCGTTGCAACGACGGCTGCGCCAGCAACGAACGTGCCGACGACTCAATCATCTCCGACAACTATCCCAGCGACTGCAACGGCGACGACTGTTCCTGCATCCGCAACACCGCTTGCGCCAACCGCGACGGCACTGCCCCCCACTGCGACGCAAATTCCAGCAACGGCAACGCCGATTCCGCCAACAGCAGTCCCGACTTCAGCCGCGCTGTCGATTGGCGCACTGGCGTCACTGCCCGAGGGTCAGGAGGTGACGATTACGGGCAATGTGGTCAACGCGAGTAGTTTTTCGGCAGGGTTTAAGTTCACGGTTGCCGATAGCACGGGACGGATCAGCATGGTGATGTTCAGCAACACGTATGATGATTGTTGGGACAAGAATGTGCTAAATGTGGGGGCGACGGTTGTAGTGACGGGGGAAATCGGCCGATTTGAAAACGAACTCCAGATCGTGCCGCAATGGGGCGGTGGTGTCGATGTGATCACGCCCGCCTACGCCTACGCCCCACCCCAAACGGTCGCCAATTTGCCAAGCGTAATCGGACAACGTGCCATGATTGAAGGCGAAATTGTCGCGGTTGACATAACGGAAACATTCACCAAAATCGACGTTAATGACGGGACAGGCGTGGTCGAGGTCTTTCTCTGGAACAACATTTGGGTGCGCGTGCCTGATAAAGATTCATTGGCCGCTGGACAACGCATTAAGGCAGTTGGCATTGTCGGAGAGTTTCGCGGGACGATCCAGCTAGCCCCACCCTTGCCCTATGACATTGTACGCACTTGATCGACGATGCAACGCCAAATTCAACTGCTGCAAAACGGTACGCCCCGCCAACAATATCATGCGCGGGAACAGCTTAAACGTTGTGGACCAGAAGTCGAACCTGCGCTTGTCGACATTTTGCGCGTGACCACAGATGAAGATGTGGCGCGCGGAATTTTGGTTGTTCTCGCCCATGCCAAGATGACGCAACCGCAAACGGTGGCAGTGGTGTTACAAGCGATGGGTCGTTCTGCCCGATTGCGTGCGGCTGGGGCTAATGCGCTGCTTCAGGCCAGCCCAAAATTGCGGCGTCACTTGCCGACTTTGCGTCGCTTTTTATCGGCCGAAATTCGCCCCACAGTCCGCGACTCGTTGCAAAAACTCATTGATCGTTATCCATCCACAAGCTAATCGCGTGGGAGCCACATTGACAACACGTCGGGATGCGGGAAAACAGGCTAAATTGGCGCATTGCCAGTATACTCAAGCGTAGCACAGTTCTTTAACCCTAGGAGAATATAATGAGCATCCCACCTGCTGCAACCTCTTCCGTATCCTTTAGTCAAGGTGTAAACCTGATGGCTGACCGCGCACTCGCCCTACTCAATCTGGCCGATGGTTTGGCGGAAACGATTAAGGCGTGCAACTCTGTCCTGCAACTCAACTTCCCAGTCAAAATGGATGATGGCAACTATCGTGTCTTTCAAGGTTGGCGTGCCGTGCATAGCGATCATCGGCTGCCCGTTAAGGGTGGCATTCGCTTTGCCCCCCACGTTAATCAGGATGAAGTCATCGCCCTCGCCTCCCTGATGACCTACAAATGCGCTATCGTCAACGTCCCGTATGGCGGCTCAAAAGGGGGATTGATTGTCGATCCCAAAACGCACAGTGTTGGCGAAATGGAGCGCATTACCCGCGCGTTTGCCCGTCACTTAATCGACAAGGGATACATCAGTCCCGGCGGCAATGTGCCTGCCCCTGACATGGGGACGGGCCAACGCGAAATGTCATGGATTGCGGACACCTACAAAAAGCTGCATCCCCACGATATCAACTACTTTGGCTGCGTGACGGGGAAACCACCCACGAATGGGGGGATTCGCGGGCGCGTCGAAGCGACCGGACGTGGTTTGCAATACGCCATTCACGAATTCTTCCGCCATCCCAAAGATATAGCTCTCGCGGGTTTTGATAGTGGATTGGCCGGCAAGCGCGTCATCGTACAAGGGCTGGGCAACGTTGGCTATCATGTGGCTAAATTTTTACAGAACGAAGACGACGCTCGCATCACCGTCATCATCGAATGGGATGGTGCACTTCACGACGAGAAGGGTCTCGATGTGGAAGCGGTCAAACAGCACATCACCGAGCATGGGGGTGTTAAAGGATATGGCGCAGGCGCCTACATCGCCGATGGCAAATCAGCATTGGAGATCGACTGTGATATTTTGGTGCCAGCCGCGTTGGAAGCACAAATCACCATTCACAACGTGGACCGCATCAAGGCGCCCCTCATCGTTGAAGGCGCCAATGGCCCCGTGACATATGAGGCGGACGAGCGACTGCGCGCACGAGGGACGGTCGTGCTACCCGATGCCTATGCGAATGCAGGGGGCGTCACCGTTTCGTACTTTGAGTGGATCAAGAATTTGTCACACATCCGTTTCGGCCGAATGGGGCGCAGATTTGACGAATATCGGGGTCAAGTTGTTATCGACGCACTCGAAGAGATGGTTGGCAAAGAGGTTCCCGCTCATCTGCGTGACAAGCTGACGCAAGGGGCCGACGAACTGCGTCTTGTGCGTTCGGGCCTTGATGACACGATGCGCCTAGCCTATCAAGAGATCAGCGAAGCATTCCACACCAACGATCAGGTCAACGATTTCCGCACGGCGGCATTTTTCGTATCGTTGAAAAAGGTAGCGACGACCTATATGGAGATGGGTGTCTAGGGGAAATGCGGCCCTGTAGTGTCAAAAAGGACTATAGGTTCTGTTGATGTGTCAACGGAACCTATAGCCTGTTTCGGTTGTTGCGCTCACCATCATTGCCAGTTTGACTCGTCTTATTCTCACCATCCCCAACTAAATCGCTAACTGATTTCAGTGTCAAGTAAGTTTTATGACAGGACTTACTTACCGGCGTACTGATGTTTGGATCCACATATTCCAATTCGATGTCATTAGACAAATTGCCGCTGCTGATGTCAGGTAGATCGTCAAACTTGTCGCGGTCGATCATATCATTAACAGGTCATCTCTATACCCAAATCTATACCCTGTCCGTAACGATTCCGTCACGCTAAATCAGTATCTTCATTGCAAATTATCAAATCAAAAAGGATAAACCATGAATCTAACCAAACCAATCTTTCTGATTCTTGCCCTTCTCATGGTTGGTGCCGTCGGTATGTCGCTGCGCGGCAACGATGAGCCAACACGTTACCCCTATGTTCCCGAACCCGGCATGTCACTCGATGCCGAAGCGGAGCTGATGAACGCGATGGGTGACTATTTCGCCATTCGCGCCAGTTATCCAACAGGCGTTTACAATCCGCAGTGGGTCACAGATGCGGCCAAAACGGATGCGCTGATCGAACGTGCCTTGCCAGAAGGTGAGATCACCTATGATCGCAGTCGTTCAGCCGTCGGACTCGACCCACTACGCTTCACTGCGCTCGGCCCCAGCCCATTACAAACGGATGGCTGCCAGCTCTGCTACTCGTTCGGCAAGGTAGCTGGGCGCGTCAACGTCATCGTCAGTGATCCTGTCGATCCCTCAATTGCCTACATCGGCTCTGATGGTGGGGGCGTGTGGAAAACAACCGACTGTTGCGATGCCAACACGACATGGCAGCCCAAGATGGACGATCCCGCGCTTTCCTCTATCGCTATCGGAGATTTGGTAATGGACCCCAATGATCACAACACACTCTATGCTGGAACGGGTGATTTGCGTTACGGTTCATGGTCATTCGGCAGCTTAGGTATACTCAAAACGACCAACGGCGGTGAAACGTGGACAACATTGGGGGCAGACGTCTTCAACGCCGTCTACCAACAGCCCGCGGGCATATTCCCGCAATATCAGTCGATTGGCAAGGTACGCGTCGATCCGCGAAACAGTCAGACGGTCATCGCAGGGACCAAGCAAGGCGTGCATTTTTCTTATGACGGCGGTCTAACTTGGACCGATGCGTGCTTTACAAATGATTTCCTCGATCAACGCCAAGATACAACCGGGATGCTGGTTTCAGCCCAGTCAAACAACACTGCCCTCTACGTTGCCATCGGAACACGCGGGCATAACACGACTGTGCAACCCGACCTGTCTGAAAACGGTGCCAATGGCATTTACAAGACAGTTGTTCCCGAAAGCGGTTGTCCCGCAAAGTGGGAGCTAATTACCGCGTCAAGTAATGGCTGGCCGAATGGTACGGGCGAAGGTGTGGGGTATCCCAACAACCCACTCGGCCGAATCGATCTTGCCATGTCTCCCAGCGATAATGACGTCATCTATGCGCAAGTGGCCGATCCAGATACGCGCGTGCTGCTCGGTGTTTGGCGCACGGGCGATGCAGGGGCCCATTGGACGCAAGTTGCCACATTCGGCGACCTGCTTGGCTGCGATAACAGTTCTGGTGGGCAGAATTGGTACGATCAAGGGTTGGCCGTTGACCCGAACGATCCCGACAAAGTGTTCATGAGCATCATCGATGCCTTCCGCTCAACCAACGGTGGTGACACATTCACCAACGTCACCTGTGGTTACGCAGATGGAAGTGGTGATAGCGTCCATGTCGATCACCACGCGCTTGCCTACGTCAACGGCGATTCTAATCGCCTGCTCGTCGGCAACGACGGTGGCATCTACTACACAGGCAATGCCGACGCAGCCAACTCAAACGACATTGCCTACGTTCAACTCAACAACACGCTCAACACCATCGAATTTTATGCGGGCGACATCACCGCAAACTTTGCGACTTCAAACGCTCCCGGCATCAATGCTGGTGCGCAGGACAACGGTTCTATGGTGAAGATATGGGATGATGGCAATCCGACCGCCAGCGAATGGCAGATGACGACGGGCGGGGACGGCATGTATGCCCGCATCGAGCCAGTCTTTGAACAACGCTGGTATCAAGAGTCACAAAACGGCAGTTTGAAGGTTTCGCTCAATGGACCCGAAGGTCAGTACTCGCCCGGCATCATCAATCCATGGATTGTGGCTGGCGACACGCTTAGTTTTATCATGCCCTATGAGATCAATCGCTATGGGACTTGTCTGCTCGGTTGCAACAAGCTGATTGCCGGCACAAATCGTGTTTGGGAGACGATCACGGGGGGTATGGCGAGTGTCGATTGGCTGCCCGTCAGCCCTGTTCTGACAAAGGGAACGCTTGGCGACCGTTCGTTCATCCAAGAGTTGACCTACACGATGAGCGACGACACGAAAGCGATTGTCGGGACACTCGATGGGAATGTCTGGTATGGCTTCAACATGGGGCTGGGGCTTCCCAATACGGCGACGTGGGTTGATGTAACAGGTGGGAATACGGTGTTACCAAATCGGCCGATTATGGACGTCGGCACAGATCCGACCAACCCACTGATCGGCTATGCCGCACTCGGTGGTTTTGACGAAAACACGCCTGATCAGACAGGTCACGTCTATCAAGTCACCTGCACCGCCAACTGCGCCAGCTTCACATGGGTCGATAAGTCAGGCAACCTGCCCAATGTCCCAATCAACGCGATATTTGCCAATCCAAATCGCGGACAACAGATCTTCGCGGGCAGTGATTGGGGTCTCTACTTCACCAACGACATCACCGTTGACAATCCGGAATGGTTCAAATTCTCAGAAGGGCTGCCGAGCGTCATGATTTGGGACATGGTGGTCGATCGTGGCTTTACGACGCTGGCTGTTTTCACTCGCTCACGCGGTGCGTATGCCTGGCCGTTGCCAGATGCAGATATCGTTGTCACGCCACCGACGGCTGTGACGGTGCGTGAGGGATCGGCCGAAACAGCCTCACCCATCCTCTGGATCGCACTCACACTCATCACAACGACTGCGCTCTCTACCACCGTACACCATCTCAAACAACGGCGCACGAACCAACCATGATCATTTTGGCGGGGCTCTCATTTGATGTCGTCATCGTGCGTTGCAAATCGCTTCGTTAGGTCACGTCCACATTTCAAAAATCACCATAGATCAGCAGTGGTGTAAAGATAAAACGGTGTGTATTGCACACCGTTTTTTTGTTTCCCGTAACGATCTCGTAACGGTAACTTCATATGATTATGTTTATCGCTCGTTTGAGCAGTCACAACCTCGTTTATTTGGAGATAGTTATGAAACGAAATCCCGTTCTTAAGAATGCTTTCTATGCAATTGCATTGTGTGCGCTAATTGCCATGATTGTTGCGCTTACGCCCGTCAATCATGCACTAGCAGCGACGCCACCAAACGGCACGATTACATCCTCAACAGACGTCATCACCTTTGAAGGTGGTCCGTTTTTCTATAATAATGTCACCCCAACAGTCGAATACGTCTGTCTCGTTTATGGGGTCGATTGTGATGAATTTGATTTGACCATCAATCTGCCCGCAAATGAAGCTGGCGCGTTTGATGTTGTTTTCACAATCGAATGGGGCAATGACGTTGCTGACTTTGATGTTTATCTACTTGAAGGGGACACGGTTCTCGCTGACTCAGCTTCAAGTTCAAACCCTGAAACCGTCAGCGTCTGCGCGTCCAATCGTGACCTCCACTTGGATATCGTGCCATTCACCCCATTGGGCGAATCATACACGGCGGAAGTTAAGCTCGTTCCACGCAGCGTGGCATGTGGTGCGGCAGGTGGTCCCGCAGAGCCGCTAGGTGATGGCGGGGTTGGTGCTGGCTTTATTAACCCGCAAGTCGGCCGATATCAAGTTTACACCGACCGCGATCGTGCAGGAGATGGACTCGTCGCACAGGGCGCGGGCGAACCGACAATGGGTGTCAACTGGAACACTGGCGCAGCGATGTTTGTCGCTGGTCTTGAAACAGTGCGCGTCAGCTTTAACGACGACTACAATCAAAGTTGTTCTTCCCCTGCTGAGGAGACATGGACAGAAGTCAGCGTCATCACCCATGTGAATACACTTGATCCAATCTTGTTCACTGATCCGGTGACAGGTCTGACTATTAGCTCACAGCTTGCTGGTAAGGCGAGTCTAATCGGTTCAACCGTAAACAATATCGAATTAGATGGTGGTTCGCCCGACGCGGATGGCATTGGCGACGGCTGGACAATCAGCCCACTTGGTGCGGGGATAAATTCAGGTGTTGACCACCAGACAATTGGTGGTGGCCCCTACACGGCGGACTACATCATGCCGCCAACGCAAACCTATACACACGCCGTTTACTACTGCTCGCAAGATATTGCCTACGCCAACTGTGCGCGCAGTGACGATGGCGGCATCGTGTTTGGAGCGGCCGTTCCCATGTACACCCTCACCGAATGTGGTGGCCTACATGGTCATGTCGAAGTCGGCCCTGATGGTGTCGTTTACACGCCAAATGGTAGCTGCGGGGGTCAGCAAGGGGTTGCCGTTTCAGAAGATAACGGCCTCACTTGGGATGTCCGCACCGTGCCAGACAGTACGCCAGATAACGGCTCTGACCCCTCTGTTGCGATGGCAACCGATGGAACCGTCTATTTCGGGTTTGTCGATACCAACGGACAAATGAAGATGACGAAATCAACCGACCACGGCGTGACTTGGTCAGAATCAATCGACGTTGGCGCACAACTTGGCATCGAATGGGCAGTCTTCCCCGCCGTTGTCGCTGGTGACCCAGACCGCGCCGCAGTCGCATTCGTCGGTTCGTTAGGTGATGCGGCTGGCAACAACTATGAAGACACCGCTAATTTCAAAGGTGAATGGTATCTCTTCGTGTCACACACCTACGATGGTGGCGCAACTTGGACAACGGTCAATGCAACCCCATTTGACCCAGTCCAACGCGGGTCAATTTGTAACGGTGGGACAACTTGTGGTGGCGACCGCAACTTGCTCGACTTTAACGATGCCGTTCTCGATGAGCGTGGTTATGTGTTGGCCGCCTATGCAGATGGCTGTGTCGGTGATTGCATAGACGATTTCCCGAATACGTTTAGCGATGTTGGTTCGATTGCACGTCAGGAAGGTGGCTTGCCGCTGTTCTCAGCATTTGACCCCGTCTTGGTCGATGTACCAAAAGCACCGCGTCTCGACAGCGTCGGTTTGGCGGTCAATAAGGTCTTTGTCGATTGGTCTGAGCCAGACAATGGTGGATCGCCGTTGACAGGCTATGAAGTACTGCGTGCAGCATCGGCCGCTGGCCCGTTTGAGAAGATTGCCGATGTTCGGCCGAATAAGACCATCTTCGTCGATACCGAAATCAGCGAATTGCAAGATCAAGGTCAAACCGAATTCCATTACCAGGTAAAAGCAGTCAACGTCGTTGGCAGCAGCATCGCCTGTAACTCAATGATGGCGGGTGATATCGACATCTCGACCACGGTTGCGGAAGCATGTTCTTTCCCCGGCAAGTTAGCCGTTACCGATCCAAACGAGGCAAAGACGGACCGGCTCGACGCCTATGATATCTTGGGTGTTTTCATCGCAGAGCCAATTGTAGAAGACCCAGCTGATGCACAGTTTATTTTCAGCCTTCAAGTTCAGGCAACAGCCGAAGGCACATTCACGCCACCAGTTGCGAGCGAGTATCGTATCGACTTTACTTACAATGGTGTCGACTATAGCTTCATCTATGGTTCGACGTTGAATAGTTACACATATACTGGCAGTGATGGCTCAAGTGGCACGCTCGATGGCAATTATACAAATGAGGGACTTATCTCATGGTTCTTCCCGAAGAGCCTATTGCCTGCACTACCAGTTGTTGGCGAAGTGATCAGCGACATTTCTGGCTATGCAAACAGCACAGAGATCATTCCGATTGGGCTACCAGTGGGACAATCGACTGATATAGGCTCATACACGGTGGTTAGTTTGGAAGGCTGTACACCAAACTTCGCACCATTTGCCGACTTCACTGTGACCCCATCAGAAGGCCAATCGCCGTTGACCGTGCAGTTCAACGCGATGGACACCGCAGCAGGACGTGAATCGTCTGACCCTGATGGTGACGAGCTGATCGAGTATCGCTGGGACTTCGGCGACGGAACAACGGCGACAACGACTGGTCCAACGGTGCAGCACACCTATACCAACGATTCGGAGACCAGCACGCTAGAGCGTCGTGCATACCTAACGGTTATCGACGCGAAAGGCAAACCAAGCCCGAACAACAGCTTTGCTGGCATCGAAATTCAGCCAGCTGGCGGCATTCCAACCGCCATTTTCACCAACCAGACAACAGCGGCCGGCAATCAGGTGATGGCATTGATCGGCATTGGGTTGATCATGCTGTTGACTGTCGCGGTTGGCGGGGTAACAGTCATGCGACGGAAATCGACACCATAACGTGTCATTTCCGTTGTCCAACACGGAGTGACTTGTTGGGCTTTGAGGCATAGTGCGTGGTGCGTGGTGCGTGGTGCGTATCGACCATAGGATACGATAAGGCGCGACAATGAACCGACTGTGTCACGCCTGACAGGACGATAGCATTTAGAAAAGGACGAGCGGCTGCTCGTCCTTTTTCGTACCAGTCATTGGTAACGCCTCGCCGCTCCCGACGGCTAGCCAACACTCAAAGGGAATCACCTAAAATAGATTCATCCGCGCCTACTGGGTGGACAACTGGTATCATCCGATTCATGGACAGCAAGCATCCCTTTATCACTGCTATTCGCACTGAACTCGCCAAGCAAGCGGACGCTGAACGCGCCGAAAAAATGGCGGCATACATGAAAACGGAACAACCATTTTATGGTGTGCAGTCGAAGCCAGCACAGGCAATTTTTCGTGCCGCCCTGCGGCAACATCCCATCACGAGCCACGCTGACTACGAGGCGATCATCTGGGAGCTATGGCATGGCACGTATCGCGAGGAAATGTATCAGGCATTGCGCGTTGCCGAACTCAAAACGTTCTGGAAGATTGACGCATGGCATATCTATGAACGACTCGTGCATGAGGCGACGTGGTGGGACACACTCGACTGGATCGCGGGAACGCATGTCGGCTTGTTGGTGCTCAAACATCGTGAGCTTGAGTCACGGCTAATCGAGTGGCGCACAGACAAGCATTTATGGACACGTCGCGCCTCGCTGTTGGCACACCTCAAACATAAGCGCAAGACCAACGTTCCACTCATGGCCGAGACAATATTGTTGCTGGCACACGAAAAGGATTTCTTTATTCGCAAAGCGATTGGCTGGGTGTTGCGTGAGTATTCAAAGACGGATGCTGAATGGGTGTCAAATTTTATTCGAGAACATGATGGGGTGCTTTCCAATTTGAGCAAGCGAGAGGGGATGAAGGTTATTTTGCGAAAAAAGTAGCTGCGCCATTGATCCAACGCAGCATCTAATACTACAACGAGACTTTGTCAAAATCCTACGGCTAAAGCCGAAGGCTGATACGCCAAACGCGCTCAAGCGCGTTGTTTGCAGTCCATTAGAGTCAGTGCCGTCATACCTGCGAAGGCAGGTATCCACTCTTTTCAAAGACTGAATTCCCGCATTCGCGAGATGACAACGCAAGAAAATTTACTACGCGCTGTACTAATGTAGAATCAATAGCGTTGCGCGCATGGTCATTCCAGCAATTCAATGACCGCCGCTTCCCCTTGTCCAACGCCAACGCACAGCGTCGCTAGTCCATAACGCATCGACTCACCCGCAGCCCGCCGCCGCTGCATTTCATAGATTAGCGTCGTCAAGATACGTGCGCCAGAGCAGCCTAGTGGATGCCCCAGCGCGATTGCGCCCCCGTTGACATTGGTGATTTCTTCATTTAAGCCAAGCTCACCCAAGACCGCTAACGACTGCGCCGCGAATGCTTCATTGAGTTCCGCCAAGTCGATGTCGTCAATCGACAAATTGGCCCGTTTGAGGGCTTTGCGGGTTGCATTGACGGGGCCGATACCCATGACACGCGGATCAACGCCAGCAGCGGCCGAACTAATCCAGCGTGCCAATGGCCTAATCCCCAATTCGTCTGCTTTTTCTTTTGACATCAGCACCAGCGCACAAGAGCCGTCGTTCAACCCGCTCGAATTCCCAGCCGTGACCGAGCCACCTTTGCGGAATGCGGGGCGCAAACTGCCCAACTTCTCCATCGTCGTCGCCACCACATAACCGTCATCCGTCTTTTTCATAAAGGGATGTTCGTCTTGACTGAAGACAATCGGATCGCGCTTACGCTGGGGAATAGTTACGGGGATGATTTCGCGTTCAAAGTAGCCGTTATTAATGGCGTTGACGGCGCGTTGTTGGCTCCGCAAGGCAAATCGATCTTGCGCTTCTCGCGTGATTTCGCCCCCAGCATAGGCACCGGCACAGCTCTGGTCAACGATATTTTCGGCCGTTTCTCCCATCCCCTCCAACGGAAACATCTCGGCCATTTTCGCATTTGGATAGCGCCAGCCAAGCGTTGTATCATAGGCGGTCACATTGCCAGAGGGGCCAAACCCAACGGGATTTTTCGGCATCGAATAGGGCGCACGGGTCATGCTCTCAACGCCCCCTGCCACATAGACATCCCCCTCACCTGCCTTAATCGCTCGGGCGGCCTGATTGACCGCGTTTAGTCCGCTGGCGCACAGGCGGTTCAACGTCACCGCCGCCACCGACTGCGGCAACCCAGCCAACAGCGTCGCCATGCGTGCCACATTGCGATTGTCCTCGCCCGCTTGGTTAGCACATCCAAGATAGACTTCTTCGATCAATTCGGGATCGACGCCTGCGCGATCAACCGCTTCCTTAATTACAATTGCCGCCAAATCATCGGGGCGAACTTGCGACAATGTGCCGCGTATTTTGCCAATTGGTGTGCGGACTGCGCTTACGATAACAACTTCCTTCATGGGATAATCTCCTGCTAATAATTTGTTGTGCAAACATAACCGTCTCCTGTCGGAGAAGGGTTAGAAGGGATGGAAATCGGCCGATTTCCACACCCTCCCAAACAATTTCTACACCTTCTCGAAACAATAGGACGGCGAATCTCTTTCCAGCTACAATTGGGCGCATGACAGAAAAGCTCAGACTCTACATCGTGCCGCACACCCACTGGGATCGAGAGTGGTATGGCTCATTCCAACTGTTCCGCCTGCGACTTGTCCGTCTCATGAACAAGCTGCTCAACTTGCTCGAACGTGACCCAGATTATCGCTCATTCAATCTCGACGGGCAGACCGTCGTGCTTGAGGATTATCTTGAAGTTCATCCCGAAAAACGTGATGAACTCCAGCAGTTGATCAGCGATAAACGGCTGCTCGTTGGCCCATGGTATATTCTACCCGATGAATTTCTCTCTGGTGGCGAGGCGATGGTGCGCAACTTGCTGCTCGGCGGTCAAATCGCCAACGAATTCGGTCATCGCATGAACGTCGGCTACATTCCCGACACGTTTGGACATATCGGACAGTTGCCGCAAATTTTTGCGGGATTTGGGCTGGAAAACATCATGCACTTTCGCGGGATGGATGTGGGCGAATTGCCGAGTGAGTTATGGTGGGAGGGAAACGATGGAACCCGCATCTTATTGCATCACTTGAGTAACATCATCGGCTATAGCGACGCCGCCGTGCTTCACGCAGAGCCTGATCGAGCCGCGCAAGACCTGCGTGCCCTCGCCCACTATAAGGCCGAGCGCGCCACAACCAACATCGTTCTCGCGCTACAGGGCGTTGACCACACGGAAGCGAATGAAAATCTGAGCGAAATCATCAAAGTCGCCAACGCGACGTTCGACGATGTTGAATTTATCCACGCCTCGCTAGAGGAGTTTTGGGCGGCGTTGACGGATGCGACCTTTGCGCTTGATTTGCCCGTCGTCCACGGCGAGTTGCGCGATGTGCCACGCTCGCAAGACGCAATGAACTTCCTGCTCTATAACGTTCTTTCATCGCGTGCCGACAACAAGATCGACAATGCTAAAACGCTCGTGGCGTTGGAAAGTTGGGCGGAACCATGGGCCGCACAATCGGCCGCTATGGGCCTTGCCGATTATCCGCAAGGGCATTTGTGGACGGCATGGCGTTGGTTGCTCAAAAATCACCCGCACGACTCGATTGGAGGCTGCTCAGTTGATGCAGTCCATCGACAGATGACTACGCGCTTTGAGTGGGCGCGTGAAATTGCGGATGGATTGACGGAAGAACGTCATCGGCTAATCGTGGATCAGCTCGATTTGAGCGCAGTTAAGAAAAATGAGTTGGCGGTTGTGCTGTTTAATGGAACAGCGTGGCAGCGTGATGAAGTGGTGTCGGTGGAGGTCGATATTCCGCTTTATTGGCTTAAACAACAGGCGATGGCAAACTTCTCGCCAGCGGAGCCAACAACTGATACTGCGGGGTATCGGGAACGCTTGATGGAACGAACACGCGCGGAATGGTTGTATGGCACACCAGAAATGCCCTCGCATGAGTGGCGCGGGCTGCATATTCGGCCGATTGGCAGTGATGAGCGTATCCCAATCGAAATAAGCAGCCGCGAGTTGACAACCCATGCGCTTGCGCTCGCCTCGGGCCCACGCGGAACGATGGAAGTTCAGCGCGTGCGCGTGCAGTTCCGCGCCCAGCTTCCCGCCTTTGGCTACACGACATTTGCGCTTTCGACTGACCCCAACCCCGTCAAATGGCCCGTGTCGGCCGCCGCACTCAATCGCATTGAAAGCGATAAGTTGCTCGTGGTCGTGCATGAAAATGGGACGTTTGACGTGACGAATAAGGAGACGAACAATACATTTCGCGGGCTAGGGCTGTTTGAGGATGGCGGGGATAGCGGGGATGGCTATATGTTTTCGCCGCCACCGTTTGACAGTGTGCTAACGACGTTTAGTTCTGCACCACGCATCACGCGAATTGGGCGGGGCGTGGGTATGCAGCATTTACGGATTGAACATGCGCTGTCTCTGCCCGTCAGTTTGAACGACGCGCGCAATCGGCGACGTGCGGAGACGGTTAGTTGTCCTCTGACGGTTGATTTAATCGTCCGTGATGGCGTCGAACGGCTTGAGATTGCGGTGACGTTTGATAATCGCGCCAAAGACCATCGGTTGCGGATGCTTCTGCCGACCGATTTGGCGGTTGAAACGGCGACAAGCTCGATGCAATTTGATGCGGTCAATCGGCCGATCTCCCCCACCCCGATCCCCGTCGGCGATTGGTGGGTAGAAGACCCGCCCGCAACGTTCCCGCTACATGGCTGGCTCGATGTCAACGATGGGGAGCGCGGCTTGAGTGTTTTGACAGAAGGGATCTATGAGTTTGCGGTCGAACAGACGACAGAACGACCGATTGCATTGACGCTGCTGCGGGCAGTTGGTTTCTTGGGCGCACGCCGCGACCTGACGACGATTATTGGTGGTGCGGGGCCAAGTACACAAACACCTGAAGCACAGCTACAACAGCAGTTGACGTGGCGGCTTGCGCTTTATCCGCACACGTGGGGCTGGGAGGATGCAGCCGTTTGGCGACAATCGGCCGAACATCTCACCCCGCCGCGAGTCGTCACCGTACCACCCCATGCAGGCAGTCTGCCACCCGTCGCGCAGGGCGTGACCGTCTCTGGCGCAAATGCTGTCCTGAGCGCGATCAAGCAAGCGGAAGCGGGCGATGGGATGATTGTGCGTCTATTCAATCCGACGGATGTGGCGACGACGGGGCGTGTGACTGTGCCGTTTGAGGTGAAATCGGCCGAACTCGTCACCTTGCAAGAAGAGACAATTTCGGCCGTTTGGGTTGGGGAAGATGGGACAATTTCGGTTGATATTGCACCGAAGAAAATTGTCACATTGCGCGTGAATAAAGCAGAGCGCGATTCGTGAAGATGGTCTTACGCGCCTTTCAAGCGGTTAACGAGATCGACATATTGCTGTTGAGCCGATTCGGCCGAAGTGCCCTTCATCTTCTCCCACGCCTCAAATTTGGCGCGGTCTACCATGTTAAACCGACTCGGCTTCTTCCCTGATATATCTCCACTCGTTGCCTGCTTGTACAGCGAGTACAGCTTCAACATCGTCTCGTTATCGGGACGGCTGGCAAGTGTTTTGCTATTGGCGACGGCCGCTTGAAATTGTGCTTGTAAATCTGACATGTGTTTTCCTTATTGTTGAAATGGCGTGACTCAAATATGTCCACCAAGTGTATTAAATAACGACGAAATATCAACTACCGAAAACCAGTGGCTCTGAGTGCCGCCACAACACAACGATTATGCAAACAAATAAAATTATCCATATCGTCAATTGTCATGCAGAAGGTGAGGTTGGGAACGTTATCGTGGGTGGGGTTGCGCCGCCGCCGGGCGCGACGCTGTGGGAGCAGTCGCGGTTTATTGCGCGTGATGAGACGCTGCGTCGCTTTGTGCTGAATGAGCCGCGCGGTGGCGTGTATAAGCACGTGATTTTGCTTGTGCCACCCAAAGACCCACGCGCAGCGTATGGGTTCATCATCATGGAGCCAGAACACACACCGCCGATGTCGGGGTCAAATTCGATCTGCACGGCGACGGTGCTGCTCGATACGGGTATGGTTCCACTGGTGGAGCCAGAGACGACGTTTTACTTGGAGGCTCCAGGCGGCTTGGTGCGGGTGCGGGCATTATGCGCGCATGGAAAGGCGCAGAGTGTCGAGATTGAGAACGTGCCATCGTTTGCCGCGCAGCTGGATATGTCTCTAGAGGTGGCGGGGGTCGGCACGTTGACGGTAGATACGGCGTATGGCGGGGATAGCTTTGTGATAGTCAAGGCGCGCGAGCTGGGATTTGAGATTGTGCCAGATGAGGCGCGTGATTTGGCAACATTAGGGGCGAAAATTACAGCGGCCGCCAATCAACAGCTTGGCTTTGTGCATCCCGAAAATCCCGAATGGAATCACATTTCGTTTTGCCAAATTGCGCTGCCGGTGGAGCGGGTCGATGGGGTACTGACGGCGAAGAGTACGAGCGTGATCGATCCGGGCAAGCTCGACCGCTCACCAACAGGGACGGGATGTTCGGCGCGGATGGCGGTGCTGCACGCACGAGGAGAGATGCAGGTTGGCGAGCAATTTATCGGCCGATCGATCATCAACTCACAGTTCACCTGCTCCATCATCGGAGAGACAACCGTCGGCAACAAGACCGCCATCATTCCGACGGTGCGCGGTCGCGCGTGGATTACAGGAACGGAACAGTTGATGTGTGACCCGAGCGACCCGTATCCATTGGGATATCGCTTGTCCGACACGTGGCCCGTGATGACGACCGCTGATGTAGCGAATGATGCGTGATCACGAACGCCGTCGGAGGTGGATAACGGTCAGTAACGTGACGAGTGCGGCGGTGAGAATGAGGGGGAGAGGTGAGGATTGGGTCGTTTCGGCCGATTTCAGTCCCACTGACGCCTCTTGCAAAAACGGATCAGAGAACTTCACAGCGCGCAAAAATTCCTCATCGGTTAGCGTGTTTAGAAAGGCGATGAGTGCCGCTTTTTCCTGCTCGTTGAGACGAAACCCGCCGATTGGCACGAATGGGCTGCGGTTTGGGTGGGCCTGAACGCCCGAACTATAATGCTCAACCACTTCCTCTAACGTCGCAAAACGACCATCGTGCATATAAGGTGCAGTCAGCGCAACGTTGCGCAATGAAGGCGGTTTGAACTTGCCATCATCACCGGGATTGCCCGTTATCTCACCCAAGCCATTGTCTGAATAAACGCGGTCAAGCCCATTATTGAGGGCCTCGTTCAGCACTTGTGTATCGGTGATGTGACAGATATTACAGCCCAAGCGACGGCCCTGAAACAAATCCATCCCTTGAACTTCCAGTTGGGTAAAGTTGATAAAGCCAATCTCATACCCTTGATCAAATTTAGACTGATACGAAACGAGCGAGCGCATAAATTGTGCGACCGCGTTTGCAATGCGATCGGCCGAAACCTCTGGTGTGCCAAACGCCGCTTCAAACAGAGGTGGATAGAATGCTTCCGCCTCTAGTTCTGCAATGAGAGCCGGTAGTGAGCTACCCATTTCGATGGGGTCCACAATCGGTTCCAACACCAACGCCTCTAGCGATGGTGCGCGTGTATCCCAGAAAAAGAGATCGCCTTGAATAAAGCGTGCATTGGTTAATCCCATCGAATTACGGCGCGTCACACCCCCTTCAAATCCGACGCTCTGTTGGGCTGGATCGGAAAAACCAACGGCTTGCAAATGGCATGATGCACAGGCAATGGTGTCATTGGCCGAGAGGCGCGTGTCATAAAACAAGACGCGCCCCAATGTCGCCCCCGCATCCGTGATCGGATTGTCGGGGGGAATATTATCATTGGTAAAATGAAGGTGGGTGGGCAGGGTGAGATCGGTGTAATTGTATGGCTCAATCGGCAGCTTGGGCGCGAGATCACTGGTATTGCGCTGTGCGAATGTTGTCGCTGCACTCATCAGCAAAATTATTGCGAGCATTGGAATAAAAAATTTGTAGCGCATCATGTGATTACCTCTGGTCATGATTATCTATGAATCGGCCGATAATGTAAACCGTCGCCAATCCAGTCGGTTGATGATGCAAAAAAAGGCTGAAAATGGTATCCTAACGTTGACAGAACAATCGTGTTCATTGTGCTAAAAAGCTCTGCGGCGTGTGCCAAGTTTCAAATGGAGAGTTCATGCAAATTTTCAACAAAAAATTTACCCTCGCGTTTCTACTACTACTCATGTTTACACTGGTTGCCCTACCCGTGGCGGCCAATCCCTTTGGTGGATCGATCATTGTCGGAATTGACGAGCCTCCCGATACACACACAGGCAAAACGCCTGCCCCTCCCGGACAAAACCCATGGCAAGTCGCCATTATCTTTAACGAGGCATCCAGCGTGCAGCGTGGATTCGTTTGTGGTGGATCGCTGATTGCATCGGAGTGGATCTTGACGGCCGCCCACTGTGTTGAGGATTTTGAGCCAGAAGAGCTTGACGTCATTATCGGCCGAGAAAAACTATCATCCAAAGATGGCGAGCAGATTGGATCAATCGCCTTCCATATTCACACAGATTGGGATGGCAACAACAACGACATCGCCCTCATCAAATTGGCGCAACCCGCGTCAAAAGGACAGTTCGTCGCACTACAAAAGGCCGACCAAACCGCCCTTTCGCTTCCCGGCACAAATTCTAAAGTGACTGGATGGGGTGTTTTGAGCCTGTTGGCCGAAGAGGTTCCCGACGCGCTGCATCAAGTTGAAATGCCAATTGTGACCAAAGCACAATGTCGCGCCAGCTATGAAAATGATCCCGTGATCAACGATACGGTAATCTGCGCTGGCACACGCACATCAGGTTCTGACCCATGCTTTGGCGATAGCGGCGGACCACTCACGGTCGCGGGGCCGACTGGCGGTCGCCTGTTGGCCGGAATCGTTAGCTTTGGTCGCGGTTGCGGTTTTGTCGGTCAGTATGGTGTTTACACCCGCGTCTCGATGTTTGAAGGGTGGGTGATGCGTCAGCTCAACGGAAGTGGCGACGGCGAGGCGATTATCGTCCAAAAGTTAACTGCCCCACAGTCCAACACCTTCTTCCAATTTTCAGCAACCTCGCTCCCATTCGGCTATGAATTTGTCAGCGGTTCGGTCAACCCATATGAAATTGTCTATACCTATGAAGATGCGGAAGGCAGTCCACTCGATATTATTGCGTTAAATGACCAATATGACGATTTGGACGAGCTGATCGACGAGGCCGAAATCGAAGTAGCAGATGATGAGGTCTACTTTGTCAACGGGCAAAAAGTGTTGATTGCCAAGTTTGGCAACATTACAAGTGCGCTGTTCCTCAAAGGAGATGCTGTTGTGATTGTCGATGCCTTTGTGACGTTTGACCAGATGCAGACAATTGTCGCAGCCATTCTTAACTCGAACTAACTTTATCGGATGATGTCAATAGGGGAACGCAGTACGACTGTGTTCCTTTTTATTTGCCTACAATGCCTTTTAGAACCACACTAGATACCTACTTTCCAAACGCCGTATCAGAAATCACGTTTGTCGCCAAAACAAGCGATTGGCTGCATGAGTTGGGTTTTTCGGCCGAAAATTGCATCGTCTCGCTGGGCCGCTGTCGTGATGAGCTAACCCTACCCCTCCTGCAAAAACTCAGAACGATCTGGGGTTCCGTCTTCGATCTAAGCGCGCTTGGGGGGATGCTGTTTGCTGGAAAAACGGGCTTTTCGGCCGCAATTGCGCACGCGCCGACTGATGTTACACGCAAACGCTATCTCTTTTTTGCCTTTGCCCACATCGGAATCGACGCCACAGACAGTATTGGACTCCATTTGCGTGTTGGACAGGGCGATCCATCTGCCACATGCGGTGCGCTGTCCGCATTGCAGCAAGATCTTTTGCGCGGTGATGTCGATCTAGCGCTAGACCCCACAGACGTCGAACAGAGCTTGCTGCGCCAGCGACTCGTTCCATTGATTGAAGAACCTGACATCGACCTAGCATCGCTCACTAAACTTGCGGAACAGGCGATATCGGCCGATCTGCAAAATATGATCGACCTGATCGTTAATCCTGAAGAAGAAGATTATGCGATCATCACGGGAATCCACATTCACACGCCCCAACACCGCAACTTTGTGTGGGTCAATAACGCCCGCGCGACCGTGCAGGGCGTGACGCATTCGCTGTGAGTTTCCGACCCCTACCGACACGTAGGATTTTGTTGTTTCTATGACAATCGAAAAGCGATTTGAAATTGGACTTTACTCCTTGACCGCTTTCAGGACTTGACAACACGCAACACGCAATATCACGTAACCCCACTAAATCCGCAAGAACCAAAAACACCCATGAGGAGAATGTATGTTAACCAAGAGCGAAAGAGATCAGGCGGTTGAGGCACTGGTTGAGGCCAATCGGACAAAAATCCAGACAACCCGCCCATCAGCTCTTTTTCCACACATTGAGTTTGAAGACGCTTATGCAATTTCGGCCGATGTTGCCCAACGCACCCAAGCTGCTGGCGCCAAGCTGATCGGCTATAAGGTTGGTCTCACATCAGCCGCCATGCGCCGCTCCTCGAAGATCGACGAACCCGACTACGGCTATCTCTACGACCACTTTCTTCATGCTGATGGCGCAAGACTCAAACACAGCGACTACTGTATGCCGCGTGTCGAACTCGAACTCGCCTTTATTTTGGGCGAATCGCTGGAAGGCCCCAACGTCAACATGCTTGACGTGCTACGTGCAACCGAATATGTCGTGCCGGCCATCGAACTGATCGATACGCGCGTTGACGAGCCGCGCAAAATTTATGACACCATCGCCGACAATGGCGCGGGAGCAGGTATCATCTTGGGCGGAACCCCATTCAAGCCCGGCGAAGTCGATCTCCGCATGGTTCCCGGCATTCTCTATCGCAACACGGAAATTGAAGAGACGGGGGTCTCTTGCGGCGTGATGGGACATCCTGCCAACGGCGTGGCGTGGCTGGCGAATAAGCTACACTCGTTGGGCTTCCCGCCGTTGCAGCGCGGACAAATGTTGCTTGCGGGATCGTATGTTCGGCCGATTTGGGCACAAGTCAACGACGTAATCCGCGCTGACTTCGGCTCGCTCGGCTCACTCTCTATCCAATTCGTTTAACATTTCGTCGTGCGAGCCTGCATCATAAAGCTAGCTACGCACAAGTTCATTCCAAGTTCATCCCATAGCAAATTGCAGAGCGCACCCTCTGCATTAAATCATCCACATGCAACTTCCTAAGAATCAATTCAAGGCAAAACTCCAGAATGGCGATCTGCAAATCGGGCTCTGGTCAACGCTTGGCTCCAGCATCGTCGCAGAGGTCATCGCGGACAGTGGTTTCGACTGGATATTGCTCGATACCGAACATACCCACAACGAGCTACCGATGCTCGTCGCGCAGATGCAGGCGATGGCAACAGGCACGGCCAGCCCGATTGTGCGGCCCGCGTGGAACGATGCTGTTCTGATCAAGCGACTGCTCGACAGCGGCGTTAATTCCCTACTGATTCCATTTGTTCAAAACGCCGACGAAGCGCGCGCTGCCGTCGCCGCCACCCGCTATCCACCGGCTGGCATTCGTGGCGCGACGACGAGCGGGCGCGCTGCACGCTACGGGCGCGTCAAAGATTATTTGCACAACGCAGCCGAAGAAATCGCCGTTGTTGTCCAGATCGAAACGGCGGAGGCGATGGCACAAATCGACGCGATTGCTCAAGTAGACGGGATCGATGCGCTCTTTGTTGGCCCCGCTGATCTCTCCGCCTCCATGGGGTTTCTCGGCAATGCGACGCACCCAGACGTTCAGGCCGCCATCAAGCAAGGTTTCGACACCCTTAATGCGCTCGGTAAACCAGTTGGAATCTTGGCGTACAATCCTGATAATGCACGACGTTATATTGAATGGGGCGCGCGATTTGTCGCAGTTGGGTCTGATTTGCGGACGTTGCTGCAAGGGACAACGGCACTGGCAGCGTCCTACAAGTAATGGGATCACTCTACAAAACTAGGTTCTGTTGAATTATGATTGTGGTGGCTCAAATCGCTGTTTGAACGTAAATGCGTGTGCGGTTGCGCCATGTTCTCTGAAGTGGTGCAGGCGCGTTATTGCTTCTGCCACCGTTGGAATATGCCCATCTGGAACCCACCACATCACAAAATGCGCCTCTGATGGAAACTCGAACCAAAGTTTGCGGTCTTTGAAAACGCGCGCATGATCGCTGCGATAGGTATAGGCATGGAGGACATCGACATCTTCCCAAACGGATAGGTTGACGATCATCATGTCATCTTCAAATGGGCGTTCGCTGACGGCACTGTTATCGCTGCTGACAAAACGCCAGACAAAGCCGGGGGCAGCCTCGGCCAGCGCATTGATCTCGTCTAACTGGTTCATGAAACCAGCCATCCGTTCATCTTCTGACGGATAGAGCATTCGGGCAATATTGAGTTGGGCGAGCTGTGGCATGACGTTTGGGAGTGCAACCCGCTTGGTCACTTGTGTGTAGAAGCGACCAAGCTGATCACGGCTCGATAGTTATGAAAAAGTGAGCGAGCCGACGGGGTAGTTTGTGATCAGGTACTCCCCGACTTTGCCCCGCTTAGAGGCATCGCGGTTGACGTTACGGCGGGCTTTTATCTCAGTCAAGATAAAGTTATCACCATACAGCTCACGGACAAGCGGAGCGGCTGAGTTCGAGAGCATCACATAGACGCCACGCTCCGAAAGTTGCCGCGCCACATCGCGCAACATGATTTGATCGATGTAGGTAAACCCTTTGGCTTGATAACAAGTAAAGTTCGCCGTGTCAGAAACAGGGACGTAGGGGGGGTCAAAGTAGACGAAATCCCCTGCCTTGGCGCGATCCATAACGCTGTGGAAGGAGGCATTATGCAGTTTCGCGGGGTTAAGTGCTTCGGAGACCGCCAGCAGATTGTCGGGATCGCGGTATTTGGGGTTCTTAAATCGGCCGAAAGGCACATTAAACTTTCCCTTCTGATTGACCCGATACAACCCATTAAAACAGGTCTTATTCAAAAAGATCATACGCGCCGCACGATTGACCGGCTTCATGCGTCGCGGGTTCTTACGCCGCATATCGTAGAAAAATGTCTCCGTATGACGAAACGTCTCCAAACGCGCCAAAATCTGGTCGGGTTGATCGCGCACTGATCGAAAGGTGTCGATCAACTCCCAATTCAAATCGGCCAGATGTGCCTCTCGAATTCGCCCCATGCGCTGTAGTGCAAAATAGAATGCGCCTCCACCGAGAAATGGCTCATGATATGCGCCAAAGCGTGGGGGAGTTCGCTCGATTAATTTATTTAGTAGCTGCCCTTTGCCGCCAACCCATTTTAGGAAGGGGCGCGGTGTAATTCTGCTCATAATTGCTTGCTGCTAGTTGCCACGCGAATCGGCGGCCGGAAACTATCGACTAGCTACACTTCACTTACTCGTATTTGTGATCCTTGTACGCTTTTGATGACCTCAATCTTGACTGGAAACGCATCACGCAACTCTTCGACATGGGTAATGACGAGAATGCAGGCGAAATCTTGCTCGATGGTCTTGATTGCCTCGATCAAACGTTGGCGACCGCTGGGGTCTTGGCTGCCAAACCCTTCGTCAATGACGAGCGTTTGCAGACGTGCGCCAGACCGTTTGGCCAAAATTTTGGAGAGTGCCAAACGGATGGCAAAGTTGATGCGGAACTGTTCGCCGCCACTGTAATTTTCATAGGGTCGCTCACCGCTGCCATCGAGAATGCGAATGTCAAGCGTTTCGCGCAGGGCATCGCTGGTTTTGAGCTGGCGTTGTGTCTCAAAGGCGACACGCATCACGCCATCGGTCAAGCGGTCAAGCAGTTCGTTTGCGCTATCCTCGATTTCGGGCAGCGCGCGTTCGATCAACAACGCCTGAATGCCATCACGTCCACACGCCTTTTCGAGCATTTTTAGCTGTTGGATTTCCAATGTCAGCTCTTCGCGCTGTCCCATCAACGTTTTGCGGCGTTCGCGCTGTTGTTCCAAAATGGTGACGCGCTGCTGAGACACGCCGACTTTGCGATTGGCTTCATTTTGGTCGCGGCGCATCTGGAAAACGGTATCTTCGACGGGGCGCAAATCTTTGGCTTCTTCGCGGAAGGCAATCAGTTGTGCGCGGGCATCTTCCAACTCTTGGCGCATTTCGGCCGAACTGAGCTCTTGACCCGCAATTTGATTTTCTAAATCGGCAATCGTGTCGGTTAGGGGTTTGACGGCCGCTTCGGCCGCTTCCAGTTCGCGCTTTTTCGCCACAACATCACGCAGACTATCTCGCAACTGGCGCGTCGATTGGTGATGGGCAGGGTCATAGGCGAGATCGGCCGATTCTTTCTGTAAAGCTGCCAACGCCGAGCGTGCCTCTGCTTCAAAATTCTGCTTGTCTAGCGAATCCGTCACCGCCGCTAGCGCGCTTTCCCCATCCGCGTCCCATGCGGCAACAGCCTTATCGATCTCGTCCAGTCGAGTTTCCAAGCGTGAGACGCTCTGATCAAGCTCGCGCAACCGCTTATCGACGGCGGGCTTCTCTTTGATGAGTGGTTCCAACTCGGCCAAGATTTTCTGTTGTGACTGTTCGGCTGCATCATCAGAGAGCTGTTTTTGCAATGCCGCCAACTGTTCCGCCCCACCGCTTTCTTGCCACGCTGTCTGACCACGCGCAATCTCAGCTAGGCGCGCCTCGATCTGATTGACGCGCTTGCTTTCTTGGGCAACCTCTTTTTCGAGCTTTTCACCATTCGCAACGGCCGTCTCCAGCCTGCGAATTTCAGGCTGCATTTCAGCGATAATGCGCTTGTTGTTGCGCCAGTCGTCTGCATAGGGCGCACCTTCATTTTTCGTTTCGGCGATTACCTGCTCAAGATGTTCACCCGTCAGGGGACGACCACAAAACGGGCATTCGCCCCCCTCTACCGATTCGACCTTTTTGATGCGCTCGTGGTATTTGTCAACTTGCGCTCTGAGACGAGGCTGCTCCACCGTCAACAAAAAGCGGTGGCGGGTTTGCAGATCGACAAGCGCAGTGCGCTGTGTGTCGAGCTGTTCAATCTCTTTTTCGAGTCGTTCGATCACGACGTTGGCAGCGGCGAGTTCTGTTTCTAGCTTGGTCTTTTCCTTCTGGGTGTCGGCGATCTGTGCCGCTTGTTTGGTGAGTTGATCGGCTTGCTGTTGCTGCAAACGGCGTTCAGAGAGGAGGGCTTGCAGTTGCTCGCGGGCGGCTTGATAGGTTGCGGTTTGCTCGGTCAATTCGGCCGATTGTTTCCCCAACGTCTGCGCCTCTTCACGCCGATCTGCCAAGCGCGTCCCCAACGCATCACGCTCATCTCGCATCGTCGCCACCCGCTGCTGCTGACTCGTCAATTCAGATTTGCGCTGTGTCAAACGGCTGCGCTCTCGTTCAATCGCCAGCTCGTGGGGGCGCATCGCCTGTTGGATGCGGTTAAATTCGTCTGCTAACTTTTGCAGTGCGTCAAGTTCGGCCGAAACCGCTTCAAATTGGGCAAAGCGCGCCAGAATATCAGCACCTTGATCGATCAAGGCTTGAAATTGTGCGCGTTCTGTCTCGCGTAGTTGCAATGTCTGACGCAAATCGGTGAGGCGTTTCTCCTCGCGTGTCACCTGCTGCTCTCGCCGTTCGACCTCTTTCTCCTGACTCGTGGCGTTATCTGCCGCACGACGTAGCTGGTTTAAGAGGAGCGTCTGTGTCTCAAGTTGGGCAGAGATGCGCTTGAGCGTCGCTTCAAGTTCAGAAAGGCGCGCCGTGCGTTCTCCCGCTTCGAGCAGTTCCGTGTCGATATCTTGCACACGCGCATCAAGGAGGGCGAGTTCATTTTCGGCCGATTTGCGCTTTTCCGTCGCCCTTTCTTTGTAGACATCCCATTTGTTGACCCCTAACAGCTCCGCCAGTAGCTCTTTGCGCTGTCCCGCCGTCTTGGTCGTAAATTCATCCGCCTTCCCTTGCAGAAAGAAGCTGACGTTTACAAAGGTGTCATACCCCATGCCGAGCGTGTTTTCGATTGCGGCCTGCGTTTCGCGGATTTTCGTTTCAGTGAGGGATGTCCAGTTTTCGCCGTCGCGTTGCAGTTGGAACTCCAACACCATGCGCCCACCCGCTTTCTTGCGACGAATGACGCGATAGGTTGCACCCTCCAACGAAAAGACAAATTGGACTTCGGCGCGTTCCCCATTGCGTGCGGCGACCCGGTTGACGATGTCGTCATCACTGCGCGTGCGTGAGCGATTAAACAACGCCCACGTGATCGCTTCCAAGAGCGATGACTTGCCAGCACCATTTTGCCCCGCAATACAGGCCAAATCTATCACACTCAGATCGAGCGTCTGTTTGGTGCGATAAGACAAAAAGTTCGTCACTTCCAGCGAAATAGGGATCATGTCGCGCCGATTGTAACGAACGCCAGATCACGATCATAGTTGACCTAGCGTGATCCAGTTTGATCCGTATCGTGGATCAGTGGGGGAGATTGATCCGCATGGTGGATCAAATTGGGGGTTTTTGAGGAAAAATGGGGGAAAGTAGAGTGTAGAAAGTGAAGAGTGAAGAGTGGAGAGTGGAGGGTGAAGACAAAAAAAGTGCAGCTTGGCTGCACTTCTTCTACTTATCACTCTCCACTAACCACTCTCCCCTCATAACCCACAAACTTACTTCGACGCAGTAGCAAGTGCCTCATCAATCGCTTCGGCGTGATTGTGGAGGATTGGATCGGCCGTTCCTAAACGCAACGCCTCATCACTATATTTTTTCGCTTCGGCAAAGTCGCCATTTTGATACAATGCCCATGCCAGCGCGTCTGCCGCATAGACAGTATGGCGCACCGCATAGACGGCACGTGCCAGTTCGATGGTGGCGGCAAGATCGTCGCCGTGTTCAGCGTCGAACAGGACGAGTTCAAGCTCGACATCCATGCCATTCGATTGATTGACGGCCTGAATGACGCGCACGAGTTCATAGCTTTTTTCGGCCGATTGCATATCCCCGCTACTTGTATAGGCATCGCCTAACCTCCACGCAAAACTTGGCATGGGGAAGCGATCCACGAGCGGTTCGTAAATCTCGATCGCCGTCTGATAATCACCTGCATCAATTGCGGCACGGGCTAATCCATCAAGTGCGTACACATAATCCTCACGAATTTGTAGGGCTTGATTGTAGGTTAAGATCGCCGTTTCGCGGTCGCCATAGCGCAAGTGTAGGTCACCAAGCTGAACGAGTGACCAGAGCATCTCTTCACGCCCGATCACGCCCGCGTCAACGGCCGCTTCCATTGCCGCAATTGCACCGTCCGTATCTCCATGCAGTTCGCGCAAATAAGAGATGCGGCTGTATGAATTGAGATCAGGACGGATGCTCGCCATTTTATCCACGCTGGCGATTGCCTCTGTGTAGTTGCCGAGTTCGACATGGGCATCGGTGATGATGCCGAGCGCGGCTGCGCTGTAAGCGTTTTGTGCAAATGCTTTTTCGCCCCATTCGAGTGCGTTCACAAAGTCATGTCGCGCAGCAGCGAGAATACCTTGCCCGATCAGTGCGTCGTTGTGGTTAGGGTCGAGTTCGATGGCGCGGTTGAGGGTATTTTCGGCCGAAACATAAAATGCTGGATCGCCCGTTTCGCGCGCCCGTTGCAGATAGAGCAGTCCGAGACGTGTGTGAGCATCGGCCGATTCGGGATCACTGGCAATCCAATCCTGCAACCCCGCGACCGTCGTGTTGTCGAGCACGCGGGTCGCGGTTTCAGTTGTTTGTGATGTCCGTTTTGCAACTTGCCAGCCGACCAATCCGACCGCAATGGCTAATAATATCAATACTCGTCTCATAATCTTTCGTCCTATCGTGTACAGACTGGAAGGGAAAGCTTTCAGCGTTACACAAATCTCAATGTTCAGGGAGGCTGCTCAAATGCTAAGAAACTGGGTCTTTGGAAAGCAGCACGTATTGCGTGTTGCGTAACTGGCGGTCATTACGCAATACGCAATACGCAATACGCAACCCCACAAAATCCACCAGTTAAAAAATTTGTCTGACTTGCAAGTTCATTTCTGCACCACAAGCCTCATACAAAAAAGAGGTAAACGCACCGCAGATGCGTCTACCTCAACAGTCAGGAATGCGGTTCCAATGTGGTTCCGCATTCCAAGTCTCTACTATGGACTAAACGATGCACAGAGGAGTGTTCCACCTGTGTTGACGATTCCAACGCCGCTACCGTTTCCACTTGTTAGTGAATTCAGGTCGGTCGATGTGCGCCATGATTTGTAGCCGTTGCCGTTGAAGACCTTGATTTGCGTCATCACATTTGCATCACCTGAGCAGTCAGGCATGTCGAACAAGACAACATCGAAGTCACCTGTGCCAATATCGGCACGCTGTACGTCAACGATGAACTGTGTGCCACCGTCGTCGGTTGCTTCAAAGGTCACATAGCCACGATCTGCGCCGGCTGCATTCTGCAAGCGTGCGCTCACTTTCTGACCAGCAGGTGCGCTGCCGCCGCCACCATTACCACCGTTGCCGGGTTGGGGTGCTGCGGGTGCAGTTCCGGGATTCTGGTGCACATGCTCTTGACCAGAGTGGGCAAGCGCAAGGTATGGGAAGCTATTGCTGAATGGCTTGTCGTTTGCGTCAAGGCCATCATCCAATACGTTGATGAATGCCGGGTTGAAGGTGAAGCTTGCATCGCGGTCATCGAGGACTTCGTATGCAGCACCAGCAACTGCTAAGAGTGAGATTTCAACCGTATCATCGATTAGGCGTCGGCCGTTTGGATAACCACATGCGTCGCCACCAAGTACACCGAGACGGCTTGGGGTGGGTGAACAGAGGTTGCCACTGACAGCGGTGTTAATGCGAATCATTTCAGCAGGAACAACGTTGGCAGGTTGGTTGACGTTGAAGCCAGCAGGCAGTTCAACGGGCCCATCAGCTGTTACGATAGTGAACGGGTTGGCAAGTTTGAAACCTGTCAAGAAGATGTCGAAGATGTCGCCACGACCGCTACGAGCATTCGCAAGGTTAGCTGGGTCGCCAACGCGCTTATATTCGGTATTACAGTCGTTGTTCGCATCGCCGGGCATTGGAACGCCATAGAGCGCACAGAGTAATGTACCAACTTCTGGATTTTCAACGCTTTCTTGCAAGAGACCATACACGCCTAAGTCAGCAGAAGGTTTAATCGAGTTAAACGTATCTTTCAACCCCATTGGGATGACCACTTCGTTAACGAGGGGCATACCGAGACGTGAAACTTGGACAGGTGCGCCATTGGCTTCAAAAACACCCATGCCAGTACGACGGCTACCAGCCCAGACACCGAGAACGGTCTCTTCGCCGCGCGTCAGACGGTTGATTGGAATTTCAAGTGCAAGCGTGTGAACGTTCATGCCAGAGAGTGAATCAACTGGCGTGTTGTTGCCCGTGCCATATCCGACAGGTGCAGCTTGTCCACGTAACGTCAAGAGGTCAAATACCTGCAAGTCTACCCAAAACGGATCGTCTGCTGGTCCAGCATAGACGTTGATGCCGCCGGGTGCTGTGTAGGTTGCCTCATTGACCAACGCTTGATAGTTTGGCGTTGACTTGCTACCGATGTTGACGGGAGGTGCCATAACGCCAGTCAGCAAATTGGTTGAATTGCCGTTGCGCGTTTCGGTCAGCGTGTAACGTTGTGGGCGATTCCACGTTTGGTCGTGGATAGAGGTAATTGGCCCAGTGTTATATAGGAAGGTGTTGAGCGGGTCGCGTACCGTGGTGGTTGAACGCAACGTGTAGGTTACGTCTGCAACTGCGTCCCCGTTGTTGTCGACATAAATTTCATAAAGAACTTGGTCGTCGAATTCGTAGTAGTTAGGGCCACCTTCGGGATTCTCGAATGGAATCCAGTTAGCGATGAGGGCAATACGGTCGGTCTTGCCTTTTGGAATAAAGGCGTATGTATCGGTCGTATCGGCCGATTGGTCTTTTGAAATTAGCGGTGCTTCGCGGTGACTCGATGCACTGGTCAATGTCGTGTTCGACAAGCCAGCAACAGCAAACAACGCCATTGCAACAGCTGCAATCATAAAGATAGCGATATTGCGTGGGGTGAATGTTTTCATTTTACTCCGTAGTTGTGCTAACTTGTGGATGGGTGCGCGAAACGAACAGCAATTTGCCAATTTCGATTGCCTTTTCACAATGCTAGCGGTTTAGTTTGTTTCTTTGAATTTTTCGAGGCTGGTATTTGTGCCTCTCACTGATGATTACGCGGTGTCGGGGGTGTTTGAATGTGTGGCAGAGGACATTCTTCGCCTAATTGGGTTGGATATACCGTTTTCTGTACCTATTTCGGCCTTATTCTTGTGATTTGTTGACAATATGCACCGTTTCTGTGAACGTGAACTGAGAGAAATTTTCAAATTGAATGCGCTATAATGGGCACAAAGAGAGCTTTTTAACAGTTTTGGATGTGCAACACGAGGTTAAATCATGCGAGAGATCATTGAACAAGCAAATGCGTGGAATGCGGAGAATCGGCCGATTGCCCTTGCCACTGTCATCAAAACGTGGGGATCTGCGCCACGCAAGGTCGGCGCAAAGATGATTGTGAGCGATGACAATGCGATGGCCGGATCGGTCAGCGGGGGCTGTGTCGAAGGAGCGGTCGTTGAAGCGGCGCAAAATGCTCTAGCAGCAGGTCGTCCGCAACTACTCGAATTTGGCGTGGCCGATGAAACAGCATGGACGGTCGGTTTAGCGTGTGGTGGGATGATCGATGTGTTTGTCCAACCATTTGACGCACAAATTCAGGCGACGGTCAGCGAATGGATTGCAAAGGAACAGGCAGGGGCGGTTGTGACGGTGGTGCGGGGATCGGCCGATTTAATCGGTAAACAAGCGGTTCTGATCGACGGCGACCTCTTCCATTCAATTGATCCACACCTCGATGCAGCGATTGGCATCGTCGCACAAGAGGCTTTTCAAAGCCGCAATTCACAGCGCAGAACCTTATCAGATGAAAAGACGGAGCTATTTATTGATGTGATCATGCCCTCCCCTACCCTGATCATCGTCGGCGGCGTGCATATCGCGCAAGCGTTGATCGAAATCGGGCAGGTCGTCGGCTTCCGCTCGGTCGTGATCGACCCACGCCGCGCCTTTGGCAGCAGTGAACGCTTCCCCGATGTGCCGCTGCATCAGGAGTGGCCGCGTAAAGCGTTTGAGCATGTGGCTATCAATGCGTCGTCGGCCGTCGTCCTGCTCACCCACGATCCAAAGATCGACGACCAGGCGTTGGAGAAGGTGTTACCGTCGTCCGCCTTCTATATTGGGGCCTTGGGAAGCAGCAAGACGGCTGCGAAGCGGATAAAGAGATTAGAAGAAGCGGGGTATTCTGCGAAACAGATCGGCCGAATTCATGGCCCGATCGGTCTCGACATCAACGCTAAAACGCCTGAAGAGATTGCGCTGGCAGTGATGGGAGAGATTATTGCAGCATATCGCGGCTGAGTTATTATGGTGCGTGTTGACGTCTAAACACGCACCACCTATCACACATTGCCATTTACCCACCCCTCCGCTTCCCCATAAACACCACACAAAAGCATCTCTCCGTTCTTGACTGGCATCTGACGACCAACTATAATCGCCTAACGTTCAAAATTTCTTGAAAGTTATGAAAGTTCAGCGCAGAGCAATGATCTCTACGCCGAGGGAAACAAGGGTTATGTTAGAAACCCGGATTCAAACAGGTTTAGATGCCGTCGAAGCGGCAATGCAAAATTCAATAAACAGCGACGTTGAGACGCTGCAAGATGCAAGTTTGCACATCATCAAATCGGGTGGCAAACGCATTCGACCGCGCATCTCCCTGCTGGCGTTTGTGCTGGCTGGTGGCGACGATATGGCGGACGTGGCGACGGCGGCGGCAGCTGTTGAGCTTGTCCACACTGCAACGCTCGTCCACGATGACATCAATGACCACAGCGCCATGCGACGCGGCCAAGTTGCCGTCCATGCACGTTGGGGACGCACGTTTGCCCTGCTGACTGGCGATTACATGTTCGCCAAAGTGTATGCGATGATGGCGCCGCTTGGAACTGAGGCCAACAAAGTGATGGCAGATGCGGCCGTTACGTTGGTCGAAGGGGAGACGATTCAGGCAAAGGCGGCCAAAGCCGGCGTGATGGATCGAGAAACCTATAAGTTGGTGATTGAGCGCAAGACGGCGAGCTTGTTTATCGCATCGGCCGAACTTGGTGCAATTCTCGCTGGGGCGGATGAGAAAACGCGAGCATGTCTGCGCGAATACGGTCGCTATGTCGGTCTCACTTATCAAATCGTTGATGATATTCTCGACCTCGTCGGTGACCCCGAAACGATGGGAAAACCGGCTGGTCTCGACCTCGCACAAAATCGCGGTGTCGCTATGACTGCTGTGAATGGCAATGGCAACAGCGCCGTTTTGGAAGCAGAGGCAGAAGAGGATGACCCCGTCGCCCGCATGATGCAGCAATTACGCGACTCAGGGGCAGTCGATGTTGCACGGATTGAAGCGGACAACATGGCGCAAAAGGCTCGCGAGGCGCTCTATCAGCTTCCTCGCTCAGAAGCACGTGACGAATTAGAATCGATTATTGATCTTATCCGCGACCGCGAAAGTTAATCTATTGGCTGATTGCCACTGCACTACAAGAAGGACAGCAAATGCTGTCCTTTTTTGATCTGATGGCATCCAGAAATGTGAAGATTGCATTTGGCAATCGTTAACATTGTATTGACCTATCGCTCAATTGGAGAGGTAGGGTATCTTTGCCCCATGCAAACAGGATTGTCACAAGCAGAAGTAATTGCAAGACGCGCCAATGGCGAAGGCAATGATGCGGCACTCGACGGGGGACGCACCTATTTCGACATTATACGCACCAATCTCTTTTCATTTTTCAACAACATCCTCTACGTAATCGGCGGCATGTTGATCGCGCTGGGACGTGTCAACGATGCGTTGATGAGCGTCGGGCTAGCGATTTTTAATGCGGTGGTCAGTACTGTGCAGGAGATGCGCGCCAAGCGTCAGCTCGACAAAATTGCCCTCCTAAACGCCCCAACATGCACCGTCATCCGCGACGGGACGCGCCAAATCATCGCCCCAACCGAGTTGGTGCGTGGTGACATTGTGCTGCTGCAAGCCGGCGATCAGGCGGTCGTTGATGGGCAGATTGTCGGGAATGGACGCATTGAGATGGATGAGGCATTGTTGACGGGTGAGCCAGACCTGATTCCAAAAGCCAATGGGGATACCGTCCTTTCAGGTAGCTATTGTGTCACGGGCGAGGCGATGTATGAGGCGACACAAGTTGGCGCGGACAGTTTCGCCAACCAGTTGACGGCAACGGCCCGTGAATTCATCGCCAACTACACACCGCTGCAAAAGCGCATCGATCTGATCGTGCGCTTTGTGATGCTCGTTGTGGCCGTCATGGCAGGCATCATCTTTCTCAGTGCTCTACTAGATTCATTGGCAATCGATCGACTTGTGGCAATTGCGGCCGTGTTGACAGGACTTGTACCGTATGGGCTGTTTACGATGATCGTCGTCGCCTATGCGCTGGGGGCGGCGAAAATTGCCAATCACGGCGCACTCGTGCAACAGACAAACGCAGTCGAATCGTTGAGCAATGTCGATGTCTTGTGCATGGACAAGACAGGCACGTTGACGGCAAATCGCTTGCAATTTCATGCCCTTAAACCTTTGAGTGAAGATGCAACAATCGCGGAAAAGCTAGGGGCATTTGTGCGTAGCGGGTTGGAAACAAATAAGACTAGCGAGGCGATTGCAGCAGGAATAGCAGGAACGGCGCGTGCGGTGACAGATGAAGTGCCGTTTGCCAGCGCACGCAAGTGGAGTGCATTGGCTTTTGATGGGAATGTCTATGCACTCGGTGCAGTCGAGCTACTTGCACCTTATTTGGATGGCACATCTGACGAATTGTTCGAACAAGCACAAACATGGTCAGATCAAGGGTTGCGCGTGCTGCTGTTTGCCATGCACGCAGACAAAGACAAATTACACACGTCGGAGGGCGAAATCGCCTTGCCGACGCTTACCCCACTCGCGCTGGTCAGTTTGAGCGACGAGTTGCGCCCCTTTGCCAAAGAAACGCTAGCTACATTTGAACAGCTCGGCATCAAGTTAAAGATTATTTCGGGAGACAATCCGTATACGGTGGCGGCATTGGCAAAACAGGCGGGATTGCAAAACGTCAAGCTATTCTCGGGGCAAGAGCTTGAGGCAATGTCGGAAAAGGCGTTTACAGAAGCGGCGGCGGAAGGGGTGATTTTCGGCCGAATTTCCCCCCATCAAAAACAAGATCTCATCGATTCGCTCATCCAGCAGGGGCACTATGTCGCCATGATTGGGGATGGGGTTAACGATGTGCTGTCCGTCAAGAAGGCGCAACTCGGTGTGGCGATGCAGAGCGGCACACAGGCGACGCGCAATGTAGCGGATATGATTTTGCTCAACGACTCATTTGCCGCCCTGCATCCAGCCTTTGGTGAAGGTCAGAAAATTGCAGGCGGTCTCGTACGCGCCGCGCATCTGCTATTGGCGCGCGTCGTCTCATCCGCATTTATCATCGTCGCCATCGCCATGATCGGGTTGACCTTCCCCTTTGAACCCGCGCAGGTTGCGCTGACCTTGTTCAGCGTCGGCTTGCCGATCTCGTGTTTTACGGTCTTTGCGCGGCCCATTGAACAGCGCAACAACATCATCCGCTCACTACTCCGCTTTACGCTGCCCGTCGCACTGTTCACGATGTTGTTTGGGGTCGCGTTTTATACGGGCATGACCTATCAGCTTATCGAGCAATTTAGTGGAGAACTGAGTGCGCCACCGCGTGCGGTCGAGCGGTTTGAGGCGTTTACGGGGTTGTCTTATGCTGAGGATTCGGCCGAATTTGGTCAAGCGGTTGCCACCATCATCTCGCAAAGTTTCCTATCCGTCTTTGTCGCCTATAGCTCCTTTGCACTGATCCTCTTTCTCGAACCGCCGCATCGCTTCTGGACAGGCTGGATGCCTGAGGTCAGCCCCGCCCGCTGGCCTGTGCGAGTCGTCGTCTTGCTGTGGGTCGTGTTTACGATTGTCGTCGTTGTCGAACCGACGAGCGCATACTTTGGGATCGTCTCGATGCGTCCCGAACTATTGGTGACGATGTGGTTTGCCGTTGCGATTTGGGCCATGCTATTGCGAACGTGGTGGCGGGGAAGATGGTTGGAGCGACTGTTGGGGATCGGCTAATCAATCAGAGAGATGCCTTTGCGGTGTAAGAACACTGGGTTTTTAGGGATAAAAGGGGGAGGCAACACGTATTGCGTATTGCGTGGTGCGTGTCCAGAGGTCAAAACGCAATACGCAATACGCAATATCACAAAGCTTCTTGCAATCCGAAAGAACCAAAACTTTCCGCCAGTGCCAGCAGACCTAAATTGGTTACAAACTAACGCCAATCAATAATGCGTCCCTGTGGGAATTGGGTAAATGAGCCATCTTCGAGTGCGTACAGTTGAATCCCTGTCGCCGTCTCAATGGCAAGGTGTGCGCCGTCGGGTGAGAACGTTGGATTTGAACCGGCAAGAATAAACTGCTCCTCACCTGTCGCATAATCGACCAGCCAAACTCCGCGTTGTGTCTCGTCTGCATCAATCGTCTCAAACGCGATCAGCGATTGCGAGGGATGCCACGTCGGGCGGGGCGGCAGATATTCTGTGCCAATCGCAGTGTAGGGATGGAAAATTTGCACGCTGCTATCGGCTAAGTCAAGAATTGCCGTTCCTAACTGAAATTCCCCATCTTGCACAAATGAAACAGCCCAACCGATGTATTGCAGTGCAGGCGACCATGACGCAGTTGAGAACGCTAAATTTTCAACTGCGAGTGGGGTCCCATCCGCAGCAGTCACGGCACTGATTTCAACGGGATTTGATTCGCCGCCTAGATCATAAATTTGAACCCCACCATTTTCTGGATAGGCGACTCGTAAACCAGTTGGATGGAAGCTGGGATAACCACCGATCAGCACTGACGAGATAGGCGTTACCGTATTGTTGGGGGAGATGGCGACTAATCGGCCGATATTTGGCCCAAACTCCTCACTCCCCTGCACACCGGCCAAAATTGCATCCCCCACCCATTCAAAGACGCAGCAAATAAAATCCTCTGAGCCGGATGACAACGACGTTATCTCCGTTGTCAACGTGTCATACAAGATAATCGCAGGCTCACCTTCCAATAGGTAGGCCAGTTTTGCACCGTCTGAGGAGAGTACGGGCGTGCTTGCCCCCGTCAGCGGCAAAATTTGTGCCGTCAAACCATCGGCCGTTACTCGCCACACGCCGACGTCATCGATATAGTGCAAGCCCGACCCAAGTTCTTCAACCAGTGGCGTGGCCGTCGGTTCAGGTGTTTCAACAGGGTAGGCAGAACTGGTATCAGGCGTCGCAGGCGCGGGGTAACCATCCGTTACAATGGTTGGCTGCGGAGGCGCAGGATACCCTTCAACCGTCGGATCGACAGCGGGCGTAGGCACAGCCGTTGCAGGCACGGTCGTTGGCACGACAGTCGAGACGACAGTCGTGAATGGTTCAAGATTGGCAGGAATGTTTTCTGGTTCTGGCGCAGCCGAGAGGTTGCTACAGCCCATGATTAATGTCAAAATTAGGAAAGTCGCAAGTTGTTTCATATAAACTCCATTGTTTCACTTATCATTGTAGCGAATGAACCACGCGATCAACGCAATTTACATCAATTTGTTATTACAATGATGGGCAAGTGAAATCCCGTTGTGAATACGACCAAACGTCGTAGAATTGGCGACGGTTACAAATTGGTATCGCCGCACATTTCCCACAATCATTCGTCAGGAAACAGGATATGCGTCGTCAAACTTTTTAATTTTGGCGAGCTTTTTGCATGAAATCATTTCTACAATCACATCTCAAGCAGCTTGAATCGGAAGCGATTTATATCATTCGTGAAGTTGCTGCACAATTTGAGCGGCCCGTGCTGCTCTTTTCAGGGGGCAAAGATTCGATCTTAATGGCGCACTTGGCGCGTAAGGCGTTCTTTCCAGCCACCATTCCATTTCCACTCTTGCACGTAGATACGGGGCACAACTTTGACGAAACGATTGAATATCGCGATCGCTTTGTCGAAGAAATTGGTGCGCGTTTAATTGTGCGCTACGTTCAAGACTCTATCGATCAAGGGCGCGTCGTCGAAGAGACGGGGCCCTATGCCAGCCGCAACGGACTGCAAACGGTGACCCTACTCGATGCGCTCAAAGAGTTCAAATTTGAGGCGGCGATGGGCGGCGCACGACGCGATGAAGAAAAGGCGCGCGCTAAAGAGCGTTTCTTCTCACACCGCGATGCGTTTGGACAATGGGATCCAAAAAATCAACGTCCTGAACTGTGGAACATCTTTAACGGTCAGAAAAAACATAACGAGAGCTTTCGCGTCTTTCCAATCAGCAACTGGACGGAACTCGATGTGTGGATGTATGCCGAACAAGAAAATATCGGCTTACCCAACCTCTATTTTTCGCACCAACGCGAAATCATCAATCGGGACGGGGTGCTGCTCGCCGCATCAGATATAGTCTATCCAGTTGGAGACGAACAGATCGAAACGCGCACCGTTCGCTTCCGCACGATTGGCGACATGACCTGCACGGGGGCAGTTGAATCGCCCGCCGCCACACTGGCTGACATTATTGAAGAGGTTGCCTCCGCTCGCGTCACCGAACGCGGCGCACGCGCCGACGATAAACGCAGCGAAGCGGCGATGGAAGACCGCAAAAAAGAGGGATACTTTTGATTTTGGATTTACGATTGCGGATTTACGAGGAAAGCTTCGTAAGTCGTAAATCGTAAATCGTAGATAAAATGACTATTGAATTACTAAGATTTACCACAGCGGGCAGTGTGGATGATGGGAAGAGCACGCTAATCGGCCGAATGCTCTACGACATGAAATCGCTGTTTGAGGATCAGATTGCACAAGTTGAGGCGGCGAGTGAGAAGCGTGGGGACGAATATGTTGACCTTGCGCTGTTCACTGACGGGTTGCGGGCGGAGCGTGAGCAAAAGATCACCATTGACGTGGCCTATCGATACTTTGCGACACCGCGCCGCAAATTTATCATCGCCGACACGCCGGGCCACATCCAGTATACGCGCAACATGGTGACGGGCGCCTCGACGGCCGAACTCGCCATTATCCTGATTGATGCACGCAAAGGGGTGCTGACCCAATCAAAGCGACACGGCTTTATCGCAACCCTGCTCGACATTCCACACCTCGTCGTCGCCATTAACAAGATGGATCTTGTCGATTATGATGAGGCGACCTATCAGGCGATTGTGGACGACTACAGCGCGTTTATCTCAAAATTGAACGCCCAAAACGTGACCTATATTCCCGTTTCTGCACTCGTTGGCGACAACGTGGTAGACAAGAGCGAGAATATGAAGTGGTATCAAGGGTCAACGCTCTTGCGCCATTTAGAGACGGTCAACGTTGGAGCGAGTCGCAACTATGTCGATTTCCGCTATCCCGTGCAGTATGTATTGCGTCCCAATCAGGATTTTCGCGGCTACGCAGGGCAGATTTCATCGGGGCGCATTCGGCCGAATGAAGAAGTCGTCGTTTTTCCCTCTGGGCTGGAGAGCCGGATCAAGGAGATCGTCACGCTTGAGGGCAATCTCGATGAGGCGATTGCAGGGGATTCTGTCGTCTTGACGCTGGCCGATGATATCGACATCAGTCGTGGCGATATGATCGTTCGCAAGGGCAATTTGCCCCAGCGCAGCAACGAACTCGATGCAACAATCTGCTGGATGAGCGATGAGACGCTCGATTTTGACAAGCTCTATCAGTTGCAACATACAACGCGCATGGTGCGGGCATCTATTTCAAGACTCAACTATAAAATTGATGTCGACACGATGCGGCGCGATGAGACGGAGACGTTGGGGCTGAATGAAATCGGCCGAATTCAGCTCACCACCACGCAACCGCTCTTCTACGATCAATATGCCCTCAACCGCGAGACGGGTAGCTTTGTCCTGATCGACCCCGTTACCAATAACACGGTTGCCGCAGGTATGATTCGCGGTCGCACACAAGAGGTGGACGACCTGCGCGATGTCACGGAAGACGAGCAGGAGATCCGCCGTGAACGCTCGAAAAATGTCGTGTGGGAAGCGGGTGCGCTTGATTTGAACGAACGCGAGCAGCTCAACAAGCACAAGGGCGCAGTACTTTGGTTTACGGGGCTATCTGGTTCTGGAAAATCGACGATTGCGAAAGCATTGGAGCGCAAACTCTATGAACGAGGCGTGCATACGATGTTTTTGGATGGGGACAATTTACGGCACGGGTTGAATGGGGATTTGGGATTTTCGGCCGAAGATCGCGCCGAAAATATCCGACGTGTGGCCGAAGTGGCCGCATTGGGTTTCTCCCATGCGAACGTCGTCTTGTGCAGCTTCATCTCCCCCTACCAGCGCGACCGCCGCTACGCACGCGCCGTCGTCCCTGAAGATCGCTTCTTCGAGATTTTCGCCAAATGTGATCTCGAAGTCCTCAAACGACGGGACCCCAAAGGGCTTTACGAAAAGGCATTGCGCGGCGAAATCAAGAATTTCACGGGCATTTCTGCGCCCTACGAGGAACCAGAAAACGCCGAGCTCGTTGTTGAGACGGACATTGTGACGGTTGAGGCAGCCGTCGAGCAAGTGATTGCACTGTTGATCGAAAACGGCGTGATTCCTGCCTAACATTCAACCAATTTTGATTCGACCGTCAAAAACCGCGTTTCTGGCAGAAACGCGGTTTTTTTGGGGCTTAATTTACATCAACGGCTGGACAATTTAGCCATTTGACGACCTACAGAAACAATTTTCTGTGGGTCGTTTTTATTTGCGCCACAATTGGTGTTATACTGATTTCATAACAAATCATCCAAACTTAATGCAGTTGGAGTCAAAAGTGGATAGACCAAATTTAGACAACGTAGATGCTGAAATTCGTGCCTATATTGAACATTTAGAGCAGCAGCTTTTATCGAGCGGCGCACGCAAACAAGCCGAGTCGCGGCCAACGCTGGAGCCAAGCGAACCAGAGACGACCATCAATATCATTACCGTTACGGCCGATGGTCGCGCCAAGCGAACGCCTCGTCATCTCTATGTGCGTCAGCGGCGTAGCGGGATGGGCGTCTTTGACATCGAGACAGACGAAGCACTCCCGCCGACAATTCTCTGTGAAGCAGATGCAAACGCTGACGTATTGATTATCACTGAAGAGGGACGAATTTTCCGCACACCCGTTGCCAGCATCCCCGAAACGGATGGACGTGGGCGCGGCACGCCGCTCGGCGATTTGATCCAACTCAACCACAGTGAGCGCGTTGTGTCTCTTTTGCCAACAGACGACGGGCTCTATATCAACCTCATCAGCGAACGCGGGCGTGTGCGACACGTGCGCAAAACCTATCTCGGGCCGACGATGACGCAAGGGATTCGCTATCACAAGGTCAGTGAGGGCGGATATGTCACGGGGGCGTGTTGGTCGAGCGGCAACGACGACCTTTTTATCGCTACACGAAAGGGTTTGGGGATTCGGTTTAGCGAAAAACAGGTGCCAAATACGGGCGTGCTGGGAATGCGCGTCGACCCAGATGACATGACGATTGCGATTGCGGCAACCAATGAAGATGGCGGCATGTTGGTGATTGGGCATGATGGCAAGGGATCGATTCGCTTGATGGCAGGATTCCGCAAAAATAAGGCACCCGGCGCAGGGGGCAAGGTTGTGTTGAAAACAGATCAACTCGTGGGCGTGCAGTCGGTTGAAGCTGGCAATGATGTCTTTGTCATTTCGCAGTTGGCAAAATTGATCCGATTTTCGGCCGATGAAATCCCCGCCAAGACGGGTGTTGTGCAAGGCGTGAACTGCATGACATTGCGAGCGGATGCGGTGACAGCGGTGACCGTTAGTCGGGCAGATGGCAGTGGGCAGTAAACAATTAGCAACAATACAGGAGCAGATGCGTGGGTGTCGGCTTTGTTTGGATGCGGGGTATGACATTGTGCCGGGAGCCGTTTTTGCAGGCGATACGACCGCACGAGTGATGCTGATTGGGCAGGCACCCGGCATCACAGAGCAACAGGTCAAGCGACCCTTTAACGGAACGAGCGGGACGCGCCTATTTCAGTGGTTGGCGGAAGCGGGTTGGGAGGAAGACGATTTTCGCGAACGCCATTATATGACCGCCGTCACAAAATGCTATCCGGGACGACATAAGAGTGGCAAAGGTGATCGGGTGCCGACCAAGGCAGAGCAGAAGTTATGTCGTCCCTATCTTACGCAGGAGCTCAATCTGGTCAATCCGCGCGTGTTGCTTTTAGTTGGGGGATTGTCGATCAAGCAATTCTATCCCGCCAAAACGAAGCTGCGTGATGTGATTGGATCGGCGCAATTTTTCAGTGCAGAGCACGCAGAAAATCGCTTGAATTTCAGCTTGGAGGGGTCAGAAAAGGTGTGGGCCGTTCAGGATGAGGTCGGTTGTTACATTGTGCCGCTGCCGCATCCAAGTGGGGCGAGTTTATGGACAAATTCGGCCGAAAATAAAACCCTCATCCGTCACGCCCTCGCCCTGCTCTCCGATCTCCGCACAACCTATTCCCTATAACGAATACGTGCGTCTCTTTTCCGCGCTTCTCCACCCGCCGTTGCGTAATCACCTCTTCAAACTTATACTTCCGTTTGTGCAGGATTTCATCTGATCTAAGGATAATATGCCGCACATTTGCAGAAGAATACCCCGTTTTTCATCTTAGGCTGCGTTTCATGCATAACTTTGTCCTATATTACGGGATTATCATGCAAAATACGCCGTCTAACAAGAAATTTTCGGGATTATGCTGCGTGACACGTAGTATGATATTTATTATGGCGACTAAATATATCTTTAGCCATGCCTAAATCAGTTTTGTCGCCCCAACGCAGCATCAAGCCGACAAAACTGCTCGCAGATTTTGCGGCTTATGCAACTAAAAGGAGTAGAAGAGAGGGATGTCCACAACAATTAGCCAAGCACAGACAGCGTTGATTGCTGACGCGATTGAATCGCTACCAAAAACTGGTCAGGCAGTTCAAGTGACCCTCTCACACGCTCTCGTTCGGTTGCTATCGGAACAACTTTATCAATCACCAATTAAGGCAATAGAAGAATTAGTAGTTAATTCATATGATGCCGAAGCGACTGAGTGTCGCACATTCGTTCCCGCATCTAGTGATAATGTACGACGATTTATGAGTTATTATCAAAAGTTGTGGATTAGGAAAAAAGAGAAAGGCAGCGTATCCTCACAGGTGTTCAAACCAAAACGGGGTCAAGAAGCCCCAAGGAGAATACGCTGATGAGCAAAGATACCATAAT
>JAUIAP010000018.1 GCA_030425205.1 Anaerolineae bacterium
CGACAGCTTCACACCCTGCAATTACTCGCAACGCATGTGTCGGTTGGGTACTGATAGCAGAATATCAGGCTGAAACCGTCTCACCCTGACGTTTCAGCAGCTAAACTAGCGACTTTTCAGGTCGCACGATGCCATGTTGGGCGGCGCCACCTAGTTTGATTGTCATTCGGTCAACGAATCGGCTAATTGCTTTGCGCTTAGTACTTCAATGGAGATGGCTTGCGGCCCTCTTTCTCCATCTTGAACATCAAACAATACTATATCGCCAGCACTAGGTTGACTTATTGTTCTTCCGACTAGATTGCTACTGTGAAAGAATATGTCGTCACTGACATTTTCAGATTTGATAAATCCGTAGAAACTAGGTGAATTGTCTTGGTTAACGATCTTTATTATGGTTCCAACTTGCTTTTTCGAAGCCTGGCCGACCATACCGAACCTTGATCTGGAAAGAATCAGTCGTTGAAACTCAGGATTGGATTTCTGCGAATCTCTCAGAAAAGCGTTCGCCTTTTTGCTCTTACCCATGCGAACGTATGTGCTCAGCAATCCAACCTGTGCTTGAGCTTGGCCAGCTTGATTGTTGATTGATGCATACATTTCCACACTAGACTCAAGATATTTCTGGGCAGATTTAAGCTGACTCGTTTGAATATATGCAAAGCCAATAGCTCTTAAAATTGCTGCTTGCGAGAATACATCTTGCAAACGGTTCGCAATGTCAAGACTCCTTTCATAGAATCTGAGGGCTTGCTCAAAATTCGCTGTCTCAATCATCAAAGATGCACGATTGTTCCAAAGAGACAACATTAATTGAGGAGAGTTGATATCACTTGCTAAACGCAATGCCCTTTCATACGTATTATCTGCTGATTCTAAGTTCCCCATCTGTCTTAGAATATCAGCGATTTGTTTGAGGGTGTTCACCTCCAAGACGGCATCGCCTATATTTTCTGACAGGCTAAGAGATTGATTATACAACGACAAAGCTTCATCAAAATGCCCTTGACGAACTAGCACAAGACCCAAATTGCCCAATGTGCTAGCCAATAAACGCATGTCACCAAGTTGGCTAATGACGGACAGACATTGCTCCAAGACCTCCACCGCTTGCTTGAACCGTCCCTGTCGTTGGTACAAACCACCCAAGCTATTTAGAGTGACGACCGAAATGTACTTGTCATCGATACTTTTTGAAATTTCTAGGCTTTCGTGAAAGGCACGTTCTGACTCTACTAGCCTACCTTGTTGTTGTAATATATCGCCCCAGTTGTTAAGAGCTAGACAGGTTATATGGGGTCTGTTTGCAGTTTTTGATGTTTTTACGCTACGGTCAAATGCCTGTATAGACTCTGAGTATCGCCCTTGTAATTTGAGAGTTTCGCCTATCTTATTTTGGACGATAGCAAAATTAGCTTGATCATCGGCCTTGGAATAAAGAGCGGCACTTTGGTTAAGGAAAGATAAGGCATCATCGTATCTGCCTTCATTAAATGCAGCATCACCCTGCCGTAAGAAGAACCCTCCCTGCTCACGAATTTCATCGTTTATTACGCGAACACCAGACTCCATAGTCTGGTATCCATACGCTTGAAATATGTTTAAGGCGATAAGTTGAGCGTCGCGGCTTGTCCCATCAATCCAATTGACCTGATTAAGAAGGGGTGGAGCACTCTCAAAAGAACGGTAATCCAAATATATTGGAATTAGACGCCGGTCACGAGAGTCTCTCAAAGTTTGCTCGACAAACGAGAGAAGTTCCTCAAACTGTAAAGAGTTTGATTCACTGACAATTGCGATTAGATGGCGCGATGAGGCATAAGACTCTTCAAGAAGAGTGCTCCACCGTGAGCCTGCGTCAATAGATCGTCCAAAATGGAAAATTCTTGCCCCGAATTTCTCAAGCTCATTACGTAAAGCAGTTGCAAACCTGTCATTCTTGCGGGTTGCTCGGTAGCTTAGTGCAAAGTCAAACTCGAATTCGTCTTGGTTGCTAGCTTGCACAGCTCTAAGCGATGCTGAATTGACATAACTATCACGATTGCTGATCAAGCGATGTGTATCACTAAATCTATGGGCAATAAGTGCAGCGACGGTGCGAATGTGGTAACTAATGCTATCAGAATCTCGTGAATCCTCTTCGAGGATTGGTAACTTTTCTCCGAAGCTCCAATGCGAATAGTAGGGAATTCTAAGAATACTAATTAGTTCAAAAGGATCTACATTTCTGGACAACCAGTTTGAGAGGTGAGGCTTAAATTGATCGCTAATATCTCGCAACCACTTTATCCCTAACTTGTACTCTTCCCTGATATCTAGCCTAGACACTAACGGAACAATTGTGAGGCCGGCACGATCAAATGGAAACTTGTCACGTGCTACAAGACAATTTTTTAATACTTGCGTGGTTCCTCTGATTGATTGGTTATTTGCACTTAGTATTAGAAACAAAGTATCAGGAAGTTGAACCGTACATATACCACCAATATCAGTTATTCCCGTTCTACTGTCTACGAAAATGAAATCATAACTGTCTTTCCAATCATTTCTGACTTCCTCTAAAAAATTCCCGAAGTCGAATTCAGAATACAATAAGTCCCAATTGATTGAATGAACATTTGTGGAATACGTGTTGTCATATTGCCCAGCAAAAATCAAATCTATGTATCTGCCTGTTTTCTGACTTACTTCGACACGTGTAACATATTCCCTCCAGCCAGAATATTTGTGAGTACGAAAATCAGAAATTAGCTGTACTAGACCGGTTGCACTATCCAGATCATGTGCAAGGGTTGAGTAATATTGCTTTAGGCCAGGGGCTTCAATATCCCAGTCGACACACAACACTTTGTATCCCCAATTGGCTAAGCAAGTGGCAATGTTGGCAAGGTTGAACGTGCGACCAACCCCACCTTTGTAGGAATAAAATGTAACAATTTGCCCTTGTTGGTTACTGGAAATCATAATCTATATTTTGGGAACAGTGAATCGAACTGGCGGCGTTGGAGCAGGAAGGACAACAGGCCAGTCTTGATCCCAAATAGGTGCTTGACTGATCATAGTTGCTAAATCATCTGCAATTTCTTGTACTGTTGAAACAAATTCAATATAGTCTGGAGATTGTTTCAGTACAGGGTGTGGGCAATTCCACTTCTTGAGGCATTTATGTTGAGTATTTTGAGCTTCTTCTGGAAACCATTCTCCATCATGAAATACTACTGGATACACCAACCCCATTGGATTATCAGGAGACTTCATGTTAAGAACTTGCTCGCGTCGAAGCATGCTTTGCCATTCTGCCATACACCATTCGGAACGGAAGTATTGCGGAGCCCATACAGTTACCAAACAGCGAGATCGAAGGAGTGCACGTTTTACGTTTTGAGGCCAAGCAACCCCAACATCTTGTTGTTGATCAAGATAAATCTTTGGATCATACGGTAAACTGGTTGCTAGCCAGTCGCTTAGCTCAGGATAAAAGTGATTAACTACCCAATCTGATATTGGTCGTTTTCGGCGATAACTCAAAAAAATATCGTATTCGTATCCCATACTCTCACCAAATTACTTATGCATCGACGATTAGTTTTTGAAACTAACAAGCATTTCTAGAAGAACGCCGCAACGAAAGCGAGGACGTAGAGGCCAGCAAATATGATTGGCACGATCTGTTCAACATCAGTCAAAGGTCGGTACTTCTTAGGATCTTTTCCTTCACCTAGAGTTTTCCATTCTGCCAACCAGAACGGGCTTGTAGGCAACTTTCTTTCATACTCGCCTATAACCCTAAATTTCGCTGTGTTTAGCTGACGATATGATAGAAGCAATCTGTACCAGACATAACAAAGAGCCATCACGGCAATCAACGGAAAAATGTTGAGCCAAGGACTCACAATATTTGGCCCATTTTGGTAGATAAAGCCTGCCGCACCTATGAGAAAGGTGTGTAGTGTAAGGAAAAAAGTGTTCGCTAAATTTCGACGTGCACTGGTTTTGTCTGCAGTATCTACTAGCAACTTGTACTGCTCAAACAGGTGGGTTTGATAAAGCTCTGATTGACCGTATGAGGTTGCCTCTACAGTTGTATCCCACAATTCGGGAATAGTAGAATTTCCATTTTCTGCCATCCTAAACTCCTAGCGTTGCTGAATCAACTTTTCCTTTCTTTCGGTCTAGTTGCATAAGCCGCAAAATCTGTTTGCAGTTTTGTCGGCTTGATGCTGTGTTGGGCGGGCATCGTTTCGCGCAGAACGTTTTGTTGCACTAACTCGCCTAACGATAAAGGATTGATGCGGCGCGAAGTCTTCGAAGCCGCCGCCTAATCACGGTTGAACAGAGCCGTTGAAGGGTGGACTATAGGGAAAAAGGTATTGAGAAATTTGAGGATTTAAGAGCCACCAGAATCAACGAGCAAGCATATTGTAACGGGGGAAGGCGCAAAATCCCAAGCATTGATCATAAAGTGAACCTGAAGCGTGCGTTGAGTATAGGAAGATGATCACAAATCGTAGGCAGGCTGAACAAGAGACAGTGCAAAACCACTGCCCAACAAGATACGTTTTTTGGCAGAAGCATTTATGGAGGAGAGCGCGTTTGAGAATGTAAAGTCTGTACCAAACCCATGGGTTGTTTGCAGATGGCACAAAGTGGACGATATGGGCTGCGAGCCAAGTCAGATTTCTTGGGCATATGGTACGGAGAGGTCAAGGATGGTTGCAACTGATGAGAGAGTGTCAATTGCTCTCGTTTGGCTGGAGCGAAAAGGCCATAGTAGCGAACTTTGACAAACCCTTTGGGTAGCACATGCTGTAAAAATCGTCGCAGAAACTCAAACACAGTGAGTGTACAGGTGCGCCACTGACCTGTGTCAGATTTGCGGTAGCGAAAGGTGACTTTGTTGTTTTCAAATTTGACGATGCGGCGATTGGAAAGGGCAACGCGGAAGATGTAGGGAGCGAGATATTTGAGAGCGTGCTGCCCCAAACCGACAGGCTGCGAATGGACAACCCAATCACAGTGCCAAACAGAGGTCGGAACGGCTGTGAATAACGGTGTCTTTTGCAATGCGTCGCGAAATTTGGCGCGAAACAGTTTCGACAACGCTTTAACAGGCAAAAAGAAGTTGTGCGAGGTCGCTCGCCACTGATAGTCAGCATCTAAACCACCACCAGGAACAAGAAAATGAACGTGTGGATGGTATACGAGATTGCGTCCCCAAGTATGTAAAACGCCAATCATGCCAATTTGCCCACCGACAAGGCGTTCGTCTTGTGCCAACTGTTGAGTCGCTCGTGCAGCACAGCGAAACAGCAAATTATAGAGCAGTCGCTGATTGGCTCTGGCGACAGCTCGTAGCGGTTCAGGCAATGTGAATGTGAGCATAAAATAATGCGTGGGCAACAAACGGGCATGTTGTCGTTCAAGCCACTGCTCACCCGCCTGAAACTGACATTGTGGACAATGACGGTTGCGGCACGAATGATACTGGTAGTGGGTCACATCACACCCGTCACAACGGTAGACATGACCGCCCAGCGACGGTGTGCGGCACTGCTCAATCGACCTTAACGCTTGACGATGGCTCGGTAACAACTCAGTTGCAAATTGGTTACGATATGCGCGACCAACTTGAGAAACGATCTCGGCTAACGTCACCATGGCGCGGCCCCCTTAACGCTTCCCAAATCATCCATCAGATGATTGATGAGGGTCGCTGCGCGTGCTTCGCCATCACGGGTCAAATGCGTATAAATCGCCGTGGTTCTCAGTGAACTATGTCCGAGATACATCTGGATTTGTCGCAAGTTGACCCCCGCTTCCAACAGGTGGGTTGCATAGGAATGGCGTAACGTATGCACCGAAACAGACTTTTGAATACCTTGTGCGGCGACAGCCTGCTTTAAGGCAGTCTGCATGCCGCGTTCATTCATTGGTTTTGTGGCATCTTGTCCAGTGGTTTCGCCCCTGCGGCGACGACCAGGAAATAGCCATGTTGGATGACGGTGTGTCACCCAATATTGACGCAGTAATTGACACGTTGCATTTGGCAGCGGTACATAACGGTCTTTGCCCCCCTTCCCCTTTTGAATGTGGAGCATCATACGCTGGCTGTCAATTTGGCTAACTCGCAACGTCACTCCTTCTCGCAAACGCAATCCACAACTATAAATCGTGGTCAGGCAGGTTCGGTAATCCAGCCGGCGAATTTGTCCCAATACACCCTTCACTTCTTGCCGACTCAGCACCACTGGCAGCTTTTTTGTTTTTTCTGGGCGGATTAGGTTAAAGGCGTGCCATTCCCGTTTGAGCGTGTGCTCATAGAAAAACTTGATGCCACACAGGGCGATTGTGACGCTGCCACGTGCTGCTTGCTTCTCATTTTTCAAATAAAGAAAGTAATCTCGAATCTCTTTTTCATTTAGCAAATCTGGCGATTTGCCATGTACTCTGCTAGCTGCCGCACCGCTCGCACATACGCTTCTTGGGTCTTTGGGGCAAGTCCGTTCAATTGCAGGTCTTCCTGCATCTTTTGACGTAAGATTGTCATGAGTCTATCTCCATTCGTTACTTCTAGTTGACGAGTCCTATGGAGATAGTACTCTTATTTCTATGCTATTCGATTTCTCGTTTTGAGGAGTTTCTGACTACCCGCGCGTAGCGCTTAGTTCTACATAATATAAGGCGACAAAACTGCTCTCGGCGTCTGTAAACATAAAGTTTTGAGGAAGTTAGCAATATGAAGAAGTGTAACCGCTGTCAACATTCGGTAAAAGATAATGCCAATTTCTGTGAGATTTGTGGAAGCTCATTGTCCCAACTCACATCAGCTTCCCCTTCCATATCATATGTCATGAGTGCTCGCAGAAGTCTAGAATGGTCGAAAGCCCTGTTGCAGATAGGCTTTGAACCATTAAATGTTCAACAGAGGCAGGTACTCAATAATCTATTGAAAAATGATTTGTCAGTGGAATACTGTCTTGGTCAATCCGACATGGAAATAGAGTTTGGATGCCTCATACCGTTTCAAGAACCATTTTGGAAAACTCTATTAAAGTTTGTTTCAATTGAGACTAAGGTTAAGACTACCCACATTGAAGGATTTGATATAAGCGGTGAACTTATGTATCGACTAGGGTTAGGATTACTACTAATTACTAATTCCAGATTAATTGCTTTCAACTTTGGGGAAGAAAAATGGCAAATACAGTTCCCCCTTGCTCAGTTAGAATCCGTTGAATACGATGAGAAAAAGACCACTCTTAGACTTTACATGCAAGATGGATCATTCCATGAGGTAGGTTTAATATTACCTTCGGCTGGTCTGGCTAATGCATTTGCCGTATTTGACGAAAACAGTGTAAGGGCAGAATCGGCCAAGATTAAGATTGACCAATCGCTCGAAAAAGCGAAAAACACTAGTATGTTAATCGTCAGTTTTTTCAATGAGATTATCCATGGCGCACGCCAAGTACGCACCCAGTAATCATTATCTTGCTGTTAGTACTCAGCCATAGATATGGCGGTGAGATCATGTATAACCGCCGTATGTAGGTGTTGACTGCACGATTTGCTCAAAAAGATTGATTAAAACCGTTGTTTTTCATCAAAATTACGCCCATATATGGGCGTAATCAGCGTTTTTTGACAATTTTGCCTATATCTATGCCTGAGTAGTTACATCTTGCTTAACTTTGGCGAGGCTAAGTCAGCAGAAGAGAGGAAATATAATGCAGGAACTTAGTGTATATCAGGTTTATGACCTTATCAATCGCAATTCCCCTAGGGCGATTGCATACTAAAACGGTAATAAAGGCGAAAATGAGATAAAGAGGGTAAGCTAGCAGAAAAAGGTGTAAGAATGACGCTAGCAGCCCATTTTTCCGAAGTAACAGACCCGCGACTAGAGCATTTAGTTGAACACAAGTTAATCGATATCATCGTCATAGCGGTGTGCGCGACAATCTGTGGAGCGGATGGCTGGGAGGAGATGTCGGAATGGGCAAGAGAAAAGCGGGAGTGGCTAGCAAAAAGATGGCTGATAGAAAAAGTGCCGTCAGGGGCAACGATACGACGAGTCTTTATTGTGATAGACCCAGAAGAAATACAAGCGGGGTTTCAAAGTTGGGTCAACAGCATGTTCACCGTCACAAAAGGGCAGGTGATTGCGATTGATGGCAAGCAATTGCGTGGTTCAGCAGATGAAAAGGCAGGTAAAAAGGCACTATGCATGGTGAGTGCATGGGCAACAGCCAATCAAATTGTCTTGGGACAACGCAATGCGGAAGAAAAATCGAATGAAATCACAGCCATTCCAGAGTTGCTAAAACTGTTGGATGTCTCGGGTTGTTTAGTCACCATCGATGCGGCAGGCTGTCAGGTCAAAAACGCACGCTTGATTCGGCAACAAGAAGGTGATTATCTGTTGGCCTTGAAAGGCAATCAAGGCATGCTGTTTGAAGATGTGCAGACAGCATTTGCCTGTGCCGAACGCCTCGATTTTGCTGGGATTGACGGTGATTATGCTGAATCTAAGCATGAGGGGCATGGTCGCAGTGAGATGCGTAAATGCTGGGCGATTGATGATGAAACACAGCTACAGTTGCTCCGCAACCGCGACAAATGGTGTGACTTGCAAACGATTGTCATGATTGAAACGCAACGGACGCTCCACAATAAAACATCAACCGAGCGTCGTTTCTTCATTACATCCGTAGCTTGCGACGCGCTTAAAATCCTCAGAGCGAAACGTGAACATTGGCAGGTTGAGAACAATCTACACTGGTGTTTAGATGTTGGTTTTCTTGAAGATGACCAACGCACCTGTGGAAACGCGGCTGCAAATCTTGCTGTTGTTCGCCATATTGCCATTAGCTTGTTGAAACAAGACCCCTCTAAAGGTAGCCTCAAACGGAAGCGGAAACGGGCTGGTTGGAACAACGGCTTTCTTGAGCAGCTTTTACAACCAATTTAGTATGCAATTGCCCTATCTACTGCTCACTGACTATGGCGCAAGTCGTACAATTTCCCAGCTATCCCCATTGCGCGAATAGCGAAAACGGTCATGCAGTCGGCTCGGCCGACCTTGCCAAAATTCGACCGCACGTGGTTTTACGATGTAGCCACCCCAGAACGGCGGCAGCGGAATTGGGTCAACGTCGGCAAATCGCGCTTCTATATCAGCCGACAACTTTTCCAGAACGGCGCGGTTCTCGATCACCTCGCTTTGTGGAGAAGCCCATGCCCCAATTTGGGAGCCGCGTGGTCGGGAGTGAAAATATTCGGCCGATTCTCGCGCCTCCAACTTCTGCACCCAACCTGACACGCGCACCTGTCGATGAAGCTCTTTCCACAAGAAGACGAGCGCAGCATGGGGATTGTCGGCTAGCTCCGCCGCTTTTTGACTATCATAATTCGTAAAAAAGCGAAATCCCTTATTCACGCCTTTGAGCAGCACCGTTCGCGCCGATGGGACACCTTCCGATGTGCTGGTCGCCAAGACCATTGCATTTGGCTCAAAAACATTTGCGCTGACCGCATCTTCAAACCAGAGATTGAATTGGGTGAAGGGATCGGCCGAAAGCGACGCCTGTGAAAGTGATCCCTGATCATAGTTAATGCGTAAATCTGCCATGTTTGTCGTCATATTTAATCAGCCGCCAGCGCAATTTCCCGTGCATCTGACGTGACTGCCTCACGTACTTCTGATTATACTCAATGGGTAGGGTGAGTAAAGAAAAAGACCACGCTGTTCGCATGGCCTTTTCGGTCGTATTGATGGGTATTGGTTAGTAGTACTAAACTACTTTGCACTAATTGAAAAAAAAGCCAATTAGCGCAAACCTAGTACTAAACTACTTTCATCTAGTTCAAAAAAAGAGGCGAGATGAAGCATGTCAAAAATGCGCTGCAATGGTTTCTGAATGCCCACAATTCGCAATTCGCCGCCCGTCTCTTCCGCCATTTTCCGTAAAGACATCAGTGTGCCAATGGCATTACAGTCGAGGTTGGTCACATCAGCGAGATTGATGGTCAAGTTTGCTCGCCGGCGCAAGGCGCGTTCGCCAGCGTCACGGACATTCTGAGAATGGAAGCGCGTGAAACCACCTTTGACGTTCATGATTGAGACGTGACCAATTGAGCGCATTTCGATGCTAAACGACTGGTCGGTCTGTGCAGCGGGGCGCATGATCCACCATTGCCGCATGAGGGATGGCGCAAAGCGGACTGCATCGAGCGCATACCGTTTCCAGAGGCGACGCGGTTCTTGCACAAGACGCGCGACCCATTCGAGACCCGTCTTCTGCATCCATTTCGGTGCGCGTTTTGTGCGGCCGACGATGAAATCGAGTGATGCGCCAACGCCGATTTGCACTGGAACCCCAACTTCTGCACCATACGTCTTAATCCACAGCTCTTGTTTTGGATTGCCTAGTGCAACGAGCAAGATGTCAGGATTTAACGCTTTGATTTCGTCCAGAACAGCTTGGTCAAACTGTTCGCCGGGTTTCCAGAATGGGCAAGATGTCCCAACAACCTGCAATCCCTCATAGCGTTCCTCAAGCATACGCTTCGCTTCATCAGCAACGCCGGGAGCAGCTCCCATAAAGTAGAGCGTCATCCCTTTGCGTGCAGCCCGTTCCGCAATCATTGGCACCATGTCTGAGCCAGCCACGCGCTCTTTTAGCGGAACACCGAGTAGTTTGCTGCCCCAGACGAGTGGCATTCCATCGGGCGTACAGAGGTCGGCGTTTTGGAGTAGGTCGCGCAAGTTGTCGTCTTCGAGCGATTTAACTAAGAAATCGGTATTGACGGTTGCGACCTGATGATGTTTGCCTGTTGCACGACCAACTTCCACAAATTCCTCGACTTTTTCCAGTGTCTCGGTCATTGTCAAATTGTCAATCGGAACACCCATCAAGATTAGCGTTTTGCGAATTTCGCGGAACGTTTCAACGGTTGAATAAGCGGAAGTAGCTTCTAGGTGTGTTGGGATATAGACGGTCATGATTAGTAAGCTCCTTTGCCGGTCACAACTGCTGGAACCGTGCGTAGCAAAATTTTGATGTCGTTAATAACGCATTGATCTTCGATATATTGCAGGTCGTAGTTAATCCAGCTTTCAAAATCCAAATCGCTGCGACCAGAAACTTGCTGCAAGCCAGTCAGTCCCGGAATGGCGTCGAGACGTTTCATCTGTTTGTCGGTGTACTGGACGACCTCTGATGGGACGGCGGGACGTGGGCCTACCAAACTCATGTCACCGTTGATGACGTTAAAAACCTGTGGCAGTTCATCGAGGCTCAACTTGCGAATAATGCTGCCAACTTTGGTGATACGTGGGTCATTCTTCATTTTGAAGACGGGGCCATCCGACTCATTTTGTGTCATCAAATTTGCCTTGATCTCTTCCGCATTCGTATACATCGAGCGGAACTTCAAGCAGGTGAATGGCTCCCCATGTCGGCCGATGCGCGTCTGTTGAAAAAGAACGCCGCCTTTTGAATCAAGGCGAATAGCCAGTGCAACAAGTGCCATAACTGGTAAGACGACTGGCAGTAAGAAGAGACAAACCGCTACGTCGAATAGTCGCTTAGCGATCAATTTACGCTTTTCGGCGGCTGCATCAGCCATCTCAAATTCAACTGTGTTCTGAGTGGGTGCTGACCAAATTGTGTGTGAGACAGCAATTTCGTGGTGGACGACAGATTGTTCCCAAAGTTGTTCTTTCGCTAACATCAAAAAACCCCTTTACCGCTACGACAATGGCAAATAAAAATTTAATACCGTTACAATTTATTTGGGAGTTGGAGGGATGGGCAGCAAATCACTGCCCATCCACCATAATGAAAGCTCCCCTCTCATCAGGTGTTTCCCGTTACATCCCTGTTAATCAGTTGTAGTACTCGTGTACTAGCTGATACATAGAAATATAGGGGACTCTTCTTACATGGATGCTTACACGCTTTTTTTTTGACGTGAAGGAGATGTGAATGTGGGGGAAATCAAGAAAACTGGTCAAAATTAGTACTTATTTCCCACGCCAATCTTACGAAAACAATTTCAGTTGCCATTTGAGCAAGGTGTTTGCGTTTGCAGCCTATATAAACGCTGTGCGATTATTTATAGTTGCCTGCCACAAGCGATTGTATAATCTTTCACAAATACATAGTTTTGTATAGTTTTGCATGAAAATGAGTGAATTACAGTTAATCTGCTTGGGAATGAATTATCGAACTGCGCCCGTTGCGCTGCGTGAGCGAGCGGGATTGGCCGAGCGGAAGGTGGCGGCACTTTCGGCCGAATTTCGTACCCAACCCTCCCCTTGTCATGAAATTGGCATTCTTTCCACCTGTAACCGCGTCGAACTTTATGCGGCCGTTGACAACGTCGCGGCAGGTATTGACCAATTGGCCGCGCTCTGGTCACAACAGACAGGCGTTTGTGCCACAGAAATTCTCGATCATTCGTATCAACACATAGAAGAGGCGACGATTGAACATCTTTGTCGTGTCGCGGCGGGTTTGGATTCGATCGTTGTTGGCGAACCGCAGATACTTGGGCAAGTTGCCCACGCATTCGAGACATCGACGGCGCAGCGCACGCTCGGTTCCCTCCTACGCACGCTCTTTCAAACAGCGATTCGAACCGGAAAACGCACGCATACTGAGACGGAAATCGGCCGAAATGCCGCCAGCGTTAGCTCCGTCGCCGTCAAGTTGGCTGCCGATAAGCTATCAGGGTTAGACGGCTGCAACGTCGTCATGGTGGGGGCAGGGAAGATGGGCAAACTCGCCCTCAAGGCGATTCGTAAACATCAAATCGCCGAACTCGCCGTCGTCAATCGCACACAGCACACGGCACAGGCGTTGGCAGATGAGTTTGCGGGGAAAGCGTATGGATTTGAGCAGTTAGGGGGGCGGTTGAAATCGGCCGATCTCGTTCTCTGCTCCACTGCTGCGCCGCACACCCTGATCGACCGCGACATGATGCAAAAGGTGATGGCTCGCCGCGATAAGCCGCTCGTCATCATCGACATTGCCGTGCCACGCGATGTGGAGCCAACCGTTCAGCAGGTTGCTGGCGTTCACCTTTATGATGTAGACGCACTCCAAAATTTTGTCGATGAGGCCCTCTATGAACGTCAAAAGTCTATCCCGTTTGTGGAGGCAATTGTTGCAGAAGAACTAGAAAACTTTGCACAACAGCGGCGCAAACTGACGGTTCGGCCGACGATTGCCGAATTGCGGGCTAAGGCAGAAATGATTCGCCAACAAGAGCTGCGCCGCGCCCTAAAGCACCTGCCCGATGTGGATGAATCAACACGCAGACAGCTTGAGAAATTCTCACAATCGCTCGTGAAAAAGATGCTGCATCGGCCGACGCTCGTCCTCAAGGAACATGCCGAGAATGGGCAGTCGGAGCGATATACCGAAACTGTGCGAGAACTATTCGATTTGTAAATTCGCAAGGGGGATGGCTAACGATTTATCTCACCTCGTTCTCCTTTTACCTTAATCATGTCTTTAATCATTGGCTCCCGAACTTCAACCCTTGCCATGTGGCAAACAGAGCATGTCATTGCCCTGCTGCAATCTAATTTCCCCGATCAAAAATGCGAGATTGTCCCATTTGTGACGCAGGGGGATAAAACGCTCGACAAACCGTTGCCCGCCATTGGTGGCAAAGGTTTGTTTACACTGGAGTTGGAGAACGCCTTACATGCAGGCACGATTGACTTTGCCGTCCATTCGCTTAAAGATTTGCCAGTGGAGGAAAGTGGCGGGCTCACGCTAGGAGCAATTATCGGCCGAGCAGACGTGCGCGATGTCATTGTGGCGAAAAATGGCTGGCGATTGGCGACCTTGCCACAGGGTGCAACCGTCGGCACTAGCAGCTTGCGTCGCAAGGCACAACTATTGATGCAGCGGCCCGATCTAAATGTCCAGTCCATTCGCGGCAATGTTGGCACGCGTGTAGATAAGGTCGTGGACGGCGAATTTGATGCGGCCGTCTTGGCAGCGGCGGGATTAACACGGATTGGTCTAGAAGAACATATCACAGAATTTCTACCCGCAGGCATCATGCTGCCCGCTCCCGGGCAAGGGGCCTTGGCCGTTCAATGTCGGGCCGGTGATACGCGAGTATTGGAGTTATTGGCACAGATTGATTGCTGGGATGTTCGACAGTCGGTTTCGACCGAACGCACCTTTTTACACGCACTCGATGGTGGCTGCTCAACACCAGTTGGCGCATACAGCGAACCGCTAGCTGTAAACGACCAGCCATTTTTTGGATTGCGGGGACTGGTCGCATCGGCCGATGGCACAAAGGTGATTCGCGTGCAGGGCGTAGGGGATGATCCTGTCGCATTGGGGGAAGCGTTGGCACAGGATGCACTCGGGCAGGGGGCGCGGGAGTTGCTGGATGCAGAATAGGCCGTTGGCAGGTGTGCGTGTCGTTGTGACACGCGCAGCCGAACAGGCCGAAGCAACGGCCGATCTACTGCGCTCAGTTGGTGCGCAACCCATCATCTTGCCGATGATTCAATTTGTCGTGCAGGAAAGTGCGCGTGAGCAACTGAGATCTGCAATGGCAAAGTTTGAAACGTATGACTGGCTTATTTTTACCAGTCAGAACGGTGTGCGCTTCTTTGATCAGCTAATGTGTGAAAATTTTCCACGCAAGGCTGGCTATTCCTATTCTACATTGCCGCGAATCGCAGTCAGCGGAACGAGGACAGCGGCATTGGCGGAACGATTGGGGATGCGCGTTGACCTCATTCCCGAGAAATTTGTTGGAGAAAGCTTGGTCGTCGCGTTAGGGGATGTACTGGGTCAGCGCATCCTATTCCCACGTGCGAAAAAAGGTCGGGTCGAGATTGTTGAAATGTTGCGGGAGCGCGGGGCAATCGTGGACGAAATTGCACTTTATGATACGGTTTCGGCCGATCCCACCCCCGCCGCACGCGCCGAACTCGCAAATGGCTTTGACGTCATCCTCTTCACAAGCCCGACGACCGTTGAAAACTTCGCCGCCCAGTTTGCCGACGATAACACCTTATCCTTGGAGACAGTAATCGTGGGCTGTATTGGTGAGGTGACGAAGAAATCGGCCGAAGCCCACGACTTCACCGTTCACATCACGCCCGAAGAATCAACCATGAATGGTCTTATCACCGCCCTAACTGAATACTACCAAACGAGGTGTTTATGAAACGCGATATGGAGCTTATCCGCAAATTACTTTTGATTGTTGAATCATTACCAGATGAGTGGGATGTTGGTGATAGTTTAGACTTAGACGTGTCTTCTTCAACTGTTCGAGGACATCTTGAAATTTTGCAAGAGGCTGGTTACTTAGATATTAAAATCAGTAGCTTTGTAGGAGGCGGTTATTCAATTAACAAAATACGATTGACGTGGAAGGGGCATGAATTTTTAGATGCTGTTCGCAGTGAAACAATTTGGAAAGAGACAAAGGAAGCTGTTACAAAAACGGGTGGGGGTATGGTGGTGTCTGTTGTAAAGAGTGTTGCAACAAAACTGTTAACAGACCTTGCAATGGGAAACATACCATGACATATCATTTCCCAATTATTCGCCCCCGTCGTCTCCGCAACACGCCAACCCTGCGCCGCATGGTGCGTGAAACGACGCTCCGCACCGATGATTTTATCTATCCGCTGTTTATCCAACATGGCGTCGGTGTGCGTGACGAAATTTCTTCGATGCCCGGACAGTTTCGCCTGTCAGTTGACCAGCTTGAACAAGAGATCAAGGAGATCGACAAACTCAACATCCCTGCCGTGTTGCTGTTTGGAATCCCCGCAGAAAAAGATCCGATCGGGCTGGAAAATTTTGCAGATGGCGGGATTGTTCAGCAGGCGATCCGAGAAATCAAGCGTATCGCCCCCGAATTACTCGTCATCACCGACGTTTGCCTGTGCGAATATACCGATCACGGACACTGCGGCATCTTAGATGATCATGGCTATGCGCTCAATGATCAAACGCTCGCAATATTACAAAAAGTGAGCGTCAGTCATGCTGAAGCGGGAGCAGACATCATCGCCCCCAGCGGCATGATGGATGGCATGATTCAGGCGATTCGTGCCAGTTTGGATGAGGCTGGTTTTGAACGACTCCCGATCATGTCGTATGCGGTCAAATATGCGTCGGCATTTTATGGCCCATTTCGAGATGCGGCCGATGGTGCGCCTAAATTTGGCGACCGGCGGACGCATCAAATGGATCCCGCGAACGTCCAAGAGGCAATGCGCGAAGCGGCGCTTGACGTACAAGAAGGTGCTGACTTCCTAATGGTCAAACCGGCATTGGCCTATTTAGACGTGATTCAGCGCGTCAAGTCGGCACATCCAGAGTTGCCGCTGGTTGCCTATAACGTCAGCGGTGAATATTCAATGTTAAAAGCCGCAGCAGCAAATGGCTGGTTAGATGAGAAAGGTTCCGTTTTGGAAAAATTATTGAGCATCAAACGTGCGGGGGCCGATGTGATCATCACCTATCATGCGAAAGATGCAGCACGTTGGTTAATGGAGTAATAAATGGCATTAGATGTACAAAGAGCGGAGACGCAAGGCGTTGACGTGAGCGAACGAGGCAGAGATGCTGATGGCAAGGGAACAAAGCTCAATCGGCGACTGTATATGCAGTTGTTGGCCTTTGGGGATTGTTACGACGTCGATTCAGTGATTGCGGTTTTACAAGAGGCGGCGATCACGGCGACGGTCTATCTTGATGCGAACGATCCGTATGGGATCGCAATTTTGTTTGCCAATGAGGATCCCGACTTTTTTGTGACGCAAGTGCGCGACCTCCTGCAATATGCAGCGTTTGCGGCATTGTTGCCGAAACCGGAGTTGACTATGTTCGGCCGAACCTACGCTATCGGCTATGAGCAAGACCTTGAGCACACGCTCATCACGCGCCCGCTGGAACGTATCACCAATCCTGAATTGGCATGGGCGATTTGGTATCCACTGCGTCGCGATGGGTCGTTTGAGCAACTTTCGGCCGATGAACAGCGCACCATCTTAATGGAACATGGTGGCATCGGTATGGCGTATGGTCGCGCTGGTCTCGGCACAGATATTCGCCTTGCCTGCCATGGCCTCGACAAAAACGACAACGATTTTGTGATTGCCCTGATCGGGAAAGAGCTGACCCCACTCTCCAAAATTGTCGAACGAATGCGCAAGACGAAGCAGACGAGCCAATATTTGGCAAGTTTAGGGCCGTTTTTTGTGGGCAAAGTTGTGTGGACAAATAGAAGTGATAAGTGATGAGTAATGAGCTTTTCTTGCTTACCACTAACCACTAATCACTATCAAAAATGAATTCAATTTTCTTAAAAGCGTGTCGCGGAGAAGCGACTGAAAGAACGCCCGTCTGGTTTATGCGCCAAGCGGGCCGTTATATGGCGGAATATCGCGCGATTCGAGCGCAGAAGACGATGTTGCAGGTGATCAACTCACCTGAATTATCGGCCGAAGTGACCCTGCAACCGATTAACACCTTTGGATTCGATGCGGCAATCATCTTTTCTGACATTCTGCCTCCCCTGCAAGGGATGGGACTCGACCTTGAGTTTGTGAAGGGAAAAGGCCCAGTCATCTACAATCCACTGCGTGAAAACAAGCAGATCGATCTGTTAGCGACCCCACCAGCGGAGGAGTCGATGCAGGGGACACTCGATGCGATTGGGCTGGTTTCGGCCGAACTCACCCCCCGCAACATCCCGCTAATCGGCTTCTGTGGCGCACCCTTCACGCTGGCAGCCTACGCAGTTGAAGGCAGCGGCAGCAAAAATTACGCACACGTCAAATCCTTGATGTATAGCGAACCCGCCGCATGGGATCGCCTCATGAACAAGCTTGTGACAGTCATGACCGACTATCTGCTCAAGCAAGCCCAAGCCGGTGCGTCAGCGTTGCAAATTTTTGACTCATGGGCGGGCGCGGCACTCGGCAAGTTGGAATATGCAGAATACGTCGATCCCTATAATCGTGCCTTAATTGCGGCCGTTAAACGGCGCACCGATGTGCCGATCATCTATTTCGGACTTGGGACGACGCTCTATATGGACGTTGTACGCGAAAATGGTGCAGACGTTTATGGCGTTGATTGGAAGCTGCCACTCAGCGAGGCGTGGGAGTCGCTGGGAGACAATAAAGCGATTCAAGGCAATCTCGATCCCATCGCCTTACTTGCGCCATGGCGTGAGTTAAAGCATCGCATCGACATCGTTCTCGATCAAGCAGATGGGCGCAATGGTCACATTTTCAACTTAGGACACGGTATTTTGCCGCAAACACCCATCGAAAACGTACAGCGTACCGTTGACTATATTCGAGAGCGCACCAGCAACTAAGTTCAATTAGAGCTTAGTTGCCGCAAAACCCATGAATAAAAAAATCGGCATTCTCATCATGGCTTATGGCGGGCCACAATCGCTTGACGAAATTCCCGGCTACCTCGCCGACATTCGCAGCGGTCGTGTGACCTCGCCTGCCGTCTTGGATGAAATCACAAATAACTATCGACAGATTGGCGGCAAATCGCCTTTGCTCGAATTCACAACCGCGCAGATTGCGGCGATTCAGACCCACTTCGGCCAAGATGAACTCTATTTCTATTTAGGGATGCGCCATTGGGAACCATGGATTGAAGAAGTAGTTGGGCAGATGATTGCAGACGGCATTACGCACGCCGTTAGCATGGTTTTGGCACCGCACTATAGTGGGATGAGCATCGCCAAATACCTAAAGAAAATTGACGCCGGAATGCAAATGTATCGCGGTAAGATCGAATGGGAGCATGTGATGAGCTATCATGATGCGCCAAAGTATATCGAGGCGTTGGCAAATCGTGTCGAAGATGGCCTCTCACGCTGGCCTGACGCGGAGCGTAACAACGTCCACATCGTATTCAGCGCACATAGCCTGCCCGTTCGCATCATCAAACAGGGCGATCCATACGATGCGCAGTTGCAAGAAACGGCGCGTCTGGTTGCAGAGAAGGCAGGATTATCAGATTCGCAATGGTCTTGGAGCTATCAATCTGCGGGGCGCAGCCCTGAGCCATGGCTGGGGCCACAGCTAGAAGATTATGTGCCAGAGTTGGCGCAGCAAGGGATCAAGAATATCGTCAGCATCCCGATTGGCTTTGTGAGCGATCATGTCGAAATCCTCTTTGACATCGATATTGAGGCACAAAAGGCGGCGCGTGAAAATGGCGTGCGCTTGGAACGTCCCCCCGCATTGAACACCGATCCGCTGTTTATCTCTCAATTGGCCGAGATTATTCAAGCGCGCGTTGGATTGCTGCAAGCTCTCTGAAAATAAATGGGAATTGGTAACGATTTGTAACCGTAGTGCGTATTCAGCAAACTCTACGCACTACGGTCACAACGCTTACACGCCAAATAGGTGTGTCAAGACGGTCGTTCCCGCACCACCGACTGACTGCAACATCCCCACTTCAGCCCCGCCAATCTGATTTTCTTGAGCCGAGCCAGTCAACTGCTGCACAATCTCACAAGTCTGATAGAGTGCGGTCGCGCCAATCGGATGGCCACGCGCCTTCAATCCACCCATCGTCGCAATTGGTACATCCCCTTCCCGAAGAATACGCTCATCGGCCGCAAGTCGCCAACCTTCACCCGCATTGGCAAACCCAACCGCCTCCAACTGTAGGCACGCCATGATGCTAAATGCATCATGTAGTTCATAAAAGTCGATCTCTTTGAGGGTGAGATTGGCACGTTGGAGGGCGCGTTCGGCCGAAATTCGCGCCGCGTCTAATGCCAACGGATCTGCCCGGTCCAACACGCGAAACCGATCTATTGCACCACTTGAAGCCAATATCTTAATCGATCCTGTTGGCGCAACTGTTGTGGGTGCAAGTAAAACGGCTGCGGCACCTTCACAAATTGGTGAACAGTCCAGCAAGCGAATTGGCGGCACAATTTCCCGCGAGTTGACAACCATCTCTTTTGTGACTGCCTTGTGAAAGAGCGCATTTTGGTTGGTCAGGGCATTGCGGTGGGCGTTAACGGCAAAATTTGCAAGCCCATCTGCTGGCACAGCGTATCTGGCGACATAGTGCGCCATGAGTGCAGCATTTTGGCTAATCATGGTTGCGCCGCTTGGTATTTCTCGCTCAGCATCCAACGCCTTCGCCAACGCTGCCGTTGCAATCCCCCCGCGCATCTTCTCTACCCCAACCGCGATGGCAAAATCAACTTCACCACTGGCAACAGCCAAGTAGGCCATTCGTAATGCGGCCGCTCCTGTTGCCGTCGCTGCCCGCACCTGCATCGCTTCCACGCCGATTAAGCCCGCTTCACTCGCAATCAATGCCCCTAAATGTTTCTGTCCCTGCAATTCGTCTGCCAGCATGTTGCCAGCATACAATGCCTCAATATCTGCTGGATCGACCCCCACCAGGGCTTGACGCACAACTGCAGCGCCCATTTCGCGCAACGAAAGTTTATTTTCCTTCTCTATGGGCAATTGCCCATGTCCGATAATGCTAACTTGACGCATTTTTTGAATCCGCTATAGGTGATAGATGCATCTTCGGGGCCGAACGTTTTTGGGATATCGTTCGTGTCACAAAGTTTTCGCCACTTCTGGAAATAGTAAGGTGTGCGTGTTTCGGGAATTGGATTTCCCGAAACGGTTCTCGTGGTAGGGGCGTTTCGGGATTTCCAAATCCCGAAACATCCATCTGACAGAAAAACCGTGTGGCGAAAAACTAACGATAATAACGGATTTCCATACCGCAGGGTCACAAGGGGCTATGTAAAAAAAAGACCGCTGGCAAAATAATACCAGCGGCCATTTTTTATTCAATTGTCACAAACTGGGGGCTGTTACCAGCGGTCGTTTCCGCCGCCATAACCACCACCGCCGCCGCCGCCACGATTGCCGCCGCCGTAGCCGCCGCGACCGCCGCCGCCACCACGATTGCCGCCGCCGTAACCGCCGCGACCACCGCCGCCACGATTGCCGCCACCGCTGCGTTGTTCACGAGGACGTGCCTCGTTAACGCGCAGTGCGCGACCGTCTAGCTCATAGCCATCGAGTGCTTCAATTGCAGCGTTAGCCTCATCATCGTTTGGCATTTCGACAAAACCAAACCCGCGCGAGCGGCCAGTTTCACGGTCGGTCAAAATAACAGCACGGTCAACCGCACCATAAGCTTCAAATGTCTCGCGGAGCATATCTTCTGTCAAGCCCCAGTTCAAATTACCAGCGTAAATGTTCATCGTCTAAAAACCTATCCTAAATTAAATCTGTCTATGTGCGGCTTGTCCGCACCCATTAAGAACATCGCTCTAATGAACGTGTTCATCATCGTGAACGTGGCTGTGGGCAATTTCCTCAGCGGTTGCTGCCCGTAATTCCACGATCTTCACATTGAAATGTAGTGTCCTACCAGCGAGTGGATGGTTAAAGTCGATTAACACTTGGTCTTTCTGAACATTATCCACGAACGCCTGATGGACGTTGCCATCGTCATCTTGCAACTGCAACGCCATACCTTCCTCTAACTCGATATCGTCTGGAAACAAATTTGTTGCGATGAGTTGTTTTGCATCCTCATCGTACTCACCGTAGCCGTCTGCGGGGGCAACTGCGACATCCTTTTCGTCTCCGATAGTTAGTCCAGTTAGTTCCCGTTCGAGTCCGGGGATGATGTTTTGGTGACCGTGCAAATAGGTTAGGGGAGCGTCAGCAGGTGCGCTGTCGATCATTTCCCCGTCATCTAAATGCAAGCTGTAGGCCATCGCCACAACAACCCCATTTTCCACTTTGTTAACTTGTGTCAAAATCAATTCCTCAGAAACCCAGAAAACAAAAATCGCCCAAACACGAACGCTTGGACGTAACGTATTTGCAAACTGGTGTGAACTTAATAAACACAAATAGAGGATAAACGATTTGCCAGCGTAAATCAACCTTTTCATCAGAATGCACTCATGCAGTGGGGATTTCAAACAGTAATCTCGCACTTAAACAATTTGCGTAATTTTGCTGGCAAATTTAAATAAAAAATTTACAATCTTAAATTGTGACAGTGTGAAGGAAGTGGTGTCTAACCTTGTAACGTCTGATATAGAAAACATAACATTTAATAGAGTAATTGGAGAAACATCATGTTGAAAGAGTTTAAAGAGTTCATTATGAAAGGGGATGTACTGAGTTTGGCGGTTGCCGTCATTATCGGTGCAGCATTTGGCGCAATCGTCGCTTCTTTGGTCGCAGACATAATCACACCAATCATTGGCGTAATCCTTGGTGGCGTAGATTTTGCTGGTCAGGTGATCACGGTTGGTGAGGCAGAGATCGGCTGGGGTAATTTCGTACAGGCGATTATCAACTTCTTGATCGTCGCATTTGTATTGTTCTTAATTATCAAATCCTACAATACAGCAAACCCACCAGTCGAGGCAGATCCAGAACCAGAGGCAGAACCTGCTGATGTAGTGCTTTTGAAAGAGATTCGGGATTTGTTGGCAAGCCGTCGTTAAGCGTTAAATTCAGTTAGAACCACAGAGAAGAGGCTCCGCAAGGAGCCTTTTTTTGTTTTGGAACACAGTTTCACCTAGCACATGCAATGAGACATTTTAGATAGGCTCCCTCGCGGAAGGTAATCGGATGATCGAGTGCATGTTGTGTGTATGTGATTTGAGTGAGATTTCGGCCGATTTCCCCCGCACTCGTTTCAACTACTTGGAAGAACTGTTCGGCCGAAACTCGACTTGAACAACTCGCCTGCACCAGCATTCCCCCTCTGCGTAAAACGCTCAAACCCAGCTTTGTCAACCGCCCATATGCCTGTAGTGCCGCCTCAACATCGGCCTGTTTTTGGGCAAATGAGGGTGGATCGATAATCACCACGTCGAATGTTTTCCGTTCCGAACGTAGACGTGCCAGCGCGGCAAACGCATCTTCACTAAGCAGTTGCAAGTCGCACGTCCCTAGCAGGTCGTTGTGCGCCATATTTTGTTTGGCGACTGCAAGTGTCGGTGCGCTGAGATCGATGCTGGTAACTGATTTTGCGCCACCGGATGCTGCATATACGGTAAAGCCTCCCGTGCTGGCAAAAACGTCGAGAATCTGCTTGCCTTTTGTAAGGCCGCGAACAAGCTGTCGATTGTCGCGCTGGTCGAGAAAGTGCCCCGTCTTTTGGCCGCGCACAGTGTCAGCTTCAAATGTCAATCCGTTCTCAAGAAACAACACGGGTTCTGTTGGAGGTAATCCGAACAGGGTCGCACCATCGAAAAGGCCAAATGTTTCCATCTCTTGCACACGCCGACTGAGTCGCAACACGATGCGCTGGCACCATGCCTGAGCTGAAAAGTAGTCGAGTATGGCTTTTAAATGGGGGAACCAAATGGTCGAGTATAGTTTGAGGACAAGCGTTGAGGCATAGCGATCTGCAATGAGAGCGGGCAGCCCATCGTTTTCGCCGTTGATCAGTCGATAGCCGTTGGTGATTGCGCTATCAATTGGGGCACGCAGGTCAATGGCTTGCCTGATTTTAGCGTGTAAAAATGCGCGATCAATTTTTGCAGGTTCGTTGTGCTGAAGCAACTTAACGCGAATAGGGGAGTCGGGATCGTAGAGACCAGCGGCTAAAAAGCGGCGTTTGTGGTCAAAAACAATGGCAATATCTCCAGCCTTTCCCTCATGGCTTTGCGACGTGATGGCGCGATCAAAGAGCCATGGATGGGAACGGAGGGGTTTTTCGGCCGATTTCACCACCTTCAGCGCGATATGTTTCTTACCAACAGTTGGCAATTGATTAAGCAATTCTGCGTTCAAGCGTGTTCTCCTCTACAATTAGTGGCTAGTTTACCGTAGTAATGACTCTCCGCGCAGGTGAGTCACCTGATCTGATGCAACTAAAAATAACTGTTCCAGCAACTTCTGCTAATCTAGGACCCGGCTTTGACGCAATTGGTGTCGCCCTAACACTTCGCAATCGTTTTACCTTTTCTGATCAAGGCGATGGTCTAACCATCGATGTGCAGGGTGAGGGAGCGGAACGTATCTACCGCGATGAGCGCAATCTCGTCGTCGTTGCGGCCGAGCGCATCTTCGAAATCGTTGGGCAACGTCCGCAAGCACTATCGATTTTGATTGAAAATGACGTCCCCGCCGCAAGTGGAATGGGCAGCAGCAGTACAGCGATTATCGGTGGCATGTTGGGTGCAAATGGGTTAACGGGCAACCAGCTTTCGCGTAGTCAAATTCTCAATCTGGCCGCCCAGTTGGAGGAGCATCCAGACAACGTGATGCCCGCATTGTTGGGCGGATTAGCGGTTGGCGTGCTGGAAGATGGAATCGTGACTGGTGAACGGTTTGCGTTGCCCGATTACAAGGTTGTGATTGTGTTGCCAAAGCATGACACGATGACCAAAGAGGCTCGCGCCATCCTGCCGCAGACGGTTTCACTGGCAGATGCAGTGGCGAATATCGGCCGAACAGCTCTACTCATCCAAGCCCTACAACTGCGCCATTTTGATAAGTTGCGGACGGCGATGCAAGATCGACTCCATCAACCCTACCGTATTCCCGCCATTCCGGGTATGGAAGCCGCATTTGCCGCTGCCTACGAAGCGGGGGCGGCGGGTGTGGCGATGAGCGGCGCAGGACCTAGCTTAATCGCATTCGCTGCCAACGGCCACAATGCGATCGCTGATGCGGCGCAAGCAGCCTTTACGACCGCCGGCATCACTAGTCGAAAGTGGATCTTGGATGTTGATACGCAAGGGGCGATTGTTTGTTGAATAGACCGCCCATCTAAATCGATCAGAGACGCTTCGGCAGGCTAAACTTAAATGAGCTACCCTCGCCCAGCACGCTTTCAATTGCTAGCTCGCCGCCTAATTTGGTCACAATCCGGTGAACGATTGACAAGCCTAATCCATGCCCCTTGACGCGGATTTGCTCAAGGCGAGTAAAGGGGACGAATAGTTGGGCTTGCTCTTCTTTGCGTAAACCTTTCCCATTGTCACGAACCCAAAACCAGACAAATTCCTCTTCTTCGGTGTATCCAAGCTCGACAATGGGCGGGCGGCCACCATATTTGACGGCATTGCTGACGTAGTTGACCCACACTTCTTCGACCCACGGCCCATAACCGACAACGGTCGGCCACTCTTTTGGCCCCACGATCTCAGCGTTAAACTCTTGCGTGAGGTGTGTGATACGGCTCAACGACTCATCAACGACAGATTTCATATCAATCTGTGAGTATTTGACCGCTTTGCGGCGCACGCCTGAGAGCAGCAAAATCTCTTTAATAATGCTGTCCATTTTTTTTGCATTGCGCGCGATGACGGAACAGATTTGGGTGATTTCGGCCGAATCCAGAAAGTCTGTCCCACTCTCCAACATATCACTAAAGCCTAAAATCATTGAGAGGGGGCCCTTCAAATCGTGGGCGACCGTGTGGGCAAACGCGTCTAGCTCAGAATTTTGATTTTGTAGGCTTGTCACGAGAGATGCATTTTCCAACGCTATCGCGGCTGCGGCGGCCAGCGTTTCGACCATTGCCAAATCTTCTTCATCAAAATCGGCGTGATGTTTGTTGAGAATTTCGATCACGCCCGTCACTTCGTTGCGGACGATTAGGGGAACGGCGAGCATCGACTGGGTGAAAAAGCCAGTTTCGCGGTCGATGTCAGATGTAAAGCGTTGGTCCTTGTAAGCATTTCCCGTGACCGCACTTACGCCATGCGTCACCACCCAGCCCGCGACGCCTTCATCCGGTCGAATTCGATAGTCACATAGCTCTTCCAACTCTTCTGGTGGAAATGTGGCGCGACAGGCCAACGCACGCTGTCCCTCATTCTCCCAAAGCCACGCAGAGGCAACGGGTGCACCGATAATTTCGGCCGATGCTTCCAACAAGTATCCCAACACCTGCTCTGTATCCAGAATTGAGGTCAGTTTCTGGCTTACCTCGTTGACTCGATTTAAGTTACGGTTGCGCCGCTCTAAAGTCTCCAGCAGCGTTCTGTCTTCGCCCAACATCGCTGCCCTCGCGAAAAAATGTTCTTCTACTCTTATGCTATTCATCAATATCCGACCGTTGATTCGATACTTCTTTACTCATCCTTCATTGTAGAGCGTCTCAGCAAATTTCCCTACAGACGTTGGTCCTATTTGAAGCGTATTGCGCGTGAAAGAAGCGTGTAAAGCGACGGCTTGACGCAGGATGAACGTTGCAGACGCGCCAAAACGGTTGTGTTAAACTGCCAACTTGATAGGGACAATACGGATGAAACGATACTGGTACTATTTTCTCATAGCGTTCGCATTTTTGCTGTTGCCAACGTTACTTTTCTGGGATGTGACGCTCGGTGGCAAAACGATGCTGCCCGTTGACAATCTCTTTCAGTGGCAACCATATGCTGCGTATGCCGCACAATTCGGCGTTGAGATTCCCCAAAATGGACTCCTGAGTGATCTGATTATTCAGAATTATGTCTGGAAATCGTTCACGATTGAGAGCCTGCGCAATGGTGAATTGCCGCTATGGAGTCCCGACATTTTTGCGGGTGCGCCCTTCTTGGCAAATGGTCAGCACTCGATGCTCTATCCATTTAGCTTGCTATTTGCCATCATGCCAGTCTGGCTGGCGTATGGGTGGTTTACGATTAGCCAGTTGTGGATCGCGGGCGTGGGGGGGTACATTTTCGGCCGATCGCTCATGCAATCCCGGCCCGCTGCCGCGCTTGTCGGATTAATCTTTCAAGGTTGCGGCTTTATGCTGGTTAGCGCAGCCGTTTTTCCCATGATCATTGCGGCAGCGGCGTGGCTGCCAATCTTTCTTGCGGCCATCGAACGGATCATCCGCGCCTCCCGCGATCAATCGCAAGGCAACACGCTTCCTTGGTCGATACTCGGCGCATCTGCGCTTGGTCTCAATATCCTCGCGGGACACCCCGAAATCACCTACTATGTCCTCTTGATCGGGGCTCTCTTTGCTGGGTGGCGACTTCTCGTGTTCACCGCTCATCAATCGCCGTTCGCGACTCGCCATTTCATAAAACCCGCTGTCTGGCTGCTCACCACTGTCGCCATCGGTCTCATGTTGGGGGCCATCCAGTTGATTCCAGCCTTCGAATTGGCGGGAACAAACTTTCGTGAAGGTGGGGCCACATTGACAGAGATTCGGGGCTGGGCATTCCCGCTGCGGCGCGTTCTCACATTGGTGATGCCCAACTTCTTTGGCAATCCATCCCACCATACCGTGACCAATATCTTCACGGGCGAAGTCGTCCCGATGACGTTAAATGCGTTCGGCAACGTCAACCCACGCGGTGTAAACACGACTGTCTGGGGGCTAAAAAATTATGTTGAAGGGGGGATTTATCTCGGTGTTTTGCCACTCATTTTAGCTGGCATTGGCATTTTCAGCTTTCCTAAACAAGAGGGGAAAAGCCGACTTTCAGCCTTTCTCCTGCATCCCGCCTCTTTCTTTGTTTTCCTCGCCATCATCGCACTTAACTTCATTTTTGGTTCGCCGCTCTATGCGGTTCTCTATCGCTTGCCGTTCATTAATCAACTCCATTCGCCATTTCGCTGGGTGTTTGCGCTGGCGATCAGCGTTGCCGTTTTAGCTGGCTATGGCTTTGACGCAGTTTCGTCATCCAAAAATTTGATCTCCAAATTGGTTGCTTATGGCTCGCTGGTCTCTGGCCTCTTGTTCACACTCGCCACGTTCGCCAGCCGCCCTTTTTATCCACAAATTGCCTCTACTGTCGAGCGTCTCTTTATGGGACTTGCCGCCGCGCCCGATGCATTTCCCAACGCCGAACTGTTCTATAGTTATCTTTATCCCAAAATGCTGCTGTTTGGTGTTTTGCTGTTTGTATCAGGCATGTTGCTGGTGGCACTGTTCACCGTATTTGGCGACTCACAAAAAAAACGATCAGAGAATATGGGGAATTCTGTCCCCGCACCTACTAATCATGCAGCAATTGCCGGCACGACGAGCGTAAAATCAAAAATATTTGTCGCGGTTGTTTTTGGATTTATCACGGTAGACTTGCTTCTAGCGAATCGTGGGTTTCATGCGGCGAATGATCCCGCACTGTTGGCGTTCAAGCCCGAGATGGTGCAGTGGTTGGAAGCTCAGGCAGGTGATTGGCGACTAACAACGTTTGCACCAAAAGATAAGGCATTTAACTCAAATCTGGGTTGGCTAAATGGGTTTGCCGATGTGCGTGGGTATGACTCGATCATCAACCGTCAATATGTTGATTTCATGGCTGCGATCGATACGCAGGATGAGCTTGAGTTCAATCGGATTGCGCCGCTAAAAAATTGGGAGGCGATCAACTCCCCGCTGCTCGACCTCTTGGGTGTGAAGTACATTATCACCAGCGAGACATTAAATTTGCCAAAACTGATTGAGGTTTGGCAGGGTGAGGGGGTGCGAATCTATGAAAATGCTGCGGTGATGGCACGCGCCTATACGATTGCGCATGAGGCAGCATTATTCACGGATGATGCGCTGGCCATGGTGGCAGAACGCGATCCGCGCGGCACACTGTTGATCGAGGGGCGCAATTTAGAGTACCCGACAGCGGGGCGTGCAATCGGTTCGCCACAACCAGCGAACATTCTGCAAAGCAGCAACTTAGAGGTGACGGTTGACACGACCGTGACGCAGCCAAGCTGGCTAGTGCTTAATGATAGTTGGGCGCAAGGATGGCGAGCGTTTATTAGCGCGGACGGTGGCGAAACAGAGACGCAACTGCCGATTGAAAAGGTCAATGGCAACTTTCGCGCCGTTTTTATTGCAGAGGCGGGCGACTATCAGGTGCGCTTCCGTTACAGTCCACGCAGCTTTATCATCGGTGGGTTGACCAGTTTTATGGGCGGGATCATCATCGCGTTTGCGGCGGCGGTCTGGGGCTGGCGACGCTTTTATCGTCGGGAAGGCGAATTAACAAACACGCAGTCGATTGCGAAAAATAGTGTCGTGCCGATGGCGTTAAGCCTGTTTAACAAGGCGATAGACTTTGGATTTGCCGCGTTCTATCTGCGTGTGTTGGGGCCGGGCGAGAGCGGCGCGTATGCGACGGCGATTTCAATTGCGCTCTGGTTTGACATTGTGGCGAACTGGGGGCTTGATGCTCTAATCATTCGGGATGGGGCGCAGAATAAGGCGGAAATCGGCCGATATCTGCTCAACACCACCCTTCTGCGAATCGTCACGATGATCTTAGGATTATTGCCCGTCTTCGCATTCTTGCTGGCAGGTGAGCCATTGGAAAGTGATGTATTGTGGGCGTTGGCCCTGATCGCCATTGGGATGGTCTTTTCGGGCATTGGCAAGGGGTTGACGGGCGTGTTTTATGTGTTTGAATCGGCCGAATATCCCGCCACCCTCACCACTGTCACCACGATTCTAAAAGTATTTTTCGGCGTATTTGTGCTGCTTATCGGATGGGGGTTTATCGGCCTTGCCGGTGTTTCCATCCTCACAAATGTCATCACGCTGGCACTGCTGGCATTTGTCGCCTTCCGCAAATTTCCGCTCAATGGGCCGTGGACGATTGATTTCGGTCTCCAAAAACGCGCCTTCTTTGTCGGCTATCCACTGATGCTTAATCATCTCTTGGCGACCGTCTTCTTTAAGATCGACCAGCCGCTACTCTATCGACTCGACAGTGAACAGGCTGTCGGTTGGTACAATTCAGCATACAAGTGGGTCGATGGCTTTAACGTCATCCCCAGTTTTTTTACCTTTGCGCTATTTCCAATCATTTCGCGCCAAGTGATTGCCAATCTCGATGACGCACGGCGCACCTTTCGGATGGCCGTCAAGCTTCTGGTCTTAACCGCGCTCCCATTGGCTGCAACGGTGACGCTATTGGCCGACATCATGATCGAATTGGTCGGCGGAGCAGCCTTTCTCCCACATGGCGCGATCTCGTTGCGACTGGTCATCTGGTCGATTCCAATCGGTTGGATCAACAGCGTGACAAATTACATGATCGTGTCGCTCAAATTGGAGAGGCGGTTGACGCGCGGCTTTATCGTTGGCGTGTTGTTCAACACAATTGGCAACATCTTGTTTATTCCTCGTTATGGCTATGTCGCCGCCGCAGTGACAACGATTCTTTCTGAGTTGATCCTGCTTGTCATGTTCAACTTCTATTTGCAACAGAAGATGCAAGGTGTCCAGTGGTTTGAACTACTCTGGCGACCGATTGTCGTGACGGCAGTTAGCTTGGGTGCGATGCTTTTACTTGTCCAGTTTAATTTAGTTGTGGCCCTGATCGTGGGCTGGGGCATTTATGCGGCTGGATTATGGGTATTGCGGGTTTTTGGGGCAGAAGAACGGCGGATTCTGCAAACGATTTTGCCGACTCGTTTCCACGCGTTAATCGGAGGGGATTAAGATACGGATTGCAATAGTTGAATATTGTGACGTAGCCATTGATTGACTAATTGTTGCACGTCTAATCCTTTCTCTTGTGCCACTTGTTGCATATAGGCATTAACATCGGACTCAAGATAAATTGGCAGATGAAAAACACCTGTGGGATTATAAAATTTTCCGCGTTCGGCTTTTGAAAAATCGTAATTTTCTTTCATTGATTAATTAAGTTGAGCGTAATATTGAATTGCTTCTTCACGCTCAGCTTTTCTAGCTGAGATAATACGAATGTGACCACTATGACCATCGACCTGATCATAAGTATGAACAACAACCAACAAATTTCTGCTGTGATCAAGCCCAAGCGTAATCCAGCGATCCTCATAATCACTATGAGCCAAATCAAAAAGTGAAAGATGATTTGGATCTCGAAAAACCGCTGAAGCTTGTTGAAACGATATTTTGTGCTTCATCACATTGCGTCGCGCTTTTGGTGGATCCCATTCAAAATGGTAATTCATCTCAAAGAGCAGTATAAAACATCAGAGGGAGAGTTTCAAATGACAGAACCAAAATGGCTAGAATGGGCAAAACGATTGCAAGCAATTGCACAGTCGGGATTGAACTACGTGCAAGACCCGTATGACAAAGAGCGGTTTGAGATGGTGCGGGAGATTTCGGCCGAAATTATCACCAACCACACTGATCACCCCAAGCAAGAACTAATCGACATCATGGCCAATGAAACGGGCTATGCGACACCAAAAGTCGGCACCCGTGCTGTCATTTTGCGTGAAAACGCTGGCAAGACAGAAGTGTTGCTTGTCGAAGAGTTAAAGTGGGGCAGCAAATGGACGCTTCCCGGAGGCTATGCTGATATCCATGACACGCCGAGCGAAGCCGTCCAGCGCGAAGTGTGGGAAGAAACGGGGTATGAGGTCAAGGCAAAATCACTGTTGGGTATCTTCAATCGCAACCAACTGCCTGATGTGCCACCGCGCTTGATCGATCTTTATGCCCTCGTCTTCCTATGTGAGATCGTTGGTGGAACACCTAAAACGAGTATCGAAACGGGTCGTTCCGACTTCTTTCCAGTTGATGCCCTGCCAGAGTTGGCCTTAGAGCAGACGCACCCACTGTTTATTCAACTGGGGGTCGATTATTTGCGTGCTGGAAATCGGCCGACGGTGTTTAACTGATGCAGCAGGGTAGTGTGACATCTGGTCACGTAGACACGACGCTGATGCGCAAAAACTGGCATCAGCTTGCTATTGTGCTGACATTGTTGATTGGCGCATTCTTGCGATTCTGGAACCTGACGACGTTGGGGCTAGAGCATGATGAAGTTGCTAACTGGCTGATTGACCGCTCTATTTTGGCGGGAAAACACGGCATCTATTTCCAAGAAGCGTATGGGCATGAGGCGGGATTCCATTACCTCCAAACGTTGTTCGTTGCGCTGATAGGCGACAATGCACTCGCGTTACGGTTGCCAGCGGCGTTGCTTGGCACGCTGTTAATTGCGGTCAGCTATACGTTTGTGAGGGTGCTCTATGATCGCCAAGTCGCTCTCATCGCCGCCCTGATTGTGGCTGTCACCTTTTTCCCCGTGTTTTATAGCCGACTTGCGTTACGGGCGATCATGCTGCCCGTCTTTTCGGGGCTGGCTGGCTATTTCTATTGGCGCGGTTGCAAGTTGCAAGTTGCAAGTCGCAAGTGGGGAGCGGTTGCGGGTCTGTTTGCAGGGTTGTCTGCTTACACTTACATGGCTTCCCGTGTCATTCCAATTTTCTTCATTTTCGTTTTAATTTACCAATTGATTTGGCAGCGCAGGGATATTCGTTTTTCGCTTGATGTGTTGCTCTCGTATGTGGTCATTGCCGCACCGCTATACATCTACTTGGCGCTGACCCCATCGGCCGATTTTCGTATTTCCGAAATCAACCTCCCGCTCGAACAATTGCGCCAACTAAACGTGCGCCCTATTCTGGAAAATGCATGGCGCATTCTCGGCGTCTGGGGCTGGCAGGGTGATCCACTTTGGCGGCAAAATGTCGCGGGCATACCAATTTTCCCAACTTGGTATATCGCACTGCTTTTCTATGGCGGCGTGCTGGTTATGTTATGGCAGCGACAGCCACGCGATCTGTTTGTGCTGCTTTGGATCGCAACCGCGACGATTCCATCTATCGTCACGATTGATGCCCCAAGCACCATTCGCATGATCAACATGTTGCCGTTGCTCGGCGTGCCAGTTGCTGTGGCGCATCGATTGATTGTGGAGCGACTCGGTTCGCCGCGCATGTGGCAATTTGTGCTGGTACTCTTTCTAATTTCGATGTTTGCACGCACGACCGAGATGATATTTGAGACATGGCCGCAGAGTGAGGAGGTTCAGTTCGTCTGGCAGCAGTCGCTAACGAACATGGCAGACTCCCTTGATGAATACATTTATCTCCGCAATGTGACGGTCATTGGTTGGACCCCTGACACGATGGATGCACCGACAATGGAACTTGCGCTTAAGCGCGATGATCTTGCGTTGCGTTTCGCAGGGCGCGATGGCGGTTCTGTCGAGGCTGTCGCTGTCTCAACTGAAGAAGATGCTGCTATTTTTCGACCACTAACTCCACAACTACCGCTTCATCCAGCATTATTGCCTCTTCTACCTTCCGACATTTCATATGATGATTTTGATTGGCATAAATATAGACCTGCGGGGAATTTATCGGCCGAAAACACCCCCTTCGACAGCCAGTGGCAACTGCTCGGCAACACCCCTTGCGAAATTGACGGCAATCTATGCCATTTCGCCACCGTTTGGCAAGTCGCACAGGTCGGGGCCGAGCGGCAAAGCGTGTTCGTGCATGTCCTGGACACAACTGGCGAGGTGCTCGATCAAAGTGATGTGCAGTTAAATGGTCGTGCTTCATGGCAGGTCGATGACATCGTGCTTGTCGCGCACACTGTCGACATAACGAATTCGGCCGAAATCCGCACAGGTATTTATCACCCTGAACCCCCTTATGTACGTCTCCAAACCCCATCGGGGGCGGATAGTGTGCAGTTAACGGTCATCACCGAACAGTAGAAAAACCTGTCGCCTGCTTGCTGTTCACGGTTTCCGGTTCACTGGTATAATCCCCACATGGCACAAGTAATCAACATTCAAAATATGGCACAACATGTCGGGCAGGAAGTCACTCTGCAAGGCTGGATTTATCAGAAGACAGGGAAGGGCAAGCTGCAATTTATTCGCTTGCGTGACGGATCAGGGATTTGTCAGTGCGTGGTTTTTCGGCCGAATCTCGGCAACGATGACCTCTTCGCTGAAATAAAAGCACTCGGTCAAGAGTCTGCGCTGCGCGTCACGGGTGAGGTGAAGCAGGACGATCGTGCGCCCGGCGTTCCGGGTGGGTATGAGCTGGATGTCAAATCGGCCGAAATTGTCCAAGCTGCCCAAGAGTATCCCATCACGCCCAAAGATCACGGCATCGAGTTTCTGCTCGACAATCGCCACTTGCATCTGCGTTCAAAGCAGCAGTGGGCAATCTTGCGCGTGCGTGGCACGATCAAACGCGCCATCATCGACTGGCTTGACAACAATGGCTTCCTCAACGTCGATACACCGATTATCACACCGAGTGCGGCCGAAGGGACGAGCAACCTCTTTGAGGTCGGCTACTACGATGATACGGCCTATCTCGCTCAAACGGGGCAACTTTACAATGAGGCCAACATCTATGCCTTCGGTAAGGTCTACTGTTTCGGCCCCACCTTTCGCGCAGAGAAGAGCAAAACGCGCCGCCATCTTTCAGAATTCTGGATGTGTGAACCTGAGATCGCATTTTGCGACCTCGATCAGTTGATGGAGATCGAAGAACAGTTTATCGAATATATCGTACAAACGACGCTAAAAGAACGGCGTGCCGAACTTGATGTACTCGAACGCGATCTCACTGCATTAGAAAACATCCGCGCACCCTTCCCGCGCATCAGCTACGATGAGGCGATTGAACGTCTGCACGCCCTGCGTGACGCAGAAACCGATCCTGAACGCAAGGCAATGCTCGCGATTGAGTGGGGTGAAGATTTTGGCTCACCGCACGAAACGGAGCTAACAAAACAGTTTGACAAGCCCGTTTTCGTCTATGGGTATCCTACGCAAGTCAAGGCGTTTTACATGGAGCCGTGGCCGGGTCGCCCCGAAGTGTGCAAGAGCGTTGACCTGCTCGCGCCAGAGGGGTATGGTGAGATTATCGGGGGCAGTGAGCGAATGAGCGATCCTGAAAAGCTGCTCGCAGCGATTCACGCGCACGATCTACCGCCCGAAAATTACGATTGGTACATCGACCTGCGCAAATTTGGCAGCACGCCACATAGCGGTTTTGGCATCGGTCTTGAGCGCACTGTCACGTGGATAACGGGAATCTCACACATCCGTCAAACGATTGCCTTCCCACGCACGCTCAATCGCCTAACGCCCTAGTAAATCTGAGCGCGATCATCCAATGTCGCTTCGTTGCAAGCGGCAACCAAGCTGGTCGCGCTCCGCTCAGTTCCCAGAGGTAGAAATGGATCAATACGATTACGATTTGGTAGTGATTGGCAGTGGCCCCTCTGGGCAGAAAGCGGCCGTACAGGGAGCAAAGGCGGGCAAAAAGGTTGCTGTTGTCGATAAACGTGATTTTGTCGGCGGCGTTTGTGTCAACACGGGAACGATCCCCAGCAAGACCCTGCGCGAGGCGGTACTCTATCTGTCGGGTTATCGTGAGCGCAACATCTACGGTGCATCCTATCGTGTCAAAGAGCATATTACGATGGATGACTTGCAGATTCGTTGCAACCACGTGATGCGGCATGAGATGGACGTGATCCAGCATCAGTTGGCACGTAATGGGATCGATCTGATCAACGGGATTGGCGAATTTGAAGATATGCACACGTTGCGCGTGCATACGTTGGGGAACGAGCGGACAATTTCGGCCGAAAATATCATTATCGCCGTCGGAACCACCCCCGCACGCACCAACACCGTTCCCTTTCTCCCCGACAAAGTGATGACCAGCGATATGATCATGCAAATGCAGAGCATCCCCCGTTCGCTCTGTGTGATTGGGGCGGGTGTGATTGGCATCGAATACGCGAGCATCTATGCAGCACTCGGCGTCCGCGTCACAGTCGTTGATATGAGTCCAACGTTGCTGCGCTTTGTCGATGATGAACTGATCTCCGCGCTCATCTACCATTTGCGCCAAAATCGCGTCACCGTGCGATTGGGTGAAAAGGTTGAGAGCGTCAAGATTGACGAGGAAACGGGGCGCGTCGTGACGATATTGCAGAGCGGCAAGCGGATCGTGACCGAAAAGGCGTTGTATTCGATCGGCCGACAAGGCAACACGGCGCGTCTTAACCTCGAAAAAATTGGTATCGAACCCGACAAACGGGGTCGCCTGCTTGTTAATGACTATTATCAAACAGAACTTCCCCACGTTTATGCCGTTGGAGATGTCATCGGTTTCCCCAGCCTTGCATCCACCTCTATGGAACAGGGTCGTCTCGCTTCTGCACACGCCTTCAATCTCCCCACCAACAGCTATTCCGACCTCTTCCCGTATGGTATCTACACGATCCCCGAAATTTCGATGGTGGGCAAAACGGAAGAGGAGCTAACCGATGCGGGGATTCCCTACGAAGTGGGTAAAGCCCACTACCGCGAGATTTCACGTGGACAGATCATCGGTGATGATGTAGGGATGCTAAAAATTATTTTTGGGCTGACCGATCGCAAGGTGTTGGGTGTTCACATTATTGGGGAAGGGGCGGCCGAACTCGTTCACATCGGGCAGGCGGTGATGGCTTTTGGTGGCACAGTCGATTATTTTGTCAACACCGTTTTCAACTATCCAACGCTGGCAGAGGCGTACAAAGTGGCCGCGCTAGACGGGATCAATCGGTTGTCACTCTAGTTGAAGGACTGATTGAATAGCCTGTGGTTAAAAACAAAGGCTGATACACAAAGTGCGTTGCAACGCACTGCAAGTAACGCACTTGAGCGCGTTACGCGTATCAGCCTACGGCTTTAGCCGTAGGATTTTGGCAAAGTCTCGTTGTAGTTCCTAGTCACGCTGTAAGAACCGCCAAATGCCAAACGCCCCCAGAACGGCTACCGCGCCACCAATCATATATCCTTCCATGACATCCGCTTGCGTGACGAATAGCGCCACCATGCCAAAACCACCACCCAAGAGATAGATAATCAACACGGCTTCCCGCTGACTGAATCCTAGACGGACAAGCCGATGGCTGGTGTGATCCTTTCCGGCCGTTGTCAGTGGGTTGACCCCACGCCTCAGCCGTGCGACCGTCACCAGCGAGAGATCAAACAGTGGCACACCCATTAACAGGAGTGGCACCATCCATGTGACAAAACTGCTGTTGGTTGGGAAACGCAATTGCAAGGTCATGACGGCCAGCATGAAACCCAGCAGCAGCGACCCAGCATCGCCCATAAAGATGCGGGCGGGCTTAAAGTTGTAGCGTAAAAATCCGAGACAGGCGCCCAATGTCGCCGCCGCAAGGGGCGCAATGTAAAACTGCCCGCTGACATCTGCCATCAACACGATGAATGCGCTTGCCACAGCGGCGACCCCTGCACAGAGTCCGTCCATATTGTCCAGAAAGTTGATCGCGTTTGTGATAATCGCAAACCAGACAAAGGTGACGACATAATCGCCCCAATCGGGGAAGAAGGGGAGTGCAACCCGTGTCCCCAACGCGATGGCGAGGACAAATGCACCGCTCTGCGCGGCAAATTTGAGGCGTGAAGAGAGTGGGCGGCGGTCATCAATCAAGCCGATGATTGCGATTAAGGCAGCCGCACCAAGCTGCCCCAAGATTCGCATATTGCCCCGCATACCAAAGTAGATGGCGAGAACGAGGAAGAGCCCGCCAAAGATGGCCACGCCGCCCATCAGGGGCATGGGCGTGGCGTGTAGTTTGCGTTTTGACGGTGCATCGACAAAGCCAAGCGCCAACGCCATCTGACGCACAAATGGGGTGCTAAAACCAGTGATGAGCAGCGCTCCGAAAAAGACGATGATGACGTTTTGCATGACTTTATTCGTCGGGGCCGATGATGATGGCGTTTTCGGCCGATTCTATCGCCACCAATACCTGTTCAATCTGTGCCTGAACCGTCTGGTCTTCAACCCCGTCTAACTGCTCTAGCGTTGCGCGAGCTTGACTGTAATCCTCTGCATTCAGGTAGGTCTGCGCGATCTGCAAGTAGAAGCGCGGTAGTTGCTGCTCCGCGTTGCTCCGATAACGCTGTGCCATCAAATCTAACATCTCTTGCGCAACTTGTAACGCCTCGGCGAGATAGTCCGTGTTGATCGGATCACTGACTTGGGCGCAGTTGATATACGCTTCGACAAGTGACAGATAGGATTGGTCGTAGAGTGGGTCAATCTGTGTGGACTCACGATAGATTGCAATTGCTTCTTCGCAATCATTCCCCAACGAAAGGGTTAAGCCTGCAAATTCATTGCGGATGATCGAGTTGTTTGGGCTGAGTTTGAGCGCGTCTTCATAGAATGCCGCCGCTGTTTCGACCCGATTATTGCGCTCGGCCTCCGTATCGGCTAACTGCGCCCAACGCACGTTGAGCCGCGCCAGGTTCGCCGTATGATCGGTATTGAGCGGATTTAAGTCCTGTGCTGTGAGGAGTCGCTGTTCGGCCGTCAACAGAAGGTCATCCTGCTCTGCCTGATTGACCGAAGATTGCTCCAAGTAGGCACGCCCCAACCAAAGGTAGTAGAAATCCTCATTAGGCGCCATTTCACGGGTGCGTTCATAGACGGCCACCGCACCCTGCCAACTGTTGATCGCTCCTTGCAAAATCTGTTGCTGTTGCTCCGCATCGGTGGCACTGTTAACTTGTCGGACAAGCTGGGTTGCCTGTTGGTCAAGTGGTCGACCGCGTTTATAAGTCATGTCAGCCTGCACAATGTTTAGATTGGTTTGATCGACCGCGATGAATCCCAATATCAGGAGAATGGCGACGCCCGCCATTCCGACTAGGCTCCCCATCTCGCGCTGTGCGGCCATTTTCCGCCATGCAAATGCCAATCCGGCAATCAACAAGAGGAAGAAAATGGTGACATAGTAGGTTGTCAAATAGCTGCCGACGCGCTCCGCCTCGACAACGACGCGCGTTAGCCCTTGCAGTGGTGTGCCGTCCGCTGCATTTGGTGCGATAAAGTTACTGCGAATCAAGCCTGAATGGATTAGCGCGTATATCCAACCCGCTACGAATGAGAAGCCGCCCACGATCAGCAAGGGTGAAAAGACGTGATGCAATCCATCTTCCCAAACGAAATAGAGAACGCCGACGCACAATATGGCGATGACAAATGCTTGCCAAATCGCGCCGGCCAGCAACAATGGCAGACTAAACAATATCCCTGTTGTAGCAACAGCGGCGGCGGCTCCACGTCCTAGCGCAGGTTGAATGAATTGGATGACAACTGCCCCAATGGTTAACAACACCCACAGCGCGGAGAGCATCACGCCGATGCGCTGGCTGCCGGCTTGCCCATCAATAAGGAAAAAGCTGACAATTCCGATCAATGCGAGTGCGCTGAGTAGTCCGCTGACGATGGTGCGTTTGTCCGCTGCAACGACCGAAATGGTGCGCGTCAGATTGAGTACCCCATTCTTGATCATTTCGCTGATAAATAGCAGCGTGCCAAAAAACCATGACAGCGTGACGATGCCTAGTAGATATGGTGAGGCGACAAAGTTCTGTTTTGGATTAACGAGTAGGGCGCGGTGCAAGATATCGAATGCAGATGGCAAATCGGCCGCACTTGTCCAAGTTTGCTGCTCATTTGCGGTCGGTGTGTAGTTGATGAAGTCGAACATCAATGTGATTACGACAAAGCTCATCACCAGCGCAGCTGCCCAAACCGGGCCACCCCAGCCCGTTTTAGGTGTGACGGATCGACGGCGTTTGGAGACAAAATCGGCCGAATCTCCCACTTCTGCCACCCCGTCCAGAAAAACCGTATTTAAGACAAACACCATCCCAAAAAATGCAAATGAGTGTAGTCGTGTCGCTGCAATTGCAATCCCAAAGTGGATTTCCATATAAAACGCAATGAGTGCGGCAATCAATCCTGCGACAATCAATACATTTAGATCATATTCGAGCAGCTTCGTCGTGTTGTCTCCGGCCGTTAATGCATAGTAGACCAAATAGATCACGAGACCAATCACGCTACCAAACGGAATCGCAACACCAAGATATTCCCAGCCCATTGACGAGCCAATAATCCCCAATGAGATAGCGGCTCCAGCTATCCACAAGCCGATCAGTATGTTGCGATCGCGTTTGCCACGCACCACACCAATGCGTTTGAAACTGTAGTAAAACGCGGCAAGATAGAGCGTTTGCCACGCCAGAAAGCCGACAGCACCAGTGATGACAAGCGCATCAAAGGTTTCATTGTGTGACCTGTCAGGTGACGCATTGCGTGCCTCAATGGTTGCCAATTCAGGCGGGTAAAAGCCGTTATAGGCGACATACATCGATTCTGGGCCATAGCCGAACAGGGGTCGTAAGAAGTTAAACGTGTCGGTTTCCCCATCGGGGAACGCAACAGGATCATGCGGCTTGATCAATTCAATTGCACCGCGCCAAATCAAGATACGCACCGTCGTGGTCCCTGCTTCTTGATTGAGCATGGCGCCGAGACGACCAATCGTGGGCAGTGAACGCCAATTGTCGAAGGTAGTGTCGAGCGACCCAATCACCGGCAGCTCAGAAAAGCGATCATCCATTTCAGATGAGATGTTGAACGTCAGCAGCAGTGCGCCACTGAATAGAACAACCATCAGCCAGCTCGCCCACAACCAACGCCAGCCTATCCTGGCCCCTGCAAGGATGAAGATGGACAAAATAAGCACACCAAGCAGTCCGCCAAACAGGTAAAAGGCGTTGCGCGCGCCCAGCGCATTTTGCAATCCATTTGTGATAAACAGCGCGACGAAGCCCAGCACAAAATAGAGCAGAGGCAGCAGATAATCGGTCGAGCGTGCGCCAAAACGCTCGCCAGTCGCGTTGCGTAACGCGACCAACAGCAGCAGCACAAATGCGAATAGCCCGACAGCCAAACCTAAGAGCGGACCACGACTTTGCGAGAAGTAGATCGCTATTAGTTGGAGCGCGATGGTCAAAATATAGATTGAAGAACGCACAACGTCGGCATATGAAAGCTCTTCATCGGTCAATATGTTGTAGAAAGAGTCGATGATGCGAACGGCCGTAAACGGAACCGCCATAATTAGATAGGCGGCGATGAAGATGGCGTTGCCCATATGTCCCGCAACACGCGTTGACGTGTCGCCACCCCAAGGTAATGGATCAAGCTCAAAGCGTTGCAGAATACCATAGAGTGCAACGGGAATGCTCGTCACGATGACCGTCGTTATGAGTCGTTGCATCTGGGCGCGCGTTCGCATCGTGGACGCGATAATGGCAAAGATGACGATGTAGGAAAAGGTGGTATAGGTTCCCTGTAACCGCTGGTAAGAACCCCAGAGGCTGGTGCGAGGAGCAACGGAAAGCAGCGTCGAGATGATATATACGAGGGCGACGAACAGGACTGGAAGCACGAGCGGTTTGCGCCAAATCGACTCTGGCGATCCCCACTTTAACCAGCTCAAATCGCGCCACCCTTGCCCCTCGATAAACTTGACCAGCCAAACCAACGCCATCATGAGCGCAATCGAACGCAATAGCGTCAACTTGTCTGGCTCAAAAACGCGCTCTGAATGGATATTAAAAAATAATGGGGTGACAACGAGCGCAAGCAGCCAGCCCGCCTCCAAAAAGCCATCGCACCAACGTGAAAGTTTTGAATTCATAACAGGGTACAGAGTCAGTCTGAACGTATCAGATTAACCCTATCAAAAGTACTCGCGCCGCATGTGACACGATTTATCTATTTTGTAACTTTGGAAACCGCCTAATGTTATCGTTGTGAGGGAGGATCAACAAGAGAGAATTTAACTTTCCTCATCGCTAAGGAGTGCGAACAGGCGAGAAACGACCATATCAAGCGCGACTTTATTGAGACCACCTTTTGGAATAATGACATCGGCATAGCGTTTGCTTGGGGCGACAAATTCGAGGTGCATCGGCCGAACTGTCCGCATGTACTGCTCCACGACTGAATCGAGCGAGCGACCGCGGTCAAGCACATCACGCTGCATCCGACGAATAAATCGAATGTCTGCATCGGTATCGACAAACACCTTGATGTCCATCAAATCGCGCAGTTCTGGCTCGGCAAAGATCAATATACCCTCGACCAAAATAATACGTTGCGGATTGACCTGGACGGTTTCATCGGCACGTAGATGGTGGACAAAATCATAAGTCGGCCGATCGATCGGCTGTCCTGCTAATAACTGGCGTACATGCTCGACCATCAACTCCGTCTCAAGCGAGTCGGGATGGTCGTAGTTTACTTTTGTGCGCTCGTCATAGGTCAAGTGGTCATTGTGGCGATAGTAGGCGTCGTGGGGGAGGAAGGCGAGACGCTCTGCGCCGATGGCGTGTAGCAGCGCGCGCGCAACGGTTGTTTTTCCTGATGCAGTGCCACCTGCGACACCAAAGACGATCGGTTTTTTCATAGAAGCATTTTCATTGACTCACCATGCGACGGGTAGACGGTTAATGCGGTGAATCACTGGGATATTGCGATAACGAATGTCGGTCGGAGCGATGGCTAAGCGCATGTTTGGACAACGCTCCAACAGGTGACGAAATGCGATTTTTGCCTCCAAACGTGCCAATGGCGCACCTAAACAGTAGTGGATTCCTTGCCCAAACGCGAGATGCTTATTGGGTTGGCGCGTGAGATCGAGATCATTAGGTCGGTCAAAGACCGTCTCATCTCGATTGGCTGAACCAATTGCGGGCAACACGGTGCTGCCCCGTTCAATCGTGACCCCGTGAAGGGTATAGGTCTCACGTGCATAGCTCATCTCAGTCGTCACAAGGGGACTATCATAACGCAAAAGCTCTTCGATTGCCGTAGGGAGCAGCTCGTGATCTGCCTTCAGTCGCTCAAATTGCAACGGATTTTGCAGCAGTGCATTTGTCCCATTTGTAATAAGGCTCACTGTTGTCTCATAGCCTGCCGTTATCAGCAGAAAAACCATTGCCAACACTTCGTCTTCACTAAAGCTGTTGCCTTCGTCTTCAGCTTGAACGAGTGAAGTTAGCAGATCATCACGTGGATCGACGCGCCGTTTGTCAGCCAATTTGCGCGTGTAGCGCATCAGCGAAATTGCGGCCGGAATCATCCGAATCATGCCAAATGCGCTGAATGAAACGAGGATACGATTGACCCAGCCGAGAAATTTCGGCCGATCTTCCACCGGTATACCCACCATCTCTGCAATCACCGTCACAGGCAAGGGCAGCGCAAACTGTTCAACCAGCTCCATTTCGCCCGCCACTTGGTTGAGTAACTCCTCTGCAATCTGCTCAATTTTCGGCTCTAGTTGCTGAATCATGCGCGGCGTGAATGCCTTATGCACAAGATTGCGCAGTCGTCGATGGTCTGGGTCATCGGTGTTGAGCATGTTATTTTGTAATGCGTGTAGGATACGTGGCATCCATGCGTCGGCACGCTTGCCATCTTTCCCCGTTGCGTTGCCCGCATTCTTGACGAGGCGCGGGTCTTTGAATGCATCCATCACATCGTTGTAGCGTGTGATCAGATAGACATCTTTGCCAAAGATCAATTTTCCTTTGTAAACGGGCGCGTTTTCACGCATCCATGCAAAATGCTGATGGACGTTTTGAGTAAATTCATCGCTGATTAGGTTAAGTGGTTTTGTCATCGGTTGCTCCAAAGGTGGTGAGGAGAGCGGCAATTTCGGCCGAATAGCGTTCCCAATTTTCAACAACGTGTTCGTCACCCAACATGCGCAGCACGCAGATTCCAATCGGCAAGGCCGCAAACAACCGTGCCCGCAACACGGGATCACCCGGTTGCATCTCACCCTGCGCGATTAGATGCTGGAAGTACCGCTCTGCAATCTCAAATGCAGGGGTGTAGATTTTGCGATTGACTTCTGTGCGCAACGCTTCATTGACGATCGTTTCGGCGATAACGACTTTGAGCGCGGCAAAATTGGCTTCTATCTCATCCATGCGGTGTTTAATATACATCTGTACAAATGCCGCATAGGGGACTTTCTGCGCTTCGTTAAAGTCTAATTCGCGTACCTCTGCCTCTGTAAACTGCTCCACAATTGCCAGCAGTATCGCATCCTTATTTTTGAAATAGTTATAGATGGTGCCGTCGGCTACGCCGGCCATCTGCGCAATTTGCTTGACCGTCGTGCGCTGAAATCCTTGTTCTGCAATGACTGCAATGGCCGCATCGACAATTAAGCGGCGGCGCGAGTCAGCAAGTTGTTGTTGAAAGATATTTTCCATAATGAATGAGAATTCAGATGAATGAATGTTCATTCATATCGTACAACAAATCGAATGAGAGATCAATAGCTGAGGCGTGCAATTGACCACACGAAAGAGCAATCTAAACTGTCTGTGGTTACGGGGAATCGCGGACAATTTCCGCTAGCGTATAATTTGGGGGTTGGTTCGCCTAAGCTTTAGGGGCGGCAAATGGGTGAGAATTCAAACCATATCAAGTTTATTCGCCGCCAGCTTCTTCCCAGACACGAATGAACTCATCGACAAAGAAGGTCGCAAACGTTTCATCACGCACAATCATGATGTTTTCGTCGTTGCTATCGTTTGCGCTATCGCTGAAGTTGAAAGAACCAAAGATGACGGTGTCGCCATCGAGAACGATCACCTTTTCGTGCATGATGCGCGGGTTGGCATCTTTTAACACTTGCAGATTGGGCAGGTTTTCACGGCGAAAATCATTGTAGTAGCTTGACCCTGCATCGGAGCCAATCGACTCAAATACGCCATAGACTTGAAGCCCTGCATCGGCGCGTTCGATGATCGCCTCTCCAATGTCGCTATTCGTGAACGAGAATGCGAGGAAGAGGACTTCTTCATCGGCCCTTGCGATTTCACGTGCAATAATGGGGGCGACTTCTGTTTCGGGGGCAAAGTAGTTTTCGACATTGAGTCCACCAACGACAAGTCGATCTGTCGTGTTATCGGGGGAGGTGGGGCCAAATGCACGATCGTCATACATTTCAGCCAGTTCGATCAGATAGTTTTCGGCTAAATCGGCCGAATCCCAGCGCACAACCACATTGTTGTTACAAAAAACGCCATTCGTCGTAAAGTTGAGAGAACCCATCCAGACGATGCGCTCGTCAATCACGACAAATTTATTGTGCATCAACGCAGAACGTTGATCCTCGACAACGCTTATTCCGTTGCGTCGCAGGCGATTTGTGACTGGTTCGGGGTTATGCTCGTCGTCTGTGACAAAACGGACGGTCAGCCCACGCCGCTCCGCTTCAATCAGTGCATCGATCATCGTTGGCGAGTCGAGGTCAAAGGTTGCGATCTCAACTGAGAATTGCGCGTTCAAAATATCGGACGCAATAAACTCATCGACGCCACCAACACGCTCCTCGCCCGGCGGACAAAACGGCTCCGTAAAGTAAATTTCGTAGGGTTCTGCTTCGATGAAAACGGCCGATGGCGTGACCGTTCCGGGCAAGGGGGGCAGCGTCACGGCAACAGGCGGCACGCCGAACACCTCTGAGATTTGACTGAGGTCAATACCGATCACGGCCATCACAATGATGGCGATGATAGCGAGAATGAGGGCGATACCGCTTGCTTTGCCGCGCATAGGTTTCAGAAAGTGGTCAACTGTTTGTGCAGCACGTTGGCACACATACAGTTGACAACGATTGAGCGTTACATCTCTTCGATGGTGACGGTCTGCATTGTGTCGTTTTGACGAATCATGTCAACGACGTCTGCCCCTTCGATCACTTTGCCAAAGACGGTGTGTCGGCCGTTCAAATGTGGCTGTGGACTGTGAGTGATGAAGAACTGGCTGCCGTTTGTGCGTGGGCCAGCGTTCGCCATGGAGATGACTTTTGCCTCGTGTTTCAGAGGGTTGCCGTCGAACTCATCTTGGAATTGGTAGCCGGGTCCACCGCGACCTGTTCCAGTTGGGTCACCACCTTGAATCATGAAGTTTGGAATGACGCGATGGAAAATGATGCCGTCGTAGTAGCCATCGCGCGCAAGCGCGACAAAGTTGTTGACGGTGACGGGCGCATATTCGGGATAAAATTCAACGACGATATCGCCGCGATTGGTTGAGATGGTTGCCTTATAATGCTTATCTGTGTCGATTTGCATTGCAGGGGGTTGTTTTGCATTTTTGCTGCCAAACATGGAAGACTCCTTATGTCTATATCTGCTCAGACTGAACAGGCATTGCTAAATTTGCCTGAATGATACGTCGCCCAATGGTACGCGACCACCTAAATTCATACCCGCCAAATGAACTTTTACACTAAAGTTGTTGTTATACTAGTGTTGTGCACATGATAGATAGACAGGTAAGCGTTGCAATGTAGCTCGTAGAAGCCGCATTGTTGGGTTGATCGGTGCAAATTTTGCAGTGCTTTTGCCTGTTGATAGAAGCTGGGTGGAGGATTAGTTGGTGAGGTAGCGAACTATGCAAGCATTTGTCAAAGCAGCACGAAAGCCCGTTCTCGATTGGGGGCGACAATCGGCCGAATATCTCGCCGAACCGATTCGCTTTTTGCGATCCTATCAGTTTGCTGATCTCCAGCCCGATTTTGCCGCTGGCTTGACGGTTGCCGCCGTCATGTTGCCGCAGGCAATTGCCTATGCGCTCATCGCGGAACTGCCTCCCGAAGTCGGTTTGTACACCGCGTTTATCACGGCGATTGTGGCGGCATTGTGGGGCTCCTCAATCCATCTACACACGGGGCCGACGAACGCCGCCTCGCTCCTTGTCTTGACGACCCTGCTCCCGCTCGCGCAACCGGGCACGCAGGAATTCCTCGTGTTGGCGGGAATGATGGCAGTCCTGTCAGGTCTGATTCGGCTGTTATTTGGATTGTTCCGACTCGGATTCTTAGTTAATTTTGTCGCCGATAGCGTCATCACAGGGTTTACCGCTGCGGCGGGTATTTTGATTGGTGTGAATCAGTTGCGTCCGCTGATGAAGCTCGATTTTCAAAGCGATCCGCTCTTTCTCGTCACGCTCTGGCGCGTCATTCGCAACTTGCCCTCGCTACACCTCCCCAGCTTGCTTTTGGGCTTAACGACAATCGTTATTATCTATCTGTTGAAGAGATTTCGGCCGAAATGGCCGAGCGCACTGATTAGCCTGACTCTTGCCGCCCTGCTCGTCTATCTCTTTTCCCTCAATGAAAATTATGGTGTTCAGGTGTTGGGAAAAATCCCCAGCGGGTTGCCCGGTCTACGCACAATGCCTTTGGCAAATTCAGAGATTTGGGGCGACATCTGGGCAGGATCGCTGGCAGCCGCCATTATTGGCTTGGTTGAAGCGATGTCAATTGCGCGGGCATTTGCGGGCAAGTCGGGACAAAGGCTCGACGCCAATCAGGAATTTTTTGGTCAGGGGCTATCGGCAATTGTTGCTGGCTTTTTTCAAGGTTATGTGCCGTCAGGCTCTTTCACCCGCTCTGCTATGTTGTTTGACGGCGGCGCAAGAACACGCATGGCGTCGATCTTTTCAGGCATCATCGTCCTGATCGCGGCGTTGACGATTAGCCCGCTGGTCGCCTTTTTGCCGCGCACGGCATTGGCAGGGGTTCTCATCTATGCTGCGTTTGGCATGGCGGATCGGGCGGAAATTCGACGCACGCAAGGGGCTTCCGTCGGCGATACGGCAATTCTGTGGGCGACGTTTGCCGCCGCACTGATCTTGCCACTGCAATACGCCGTATTGACAGGTGTGTTTGTCTCATTTGTGCGCTACGTTTCACAAACGTCACACCCGCTTGTCTTGCCCGTCGTGCCGGATGAAGATTTTCAACATTTTGAATCACGCAGCGACGCAGTCGAGTGTCCACAGTTAGGTGTGTTGACAATTGGTGGTGCGCTCTATTTTGGGGCAACGCGCCATGTGGAAGATCAAATTCGCGCCCATATTGAAGCGTTCCCTGACCAAAAATATCTGCTCTTGCGGCTCCATCGGGTTAACCATGTCGATATGACTGGGATTCACATGCTGGAAGGGATCGTGCGTCTGCTCCGCAAGAAGGGCGGTGATCTCTATCTGATGCGCGTCCATCACAGCGTCATGGAGCGTATGGAGCAGACTGGTTTTGACGAACTGCTGGGACATGGCAACTTCTTACCTGTTGAATCGGCCGTTCCCTACCTCTTCCACCGCGTGCTCGATCCTGCGCTTTGCATCTACTCCTGCCAGCGGCGCGTCTGGAAAGAGTGCCAAACGTTACCAAAATCGCATAATCCCGCCTTTGTACCGCTCTATCAGGTGGAAGCACCCGACGTGATTGTGCCGAGTATCGATCCGACAACGCTCTATGCGCTGACCCGCGAGATGGAGACATTTTGGCTTGTCGATGTGCGCGAGATGGCGGAGTGGGAGACAGAAGGGTTTATCAAGGATTCACAGTTGATGCCGCTGCCACGCTTTTTTCAACATCGTCTGAACCTGCCCACCAACCGCGACATCGTGTTCGTCAGCCGTAATGGTCGGCGAAGTCGTCATCTTGTCAGCTTATTACAGCGACAGGGTTGGCAAAATATCTACAACCTGAGTGGGGGTATTGTCGAGTGGAGGCGCGCGGGACTGCCCTTAGAGTGGATGCAGTTTTCGGCCGAAATTGATCCCTTCGATGAGCAATATGAATAGATCAAAACGCAACTTATAATGGCCTGCCGTTACGTTTTACGACCATACATGCGCAAAAACGTATACCCAATATATGCAATCAACACAACCAACGACATGGGTCGGCCGACATTGGCTCGCCATCATCAACAGCTTCCTCGCACTCTATGTTTTCCTGCCGATCCTTGCGCCAATTTTGATGGGGTTCGGTGTGACGACTCCTGCACGTTTCATCTATCGACTCTACGCACCGACGTGCCACCAGCTCGCCTTTCGCTCGATCTTTTTAGGCGGCGAACAGTTTGTCTATCCGCGCGACCACGCCCATACGTTGACAGACGTCACCTCGTTTGAGGCGTATGCTACCCACTTGGCACAGTTCCACGATGTCTCGCTCGAAGGCTTGGGCGTCGACTTGATGACGGCTGGCCGTGCATTTCTCGGCACCGAGGAGATGGGCTTCAAGACAGCTATCTGTCAGCGTGATATGATGATTTTTGGCTTCTTACTGTTAGGTGGAATCCTCTACGGAATGTTGCGCAAACGGTGGAAAATTCGGCCGATGCCGCTTCTTCTTTTCGTTCTTCTCGGGATGGCTCCCATTGCATTTGACGGATTTAGTCAGCTATTCAGTTACTATATTCCGTCATTGGCGTTCCGCGAAAGTCCCCCGTATATTCGCATGGCGACGGGGGCGTGGTTTGGCTTGAGTGTGGCGTGGTTGGCGTTTCCGCGAATTGGGCAGACGATGCGTTAAAATTGAAACCCTTCTCGATAAGGCACAACCTTATAATCGAGATCGGTTACAAACGCTTCGAGCTGCTCGTTAAGCGTCGCCCATGCATCGCTGTCGAGCAGTTCAAACATCGTGTCGCGGTCGCGTGAAACGAACCCAATCTGCCGATTTGGTGCTTCCCCATACGCCACTGTCCACGCCTCTGTCATCTCGATTCCGCGCTTTTGCATCATTGGCAGGTAGCTGCTCATGATAAATTGGTAATATTCTTGTACCTGGCGCGGGTCCACATCATAGCTCATAATCAATTTCGTGAAATTACGGGTATCAATTGCCATTTGGGGAGTATGGCAAAATTACGAGGGATTGCAATAGGCTTTAAGGGGTTAACCACAGATGAGTTTGAGTTTGACAGAACAGTTAAAGGTGAAGGCGCGCGAGTTAGGATTCTCATTTGTCGGCGTGGTTTCGGCCGATCCGAGCCCCTATCTCGCAGCCTATAAACGCTGGATTTCGGCCGAAATGCATGGCAAGATGGGCTATCTCGCTCGCCCAGACCGCTTGATCCGCCGCGAAGATTTGAACGTCATCGTGCCGAATGTGCGCTCCATCGTTTGCGTGGGTCTCGACTACTATTCATTAGAACTACCCGCTTCGATTGCCAATGATCCCAGTCGCGGCCGCATCTCAAACTACGCATGGGGAGTTGATTATCACGACGTAATGACGCCGCGTCTGAAAGAGTTGGCGAACTGGCTAGGGGAAGATGTGCAATCTAAAGTCTACGTCGATACAGGCGCAATTCTCGAACGTAGCCACGCGCAAGCGGCGGGACTTGGCTTTGTCGGCAAAAACACGATGCTGATACAGCCGCGTCGAGGCTCTTATTTTTTCTTAGGCGAACTGCTCACCACCGCCGCCCTAGAGCCGGATAGACCGCGTCAAATGCCCGGTTGCGGCTCTTGCACACGCTGCCTGAGTGCCTGTCCAACGAACGCCTTCCCCACACCCTACACACTCGATGCGCGTCGCTGCATCTCCTATCTCACCATCGAACTCAAAGATTGGATTCCACGCGACTTGCGACCATTAATTGGCAATTGGATTTATGGTTGTGATATTTGTCAGGATGTCTGTCCATGGAATCGCTTCGCCGTCAAGACAAAAGAGGCCAATTTTCGCATAGTCAATCATGGCGTAGCGGCACCAAAGTTACTCGATTTGCTCGCGTTGGATGATGATGCCTTCAAAGCACGCTTTGCAGGAAGTCCAATTTTACGTATTAAACGGCGGCGGTTGGTGCGTAATGCGTGTGTCGCGGCGGGGAATTGGGGGAGCGAAACAGCGGTTCCTGCGCTTGAAAAGTTGTTGCGCGATCAGGAGCCGCTGCTGCGTGGACATGCCGCGTGGGCGTTGGGAGAGATAGGGGAGATAGGAGCGGTTAAACGGATGGTTTCGGCCGAAGACGACCCCGCTGTACAAAATGAGATGGCGCACGCAATTGCTGAGCGTGAATAATCGCTTCAGCTTCATGGTCGAGTTTTGCCAGCAACTCTTCAATTGGGATGACGGGCGGACGGGAATCAGGCTTCGTGTTGGTTCGTTGAGCGAGGGTACTTAAATTTGAACTTATCATGACAAACCTCCGCAAATGTAAGTTTTTGTTCCAATCTAAATTTACACAATCGAACCTACTTCTAACAATTATTTTAGCCACTTTATATCCGAACCTATATCCACAATTGAGCCAGTTCTCAGCAAACGTAAGGATAAAAGTTAGCCCTCTCGGAAAAGTGTGCGTGGCATGTAACGAGCATACCACGCGCTAAGCTCACTCAACGATGATGTTCTTGCAAGCTTGTAACGGAAAGCTCCTCTTGTTGCAACGCCTGAATGCCGTTGACGGCCGCCTGTGCCGCTGAAAGTGTTGTCAAGAGCGGGACACGATGACGAATCGCGGCCGCGCGCAACGCCTGTCCGTCAACCTGTGATTGTTGTCCTAGTGGGGTATTGATGATCAAGTTGACCATTCCCGATCCGATCAGCTCAACGGTCGTCTTCGAGGACGATTGCGGCGCACTCGCCTTCGCAACGCGCTGAACGGGAACGCCAATACGTTCGAGTACCGCTGCTGTCCCGTCCGTTGCCCAAATCCCGAAACCCATTCCATGTAGCTTACGTGCCAACCGCAGAATGGCGCTTTTGTCGAAGTCATTGACTGTAATCAAGACCGCCCCACTGGTCGGCAACACCGTACCCACGGCCAACTGTGCTTTCGCAAAGGCGTGTCCAAAGCTGCTTGCCATCCCCATCGCCTCTCCCGTTGAGCGCATTTCGGGGCCAAGTCGCGTATCTGCGCCGGGCAGCTTGTCAAATGGCAGCACGACCTCCTTGACAAAAAAGCCGTTCACCTCTGGCTCTTTTGTGAGGCCAAGCTCTACCAACGTCTTACCAGCCTGCACTTTGGCGGCGATTTGCGCGACGCGCACGCCCGTCGCCTTGCTGACAAAGGGAACGGTACGGCTGGCGCGCGGGTTCACTTCGATCACGTAGACCACGTCATCCTTGATCGCAAACTGAACGTTCATCAGCCCCTTGACCTGTAAGCCTTTGCCAAGCCGCTGGCAGTAGTCGCGCATGACTGATTCGTGATATCGGCCGATTTTATAAGGCGGCAACACACATGCCGAATCGCCTGAATGGATGCCCGCCTGTTCGATGTGCTGCATCACGCCTGCCATAATGACGTTCGTGCCGTCTGCAACACAATCGACATCAACCTCAAATGCGTCCTCGATAAATTGGTCGATCAACACGGGATTGTTGGTATCGGCTTGCGCCCCGATCGCTTCCTCAAAGAAATTGTGCAGCGACGCATAGTCATAGGCGATTGCCATCGCCCGCCCACCTAACACGAACGAGGGGCGCACCAACACGGGAAAACCAATCCGCTCGACGATCTCAATCGCGTCTTGCTGCGAGTAAGCCAACCCCCACTGCGGATGATCGATGTTCAACGTCTGTAATAGTTCACCAAACCGGCCGCGATCTTCAGCGAGGTCGATAGAATCGGCCGATGTTCCCCAAATCGGCACTCCTGCTGCCTTTAACCCATCGGACAAATTAAGGGGAGTTTGCCCACCAAATTGCACAATCACGCCATCAGGCTGTTCAATATCAACGATGTTCAGCACATCTTCCAACGTCAGCGGCTCAAAGTAAAGCCGATTTGCCGTGTCATAATCGGTGCTGACCGTTTCGGGGTTGCAGTTGACCATGATCGTTTCATACCCCAACTCTTCCAACGCCCAACATGCCTGCACACAACAGTAGTCAAACTCAATCCCTTGCCCAATTCGATTGGGACCTCCACCCAAAATGATGACCTTCTTTTTGTCGGATACGTTCGCCTCGTCGCCACGCTCATAGGTTGAATAGAGATAGGGTGTGTATGCGACAAATTCGGCCGCGCACGTATCGACGCGATAGTAACCCGCGACGATGCCCAACTGCTTGCGATGTGCGCGTACTGCCATCTCATCGGTATTGAGCAGTTGACCAATCACCTTATCGCTAAATCCCATACGTTTGGCACGGCGCAGTAGCGGCGTGGGTAACGCACTCAGTTCTGCGCCCGGTGACGTTTTCCCACAGGCGACGATTTCCTGTTCGACGTCGATGATCAGCTTCATCTCTTCTAAAAACCACAAATCATAGCCCGTCGCCTCTGCAATATCGGCAATGTTCATCCCTTGACCGAGAACGGTTGCCACTTTCCCAAGTCGGTCCGCCAGTGGCATCCTCAACTGTTCACTGCTGACAGTTGTCTGCCCACTCATCCCCGACCAGAATCCATCCAGTCCGATGTCGAGCCCACGCACCGCTTTGTTGAGCGCTTCGGGGAAAGTTCGGCCGATTGCCATCACCTCTCCCACGCTTTTCATCTGTGGCCCGAGCGTCGGGTCTGCGCCGGGAAACTTCTCAAACGCCCAGCGGGGAATTTTCACAACACTGTAGTCAATACTTGGCTCAAAGCTGACGGGGGTTTCGCGCGTAATGTCGTTGCGAATCTCATCAAGCGTGTAGCCAACGGCTAGTAACGCCGCGATTTTGGCGATCGGGAAGCCTGTCGCCTTACTCGCCAATGCGGACGAGCGTGAGACGCGCGGGTTCATTTCAATGACGATCGTCTCGCCGTTTTCAGGATTGACTGCAAACTGCACATTACTGCCGCCCGTTTCGACGCCCACCGTCTCCATCACAATCTTTGCAAGGTCGCGCAGATATTGATACTCCTTGTCGGTTAGCGTATAGGCAGGGGCCACGGTGATGCTGTCCCCTGTGTGGACGCCCATAGGGTCGATATTTTCGATGGAGCAGACAACGACAAAATTGTTATTCTTATCGCGCATCACTTCAAGCTCGTACTCTTTCCAACCAAGCAGCGACCGTTCGATCAAAATTTCGCTAATTGGACTTGCACGTAGCCCGTTTTCGGCCAATTCGTCAAACTCTTCGGCCGAATAGGCGATACCACCACCCGTTCCCCCCAACGTCCGCGAGGCGCGAATCAAGATTGGATAGCCGATTTGTACGGCTGCGGCGTGCGCCTCTTCCATATTAGTGACAAAGTGGCTGATCGGCACAGGCACCCCCGCCGCCAACATCGCCTCCTTGAATTCGGAGCGATTTTCCGCGATCCGAATTGGCTCCAACCGTGCGCCAATCATCTCCACACCGTATTTGTCGAGAATTCCCTGCTCCTGCAAATCAACCGCGAGATTGAGCGCGGTCTGTGCGCCAACGGTTGGCAACAGCGCATCGGGTCGCTCTTTGGCGATAATTTTTTCGAGAATTGCAACCGTTAGTGGCTCGACGTAAGTTGCGTCAGCCAAATCAGGATCGGTCATTATTGTCGCAGGATTGGAGTTGACCAGAATCGTCCGATACCCCTCCTGTCGCAATGCCTTGCACGCTTGTGCACCGCTGTAATCAAATTCACATGCCTGTCCGATGATAATCGGGCCGCTGCCCAAAATGAGGATCGAGTTGATGTCAGTTCTTTTCGCCATACTGATATTGAACGGGTCTTAGTCCGTTTCTCCATTAAATTGACAAATCCTCCCAATCATATCAGTACCCCACAACCAAACAATATCAATTCTGCACAATTTCCAGAATAGTCGGCTCGGTAGGATACTTTTCTGCGGAGGGCTGTCCATAAACAAAAAGCCCGATTATGAACGGGCTTTTCTAAAATCTCACTCGGTGAGAACGAAATCGGCCGATTCCATTCTCATTACAAATACTAAGGCTCTGTTGGCGTAATCGTTGCCAAGAAATCGCCAACGGAGCCACCTTCTTCGGTCGCCTCTGCCGTCGGTGTTGCCGTTACGTCGGGGACAGGCGTTTCTGTCACATCTGGAATCGGCGTATCGGTTGCAACTGGCAGTTCAGTCGGTGCCGGTTCACTCGTCACCGTTGTCAATCCGGGGAACGGTGAAGGCTCGGGTGTAGCGGGCACACTAGTTGGTGGCACAGGTGTCTCTGCCTCATCTGTTGGGGCTATCGCTGTCGGTGGAACAGGTGTATCAGGAACCGCTGTTGCTGGCACTGGTGACGCGGTTAGCGTCGGTGCAGGGGGAGGCGTTGGGTTTGGCGGAACCTCTGTTGGTTCTGGCTCATCTATCGGTGTGGCTGTGATACGCGGGAGAAGTGGCACATTCGTATTCGAGGGTAGCCAGTCGAGCGAGACGGGTTTTGCCACGCTTGAATGCAGCCATCCCGCCACGCCCTCATCTGTCAAAATATCGTACCAATAGCCATCGCCGCTCTTTGCGCGCACGGTCACGACTTCACCGCGTCGCAAGATACCGATGACGGCATACTCAAATCCGGGTCCCAAACGCATGTTAGCGGTAAATGGCGCATCGACACGGAGCTGGTCGATGGACTGCGCGAGAGATTCGGCCGAAAGTGGCGTAGGTGGAACCAAAGTGGTGACAGGTTCAGTCGTCAACGCGACACCTGAATTGTCACTGTCACTCCCGCCACCCGTTCCGGCGTTCTCGCCGGGAGGTGACAGCGGTGTTACAAATTGAAACCGTTCCGCCCCACGTGTTGCCTCAGCTGCAATCTGTGTTGCCGCGAAAAGACTTGACTCTTCGATTGCGGCCGAAATTGCCAACGCATTTTGTGTCGCTTGAAAGCGATAGAGACTGTTTTCTTGGTAGAGATCGGTGATCTGTTGCGCTTGGCGCGTTTGCTCACCAACTGCGAGTCGAACTTGCTCCGCTTCGGCCGTGCGTTCTGCAAACACAATCTGGAAATCTTCCGTTGCGCCAGCTCGCATTTCGATCATCTCGTTGCGGTTTAGCGCCCACGTGACAAACATCAACCCCGTCAGTCCCAATAGCGCAATAGATGCAGCAACCGCCCAAACACGCCCCGTGCGGTTTTGACGACCCTGCATCTCTTCCACACGATCCATCGCGCTGGCAAGTCGGCGTAAATTCGCCTCGTGTTCAATGCTATCGGCCGAATTGCGATGTGCGCCAATTTCGTTGAGGTCTTTCGCCTTTTTGAGTTCGACCGCCGCCTCATCAATACGGCCAAGATTGAGCATCATCTCGGCTAATTCAAGCTGAGATTCAAAATCATGATTTCTAATAGTAGGTTGTTGAGCCATTTTTTGCGCGTACAAATTAATGCGCTTCACTGCATTCGATTGAAATGGAAGCGCAATGTGTTCCTATTAAATGTCGCCAACTGCGCTTCTGCTGTCAAGCTGGACGGCAAATAGTGTAACGTAAATCGATCAAAACACCGCAAACAGAACGTTTAATGCTAACTCCCCCCTCACCCATTCGGCCGATTTTACTTCTTTTTTGAATCACGCCCCGGCAACTGCTGTCATAATGTTTATGTTGATGGCGCTTGCATCGCATCAAATGCATTGAAGACTAAAAAAGATGCCTGATCGCTCTCATAAATAACGATATGTCTTTCTAGTGACGATTCAGTGACATTTAACGTAAGTTTTATAAAATGACACAGTACATATTGGGTTTGATCGCTAGATCTGTCACGTTTTGGTGACAATAAACTGACGATCAGCGATATACGAAATGATAACAAACGAGTGTTTCTTAAAATTCTTACCTAGCACGCAATTCTCTTTGCCCTATTTGACAGAATGTCGTAACCTTCTTGCTGTTCCGCCACCGTGAACGGTAACGGGACAACAGAAAAACTGTTTGTAGACACCTCCGGGAAGAGGTCATCCTTACAAGATACAATCTAATTGGGAGAGTAAAGAAGCTATGGGTAGCAATTCATCGCTGCGTTTTACACGCATCGTCAATATCATCCTGCTTATAACATTAATTTGTGGATCGGTTGGAGTTGTATCAGCAGAACCTTGGCCCCAAGGTAACAACAACAACGGAAATCAATATCAAGCAGATGACAAAACCATCGTCACCGTCTCCAACGAAGTAAAAATGCCTAATGCCAAGCGACTTGGCATCAACATTGGCTCATATGATCAATATGGCGCAGGCCAATATCTGCGAAATTTGATCCCGAATCCCGGCTTTGAAGCGGGTGAAGTAGCCATGTTGTTTCTGGTTGGTTCTGGTTCAAATACATCTCGTTTGAAACCTAACGGTTGGAATGGTTTTTGGAATCATCATCCGAACGGCTTTTGGGATGGCGCACAGTACGAAATCCTTTCTGGCCCAGCACGTGGCACAAGCGGCACAATCACGCGCTATGCATTTGAAGGTGGTAACTACACCTTCTATATCAATGGCAATAGCGTTCAGCCAAATGTGAAAGATGCCGTCATCATTCGCCAGCAAGTCGCTGGCTATAACACTGAAACCCCCACTGGATTTGAATATCCTGAAACATCGGAAAAACGCCCCGGCAGCCCGGGAACACAATCACTACGGATTAAGTCATCGGGTTGGGATCCCGGTTTAGCGATTCCATTTGACTCATTTGCCCGTGATGCAGACGCATCGGCCGGTAAGCTGAATATCGTTGAAGGCGTTTGGCAATTTGAGGTTTGGGTCAAGCCAACCACAGCCAATCAGACGGTTGAAGTTAAGTTTTTGCGGCATCGAGAAGCGATCTTCTTCCACGAAGTCTTTACGCTGCAACCCGGCTGGCAGAAAATTGAGCGCAAGTTCCATGTTGCGCCCGGCGTCGATGCACCAATTTTTAGCGGGAAAGTTAATCCCCTCGCCTTTGAACTACGTGTAGCATCTGAGAATGGGGACATTCTGATCGATGATGTCGAGCTGGCACGTGTTGATAATCGTTATCCAACGGCGTTTAGCGACCATTTTGTAGAGCTGTTAAAAGAGCTACAGCCCGGCGTTATTCGTAACTGGGGGCATCAATATGGTTCGACATTGGATAACCAGCTTGCAGAGCCATGGGCACGCAAGACCAATGATTTTCGGCCGAATCCGCTCAACATCGATCGTTTCCCCGTCAAATTCCACTACTCACTGCACGAATTCCTTGAATTAGCACAGGTATTAAACACAGAAGCGTATTACGTCGTTCCCCCCACGTGGACAGCGGGCGAACTACAAAATTTGATCGCCTATCTCTCTGCGCCTGCTGGGTCACACCCGTACGCAAACAAACGCGCTGAACTTGGTCAAGCTGCACCATGGACAAGCGTCTTGCCACAAATTCACTTAGAGTTTGGCAACGAGATGTGGGGTGGCAATACGAGTGGTGATCCGTTTGCAGGGGGAACTTTCTGGGATGGCTATCATCTCGGCGAAATCGCCTCCTCACGTTTGAGCATCATGCGCAATGCCCCCTATTTCAATGCGGGCAAAACAACGCTTGTGCTCGGTGGTCAGGCTGGATTCCCTGAGCGTCAGCTCGAAATTGAATCAAGCAGCGCGTCACATGATGCCATCGCCGTTGCGCCTTATTATGCCAGCCATATCGACACATATGGCAATGATCAACAGTTCTTGATGTCACTATTGGCACGACCAGCGCAGCAAGTTTCTGATGACGGCAAGATGTATAAGAGCAGCAACTATGTCTTGTCAGAAGGGCGTAACACAGAACTGTCTGTGTACGAAATTAGTAGCCATTTGACACATGGTAATATCCCGACCTTTGAGCGAAATCGCCTTGTTGCGGGATACCCAATGGCGTTGCTGATGCCCCTTCACATGCTCAACTATCAGGCAGAACTCGGTGTGCGAACGCAAGCAGCCTTCACGGCGTTGCAATACTCATGGGAGATGCCGGGCAAATATAAAGAGCGTGTCAAGTTGTGGGGTTTACTCCGTGATTCAGAAGCGACACAACGCAAGCGTCCAGGCTGGTTGGGAATGGAAATTGTCAATAAAGCGATTGGTGGTAATTTCCTTGTGACAGAGCAATCGGGTGCAAACCCAACATGGACACAGCGTCCGATCAATGAGATTAAGCAGCCGATTGAGGTTGAATACATTGACTCATTCGCCTTCAAACGCGGTAACACATACTCAGTCATCTTATTCAACCTCGATTTGAACAGCACACAGAACGTAGAATTGCGTCTTCCATTTAATCCGAGTGGCAATGCAAACGTGCATACGTTGACGGCTAACTACATCTACGATAACAACGAAGATGCAGAGAATGTTCGTATTAATACAACCCAGCAGTTTGTCGGCCGAAACAGCACCTTTAGCCTGCCAAAACATTCGATTACAGTCATTGAATGGAATCAGTAGAGATGTTAGCCAGCCAGCACAGGTCACTAAGGTAAGAATAACAATCGGGCGTAGTATTTAGCTACGCCCGTTTTGATCGTCCGACGTTTAGACAACATGCAACTTCACGACTAGTCTTTCGTATAGCCTTTAAAACGCGGAGATTATTATGTCAAAATTCAGTGAGGAAATGAACGTCGCAGGACGCGACTTAAAGAAAACAATTGAGCAGCTACTTAACGATGCAACGGTTGATCGTTTCAAGATTGTCAATCGTGCAACGGGTAAGACGTTGATCGATGTTCCAGCCGTTGTTGGAATTCCCACGCTGCTGCTCTTCAACATTTGGTCAATCATTGGTGCGGCCATCATGTATGTTGCCGACTATACGATTGTGATCGAGCGCAACACGGAATCGGCCGAAACCCCCGAACCCGTCATCGTACCGCCCCCGCCAGCCGAAGAATCCCCTGTTGAGGATGAGATTCAAGTTGGTAAGACGGAAGATGTGGTGCCAGAAGCGGTTGTCGATCCATTTGCGGAAGTCGCGGCCGAAGTTGTTGCAGAACCAGATTTCGATCAATGTCAAGGAACAACCAAATCTGGTTCTCAATGTAAGCGCAGCCCGATGGAAGGGTCAGCATTTTGCTACGCCCATCAACCTGCCTAAATTCTGATTTCTCTTTACTCTTCCCGAGTGCCGCCCTCCCCGGGCGGTTTTTTTTTTGCTTATTGCACGAAGGTCATTAAAGCGCAAGTGACTAGTCGTTAGTGGCTAGTGGCTAGTAGGAAGCGCATTGGTCTTTTTGCCTTTCTTCACTAGCAATCAGCAACTAGCCACTATGTACCGAATTTTCTTGTTGTTTGTACACGAATTTCACTGAATAGGTACTAGAGTGTATACAACTCTCCAAACTTTCCGCGCAGATAGCGCATGTATGGCTCAATGCTCAATTCAGAACCCGTCACGCGCTGAACAATTTCAGGCGCCGTATATTTTGCGCCATATTGATAGATATTTTCACGTAGCCAGCCATGCAGCGTGTCAAATTTACCTTGTCCGATTTCGCTGTTAATAGCTGGATGCGCTTTGGTCGCCTGTTCAAAGAACGCCGCGCTCATAATGTTCCCTAATGTATAGCCCTGAAAAACGCCGCCGATAATGCCGCTATACCAATGGACATCTTGCAACACGCCGTTGCTATCGGATGGCGCACGTAGTCCGAGATCAGACTCATAACGCGCGTGCCAAGCGTCTGGTAAGTCGCGAACTGCAAGTTTCCCTTCAAGCATTTCTAGTTCTAGGTCAAAACGCAACATGACGTGCAGATTGTAGGTTAACTCATCTGCGTCGACGCGAATAAGCGAGCGCGAAACTTTATTGATCCCGCGATAGAAACTGTCGAGCGAGACATCACTAAGTTGCTCAGCGAACTGTTCCTGCACATAGGGATAGTAATGCTCCCAGAAGGGACGGCTGCGACCGACGAGATTCTCCCAAAGTCGTGATTGACTTTCGTGTACACCCGCCGACGTACCGTTTGCCAAGGGCGTTCCCTCATAGGCCATGTTGATACCTTGCTCATACATGGCGTGCCCCGCTTCATGGAGCGTGCTGAACAACCCATCGCCAAACTCATTTTCATCGAAGCGCGTGGTGATTCGCACGTCACCGAGCGAGAATTTTGTCATGAAGGGATGATGGGTCAAATCTTGACGACCACGTGTGAAATCATAGCCATATTGGCGAATGATCTTTTCACCCAGCTCTTTTTGTTGGTCGATGGGGAAACTGCGCTTGAGAAAACTGTCATCGGCCGATTCCTGCCCCGTGACCTCTTGAACCAAGGGAACAAGCTCTGCGCGTAGTTCAGCAAATAGCTTGCGAGTCGATTCGGCCGACATGCCATAGTCAGATTGATCGATCAGCGGATCGGCAATGTGATCGTGTGGGAAACAGTTTGCCACTTCACGACTCAACTCTAGCGTCGTTTCCAGAAGCGGCAGCATCTTCTCAAAATCATTTTCGGGCCGCGCCGTCGTCCATGCGCTGTAGGCTGCTGCGCCATTAGCGAGTAGCTTGCCAACCAATTCGGTAGGCACTTTTGTCGAGCGGTCATAGTTGCGCTGTGCGACTTTGATCAAACGCGCCTCATCACTTTCATCAGGGAGTTCAGACAAATAGGGTTGCAAATCATCAAGCAACTGCCCAATTTCGGGATCGGTCGCACGTTCGTGTGATATCTGCCCTAGCACGGCCATTTGCCGCCCACGTGCCGCTGCGCCCCCCTGTGGCATATAGGTCGCCTGATCCCAACCTAATACGGCTCCAATCGCTCCTAAGTCACTAATCACTCGTAATTTTTCGATCAACTGTTGATATTTCTCATTCATTAAACTTGTCTCCAAGGTTGCTATTAGACAATATTCTAATCCCAATTATGCAATCATGACACCCTTTCGACTAGATTGTTATCTGTTTTCCTTTGTCAAAATCTATATACAAGGCGAAGCACGATAAAATGTATGTTCACCAATGAACCGCTATAGCCCTTTCAAATCACTCTCTACTCCCATATTTGGCTGTACCGCTTTCTGATTTGCCTAATGCGTATGGTATAAAACGCCTGGGTAGCCACACCAAATTCTGCATATGCTTCAAACATCATTATGAACATGCGCTGTAAGACGGTCAGAAATTAATGTTCAATTTAATTGAATAGGCTAAAACGCCCTGATAGTTAATATCAAAGTAAAAAGGATTCTCCAATGGAGTGGACTTCTGTACGCGAATTAAATGAAACGGTAGAACGCGAGAGCCTGTTTTTGCAGGATGTACGTGAAGAAATTAGCAAGGTAATGGTAGGTCAGACAGATTTAGTTGATCGTGTTTTGATCGCACTATTGGCAGACGGACATATATTGCTCGAAGGGGTGCCCGGATTGGCAAAGACGACACTCGTGCGCACCGTTGCCGATACCATCCAAGCACAGTTTTCACGACTACAATTTACACCCGACCTTCTCCCCGCCGACATTGTCGGTACACAAATCTATAACCCCCGCACGCATGAATTTACGGTACGACGAGGACCGATATTTGCCAATCTCGTATTGGCAGATGAGATCAATCGTGCGCCCGCCAAGGTGCAGTCAGCGCTCCTAGAGGCAATGCAAGAGCGACAGGTGACCATCGGTGATGAGACGTTCACGATGGACAACCTCTTCCTTGTCATGGCAACACAAAACCCGATTGAGCAAGAGGGAACCTATCCACTGCCCGAGGCGCAGGTAGACCGTTTTATGCTTAAGGTATTGGTTGACTATCCGACGCGAGCTGAGGAGCGCACGATCATGGATCGCATGACGGGGGCAGCCGTGCCAGTCTCAAGGGCAGTGGTCAATCAATCGGCATTTCTCAACGCCCGCACCTACGTTCGCAACATCTACGTAGATGACAAAATCAAGGATTACATCCTCGATCTTGTTCATGCAACGCGCCGACCCGGTGATTTTGGCCTGGCAACATTACGCAACTTGATCAGCTTTGGCGCATCACCCCGTGCGTCGATCTTTCTTATTCAGGCCTCGCGCGCCCATGCGTTCTTGCATGGACGTGGCTTTGTCACGCCCGATGATGTTAAGCAGATCGCGCCCGATATTTTGCGCCATCGCATCGCGGCGACGTATGAGGCGGAAGCAGAAGAGGTTTCAACGGACGATTTGGTGCAGCGCATTTTGCATCATATTGAGGTTCCGTAGTAATTATGAAATATGAGATATGGCGTTTGAATATCATCCTTTAATTCGCATAATCCATAATTCTTTCCATGTTATCCAATGAACTGATCAAGAAAATTAAGCGTATCGAAATTCGCACGCGTCGCCTTGTCGCCGATAGTTTTGGTGGGGAGTACCAATCTGTCTTTAAGGGACGTGGGATGGAGTTTGATGAGGTGCGCCCGTATCAGCCGGGGGATGAGATTCGCACGATTGATTGGAACGTGACGGCGCGCAGCGGGGAGCCGTATATCAAACGGTTTACAGAGGAGCGTGAATTAACGGTTATGCTCGTTGTTGATGCGAGTGGGTCGGGGGAGTTTGGGAGTCAGGGGAGATTTAAGCGGGAATTATCGGCCGAACTCACCGCCGTTCTTGCCTTCGCCGCCACAACCAACAACGATAAGGTCGGTCTACTGGTTTTCACCGATAAGATTGAACTGTTTATCCCACCTCGTAAAGGTCGTCGCCACGTTTTGCGCATTGTGCGTGATCTGCTGGCGTTTGAGCCAGAGGGGCACCGCACCGATGTAAAACTCGCCCTCGATACCGTCAACCGCGTGCTAAAACGGCGCGGCATCATCTTTTTTATTAGCGACTTTTTGGATGATCTCGGGAAATATGAACGCAGTCTCGCCGTGACAAATAAACGCCACGACTTGGTTGCAGTTGATCTAAATGATCCGATGGAAGTCGAAATTGCAAACGTTGGAATCATTGCCTTGCAAGATAGCGAAACCCGTGAAATCAGATGGGTTGATACGAGTAGTCATGCCTGGCGCGATCTGTTTGGTCAGCGCACGGCGCATCGTAACGCACAACTTGTCAAGGCGTTTAATCGCGCCAAAGTTGATCGGGTTGAGGTGACGACAGATAAAGATTATGTGACGGCGTTGACACACTTTTTTGCCAAACGCACGGCGAGGATGGGACGGTGAGGGAACAAGTGATAAGTGGTGAGTGGTTAGTGACAAGAAAGAGACGGCAATGGTTTTTGCTGCTCTTATTCTTGCTACTCACTAGCCACTATTCACTAACTACCTCTTATGCACAGTCGCCGACCGTCCGCTTTGAAACGCCGACTCAGACATTCAACGTTGGCGACGCAGTACGGCTCGATCTCGTCATTGACCATGCAGCGGGGCAGCGGGTTTTGCCACCGTCATTGGAGATGGATTGGGGATCGGTGGAGTTGCAGGGGGTAACGCAGCCCGAGATCACGCGCTTGGACAATGGCATGGAGCGCACGTCAATTGTTGTGCAGGTGACGGCATGGCAGCCGGGCAACTACATTACGCCTGCATTTGAGGTGCGGCTGGCATCGGCCGATGGGACTATTTCGACGCTGCCCGTTCAACCATTTCCGCTCCGCGTCGAATCGGTTCTAAATCCTGACGATTTGAATGCACGCGACATTAAACCGCAAGCCTCATTTCCTTTTGGCAGCGAGATATCACCGCTCATTTGGGCGACCGGTATCGTTGCGGTGCTGGCGATTGCAGCGGCTATCATCGTTGTGTTGCGCAGTCGCCGTTCTGTGCCGCCGCAACCGATGCAAAAGGTCGATGCTCGACCGCCATACGTGATTGCGTTGGCTGAACTTGATGAGATTGAACAGGCGGATTTCGTCAGTGCGGGACAGTTTCAACAGCACTACACGCGCGTTTCCGAGACGACACGCCGTTATTTAGAACGCGAGTTTAATCTGACGGCGATGGAAGAGACGACCTATGAGTTACAACGGTCTTTGCAGAATAACTCGCAGTTGGACGCGGGACTTCAAAAACAAGTGATCGGGTTATTGCAGGAGGCCGATGTGGTTAAATTCGCAAAAATTCGGCCGAATGTCACAGACGCTCAACAGCTCGCCGCAAAGGCACGCCAATTTATCAACGCCAGTCATGCACAAAAAGTGGCGCAGACAACGCCCGATCTGGAGGAAGTGGCATGATACCCTTTTGGCCCGCCAACTTTCGCTTTGCCTATCCATTCTTGCTCTTGCTGCTGTTGGCGATTCCCGCGTTGGCAGTTGCAACGAATCAGTTCAAGGCGTTGAATCGCCCCGCGACGTTGCGCTATGCAGATGTGCAATTGACGGCGGCGCGTGCGTCATGGCGGGTGCAATTTCGGCCGATTCTCAAGCTCCTGCGGTGGGGCGCATTGGGACTGTTGATTATTGCGTTGGCGCGACCACAATCGGCCGAAACACGCCAAATCATTCGTGGGGAAGGGGTTGACATTGTGTTATCGCTTGACATTTCAGGCAGTATGGCCTCGCTCGACTTCCAGCCAGACAATCGCCTCGTTGCAGCCAAAGCGGTCATCAACGAATTTGTTGCAGAACGCACCTATGATCGCGTTGGGCTCGTTGTGTTTGCCAATGAAGCGTTCGCCCAAAGCCCGTTGACGATTGACCATGACGTGCTGGCGCGTCTATTGCAAAATGTTGCCCTTGCCCCCGACCTTGGCCTAATCGACGGCACGGCCATTGGCATGGGGATTGCCACCGCCGCCAACATGCTTCGGCATAGCGACACAGAAAGCAAAGTCGTCATTTTGTTGACCGATGGGGTCAATAACTCAGGCGCAATCGACCCGTTTACAGCGGCGCAAGCGGCGGAGGCGTTGGATATTAAGGTGTACGCCATTGGCATGGGAAAATTGGGGCAAGTCCCCTTTCCATCGACCAATCTATTTGGTGAACAGGTTATTACCTACCAAGAGAGCATTATTGACGAGGCGACATTACAGCAAATCGCCGATGAAACAGGAGGTCGCTACTATCGCGCGACTGACACGGCGGGTTTGCGCGCCATCTACGATGAAATCAATGAGTTGGAAAAATCGGATGTCGAGATAGAAACGTTTAGCCGCTACGATGAGTTGGTTGCGTGGGTACTGATCCCTGCAATTGGCTTGCTTGCGCTAGAAATGTTCTTGCGACAAACGCTATTTCGGAAGATACCTTAAGCTTATGAGTTTTGGTCAACCATTTTTCTTATTTGGTCTACTGCTTGTGCCACTGCTGGGGCTATTTTTGGTTTGGGCAAATCGACGGCGCGAGAAGCTGTTGGCGCGACTCGGGGATTTGGGGCTGATCGAAAAGCTGGCCGAGTCGCTCAATGAACGGGGACGACGCTGGCAGCAGCGGCTTTGGCTAATTGGGCTTGCGCTGATTGTCTTTGCGCTGGCCCGCCCGCAGTGGGGAACGAATACACAGGTCGTGCAGCAGGAAGGGATTCAGATTATGGTTGCGCTCGACATCTCGGCGAGTATGTTGGCGCAGGATTTACAACCCGACCGATTGACGCGCGCGAAACAGACAATTATCGAACTGATGGCGCAATTGCGCGGCGATCAGGTCGGCCTCGTCCTGTTTTCAGGCGCGAGCTTTATCCAGTTTCCGCTGACAAATGATTACGATACGGCGCGATCTTTTTTGGTCAGCGCGACGCCGGGCATGATTTCGCGGCCGGGAACGGCGATTGCCGATGCGATCCGCACCGCTCGGACGGGATTTGATGCGACGCGCTCAAGTCAAAAGGTGATCATCATCATGACAGATGGGGAGAGTCATGAGGGCGACGCGCTGGCAGAATCGGCCGATGCGCTTGCCAACAACGTGACGATCTACACAATTGGATTTGGATCTCCTGACGGCGAACCAATTCCCGAGTTTGATCAAGCAGGAAATATTTTGGGCTATAAACGCGATGTAGCAGGCGAGGTGATTCTGTCACGTTTAGATGAGGCAGGATTGACGCAGATCGCTGAGATGGGCGGGGGAGCTTATTTCCGTGCGAGTGCATCTGGGGCAGAAATTAGAGCATTGGCGGAGATTTTGGATCGGCTGGAATCGGCCGAACTTGAATCCCGTTTTGAAGTCCAAGCAGTTGAACGCTTCCAGCTATTTTTACTGCTGGGTATTTTGTGTCTTGTGGCGGCTGAGTTGATCCCAGAACGTCGTCGTCGTCCCCGTCGGACATTTGAAGAACTGGTCACGACCTTTGTGCTGTGCTGGCTCTTAGTGGGTTGTGCGACGCCCGTCAACAATGAGGGAGCGCAACTGATCGCACAGGGGAATGAGGATTTTGCAGCAGCGGCGTATGATGAGGCGATTGATGACTACACCGCGGCTCGTGGCGTGGGGGTAGAATCGGCCGAACCGATCTACAACAGTGCCAACGCCCTCTTCCGCCAGAGCCAATATGCCGAAACGGAACAGACGATGCAGAACGCGATTGCGCTCGCAGAGGACGATTTACGCGCCGCATCGTGGTTCAATCTGGGCAACACCTATTTTGTGCAACAGCAATGGGAAGAGGCGGTTGAGGCTTACAAAGAGGCGTTGCGGCTTGACCCAACCGACATGGAGGCCAAATACAATCTAGAGTTGGCACTTTTGCAAATTAATCAGCCGACACCCACGCCAACCCTAACGCCAACCCCGCAAGAAGATAGCTCATCGCCAGAGGAAGAAGAGCCGACACCTACCCCTGAGGGGGGCAGCGATTCTGAAGAGGAGGAGGGTTCTGAAGAGGAGCAGGAGAATTCAGAAGAATCGCCCACGCCGACGGAAGAATCGGCCGAATCTGGTGATGAAGGGGAAGATGAAAGTGATGAAGGGGAAGGGGGACAAGCGGAAGAAACGCCTGAACCGACCCCTGCGCCTGAAAACAGCGAGCCGCAAGCGCAAGGGCAAGGCGGCGAGTTGACGCAGGAACAAGCGGAACAGCTGTTGGAGGCCGTTGGTCAAGGTACACAGACATTGCAGGAGCGGTTGCAACAAATTTACACCGTGCCGGGCGGTCAACCGTCAAAGGATTATTGATGGGAGAGTGCAGGGTATGAAAACACTATTGCGCTTTTTGCTTATTGCTGCCTGCTGTCTGCTGTTTACGGCTACAGCAAGTGCGCAAGACATCATCGTTGAGGCCAGCGTTGACAGCAACGACGTCACGACCGATCAGCAAGTCGTCCTGACGATGGCGATGAACGCACAACCTGATTCTCCCCCGATCTTACCGCCCTTAGAAGGATTTCAAGTGGTGGGACAGAGCAGTGCGTCACAAATCAGCATCGTCAATGGCGTTTCGACAGCCTACTTTGCCTATCGTTACACGCTACAGCCGATTGAGGTGGGTGAATTTCGCATTGACCCTGTGACCGTCTTTATCGATGGACAGCAATACGCCTCGAACGATGTGGTCATTGCGGTGCGACAGGGAAATAATCCACTGCCTGATGTTGCGCCAGCGATCGTACCACCAACCGAGTTGACGGGGCAGGATTTTTATGTTGAGGCGTCAGTCAATAAGGAGACGCCCTATCTTGGCGAGCAGGTTTTGTATCTTTTCCGGTTTTATCAGGCGCGTGAATTGCTTGGTCGTCGCTCCTACCATTCGCCCGACTTTGTCGGGTTCTGGAGTCTACAGGAAACTCAACAGACGGAGACACTGAATAACCTTTCCGACCGCACCTATCGCATCACGACGCTCGTTTCCCCCCTGTTCCCAACGTTGTCTGGCGCACGCGAGATTGCACCTGCCGAGTTACGACTGCCTGACGGCACACGTCTGTTGACTGAGAATGTCAATCTAACTGTCAAGCCGTTACCCGAACCGAAGCCCGAGGGATTCAATGGCGCAGTGGGGACGTTCACAATTTCGGCCGAACTCGACAAAACAACGGTCGCCATCAATGAGGCGATCACATGGCGCGTGCGTGTCGAGGGGATTGGCAACATCGACACGCTGCCAGAACCGACGTGGCCCGTGCTCGAAGGGTGGCGCATCTTTGAGAATCAATCGACTGTCAACACCGAGTTTGAAAATGGGATTGTGAAAGGACGGCGCGACTATGAGCGCGTGTTGATTCCTAGCCGCGAAGGGGTGACGACGCTGCCAGCGCTGGACTATATCTTCTTTAATCCTGAAACTGACCAGTATGAGCAATCATCGACACAGCCGCTTGAACTGATTGTGCAGGGTGGCGTGGATACAGCGGATATTGAAAATTCTGCGAGCGAGAGTTTATTGCCCGAAATTCGGCCGATTCGCGCAACACCCAACCGTCTAATCCGTCAACCACTACGTCTGCTCAGCAATCCACTATACTGGCTACTTTGGCTGCTCCCCGCCGCCGCCGTTATCGCCGATAAAGTGATGCGCGTCAAACAGCAGCGGAGTGAAGACGAGATTGAAAAAGAGCAGCGGCAAAACGCATGGCGCAGTGCGAGTCAGGCGATCAAGGCGGCACGTAAAGAACAGGGAACACGCGCCGAAGAATCGGCCGAACGGATTCTCACCAGCTATCTCAGCGACAAATTTGGTGAGCCGTTTGTCGGTCTGAGCCAAAGCGCACGCACGCAACAGTTGCGCCAACATCATGTGCGCGAATCGTTGATCCGTTGGACAAATCGTGTCTACGATATGGTCGAAGGTGCACGTTATGGTTATGCCAATGACGAAATAAATCTCCTAGATGAAGTGGAACAACTGATGTCACGCTTTGAGCGTGGAGAACAAGTATGATCGATTTTGGTTTGGTGCGGCATCTACGCTTGGGATTGTTGACTGTTCTCGTTCTGCTCATGCTGGGCGTTGGCAAGGCACAGGCGCAGGATTTAGATTTGGAGACGTTCCAGATTGCCAATGCGCTATATGAAACTGGGGCGTATGATGAGGCTGCACAGCTATACCAACAGTTGTTTGACGCAGGTTATCGGGATAGTCGCCTGCAATACAACTTGGCAAATGCTTATTATGGATCGGCCGATTACGGCAATGCCATTCTCCACTACCGTCGTGTCCTGCTAACCAACCCGCGCGACGGTGATGTGCGTTATAACTTGTCGCTTGCCCGCGAGCGCGTGGTCGATCAATTCAATCGCAATGACCTCAACTTTCTCGAAACGGCTGCCCAATTGAGCAACTGGATCACGCTGACTGAAATGGCCTTTTTCGCGCTGTTGCTATGGTTCGCATGGGTCGGCGCACGCCTGATCTATCGTCATCCGCGCACCGAACGCCAGCGCACAGCAGCACAGTCTGCACTCTTTGTCCTGACAATAATGTTGATTTTCTCGCTGGTGGCGTTGGGAAATCGCGTCTATACGGAACGCAGTCGCCCGCCCGCCGTCGTCGTTGCAGAGCAGACCGCCGTCTTGGCCTCGCCCGCGCTGGGCGAAGCGGTGTTTACCCTGCACAGTGGTGCGGAGGTCAACATCACTGCCCGTGACGGTGGCTGGGTGCAGGTGACACTACCCGGTGGCGACTTGCAGGGTTGGGTAGCAGCCAATACGATTGAGCCTGTTATCGAAGGATAGTTAAACCAATCTTGCCGGCAAGTGATGTAAATTGTACGCCCTAAAAAACCGAGTTTCTGCCAGAAACTCGGTTTTTGAAGATTGGAACTATATCCCCGCAATCTCCCCAATACCTCCGACAATCTGATCCCAAATCACCATCGGTAACGTGTGACCTAGACCGTGAATCGTCATCAGTTTGGCGTGTGGGATAGCGGCCGCCGTGTCGCGTCCCCCTTCATAGTGAACCAGCGGGTCTTCATCGCCGTGAATAACCAATGTGGGGACCTGCACATGTTGCAACGCGGAACGCCGACCATCGGTGTTGACAATTGCGCCAAGCTGCCGACCCGTCCCAGCGGGATAGCGTCCACGTTTGAAGACAGTTTCAAAGTACGGACGCATTCGACTCTCGTCCAATGGATAGCCACTCCCGCTCAACGTCTTGTATGTGTCGAGGCTCGTGGTGATATAGCCATCCAGATCGCTGGGCGGCGCGGCCAGCAGAACGCGCATGGCGGCATTGGTCGGACGCGGGATGTTGCGCTCGCCCGTCGTGCTCATCATGGAGGTGAGGCTGAGAACGCGATGGGGGTGTTCGATGGTCATCGTTTGGGCGATCATGCCACCCATCGACACGCCGAAGAGATGTGCGGCGCGGATGTTAAGCGCGTCGAGTAAGCCAATCCCGTCGCGTGCCATGTCGGATAGCGTGTAGGCGTGGCGAAATTTTCGGCCGAAAATCGTCCGCAACAAGATCTGGTGTGATTTTGGCACGGGCAGCCCTTCAAGTCGAGTCGAGCGGCCGACATCCCGATTGTCATAGCGAATCACAAAGAATCCGCGCTCGACAAACTTGACGCATAGATCATCCGCCCAGCCGATCATCTGTACACCTAATCCAGAGACGAGCAGCAAGGGCGGATTGTGCGCCTCGCCAAATGTCTCATAGCAGATTGTAATACCATTCGCTTCCGTAAACTGTTCACCGCTGCGTGCTGTCATGCTGTCCTCGTGCTATGGGTAAGTAAAAAACCCTCTCCGACAGGGAGAAAACGTTGGAGAGGGTTGTATGGTTTATAGAATAACTTGATCGCAATTTTAGCGAAATTAATGCGCAGCAACATGCATCGCCAAACTTACTCCAACATTGACACTAATCTATTCAGGAAATGCCAATGCACGCGCTTGCGGCGCATTCCCCAATCTTCATTGGGCATTAAGAGTGGAAATCCATGCTGGGCATCTGGTTCGTCGAAACGATTGTTCCAGCCTGATCCATCCCACAACGTGTCCCCCACCGGAATGCCCAAATCTGCGACAGACGCTACGGGATCATAGCCATTGTTGCTAAAGATGTTGTCATGAACGTAGTTATCCTCTGGATTTGGCCCCACGTCAATTTCGTTGATATCAAAGCCGGCTGTCAAGCTAAATATCGCCACACCAGCCGTTCGATGATCGCGGATTTCATTGTTGTAGATTTCGACGTTATCGGCCGCCAGCGACAAAATCCCAACGCCGGGCGGAACGAGCGCGGCCGCCATCCCTTCATCGGCGAAGTTTGGAATGTTGTTATTGACCACCACATTGTCATAAATTTGCGAATTACGCGAGATTTTTGCCGTTAACTGTGGCAACACGACGACAAAAATTCCCAAACTATTGTCATGCGCGTAGTTGTTGTAGGCTGCGCCGTTGAGCGTGTTTTCCAGCTCAATGCCCAAAACGCTGCCAAATACTTCGCTGTCACGCACAATCACATCGCGGCACTGTCCTGCATAGATCGCGGCATCGTTTACGCCGCTGGCAACCACCCGCTCAACCAACACGTTGGTGCTTTTCGTCGGATAAATGCCGTATGTGCCGGTGTCTTCGCTGATGATGTCGTAGATGTGAACGTTCTTTGCACCTTCGACCAAGATGCCGTTATCGGTATAGTTGCGCACATGCAATTTGCCAATCTTGAAATCACTACCCGATGCGATAAATGCTTCTGATAGTGTCCCCTGTCCATCAAAAATTGGATATTCACCTGCACCGTTCGCAATCCCTTCAAACGTCAACCCATTTACATCGGTCGCCACACGCTCATGGTAGATGCCATATTCAAACAAGATGGTGTCGCCGGGCAAGGCATCATCGACTTTGGCCTGTACATCGTCATCTGGCGAAATCATGATGGTGGTCGGTTCACGGTCGGGAAGGGCATAGCCGCCTGTGCGTGCAGTGTTGAAGCTCAAAACGGTGCGCCGGTCTGGGTTGTTGTAACGAACGATTGAGGGGAGGCCAGAAAGCGCAGTGCCGGGAATGGCGGGCAGTGTACTTTCGTCGGTCAACGCATACAAAAAGGCGACCATATCCTCTTGCTCTTGCTCGCTGAGATCAAAACCTGAGACAAATGGATCGATCCCTGAAAGGTCATGCGCGCGACCACCGCCGTCAGCATAAAATTCAACGACTTCCTCCAAGGTTTCCATGCTGCCGTCGTGCATGTAGGGTGCTGTGAGGGCGATGTTACGCAGCGTTGGCACTTTGAACGCCCCTTCCATGCCGTCATCTGCAACAGCCGCACGACCCAAATCGCCACTCGGCACGCCAATCACGCGGAACGTGTCATCGGCAAAGGTGGGGGCGGCGTGGCACTCAAAACAGCGCGTCGCGCCAGAGCGGAATAAGGCGAGTCCGCGTCGTTGCTCAGGGGTCAAGGCATCCCGATCACCCTGTGCATAGCGGTCAAAGGGGCTTAACTTGGTGACAAGCGTGCGCTGGAAGGCGGCGAGGGCGTAGGTGACGGTTTCGGCCGAAACGTCTCCCCCATACGCTTCATCAAACATCGCTTGATAGGCTGGAATTGCCGTTAGCTCGCTTGCCATTTCATCCAAATTAGCCGCCATTTCGTCGGCATGGGTCAACGGAGTCAGGGCTTGCGATTCTAGCGAATCCATGCTGCCATCCCATTGCAAAAATTGTGCATACCCGACATTCCAGAGCGTCGGCACATTGCGCCCGGTGCGTCCTGCAACCTCGCCATTGCTAAATCCGCGATCGGGATGATGGCAGGTGGCGCACGACATATCGTTTTCGGCCGATAAAATCGGATCAAAAAATAGCTGTCGTCCAAGTTCCGCCCGTTCATCGGTCACTTGATTGTCGGCGGGCGTGTTCATCGGCGGGAACTCGCGCAACAGCCCCGAGATTGCCGAGACGGCCGCAATGGACCCCGTCCCTGAATCTGCATCCAAAATGGGTGGATCAACTGGCACGGGTGTATTCGCCGCCCAAATTGCGCCAACACTCACCAAGACAACGACGATACCCAAGAGGGCCAGCAAAATCTTACCTATCTTTCGCAACATGATGGTTCTTCTCCTTCAAACAACAGCAAGGGTCTTAAGTTGATGATTGGTCTACTGTTCAAATGTCAGCAAATAGTTGACGACGGCATCCATCTCCTCGCCTGTTAAATCTTTTGCGAGGTTGGTCGGCATGATATTTTCATAGCCATCAACGAGGTAATCGGCCGGACGCAAGATGGACATGTAGATGTAGTCACGGGCATCCATGCCCTGTACACGCTGCCGGGCGCGCGTTCCAATCCCATACAGTGAGGGACCACGCACGACTGTGTCGGGCGTTAAGGCGTGGCAGATGGCGCAGTTGGCTTGATAGACTGTATGACCAGCGGCCATTTCGGCCGAAAGCGTCGGCGCAGGGGTGGGGTCAGGTTCCCCACCACAACTGATGAGGAAAACTACTAATAATAGGAGTGTACGGCGCATATTCACAAAAGGTGGACTTTCATCCACCTAATATTAGGGGCCATGTAGGTCGAGTATTGGCGTGTAAAATGCGCGACAGCCGCCAACATCTGAACAACCTTCAAGCGGGAGTTCTGGGATTGGGCGTTCAGCTTCCTCTGCAAATTTATATCCACCCTCGTAATATTGACAAACAGGGCAAGCATTGCGCGGCACAATAATGCGCACCCCTGTGGCAACTCCGCCGTCGCGGATATTTTGGAGACTTTTAGCGTGATATTCCGCTGTATACATAGAAACTATTTCCTTAGATTTGATGTTGAGACGCAATAAGTTGCATCCCGTCCGTAATTTTAGGTGTGACTGCAAAATATAGCAATGACGTTCCGCGTCAAGACGTGCGATCTTGTGTCTTTATGGCTAGATTGCTGCGATCCAATCACAAAACTGTTCGAGCGTCCCGCTTGCGGTCGGCAAATCGGGGTCGATTGGTTCAGGCAGTCGCGCGGTTGGAATCCAGAAAGTCGGCATTCCAACGGCGGAGGCTGGTTCGATGTCATTTGTCCAATTGTCGCCCACCATCAGGGTTTCGGCCGAATCTGCATCCAGCATCGCCAACATTTGCCGATAGTACGCCAAACTAGGCTTGGCCGCGCACATAATTTCGTAGGTTGTGATGAGCGCATAGTCATATGCTTCGGGTGGGACGTTTGCCCAACGCAGACGCTCGTAAATTGCCTCACATGGAAATAGGGGATTAGTCGCAATCCCAACACGCAACCCTTTCTCAAAGCAGAGATCGATCGCACGCTTAGCCGCGGGGACGGGGGTTGTCACATCGGCAATTTTTGGAAAAACGTCGGTGTAGAAGTCGGTGAGGGTAAATTCGGCCGATTCTCGATCCACGCCCAATGCCTGCTCCATATAGTTCCAGATAATCTCCTCATTCGTCTGGTCGGGATGGTCGGTGTCCACCACGATGCGTGTGGCGGCGAGTAACCCCTCGATCCAGCGTTCCCCGCTGGGCAGATGGCGCACGTGCTTGCCAAGCGCAGAGAAATAACGTGGGAGAAAGGCATCCATATTGTTGACGAGGAGGGTGTTGTCGAGGTCGAAGAGAACGGTTTTGATTTGCATAGGGGGATTATAAGTAGAAAAATCTATTTGAGAAACAACGTTCAGATAACGTACCCGCGCCTACTTTTGCCGCACGACAGCACGCTATACGCCAGATATTGCTTTTGTTGGTTGCTGCTGAGTCATGCCGACAAAATCGGCCGATCCGCGTTAATATAAACAGATACAATCAAGCGACCTTGAACCGTAAAAAAGGAAAGGCTGAAATGCGAATGAAATTTATCTTGTTACTCATGTTGGTTGTTGCGTTGTTGGTGGCGTGTGGCGGGGATGAACCTGTTGCCGTGACTGTGGAAGCTGAGCAGACATCGGTTCCTACGCGGGAACCGACAAAACCCTCTGAGACTGAACCCACAGCGGAGCCAGTTCCAACCAATGAGCCAATGGAAGCACCCACATCTGAGCCGACAGCAGAGCCAGAACCGACGGTTGAACCGACGGCTGAACCGACGGCTGAACCGACAAGTGAACCTGAGACTGTCGGAAGCGAACTGGTTGAATTGGTGCAGATCGACGAGGGCGGGATTTCTGTGCGCGTGCCAGCGGGGTATAGCGTGCAGATATTTGGTGATACGGCCGAACTCGCCCCGCCAAATGCCGCATCCTCCGAAGAGGGCGCATTCTCGGTCAGCGGTGGCCCCTATCTGGAAGATGAGTCTTTTGAATCGCTACAAACGGATATCGGTGATTTGCTGAGTGATTTTAATGACGTCAGTGAAATTCAGTCATTCTCAGGCGCAAGCGGTGAGGCATTTTCAATCGACTTTGCCCATGCAGAGGACGAACTCGCCCTCACTGGACGTGTCATTGTGATTGATCAGGGCAACCAATCAGCGGCACTATTTGGCTTTGCAGGCAGCGAAGCGTGGTCCGCACTCTCCGAAACGTTTGACGCGATCGCCCGGTCAATCGAGTTCTTCGAGCCGCTTGTTGCCGCAACACCTGATGACAGTGGCGAAGAGGCGACAACAGACGATGGTCAACAAGACGGCGATAACAATGGACAGTCGATGACCGATGTGGTGCCGGATGGTGATGCGGGGATGGCTTGCTTCAGCGCACGTGGGGATGGGTTGACCTGCTTGCGGGAAGATGGCACATGGCAACAGATCACGGCGGATAATTCAGCGATTGGCAGCGATTATGTCGTGGCGATGACTACGTGCAACGGCACAATTATGATGGCGCATATTAGTGGCCTGTCGCGCTATGATGGAAGTACCTGGCAAGAGTATGATGATGGCTGGGGGTTTGCCACGCCCACAGATGTTGCCTGTGATGCCAACGACGGCATCTGGATCGCTCACTTTGAGGGTGTTTCCTATTTTGACGGCGGTGAGTGGGTGACATTTTCGGCCGATGACATCCTCAACGGTGAATCGCTTGTCTATGATGTCGAAATTTCGGCCGATGGCACTGTTTGGGTGCTTGCATCTGGCGCAATCGCAAGTTACAGTGGCGGCGAATGGACAACGTATGCCGAAGGTGCAGGTTTGAACGACCGTTACTTCTTCGCCGCAATGACCCTTGCGCCAGACGGAACCGTTTGGGCGGCACATAGCAACGGTTTGCTCTATTTGGAAGATGGCGCATGGGCCGAAGTTGCAAGCCCCCGCTATCTCTCACCCGAAAAGTTAATTGCGACCGCCAATGGAGACAAATGGGTGGGAACGTTTAGTGATGGGATTGTGATCTTTAATGGTGCAAGCACCACCAGAATTAACCGTGCGAATGATGAACTCAGTTCAGACGGTGTTGGCGCACTCGCCATTGATGACTTAGGTCGCGTATGGGTCGGCACCGAATATGGTCTCAACATTTGGGATGGCACTGAGTGGATCAGCTACGATATGGATAGCAGTGATTTAATGAACAATGCGATTGAGGCGATGGCCGTTTTGGGCGCGGGGCCACAGTTGCCAGCGCATGTCAATCATGAAAATGGCGCGTTGGTCGGACGTGTGCCCGTATCTGACAAACAGGTTGAGTTGTGCGTCGAGGCAATTTACAGCAGCTATGATGGCGACACGCCCTGTGACGGTCAACCATTGGCCTTTCAAACATCGGCCGATGCAGATGGGCAATTCATCTTTGACGATGTTCCCGTCGGCAACTATCTCATTGCGTTTGAGACAGACGACGGCTGGGTTGAGGTGAAGGGTGAGTATGGATTGGGAGCGCAGTTCTTCCCCGTGCGATCGGCCGAAACCACCGACGTCGGCGAATTGACGATTGAGGAAGAGTAGCGATTGCGCTTTAGCCCTATATGGTTCATTCGCTAAATCCGCGAATCAACCAAGGGCGTGACCGCACCGCAAGCGGCGCGAAAACCTTAAAAGGGGGTCTGCTGGCGAAGCCAGCAGACCCCCTTGCCTTACTTTTGCGGGCTTTGCCCGCTAGTCAAAGCGTGTAAATTTGCAAAACAAACGACTAAAATGACAGATGATTTCTTGTGGGAGGGGAGATGGGGGGCGTCACTCGCTCAAGATGCGCATCCCGCCCCCCGCATTACGTTGATATTTACTTAGTGAACTTGGTATGTATCAGCGCAACATTTTTCTTTCCACGATAAGTTGCTATAATCCCTCGTTGGTTTATTCACAGACGAATTGGAGCAAATCTGATGGCAAAAAGCAAAAAAGGCGCACGCATCGTCGTTCGCATGATGAGTACCGAAAGCGGTCACATGTATATCACCTCTAAAAACCGGCGCAACGATCCGAGCCGTATGGAGTTGAAAAAGTATGATCCACTCGTTCGTCGTCATGTCGTATACCGCGAAAAGAAATAAGCGTTATTCACACTCAAGACAGACATAAGAAACCGCCGGTAACAGCAACTGTTATGGGCGGTTTTTTGTTATGAAAGATTATGAGCAATAAAAGTAGCAGCGAACAACATCGTGAATGGGCGGCCGAACAGCAACAGGTCGTCTCCTTTGGCATTGTCACGGTTAGCGATAGTCGTACCCATGAGACAGACACCAACTATCAATATCTTGAGCCAACGATCACTCAACTTAGGCATCAGGTAACGGGTTATCGACTGGTGAAGGACGAGCCTGTGCAGGTGATCGACGCACTTGAGGAGATGGTCGCGTTGGGTGTGCAGATTGTGTTGTTTAATGGTGGAACGGGCATTTCAAAACGAGATCGCACCTATGATGCACTTTCGCGTAAACTGGAAAAGACATTGCCCGGCTTTGGCGAACTGTTCCGCATGTTGAGTTGGGAACAGGTTGGGGCGGCGGCGATGTTGTCACGCGCAACGGCGGGCGTCTATCGCGGTACGGTTGTCATTTCAACGCCGGGTTCGCCCAAAGCGGTGCAGTTGGCGTGGGAAAAGCTGATCGCACCAGAGTTGCAGCATCTCGCATGGGAAGTCGGACGCTAATTGGGCTTGACGGCGAGCAGCGAGATTTTGCTTTGATCATCCATAAAGACGAGATGGGCGCGTGGCGTTGTGCCAAGCATCGTTGTGACGGCTGCCTGATAGCGTTGCGCCTGATCTAAATACCCTTTTTCGTTGGCCACACGCGCCGCGTCCCCATTGTTACGCAGGCGATCAGTCTTAAAGTCGAGAATTTCCCAGCGATCATTGTGCAAGAAGAGTAGGTCAATTTTGCCGCGCTCTAGCTCGTCATGAATGAGGTAGCTGTAGGGGAGTTCATGATGGCGCGGGACGGCATTGGAAAGAACGCGATAGAGTCTGTGTTCGTGCAGGCGAGTCAGTAGCTGGGTTGTTCTCTTGACCGCGTTTGTGATTTGGGTGGCATCGGTGAGGCCATATCCACGCGCATGGGCGGCCAGCCAGTCGTCGAGGTCGGCAAATTTCCATGCGGCAACGGCATCATGAAAGAGGGAGCCGATCACCCATGCGGGCGCATATTTACTCGTGACGGCAGGGACAACCCGCCATACTTTGGACGGTTGGCGATCCTCCTCTGGCTGCTCAGTGATCAGCGATTGTAGGAGATTGGGTGTCCATTCGGCCGATTCTCCCTCCACAACCGCAACCGCTTCGCGCGCCCGTTTCGGTCGAAAATTTGGTTCATAAACGACACAGTTAACCCGCTCCTCATCTCCCTCATCCTCCGCATATAACGTCAGCGGAATGCCGCGCCCACCTTCTTCATCGTACCCATCGATGCGCTGGCGGCCGAAGGCCAATGGCTCATTGAGCGATTTTAGCCAGCCGCCCAGCCAACCCGGTTTGCCGTCCTGTTTCAACATGATCGTGCCGCTCAGGATTAACTTGTCTTTGGCACGAGTGGCGGCGACGTAAAAGAGGCGGTCAGATTCGGCCGAATCTTTCTCGCTCTCGACCCGTTTCCCTAGCTCGTAGACCGTTCCCAAATTGCCTTCCGCATCCTTGAGTGGAAATAGGACACCCAGCGCGTCATCTAAAATAATATCGTTGCGACTGCGTCCGCCATACCCTGCATCCCCAATCACGACGACGGGATATTCGAGCCCTTTTGCCTGATGAACCGACATGATCGTGATGACCCCTTCCGCAACGGCGCGCGCCTCCCCTTCACGTCCGCCACGCTCGCGCAAGTTGTTGGTATAGTCGAGAAACTCCTGCACGCGCACAATCCCGCTGTCATGCGCATCACGCAATAGTTTGGAGACATTGCGGGCAGCGCGTGGCTGTTCCGCCTTGAGCATTGCGGCACGATAGTCGGTGCGCGTCAAGAATTCATGCAGCAAATCGGCGACTGATACCCGACCCGCGAGCGTGTTTAGATCGGTCAGCAGATTGACCGCGTAACGAGAGTCGGGGTCGTCTTGGGTTTTAAGTTGCTGCCAGAGCGCATTTGGCTCAGGCTTGGGCGCGGCAGATGTTGCGTCAGCGGCGTTTTGTTCCTGAAAGTTGGGGGGACCCCCCAAATGGTCGTCGTTCGTCACATATTCGACGCGAAAATCGTCTGGGAACTCATCCGAATTACCCCAAGTGAGAATGCCGCCACTGCCTGCGGGGGCTGAGGGTTTTGCGTTTGGCTTGACAACTTCCAACAATTTCTCGTCGGTGAATCCGATGACAGGCGAGCGCAAGAATCCAGCCAGTGCCAAATCATCATGTGGGTCGGCAATCGCCGCTAGCGCATTCAGCAAGTCACGTATTTCGGGACGTTCGTAGAAGCCGCGCCCCGCGATGGTGACAAATGGAACGCCAGCGCGATCGAGGGCATCTTCATAGGCGCGAAAAGAGGCGGAGGCACGGCATAAGATGGCAATATCTTCGTACGTAATCCCGTTGGCGGGATTTTCTACGATGTCGATTAGGCGGGTTGCCAGCGCATCGGCCGCGCGTTCTAACGCCCCTTCCGCCTTGTTGCCAACCGTTAGGTGCATTTCGATGTTGGGCGCGGTTAGCTGCTTTTGGCTGAGCGGATGAAAGTGGGTAAGCGGGGCGAATGGTTCGTGGAAGGGATGGCGACGGGTGAGGCCGAGAATCGGCCGAAAAAAGCCATTCATGCCAATCAATAGTCGCTCATGTGAACGATAGGACTGGCTCAACACCTGCACTGTCCCGCCCGCGCCGCTGATTTTAAGACGCTCCTGCTGGAAGACTTGCACCTCCGCACCGCGAAAACGGTAGATCGACTGTTTGGCATCACCAACAATAAAGAGACGCTTTTGACCGCCGTTGAGCATCTGCACAATGTCGCGTTGTCGCCCATTGGTATCTTGAAACTCATCAACCAAGAGCGACGCGATTTCGTTTTGCCAGCGTTGACGCACGGCCACATTGTCGCGCAGTAGTTCAAGCGCACGTTGTTCGAGATCGTCAAAGTCGAGCGCAGTCCGCTGCCGCTTGGCGCGTTCATACCAGTTAAGCGTCCGTTGCAGCACAATTCGCAGGTGGGGAAGCGCGGCGGCAATGATGCGATCATGGTCGGTTAATTCGGCCGATAATAGCAGCTTTGCAGCACGCCAAATTTCGCGTAGTGACGATAGTGCATCGGTTACAACCTTCTTATCATCATCAGGCCATGCCTTTTTGCTGCCAACCCGCAAATTGAGTTCATCGAGACAGGCACAGGCTGCACGCCATTGCTGGGGCGTAAGGTGAATACTGGTGGGCAGGGCGATTGCGCTGCTCAGCACAGTTTCTCGTTGCAGGGCGAGTTTGTCACGCGGGTCGCGTGGTTCCATTGATTGCAGGGTTTGCAGTGCAGCGTTGAAATCGGCCGATTCGCGCATTTCCTGCACCGCCGCAACCTTGCGTGCGTCAATGACTGCTTCCCAATGCGCCACCAAATCACTGGGTAGACTATCCCATACGGTCAACAGTTTAACGCGCTCCATGATGAGCTTATCCAACGTTTCGGCCAATCCCCGCTCACCAAATAACGGAAATAGTCGAGCGGCATCGACATCTTCTGCCGCCCACGCCAATGCGCGCACAATCGCTTGCTCACGCAGAATATTGCCACGCCCCTCATCTAAAATCTCAAAGCGCGGATCGATCCCCGCCTCAGCTGGATGATTGCGCAAAATTTCGGCACAAAGGCTGTGGATGGTGTTGATACGTGCGGCATCGAGCTGGCGTTGATAGGTCAACCAACGCGCGCGGTCGTCTGGTTCCGCTTGTAAAAATCGCTCAAGCTCAACGCGCACACGATTCCGCATTTCGCGTGCCGCCTTCTCAGTAAAGGTGATGGCGATGATTTGACGTAGTGGCACGCCATCAGCGAGCAGCGAAAGATAGCGGGCAACGAGCGTGCGCGTTTTGCCCGTGCCAGCACCGGCCGTGACGGCTACATCGACGTCACGCGCAATAATGGCGGGGAGTTGTTCAGCACTGGGCGAAAGTTGCAATACGATTGGGTGAAGCATGAGTGAAAATGTAGAACAAATTGGCGATTTCGTCAAAGAATAACCTGCATGTCCTATAGACTTTTCGGCCGATCTCACATATTGTTCGACTACTGTAAGGGAATATCAAATCGTGAGCCAATCAAAAAATCATCTTCAGGGGGTCGGTCTACTTGAGCGGGACCCCACTATCATACGCACACTTATCATTTTGATAGGCGTTGTGCAGACTGTCGTTATTGGACTGCTTTGGTCGGGACTACGGCAAGAAACGTATACCTATATCGTTGTCGGACTGACCTACGTCTGCACCATTGCCGCCTATCTTTGCTATACATACATCTCTGCGCGGGCTGCAGCCGTCTGTCTCGTTGTTTCGCTCTGGTTAAATATCGCCGTTCCGATATTTTTCCCGATCTCAGACGATGACTTGGGTTTGGGTTACCTAAATGTTGCAATCATTGCATCCTATATGTTGCTTGGACGCTACTGGGGGGCGTTTTCTACCGTTTGCTCTAGCTTACTCCTGATAACGATGGTTATCTTGCGACTCCATGATCGTTTGCCAACCCCAATTCATGCGGATATCTATTCGCTGCCCGCACTATATAATGAATTGGCGATCTACCTGTTTATTGGAGCGATGCTATTTATTGTCATGGGACATTTGCAACGGGCGAGTAGAGAATCGGCCGCTGCAAACCAAGCTCTGCGTGACAAGACGGAACTGCTCGAACTTATCACTGGTAACGTTCCTGCCCATATCACCTACTTTGATACCGACGAACGCTATATTTTTGTCAATAATAAGTTCGAGCAATTGCACGAATCTGTCCCTAATCCTGTTGGAAAGCGGCGCGTTGAAGTGGTTACGGAATCAGTTTATCAGACTTCTAAGCCGTTTCTTGAACGTGCATTTAAGGGGGAAAACGTCCAATTCGACTATCAATTTGCCCCGAACGGAAAGGTTGAACGCATCACAGAAATACAGTATACGCCACTAATTGTTGAGGATAAACCACAAGGAGTCATTGCGTTGGCAACGGATGTGACGCGCATGCGACGCACCGAGTCTGCGCTCTATGAAGCGCAACGGGCGGAGAGTTTGGGCGTTGTGGCCGGTGGCATCGCGCATGACTTCAATAATCTTTTGAGCGCGATGTTGGGACAAGCTTCGTTGGCTAAATTAAAGCTTGAGGCTGATCATCCTGCTCGCACCCATATCGATAGAACCATTGATGCAACGCAACGCGCCAGCCAACTTACCAAGCAGATGCTCGCCTACTCAGGGCGTGGCACCTTTGAAAAGCATGTCTTTGACCTCAATCAGCTCTTGCGCGACAACGCCGACCTGTTGCGGATTTCGATTCCTAAGCAGATCACGCTAGACATGCAGCGTGTTGGTGAAACACGGTTGCATATCAAGGCTGACATGGCACAAATGCAGCAGGTCGTGATGAACTTGATTCTCAACGCGGCGCAGGCGATTCAGGGGGAGAGTGGCAATATTTGGCTCGAAACAGACACTGTTTATCTAAAAAGCGCCACGAATTTTGGCCGAGACCAACTGCCTGCTGGTGAGTATGTCTGCTGCACGGTGCGCGACGATGGTCATGGAATGAGCGAAGAGGTGCAAAAACGCATCTTCGACCCATTCTACACCACAAAAGAGAATGGCTCAGGTCTTGGATTAGCCGCCGTATCAGGCATCGTTTATGGTCATGGCGGTGGCTTGCGCGTCACGTCAACTGTTGGCAACGGAACCAAGTTTGAACTTTTGTTGCCCCTCGTCAAATATATCAATCTTGGTAGTGAAGCGAATGCCGATCCCGCAGGCGAGATTTCGGGGGGCTCTGTGTTGCTGATTGACGACGAGCAGGTTATTGCCGATGTCGTTGGCGATGTGCTCTCGCTGCACGGCATCACAATGCTGTATGCGGAGCGCGGCGAAAAGGGGATCGAATGCTATCGTGCTAATCGTGCCACCGTCGATGTCGTTTTGCTCGATCTGACGATGCCGGGCATGAGTGGGACAGAGGTTTTCCATCACCTCCGACGGATTGACCCCAATTTGCCGATTGTAATTTCATCTGGCTATACACGTGACGCAGAGGCGCAGGAGATTATTGATCGCGGATCGGCCGATTTTCTGCCCAAACCCTACGACATTTCCGCGTTAGTCAGCACGCTCGGCCGTTATCTTCCCCAACAACCCTCATAGGTCAATGCGTTCATCACAAAAGTCGCGCACTGCGCAGGCGGCGCAGCGGTTGGGATTATCATGATCGCGCCCAAGATATTCACCATAAAGCGCATCGTGCATCTCTTCTAAAATTTCGAGTAACAACTGCTCGTTCTGTTCATCAAACGCGATCTCAAACGCCTGATCGCGGTATTTGAGCAGTCCATATGGGGGGCGGATGCCGTAATTCTCCTCGACTAGCAAGCAGTATGCGATCACCTGCATGATATGGCCGTCATATGGGTCATCAGCGGGCGCATAACTCGATTTTAATTCAACGGGGATAATGGAATCGTCATCTAACTGGATCAGATAATCGGGTTTTCCGCTGAGGCCATACTCTTCTGAGTAAAGCGTCTCAGTCTGATGTTGACGTGCACCGTCCGCGTAGATCATGTCACCGTCTGGCAGATCGACATCTTCGCGCAACTGTTGATTGCCCAGCCAGAGCCAAACGGCCACCCCACACAGGGTCAACACGATTGTCAACAACAACACACTCAGCGGATTCATCAGAATGTCAGCAGTAAGAGCAGAATCATCATTGTGATGATCAATGCGCCTATTGCGTAAAGCACTTTCTCGTTGCGAACTACTTTGCGCACATCTTGCCAATGCTCATCATGGAAATGGGTTCCTTCTTCCATGCGCTGGACGCTTTCGGCAAGCGGCTTTACGCCCTCAACACGTTTGAGCCACCACTGGTGGTTACAGTACAGATAGTCGCCAACTTCGCTGGCGGAGACATAGGGTCGCCATTCATCGCTCATGCGTTCGATTGTGCATGGTTTGGGGAGTATTGTCAAGAGGGGAAGTCGCCACAAATTTGATCTGCGGCGACTTCATTGTTTGGAAGTTAGGGAAGGGGCGGGATCTGGATGCGATCCCCTGTGCGGAGGTTATTTGGGTTTAAGATGTTGCGATTGACCGCGATCAGGTCGCGATAGCTAACACCCAGTCGATTGGCGATTAGGCTAAAGTACTCGCAATCATTGACAACATAAAAGTCACCCTCAATGGTGCCAAATGGGGGAACGGTATTGACACAGTTTCCGGGTGCGCCAAAGTTTACATCGGGTGGAACAACAACGCTCTCGCTCGGTTGCCCCTGTGTGCCCGCGTATTGAACCGTTACTTCATAGTCGCCCACTTCCGTTAAGACGACACGTGCGGCAAAACGCCCCTCAGCATTGGCGGTCGTCGTCACCACGACAGGCTCTTGCCCATTGTCAAAGACCAGCTCAACGTCGCTCCCCGTTTCGGCCGATCCACGCACCAACAATGGCCCACCAATCCACTCGTCCATCTTGTTGGCAAATGTAAATTCAGGTTGGTCGATCTCGGCAGATGGGGCAGGTGTTTCAACTGCCACCGTTGCGGTGATGGCAGGGGTCTGCTCAATAGATGCGGCTGAGGTGGCAGGTGGAGGGCTATTTGGTTCAGGCACCTCGATCCTCGTAGGGGCTGCCGTAAACTCACCCTCGCTCGTCACGCATCTCATTACCGCATCATACTCACCGACCGCAGGAGCCGGAACGCTCAATGCCCATGTGCCGGAGGCGGTTACTGTTGTTTGTCCAACTTCCAGACCATCAAGGAAACCGATGATTTGACCGCACGAAATATCGGCCGATCCAGTCAAATTAAGCTGCTCACCATTTTCAGATGGACTGATGATCGCATTTTCAAGCTTAGGAGCCAGCAAGTTTTCAGGTGTTTCGGTGGGTTCAATAACAACCTGTTCAATCTGAGTTGGGGTTTGGACAATTTGTGTTGGGACAACCGTTGTGATCATCCCTTCTGCGATTTCACCAACCCCTGTTGAACCGAAAAGGCGTGCGCCGAGTAAAACCGCTAAGATGGTTAATCCGAGCAGCAGTACAATTACCTTTCCAACGTCTGAGGCTGGCTTTACTTCATCACGATAGCCGCTCATGCAATTCCTCGATTTTCGCTCAATGCGCCTGCTTGTGCGATCCAACTTTCAGGATCGATATTTTGCCATGACTTGGCCTGAACGATCTCAATAATTCTGTCGCTGTCTAACGCTGCCAACTGTTCATAGGTATAGACACCCGCCTCATTGAAGCGTTGGGCGAAGACGTTGCCGATCCCGTTGATCAACTGTAGGCGATCTGCGTCAACAGACCCACTAGCCATCGCCGCCGTTGCATGGTCACGTGCATCCAACTCAGCCCGCAATTGCGCCGCATTGTCGGTTGTTTCCCCATTGGTGTTGCGTGCAAGCTGTTGCGCCTTCATGCGTTCATCGGTCAGGGCATCCGCCATATTCTGCAGCTTCAATTCGGCCGCAACCAGTCTATTTTGTTCACTGAGCAGTTCATTTTCGGCCGATTCCAAACGCGACATCAGATAATCATTCTCTTTCTGGATGGCGTCGGCGCGCTCTTTCTGCGAGTTCATCGCTGCAAGTGCGCTGCGCAGACGATTTATCTCGCTGTGTGCGCTGTCGCGTTCGGTGAGTAGGCGGTCAATTTCGGCCGAATTATCCTGACTAACGACCTCATTTGCGCCAAACGTTGCGATCTTCTCTTCTGCAACAACCAAACGATCACGCAATGTTTTCTTCTCTGCTTGCAGCGTCTCTCGCTCGCTTTTCAGCGCGGCGACCGCTTGCAGATTTTGCTCAAGCTTTTCACTTAGGTCGGCAACCTGTTGACTCGATCCCACGCTCTCCGTTTGTACAGAATCATAGCGCGTTCTCAATTGCTCAGTCTGCGCTTCCAACTCACGAACACGCCCTTCGGCACCCGTCAGCTTGCTGCGCAATGTCTCGTTAGCCTGCTCAATTGCGGTCATCTGGCGGAGTTGTACCTGAATGGCATCAAGTTCATCCGTCAGCTTACTCAATTTGGTGCGTGCTTGGGCTTGTTCTTTCTCAAGTTGCTCTTTCTGCAACTGCAACCCATCCGCTCGTGCCAAGACAGAATTTGCCTCTTTTTGAGCAGCCGATTTTGCTGCATTTGCACGTTCGAGGGCTGAATAAAGTTCGGCCGTATCTTGCTGATACGCCTTCTGGTCACGTTTACGTCGTCCCCTATCCCATATCCATTCGAGAATAAATCCAACAAGGAATGCCGCGACAACTGCAATCAATACATCCAATAGATCCATCTATAGATCTCCCTACTAACTTTTGACAGTAATTATCCTACTGCTAATCCAATTTCCAAAGCGTCTGGCACATCATATCACAGTTTTCCGTGTTGACGAACGTGAATACCACCATGCAAAACGGTGAAATTCGTCAATTCTCATTCCTATGATTCGCGCAGCGTTAGCCATGCGAGCGGGACAGACGAGATGAGCAGGAGCAAAAGGGTTGGAATTGCGGCACGTGCAAAAAATGCTTCACTGATGTTCGCCCATACCGCTGTTGAAAGGGTGTTAAATCCAAGCGGACTCAGGATCAACGTTGCAGGAAGCTCCTTCATAACTGTCAGAAAAACGAGTAGACCACCCGTTGTTAGTCCGGGTCGGACAAGGGGTAAGGTAATACGCTGGAAAACGGTCAGCGGTCGTCGCCCCAAACTTCGGCCGACCTCTTCGAGCGATGGCTTGATTTGCAAGACGGATGAACGCGCCGCGCCGACCGCCTGAGGAATGAAAAGGACGATGTATGCGCTGAGGAGCATCGGCAACGTCTGGTAGAGCGGTCTGGCAAAGTTGATGCCAATGTAAACGTAGGCTAGTGCGACGACGATGCCGGGCAGGGCAAAGCTGGCATAGCTTAACCGTTCAAAAAAGCGGGTCAACCGATTTGATCGGCGCACGGCGAGAAAGGCAATCGGCAGCGCGAGCAACATCGCCAAGAGTGCAGCTAAGAGCGCGGCCAGCAGGGAATTGGCGGCAGGTTCAAAGAGAGCGGTAACGGAGGTGATATTCGCCTGTGTCTGGCCGACAATGCCCGCCGCGACATCTTGCCGGATGCCACGTACAACCCAATAGAGCAGCACACCAAATGGCATTATAAGTGCAATCAATAAAATGAAGGAGGTAAAAAGGAGTGCGGGCAACTTCCAGCGGCCCAGTGGAATAATTTGTGTGCGTCGCGCCGTACCGCCCGAGACCCGTGCGTATTGTGCGCGCCCACGCGAATAATGTTCCAACGCCAAAATGACGCCCGTGATAGCGATGAGTATTAGCGCGAGCGATGCCGCTTCATCGAGACGAAACCCCTGATAGCGATTGTAGATGACGCGCGTGAATGTGCTGTACTGCATCAATGTCACCGCCCCAAAATCGCGCAAACAGTAGAGCGACACGAGCAACCCGCCTGCCGCAATGGCCGGTCGCAAGTTAGGCAACGTGACGCGCAAAAAAAGCTGGCGGCGAGCTAAGCCCAAACTTTGCGCCGCTTCTTCAAGGGCAGGGTCCAAACGTTGCAATGCGGAACGCACAGTCAGAAAGGTGTAAGGATAGGCGATCAGGGTCAGCACAATAAATGCACCCCAGAATCCATACACCTGTGGCAAACGCTCCACGCCAAAGAGTGGTTCAAGCCACTGCTGTAAGATGCCTTTTGGTGATAAGAATGAGAGGAAGAGATAGGCGTAGATGTAGCTGGGAATAACGAGGGGGAGGGCGGCCAGCAACGCCCAAATCGCACGACCGGGCAGGTCAGTGCGTGTCGTGAGCCACGCGAGGGGCAGCGCAATGAGCGTGGTGCTCGCGGTGACGGAAATGGTTAGCAGTAAACTGTTTGAGATAACGGCAAGCGTGCGGGGACGAGTGACTGTTTCAAGGGCAGCTTGCCATGCGCCACCCAGTCGAACGATCAGATAGACGGGGACGAGACAGATCAGAAATGCCGCCGTAAGCGCACCTGCATAGAGCAATAGATAGTAGAACGTTTCGGAGCGGGAGTGGCGGAGCTGTTGCAGCATATTTTGGCAGTATGGGTTAGGTAGCGATGAGCGCAAAATGTCGTGCGGAGCCACCTCTGGCCCCGCACGACAAAGAATTCACGCTAACTCCCAAAGAGCCACATTATTCAATAATCCCGAGTTCGAGTAGCAGGTCTTGGGTTCCTTGCAAATCTTCCAAATCGCCGAGTGGAATATCGATAGCTAGGGCGTCTAACGCGGCAAGTGGGGCTAGTCCATCGGAAATAATAACTCCATCGACAACGGGATATTCATAGGTCTGTGAAGCGAAATATTGCTGACCCGCATCAGAGAGCAGATAGTTGAGGAAGCGGGTTGCATTGAGATGATTTTCGGCCGAATCCAATATCCCCGCACCCGATACCATAATCAGTGAGCCGGGTCCACCGCTCGGCAAGAAGTAGTTTTTCGCTGGGAAGTTGGCATCTTCCGCCAAAAAGCGATAGAGATAATAATGGTTGACAAAGCCAACTGTTATCTCGCCGCTTCCAGCAGCCTCAACGATAGGGGTGTTGTTCGGGAAGACCGTCGGGTTATTGGCCTGAATGCCTTGCAACCACTCGCTGGTCTGGTCGTCGCCCCACACAGCGCGCATCGCCGTCACCATCGCTTGAAAACTACCATTCGTCGGCGCCCAGCCAATTTTGCCGTCCCATGAGGGATCAGTGAACCCCATGATGTCTTCTGGCAGTTGTGCCGCTGGATCGGTGATTAACTCTGAGTTATACACAACGGTGCGTGCGCGGCCCGATATGCCAACCCACTTTCCATCGGGGTCAGCAAAGCGGCTCGGAACTTTGCCCAACACGTCGGAGGTCAAGTCGGCAAACAGTCCCGCAGCGGCAACCGCGCCAAGTCCACCCGGGTCTTGTGCATAGAACAGGTCGGCGGGACTATTTTCGCCTTCCTCTAGCAGCAACCCAGCAATTTCTGAGGTGCTTCCATAGCGAACCTCGACCTCAATTCCTGTCACGGCAGAAAAGTCATCGATGACGGGTTGGATAAGGCTTTCGGAGCGACCAGAATAGATGACCAATCGTTGGACCGTCTCGTCAGTCGCTGGCTCGCTTGTTTCGGGTTCGGCAGTCGTGCAACCGATACAAATTAACAATAGTAGTAGGGCAAAAATAGATTTCTTCATGTTTAGGGGGTGTATGTGGGGCTGATAGTCGGGAAAATTTATGAGTTGGGGAGTGGTTCACACTCCCCAAAACGGGTTTAGCCTTGCAAATGTGCTTCGGCAAACCAGAGCATTTTGTCAACTTCACGCGAAACTTCGGTGAACAGGTCAGATGTGTCGATGTCGCCAGCCTCTTCGGCCGAATGGATTGCAGCGCGCGCGCTTGCGGCATATTGCGCCCAGCGTTCAACGACGATCTCAACCAAACGCTCGCCATTAAAGACATCTTCAGGAATTTCTGGCAATTCGGATGCCTTAGCCGCCATGCGTGTTGTGCCGAGTGCCGTGCCGCCCAACGCTGTCGCACGTTCGGCGATCATATCGCCAAATGGAAAGACCGCCTCGGCCATCTTGTCAAACAGCACATGCAGTGCTTCAAAATGCATCCCTTTGACGTTCCAATGTGCCTGCTTTGTTTGGCTATAGAGGTCGGTGATATTGGCAAGCTGTTGATTACAAAGTGAAACCATCTCTTTGCGACTTTCAAGCGCAAGGTCGTGGCTTGTATCGTGCATTGTTCCTGTCATTGATTTAATCATGATCGTATCCTTATATAAGAACGCAGTCCTCTTCGCTCTCAGTTAATTGAAAATTGGGTTAAGCCATTCTGTCGATTGGCTTGGTGGGGATGAATGGTGATTTTTAGGTCTGCCCAACGCACAATTTGGCGTGGCAACTCAGCGGCCGCCTGACATACAAGCGCATGAAATTCGCTGAACTCATCGCTTGTGAAGTTCAGGGTCAACTCATTTAAGCGAATGAGAACTGATTGCGGTTGGCTGTTTTCGGCCGAAAATTCATCCAATGTCTGCCGCAACACCAATAAATCTACCATCCGCATCTCAATAACGTAGTAATTCCATGTAAGTGTGATATTTGAATCACGGCGCAGCGCGATCTGTTGATGTTCAAGAGAGCTGGCTAAAACCATCGCTATGCCTTGATCCGCTTAGGGTCACACAGCAAATTTTTCTGATTGGCAGCGCGACCACACTTTTTACACACATGCGTTGGCTGGTTGACCAGCAACATATAGGAGCGTATATCTGATTTAAGGGACTTTTTAAGTTTGCAGAGTTCCTTTGCCATAACATTGATTATGCTATTTTTGGACGCGCAAACAATGGCGAGGGTTCAGTTTGAAGTTGACAGCGTTTTAATTGGTTGTTGCGGGGATTTAATTTTAAAGTTAACAGGCGTTAACTTTAAGTGGGGATCAAAAAAGCGATTCGGCCGAATCGCTTTTTTGTAAGAAATGTTGTTGCGCTAACTACTCGTCGTCGTCGTCAGCTTCCGTGATAATCTCAACGTCTGTCGGGGTCATTTCCGAATCAGACTCAGCCTCAGATTCCGCCATCTGTGGTTGGAACTTAGCAACTGCGTCAGTTGGATTGTTGAGAATGGTGACGCCCTGTGGCAACTCAATATCCGCAATGGTCAACACCTCGTTTGCATCGGTGATTTTCGAAGCATCCACTTCAATTTCACTGACGTTGTCCATTGGTGTCGATTCAATCTGCACTGAGTTAAGCAACAGTTGATCATAACCGCTACCTGACAATGCAGCAGCCGATTTGTTTATCAACACAAGCGACGCATCAGAGGTGATCATCTGACCTTCAACAACCTCATATAAGTCAATGTGCAGCAAATCGCCACGTGTGACGTGTCGTTGTAAATCTTGCACGACGACGCGCCGGTCAGTCCCATCCAGATCGAGTGCAATTACGACGTCACGACCGTTATTACGCAAAACAGCCGCCAATTCGTGCGTGCTCACCTGCATACTTTCTGGTTCTGAAATTCCATAAATCACACCGGGGGTCCAACCTTCACGGCGTAACTGTTTTACTTGTTTGCCAATCACTGTACGTGGTTGTGCTTTTAATTCTACTAAAGCCATCTCTCACACCTGTTCAAATCAACCTTGACGGTATTCCCAATGCGAAAATGCTTGGGAACCTGTCAGGTTTTATCGACTTTGTTATAATCTTAAAATTGGTTTGTGAAGCGTAGGTACGCAACCTCATTAGTATAGCAAGCCGTCCGATTAGCGCAAGGTGCGCGTCGGGTTTACAATGCAAAAATGCAATATACTAGCGAAATATAAAGAATAGTTGCTAGTTGCTGGTTGCTAGTTGCTGGTAAGCATGTCAAACATACTTCATCAGCGACTAAATACTCGCCACTAGCCCCTCCATAATGGCACAAGATTTAACAAAGTTCTACGAAATTGTAAAAGAGAATGGCGATCTACGGACAATGATGCACGCGCAACGCTGGACGCGCGCGACGCTGCAAACATTGGGGATTAATTTGCCTAAGGCAGCTAAGAAGGCGATGGCGCGTTCCTTGCCAGACGAGTTGTCAGGCTATCTGACCGATGTATGGTGGATGCTGCCTGTGCGCGATCCCAATATCGACGCAACAGATTTCAGCGCACGTGTTGCCCGACGCGCTGGCAACACAGATCCGCGCTATGCAAAGCTCGTCGCAGAGGCGGTGTTTGGTGCCGTCAAGGGAACGATTGCCAACGATGTGGCCAATCAGGTGCGCGATGGACTGTCACCCGACCTGCGCAAGATGTGGGAATCACCATCTAATTAATACTGGTTCGTCGTAACCATCCCGCCCCATGCGGATACGACAAATTCAAGCTGTTAGCCTGTGCTGACAGCTTTTTTTATGAAGCGAATCACCCTTTTCTGGCTCTTGTTGATTGCTATTGGCCTGCTCGGCCTCTGGCAGCGTTCACAACGCGAAGCGTTTTTGCGACGCGGGATTCCTGGCGGTTTGCCAGAGCCGATTGTTGAGGGTGGATTGCGACTGGGCGTCAACGTGCGCTTGGAACAGTACGATGAAGCAGGATTGCGCGCACAGCTTGCGGCAATCGCAGCCACGCCACAGATTCGCTACGTCAAGCAGCCATTTTTCTATCGGCCAGATTTTGACTGGGAATCGGCCGAAAATATCGTCAATGCCGTCGCGGAAAGTGGCTTGACACTTGTGCCATTGCTTGACGGCAATCCTGCCGATCAGTTTACGCCGCCCGAGATTGTCGCATTCAGCCAATTTGCCGAGCAGTTTGCCACGCGATTTGGCACTGCAATTGACGATTACATCATTTGGGATGAACCTAACTTGAGCTCCCATTGGGGTGGGGAGCAGGTTAATCCAGATCGCTACGCCGCTCTCTTAACAGCAGCGAGCAATGCAATTAAAGCAGTCGATCCAAACGCCCTAATCAGCGCAGCCCCGCTCGCCCCCACCGTCGAAACAGACACCATCAATATGGCCGATTGGCTCTATCTACAACGCCTCTATGAAGCGGACGCCCAATTCGACATTGCCGCTGGCAAACCTTACGGCTTTCAATTTCCACCCACAGATCGCACGGTTCACAACGACGTGCTGAACTTTAGCCGCATTATTCTCCTGCGTGAGGTGATGGTGCAGAACGGTGACGCAGAAACCGCAATTTGGGCGGGCAATTGGGGCTGGAATGCGCTGCCCGACGACTGGGCAGGAGACAAATCAATTTGGGAGGCGGTCACGCTGGCGGAGCAAGCGGCATATACCGAAGCGGCATTGGCACGTATGCAAACGGAATGGCCTTGGATGGGCGTGATGTTTCTGGAAAATTGGGAGCCGAATGCGCCATCGCACGACCCTGCATGGGGGTTTAGCATCGCCGACCGCGACGTGCGCAATGTTCAATTTTGGGATGATTATCCGATGACGGGCTTTCATTTTGCCGAGCCAGATGCACGCGGTCAAACGTGGGTTGGCGACTGGACATTTTCACCCCAATTTGGAGCCGATTCGAGCGAAAAGTATGTCGAAAACGGGGATGTGCGCGACAGCATGACGTTTACGTTTTGGGGGACAGATGTGGGGATGCGAGTGCGACGCGCTGACTTCCGCGCGCGATTTTATGTCACGGTTGACGGCGAGCCCGCCAATGCTCGACCACGTGACGAGCATGGCACAACCGTTGTGCTGGATGCGCCCAATCCAAACGAGGATTACATCACGACGGAGCTGGTGGCCAGCGATCTTGCAGCGGGCGTGCATACCTTAGAAGTGGTCGCCCATCGCGGCTGGGATCAATTTGCGTTGCAAGGCTTCAGCGTTGGTTATCAACCACCTGTTGAAAATGCGTGGATAACGGTAGCTTTATGGGGGATCGTTTTGCTCGGTATTGGGGGGCTCATGATTGAGATCGGTCGCAATGGTTGGCGCGAAGATTGGAGCGCGTGGCAGAGACGTTTTCAGCAGTTGGCAACCCGTGTCCAATTGCTGATTGTTTCAGTGACGGCTGGGTTGCTCACGCTGATCGGATTTGGCCTTTGGGGTGCACCCGCGCTTGCATTTTTTCGTCGACTTGGCGATGTCCCACAGGCGGCCATCGTGATGGGGACGGCCGCCGCATTCTATATCACACCGTTGATTTTTGTGTATGGTGTCTTGATCGTGGCGTTGCTGTTTTTGATTAGTTTTCGGCCGATCTGGGGCTTAACGTTAATCACCTTCTCCATCCCCTTTTATGGCCGCGAACAACTATTTCTGCCCTTGTACGGCGAGGTCGGTATTCTCAAACCAATTCTCGACTATCGTTTTTCTCCAACGGAACTATTTACACTGCTAACGGTGACGGCCGTGATCATACATTTTGCAGTCAATCGCAAGTGGTCGGTAGCAAATAGTACGTTGCCTACTGCTCGCCAATCACTGTTTTCCATTCATTTAGATTACGCTGTCTTAGCCATTGTCGCAGTCGCCACTGCCAGCCTTTTCTTCACAGATCGCCTCAGTGTGGCGACCAACGAGTGGCGACTCGTCATTGTTGAACCCGCGCTGTTTTACGGTCTGTTGCGTGTCTTGCCGTTGTCGCGCAGTGATGTTTGGAAGCTGCTCGATGCATTTGTGCTGGGCGGTGTGGTGATTGCAATTTATGGTCTGTTGCAGGTCATTTTTGGCTTCGATGCGACCATTACGGCCGAAGGCGGCTTACAGCGCGTGCAAAGTTTGTATGGCTCGCCGAATAACGTGGCGCTGTATTTCGGCCGAATTCTGCCCATCCTCTTGGCCCTCTTGATATTTCAGGGAGAAGATCGCCACGAATCGCCCAATGCAGGGTCAGATCAACTGTCTCCAACACGCTGGTGGGGGTATGTTGCGGCGACAATTTTGTTGTCCGTCACATTTCTACTTACATTTAGCAAGGGCGGATTGTTGATCGGAATGCCGGCTGCGCTGTTTACATTGGGAATGATTTGGTTTCGTCAGCGTGGGCGGCGTGTCTGGCCTTATGTTGGCGCAACGCTACTATTTGGTGGGCTGGGGCTGTTGCTCTTGTTGCAAGTTCCAGCCTTGTCAGCCCGCCTAAATCTGCTCGGTGAAACAAGTTTTGTGCGCTATCGTCTTTGGCAAGCCAGCATAATGATGGTGCGTGAACATCCAATCTTTGGGATTGGATTAGATAATTTTCTCTATGCACATCGCGGTCGCTATATTCTTGAGTCAGCGTGGCGCGAACCCTATCTCAACCACCCCCACAACATCATATTTGATTTTGCAACACGCCTTGGGTTGCTTGGTCTGGGCGTGGCAATTTGGCTATTTGGCGGTTTTGTCCAATTGCAAAAACGCAGCTTAACGAAGGCTGCCAAGCCATTGACGATTGGCATAACAGCCGCGCTTGTCTACCTTCTTGCCCACAGCCTTGTCGATCACGCCTTCTTTTTAATCGATCTGTCATATAGCTTTTTCTTGTTGTTGGGGTTGGCCCTCTGGACGAATGAACCCTATTAGGTGTTTGAGCACACCTGATGAATGGATTGCCAATCCGTTGTAGAATCTGAACCTATGTCACGCGGGCGCGTCGTCTGCGCAAAATAAATCGAGAGGCAACTGCCTCGATTACAGAGGAAAATCTATGCAAACGGTAGAAGAAAAATTGAATGCAATCATCATTGATATGCTAGAGGTAGAGGAAGATCAGATCACGCCCGCGGCAAATTTTCGCAAAGACCTCGAGGCGGACTCACTCGACTTGATGGAGTTGATTATGGAGATCGAGGACAAGTTTGGTCAAGAAATCTCCGACGCAGATGCACAAACCATTACGACGGTGGGTGAAGCGTATGCCTATATTCATCGACGGATGGCCGAGACAAGTTAGGCAACTGGGATTCTATAACGGCCGCACCTGTATTCCTCGACGGCACGAATCCATACCTCCAAGCCAACTGTAATTTAGGTTCTGTTGTTGAGGTGGGATAAGATCGGCCGAATCCAACCTATCCCTCCGATAATGCGGAAGATGAAAAAGCCCCTGCTGATCGCAGAGGCTTTTGGTAGGCGTTTGCCCAAGCGGTACAGCACTGCCGCTTGGATACAATTCGTCTTGATAGATCAGTAGATGTTCCCGAAGGCAGTTCGTTATCGAGCTGTTGAAATAACATCCCCCCCTGTTTGTAAAGTCAGTATGGTGACATAAGCGAGACTTTCTCCGCGTTACGGTTGCCTAAATACCCAATAGCTTGTCCACAAAAATAGGGACAATAGCGTATCCCATTTAAGGACAGACTCAACTATCAGATTTTAGTAAGATAGTGCGTGTGTGAAAAGATCAGGCACGCTATTTGAACATCATGATTCAAGAACACAAAGTCGATTTTATTTGCGATCTGCGCGGGCAACGGTGTCCACATCTCTTGATTACGGTCATCGCGGAAGTGCGAAGACGTGGGGGTGGCGTTGTGTTGGAAATTTCGGCCGATGATCTCAACGCTCCCAGCAGCATTACCGCATGGGCACGACAAAGCGGCTGTGAACTGCTCGACATGTACGACGATGGACACACATTTACATTTTTGCTTCGCACACCAAGAGAAACGTAGCGATGAGTCGCTAGTTGTTAGTTGCTGGTCGCTAGTGAAGATGTGAATCTTCTTTCTTACTAGCCACTAGTCACTAACCACTAGCCACTCCTAAACTTTATGGACTCTATCCCACTAGACATCCCCATCACCGACAAAAACTACGGATTTGTCATTGACAACCGCAAATGTATCGGCTGCCACGCCTGTTCTGTGGCGTGTAAGTCAGAAAATGAAGTGCCGCTGAGCGTCAATCGGACGTGGGTGAAGTACGTCGAAACGGGGGTGTTTCCCAATTCGCGTCGCCACTTTCAAGTGACGCGCTGCAACCACTGTGCCAATCCGCCCTGCGTTCGCATCTGCCCGACACAGGCGATGTATCAGCGCAGCGATGGGATTGTCGAGTTTGACAACAAGCACTGTATTGGCTGCAAGGCGTGTTTGCAAGCGTGTCCCTACGATGCGATCTACATCGACCCCGACAGCGGCACGGCGGCAAAGTGCCACTACTGCGCCCACCGTACAGAGGTTGGGCTTGAGCCAGCATGTGTCGTCGTTTGCCCCGAACACGCGATTATTTCGGGCGACATGAACGACCCGACGACCGAAATCTCCCACCTATTAGCAACACAAAAAGTGAGCGTTCGCAAGCCCGAACAAGGCACTGCGCCCAAGTTGTTCTACATCAACGGCAACGACGTTTCGATGCACCCGACAGCGACGGAGCGCGTGCCTGAGACGTTTATGTGGGCGGACGCAATGCCATTACATGGAAATCGGGGAATGGAGAACGGGGAACGGGGAACGGTTATTGGAGAGAGTGGTCAGTTACGCGCTCCTTCAACGAGAGACCTGCCAGTTCATTCAAACGGGACGGCGTTGCGGCCTGTTGGAACACAAGGGCAACCGAGCGGTGGACCGATTCAAATTGGAGATGGTCGCATGGCGGAGCAGATGGTGCAGGTTGCGTACAACGCACAGCATCACATTCCGTGGCACTGGCCTGTTCCCACCTATTTGGTGACAAAGGGAATTGGTGCGGGCGTGTTTATGCTGTTAGTTGCCATTCATTTTTTGACAGATGTCGGGACGGCTCCACGCATCAGCATCGTCAATTCGACAATGGGCTTCCTATCCTTACTGTTTATCGGTTTAACGACGGGGCTATTGGTTTACGATTTAGAACGACCAGAGCGCTTTTTGAAAATTTTGTTGCGTCCGCAATGGAAGAGCTGGCTTACACGCGGTGCTGTTTTGTTAATTGGGTTTACTATTTTGGCGGGTGTTTGGTGGCTGCTTGAGATGGGGGATTTGTTGTTTTCATGGAGCTGGGTTGGGGCGATTCGGCCGATTTTCCTCATCCTCATCTTCCCCTTCGCCATCGGCGTTGCGATCTACACCGCCTTTCTCTTTGCCCAAGCTGAAGGGCGCGATCTTTGGCAAAGTCCATTGCTGCCCGTTCATCTACTAATCCAAGCGTTGTTGGTAGGTAGCGGAACCTTCTTAATTGTTGAACCCTTGATGGATTTCCCCGTTGCTATCCTGCAACTGATTCGCACAACGTTTATTGCGATGATTTTCGTAGACCTGCTTGTCATGTTTGCAGGTGAATTCACCATCCCACACGCTAGCGAAGTCGCCGCACGCGCCGCACACGAAATCACACATGGCCGCTATAAAAATCACTTCTGGACGGGCAGCATTTTAATTGGGCATATCGTTCCGTTTGTGTTGGTGCTGTTCGGGATTCCCATGCTTGGGGTCGTTGCAGGCGTTTGCACAATTGTGGGACTTTTCTTGTATGAATATGCGTTTGTGATGGCCCCGCAGGAGATTCCAAACAGTTAGTTGGGCAGAATCAATATGAGCAATCAAAAATCACTCGGCAACTTCCTCAAAACAATGCTCCGGCTAGGTGCGCCTGAAACGCCGCGCCCTGAACCGACAGGCATTACCAACGTGGCAGGAACCGACCTACCATCGTTTGCCAATGTCAAGATGATTCCCGTCAAGCAACCCGATGGGCGGTTGACAAACTATCCGCCCGTTGAACATTGGGATGATTGGGTCGAATATGACGGTAAAAGCTGGCCTGAAAAGGTGGCGCGCCGCTATATGCTTGTGCCGACCGTTTGCTTCAACTGCGAGAGCGCATGTGGGTTACTGGCGTATATCGACAAGACGACACTTGAGATTAAAAAGTTTGAAGGCAACCCGACTCATCCCGGCAGCCGTGGGCGCAACTGTGCCAAAGGCCCTGCAACCCACAACCAGATTTACGACCCGGAACGCATTTTGTATCCGCTCAAGCGCGTCGGCGAACGAGGTGAAGGCAAGTGGAAACGCATTACGTGGGAAGAGGCGTTGAGTGAAATTGCGGAGAAAATGCGAGCCAGTCGAGAAAGGCGCAAAGATGGCATCATGTATCACGTTGGCCGTCCAGGTGAAGATGGCTACACCAATCGCGCCATCAGTGCATGGGGTGTGGACGGACACAACAGCCATACAAACATCTGCTCCGCTGGCGCACGGGCCGGCTACTTTATGTGGGCGGGGTTTGATCGCCCGTCACCCGACTACGCTAACGCCCGCGTCATACTGCTGATTTCTAGCCATCTTGAAACAGGTCACTACTTCAACCCGCACGCCCAGCGCATCATCGAAGGCAAAATGGATGGCGCAAAGATCATCACGCTCGACCCGCGCCTCTCTAACACCGCCAGCATGAGCGATGTCTGGCTCCCCACGTGGCCGGGCAGCGAACAAACATTCCTCCTCGCCATCGCCAACTATCTGATCCAAAACGATCTCTACAATAAAGAATTTGTACGTCGCTGGGTCAACTGGGAGGCAACGTTGCTGGCGATTGCGGATTTACGATTGACGATTGACGATGCCGCATTACGCGACGAAATCGTAAATCGTAAATCCCAAATCGTAAATGGAACAGCCGAATTTGATCTTTTCCACCGCGTTCTAGCATCCCTCTACGCCGATTTTACGTTTGAGCGTGCAGCCGAAGAGTGTCAGGTGCCGATTGAGCGGATTGCGGAGGCAGCGCGTTATATCGGGGAATGTGGTGATAAGTTGGCGGCGCATACGTGGCGCAGCGCGAGTATTGGCAACTTGGGTGGCTGGCAGGTGGCGCGTTGTCTTTACTTTTTGAACGTATTGACGGGCAGTGTTGGGACAAAGGGTGGCACGAACGCCAATAGCTGGAGCAAATTTGTGCCAAAGCCATTCAAAACACCGCCAGCAAATGACGCATGGAACGAGCTGCATTTGCCGCACGAATGGCCGTTTGCGTTCTACGAGATGAGCTTTCTGTTGCCGCACTTTTTGGAGGAGGGGCGCGGTGATGTCGATGTCTATTTCACGCGCGTCTACAACCCAATGTGGATCAACCCCGATGGGTTTATGTGGTTGAAGGCGTTGCGCGATGAGGAGAAGATCAAGTGTCACGTTGCGCTCACCCCGACGTGGAACGAATCGGCGTGGTTTGCCGATTATGTGTTGCCGATGGGTCACGCGGGAGAGCGGCACGACCTGATGAGTCAGGAGACGCACAGTGGACAGTGGATCGCGTTCCGGCAGCCCGTGCGCCGTGTGGCGATGGAGAAGTTGGGACATCAGATTAAGTATACGTATGAGGCAAATCCCGGTGAGGTATGGGAAGAGAACGAGTGGTGGATCGAGCTTTCGGTGCGGATGGATCCCGATGGCAAGTTGGGCATTCGACAGTGGTTTGAAAGCCCCTATCGTGAAGGCGAGATCGTCACCGTCTCTGAATACTATCAGTGGATTTTTGAAAATAGCGTGCCGGGATTGCCTGAGAAATCGGCCGAAGAGGGGCTGACCCCGCTTGAGTTTATGCGCAAGTACGGGGCGTTTGAGGTGGTGGCGAATAACTATGTACCGTATGAAAAGGAGTCGTCGAACGGCGTGTTCATTGATGATGAACAAAAGGTCGGATTCGGTACCCCAAGCAAAAAGCTCGAATTTTTCAGCCCGACCCTGCACGATTGGGGCTGGACTGAGCGTGATTACACAATTCCCTACCCGCTGAAAAGCCATGTCCATCCCGATAATATCGACATCAGCAAAGGCGAAATGTTATTGCTGCCAAACTTCCGCTTGCCGACGTTGATCCATACGCGCAGTGCCAATGCGAAATGGCTCTATGAAATTTCGCACAAGAATCCTGTTTGGATCAATCCGCTTGATGCGCAGCGTCTGGATGTGAAGTCGGGTGACCTGCTGCGGGTTGAAACGGAGATTGGCTACTTTATCGATAAGGCTTGGGTCACGGAAGGGATCAAGCCGGGCATCATTGCGATGAGCCATCATTTGGGACGCTGGCGGTTGCAGGATGGGCAAGGGATTGGTGCAGGAATGTCGAGCAAGGTTGCGCTCGGCGAAAATGGATCGCAGCATCAGCTTAATATTTTGGAAGGAGGACGCGCATGGAAGACGTTTGACCCCGATACGAGCCGCGTCTGGTGGAAGGATGTCGGTGTGCATCAAAATTTGACCCATGCGGTGCATCCCGATCCTGTCAGCGGGCATCATTGCTGGCTGCAAAAGGCGATCAACGTTCGCAAGGCTGCACCCAATGAAAAACACGGCGATGTGTGGGTTGACACGGAGAAGTCGATGCAGGTCTATCGGGAGTGGCTCGCACTGGCGCGCAGTGCGGTTGAGCATAGCCCGAATGGGGAGCGGCGACCATTTTGGTTGAAGCGACCCCTCAAGCCTGTGCGCGCGGCCTATGCGTTGCCTGAAATGCCTTTCGGCCGAAATTCACAACCCATCAAGCGCGACCTAGCTCCTGCCGATTGAGGGTGAAAATGGACGAGCGAACCCTGACAAAACTGGTCATTATCTTCTGTATTCTGCTTATTTTTGGGCTGGCAATTTGGCAAGGTGGCGGATAAATGGGTGGCGTTAAACACGCATCTTATTGTATCCTTGTGTGACCTGCAACGTGCATGGGAGTTGACGTGTTATCGTTGCGAAACGTCCGCACATCCCAAATGAATTGGAGCATTCCCAATGTTACTCAAATACTTCTACGACAAAGAGCTCGCACACGCTTCATATATGGTCGGCTGCCAGAGAACGAATGAAGCCCTGATTATCGATCCTGCACGACACATTCAATCGTACTTAGAGACAGCAGAACAAGAGGGAATGCGCATCGTGGCGGCGGCCGACACGCACATCCATGCCGACTATGTTTCGGGTGCACGCGAACTGGCCGAGCGAGTTGGCGCAAAGCTCTATGTCTCAGACGAGGGTGGGGAGGAGTGGCAGTACGAGTACGCGAGCCAATACGAGCATCAGAAAATTGTTGCAGGCGACAAATTTATGCTCGGCAATGTGCAGTTGGCAGTGCTGCACACGCCGGGACACACGCCAGAAAGCGTCAGCTATGTGTTGACTGATTTGGGTGGGGGCGCAAATCGGCCGATGGGGATTTTTACAGGCGATTTTGTCTTTGTTGGCTCATTGGGGCGACCCGACCTATTGGAAGAGGCCGTCGGCGAGGTCGGTGCGGCACAGGCTGGCGCACGGGCAATGTTCAACTCCGTCAAACGTTTTAAGCAGTTGCCCGATTATCTGCAAGTTTGGCCCGCACATGGGGCGGGGTCATCGTGTGGCAAGGGGTTGGGAGCCGTGCCGTCGAGTACGGTTGGCTATGAAAAGTTGTTCAATCCGATGTTGGGTTATGAGCGGGAGGAAGCATTTGTTGCCGCACTGCTCGACGGACAACCTGAAGCCCCGAAATACTATGCGCAAATGAAACAGGTCAACCGCAAGGGGCCAAAGGTATTGGGGGAAGTTGCCATGCCAGAACAGCTATCGGCCGAAAATCTCCCCGATCTTCTCGCCAAAAACGCCTTCGTCATCGATACCAACAATCACAACCATTTCGCCGCGGGACACGTTCCCGGCACAATCAATATTACAATGGGCAACCTCGCCACATGGACAGGTTGGTTTGTGAACTATGCCAAACCCGTCTACCTGATCGTTGCAGCAAACGAGTTGGCGCGTGCCGTGCGGATCTTGCACGAGATTGGTGTCGATGAGATCGCCGGTTATTTTGTCGCTGACGAAGTTGTAGCGGCTGGACTGAACACAGAAAGCTATCGCATCATGCCAGCCGCTGAATTGGCTGACCCGATCTTGCAAGGGGAGGTAACACTGATTGACGTTCGCGCACAAACGGAGTGGGATGAGGGGCATCTACCGCACGCCGAACATATTATGTTGGGCTATTTGCGCGAACGTGCAGATGAAGTTGTCAACGTTAAACCGATTGTCGTGCAGTGTCGTTCTGGCAATCGCTCTGCATTGGCCGCAAGCATCTTACAGGCGGCTGGTGCAAAACAGGTTATCAATATGGCGGGTGGCTATCGAGATTGGAGGCAGGCTGGATTGCCTGTTGAAAAATAGAAATGACGACTTTATCTCCGCAAGAAAACGCGATGGCGCGTCATGCGTCCTACATGCTGCTCGCACGGTTGCTGCGCGAGCCGATTTCGGCCGAAATCGAATCCTACCTCACCGCCATCCCCGAACTCACCCCATCCTACCTTTGCCCCGATGATGCGAAAATTGCCCATCAACAGCTCTTTGGTTTTGATCTCTTTCCGCACGAGAGCATCTTTCGCGACAGTAGCGGCCTCATCGGTGGGGCTACTGCCGATCAGGTGATTATGCAGTATCAGCAGGGCGGTTTCCGCTGGCATGGCGAGCCGGATCATATTGCCAACGAGCTGGCATTTCTGGCATTTCTAACAGGCGCGGAGACGGACGCATTTGAAGATGATAAGCCAATCATTGCCGCTCGGATGCGTCAGTTGCAAGGTGACTTTTTGCAAGCGCACCTGCTGCAATGGTTGCCGCCATTTGTGGTCGCCGTTCAGCGCAATGGCGACCCCTTTTATCAGGCCGTCGCCACGCTGCTTTGGCAACTGGTTAGCGATCACGCCGAGCAGTCAATCACCCCATTTGTTGCTGCCCCACAACCAAAAGCACCCGATCTGACCGATTCTGAGACGGCATTGAAGACAATCGGCCGATTTCTCACCTCCCCGCACGAGTCTGGCTGGTGGTTGAGTGGGACGGAGATGGGCGAGATCAGCCGCGCACTCAACCTGCCGCGCGGCTTCGGCGGGCGCATCCAGACGATGATGAACCTCTTTCGCTCTGCATCGCAGTTTGATGGGGCGGTTGCACTATTGGCCGCGTTGCAAGCACGGGCCGAAACGTGGCAAGCTGCCTATCGCGCATTGGACAACCGCACAATTACCGCTGCATGGCAACAGCGTTTGACGACGACGATTGAACTGTTAGAACAGATGCAGCTGCAAGTTCAGTCATGATCGGCACGGTGCGCCCGCTGTCTATTCACCTGTGAAGCAGTGGCTCAAGCATGAATGACCCAAGCTTATGTCCCGTTATACAGCATGGGTAGCGCAAACGTCTCGTCATAGCCGCCCGCCGAGACGTCAAGCGTAATGTCGAGACCGTTGTTGCTGGCGGTGAGTTGCAAATCGGCCGAAACGCCCCCACTCGCCAACTGATCCCAATCTGGGTTGCTAAAGTCGGGAACCTCCACCGTCACTGCTGGTGTGGTGATGCACTCCGTTTTGAAGAAGGGGCCATCGGGCAGCGGTGGCGGCAGAATCGGCACTTTGGCGCACGCCGTCATCGCTGGCACAACCTCCACCTCGACCCTATCTGGCGTTGCGATCCACGCCTTCACGCCCAGCGCACCCCCCGCATCGAGCAAGAACTGCGAACTGTTGCGCGTCATGTGCATGTCAAGATCGGCATCCATCGTCACCTTGAACAGCTCCGCGTCAGCGATTTCGAGCGTCCAACTGTCGTGATATTCGACGGCGATGTGTAGGTCGAGATCGGCCGAATCTGTCCCAATCGTCCCCGTCGCTTCCCCGCGCAGTTTGGTTACGCCGTTGTCTTTGAACGTCACCTCCCCGCTAAAATTGAGGACGTTGGCGGCAAATTGGCTGTTGCCAGCGAGTGCATTTGTCCAGAGGTCGCCCGCGATGAGGCGGAAATCGCCCGTGAGGATGAGGGAATATCGGCCGATAACCAGCTCCAAATTTGCATACCCATTGAGAAAGACGTTATTCGGCGCACTCAACATCCCCGCCAGCTTTAGCTCGGCAATGTCCCACACGTTGACGACGCACCCCGTCAGCAACGTCGGCGCGTTTGGCACAACATAATCGCCCGAACTTTGGCGCAGCAAATCGCCAATACTCAGCGCACCGTGAATCCCGCCGTCTGGTTTGATGACGTACTCAGGCCGCGCAAAAATCGACTTTTGATAGGAGTCGGGGACGAGCGTCACGTCATGCACCCATGCCGCTTCCGCCGCCGTGCGCGGGCGCGTCACGATGCGTTCCTGCACAGCGAGACGGGCGCGAATCAGCGTCGGTTTTTTGGGCGTTTCGGGAATGTCCGCAATCAGCCACGTCGGCAATTCATAGCTTTCGACCACGTTTTGCCCATCCAGCAACAGCAGTTGATACCGTCCCGCAAAGCGTTGCACTTTGTAGAGCGGCGCGGCGTGTGCGACTGGCACGGCGAACGTGTTGCCGCTGGGATGGGGCTTGCTGTGAATCTCATAGCCGACCATCTCTTCGATGGTGTCCACGTCGTCAGCGGGTTTGGCGGGTTTGATCGTGCCGCTGATCAGGCGTTGGGTCAGCAAGCCATGAAAGACATTCATCGCCACTGGCTTGTTCGTCATCTTTGCCCGCGTTGCCAAACGTGTTGTCAGCAAATTGGCTAGACTCGCCTCATCGAGTTGCAACAGCGGCAGCTCATCTAGTGAGTCGATGCGTTTACCTTGCGGCACGATGATCTCGCGGGCAATACAGCCGATAAGCTGCCGATGCAGGGCGGGTGCTTCCCCGCGCTTGAGCAGCGTGCCGCGCTTTTCAAGAGTGAGGGCGGGTTCAAGGCACGCCTCGATCCCTTTTATCACCTGCTCGATGCGTCTTGCTGGCAGCACTTTTTTATAGACGGCGAGTCGCTCATTGGCCTTGAGCAGCGTCACCTTTCTTTTATAAGAGGCTCGCACAACGGCCTTGACGATTTGGGCTGCCAACTCAGTTTGTGATGCGCCAGTTCGTAGTTCATAGCGATTAAGAACGGTCGAGACGATCTTTCCAAACTCTGTCTGTAACACCTTTAGCTGGCCGCTGTGCAGTGCGCCGATCTGTTTGCTGCCATCGATCCCTCGCGCCACTTTTGCGATCAGCTTTTCGATATCATCGCTGATTTCGCCAATCTCTGCCATTGACCAAAGCTTTTTGCGCTCATCTTTCGCCCGTATCTCCATCGAAAGCAGTGGTTTCCAAATTGCGTTGAGCCATTGCGAAATCTGTTTTTGGCGACTCTGCTCAAACTGGATCGGTTTGAGGCGTGCGTCGCGCACAATCGGGAAGAGCGCATTCGCTTTTTTGTGGGCGTAGAGCGTGAGATTTTCGGCCGAAAAATACCCCAACGGATTGCCCACATAGCGCAACGTCTGCTTCAGCGTCGCCATGAGCTGCCCCGTCTGATGGATCGCCACCCCTTGCACGACAATCGTGCGGCGGCTGCGCTTTGTCTCGGTGTTTCCGGCGACAACGCTCGTCACCGTTGCGGTGACGGTGTACTGCCCCGCCGTGTTGAACGTGTGCGTCGGGGTGGGGGAGGTGATGCTGCTGCCGTCACCAAACTCCCACCGAACGCTGATCGGTGGCGGGGTGGTCAGGATGTTAAACTGGACGGCAAGCGGGGCAGAGCCGGTGATTTTATCGGCCGAAATAAACTGCTCTGGCTGACTCGCCGCCAACCCCTTTGGCTGCACGCGCTGCCCCTCATGATACAGCTTTAACTCCGCCAAAAACTCCTCTGGTGTCAGCACATAGAGCGAGCCGCTAAACTGAAAGCCGAGCAGATCGTAAGTCGCGGTCGGATGGTTGGCGGGTGGGAAGGCGAAACGCCGCGCTTCGACGGGGATCATCCGCACGATAGCGATCGGGTCATCGAGCAAATTTTCCACGAGGTCGCTGCCATCTTCAATCGCTTGCTGTACCGCCTTGCCCATGCGAATCAAGCCGTTCAAAATGTCCACGACGTTGACCTCAAAAAAGAGATGCAGCGCGGGCAGGGGCCCCGTCAGCAGTTCGATTAGCGGCAACTTGGCGTTGATTTCCAGCGTTGCGTACATCACCTGTCGCAACTCAGAATGGTCGGGAATCGTCTCGGCAAACCCGCTCATCGCCAACGCCGCCAGCTCCATCATGCCCTGAATCGAGAGCGACGGCAGCGGGCGGCTAAAGCGAATGCCAAAAAAGAGCAGATGGGGCAAGTTGACCGACATCGAAATGCTGTCAAAGTAGATGTCGCCCATGTAGTAGGGTGGATAAATCCAAAATGGCGGCATCGGATGCAAGTAGGGCGGAATCAGGGTCAGCGGATTGAGCATCACGCCGATTCCAGACGGCAACAACAGCGCAACCCACTTCTCGATTTCATAGTGAATCAGCAGCTGATTGCCCGCTTCACCCGCGATGAGCGCGTCAAAAAAGTCGTCACGATTCGCATAGTCAAGCGGCTGATGGGGGCCGATAATCGCGCCGCCGTCAAAGATCATGCCTGGCTGCATTAGGTAGTAGGTCGGGCTGAGTGAAAACTCCTTGAAAAATGCGGTAAAGAGGCGCGTATTGGGCAAGCCGACATAGAGCTGTAGACCCATCTCATCGGCTGCCGAGTTGACGTTGACGCCGCCCGATGCTTCCCGCGCAAAGCTAAACGCCCATTCGGGAATGATGATCGGATAGACCCCCGTGCTGACCGGTTTGCTGATTTTGACAAAGGTGCTTTGACCGGGAAAGTAGATGCCGTTGCCCAAGACATTTAGCCCCATCAGCGAATCGGGTGCGGGGACGACCGCCGCATCAAAGAGAAAACCGAATGCATTGGTTGTCCAACTGTATTCGAGTTCAAATCGGCCGAAAAATAGATGCAAAAATTGGTCAACGCCGTTCACCGTTCCCAACGGCACGCTATAGAGTGGGTCTGTTTCGTGTGGCTCAAAAAGACCGCTGTCGCTGCGCGTGGCGGGGCCTTTGACCGAGATAAACAGCCGATTGACTGAACAGCCCAGCCCAAAGTCAAAGCCGTTTTCTGGCATGATCGCGTCGAGCAGTCCGGGCAACTGCACCAGCCGCACCGTGCCAGAAACGGAGGGGGCTTTGTCCAGCCGCACGCGCAGCCCAAAGTCGCGGATTTCAAAGATAAGCGAGTTGTTCATGCCCGGCGAGTCGAACAGCGCACGCAGTCGGTCTTCAAGGCTTTGCAGCGTGGCAAGGGCGTCGGTTGGTTGGGCATCGGGGAACAGTTGTAGGTCGATTTGGCTCAGATGTTGGTCGAGATTGTAGTCACTGACAATTTGACTCAAATCGGCCGAACCCAAGACGTGCGCGGGTTCGATGCCCGGAATGACGAGGCGGATCGGGTCAGTTAAACCCGCCATCAGCAGAAATTCAGGTTGCCCATCGACAAAACGGAAGGCGGCGGTCGCGTCGAACGTCTCGCCAAAAACGTTGCACAAAAATGAGAAGGAGAGCGTTAGCGCAAACTGCTCCCCGACGGCGACATCAAAGACAATTTTGTGTGGTCGGGCAGTGAAAAACTCTTGGTCGCCGCTCGGTAGCGTTGTTGCGGGGTCGGGATCGGCCGAAACAGCCCCTTCAACCGCCCGCACCACCTCGCTGATCGCCTCCATCAGCCGAAATTCGGGCGGGTTTTGCGGCTCAAGCGTCACGGTCATGCGGGCGGGGTCGTCCCCTTCCACGATGGGAACGCTGATCGCCAGCGTCGCCTCCAGCCCCGTCACCAACTGGCTGATCGGGGCGATGACGTTGTGCCATTCTGTGGGGAGGTTGAGGTTAGTGAGGAGATCGGCCGAACTTGGCACCAACGCCCGTCCTTCAATCGCCAATGTTTCCCCCAATCGCACCGCTAAACTTTGTGGCGCGAAAATCTCAATCGCGCCCATGCCCGGAATCAATGGCGGCAAGCGCAACGTCGGCAATCCGCCACTGACCGCTAACTCGACTGTCGGCAAGCTGTCGCCGCTGCCCTGTGCGGCCGCGCTGAAGGCGACACCCGCAAGCGGCAACGGCTGATGCAGCCAGCCAATCGTCGAAACCAGCCCCGATCCCAACACCTGCCAATCCCCTAGCTGACTTTGCTCAAAGCTGAGATGCAGCGTGAGAAAGGCATGGCTGAGATGCAGCGGCAAGGGGCCAAACCCGTTGTCAAACGGCACGGGCGGCGTGCTGTGGCAACCCGTGTCAGGGCGCACGAAGTCGAGTCGGTAGTCGATCTGCCCACTGCTTGCGCCATCTTGCAACGTCAGCGCAAGCGTTCCCTGCACATCGGGCAAGCGATCTGCGTGCGGCAACTGCACAACCCCCGCCGTCGCTAACCGCTCAGTCAAACGGCTCCACGACTGACACCCCACGCCGCTCAACGCCAACGTCCACACGTCGGCCGCGTTGTTTTTATCGAGATAGGTGAACGTCAGCGCGAGATCGCGGGCGCGTAGTTCGAGCAGGTTGATCGCGGGAGCCAGCGTCAGCGACTCAATGCCGACGACAAGTGAGGTGAGGCGATCTGTGCCTTGCGGCTTGTGTTCAAAGGCAAAGCTGCCGCGTATGTTGCTTGCACCGTCGGTCAAAACGCTGTCGAGTGTGGCAGGGAGCGTGACATCGGCCGATCCCGTCATGAACAGCCGCTCACTCGCCGCCTGATAGCCACAAGCCAAGTCGAGAGCGGCAAATTGCGCCCCGACCAGCGCGAGGGTGTCTGCCTTGAGCGTGAAGTTGACATCGCCTAGCTGGAGCGTGCGATTGTTGGCGGGAGAGTGGACGGCGAGGGCGAAGTTGCAATCGGCTGAATCGATCACAAAGTAGTTGCCGATTGCCAACCGTCGCGCCGCTGCCACAAAGCGTAGTTCGCCGCTAAATGCCGCATCCAACACGCTGGCGGGTTCCGCCAACAGCGTTCCCAGCTCAGACAGATCTGCCACATCGAGCGTCAGCCCACACGCCAGCGTCACCCCCGCCAGCTCGACGTTGGCAAACGCCGAATTGAGCGTGACCATCCCGCCGATGGCGAGAAAGGCGCGTGTCACCACCGTGCCGCGCAGTTGCAGCGCGACGCGCAACGCCAACTGTTGAAACTGCATTCCGGGCAGCGACAAGGCGGTATCAGGCAGCGCAAACACGCCGTAGAGATCAACGCCCAGCGTGGTGAAGGAGGCAAACCAGGCGGGTGTTGTTGTGGTCGCCGTCGTCAGCCACAGGCCAAAATCCGCCTCCGCAAACGTCAATTCGTCGCCGCTAAATGCGTCTTGGATCGGCTGCGGCACGCTGACCGCTTGCCCAATGCCCAACGTCATGGCGGGAACGGCGGCGAGCGGCACGCTGTCCCCCGTCGCTGTGTTGACCAAGAGCGGTTCACCGGTGGCCGAAAATGCGAGCTTGTGGTCGTCGCGTTGCGCGAGTGTGAGGTCAGTTAAATTGAGGGTTGGTAGTAACATAATGACCTCAGCGGATGGTGACTTGCAACGTCAGCCGATTGCCGTTTTGCGTGACGGACACGACAAACGGCAGTGCGGGGTTGTCGGTGAGGGGCAGCAGCGCGATCAGGCCAAAGACGAGCCACGCGACGGGGTAAGTGGTGTCTTGCAGATGGCCCAGATCGAGGTCGCGCATTCGGTTGAGCGTGCTGGCACTGCGGTTGCCCAGCAGCCAAACACAGGCGAGCGCGGTGGCGATGCGATCCATCTCGCTGGCGGAGACACCGGGCAGGGGGAGGGCGCGGACAATCGGCCGAATTTCCCCAATCGCCGCCACCAGTTCAGCGGGCAGGTCGATGTTTAACGCCATCTGCTGACTTGCCAACGAGCTATCAACTTGCCGCTGAAAAACGCCCAAGAATAGTTGCACAAGCCATTGACCGATCTGATCCGCTTGCGCTTTCAGATGTTCGAGCGGGAGCGCATTGGTCGCCCCGTTTTGCGCGGCGGCAATCGGTGGCAGCTCCGTCAGCGAGAGGTCGATATTGCTCAGCGTGTCGCCAAACGCGGCCAGTATGCCAATCGGCAACGTGGCGATATTGCTGGCATTTTGCAGCATTTCGCGTAGTGAATCGCCAAACAGATCGGGCATTTGCCTGAAGTAGTCGAGCACCTCCTGCTTGCGCTGTTCAAGCGTCTGGCGCATCTGGTCATCCATGCGCGGAATTTGCCAATCCATGCGCTGTGGTGCGTCAAGGCGCGTGTCTTTTGTCCAGTAAACGAGCCGCGCCACGCCATGTTCGTCCACCTCCAACGCCCAGATCACGCCCTCCATCCAGCCTGCCGTACCAGAGTTGTAGTACGCCGTTTGGATGACGTTGAGCGTCGGTTCAAAGCCAAACAGAAACTCCGACAACGCGCCGCGAATCGTCTGCACCACATCGGCCAGCGGCCCCAGCAGCAACCCTTCAATGTCGATAAACGGCCGCGCCTGCGGGTAGTGGGTGTGACCGACGACGATTTGGTTAAAGAGATGGGAGAAGAGTGCGCCAACGCCGTGCGTGCCGATGTCGTATTGTGACCATGTGCGCGTGTTGCCGTTGTCATCGGTGACGCTCAGCGGCATCGTCAGCCAAGAGGTCAGCGCGGTCAGCGTCTCCCAATAGAAGATGTCGTCGATCAACAGCCGTTTGGCATCCGATTGATGCTGGATTTTGTGGGCAAATTTGCGCGATGGTTCGTGGGCGGTGAAGTTGTTGGCGACGGGCAGCCCCGCCAACAGGTCGGCAAAGTTGAGGCTGACGTTGCCGCTGCCGTGAACGCCGCCGATGTCGATAAACGGATCGAGCAGCATATCAACAGGCACACCGACCGAGTTGGCAAACAGTTTGCCGACGAGATTGTTGCGGTCACAGTTCCAGAAATCCCACTGATGGCCGTGCGTGACGATCAGGGGTTTGGTGTTGGTGTAAACGGCCGAATCGAGACCGATGCGCCCCAATGTCTGCTGGGTCAGCCGCTCGATCAGCTTGTCGCGCCGCTCGTCGGGGTCGTCAGTAAACAGGTCAAATACGATGTCGAGCAGCCCATCGTTTTGCGTCAGCACGTCGGGAATGATGACATGATCGTACAGTTGGAACGGCTCGTTGGCGGGGTTGGGCTGGTCAAATTGTGCCGCGATCACGTCAAAAACGGGCTGCTGCCGAATGTAGGAGTCGTGGTTGCCAAACAGTCGATAGTAGCGACCCCGCTTGTACATATCGGCCAATTTGTCGTAGAGTGGCTGGTGGCTGGTGATGATCTCATCGAGCAGCGCGGCGGGGCCGTTAAAGCTCTCAAAGTCGCGGATGAACCACAGCTCTTCGCCATCCCCCGCTTCGATCACGGTGTAGCCATCACCGTCTGCCCACGTCAGCAGGTCGAGATAGAGCTGGTCGTGGACGCTGAAATGGTCGATGGAGCCAAAGGTGATGCGCCCTAAATCGTCGCTGGCGGCATCGCGGTGGATGTCGCTAAAGATCAGATATTTTTGGCCGTTGCCCGGTGGCGGGAGTCGCTTGACGTTGAGATCGCCATCCTCCTCAATGCTTTGTAGCAGCAGGTTGCTCCAGAGGGAGGGGTCGTGAACGGTGTCGATGGCAAGTCGGCCGATATTGACCATCGCCCCACACAACGCAAAGAGAATGCCGAGCGGGAAATTTCGGCCGATTTGGATCAACAAAAATTCGCTCTCCTGATCGTTCTCTGCATTGGTGAAAAAGGCTAAGAAGAGCGGCAAAATTTGCGTCGCGGCCAGTTCTGGAAACCCCGGCCAAACAATTAAGCCAAAGAAGTCGCGCAATGGCTTGGTCAGGTGGTCAAACAGCTTTTCGGTGTCGCTAAAGGAGAGCAGTGCGCCGAAATCACTCATCCCCGCTAGCAACCCTTGCAACCCCAAGCTGATGATCGTCACATCGAGCCGCATGTTGAAAAGCGGGGCGCGGATGCCGTCAAATTGGAAGGGGGGCAAGATTGAAAGCGGCTGGAAGCTGGCAAGCGCACCGCTGGCGTTTTTCAACAGCGTAAAGAGCGCGTCCGCCACTGGTTGCGGATCGAGAACGCGCAACGCCGCCGCCAGCACCTGCACCCACAGTCGCATAAAGGCGTTGAAGTTGCTCTCGATTTGTGTCGCGCCAGCCTCTAAAATCGCGCCGAAAAATGCGCCAACGTCGATCCCGCTCGTCGCCCACAGTTTATCCAACAGCAGCGCGAGATTGGACGGGTCGAGATCGGCAAAGGTGGCTTGCAACAGGGCGATCAACTGATCCCACGCCGCTGGCAGTCGCTCAAACCAAATTTGCCAGAGCGGGGCAAACAGATCGTCCCCCGCCACGGCCAATGCACGGAACGCCAAGCGGAAGAGGCGTGGCAAATCGGGCGCGTTGGGCAAGGCTGCGGCGGCATCCAAGATGGCACGGAACAGATCGGGAAAGTCGTTGACAAATGTCGTCGGCAGGTTGGCGGGGTCAAGCCCAGCGAGCAATGCCTCGAACTGTCGATACCAGTCGAGTTCCTCTTGGGTCAACCGCAGCAGGTCGGCAAGATCATCTAGGTCGGGCAGTGCGCCCTGTAGCCATTGCAGTTGTGCGAGGAAGAATTGCAGAATGTCGGGCAGCGGCAATGTGCCGCCCAGCGTCGGCTCAAAGCGGAACAGCCATGCGTTGCCGCCGCCGCCGCCGCTCTCAAAGTTGAGATGGCCGCTTAGATCAAACGCTTCAAAGCCGGGCAGGTCGGGGAAGCGCAGTGCGCTATTGCGGAGTGACAGGTTGAGCGCGGGGAGTGGATTGCTGAGGTCGGGCAGTTGGAAGGAGAAGCGGGGAGAGCCGAAGCCGATTTCGACGTTATCGACGGGATCGGCCGTTGGTGTTGTGTCGTTTTGCCAACTGGGAAAGATGTCAAACGACGGCATGTTGAGCACAATGCCGGGCAACCCCGTGTCCTCAAGTCGGAACTTTTGTTTGAAGACAAACGGGGGCGGGTCGGTCAAATTGGCGACCGTTGCCGTGCCAAAAATCTGCCCCAAGAACTGTTGCGCTTGCGTGATCATGCCGCCGCTGGCGTTTAATTTGGCATCACCTTGCAGTTGCAACAGGATCGCCTGTTCAGCGGGTAGTAGATCGACGCGCAACTGGCCGCCCTCGATGGCGGCAAAAACACGCGGCAGGTCGAGCGGTGTGGCGGGAGTTGCATCGACGGCGAGTTGAAAGCCGCTTTGACCATCGCCAACATAGTGATAGCTGAGCGTAAAGGGGAGGCGGTTGTTGGGGAGACCCAATCGGCCGATTATCTCATGCTCCCACGCGACCGCGCCCGTCGCAATCACGGGATCGGCAACGCTGTCATCAAAATCGTTGCTGCCGTTGACGGCGATTTGCATGTTGAGGGTGGAGAGTTTGAGCTGGTCACCGATAAAGGGGATCGGGTTTTGGGTGAAATCGGCCGAAAGCAGCACCCGCTGGTTCCCCGCATCGTGTCGCGCCGTCAACGTCACCGCTTGGCCTTGCGGCATCCACAACAGCGCGTCGCTAAAGCGCACCTGTACGGGTGTGTCACTACTGGTCAGATCGAGCGGGTCGGGCGCAATAATCGTCACGCCGGGGATGGCGTGCTGCAAATTGAATAGGGACATGAGGCTTCCTGTTGTCTATGCGGTTGTTTGGTCAGTTTGCACGACGTATAACGTAATGCAAACATTATTATACATAGAAATAGCAGCATTCAAGCCCCTAGAGACGTTGGACTAGGGCAAAGTTCCGATTCACTTCTCCTTGCTATGAATCGCTATTGTTGAGAAAAACAATAGGATCGTCACCAACCAAATGAGCGAGGGTTGGGCGATTTCGGCCGAATGTGCGTGAATCGTGACCGCTGTTGGTGGCGTGAGTGGGGTGGTGGCTTCATCTGCGCCCATGTAGGGGAGGCTGGTAGAGCGTTGATCGCCATCAATATCGGCCGAAACTTCCACCAATGCAATGCCACCTAAATCGACATCCCCATCCGACCCACCCGCCAAATGCAAATCAGAATTGGGCAGATCAGCGTAGGTGACCGCCTTGTTAACTGAATTGGCATCAAGCCCGCTGGCAGCCTGATAGTTGGCTAGGCTAGCATAGTTGGTGCCGTTATAGTGGACAAGTGCGCCGCTGCCGAGCAGATTGTTGTGATCGACCGCGTCAACGCTGGTTGGGTCTTCAATGGAGAGTGCAACCCCGCCACTGCCTGCCGAGTGTAAGATGTTGTTGAGAATGTTGAATTCAACATCGGAGAATTCACTGTCGTCTGGATTGATGTAGAGTGCATCTTGTTGTGAATAGATGGTGTTGTGGTAGATGTTCCAGAGACTCGATTGGGATTCAAAGCGCACCCCTTGCCGTGCGACGATGCTGTTATTCGCCATGAGTGCAGGATTGGCGAAACTGCTGCCGTCGGCACTAAATCCATAAACGCCGATGCTGTTGGCGGCCCGTGCAACAATCGTATTGCCCATCAGTTGTGCAACCTTGCCCGCGTGCAGATAGATGCCATACACATCGCTGTGGACGTTTCTGATGTCATTGCCGTTGATGATTGCGCCGTAAAAGTCGGTAAAGATGGCGGCGACTGCTTGGTCGGTAAATTGACTGTCACGGATGATGTTATCGTCGCCGTTGCGTGAAAATTCAATGCCGCCATGATAGATACCATAGCTGCCGTCGATGAACTCATTCTCGGCAAACTCGTTGTCTTCCTGCCCATCGTCGTCAATCGTTAGCTGTTCTGGTTGATAGGCATAGATGAGCGCAGCCGTTGTCGTTGTTTCGCCCGTGATGCCGGTGAATGTGGAGAGATCAACGAGCGTGTTTGATGTCCACCCGTCGAGATGCAAGATGCGCCCAAAGCCGCCTGTGCCTGTCGCTTCAAATTGCAGGCCGCGCAGCCGCACGTTGGTTGTCCCGTTCAGTTTGAGCAAATAATTTTCGCGTGCGGAGGTGGCCGTGTGGGTGAGAATCGGCCGATTATTCATATTGGCGGCCCGCAAGGTCACCGTATATGTGCCGCCAAAATGGGTGTGCTGCAACTGTTGTACGCCAAAATCATAGGTGCCAGCGCGAATGCGGAAGGTGACATCCCCCTTCACACCACGCTGATTGAGCGCAAAGATTGCACCTCTAGGGGTTCCATAGTCGGGTGTGTTGCCGCCAACTGTATAGTAGCCATCGACGGTGTCAGCATCGTCGAGCGGCAAAATCGTGTTGCCCTCGTCCGCTCCTTTGAAGACTTGATAGACACTGCGCGGATCACCATCGAAATCAACCAAATAGTCATCCATTTTGGGAGCCAACAACGCGACATCATCTGTTGATGGCGCAGCGAGATGCAAATCGGGCGTGCCTGCTATATCGACAAAAGTAGTTGGGGCAAAAACGGAAAAGCTATCATGCGGGGCAAAGGCGGGGCGTGAATATTTATAGTCATTGATGGTGCTGTAGTCGATGCCGTCTGCCCTGACGAGGATTGCGCCTGTTGTGTAATAGTTGTTGTGATCGGCCGAATAGCCGGGATAGTCACCGACGACCAACGCCTTGCCACCCCCATCGGCCGCGAAGATGTTGTTGCGTATGTCGATGTCTTGATAATCAAAATTGGTGCTGTTATACATGGCGGTTGCGTTGCCCATCGTGCGGACGGTGTTGTGGTAGATGCCGACGTTGCCACCCCCGTTGTAAATGCCGTACAGTCCATTGGTCGAGTCACGCACCGAGATCAGATTTGTCGCAATGCGGTTTTGCGGATCGTCGGACAATCCGCTCGAATTGACCCAAATCCCAGCACGGCCGATGGCAACATCAATCGTGTTGTTGGTGACGATGTAATGCGTTGGATCGTTGTCGGAGAGACTGTGCGCCACATAGATTGCCAGATAGAGATCGTTCGACCATGCCGCGCTGTTGGCGCTGTTATTGCTGACGGTTGCCGATTCAATCCCATCCAAAAACGCGCCCGCATACTCTTGACCACCAAAATGGTTGCCAATCACGCTCATGTTCTTTGAGTTGTAACCGCCACCCGGCCCACGCCAATCAATGGCACGATGACCGTATGTGAACGTGTTGTTTTCGATGGTTATGTTGTTGTGTTCACCGACAGCGGCGCGATAGAGCATCGAATTGTGGGTCGAGTCATTGCCCAGATGGCCTTCAAATGTGCTGTCGCGGATAGTGATGTCGTGTGCGCCGTTGTCGAAGATGATATGACGCGCGTAGGGTGCAGGAGATTCGGCTGGAAAGGTGAGTTCGTCAAAGATGATGTGATGTGCGCCGTTTAAGTTGACGATCCAATTTGACGTGCTACCCGCCGCCGAGTATTGCCACGTCGGAGGATTGCCAGCAACATCGGTCTTGAAGGTAACGGTCGCCGTCTCTGCGCCAGCATCGCGGGCAAAATCGTTGATGGTCACTTGTTCATCGTAAAGTCCGGGAAATATGCGAAAGGTGACGTTGCCAGAGATACCTTGAGAATTGAGAAGCGAGACGGCCAACCCAATCGAACTATAATCGGCCGATGGCCCCCCGATCACATAGGTGCCACTCAAGCCGGTTGGAACGGCGGCAATTAACGGTTGTTTGCCATGCAACAGAATAATCAATCCAGTTAATAACAGTATGCGCCGAATCATGGTTCTCTCCATAAAAATGAGTGTCGCTTGATTATGTTAACGTAACCATCTTACCGTTTTCCAGTGCAGCTTGGCAATGTCATGAAACGATTGTCTTCCATGTCGTTGTAAATTTGTCTGTACAAATAGTTGTCTATACAAATTTTGTCGTTATAATGATGGTATGAACCCAACAACACTGCAATCGTCACCGACCGCGAAATACTATCGTGTCGAACAATACCTCAAGCAACAAATCGTTATGGGACAGATCCCGCCGAACGAACAGTTGCCAACCGAAGAGGTCTTGACAGAAGGATTTGGGGTGAGCCGCGGGACCGTTCGTAAGGCGATTGACCGCTTGGAGCGTCAGGGGCTGGTGCGACGCGAACAGGGGCGCGGCACGTTTGTCACTGATCCGAGTGAAAAAGGGATGGCCGGATTTAGCTTGAGCGATTTTGCGAAGGAGATGCAGCAGCAACAGCGCACGCCGACCACTCAGGTATTGAAGCAGAAAGTTGTGGCAGCATCGGCCGAAATTGCCGCCCCACTCAATCTCAACGCAGGGGATGATGTTCTGCACATTGAGCGGTTGCGGCTGGCGGATAATCGGCCGATTGTCTTTGAAGAACGCTATCTCAACCCTGCACTCTGCCCCGAACTCATCACAGAAGATATTGAAACACAGTCCATTCACTGGCTGCTCGTCCACAAATACAAATTACCACTGGTGCGCGTGACGCATACGGTGGAGATACGGGAAGCAAAAGAGTGGGGGGAGATGTTGGGGGTTGGATCGGCCGATCCCATTTTCGCCGTCGAACGCCTCACCTACACCAAACAAAACAACATCACACTCCCCGCCGTCTTCTATCGCGCCTTCTATCACGGCGACGAATACCAATTTAAGGCACAGTTCAACACGATGATTTAATTGTAATTGCACCGCGGAGAGCGCGGAGAGCGCAGAGAAGTAAGAGGAGAGAAATGATGAGTTGGAGGACAATGGATATAAACGAGATTTCTAATGCGGTAATTGGGGCGGCGATTGAGGTGCATCGGCATTTAGGTCCGGGGTTGCTTGAATCAACTTATGAACATTGTCTGGCTTATGAACTTAGCTTGCGTGGTATTCCTTTTGAACAGCAGAAACCATGTGGCGTTACTTACAAAGGGGTGACGCTTGATGTTGGCTATCGACTCGATCTCCTTATCGCTGATCGTCTTATCATCGAGCTAAAAGCGGTCAAACAACTCGAACCAATTCACACCGCACAAACCCTCACTTATCTCAAGCTAACAGATAAACGCCTCGCCCTACTCATTAATTTCAACGTCAAACTACTCAAAAACGGAGTGAAACGCATCGCGCACAATCTCTAAAACTTTTCTTCCCTCTGCGTTCTTCGCGCCCTCCGCGGTGAACCTTTCTCTATAGGAACAACAATGAAACGCACAATAAAACCACCCACTGGCACAAAACTTAACTGCAAAAATTGGCAGATCGAAGCGGCATACCGCATGTTGCAACACAATCTCGACCCCGATGTAGCGTTTGACCCTGACAACCTGATCGTCTACGGCGGTCGTGGCAAGGCGGCGCGTAACTGGGAAGCGTTCGACGCGATTTTGGAGTCGCTCCGCAATTTAGAACCCGATGAAACGCTGCTCGTTCAGTCTGGTAAACCCGTTGGTATCTTCCGCACGCACACCGATGCGCCGCGTGTCTTACTCGCCAACTCCAACATCGTTCCCGCATGGGCAACCCAAGAAAATTTTGACAAATGGGAAGCGGAGGGGTTGATGATGTACGGGCAGATGACGGCGGGAAGCTGGATTTATATCGGCACGCAGGGCATTTTGCAGGGAACGTATGAGACGTTCGGCGCACTGGCGCGGCAAAACGGCTGGTCTTCGCTGAAAGGCAAATTTGTGCTGACGGCGGGGCTAGGCGAGATGGGTGGAGCGCAACCGCTGGCGGTGACGATGAATGAAGGAGTTGGCCTCTTTGTCGAGGTGGATCGCTGGCGTGCCGAGCGACGTTTGCAGTTTGGACAAGTCAACGTCATGACCGATCATTTAGAAGAGGCGATGACGTGGGTTGAGGAAGCGGTTGCCAATGAAGAGCCAAAGTCGATTGCGCTGGTGGCGAATGCGGCCGAAGTACTGCCTAAGCTCGTCGCAATGGGCGTGATGCCAGATGTTGTGACCGATCAGACTTCCGCTCATGATCCGATGTATGGCTATATCCCCGCCGGCATGACGCTCGACGAGGCGGCAAAACTGCGCGAATCTGACCCCGCCGACTATCTGCAACGGGCTACCGATTCGATGACGACACACGTTCAGGCGATGCTCGACTGGCAGCAAAAGGGCGCAATCGTATTTGATTATGGCAATAACTTGCGCCAGCGTGCTTTTGACAATGGGTTAAAAAATGCGTTTGACTATCCAGGCTTTGTACCAGCGTATATTCGGCCGCTGTTCTGCGAAGGCAAAGGCCCCTTCCGCTGGGTTGCACTCTCTGGCGATCCCGAAGACATCTACAAAACAGATCAGGCCATTTTAGAGCTTTTCCCTGAAGACGAACATCTCGCCCGCTGGATTAAGATGGCACAGCGCGATGTTGAGTTTCAAGGGTTGCCATCGCGCATCTGCTGGCTTGGGTATGGCGAGCGTGCGCGTGCTGGGCAGAAATTTAACGAGATGGTTGCATCGGGTGAGTTAGTGGCTCCGATTGTGATCGGCCGAGATCACCTAGACAGCGGCTCCGTCGCTAGCCCAAATCGTGAGACAGAAGCGATGAAGGACGGATCTGACGCAATTGCCGACTGGCCGATTTTGAACGCGCTCGTCAACACGGCGGCGGGGGCAACGTGGGTCAGCTTCCATCATGGCGGCGGTGTTGGCATTGGGTATAGCCTGCATGCGGGGCAGGTCATCGTTGCGGACGGTACACCCGAAGCGGCGAAACGGCTAGATCGCGTGCTGACGGCTGACCCTGGCATGGGTGTGATTCGCCATGCGGATGCGGGATATGAGCGTGCGATTGAAGTGGCAAAGGAGCGCGGCGTGAAAGTGCCGATGATGCAATCATGATGAAACTAACGATTTCAGGAAAAACTTTAAAAGTGGATGACGTGGTTGCTGTGGCGGACGGTGCGACGGTGGAACTGGATGCGGCGACCATTCCTGTGATTGAAAGGTCACGGGCGGCGGTAGAACGGTTGGTGGATGAGGGACGGATTGCGTATGGGATCACGACGGGTTTCGGCCGATTTAAAGACCAACTGATCTCTCCCTCTCAGGTCAAACAGCTACAGCTTAATCTTGTCCGCAGCCATGCGGTTGGCGTCGGTGACCTGCTCGACGAGCGCACCGTGCGTGCCATGCTGCTTGTCCGCGCCAACACGCTAGCGATGGGGTTTAGCGGTGTGCGGCAGGAGGTGATTGCGCTATTGCTTGGCATGCTCAACCAGGGCGTGCATCCAGAGATTCCATCGCAAGGTTCGCTGGGAGCAAGCGGTGATTTGGCTCCGCTGGCGCATTTGGCATTGGTGCTGATAGGGGAAGGGTGGGCAAAGGTCAATGGTGAGCGCATGGCGGGGGGCGCGGCGTTGGCAAGCGTGGGGCTAGAGCCGATTGAGCTACAGGCGAAAGAGGGGTTGGCGTTGTTGAATGGGACGACGATGATGGTCGGGATGGGGGCGTTGCAGGTGCGACGGGCGATCAATTTGGCATTATCGGCCGATATTGCCGCCTGCCTCACTCTCGAAGCACTCAACGGAACCGATCGCGCCTATGATGATCGCGTCCATCAAGTGCGCCCTCACCCCCGCCAAATTGAATGCGCCACATTCTTGCGGCAGTTGATTGCAGGCAGTCAAATGTTGCGCGATGATGACCCCAACAATGTGCAAGACCCGTACACGCTGCGCTGCGTGCCACAAGTTCACGGCGCGGTGCGCGATTCGGTCGCATACGCCCAATGGGTGATCGACATCGAACTCAACTCCGCCAACGACAATCCGCTCATCTTTGTCGATGATGAAACGGACGAAATTGACGTCGTTTCGGCGGGCAACTTTCACGGTGAGCCGATTGCGCTGGCGATGGATTACATGAAGCTCGGTATCACAGACATGGGCAACATGAGTGAGCGACGCATCATGCGGTTGGTTGATGCAGACAGCAATCGCGGCGTTTTGCCGATGTTCTTGACGGCACGCGGCGGGCTGGAAAGCGGCTTGATGATCGCGCAATACACGGCGGCGGCGTTGGCTTCTGAGAATAAGGTTTTAGCGCATCCAGCATCGGCCGATACCATCCCCAGTAGTGCCAACATCGAGGATCACGTCAGCATGGGGTCAATCGCCGTGCGGCACACATCCAAAGTTCTCGAACATGTCGAACGCATCGTCGCCATCGAAATGCTCTCTGCGTGTCAGGGAATCGACCTGCGCCGCCGCAATGAGACGGTCAAACTCGGACGCGGCACACAGGTTGCCTACGACATGATTCGGGAGCGCGTACCGTTCTTGACGGGTGACACCGTGCTGGCGAACCACATGAACGCCGTGACCGAACTGGTTGCGAGTGGTGCGATCAAACGGGCTGTTGAAGAAACTTTGGAATAATCGTGTATCACTGGTTATGACTAAATTGCAGATTGACACTGTTCCCAATTAAATTTCACCGCAGAGGCCGCAGAGAGCGCAGAGGGAGAGAAAGAGAGAAACTGATTGCAAGTGATTATTTTCAGTCTTGACAGGTATCGTACCTCCTCTCCTCATACTCTCTGCGTTCTTCGCGCTCTCAGCGGTAATGCCCCTTCCAATGAATAAACCTACCTGTGTAAAACACGGCAATCACATCGAAATACCCGGTTTGGCAACGGTGCATTCGCACGCATTTCAACGCGCCATGCGCGGATTAACGCAGCGCAAAAGCCAGCACGCTGGTTCGTTTTGGTCGTGGCGCGGCGTGATGTATCGCCTCGCTGAGCGAATCGACCCCGACAGCATGTATGCGATTGCGCGGCTCGCCTATCTCGAACTGGCGATGTCGGGCGTGACGTTAGTCGGCGAGTTTCACTATGTGCATCATCAGCCCGACGGCACACCGTATGACAACCGCACCGAACTGGCCGATGCGGTGATTCGCGCCGCGACCGATGTTGGCATTCGCATTTGCCTCATACGCACGGCCTATATGCGCGGCGGATTTCAACAGGAGATGACGGCCGCACAACGGCGTTTTAGCGATCCATCGGTTGATCTCGTTTTGCAAGATGTGGAGACGTTGCAGTCGCGCTATGCGGATCACCCGCTGGTGTCGGTGGGGCTAGCGGCGCACAGTATTCGCGCCGTGCCGATTGCGGCAAATCGCGAATTGGCGGCGTGGGCGGATGCGCGGCAGTTGCCATTTCACATGCACGTTTGTGAGCAGCGGCGTGAACTGGAGGAATCGATAGCCGAACATGGGGTGACACCGATCCAGCTCTTAGCAGACAACGGGATTTTGAGCGAACGTTTTGTGGGGGTGCATTCGACGCATTTGAATTCGGCCGAAATTCACCATCTCACCCACAACAACTGCTTCGTCAACCTCTGCCGCACGACTGAACGCGATCTCGGTGATGGATTACCTCCAACTGTCGAACTGATCAACGCGGGCGCAAAGCTGTGCGTGGGTGTCGATAGTCACTGCGGTGAAAACGCCTTTGAAGAGATTCGCGCCATCGAACTCGACGCACGCAGTCAGCATGAAGCACGCACCGTCGTCGGCAATGCCGATTTCTTGCTCGATGCTGGCACCCGCCTAGGCTACGCGGCATGTGGTCTTGAGGCCGTTTGGGAGCAAGATCGCGTGCTGCTCGATGCAAACGACTTATCGCTGATCGGTTTGCCAGAATCACATCTGGTCGATGGCGTGATCTTTAACGCCACGCCGCGAGCCGTGCGCGAGGTGTATGTCAATGGGCAACAGATTGTTGAAAATGGTCAACATCCTGAGACGGCAGAAATTAAACAGGCCTATGTAAAGGCGATTCAACAGCTATTCGATGGCTGATTAAGATGCGAAAGTCGAAACACTGGCACAATATCACTAGACTATACCTCTCTCAATATCGCGTCTTGTATGGAAATATAACGCAAAGGTGCTAACACTTATGTATACAAGATAGCGAAATTGAGAGTTTATGAACCAATCTGAAACCTATTTGTCCCTTCTAAGAAACCACATTGATATTAAAAAAGTACCTTTTAGCGATCGCGGATCACGCTTTTTGGTGCAACAATCGGCCGATTCTCACAGCCTATTTGTCAAGCTGGCAGAGCGACTGACCGACATCAACCCCGACATCGAAGCGTACTTAAAACGCCCCCCATTTATCAGCAACCTGTTTCTCATCGATGAAAACGGGGATGAGTTGCCGTTCACCGTCACCACTTACCCACACGTCATTTATCTGACGACGCACATCGGGCAATTTGCCTTGACCTTTCAAGACGACAAAACGCTGGCGATTGGACTCCCTGCACACTGCCGGGCCGGTATTCGCTTCCATTTGCAGCCGCAATTTTGGGAAAAGAATGGGCAGGGCGGGGTCTTTAAGTCGATCCGCAATCTGGCCTACGCGAGTAATGGCGAGAGTGTCATCAACGACATTGCTCCAATTGAAGGCGGCTATACAGTGACACAGATCGTTGCGGCCGAAGCGGATTGTGCCATTACGATTACGATTCGCAGTTCGGCCGATCTCGAACATATCACCCAGCCTTTTTCTCACTCCTGTGCAGCGGCCGAAGTGCGTTGGCGCAGTTGGTTTGCCGCCATGCCGCCCGTTGACGAACCGTATCGCCAAACCTATGCCTACGCATGGTGGATCATGGCGAATAACCTGATCGGCCCGCAAGGCAATATCGCCTATGAAGCGATGATGCCGTCCAAAATTAGCTATGTGGGTCTTTGGCTGTGGGACAGCGCGATCCATGCTCTCGCCTTTCGCCACGTCGATCCAGAATTGGCGCGTAACCAGATTCGTGCCATGTTGACCCATCAGCTTGCCGACGGAATGCTGCCCGATGCGATCTATGATGAAGGTGTCGTCTCAACGATGGGGCATCCCATCTACGCCGAAGTGACCAAACCACCGATTTTGGCGTGGACGGCGATGAAGCTACACGAGACAGACCCCGATCTGGCATTTTTGGAAGAAATTTACATCCCCCTCGTGCGCTGGAATTCATGGTGGTTTGCGCTCAATGATGACGATGTCGATGGATTGGTCCAGTACAACCATCCCTATTCATCGGGATTGGACGACAACCCGCTTTGGGATTATGGAATGCCTGTCGAGTCGCCCGATCTCAACACCTATTTGTGTGTGCAGATGGGGTCGCTGGCGATGATCGCGGAACTACTCGGCCTTGACTCCGAAGCGGCGATGTGGCGACGCCGTGCCGCTGCGATTGTCAAACGCATGATTAGCGATATGTGGGACGAAGAGGCGGGCATATTCCGTGCGCTCAAAGATGAAGAGCCGTTGCCCGTTGTGACGCCGTTCAATCTCTACCCGCTGTGGACAGGTCAGCTGCCCGATGAGATCCGCAACCGACTCTTAGAACAACTCACCGATCCAGAGCAGTTTTGGGGCGAGTTTTTACTGCCGTCAGTCGCCTACAACGACCCTAAGTTTGATCCAAAAACGATGTGGCGGGGACCCGTGTGGGTCAACATCAACTACTTTTTTGTCGAAGCTCTTGAGCAAGTGGGGGAAACTGCGTTGGCGCAACATCTCCGCACGCGCACGCTCGACATCATCATGCAGCAGCGCAGCATCTACGAATATTATCACGCCGAAACAGGGGTTCCACCCGCGACGGCGGCCGATATTTTTGGCTGGACGGCAGCCGTATTCATCGACTTGGCGTTGCAGGCCAGCCGAGTTGAAATTGGGGAAAACACATGAGTTTAGAAAGCCAAAAACTGCGTCAGCAGTGGCAGGAATTTCAAGATCAATTCTTTGCTGACCGCTCATTGATCATTGCTGCCAATCGTGGACCTGTGACATTTCAGACACACGAAGATGGCAGCCGCACCTTTAATCGTGGTAGTGGTGGCTTGGTGACGGCGTTGCTTGGTCTGACGCGCTACGTGGAATCGACATGGATCGCGTGCGCGCGATCTGAGGCCGACACCGACTGGGAAGCTGGAACGCTCGATCTGATGGGTGGAAGCTCCTCTGTTCACATTCAATTTCTCGTGCCGGGAACGGATGCCTACGATGGCTACTACAACGTTATCGCCAATCCGCTGCTCTGGTTTTTGCAACATACGATGTGGGATGTGCCGCGTCGGCCGATTATCAACCGCGCCACATGGCAGGCGTGGGAAGAGGGGTATGTCGCCGTCAACGCGCTTTACGCCAAGGCAATTGTCGCCCAGACGCTCGCCGCGACAAAAAAACCGCTGGTGATGCTGCAAGATTACCATCTCTATCTGACTCCCCGCATGGTGCGCAACCAGTTGCGACCCGCGCTGCGTCCTCCCATCTCTCACTTTGTCCACATTCCATGGCCGGGTCCCGACTATTGGGCGATTTTGCCACAGGGGATGCGCAACATGATTCTTGAAGGGATGTTGGGGGCGGATCTGCTTGGATTCCAGACCGAGAATGATGCCCAGAACTTTGCCCGCACCTGTCAACGCTATCTCTCACGGGTTGGCGTAAACTATCGACAAGGGCGCATCTGGTATCGTAATCATGTGACCTATGCGCGCGCCTTTCCGATTGCAATTGACACGGAAGCGTTGCGCACGATGTCAAAATCGGCCGAAGTGCAAGCCGAACGCAAACGCCTCAAAGACTATGTCGGCGACAAACAGCTAATTCTGCGCATCGAGCGCATCGAGCCAAGCAAAAATATCTTGCGCGGTTTTGAAGCGTTTGGAGAGCTGCTTGAGCTACACCCAGAGTTACACGAGAAGGTCGTCTTTGTGGCGATCTTGGTGCCGTCGCGCATGAAGCTGGACGAGTACAAATGGTATTTGGGTGAGGTGATGGCGGCAATTGGGCGCGTCAACGCCAAGTACAGCAGCGGCAGTTGGGAGCCGATCCGTGCGCTGGTTGGAGAAAACTATCAACGTGCCGTCGCCGCAATGCAGCTTTATGATGTGTTGCTGGTCAACTCGATTGCCGACGGTATGAACCTCGTGGCAAAGGAGGGGCCGATTGTCAACGAGCGGGCAGGTCGCCTCGTGTTGTCGGAGCGCACGGGTGCGCGTGAACAGCTTGAGTCGGATGCGCTCATCATTTCGCCCTGCGATGTCTATGCCACCTCCGAAGCACTCTATCGTGCGTTGACGATGCCAACCGCTGAGAGCGAACACCATGCGAAGAATTTGCGGAAATTTGTAGAAGATGAGGACATCGTTTGGTGGATGCAGCAGCAGCTAGAAACGATTTCACAGCTTGGCCTATGAGTTCAAATCGTCAACATATCGCGCTGCTGCACTATAGTGCGCCGCCCACAGTTGGCGGGGTTGAGTCCGTTATCTATGCCCATGCTGATCTGCTGCAACACAACGGATACGCGGTCTCGATTATTGCTGGACGTGGCGCAGAAAATGCGCTGCCCGCTGGAGTCAACTTTGTCTCGATCCCGCTGATTGACTCCCAACATCCCGCCATCGAGCGTGCCAGCGATCAGCTTGAAAACGGGCATCTGCCGACCGATTTTGCGCAGCTTGTGTCGCAAATCACCGCTGAACTGCGCCCCGTCTTGACACCTATCGACACGTTGATCGTGCACAATGTCTTTACGAAGCATTTCAACTTGGCGTTAACGGCCGCGCTCTTTCAGCTACTCGACGAGGGTGTAATTGGTCACTGTATTGCATGGAGCCATGATTTTACGTGGACGAGTCCCAATTCGCGCTCGAAGGTGTTTGAAGGCGAGCCTTGGGATCTCTTACGCACCTATCGTCGTGATGTGACACATGTTGTCGTTTCGGCCGAAAGACAACGACAGCTCGCGTCTCTCTACGACTGCCCCCCCGCTGATATTCATGTCGTTTACAATGGCGTCGATGCGGCCCAGCTTTGGGGATTGGGAGCGACCAGTGCGGAATTGGTGACGCGATTGGGGTTACTTTCGGCCGATTTGATCCTGCTGATGCCCGTACGCGTCACACAGGCAAAAAATGTCGAGTTTGCGCTTGAACTGGTGGCGGCATTGAAGAACCGCAACCTCAATGTCAAGCTGATCTACACAGGCCCGCCTGATCCACATGATGCAAACAGCATGGCCTACTACAATCAACTGCGCGAACGGCGCACCGCACTGGGGTTGGATGACCATTTCCACTTTGTCTATGAATCTGACCCAGCTAGTGAGCCACTATTGATCGATATGACAGTTGTTAGCGATCTTTTGCGCGTCGCCGATCTGTTGGTGATGACGAGTCATCGCGAAGGATTTGGGATGCCAATTTTGGAGGCGGGGCTGTTGGGTAAGCCGATTGTTGCGTCAACTGCCGTGCCAGCCGCCAGCGAGTTGGGAGAGGATGCAGTCCTACAATTTGATCTCGCCACGACGACGCCAACCGCATTGGCGCAGCAAATCGACGAACATCTCGTTCAATCGGCGCTGCTTCAGATGGCGCGGCGCGTGCGCCAACGCTATACGTGGGATGCTATCTTTCGGAATGACATTGAACCGCTACTAATCGCGGATTGATACGGATCGAAGCGCAACATCCAACAATCTACGACAAAAATTCTCTCCATGAAAACTTGCCAAGATGACACAATCATAGAACGTATTCACGCCGCGCCACGAATCTGGTGGTTTCTCGATTATGACGGCACGCTGGCCGACTTTGCGCCCAATCCTGACGTAATTTTGCCCGACGTCGAGTTGCAAACGCTCGTCACACGGCTTGCGACGCATGAAAGGATGCGCGTCACGATTATCAGCGGACGCCGCTTGGCGCACATCGAGCAGTTGTTGCCGCTGGATGGGATTATCAAGGCGGGGTCATATGGGTTGGAAATGCGACTGGTGACGGGCGAGTTGCAGCATGTGGTTGAGCAGCGGGAAATTCGGCCGATTCTAGACCAAATAAAAACGCAGTGGCGGACAATTCTCGACCCCCACACGGGCTTCTACTTGGAAGATAAGGGGTGGACGCTGGCGATCCATGCCAAAGATGCCGATGCGACCATTGGGGAGTCCGTCCTCACACAAGCCCGCGACATCGCAAATCAGCAAATAGCCCATGCGGCTATCTTCAAGCTATTAGGGGGCGATCGTTTTTTGGAGATTGGCCCAAGTGCAGCGAGTAAACACCAGACAGTTGCGCGAATTCTAAAGTCAGAGGCATGGGCGGACGCGCTGCCGATCTACTTAGGGGACGACGATAAAGATGCGGCGGCGTTTCCGGCAATCCATGCAGCGGGGGGGATCACGATTGGGGTCGGGGGGCGAATTTCGGCCGATTGTCAGTTAGAAAACCCTCGCGCAGTCAAACGCTGGCTGAGCCAATTCTTGTAAAGAGTGGTATTTCCTAACCCGCCTCGTTTACTAATTTTGGATGGACGACGCACGCCTTATAGTACAAAAGTACCTCTGTTGAAAGCAAAAATGAAAGAGTGATCGCAGGACATGAGTACCATTATATAGTCGAGACAAAAGATGTGACAGAGTAACATCCACATATAGGTAGTGCTGAAGAAATCAGTATTGGTAGCATCCCCTCTACATAATCTCCACTCAAGCTGCTGCTAAGAATGTGCCTTGCGATGTGGAACGTCATTGAAAAAGCCAACAGGATCTGTTTGGCAAGCGTCGACGGACTAACCAAAGAAGTGAGTCTCGATTATGGCAGCAGTATCACACCCAAATCAATCATCTATCAACTGGCAACGGCGCTATGTTTCTGCGCTTGCTGTCGTTGGTAGCTGTATTGTAGTCTGGGCGATTGCCAACGTTTGGCAGGGTGCAGACTTCGGGCTGCTGGTCTGGTTGGTGTTGTTTGCACTCGTCTCAACCGCCGTCTCCGCGATTAGCGAGCGGGCGGGCATGTCGTTTGGCATCAGCCATGCCGCGATCTTAGCGACCGCATGGCTGTTGGGACCGGCGGCGGGTGTGTTGGTCGGCGTCATCGATAGTGTCGGCATGTGGCTCATTCACAGCTATCAACCGCGCTCGAAATGGAAAGTCAGCGTCGAACAACTCGTTTTCAACGCGGGCATGGTCAGCATTGCGGCGTTATTGAGCGGGCTTGGCTTGACGACGGTGCGTGCCGCAGCGGGCGAGACGATGGTTGGCACCGTGATCAGTTGGAGCGTCGCCGCCATACTTTTCGACCAGATCAATATCTGGCTGGTCGCCTGCGTCATCTATCTTCAGCGCGGCATCTCCCCCTTCAAATTTTGGCACCAACAGCGGTGGGCGATGCCAACCAATATC
>JAUIAP010000003.1 GCA_030425205.1 Anaerolineae bacterium
TCGCGTCAACCCTCGGGTTGTTAAACGTAAGATGTCTAAATTTTTGAAGAAGCGACCTGAACACTACAATTGGCCTCAGCCTCAATCTTCTTTTCAAGAGGCTGTTGCCGTTATTTGAATGGTATTGCCTTACAATGTTTCTTACGACGCAAAGGATACACGATGTGTCGCTTGCTGTACCGTAAAAATACCGTGAATTAATTTGTAAAGAAGTTAACACGTAAGGTGTAATGTAAGATACAGTTTACAGTGAAAATGCCCCATTTTCAACCTCAATTTGTTGCACTAATAGTTCGCTAGTACCAACTGTGCATGATCCTTTCTATCGTGCAATATTTATGCCAGAATGTGCTGTCTATTTGCTTAAAACGGCTATAATTTTGACCCCACAACGTCCAATTAATCAATTGGGTGAGCGGTGATTTAATCAACATACATCGTAACCCCTACGAATCATAGAGAGGCCGCATGAGCAAAAATCTCAGTATTCTCGTTTGCACAAAACTAAAACCAGAGTCATTGGCACGACTGCGCGAACATGCCAACGTTGTCGTTGCGCCCGAGTTGCGCGACGAAGCGTTGCGCGATCAGCTGCGTCATTATCAAGGGTTGATCGTCGATGGCTCGGTCTATCTCTCCGCGTCGGTGTTGGAGCATGGCGAGACGTTGCGCGTAATTGGTTGCACGACAAGTCATATCGACCGCATCGACGTGACGGCAGCACGAGATTATGGGACTCAGGTGGTCAGTGCGCCGACTGGCAACGCAGTAGTGACGGCCGAACAGGTGATGATGCTCGTGTTGCAGTTTGCGAGCATGGGCGTGTCGGGTAAGACGCTTGGGCTGGTTGGGTATGGCGCCACGGCGCAGCAGGTCGCGCATCGGGCGCGGGCGTTTAACATGCGGGTTGTCGTTAATCAGCCGCGCTTAACGCCTGAATTAGCATTGGAGCGTGAGATTGAACTGCTCGACCTGCCCGAGCTATTGGCACAATCTGACTTTGTGAGTTTGCATTTGCCGACTCGTGGGGAGGTTTTGTTGAATTCGGCCGAAATTGCCCAAATCAAACCCGGCGCATCCCTCATCAATCTCGCCCATCCCCTGCTTGTGGACATCGACAGCCTCATTGCGGCAACTGAAGCGGGCCAAGTTGCCAACGTCGCTATCGGCGGCAATCCTGCCAAATTCTATGACCTGCCAGCCAACTTCCGCATTGTGCCGCGCCCAACCCACTTGGCACGCGAACGCTCCGAAATCTCGCTCATTCGCAAGATGATCGACATTTTGCGGATCAAGCTGCCCAGCGAAACACTCTCACTCGACATCGTGCCGATTGAACAGGTGATGCCGCACGAGGAGTTTGATCAGAAGCGGGTTGACAAGATCAAGTCGAGTTTTGAAGAAGCGGGCGTGTTGATGAATCCTCCGCTGGTGACGCCATGGGCGGGGAAATATGTCATCTTGGATGGCGCGACTCGCTATAACACAATTCGTCAGCTGGGGTATCCGCACATCGCTGTCCAGTTGGTCGATCCAGAAGGGGATTTCACCCTGCACACTTGGTATCACGCTATTTCCAATAAGCAGCCCGTGGAACAGTTATTCAGCAAGCTGCGTGCGATTGACGGTGTGCGCATGTCCCCTTTTGAAGCAGATAATTGGCTCGATATTTTCAATGATCCACACAACCTTTGCTATTTTATCGACCGCGATGATAACGCGATGCTGCTCTCGATTGATGACCTAGAGCAACAGTCAAAGTTGCGCAATGCGGTGGTCAATATCTATACAGAGTGGGGAGAAGTTGAGCGCACGCTGCTCACGGACACAAGTCGACTGCTCGGACAATTTCCCGACATGGCGGCGGTCGCCATCTTTCCGCAATTTAAGCCGACAGACGTTTTCGATGTGGCGCGGCATGGCAAGCTGTTGCCCGCAGGCTTGACGCGCTTCGTCGTCTCAAATCGCGTGTTACATTTGAATGCGCCGCTCGATTTGCTGAAATCGGCCGAACAGCCAATCGCCGCCAAAAAAGCATGGCTCGACAACTATCTCGCCGATAAGCTCGCACGGAGTCGGGTGCGTTACTTCCAAGAACCTGTGATTCTAATCGATGAATGATCAGATGTCCCGATAGAAGATCAAACCATTTTGATAGAGATCATAAAATGCAAATTCGCGTGTGCCCCATGCCGTGTCGCGCAATGCGGTTCTTTCGTGAAACACAGATTTGTCCGCGTACTCAGCATGGAGCGCATCGACATCCTGCACAGGAAAACGCAACATCTGACGCTCAACGCGCTCCCATTCATTGACATCATGCCATTGCAGATGGAGTTCGACTGAATCACGGTAGACGCCTGCATAGGTGGGATCGGCCGAATCCTGAAAACCAAGCGTAAAGCCGAGTCGCTCAACATAGTATTCAATTGCTGCCGTCACATCTTTACAGGGCAAGACTGGAATAACTTTTGTAAACATTAAATTTTCTCCAAGACAAGTGACTATCCCAACAGAACAACTGCCAATGAATAGTAGATCATCAACCCCGTTGCATCAACAATCGTCGTAATCATTGGCGCACTGACGACTGTGGGATCGATGTTGAAACGTTCGGCAAGAATCGGGATGATGGTTGCAATTGTGTTTGACCAGACAACGACGAGTGGCAGCGTACAGGCGACGACGAGCGCAATGCGCAAGGGATGAATGCTTGCAGCAATGTTGTCATGCTGCCAATAGGCATAAATTGCGGCAAAGACAAAGCCCGCCGCACCCAGCACCAATCCCATCATAAAGCCGGCCGCTATTTCGCGTCGTAATGCTCGCGACAGGTCACCGAGTCGCACCTCCTCGACGGCGATGGCACGGATGATGGTGGCAACCGTTTGTGAACCCGCGTTGCCACCCGTACCGATGACCAGCGTGATAAAAATGGTCAACGTTGCCATGATCGGCGCACTGATGCGTCCGTTAAAAATGGCGACGACAGAACCAGAGAGCAAGGAGGCAAAAAAGAGTAGCAGGAGCCAACCGACGCGCTTGCGCATGACGACAAAGGTTGGGACAGAGAAGTAGGGTTGTTCAAGCGGCGATGAACCGCCGAGCTGCTGAATATCTTCTGTTGTTTCCTCCGCTAAGATGTCGATCACATCGTCAACCGTGACGATACCCCGTAATTTTTCATCGGAATCATTGACAGGCAACACCGTATAGTCATAGCGGGCGAATATTTCCGCGACTTCCTCTTGATCAGTATCGAGGTACACGTGGATTGGGTCGGGAATGGCAATTTCGCCAATGGTGCGCTCTGGTTGGGCAAGAACGAGGTTGCGGATGGGCACAACACCGGTCAATCGACCAACGGCATCGACCACATAGAGGTAGTGCAACGTTTCTGTTTCTGTTAAGGCACGTAGGTAGGCGAACGCCTGCATGACCGTCCAGTTGGCACGCAACACGGCGACATCCTGCGTCATTAGACGCCCTGCGCTATCTTCTGGGTAGCTGAGAATCGCACGCACCTCGCGGCTTTCCTCTGGCTCCATCAATCTGAGCAGGCGTTCGGCCGTTAGCTCTGGCAAATCTTCCAGCAGCTCGGCCGCATCATCCATTGGCAGCGTATCGAGCAGGTCGGCAATGCGTTCATCATCGACGCTTTCCATCAACTCGGCCGTCAGCGAACTGTTCGCCTCGTCCAAGACTTCAGATGCTTCAAAGTCGGGGAGCAGGGAGAAGGCAGTGACGGCATTTTCGGCCGATAATTCCTCCAATGCATCCGCAACATCGGCTGGATGAACACCCGCTAGCGCATCACGCAATGCGTTTAGGTCATTGCGCTCAAGGAATCCTTCAAGTTCTTCAATTGTGGGGATTTCGCTCGTATAACCTTCCATAAATTATTACTCCATATCAGATCAACCGATGGATTCTACCACCCGACGAACAAAAGAGAGTAACATAGGCCGCGCCGTGCTGTTAACAATTGGCACAACATATGCGGTCGTCATTTCATAAATGGTGCGTACAATTAGCAGAACGCATTGGAGTAATTGGTGTTTAGCAAACTGACTCGCCGTATCTTTTTCATCATCAGCGTCAACTTTACGCTCATCGCGCTCGGCACGCTGGGCTATTGGCTGTTGGAAGGCTGGAGCTTTTTCGACGCGCTCTACATGACGGTCATTACAATTGGGTCAGTTGGCTATGGTGAGGTGCAGGCACTCTCACCTATCGGGCGCACCTTTACCATTGTGTTTATCATTGTCGGTGTCGGCACAGTGGCAACCTCTTTTACCCTGTTGGTGGAGACGATTCTTTCGGCCGAATTACGTGGCGAAATGCGGGCAACTCGTATGCAAAAATCACTCGATAAATTGAACGGGCATATCATCATCTGCGGCTATGGTCGTGTTGGACGCAACGCGGCCCAGGTGCTCAAGCGCGATAACTCACGCAAGGTGGTTATCATTGACAGCAATCATGAAATAGTTGAGCAGTTGCATCATGACGAAGAACTTGTCCTACACGGCGATGCAACAGACGACGATATTTTGCTGCAAGCGGGTATTCAACGTGCGTGGGGGCTGATCGTCGCGTCGGGAGATGATTCGATCAACCTGTTTATCGTCGTCTCGGCGCGTGCGCTCAATTCGAAGATGACCATTGTGGCACGCAGCACGCGGGGCCGCAATGTACAGAAAATGATCAATGCCGGTGCAAATCGGGTCGTATCCCCCTACGATATTGGTGGGAAGCGCATGGCGAATTCGCTGATGCGACCCCATCTAACTGAGTTTATTGATGGCTTAACGTTGGGTGGCGGCGTTGAGATGTGGCTGGAAGAGCTAGAGGTCGCGCCGGGGTCGGGATTGACCGGGCAGACGGTCGCCCAACTCGATTTGCGTCGCCGCACAGGGGTGACGCTGTTGGCAATTTTGCGCGACCAAAACGTGTATACCCCTGATGCATCGACCCATTTACAAGTTGGCGATGACCTAATTTTGATCGGTACACGCCAGCAATTAGACAAATTAGAAACGCTATTTGAGGAATAATAGATGAATGCAGAACAGCAGCAATATCTAGAAGCATTGCGAGCATTTCCAGCAATGTTACGGGAAATGACGGCGGGATTATCGGCCGAAACCCTGACCACCCAACACCTTCCCGATGAGTGGACGATCGCTCAAATTGTCCATCACTGCGCCGATTCGCATATGAACAGCTACATTCGACTCAAGCTGATTCTGACAGAAGACCAACCCCCATTGAAACCCTATCGTGAAGACGTTTGGGGAGAGTTCATGGATGGAAAATCGGCCGATCTCACCCACACGTTTGCCCTGCTTGACGGCCTGCACCATCGTTGGGTCACAACGTTTGAGAATATTTCGGCCGATCAATGGTCGCGCACAGGTCTCCATCAGGCAGACGGTGAAGTAAGCGTTGCCGATCTGTTACGTCTCTACCACAACCATTGCCACGCGCACATCAACCAAATCGAGCGAGTTCTCGCCGCGACAATGTAGCGGCTTCAAATAAGCAACAATGATCATAAGCTTGACGTGATGACACATTGCGTAATGCTCCAAACGCTCCCATAATTCCCACGAATAACGTACTCCTACACTGGAAAATGAGGAAAATAACATGGCTGACAAGTCACTTGACCGCGCCGCTAAAGATTTAGACAACACAATTTACGACCATCGCTGGGGGTTCACAGACTCCCGTTTTGAACTGATTCCCAACACCAAGTCGGTGACTTTCACAGGTAATCGTTACGCCATTTCCGGCACAGAGATGCCCGAATTCTTGCCATTTGCAGAAGAGATTCTCGGTGTCAAAGTGGATACCACAAAAAAGAAGATCGAATCACCTGCCCCCCTGCCCCCCTCGATCATCAACGAGGCATTTGTGGATGGCGTACGCGCCGCATTTAAGGCAGATCAATTCACCTTTCAGGAGCGTGATCGGCTGATCCACTCACATGGACAGACGACGGCCGACGAAGTTTACCAAGTGATGTATGGCAAACTCGACCGCTATGCTGATATGGTGCTGTTTGTCGAAACAGATGAAGATGTCGCCAATGTGATCAGCCTGGCAAATGAGCATAACGTATGTCTTGTCCCTTATGGTGGCGGGACAAGCGTGAGTTGCGCCCTCAAGCTGCCCGCCAGCGAAACGCGCATGATCGTCATCGTCAACACGCGCCGCATGAATGAAATTTTGTGGATTGACCGCGAAAACATGCGTGTCTGCGCGCAAGCGGGGATGACGGGCAAAGAGCTGGAGGATGCGCTACAAGCAGATGGCCTCACGACAGGGCATGAACCTGACAGCATGGAGCTATCGACGGTTGGCGGTTGGGTTGCTACCAATGCGAGCGGCATGAAGAAAAACCGCTACGGCAATATCGAGCAGATTGTCGAAAATGTCACGCTGGTGACACCACAAGGCGTGATCGAAAATCTGCAATCACAGCCGCGTATCTCGCTCGGCATGTCGATTCAGCAACTGCTTTTTGGTAGTGAAGGCAATCTTGGACTGATCACCAAAGTGGTCATGAAGGTCTATCAACTGCCAGAGGTAACCAAGTATGATTCGATCGTGTTCCCGAATCTCGAAACGGGTGTCGATTTCCTCTATGCCTTAACGCAAAAGGGCGTTCTTCCCGCCAGCATTCGCCTCTTGGACAACGTGCAGTTCCGTTTTGGCTCCGCGCTTAAACCAAAACCGTCCACGCAAGACAAGATTATGAACAGCGTGCAGAAGACGTTCTTAACCAAGATAAAGGGATTTGATCCGCATGAACTGTGTGCGGCAACGGTTCTGATGGAAGGTACAAAAGAAGAGGTCGCCTACCAAGAAGCGACACTGAAGAAGTTGACAAAGGAGTTTGGCGGTATTATCGGCGGGGCAACCAATGGTAAACGTGGCTACATGTTAACCTATGCGATTGCATACATCCGCGACTTTTTGGGTGACTATGAGCTGCTCGGGGAAACGTATGAAACGACCGTCCCGTGGAGTGAGGTCATGAACGTGATGGAGGCAGTGGACAAACGTGCCAAGGAGCTGCACGCGCAATATAATCTACCGGGTAAGCCATACGTCTCCCCGCGCGTGACCCAGCTTTATCACACGGGTGTCTGCATCTATTTTACACATGGCTTCAGCATTCAAGGGGTTGACCGCCCCGCCGAAGTGTTTGCAGAGATCGAGCATGAAATTCGCAAAACGATCATCGCAGCAGGCGGTTCTGCCTCGCACCATCATGGAATAGGCAAAATTCGCCACGACTTTATGGATGATATGGTTTCCCCGACGACCGTTGCCGTGATAAAAGAAGTCAAAAAGGCGCAAGATCCAAACAATGTTTTTGGTGTCGCAAACAACGTATTTTACAACGGATAGTTATCCTAATAGTGGCAGGTATTCGACCTTCAAAAACCGAGTTTCTGGCAGAAACTCGGTTTTTCAGAGCTTACAAATTACATCACTTGTCGTCACGATTGGTATTTGATTGAGATTTTAGGAGTTAAACAATGACATTTCCGCGCCGTAGTGGGCTTTTACTACATCCAACTTCCCTGCCCTGCAAATTTGGGATTGGGGATTGGGGGGGCAGTGCCTATCAATTTGTTGATTTTTTGAAAGGCTCGTTGCAAACATATTGGCAAACCTTGCCGCTGAGTCCGACAGGATATGGCGATTCCCCCTATCAGGCTGTCTCAGCATTTGCAGGCAATCCGATGTTGATCAGCCCAGAGCGGCTGGTGGAGAGTGGTCTATTATCGGCCGAAATTCACAACAACATTCCCGAATTCCCAATTCACCACGTCGATTTTGGTTGGGTCATCAACTACAAAACAGACCTGCTCAATCGCGCGTTTGCCAACTTCCAAAAGTACAGTGGTGACAAATCAGCCTTCACCGCGTTTTGTAAAAAAGAGGCGCACTGGCTAGACGATTATGCACTGTTTGCCAGCTTGAAAGAGCAGTTTGAGTTGCGCCCATGGTATGAATGGGATGACGCAATCAAGCGACGCGATCCCGCTGCAATCGCGTCATGGCGCAAAAAACTGGCGACTGACATCGAACGCCAGCAGTTTTGGCAGTGGCTATTCTTTACACAACTAAGCGATCTTAAGCAGTATGCCAACGCAAATGGCGTTCAGCTAATCGGCGACATTCCCATCTTTATTGCACTCGACAGCGCGGATGTCTGGGCAAACACCGACCTCTTCATGCTGGACGATCAGCTGGACCCAATCGTGGTCAGCGGCGTGCCGCCCGACTACTTTAGCGAGACGGGACAGCTTTGGGGGCATCCGCACTATCGCTGGGACAAGATGGAGGAGAACGGCTACAAATGGTGGATCGACCGCTTCCAGATGATGCAACAACAGGCGGATGTGATTCGCATCGACCATTTTCGTGGTTTTTACAACTATTGGGAAGTGCCCGCATCGGCCGAAACCGCCATCACGGGAGAATGGAAGCTCGGGCCTGGTATCCCCTTCTTTGATGTCGTCAAAGAGGCACTCGGCGATGTGCCAATTATTGCCGAAGACTTGGGCGACTTTGACGACGAATCGCGCGCTGGACTCGACGCGATTCAGGCAAAGTTCGGCTATCCGGGCATGAAAATTCTCGTGTTTGCGTTCGATACGCCAGCAAACGTCTTTCTCCCACACAACTACACGCCAGAGAACGTTGCCTACACAGGCACGCACGACAACGATACCGCCGTCGGCTGGTATCATGACAGCGCGACAACCAACGAAACTCGTGACTTCTTCCACCGCTATTTGCGCGTTGGCAATGAAAACATTGCGTGGGACTTGATCCGTCTCGCATGGTCATCCGTGGCAAACACGGCCATTGCTCCCGTGCAGGACGTATTGGGCTATGGCAACGATGCTAAGATGAACACACCGGGAACGGTGGGGCCACCCAACTGGATGTGGCGGATGGCGCCCAATGTCTTGCATGATGGGCATCGTCAAGGATTGGCCGAGTTAACCGGTCTCTATAATCGTTTGCCTGATACTGAGTTGTGAAGATGACCCAAAGCTAAAAATCCGCACGCTTGTGCGGGTTATTTGACTATGATAACATTGCAACGAGCAACAAATTTGCAATTAAAGAGTGACACCAGACAGGTGATAAATGAAAAGCAACAATAGTCTTTCTAGCACACTGCGCACCGCCGTGATCGTCTTGGCACTACTCAGCGCCATCGTTGGATTTTTGATCGGCCGATCCACAGCCAGCTTCAGCAACGCAGGCCCCCAACATCTCAGCACTGGTCATCTTGAGCAGTATTTAATTGGGGTCGCCAGCTACTACCAACAAACTGGCAACGACACCTTTGTCAAGCGCAGCTTTTGTCAAAGCGAAAATGCGCGTGCTGTGTTGAACTCAAACGACAGTGCGGTCGCCGCCAACAGTGAGTTTTCTGGCGTAATACAGCTTATTACACAGGGAATTGAGGCGGACGGAGGTTGCCAAGCCTATCTGAATGCGACGAGTGACACGGATGCAACCACCGATGGCGGCAATGGCATCTTTGGACGCATCATCTCATGGCTCTTTGGGCTGCTGTTGCTTGCGTTGCTCATTGGTGGCGGATACTACTTCTATAAAAACCAAGCGGGGAGCGATGGTGACGATGACGACTTTGACCGCGAGCCTGTGCGCAGAACTCGTGAGATAACGACGCGCGCGGCTGTGCCCTCACTGTTAGAGGACGAGCCAGCAGTTGAACGCCCCGTCGCACGTCGTCCCAAACGTCGTCCAGCACCGGCGAGATCACAAGAGAACGCGCCCCAACCAATCGGTGGATTTTCGACCACCTACGTGCGCGGCGATGATAGCTTCGACAAGTCGTTTATCATCGAAAATAGCAGTGGCGACTTCTTGGGTGAATGTGGCGTCAGCGTCTCTGAATCGATTGCAGTTGAGGACGGAATGCGCAACGTAACGGCATTCGAGATTTGGCTTTTCGACAAAAATGATACACACACCGTCACCAAAGTTGTGATGAGCGACTTTGCGTTCAGCGACGATCCGACCCGTGCCAAATTGGCAGTGCGCGGCGAACCGATTCGCGCCGAACTTGAGCGTGAAATCAAGCTCGATACAAACTCATTGAGCATCCACGCCGAAGTGACAGACATCGACTACACCAACACGTCCCCAACGCGCGGTGTCTTTGATCGCCTGACAATTGATCTGTCTGCATGGGTCAAGCCAGAAGGTGAAAGTGGCGTGTCAGAATCGGCCGATGAGAGCGACCTACTAAACTTCTAAGAGACGGGATGAAGGATGAAAAGTTTTCATCCTTCATCTCTTCTAAATTACCCGAATCCCCTCCACTTCATCAAATCCATCCCCCCAAGCTAAAATTTTATGTGGAATAACCTGCACGACACGCCATGTTGCGCTGTCATCTTGGCGAAAATCCCACTCATATTTATTGTAAAAATAGTCAGATAACTGTAGCGTCACTTGATGGGGCGTGGCGTGTGCCTCCCCTTCAATGATGATGGTCGCATTTGGATCGGGGAGTGAAAGCGCAACATTTTGATTGTTGAGCAAATTCGCCCATTTCTGCGTCTCTTTCCCCGTGCAAAAATAGACATTGCCATCGAGATAAACAAACCAAACGGGAACGAGATGCGGCCGACCATCGCCGCGCACTGTCGCAACCCAGATCTCCGTCTCACGACCGAGACGGGCTTCAATTGCCTTCAATCGAGCTTTATTCTGACGCATGGGGTGATTATAACGTTATTTTCTCAGACGCGTGCCGAAAACAAAAAGAACGGATTCACAGCTGGGCGAATCCGTTCTTTTCAAAAAGTCGTTACCCGTATTATGCCGTTGCCAATTCCAGCAACTTTTGAATACGTGGAATCATGCTAGCGGGGTTGGGGTGCAGCCCTTCCTGAACGAGCGCACTTTCATAAAGTTGCTCGATAATCAGGTCAGCTTTCTCCGTTTTGGTCTCGTCCCCTTCCAACATCTGCGCCACATTGACGACGATCGGGTGGGATTTATTGACCTCCATCACACGCTGTGGCACTTCGTAATCTTGATTCATCAGCAGTTGAATGCGGTCAAAACCAGAGGGAGATGCGCCATTTTCGGGGGCAACGAGGCGAATCGGACTGTCGCGTAGCACTTTCGAGAGACGCACTTCCGTTACTTTTTCGCCCAACGTTTTGACGGCTCGGCCGATAAACAGGTTGATCGCCTTTTCGGACGCATCGGATGCTTCTGGTTCTTCCGGTTCATCGACATCAAGCTCTGCTTCATCGACATTTTGCAACTGCTTCTCGTTGAACTCTGTCCACGAGGTGACCAAGAATGCGTCGATTGGGTCAACGAAGTAGAGGACTTCATACCCTTTCGCCTTGAACGGATCGAGATGGGGGCTGAACGCGACAGACGAGACATCAGACCCCAATACGTAGTAGATCTTCTCTTGATCTTCTGGCATGCGGCCGACGTAATCCTTCAACGAGGTCAACTTGCCTTCAGACTTGGATGACACAAACTTGAGCAATGGGACAATGTCATCTTTGGCTGTCGGATCGACCGCCATCCCTTCTTTCAAGACACGGCCATACTCTTTCCAGAACTTGGCGAATGTCTCGTCGTCAAGTCGCGTAATGGTGCGTAGAACGCGCTTTTTGACGACTTTTGCCAACTGACGCATCAGACGATTGTTCTGGACCGTCTCGCGGCTGACGTTGAGCGGCAAGTTTTCTGAATCGACCACGCCATCGACAAAGTTGAGCCAGTCGGGGAGCAGATCGGTGCTGTACTCTTTGATCAGAACGTTGTTGGTATAGAGTTTGACACCCGGCTCTTTGCGCAGCGCAAACATCGTCTTTTCACGTTTTGAGGGGATGAAAAGGAGGGCGCGTAGGTTGACGGGAGAATCGGCCGAAAAATGCACATCTGCCAATGGCGCCTCAAAGTCCATCGTCATCTGCTGATAGAAGCTGTTGCGCTCCTCTTCTGTCACATCGCTGGGCATCTTGCGCCACAGGCTTTCTTGTGAATTGGCCTGATCCTCACCGAGCATGATCGGGAAGCTGACGTAGTTACTATGCTTGCGAATCACCTCACGCAATTTGTGCTCTTCAGCAAATTCAGTCGCGTCTTTTTTGAGCGTGATGTGGATTTCAGTTCCGCGATCTTCTTTCACAGCCTCGCTGACCACATACGTCTCGCCACCGTCTGACACCCACTGCGCCGCCTCTGCATCTGGCTTGTAACTGCGCGAAATGACCTTGACCTCATCAGCCACCATAAAGACGGAGTAGAATCCGACACCAAAGTTACCAATAATGTCGTTTGGTACGGCTTGCCCTTCTTCCAGCTTTGCAAGAAATTCGCGTGCGCCAGATTGGGCAATGGTACCCAAACTCGCGGCCAACTCTTCGGCCGTCATTCCGATACCGCTATCCTTGATAACCAGTGTGTTCGCCTCTTTGTCTGCTTCCAAATGGATCGCCAACTCAGCTTCTGGCTGGTACACATCACTATTCGTCAACATCTCAAAGCGCATCCGCGTCAGCGCGTCCGACGCATTCGAGATCAACTCTCGCAAGAAAATCTCTTTGTCTTGGTAGAGTGAATGGATCAAAATGTTCAATAGCTGCTTGATTTCCGCTTTGAACGGTTGTGTCGTTTCTGTCATAGTTCCTCCGATAATCCGACATCGCAGAGGCTAGGCAATTGGGCGCGTTTTCCACATGATGGCAAATCTGACCAGCAACTGCCTCGCCTTCCTAAACGATGGCAACAAATTATATTTAGTCAAGGTATGGGTATAGGCGGAATGGTACAACGTAAAGGTTAGAGTGGGGTAAAATAAAACCGTGCGTGATAGACGATGCGCCATTCGCAAAAGGTTCACAAAATCCGTCTCGTAAATAGTCGCTATCCACAAGATTTATTGTAGCCCGTCCAACCTACGTTACAATTCCATCCTATGTTTGAAATCCAATCAGCACCCGTACCCGATCAACGCGGCAAATTTGGTGGCTATGGTGGGCAGTTTGTCCCCGAAACGCTCATGCCCGCACTCACTGAACTAATCACTGCCTATGATGAGGCGATCAACGATCCCGCATTTATGGAAGAGTTTCGCCATCTGCTACAGAGCTATGTCGGCCGCCCCTCCCCTCTGACCTATGCCAAACGTCTCAGCGACCATCTTGGCGGAGCGCAAATCTATTTTAAGCGCGAAGACCTCAACCACACGGGCGCACATAAAATCAACAACGCGCTTGGGCAGGCGTTGCTCGCAAAGCGCATGGGCAAAACGCGCATCGTCGCTGAAACAGGGGCGGGACAACATGGGGTTGGCTCAGCAACCGCCTGTGCGCTGTTGGGTCTAGAATGTGTTGTCTACATGGGTTCGGTCGATATTGCCCGTCAAAAGCCTAACGTGCTGCGCATGCGACTGCTGGGGACAGAAGTTCGCGCCGTCGAAAGTGGCAGCAAAACGCTTAAAGACGCAATCAACGAAGCGATCCGCGACTGGGTGACAAACGTAGACACGACCCACTATCTGCTTGGCTCCGTGCTTGGCCCACATCCTTACCCGATGATGGTGCGTGATTTTCAAAGCGTTATTGGTTTTGAGGCGCGTCAGCAAATTCTCGATATTACGGGACGCTTGCCCGATTCCATCATCGCATGTGTGGGGGGTGGCAGCAATGCGATGGGCATTTTCCACGCCTTCCGCGACGATGAGAACGTTGAGCTAATTGGCGTTGAAGCGGGCGGGCACGGGATCGAAAGTGGCGAACACGCAGCCCGCTTTGCCGACCTCGACATTTCGCGTGTCGGTGTTCTACATGGGACAAAGAGCTTCGTGATGCAAACCCCCGATGGACAGATCATCGAAACGCACAGCATCAGTGCCGGTCTCGACTATCCAAGTGTGGGGCCAGAACACGCCTTGTTGCGTGACGAAGAGCGAGCTGGTTACACCTATGCGACAGACGATGAAGCGATGGAAGCCTTTCAACTGACCTGCAAGATGGAGGGAATCATCCCCGCGTTGGAGTCGAGCCACGCGGTCGCAGAGGTGATCAAACGTGCGCCCAAGATGCGCCCTGATCAAATTATCATCTGCAACATGAGCGGACGCGGCGATAAGGATTTGAATACCGTCGTGGAAATTTTAGGGATGTGAGAATGTAAAGCCCTACCCCTCTCCTTGAGGTAGGGCTGAAGGAGGGCATTTTTACCGCCGTCGCAACACGATTAGCCCACAGCTCAACAGTACAAAACTGCTCAATACAACGAGAATCGAGAGAGAACCAGCGTTGATTTGACTGCTTTGCAGAATCACAGCTGTCGGTGTGGTCATTTCGGCCGCCGCCTGCCCGTCCGTCACTTCGCCGCCCACAAAATTGCCCGTTGCCGCAATCTCGGCACGTGCTGACAAGAGATCGGGGGCAAGCCGGAAGCGATAGTTGACCGTTGTGCCAAGTGTCGCTGTGGCGGGAACGGTCGCGGTGATGGTGCTGCCCTGCTGCTTGTCGAAAACGAGTTCGCCCACATCGGCAAAATCACCATCGGCGTTCCAGTCAAACCAGCCGCTGTAGCCATCGTTGCCCGATAGTGCTGGTGCTTCGATGGTGACGGTGAACGTCTCGCCAGCGCGTAACGTGTCGGCAAAGGTGATACCGTCGTCTGTCGCATCGTCCGCACCCGCAGTGAAGCTATCATCCGCATCCCACTGCGTGCCAAAACGCAACGTGCCGTCGCCCGTGTGGAAAGCTGCACCGTAGCTACTGGGGAGATCGCTATAGTCGGCATCCCCACTCGCGCAAAATTCGAGACCCCATGAGCCTAGCTCACCGTCATCAAGCGGGAAGTTGTCCATGATTGTCAGCGTCCAATCTCCCTGCTGATCTTCATCGTTGAAGGCGGACAGAGCCTCCGTCGGATTGTAGCTCCCGCCGTCGGTCGGTGGGCAAGGCCACATCCCGTTGCCATCGTCATCCAAGTTGAGATTGAAGTTCGCCTCGCTATCACATGACTGTTCCATCAGCGTGATCGTTGTGCCAGAAGGACTCGCCAGGTTCATTGAAATATCATTGATGTAGCTGTGCGTGCCCGCCAAGTTGACGACATTGACATCGAGAATGGTCGCTGCATCTGGAACATTGAGCGTCGTAATGCTGGGTATCGGGAACATGATGGTTGGATTGTCGAGCAGTCCGTCCAGTGGTGCATCATAGGTCGTGCAACTGAGTAAGGCGGTGGCGAAGCTGAAAGTTTCGCTGGTTTGTGTGCCGCAGCCATTTTCGGCCGAAACTCGCCAATAGTAAGCCAACCCAAGATCGAGATCAGCGGCAGGTGTGAATGACGTTTTCTGCAACCCTGACTCTGAGATTATCACGTTTGTAAAGGCTGGATCAGTTGCCAACTCAAACGTATAGCTGGCAATCGCGCCCGCTTGTGCTGGCATCCATGTAAAGGTCGGGCGTGGCCCAAAGCCATTTGCGCCATTGACGGGTGCCTGCAACAGCGTTTCGACCGTCGCTGCCGTCGCTTGCAACTGCAACGTCGTCGTATGCACCAAACTACCCGCCGTCCCGACAACATCGAGCGCGTAATCGCCCGCGCTGATATTGCTCAACGTCAGCGTTGTACTGTCAGGTGGTGTCAGCGAACTGCTGCCAAATTGTGCGGTTGCGCCGTCTGGGACATTGGCGACATTCAACGCAACAGCATCGCTAAAGTCGAGGATTTGCCCAAGTGCCAAGTTATAGGTTGCATCTTGTGGCAGACATATTGCTTGGATGATGGGATCGGCCGAAAGTGTAAAGTCCGGAATACTCGCGCCGACAATCTTAAAATTAAAATCGGAGATGTCAAAAAAGACGTTATCCGAACACGCGACCTTAATTCGCGCCAATGTTGTCGGATTATTCGGCACAGAAATTGTCTGCTCCCCATCGTTCGGCGAATTGCTCAGAACGGTCACGGGATAGGTATAGCCGCCATCAAGCGACAGTAAAATATCGACATTCGCACAGGTAACCGGGGCAGAATCGGTGTTGGCAACGTCCCACGTTACGGTCTCTGAGCTACCCGCCGTCCACGTTGTCGTCACGTTGGGTGATGTCACCAAGAATGGGCCAGCCGTATCAACCACTGTCAACTGCATCGAATCATAATCAACTCCGCCGGCCGATGGGGCAAACTGATTGTCTCGCACCGTCATGCGGAAGTTCATCACCCGCGAGTATGATGGCAAGATCTCGCCAATGGTCTGCGTATTACTGATGATGTCGCTGATTTGTGGGAACGTGCGTGAAGGAATATCTTTGGATGGGAAGGAGCGGAAAATTGCCGCATTTCCCGTCGGACTATTGGGATGACCACCGGGACCCAGATCGTACTCTTCCCAATTGTAGGTCAACGGATGATCCTCCGCGTCAGTCGCGGAACCCGTCAACGTAAATGGGGTATTGATCGGAACGGTAAAGTCATCACCCGCATTCGGAACGGGCGGCGTGTTGTTTGATGCCGTGATGACAGGACAACTGTTGCCATTCCCACTCGTTGTGTAGGCGATAATCTCATCATAGCTCGAAACGTGGAAGTGATCGTCACTGTTCTGCTGTGTATTTTGCTCGCCGCAGATACCCGCATACGCCATAATCGTCGTACCACTACCCGGCTCATACGCCGTGCCGCCGCTGCGATTACCGCCGCTGCATGATCCCGTCGTGCCGTTAAAGGTATGGTTGGAGCCAAATTGATGCCCCAACTCATGCGCGACATAATCGACATAGAATGGATCGTTGATCGGTGCGGGGAGACCCGTCACGCCACCCGCCTTGCGGCCATCGGTGCAGGGGACACCCAGAAATGCCACACCCCCACCACCTGTACTGAAAACATGCCCAACATCATAGTTGATTGGCAGAATGAGGGCATCGGTCGCCAGCTGATTGGTTATCAACATCGATGTGCCATCATCGTTGACATATGGGTCTACTAATCCACTTGTGAACACGATCATGTCGTTGTTATCGACAAGAATGAGACGAATGGCGAGATCGCGCTCGTAAATCCCTGTCACACGATTGATCGCAACGACAATCGCAGCCATCCCATCGGTAACATTGGAAGCGTTGCCGTTCTGCTCGCTGTGAAAGGTCGTGTATTCGCCTGTTGCGCCAACCGCAAGGCGATAGGTGCGCAGTTCAGTGCCATTGGGAACACGCGATTGCGCGTGCGACTGTTCGACGAGTTCCGCGATCTGCTCGCGCATCCCGACGTCATCAATCGGTGGGTGCTGCACAAAGTCATCGGCGCGACGACTGTAATCACTGCGATTATAGACGACGTAATGTTGCGTATTTCCACCTGCATAAGGGTCGATATAGACCGTTTCAGCGACTGACCAAATCGTGGCATGGAAGCCATGTGCCGTCCAGCCGAGTCGAATGTGCGCCATCTCATCCTCGACACCTTGCCCTACATAGGTTTTGAAGTCGGGGAATTTTGCCTGCAAGCCCGGCTGCATGATGGGCGACTCAACAATGCGATATTGTTGGGTGCTGCCGTCGGGCATGGGTAACGTAATGATCGCCTGTTGGCGGCTGGCTTCTGCGCTAAATTCGAGCGGCGCGTCTGCCAGTTGGCTGCGCAAATTGTCTGCATCGAGCTGAACTGTCCGATAGACGTCGGGAATGACGAGCCGTTTACCCATGCGGGGCAATAACGTTTCGTCGATGTCCGACCAAACGCCAGCCGCATCAATCGGCGTAGTTTCGATCTCGTTCGATTCAGCACGCACGGTCATCAAGACCACCAGCGCACAGAAAAAGAGCATGAAGGTGCATAAACGGGTAATGTATTTCATAATCGTTGCAAGTCGTAAGGGTCGATTTAACTTACGATTGGCATTAAGTTTCCGCTAGTTTAGTGATGTTGCGTTACGAGATCGTTACGGAATAGAAAAATGGTACAATTGAAACGAGTTAAGCATCCCACAAAATCCCTTGCCAGTCCCCTAGCATTGAAAGATGATCCCATCCGTTTGAAAAACCATCAGTATCATTTGCGCTGTGTGCGCGTGAGGAGTTAAGAGAGTTATCATGAGTGATATTCAACAACAGTACGAGAATTACAAAGCACAAGGTTTGCAGCTAAATATGCAGCGCGGACAACCTTCTGATCAAGACTTCGACCTCAGTTTGCCGATGCTCAACATCATCGACAGCGAAGACGTGATCACGCCAAGCGGAATTGATATTCGCAACTATCCCGGTGGTGTCACAGGGTTGCCCGAAGCACGGGAAATGTTTTGCAAGCAGATTGGCGTGGCGCCATCAGAAATTATCATTGGCAACAATTCAAGCCTTGAACTGATGGGCAGCATTTTGTCGTGGGCATTGCTGAAAGGCGTTAAGGGGAGCGCGAGCGGCTGGGTCACACAATCGCCAAAGCTGATCGTGACCATTCCCGGCTATGACCGCCACTTTAAGCTGGCTGCGGCACTGGGGTTTGAGCTTGTCCCCGTCGCCATTACGGAAGAGGGGCCAAACATCGACGCAGTAGAGGAGCTGGCGGCGAATGATCCCAGCGTTAAAGGCATCTATTTTGTGCCAACGTATAGCAATCCAACGGGAGACACCATTTCGGAGGGTGTTGCAAAGCGACTGGTCAGCATGGCAACGGCCGCGCCCGACTTCACCATATTTGCCGATGACGCCTACGCTGTGCATCACTTGGTTGATAACCCCGCCCCTGCACCAAATCTGTTGGCGTTGGCAAAAGAGGCTGGCAATGCAGATCGTGTGATTCTATTTGGGTCAACCTCGAAGATCACGTTTGCCAGTGGTGGTATTAGCTTTGCGGGCATGAGCGAGGCCAATTTGGCCCATTGGTCAAAAGTGTTGGGGTTGCAGACGATTGGACCAAACAAGGTCGAGCAGTTGCGGCACGTACGCTTTTTGGAAAAGTATCCGGGCGGTATGGAAGGATTGATGCGCGACCATGCGAAAATTTTGAAGCCGAAATTTGATGCGGTCGAGCAGGTTTTGAGTGAAGAATTAGGCGGCACAGGGTTGGCGACGTGGACACAGCCTAAGGGTGGTTATTTTGTCAGTTTTGACACGACACGCCCTGTTGCGGATCGCGTCGTTGCGCTGGCAAAAGAGGCCGGCGTTGCGCTCACACCAGCAGGGGCAACGTTCCCCGGCGGCGTTGATCCCGACAACAAAAATATCCGCCTCTCACCAAGCCGTCCACCTGCGCAAGAGGTCGAACAGGCGATGAGGGTGGTGGCGTGTTGTGTTAAGTTGGCATCGGCCGAATTTGACGCGGCGAAGCCACAAGCGGTTAGTGATTAGTGGTAAGAGGTACGCTGTATTATTGGCCTAATCTATAGAACGTGTGCGTAGTGTGTCACGCACTACGCACCACGTCTTAAACTCCCCTTTCTTGCTACTCCCCAACCGTCACGCGATGCCATTGCGGAATACCCACAGGGGTCAATACATACCCCTGCACACGTGGCTGCACCAAAATTGACGCGATCCCATGTGAGACAAAAACATAGGCCGCCTCGTCGATGATCTGGTTTTCGACGTTGGCGTATTGCTGGAGGCGCGTTTGCACATCAGGTTCGATGCGTGCCGCTTCGAGTTGCGCGTCGATGGTTGGATTGGCGAAGCGTCCCCAATTTTGTGGGGAGCGACTATGAAAGAGAATGTCGAGAAAGTTTTGCGGATCGACATAATCGGCACACCAGCCATAGTTGAAGAAATGCCCCATCTCCCCCGCATAAAGACGCGGCGCATAGTTAAAGGGTTCGATCAGTTCGGCTTCAATTTGAACCCCTAAAACCTCCTGCCACATCGAGATAGCAGCGGTGGGCAAGCCGCCCACATCGCTGTACCCAGAGGAGGTGAAGGTTAGAGGCTGGCTCATGTCATAGCCACTTTCGGCGAGCAGTTGGCGTGCCAGACCGGGATTGAATGGATAGACGTCGCGCACGACAAAGCCCGGCATTCCGGGCGGCAGGACACCATTAGACGCCAGCGCACCATCGCGGTAAAGCCCTTCTGTGATGCGCTCTTTGTCGAGTGCGTAGTTAAATGCCTGCCGCACGCGCACGTCGTCAAATGGGGGCAAGGTGTTATTGAGACCGATGAAGGTGGTGCAGAGCGAAGGGATTGTGCGGAGATCGGCCGAAAAATCCTCATTCGGATCACGTGCACGCTCCAACGTGCTCCCGCCAATTCCCACGACATCAATTTCATCTAACTCGTAGCGCGAAAGCGACAAGCCGCCATCCATCTCATACCGCACGCGGGCAACATTTCCCTGCACACCATAATAGTCGTCGTTTTTTACCAGCTCAATCAGCACGTCATCACGCCACGTTTCGAGCTGAAAGGGGCCAGTTCCGTTGGGAGTGCGCTCCCAAGTTGGATCGTTGACCTGCTGCTGATCGACAACAAATGCGACGGGGTAGGTCAATTTGGCGAGAAAGTAGGGCTTGGGCGCATCAATCGTGACGCGCAGCACCTTTGTGTCGAGTGCTTCGATATTGGTGATGTCGCCAAGATATGTGACGGCGGTGTCGGAACCGGTCGCAGGGTCAAGCGCACGCTCCCATGAAAATTTCACGTCGGCCGCAGTGAGATCGCGTCCATCGTGAAATCGGGCTTCTGGGTGCAGAAAAAAGGTGTATTGCGTTCCGTCGTCGCTCACATCCCAGCCGACTGCCAGATCAGGTTGCACCTGCATATTTTGATCGAGCGTCACAACGCCCGAAAAAACCAGCCCGATCACATCGCCTGCATCCCCAAACGTGAGCGCGGGATCGAGGGTGCGCGGTTGACCGCTGCTTAGGGTAACCGTTTCGGCCGATTGTGCCTGCGTCAATAGCCCCAGCGTTGCGTTACAACCGATGAGTAGAAGAAGTAAGAGAAAAAGCGTCCAGCGTTGCATCCTGCAAGCGTAGCAGGTTGCCTAGAAAACGAAAAGTGCCAACATCATTCTGTAATATGCCCCTGATTCGTTCATTTGCAAATTCGATCTCGCCATTGTGGGGTAAACTACAGTTGTCTAAAACTATTCACTCAAAAGAGGTGTAAATGCAGAAAGGTGTAATTGCGGCGGGAAGTGCGTTAACGGCGGAGGCGGGCGCGAAGATTTTGCGAGAAGGGGGCAACGCGGTTGATGCGGCTGTGGCGGCGGCATTTGTGTCGTTTATTGCCGAGATCGGAGTCGTACATTTAGGCGGCAGCGGGCTAGCCAACCTCTATGACGCACAATCTGGCAAAAGTGTTGTCTACGATTTTTTCAGCAACATGCCGGGTCTTGGGGACGCAGAGAGAACACACGACGATCTCGATTTCTCCGAAACGATCGTGCGCTTTCCCGGAACGTCGCAGAGCTTTTACATCGGGCATGGATCGGTTGCGGTGCCGGGCAATGTCTTTGGATTGTGTCAGATGGCTGCCGAGCGTGGCACAATGCCGCTGCATCGCTTGCTGGAACCAGCGGTCAAGCTGGCGCGTGACGGATTTCCGATGAATGACTTTCAAGCGGCGACCTGTCGGCTGCTGACACCGATTTACACGGCAACGCCTTCGATGCGTGAGGTCTTTTTTGAGAATGATACGTTTATCGAGGAGGGGGAACGCTTATTGATCCCCAATTTGGTGAAGACGTTACAGCGGTTGGGCGAGATGGGCGCAGAGGAGATGCGTTCTGCGGGAAGAATCGGCCGAAATCTCATCCAAGACCAAGCCAGCAAGGGGGGGCTTGTCACAGCCAAAGATTTGGATGCCTATCGTGTGTTGCAAAATCCGGCCTTGCGCGTCACCTATCGAGATTGCGAGGTGCTGCTGCCGCCACCCTGTTCGGTCGGTGGGGTGCTGATCGCGTTCTCGTTGAAGCTGTTGCGTGAATTTGATGTCGCGGGCTTAGGAGTCAATTCGGCCGAATTACACGCCCTGCTGTTCAACGCACTGCAATTGACGGCGCGGGCACGGCGTGAGCTAGATGGGGCAGTTTTGGATGGCAGTTTCGGCCGATTTGTCGACACCTTCTTGAGCGACGCGTATATGCGTGACTATGTGCATGATTTGCAATCCGCGATGGGCGAGATGCGACCGATTTCGGCCGAACCGCCACGTCCCACCCACCCTAATACCAGCCACTTCAGCGTTCTCGATGGCAACGGTCTCGCCGTCAGCATCACGACAACGGCGGGCGAATCGGCGGGGCACATTGTCCCCAACACCGGCTTCATTCCCAACAATATGCTCGGTGAGGCCGACCTCAACCCGCTCGGCTGGCATAAATGGCAAGCGGGACAGCGGATGCCCACGATGATGTCCCCATTAATCGTGTTGCAAAATGGCAATGTGCGGCTCGTCAGCGGCAGCGGCGGCAGCGAACGCATCCGCAGCGCACTGCTACAAACGATCACGAACACCATCGACCATCAGTTGCCGCTTGGCAAGGCGATCAACCTGCCGCGTGTCCATGCGGAGAGAGATACGGTACAGCTAGAGTATGGGCAGGAGACGGGTGATCAGTTGGCGGCGTGGGGATTTACCGTCAATCAATGGCAGCAACCGTCGATGTATTTTGGCGGCGCACACAGCGTTGCCCATCGCGAAAATGCGCTGCGTGGTGCAGGGGACGAACGGCGGGATGGGCATGTGGCGTTTGCGTGATATTGTCTCCCTATAACAGCGCGATTAACCCATCAGGATAGAGCGGCGGTGCGTTCTCTCCCTTAAAATATGACAGCGGCAGCCAGCGGTTGAGAAATGTCTCATCCCCCTCCTGCTCATAGCCAATCACGCACTCATCCACATAGTAGCCATCATCGACAAAAGCTGTCTCAAAAATCAAGACGATCTCGTGCGCGACTTGCCCCTGCCACATGAAGATGTTTTCAACCGTTGCGAGATAGCGCGGTGGAGTAATTTCGGCCTCTAACTCCTCCCAAACTTCACGATAGACCGCATCGACGCCGTATTCACCGTGTTCAATGCCGCCACCAATCGGCCGATAACAGTATCGCCCATCCAATATCATTTCCGTCACCAAAATATGATCGTCCCGCCTAAACAGGGCGAGGACAATCGGCCGAATTTTTCTCTGTGTTTTTTTCATTTCTGTGTATCGACGTGTAAGGTGAAATGCAATGGCCTTATAGTATTGTGATACTAGTACGATTATTGTAATGGAAGTAAACGCATGTATCCGAAAAAGTATTCATCGATTCGTCACGCGCTGCGCGCTGCCGCAGATGCCTCCCTCAGAGCGATCTGTATCACCCTCCTATTATTCACGGGCATTATTATACTCGCCGATCTCTTTTATCCATTTTTGGGTCGGTTGCGTCCGCTACTTCTTGTGGCCTATCTGTTGCCTGCAATCACATTCATTTTGATGTGGCGGGTTCGTTCACAGGTGGCAGGTGGCGTCTTAGTGACGGCATTGTGGAGCATTATTTCGTTGAATGTCATCTTTGTCAGCGGAACCAATAGCGTCATGTTTTCCGCCTATGTGCTGGTCATCTATTTGGCCGCATTGGTGATGCCGCGCCGACGGTGGCAGGGTGTTTGGGCGGCCAGTCTCGCTGTCGGCATCATCGTCACATGGGTCTCATGGCAGGGGATCTACGTCCCGCCCGCGACCAACGCGCCGCTTTTATGGTTCATCCCGTTTGGTCTGCTGATGGCGGGAGGCACGTTGCTTTACACAGGGACACGCCAAGTCGATTTGGCATTTGCCATGGTTCAGCAAAATAGTGCGGCACTTAACGCGGGACGAGCGTTGTTAGAGGAAAGATCGGCCGAACTTGCCACCACCAACGCGCGACTCCAGCGCGAAATTTCTGAACGAGAACAGAGCGTCCAACGGCTGCAAACGACAGAGACTGCACTGCATCACAGTGAGCGTCGCTATCGTCTCATCTTTGAAAACGATCCCAGCGCAATTCTATTGTCTGACCTAACGACGGGCCAACTCGTCGATGTCAATGAAGGCGCGCTCAAGCTGTTTGGCTTTGATCGCGCCACTCTTTTAGAAAAAAATCTCTCTGAGCTAACAACTCTCGATCAGACAACTGAGAACAATCTCTTTGCCGAGCCGACCGTTTCCGAACACGCCATCATCAACAGCTATGGGGAACACATTCCGGCCGAAGTGCGCTCCGTCCATCTCGTCGATACAAACGGGCGAGATCTGTTGCAGAGCAGCATCGTGGATATTACAGAACGCCACTATGCGCTACGTGCATTACAGGAAAGCGAGGGGCGTTACCGTGCGCTGGTCGAAAATGCCCCTGAGGCGTTGCTCGTGCTGGATGTGCAGAACCACTGTTTTGTCGAGGTCAATCAAAAGGCAGCGACCCTCTTTGGGCTCACACGGATTGAGCTATTGGCACGTAGCGCGGAAGACGTGTTGAATCTGCCCGATCATCTCAACACGTTTGACAGGTTAGCCCAAGCGGTCGAAGAACATGATCAGTTGACGCTCGAAGTGATGCAGCGACGGGGAGATGGGCGGGAATTTTCGGCCGAACTCTACATCACAAAACTGCCTGCGGGTAATCGTCACTTCATCCGTGTCAGCGTTTTCGATATCACAAAACGCAAGGCAATGGAACAGCAGCATGAACGTGAAAAGGAGCAGCTTGAGCTATTAGTCTCTTCAATTCCCGGCAGTGTTCTCATCACAACGCTTGACCAAACAGGCACAATCCTTTGGGCAAACAATGAGGTTGAGACATTAACGGGCATCGACCAAGCACAATTAATTGGGATGCCTGTCACAAAGTTTTACGCCAATATCGAATCACGCAACGAACTGTTTGAGCTACTCAGCGCCGATTCACGTTTGCGTAGCCATGAGTTTGAGGCACAGAATATCCATGGACAAGCTTTTTGGGCGCGTGCATCACTGGCAACCATCCAATATGATGGGCAACCCTGTTTGTTAAGCATTGTCGAAAATATCGACCAAGAAAAGCGCGAGCAATTAGCGACACGTCAGGTGCAAAAGTTGGAAGGCTTGGGTGTGTTGGCGGGTGGCATCGCGCACGATTTCAATAATTTGCTCGTTGCTATTTTAGGACAATCGACGCTCGCCATGCGCAAGTTGGAAGATGAGCATCCTGCGCTGAAAAATCTAGAGAAGTCGGTGGCGGCAACGCGGCGCGCTTCCCAACTGACACGCCAAATTCTCGCCTACTCGGGTCGCGGCAGCTTCGAGTTACGCGATCTAAACTTTAACGAGATACTGCGCGAAAATTACCAGCTATTCGACACCACCTTGCCCAACCATGTTAAATATGACATTGAGTTGGGCAAGAATGTGCCGTTGATCAAGGCGGACCCGACACAGATGCAGCAGCTTGTGATGAACTTGCTGATGTATGCGGGTGAGGTTAGCGTAGATGGGGGTCGCGTTTCCGTGCAGACACGCACGCTGGTATTATCGGCCGAAACCCAATCCCAATACACCTACTACACGGGCGCACCCTTAAAACCGGGTTGCTATTTGAGTCTAACCGTGCGCGATTGCGGCGCAGGACTAGACGAAATCTGCCAAGAAAAACTGTTCGACCCCTTCATTACACCAACTGTCGCCAACAGCGGGCTAGGACTCGCGGCCGTGTTGGGGATTGTGCGTGGACATGGTGGTGGCGTGCGTGTCACAAGCTGCCATATAAATGGCACCGTCTTTGAAATCGTCTTTCCTGCGCTCAAAACTAGGCGCAAACGCGGCGCAGTTTTAGTGATCGACGATGAATTTGCCGTCCGCGAGGCGGTCAACGATATTTTATCGGCCGATGGGCTGCAAGTGCTTACCTCTAGCAGCGCCAACGATGGTCTCTCCCGCTTTGCCCAACAGCATGATCAGATTAGCCTCGTCATGCTTGACAATCGACAGGCTGAAACGTTGCGTGGCCTGCACAAAATCGACCCCAATGTGCAGGTGTTAATTTCGGCCGATCCCGACGGGAGTTGGTATCTCACACCAGACTTACCTGTTACCGCTTACATCGAGAAACCTTACGACGCTACTACACTGACAAATGAAGTGCGTCGCCTACTCGATAACGTGGGCGCACCAATGCAATTAAAGAGAGAACCTTAAGTAGCCCCAACTTCCATGTGTGACATCCGCTCGATATCCGTTATGATCGCGTATTGACGCACAGCAATACCCCGTGCGTTGTAACACAATCGTTTAGACAAGTTGAGAGGAGAATGCGATGCATAAGTCAACACGATGGCTGCTACTCGTTTGCACATTGCTACTCGCCGCATGTGGCAGTCAGCCAGTTGTCGAAGAGTCGGGTGAAGAACCTGTGCCACTTGAACACGTTTTCTACGTCGCGCCCTACACGGAGTTATGTGGCGAGGCGGAGTGCCTGCTGGTGCGCGAGACGCTCGCCGAACAATGGGAACAACGCCCAAATAACATTGATGGGTTCGTCTACGAGGCGGGGTACACCTACAAGTTACGCATCGCAGAGGTTGCAGATGAAAATGGCACGACCTTCACACTCGTCGAAGAGTTGAGCCGTGAAGGCAGCTTCGAGAATAACGCGACCGCCGAGCCAGTCGAAAACCGCCAAACGTGGTATCTCGACTATATGCTCACCAACGACATCTCGCTCGACACCAACATCACGCTACAATTTGGGGAATCTACGATTGCGGGTACAGGCGGTTGTAATGAATATCGGGCGAGCTTTTCGGCCGATGCTGCGGAAACAATCGTCATCGACACGATTGACGCGACGCGCCAAATGTGCAGCGAACGCGTCAGTCAACAAGAGCGCGACTTCTTCGACGCACTCGCCATGATCAGCCAATACGAACAAACTGACAGCGGCACACTGATTTTCAAAGATTTGGCTGGACAGCCCATCCTCACATTTGTCACAAGTCGCTAAATCGCAACGCCTTAATTTGCGACATCTCGCCAGAAACTATACAGTGCTTCATAATACGTCGCTTATCGTAGAGGTTCGATAGATGGCAGAGTGCTTGCAAGTTGCATGATTTCCAGACCATTTATCGCGCCGCCACTCCAACATCCCGCAACATGACCTCATAATCCTATGCAAATCAGCGACCACATCCACTTCATCCAACGCGGTTGGGAAAATGCCAACGCCATCCTAATTACAGGCGACAAACCTACGCTTGTCGATTCGGGACACGCCAAATATGCTTCCCAACTGCCGGTACTGATAGCGCGGGAAGGTGTGGATGTGCGCGCATTGGCGCAGATTGTGAACACCCATTCCCATTGGGATCACACATCGGGCAATGACTATCTGCGCGACTTGAGCGGCGCAACGGTTGGGATGGGCGAGTTGACGGCAACATGGATGCGTGAAGAGCGGCGGCATGAAATGTGGTTGAGCTATTTTGGGGTTAATCCGCCATTGACGTTGCCCGATTGGACGTTTGCGGCAGGCGACCAGTTAGAATTGGCTGGCATAACGTGGGAGGCGGTGGCGTTGCCCGGCCATGCGCCCGATCTGTTGGGACTCTATCAGGCCGATGACAAGGTGTTAATTTCGGCCGATTCCCTCCTCCCAAACGGGGATTGTGGTCTCATCAATGTCATGGTGCATGGGTGGGAAGCACTTGATGACGCAATTGCCTCAGCCGACCAAATCGCCAGCATGGACATCAAAATTGTCCTGCCCGGTCATGGTGCGCCGATTACCGATGTCGCCAGCAACGTCAAGAAATTGCAAAAACGATTGGCGCGTTTCAAGACACAGCCCGCACGTCTCGTTTCCCATTTGGCGCGGCGCGTCGTGATGGCGGCTCTGCTGGAAACCGATCCGATTGCGGAAAGGCAGTTTCGTGATCGAGTGACGGCGACCGAATGGATTCGAGACTATGCTGGCTATTTGGGAATATCGGCCGAAACCCTCTACAACCAAACGCTCGATCCCCTCATCCAAAGCGGCGCGATTCGCAATGATGACGGTGTTTTGATTGGGCTGGTTCCGCGCTAAGAATCCTCGCAGGTTTGCCGTCGCCCAAACGTAGGTTACGCGTGGCGAACTTTTCACCTCCGATTGCGTTTAATAAAGTAGAGACAGCAATTGCGTTAACTATTTTGCAACGCCGCTGTTTGACAGACACGGCAAATGGCAACACGCACTGCTATACTGAATCTACTGACCAATCGGAGACAATCATGCCAACTTTTAGAGACACGCAACCACGAATCACATTGTGGAAACATGCTTTCCTGATCTTATTGATCCTCATTCTGGCGGGCTGCAACATGCCGACAGAGGCAACGCTTGAACCCCCGCTTGTGATCACGCCATCGGCCGAAATCACAACCGAGCCAACAACACCAGACGTGCAACCGACAGCCACGAATGCAGAGCCAACGGCGATTGTCGATGCGCCGACAGCGGAACCAACCAACGCAGCGACGGCCATCCCGCCAACGGCATTGCCGACGGAAATGCCAACTGCCTTGCCAACCCTAACCCCAATTCCCTCACCGACAACCGTCCCACTCAGCGAGCGAATGCCGACCACATTTGATGAGTTAGAATTGTGGCTGTTGGAGGCACGCTTGAGCGGTATGGCAGCGACGGAGGCACATCAACTGCTCAATGCGGCTGGCTGGCTGGCTCCCGAAGAACGCCCGAGTGAATTCGCGTTTGACTTTCAGGAGATCGATCTCTCTGGCGATGCACGGGCGGAATGGCTCGTGGTCGTCAAGGTCAAGGACTCCGCGCCATTTTCGACCCCACGTGGGGAGAAGTATGCGGGCAATATGTATGTCGTTGCCGATGATGCGGTGCGCGCATGGTTTGACAATGTAGCGGACATCACCAATGGGCTGACCCAACGCCCGCAAATTTTAACGACCAACGATCTGACAGGGGACGGCATTCAAGATGCACTCGTCGAGGGGTTGGGCTGCGGTGCGAATACCTGCTATGGCAAATACCAACTGTTGACCTATCATCTCGGCTATCTCGATGATCTCGCCAGTGCGGAAATGCAAGACAAACAAAATCCCCATCCTGAGGTGCGCTTCAATCCTGACACGGGTGTATGGCGCGTCGAGTTGAGCGTCTGGAAAGGGTCTGGCATTGATGGCGTGCGCGAGACGGAGATTTACGCATGGAATGGCAGTGAGCTGGCCCATGTCGAAACGTTGACTGAAGTGCCGGATGATGTCGATTCGCTGCGCGGCTGGATTTATGGACAGTGGCAGTCAGGGGCGGATTTTGCAGAGGTGCAGGGGCATTTGCGCGATGCGGGCTGGTTGTTGGAAGGGGACAATTTGGTGGCCGCGGCCGATCTCAATAACAATACGCTGCAAGAATGGGCATTTGTGATTGTGGACAAACACGCCCAACCCGGTGTGTTTGGCTATCCGAGCAATGTCTGGGTGGTCAATCCGCTCAACGTCTACTCTATTGTTCCCGAATTTATGCAGGAAGGCGCATGGACGGTACAGGTGATGCCCGACGTGACGGGCGATGGCGCGCCCGAGTTTCTCGCCATCGAAGAGATATGCGGCGCACATACCTGTTATCAGACATACTTCATTCTGGCCTATCACAATAATCAACTGATCAACGTCGCGCCGATGGCGGACGGCGGTGGCTGGAGCATGCAAAATTCGTACAGTGATTGGCGGGTCGAAGATTTCGGCGGTTCCCCTGCATTTTTGATTCATGGCGGGGCGATTGGTTCGGTGGGTGCGGGGATCGTGCGGACTGTGACAGATGTATTTGTGTTTTCGGCCGAAAATAGCCAAATGAACCATGTCGAGACGATCCTCGATGAAACAAATTGGCGACACCACCTACTTTATGAAGCCAACGATAAAAGCCGCAGCGGTCACGCCGCCACCATCGAAACCGGCATCGCCCTTTACGAGCGCGTCATTGAAGACGATACACTTGAAGATTACAGTCACTTTTTTGAAGTGGGCGAAGATGTCCCCCGTAACGACATGAACCAATACGCGGCCTTCCGATTGATCCACACATGGCTGCGACCCGGCGACACGACCAACGCCAACAACTGGCTGTCGTACTTGCAAACAAACTATGCCGGCACGCCGATCACATTGGCGGCGACTGCAATGATGGATGAGCACGCAATCTCAACATCGCTCGATGCGGCCTGTGGCGCGGCGCAAACGGTGTTGGCAGGATATGATGAGCCGACGGGTGTTTTGATCGATATGGGGTATGGGAATCCAAGTTTAGGGGCGGATTCATTGTGCCCATAGATCGTCTAATGGGGTGAGGACATGGTCGAATGAGGGCTCTTACCCGCGCCATTGATCGCCTTAATGATATTTTCGATGAATTCGTTAAGGGGTAGCTCTGGGACCTGTGGCGCGGGGAGCGATTTTAGGTGATATTCGGCCGATTCTCTCAGCCATTCCGAACTACCCTGATGGGTTGCAACATAGCCAAACACCTCAGCCGCCCCCGCCCTATCGTCCAACGCCAACATTAGCTCCCCCGCAATCAGCACAATGTATAGCGTGTTGGCGATATGCTCAAAACGCAACGCCTGCGTCAGTCCCGCGCAGATTTTTTCCGTCGCCTCTGCGTTGCGACCTGTTCGCAGAAATGCCGCGCCCCAAATTGCAAATAGTTCGAGATTGAGACGAATATCCCCCGTGCGCTCCATCAACGCTTGGCTGGCACGGCAATAGGCAAATGTGTCATCGTAACGCCCCGTGCGCAGCGCAACATCCGCCAAGTTGGTGGTGGCAACCATCGCATTAAGCGGGCGATCCCACTTTTCGGCCTCATTTGCGGCCCGTTGAAAGTAGTCACTCGCCTGATCTGGCTCCCCTTTTTCCAAATAGAGCAAGCCCAAATTGTTGGCAAAGTTGATCGCGCCATCGTGGTTGTCGTTCGTCTGACAGAGGGCGTAGCCGCGTTTGAGCAGTGCCTCCGCCTTTTCCAGCTCGCGCACAAGCGTGTACAGACCGCCGAGGTTAGACAGCGGGCGCACGATGCCAAAGGTGTCGCCAACCGCTTCATGCAACTCAATGCTGCGCTGTCCAAACTGGATGGCGGTCGGATAATCCCCTTTGATTTTATAGGAGATGAGCAGCACGTTGGCGACGGCCGACTGTAGTTTGACCACTTCTGTCGTGGGTTGCGGAATCGCTTCTAAAACACGCCATGATTCTGCGGCGCGATTGTGTCCGCTGGTGGGACGGTTGCTGCGGAAGTGGGTGACCGCATCGGTATAGAGAAATTGTGCCCACTCCTCCGCACTATGATTGACAAATAGCGGTCGCGCAGCGGTGAGCATCTCTTCAAAGTCGGCATAGCGATTTTTGCGCGTCACGTGTCGCACGAGATCGGGCAGAATCGCCGAGAGTGCGTCGATATCGGCTTGCGCAACGGCAAACGCCCACGCAGCTTGCAAATTCTCAAAGTCGACGCGCACCTGCTGGGTCACATCGAGCGGCGCGATGTTGTCACCGCCGTAATGGTCGTTGAGCCATGCGCGGAAGTAGTCGAGATGCCGCTGTTGGGTGGCGGTCGGTTGGGCGAGATCATCAGAGCGCAGCTTTTCGGCCGAAAATTGCCGCAACAATGGATGTTGGCGCAACTCGCCATCACCTGTCGTCTGCACAAGCGACTTGTTGACCAGCCGCGCCAGCGTTGCCCGTGTTGCCCCCGTGACCGTTTGTGCGGCTGCATACGAGAAGAAGCCACGCAAAACGGAGAGCTTTCTGAGACAGTCCTGCTCAGTCACGCTCATTTTTTGCCATGAGTAATTGAACAAGGCATGGATACTGCGTTGGCGATTCGGCCGATTGCGCTCATCCAACTGCAACAGATCAAAGTCGATGGCGAGCGAGTCGGCGATATTGGCGGCCGACTCACTGTCTGTCCATGCGGCTGCCATTTCCAACGCGAGCGGCAGCCCATCCACCAGTTGGCAGATGCGCGTGACGGCGTTCGCATCCCGTACGTCCGCGCCGATCCGTTGCGCCGCAGCGATAAAAAGTTGACCGCTGGGCGTTGTAAAGACGGACTCGGCGGCCGACGCATCTGGATAGGCGAGCCCGCCCAGCGAAATGATCTGCTCTTGTCGCAAGCGCAAGCGTTCGCGGGAGGTGATCAGCAGATGGATGTTGTCTGTCTCGGTCAAAATGCGATCCAGCAAGAGCGCGGCGTCGAGTAGATGCTCAAAATTATCGAGAATGAGCAGCATTTCACGTTGGGCGAGCTGTTCCAACAGCCACTCTTCGGGCTTATCTGTCTCGGCTTGCGGCAACATATCCGCTTGCGACAGGATTGAAATCAGCGCGTTGACAACGGCTCGGTGCGCGTTTTTTCCGCGCACCGCATCGAGCGAAACATAGCCAACACCATTCAGAAAGTGCTGGTTTAGTTCACGTCCAACAGCGATGGCGAGACGGGTCTTGCCGCTGCCGCCAATACCGGTCAAGGTGATGAGGCGTTGGGTTGGGATGCGCGATTTTAGATCGCTGAGGCGTTCAGATCGGCCGAAAAATGGCTCACTCTCTGCGGGTAAATTGTCACGCGGTTGGGAGCGTGCCGCCTTGATCTGCTCGGCCAAACGCAACGTTTGCGCCATCGGTTCGACACCTAGCTCCTCCTCTAAGATGGCCGCACACAGTTTGAACTGATGCAACGCTGCTGCGTAATCCCCTTGCCGCGCATGCAGGCGCATGATGTGGCGATGGGGTTCCTCACGCCATGGTTCCAGCTTGCATAGTTCACGCCATGCCGTGATCGCATCGACCGTCTCGCCCGCTTGCTCAGCAGCGAGTGCGCGTTTTTGCCACGCCGTGACAGCCAACAGGCGCAACTGTTCGCGCTGGCGCAACTGCCACTCCTCAAATTCGGGGGAGTCGGGAATGTAAAAGCCGGCGAGAAAGTCGGCCGTGTAAACGGTGGGGTCGTTATGCTGGCGTAGTTGGGTGGTGGATGATTGAATTTCGGCCGATAGTGCCACTGTTTTGCGCGTCACATCGAGCGCATCGGGCAGAAGCTTACCGATGTTATACAAGGCGGAGCGCAAACTAGCCTTCGCTTTACTATCATCCGTATCGCCCCAAAGCAGTCCCGTCAGATAGTCACGGGCATGCGTCTCTCTCGTTTCTGCAACGTAGATGAAGAGTGCCAATGCTTTTTCGGAGATAAATCCACTAATCTGTTTGCCGTCTTGCCAAACAGAAGGGTAACCAAATAAGTTTAGTTCAATCAATATCAATAACCTATGCAGATTCGCTTGAATTTTAGCACATCGCTGTGCGGCACTGAACACGCACATGCAGCACGTTTGGTTTACAAAATTGCACGATTTGACCAAGCTCTATTCACGATGAATTGACGATTCGCGCTCATACTGATGGGGAAATTAGCAAACAGACAAGTCATGTTCAATTACACCTCCTCACACGTTTACCTATTGCGCTCATGGCATGAAGATGGGCAATTGCGCTTGCGCTTGGAAAACCCTCATTCAGGGGAACACCATACCTTTGACCACATCGACACGCTCAACGCATTCTTGGCGCAAACGTTTGGAGCGGATGAACAGACACCGATCAAACATGGAGATAAAAAAGATGACTGCTAGAACTGTAAACGGGATTTGGAAATTCCACCATCAAATTGGCATTGTATTTATGATGTTGCTTTTGCTGGCACTGTCGGCGTGCGGCGCGGGTGAGGCGATTGTTGAGAAGGGGATTGGGGAGGTTGTGGATCGTACCGTTGGAGAGGGGACGATGGCGACGGTTGAGTCGGCTTCGACACGGATTGTCGAGGCGGCGGCAACTCAGCAAGTTGCACACGATACAGATGGGGATGGACAAATCAGTGAGGCGGAGCAAGAGGCGATACTCAACGCACCGGGCGGAATGCCGACCAACCCACTCGATCTGACGTTGGGTGTGGTGGCGGAAGACAACGCGATGCAGGGAACATTTGGCCGACACTACCGCGCCAGTCTACCCGCAGGCGCGATCACAACGCTGCAAATGACCAATCTGGGTGATCCCGATCTCTATATAACGGTGAGTAATTTGCCGTATGGGGTCGATCTACCTGAAACTGTTGGGGGCGGCAAAACGGTTGAGGCGACATTTATTGTGGGTGATGAGACCGATCTGTTGGTGAGCGTTTTGACGATTTTGGGGCAGGCAGATTTCGAGCTGTTGGTTTCGGCCGAAAATCAGGATGACGCTGCCACCGGCGGCGACGGCGGAACCCGTGATGAACCAACCAACATCGATCCAGCGACCGGATTGGCCGGGCTGTTTGGCGGAGATGACGACGAAGATGCGTTCCGCATTCGTGTGCTGGCTGCAAGCTATAGTGAAGTAACCGTCACAAACACGGCCGAGAACAACGATCCCATCTACTTCTTTGTCGAGACGACGGACGGCTATTACAACGAATCGTCCGCGATTTTACCGGGTAATAGTGCAACGCTTGTCACGGCTGATGCAGTTGAGCATTTCACGACGATTGTGGTACGGGGTGAAGATAGCGGCGGGGCGTACATGATGGATGTGGTCGTTTCGGCCGAAAATGACGCGGACAGCGGTGGCGATGTCAGCGATATCCAGTCACAGGCACACTCCGTCGCGGCCGGTGCAACCATCGTTGGCACGTCGATTGCGGGAGACACCGATTGCTATCGTGCAACGTTGGGCGAGGGTGCATCTGTCGAGATCAGCGCACCAGCGGAACAACCATATGAAGTTTCAGCCTCATTGAACATCTACACGGCGAATGGTGATTATCAGAATAGCGGATCGGCCGATTACGGCGGCACGACTGCGGTGGAAGTTGGTGAAGCTGGCGAATATGTGCTGTGTGTCAACGCCTCAAACTACTATCCATATTCAGCCTACGAACTAAATTTGGCACCCTAGTCTACTCGTCAAGAATTGGCATCATTTGGCAAGTACGCCGCACCTATGGCGCGGCGAAGAAAGAATTTTCGTGGGAATATGGGGGCAGATGCCCCCATATTCCCACAAATAGCTGCAAACAACGCGCTTGAGCGCGTTTCGTGTATCAGCCTTCGGCTTTAGCCGTAGGAATTTGACAAAGTCTCTATTTATGCAACAAAAAAGCCCCGTCAACTGACGGGGCTTTTTTTATCAGGCAATTTTTATCACTATGACAATTTTGCCGCGATCTCTAAAGCTTTACGCACCATCTGGTTGGTGTAGCCCCACTCGTTGTCATACCATGCCAATACTTTGACGAGGTTGCCATCGACCACTTTGGTCATGGCGAGATCAACGATAGAACCGTGTGGATCACCGATGATGTCCGTGCTGACAAATGGTACTTCGGTGACTGCCATAACGCCCTTGTACTTGCCCTCAGCTCCTTCACGCAGTGCGTTCTGGACTTCCTCAACGGTCGTGTCTTTTTCAGTCAGGAAGGTGAGGTCAGAAACAGAGCCAACGGGAGTTGGAACGCGCATTGCAATACCGTCAAATTTGCCAACATATTGTGGCAATGCCTTTGTCGTTGCAACGGCCGCACCTGTCGTCGTCGGAACAATGTTGATAGCAGCGGCGCGACCACGTACATACGCTTTGCTTGGCTGATCGACGATCCCCTGATTGGCGGTGTAGCCGTGAATCGTGGTGAGAATCGCTTTTTGAATGCCAAAAACTCGGCCGATAATTTCAACAACTGGCGTGATGCTGTTGGTCGTGCAAGAAGCGCAAGAGATAACGTGCGTATCTTCTGGCTCGCTGTTCACACCGTAGACAACGGTTGGCGTGTCATCCTTTGCAGGAGCGGAGATTAGCACATACTTTGCGCCGCCTTCGATATGCAGGCCAGCCTTCTCTGTGGTCGTGAATACACCAGTGCTTTCAAAAACGATGTCCACATCATCTCGGTCCCATGGCAGGTCAACGGGGTTGCGTTCGCTGTAAAAAGGAACGACCTCATCGCCAATGTGCAGCTTGCCATCAGCATAGGAAACATCTTTTGGATAGCGTCCATAGACTGAATCGTGCTTGATCAAATAGGCGATATTTTCGGGATCGGCGATGTCGTTTACGCCAACCAAGTTGAGTTCGGGGGTGTCCATTACGACGCGCAGTGTGGCGCGGCCGATACGTCCCATTCCGTTAATTGCTACGTTTGCCATTGTTTTCATGCTCCTTACAATTTACCGAACAACACGAAGAGATGACGAATTCTCAACCAAATCGCGGTTAAGAGAAGTGTTCTGCTCATACGTGCGTTCTACCACAGACAAAATGTTGCTGTGTCTTATGTCAAAGTTTTCACTGATTTCCATGTGGGAATTGTGCAGCATTGGCGTGGAAATAGCCAACAGCCTATTTTTATTCTAAACAGGCGGTGTAGGCAAATATTTACCGACTAATAACGCTCATATAGAGAAAGTTCCTATATTTTTACGAGTCCCCAACTTATCTAACCCCCATACACGCAAATCCCATATATGGGGGTGTGGATAACTTTAGTTCCCGTAAGTTATGGTTCAATTTTTACTATGCGAATCGGCCGAAAATTTTAATGTTGACGATCGGCCACTTTGCGTCATTTCTCCATTTCGTGCATTGCGTGTGAGATACCGTTCTGTTAGAATGTTTCAGTCACACGCTCACGACAAGTTCCGTTGTAGATTGAGGGGATTGTGAGAACGGACTCTGTTAACAGCAGCCACGAGTGACAAACACAGTTTCACAGAACAGTAGAAGAGGATTCCCACTGGAAAGACGCGATTAGCGCGTTGATTTTTCCTCTCTTGCGGAGAAAAGATGTCACCAGAAGCAGCATGGAGCGCGACGCTAGGCGAACTTGAGTTGCAAATGTCGAAAGCGGTCTTCAATACATGGTTGAAGGATACCGAGTTAATTTCGGCCGATACCCAAAATTACACCATCGCCGTGCAAACACCCTATGCGCGAGACTGGTTGCAAAATCGCCTTTACGATACGGTCCAGCGCACGCTCGGCTCGGTCATTGGGAATACCCCAGATATAGAATTTGTCGTGATCTCTGAAATGTTGCACCCCGAAGAAAATGGCGGTCAGTTCAATCACACTGAAGCAGAACCGACGCAACGCATCTCTGATCACACAGTTCTCGCTAGCAATCTCAATCCGCGCTACTCGTTTGATACGTTTGTTGTCGGTCATAACAATCGACTGGCACATGCGGCTGCGCTGGCCGTTGCGGAAGCACCGGGACAAACCTATAACCCACTCTTTATCTATGGGGGAGTTGGATTGGGCAAAACCCATCTGCTCCACGCCATCGGCACAAAGTCGCTTGAGGCTGGCTTAACCGTCTGTTACATCTCATCCGAGACGTTTACAAACGATATGATCCAGTCGATTCGTAGTCAGAGAACGGCCGAATTTCGCGAAAAATATCGCTCACCTGACGTTCTATTGATCGACGATATTCAGTTTATCGCGGGGAAAGAGAGTACCCAAGAAGAACTTTTCCACACCTTTAACGACTTGCATAGTCGCGGCAAACAGGTGATCTTGTCGAGTGATCGTCCGCCGCGTGCGATGGTCACGCTGGAGGAGCGGCTCAAGTCGCGCTTTGAGTGGGGCTTGATGGCCGACATTCAATTGCCCGACCAAGAGACCCGGATCGCCATTTTGCAGACCAAAGCGGAAGAGAAAAATGCGGTTGTGCCACGCAGCGCGTTGACGATTATCGCGCATCATGTGCGCAGCAACATTCGTGAGTTGGAAGGCGCGTTGAACAAAGTATTGGCCTATGCAAAGCTGATGAAGATGCCCATTACGACCGATCTGGTCAACTTGGCATTAACCGACTACATTCGTCAGCCAGAGAAAGTGACGGTCGATCAGGTGATTGAGGCAGTTTGTAAGTATTATGGGATTTCGGCCGAAAAGATGCAGGGCAAAGGTCGTAGCCGCGCCGTCGCCTATCCACGCCAAATCGCCATGTATCTCTGTCGCACCGAAACGGATGCCTCATTCCCACAAATTGGTCAACGACTCGGCGGCCGCGACCACACCACTATCATGCATGGTCATGAAAAGATCTCTGGTCGCGTGGAACAAGATTCCAACCTGCGCCGTGACATTCTCGAAATTAAAGCGGCGATGTACGACTCTTCTTACAAAGGGTAGCGCGCCAGCCGCGCTGCCTAACCCAGCACCAACACAACCGCATAGCCCGCCCCACACATTGCCAAAAAATAGGCCATGCGCTGGTTGGCGGGTAGCCACTGCTGCTGCGTAAAGCGACGCAGCAAAATCGGCATGCCAAGTAAGACAAACGGCGCAAACTGCCAGCCGATTGTCCCATCGTAAAATTTCCACAATCCAAATATCGCCAGCCAGCCAGTCACTATGCGAAGCAGCCACAGGTTCGTTTTGAGGCCAAACGTCGTTGTAAAGTTGCGGTCGGTCTGGCGGTCAATTTCATAGTCACGCGCCTGCTGTTCGAGTTGCGCCGTAAAGCTCGAAAGCAGCGCAATGGTCAGCAAGGCGCGATCAATTGGCAACCATGTTAGATCGAGTAGAAATAGGATAGACCAGTAGGGAAATGTTTCCACAAAGAGCATGTGGGTGAAGAGGTCGAAAATCGGCCGACTTTTCAAGCGGAGTGGCGGTGCAGAATACCCCCACATGACGCATACGCCGATGATCACCAACCCAAATCCACGCCAGCCATATTGCAAGAATGCGGGGAGGAACAAGAGGCAGTAGACAGTGAACAGCAAACCGACGCGCAATTTAACTTTCATTGCTACGGAGGTGGAAGCCGCTTCTACCCCTGCGCGATCCAGAAAAAAGTTACGCCTTGCCTTAACCCTATCATGCGCGTCATGTTCCCGATCAAAATAGTCGTTCAACGCAAACGCCAACCAATACATCGCCGTCATTGCGACTGCCAAGTAGAGTGTGCGCGGCGCAAGTGCGTCATGCAGCCAAAGCGGAACGAGCGCGGCGATAAACGCGATACACCATGCATCAATGTGGGATAGAAAAAGTTTGTGCAATGCTACTCCACCCAAACAATTTCCCGCGCCCGCGCCCGCGCCACATAATTTTCAATATGCTGCTGCGTGATTTGGGCAACATCTTCTCCAGCCTGATATGCCTGTACCCATGCCACAATTTCGGCCAGCGCATCCTCCCACGAGTAGGCGGGCTGCCAGCCGAGACGAGCAACCGCCTTGTCCCAATTGAGGCGCAGATAGTTTGTTTCGACATTTTGCATATCGAGTCCCGTGTTTTCCCAATTGCCACTGCCCCAGAATTCGATCAATTTCTCGACCACTTGTTGCGTGGTCACACCGACCTGCTCGGCGGGTGCAAAGTTCCACCCCTCTGCATACTTTTGTCCTGTTTGCAGCAGCTTTGCGCCAAGCCAAAGATAGCCACTGAGCGGTTCCAACACGTGTTGCCATGGGCGGACGGTGTGCGGTGTGCGGATGCCGATTGTTTCGTTGGCGTTGAGGGCGCGAATGATGTCGGGGATGAGACGACGGTCGGAGAAGTCACCCCCGCCAATGACATTACCAGCACGAACGGAGGCCACGGCGATGTTGCGCTCGGCGAGATAGGTTTTGCGATAGGCTTCGACGGCAAGCTCGGCCATCGCCTTGCTCGCCGCATAAGGCTCTTTTCCGCCTAATGCATCTGTCTCACGATAGCCAAACACCCACTCCTCATCGCGGTAAACTTTATCCGTGGTGACGGAGATCACCGCCTTGACACAATCCGTTTTGCGAACGGCTTCGAGCAGATTGACCGTCCCGCCAGCATTGATATCAAACGTGGGTTTCGGATCGCGGATCGCCGTTCCAACGATCGCTTGTGCGGCAAGATGAAAGACAATGGATGGCTGATTGGCTTCGATGGTTGCCCAGAGCATTTCCCAATCGCGGATATCACCACGCACGTCGGTGACGCGCTCTTGCAGGTTGGCGAGATCATAGAGGTTCGGGGTTGTGGTCGGTTCGGGCAGACTGTAGCCGATGACGTTTGCGCCGAGTTGTGACAGCCATGTCGTGAGCCATGCGCCCTTAAATCCAGTGTGGCCCGTGACCAACACTGTGCGGTTCTGGTAGATGTTATTGAACATTGAATTTGATGTGAATGAAAATTAAAGAGTCAGGAGTAGGGAACCCACTTCTCTGCAATGACTTCCTACTGCTCACTTTTTTTCCAGCTATGCAACCATGATTGTGGGGGTTTTTGGAAGTGTGGGCAAGATTCGGCCGAAATCCTCCCTTGATCTCTCATCCATCACGATGACGACATCGGGTTGATAGCTTTGCAAAAATTCGATTGATTTGACCATTTGCCCTGCACGAGGCACAAATTGCTCGGCATATTGTGCATCGATCACATATTGAATGACGCGGCGACTTGGCAAAATATTGAGGAAGGAGACACTACGTGGCGTCGCCTGCCAAACGACAACGCGATCCTGCTGCTGGCGCATCTGTCCCAGCGTCGTTGCCCATTCCGCCACCTTCACGCGCACTGCCTGCGCAAATGGTGCTGGATCGGCCATATCGTTGGGGGGGATGTGCAACGGTGTCGCAAGCGGCATCGTCAGCACAGAGAGCAGTCGGCCGTCATGGGGTCGGGATTGCGACGTGGGCGTAAACCGCGCTTCCTTGACCACTTGCCAGAGCGAGTGCGGAGAAAAGTAGTGGCATTGCTCATAACGCAAGCTCCAAACATCGACCGTCTCCATTTGACAATGGACGTTTTGTACCTCCAGCAGGACGGGCGCGTGCCACTCAAATGCCAACTTATGCAAGTTCGTCAACAGATGACGCACGTCCCAAACATGTTGAGGGGTTTGGCGGCAGAGGATGAGATCGGCCGATAAGTTAAGATACGCTTGCGAAAATGGCTGTCGAATCCACGTCACATTGGGAGTTTCAGCCACGCCATTTGTCGGCATAAATCCGATACCCCGACTTCCGCCCGCGATCAGCTCACTCAACAGATCACCCGCCATTGCGCCCACATCGATAATTTGTCTGTTCTTAAGCGGAAAGCGACCGTTGAGAAAACGGAGCAGTTCAGGCGTGTACTCTGGATAGGGGTGGACGGTCGGGTAGCGAGTTTGCTGAGAATCAAAGAGATCATTAAAGATGTGATCACATGTCGGACAGTAACGCAAGCCAATATCGGCCGCTGGCGCACGTCGCGCGGCCTCATAGGTTGGCAGCAGTGTGGTGCAAATGGGCTGATCTCGTAGTTGTAGAAGTCGGCGCGTCGTCAGGCTGGTGCAAATCGGGCAAATTTCGTGCATGGATGGCAATGGATAGATTGGTACCGCTCACGTCAGGTGGAATTGTAGGCACTTTCTCGTCTTTGCGTGTGTAAAAGGCGTGAGTTTTTGTTATGGTAGAGATGGAACTTTTTATGAACGACCGACGTTTTTAGCGTGGAGTAACAATTATGCGACCATCTAAACTAATCCCTTACCTATTCATCCTACTACTTTTCGCCTGTGCGCCGCAGTCAGAAGAAACGGCGGCCAATGATGACTCTACTGTGGTCGATCCAACGCCCACCACCCCAGTTAGTGAAGTGACCCTGACGCGACGCGCCGAAGAGGCTGACGATGCTGTGGAACACAATGATGATGCCAAAGAAGACAATGCGGCAACACGCCCTGCTCCGACCGATACATCTGAACCTGCCAAACCGACTGCCGAGCAGTTGACGATTACACCTATTCCCGCCACCCAACAAGCAACCTCAGAGGCGGCTCCAGCCATCAAGGTACCGACCGAAATGCAAACATTTATTGAAACAGTGATTGACGATCTCGTTCAACAGAAAGGTGTGCAGCGCGAGGCAGTTAGCGTCGTCAGCATCGAAGAAATTGTCTGGAATGACGGCAGTTTAGGCTGTCCGCAGCCCGGCTATGCCTACACGCAGGCGTTGGTGGACGGCTTCTACATCGTCCTGCAAGCCAACGGCACAGAGTACTACTACCATACGAACGGCACGCGCTATTTTGTGTTGTGCGAAGATCACAAGGGTGAACCGCCTACGGGTGGGACGCATCCTGATCTATAGGTGGTCAGCGGTTTGTACAGGCGGTGTGCGGGATCAATGAACCAAGAGGCTTGGATCGATTGGTTCTAGCTGCACCTCGCGAAAATCGTCCTCTGTGGCGGCTTCGAGGGTATCGATGTCGATTTCGGCCGATTCGACATCCCGACCGCAAAAGTTGCGATAGGCACACGTCTTGCAATGCTCCCAATTTTCTGTTAACGGCCAAATCGCGTCGGGCGCAACCATGCGCCGGTCGATGCGCTCCGTCGTTGCCTTGATGGTCGCCCAGTTGCGCGCATGTTGCGCCGCATCATAGCGCAGCGTCACGCTCTTTTCGGGCGCCTCGGCAAACCAGTAGGTGATGGCAACTTGGTCGGGACGATAGGTGTAGCCCAACGCGCCGCTGCCTTCCGTGGCGAGGGCGAGATAGAGTTTGGTTTGCCATTCCTCACGCAGCTCAGCTTCGCTACGTGGATTGCGTTCTGTTTTCCAATCAAAGATATGAGCCGCATTGTCGTTGAGGATCAGGAGATCAAATCGGCCGAATAAGAAATGCCCACCTGCCCCATCAATCCCGCCCACTGGAACCGATAAACTGACCTCTGGAAAACGCTGTCCGGCAGGCAGTTTTGGCGGCTTCTGCTGAAACGTTTGCCACCAGCCTGCCAACCGTTGATCTGCGCGCTCATCTAGCTCAACAGGCATTCCCAAAAAGTGTCGCTCCATCAACGCATGAAACTGTTCGCCCCGCTGAAAGGCAACCGCCCGCTGTGCTGGAACGGGCTGCAAGGGCCAGCGCAGTTCGGTCACGTAGCGCAGTTGAAAACGGCGTTGACAGGTCAGAAAGCTGGTGAGTTTATAACGCGAAAGCTGCATATCAGTTAGCGGGCAACAGTCATCTAGGCTGATTACCCTTCATCATTAGACATACCCGCGATTGAGGCGGCGTTCCATCAGGCGCACCAAGCGCGTCATCAAGACGGTGAGACCGAGATAGATAAACGCAGCCAACGTCCATGAGGGTAAGTAGATGAAGGTGCTGTTGGAGTAGAGGCGAGTCGCCTGGGTGAGTTCGCGCACGCCGAGCACAGAGACCAGTGCGGAATCTTTGACCATCGAAATGAAGTCGTTACCGAGCGCGGGGATCACGCGACGCAACGCTTGCGGCAAAACGATATAGCGCATCGTCTGATAGTAGTTCATGCCGAGTGCGCGGGAGGCTTCATACTGTCCAATTTCGATAGATTGGATGCCGGCGCGGAAAATTTCGGCCGAATATGCCCCATACCCCACCGCCAACGCAATTGATCCTTGAAAGACATTGCTCATATCACGCATTGTGTATCCCGTGTTAAACGTTGCGTCGAGCCAGTTAATCAAGAGCGGCAGCAGGGCAAACGATATCCAGTAGAGCAGCACCAGCATCGGAATCCCGCGCACGACTTCGACATAAAGCGACGAGATATTGTACAAGACGCGATTTTTTGCGACCCGCGCCAAACCCATCAGTGCGCCAATCGTAATCGCCATCGGGTAGGCTGTAAACGTTAGCTGAATTGTGGTCAGAATACCTTGTCGTAGGAAGTTCCAGATGCCGCGTGTCTGCTCGTCATACACCACGCGAAACACCAAAACCACCGCAATCATAACGACAACGATTGCCCACCACTCAATCTTTGCCGCTCGATCTACCAAAGTGATTCGTTGCGCTGATCGTCCCTGTTGTTTTATTTCGTCCATACTGTTTCCCAACTTTAATTCGCGTTATTGTACCTCAACAGGATTGTGGTGGCGCAGTTGTGAAAGGTCGAGTGGGAAGGGGGAGGAAGTGAAGAGTGGTAAGTGGTAAGTGGTAAGTTGAGGGGTCCCAAATCTTTGCTAATGTTCTAATGGGTCTTATTGTTAGTAATGCTAAACTTTGTTGATGACAACAGCCGAATTTACCGTCCATGATCCCCTGCAAAGTGACCAATCAACCCCCATAAGTTGGATACGCTCCCATCTGCTACACAACAAGTTATTAATTCTCGTCATGGCAATCGGTGCGTTTGGAAATGCGGCATTGGCGGCCGTCATTCCAATTTTGATCGGACGCGCATTTGATGTCGCCAAAGCACAGGATGTGCAGAGTTTACTCTGGCTTGCAATCGGCATTGTCATCTCGCAATTGGTGCGCGCCGTGTTGCAATTCGGCCGAAATTATTCCGCGGCCAATCTCGGCGAACGACTCGAACGTGACACACGCCAAGAACTTTATACCAGCCTGATCGGCAAAAGCATGACCTTCCACGATCTCACGCCCGTCGGCGACACAATGGCGCGCGCCACCAATGACGTGCGTGAGCTAAACTTGCTCGTCTCGCCCGGCATCAACCTCGTCGTCGGATCGGCTAACTTTATCCTTATGCCACTCGTGCTAGCACCGACCTACAGCCCACAACTCATTCTTGCGCCGCTCTTTTTTACCGTCACCTATTTTCTCGCGCTCAAACGCTATTTGGCGGTGTTGAATCCAATTGCAGATCGGGTGCGCGGCAATTTCGGCCGCTTAAACGCGCGGCTCGCTGAGGCCATTGATGGGATTGAGACGGTGAAGGGTGCGGCACAGGAGGGACAGGAAATCGGCCGATTTGAGCAAAACGCCACCGAATATCGCAACGCCGTCATCGACCAAGGGCGCGTTGAAGCCCGCTTCCTGCCGCTACTCCTGCTCGGTTTAACCACCGCCATCGCCTTCACGCACGCAATGCTGCTTTTCCTCAACCCTGAATGGATGTGGTCAATCGGCGGGATCGGCCGCGAGATTCTGACCGTTGGGGATGTCATCGCCTATGTTGGCTTAATCGGCTTGTTCGGCTTCCCGACCTTCATCTCGCTGCTCGCCTATTCGCAAGTTGCACGCGGCATGGCTGGCGCACGGCGTATTCTCGAAACGATCAAAACTGAGACCGAACTCGATGAAAACAGCGCGGGTTACGACGCGGAAATCAAGGGCAACGTGCGCTTTGAAAATGTCAATGCGGGCTATCTCACAGGAATTGACGTACTGCATGACATCTCGTTCAGCGTCAAGCCCGGCCAAACGGTCGCCATCGTCGGCCAAACAGGGGCGGGTAAGAGCAGTCTGGTAAAACTGCTCAATCGCACCTACGATGTGCGCGGGGGGAAAGTGACGATTGATGGTGTAGACGTGCGCGATTGGAATCTCGCCAGCCTGCGCCGCCAAATCTCTATCATCGAGCAAGACATCTTTCTCTTTTCACGCACGATTGCTGAAAACATCGCATTTGGCAAACCGAATGCCACCCGTGAGGAGATTCTCGCCGCGGCGAACGATGCACAAGCCCATGAATTCATCATGACGTTCAAAGATGGCTACGACACCATCATTGGGGAACGTGGCGTGACGCTTTCCGGTGGTCAACGGCAACGTCTCGCATTGGCGCGTGCCTTTCTGACCGAACCACGCATCCTCGTTCTCGACGACTCAACCAGTGCCGTCGATAGCGCGACTGAGGATAAAATTCAGCAAGCGATTGCGCGGGCGGCCGAGCGTCAGACGACCTTCTTGATCACCCATCGTCTGAGCCAAATTCGCTGGGCGGATGTGGTTGTGTTGTTGCGTAAGGGGCAGGTTGTCGCGGTTGGTAACCACGACTCATTGATGGCAGAGTATCCGGCCTATCAGAGGATTTTTCAGCAGTACACGGTGTAGGGATTACATTGCGTATGGTGGCGGTTAGTTGCTGTCGTTGATCTGATTTCCGCCAATGACGTCCCCATCGACAATCAATTTTCCGCCACTCTCTACCACGATTTCTACCCCGCCTTCTCTTTGTACCCCTTCCTGAAATTGACTGACTAGTTCAGGAAGGTCAATGTCGTCCAGATCCCCTTGCAAGCGTAACGTGGTGCCATTGGGTGCTGTTAAGACGAGTAGCGTATCATTGCGATCTAGCCATTGTTGCAACCTCTCAAAGAGACTCAGCAATGCTGGGGCTGAGCTTGCCAGCGTCACTAGCAGTGATGCCCAGTTCAACCCCTCTAACCCTTTTGTGCCACCAGAAAAGATGTGGGCCGTGGAGAATTCGGCCGATTCCACCGCGCTCTCGTACAGTTCCGCCCGCAACGTCAAGTTCAGCGCCTGAACATCATTGGCATCAAACTCGCCCGACGGAATGATAATAATTTCCAGTGGTATTATTTCGGTCATGATAATGCCTTAGTCGAGTCCTGTCTTGATGTTCTCCGCCACATCGAGCGGAATACCCGGCACGGAACCGATCTCCTCAACGGTCGCTCGCCGAATGTCGTCCAGCGATCCAAAGCGATCCAACAGCAGTTTGCGCCGCTTGGGGCCAACCCCGTCGATACTATCTAAAATTGAGGCGACCCCTGCCTTGCCGCGCCGTTTACGATGGCTGCTGTTGGCAAAACGATGCGCCTCATCCCGCGCCCGCTGCACCAAGAACAACCCTTGTGATCGCTGTGGCAAGATGACGGGATATTTGCGATCTGGGATAAAGATCTCTTCCTCACGCTTGGCCAATGACGCGACGGGAACTTCATCGACTAGATCAAATTCCTCTAGCACTTCCAGCGCCATCCGCAACTGCCCCTTACCCCCATCAATCAGCAACAGATCGGGCAGCAGCGACCATGCGGTATCTTTTTTACCCATCTTGCGCACGTCGTGGAGTTCACCATTGTTCGCATCTTTGTAACGCTCAAAACGGCGCGTCAACACCTCTTTCATGGCGCCATAATCATCATTGCCAACGGTCTGGACGTTGAACTTGCGATAGTCTCCCTTGCGCGGCGCACCCTGCACAAAAACGACCATTGACCCCACGGTGTACGTCCCCTGCGTATGCGCGATGTCATAGCATTCAATGCGGGCAGGCTGGCGGGGTAGCTTTAACGTGTCCTTAAGTTCATTCATCGCCGTCGTGTGCTTGCTCCGGTCTGATGCCCACTGCTGGCGCAACGTCTCAAGCGTATCGGCCGCATTCGTCGTTGCCATTTCGACCAACTCTTTTTTACGCCCCTGCTTCGGAACCTGAATCGTCACCTTCTGCCCGCGCTTTTGCCGCAACCACTGCTCGACAATTTTCACCTCATCAATCTCACTTTGCAGCAAAACCTCTTTTGGCACATGGGCGGCACTGTCATAAAACTGCGTCAAAAACTCTTCCAGAATCGCCTCGTCATTTTCCCCTTCGGTATTTTCTAACAGGAAGTACTCTCGGCCGATCATCTTGCCATAGCGGATAAAGAAAACCTGCACACAGGCGTCCCCTTCATCCCGGGCAAACGCGATCACATCTTGATCGGTATTGGCGTTGGAGAACACTTTCTGCTTGGTCACAATCGAGTCGATCGCCTTCAATTGATCACGGTAACGGGCGGCAGCTTCAAAGTCGAGATTTTCGGCCGATTTCATCATCTTTTCCCGAATCCCATCCTGAATGTACTCCGATTTACCGTTGAGAAAATCCATCAACTGCTCAATCATGGCTCGATACTGCTCTCGATTGACCGCACCAATGCACGGTCCATTGCACAGCTTGATGTCATAATAGAGGCAGGCGCGCGGATCGTTGCCCGTAATGTTGCGGTCGCAGGTCAAATAGGGGAATACTTTGCGCAGCGTGTCAAGCGTTTGATGCACCGCCCATGCGGAGGTATAGGGGCCAAAATAGCGCGAACCATCGCGGATCATCCGCCGCGTCACCGTCACTTTGGGGAAATCATCGGCCCAATGAACGCGAATGTACGGATAGCGTTTGTCATCCTTGAGCGCGATATTATATTTCGGCTTATAGCGTTTGATCAGCGTGTTTTCAAGCAGGAGGGCTTCTAGTTCGGAATCGGTCGTGATGATTTCGATGTCGGTGATATTACCGCGTAGTCGCTCCGTTTTGATGCGATCGACCTTCTCCCGAAAATAGCTCCGTACCCGATTGCGCAGATTCTTCGCCTTGCCCACATAGATCACAACCTCATTTTTATCCTTGTGGAGATAAACGCCGGGCTTCGTCGGCAGATTGCCCAATATCTGTTGAATCCGTTCGGGGGGTGTGTACGCCATGTCAGAAATTATAGCAAAAATGAAACATCCGTGCGCTTGACGCGACTATTGGAACAGCCTAGAATGATTCGTATGACAACACTACAAGGCGTTTACGATGGTCAGCATACAATTCAACTATCAAGCAACTTGCCTTTACCTCCCAACACAAAAGTTGAGATATTGGTACGTGCGTTGACAACGAAAGAGAAAAAAGAACGAATGCTACAACTTCTCCTTGAACGTGGCGTAATCCAACGTATTGCCCCCGGTCATCGTGAATCGAACTACGAGCCAATTGCATTTGAAGGCAAACCGATTTCAGAGACGGTTATTGAGGAACGGCGGTAATGAGTTCGTTCTTTCTTGATAGTAGCGCGATTGTCAAACAGTATGTTCTCGAAGAAGGGACATCATGGGTTCAACAGTTATTTGCAGATGAGGATCACACGCTTTTTATCAGTCGAATTGCAGCGGCAGAGGTCGTTGCTGCGTTTTATCTTCGGTTGCGAGTTGGAACACTTGGGCAAATAAGAGCGGCACAGGCGACGACTGAATTTCAACGTGACCTCCTGCAGCTGTTTCAAATTGTTGATGTCACCGAATTTATCATTGCAGCGGCGATGCGTCTTATCGAGCAACACACGTTACGTGGTTATGATGCAGTTCAGTTAGCGACGGCGCAGTTTGTACAGTCAAACCTACACGATATTGGTGAAACTGAGCCGATTTTTGTCGGAGCAGATCGCCGACTAAACAAAGTCGCAATGCAATGTGGGTTTGACGTAATCAATCCTTCAAAAATAGGAGAGGATGGACAATAAGCGTCCGCTTTAGTCCATCCAACAACCTAAATTACCACTTCCCCTTCCAAAACAGGAACGCCCTTCTCAAAAACCAACCCATCCGAATCGACATCGATCTTGATGATGTCGCCATCGCGGAACTGTCCTTCGAGAATAGCGAGTGCCAGCGGGTCGGCGACGAGCCGCTGCACCGTGCGCTTGAGCGGACGTGCGCCGTAGGCGGGGTCATACCCCTCTGTTGCGAGATATGCCTTTGCATCTTGCGTCACGTCGAGTGCGATGGCACGATCGTCCAACATGCGTTGCAAACGTGCCAACTGGATGTCGATAATCTCTTTCAGGTCATCGAGCGACAGCGCGCTAAAGGTGATGATGTCGTCGATGCGGTTGAGAAATTCGGGACGGAAATGTTGGCGCAAAGCCGCCATTGCCGCATCGGGATTGTAGCTATCGCCCTGCAAAAATTGGCTGCCGATATTACTCGTCATGATGACGACGGTGTTCTTAAAGTTGACCGTGCGCCCTTGCGAATCGGTTAAGCGGCCATCATCCAACAGTTGCAGCAGCGTATTGAACACGTCTGGATGCGCCTTTTCGATTTCGTCAAACAGCACGACGCTGTACGGTCGACGGCGCACCTGTTCTGTTAGTTGTCCACCCTCGTCATAGCCGATGTAGCCGGGAGGCGCACCGATCAGGCGGCTCACAGCATGACGTTCCTGATATTCGCTCATGTCGATGCGCACGATGTTGTCGTCGTCATCGAACAGGAATTCGGCAAGGGCGCGGGCGAGTTCTGTTTTGCCGACGCCAGTGGGGCCTAAGAAGATGAAGGAGCCAATCGGCCGATTTCGATCACTCAACCCCGCCCGACTTCTCCGCACCGCATTCGCCACTGCCTTAATCGCATCTTCCTGTCCAACCACACGACGATGCAGACGCCCTTCCATCCGCAGCAACTTTTCAACCTCGCCCTCAACCAGCTTACTGACGGGCACACCTGTCCAGTTGCTCACAATGCTGGCAATATCTTCGCCGTCAACTTCTTCTTTCAGCAACGCGCCATCTTGTTGCAACTCACCCAGCCGTGACTCTTTTTCGCGCAACTGTTTCTCAAGCTCCGTCATCGTGCCATAGCGCAACTGTGCGGCCTTGTTCAAGTCAAAGTCACGTTCGGCCTGTTCGATCTGCGTGCGCGTTTCGTCCATCTTCTCCTTGATGCCGCGGACCTCGTCGATCGCGCCTTTTTCCGTCTCCCACTGAGCGCGTAACGCATTGGCGTTTTCCTTCAATTCGGCAATTTCGCCTTCAATTGCGGCGACGCGCGTCTTGCTGGCATCATCTCGCTCTTTTTTCAACGCCTCACGCTCAATCTCAAGCTGCAAAATTTGGCGATCGACCTTGTCAAGCGCATCAGGCTTGCTGTCAATTGCCATTTTGAGTCGGCTGGCCGCTTCATCGATCAAGTCGATCGCCTTGTCGGGCAGTTGTCTGTCCGTGATGTAGCGATGGGACAATTGCGCCGCGGCGATCACCGCGCTGTCCTGAATGCGCACGCCGTGATGTACCTCATAGCGTTCTTTTAAGCCGCGCAAAATTGAAATAGTATCCTCAACGCTTGGCTCTTCGACAAAAACGGGCTGAAACCGTCGCTCCAGCGCAGGGTCTTTTTCGATATATTTGCGATATTCGTCAAGTGTCGTTGCGCCAACGGTGCGCAGTTCGCCGCGGGCCAACATCGGCTTGAGCATGTTGCTCGCATCCATCGACCCTTCGCTTGCGCCCGCGCCTACGACGGTGTGTAACTCGTCGATAAACAGAATGATCTTGCCGTCGCTATCGGCGATCTCTTTGAGAACCGCTTTGAGACGTTCCTCGAACTCCCCGCGAAACTTTGCGCCAGCGACCAAAGAAGCCATGTCCAGCGCGAACACGTCCTTGTTTTTCATCCCTTCAGGAACGTCACCCTTTACGATGCGCTGCGCCAATCCTTCTGCGATGGCCGTTTTACCGACACCCGCTTCACCGATCAGCACGGGGTTATTCTTGGTGCGTCGGCTGAGAACTTGGATCACGCGACGGATGATCTCGTCACGCCCAATTACGGGATCGAGCTTGCCCAGTCGGGCCATTTGCGTCAGATCACGCCCATACTTTTGCAACGCTTCATAGGTCGATTCGGGATTTTGATTGGTAATGCGTTGGCCGCCGCGAATTTGCGTGAGTGCTTGCAGGACGTTGTTTTCATCAATGCCCAGCTCTTGCAAAAATGCTAAGTTGCGGATTTTGGCTTGTAGCAATCCGAGCAGCAGGTGTTCGGTGCTGGTGTAGTCGTCCTTCATGTTGGCTGCAACACGTTCGGCCGAATTCACCACGTTGACAAACTCTCGGCTCATGTTGACCTGCTTCGACGAGCCATAAGAACGCGCCAGCTTACCCAGCTCCTGCTCAATCCGCCCTGCGAAGGCAGAAACATTGCCGCCAATGCGGTTGATAATTTGTGGAACAACGCCACCCTCTTGCGTCACTAAGGTCGCTAAGAGATGGAGCGGTTCTATTTGATTATGGTTGCGTTCCTCAGCAAGCTGTTGTGCCGCGAGAATCGCCTCCTGTGCTTTTTGTGTAAATTTATTTAAGTTCATTTTGTGAATCCTCCACCATTTTCTCGGCGATCCTCAAGCGTTTTGTTCTCGGTCGTCAAGCGAGGTTTTCGCCATTAGTTATAGTAAGCCGTTCACATCAGAACTACATAATGACAGAATTAGACAAGGATTAGTTTTAGTAAAGTCGCAATATGCCAATGAATATGCCGCTGTGTTAACACAACCTTGATGCAAAATGTTTAGATTGAATAGTGTAAACAAACGTATTATCAATTTTGACAATACCCAGAAAGGAGCTTAAACCATGTTACGTTACGCTATTATCTTCTTCGTGATCGCCATCATCGCTGCCATCTTTGGCTTTGGCGGGATCGCTTCCGGTGCAGAGAGCATCGCACGCATTCTCTTCTACATCTTCATCATTCTATTCGTCGTTGGATTGGTGATGAACTTCTTGCGTGGGTAAGTGAACCATGCATTCAACCCATCATTTGACTTCAGACACCTCGATCTCGATAGAGTCTGAAGTCAATTGTTCTTCAATCGCCGCATCAATCAGTTGAGCGGCGATTTTGTATTTACCCACCTCATCGAGCGGCAGGTCATAAGACCATGTCGCGTTTTCATCGGCAGTTGCCACATCAAAAATGCGATCGTTGAGCAAGATGCCGACGACGCTGCCTGCATCGGCCGATCCCGTCAACAACACATCCCCTCCAAAAAAATTAGCGGGAAGGACGGGCATTGCTAACGTCGGCATATTGGGGATTGGTCTAACTTCAACGAGCAGCGGCTCGCTTTCGGCCGAAATTCTCCCCGCCCCATCGATGGCTACTGCCGTCCACTGAAATTGCCCCGTTGCCGTCAACGCGACTGTAAACGACCAGTTCCCCGCAGCGTCAACGACCGCTTTGCCATGTTCGAGACCTGACTGAAACAGGCTAATGACATGATCAGGTGTACCGCTGCCACGCAAGGTGAGCGACGAATTGACGATAAGCGGCGCATGGGAGTCGAGCAAGAGGGTTGGTGGCGTGATGATAGTTTCTGTCGGCGCTGGACTGGACAGGGGTGTCGGAACAATTGCGCGAACGGGCTGCGTCAACCCATCGGAACCCCATTGTGTGACGCCCACCGCAATCGCCAACAGCAGCAGGACACCCCACTTGAACAGGTTGTAACGCCACACCTCATGCTGCAGTCTGCCCTGCACGTTCATGCGGCCTCATCCGCAGATCGTTTGAACGCATCGCGCTCGTCAACCGTCTGTGCCGCGGCCGCTATAAAGTCGTTTAATTTGGTATCGCTGGGTTTTTCGCTGTCGCGGCTATATATGGAGGAAATCTCCCTCATATTTTCCCCCCTGGATGCTGCAATCATCGCGAGTTGCGCCCGCAAATTCTCAATTTCACGACGTGAATCGTATAACGTCGCGTTGAGCGCACGATTTTGCGTTGTCAGTTCCGATAGCTCGACATCCAACAGGTTGATGTGTTGACGCGCCGTCGCCAAGCTCAAATTGGCATCCGCTAGCTGCTTGCTCGTCATCCCTGCTGCGCTGTTACCCCGTCGCCAGAAGAATACGTCGATCAATAATTCGATTAGCCAACCCACGAAAAGGCCAATCACCAACCCGGCAAGAAAGGTCTGCTCCATCTCTATGCTCCTATTTCTCAATGTGGTGCTGCTGGGAGGCGAAACGGCTGCCCGTATTCATGGCGGAGTATAGGGCAAAGTGAATTATCTTTCCAGATTTATTTTTTTGAGAGGGTCTATTGGGGGGTGGTTCGCAAAAGTTGACGGCTGCAGAAGTGGTGCCTGAAAGCGACGTATCATGCACCACGTTTATCGTATTGTCTCAGGTTTATTGTTGACTAAAAATCATCATCCCAGTCGTCATCGTCGTCATCATCCCAACTGTCATTATCATCTTCATATGCCCAATCGAGTTTGAGGGGGTTGAGGCGCACGACGATCAGGCTGGATTCACATTCTTCGCAGATGATCTCTTCATCTAATTCAGGGCGACTTTCAAGATAGAGGGCTGCGCCACAATCTGGGCAGCTTGTACGAATACGGGTGTTAGGTTTCTTTTTTGCTTTCATGCGAATTCTCTTATTTCATTTGAAATAGCTTCAGTGCGACAATTCTAAAATGGGAAAATGGGTGATAAATCGGCCGATTGTCCTAAATCATCTACGTCAAATGACGTAGATATGTTGTCATGTATGGAGGAATAGGGTGAGTTTTCGGCCGAACTCGCTTAAAATCCACAGAAATTGTGTTCAACCTTAAGGGAAAAAACAGCCCCATGAGATCATTACAACTAGCTGCCATCCTGCTACTCACTACCTTACTTACTGTCGTTCTTGCACCCCCCGACAGACTTCCTGCACAAGAAACGCAACTCATCAATGATGACATCACGGTCGTGCGTGCCTACTTTTCCGATATGGACGATTTTTTTGCAATTTCGGCCGATACCGATATTTGGTCAGTCAATCACGACGAGATGTACTTTGAAACGGGCGCAACTGCCAGCGAAATCGCCCTGCTTGAGGCACAAGGGTTTCGGGTCGAGCGTGACGTGGCACACACGGCCGATATGCAGCGTGTCGAAAGCGTCGCACGCGCGGGCATTCCCGGCTATGAGTGCTATCGCACCGTCGAGGAGACATTCGCATCGGCCGAATCGCTTGCCAATGACTATCCAAATCTCGTCCGCTGGCTCGACGTGGGAGATTCATGGCAAAAGCTCAGCAGTGGTGAGGGTTTTGACATGCACGTGTTGCAGATCACGAACTTTGACCGAGATCCCGCCGACAAACCGAAACTCTTCATCACCTCAGCCATTCATGCACGTGAGTACACGACGGCGGAGCTAAACACACGCTTTGCCGAAATGCTTGTCAATGGCTATGGGGTCGATGCCGACATCACGTGGATTCTTGACTATCATGACGTTCACCTTATGTTGCAAGCCAACCCTGATGGACGCAAAATTGCCGAATCAGGACTTTCAAAACGCAAAAACATGAATGTCAACTACTGCGGTTCATCAAGCGTTGATCGCGGCATCGATCTCAACCGCAACTTCCCCTATGAATGGGGCGCACACAATGGCTCAAGCGGCAACCAGTGCTCCGGCACCTATCGCGGCCCTGTGGCTAGTTCTGAGCCCGAAACAAACGCCATTGTCGACCACATGCACGCCATTTTCCCCGATCAACGTGCGGATGATATGTCCTCCCCTGCGCCCGATGATGCAACAGGTCTCTACATGGACATCCACAGCTATAGCCAACTCGTGCTTTGGCCATGGGGCTTTCCCGGCGTTGCGCCCAATGGCACGGCGTTACAGACGTTAGGGCGCAAATTTGCCTTCTTCAATGGGTATGAGCCGACGCAATCTGTCAATCTCTATCCGACCGACGGCACGACAGTCGACACCGCCTACGGAGAGTTTGGCGTTGCCTCGTATACGTTTGAAATGGGTACGCGCTTTTTCCAATCATGCAGCAGCTTTGAAAACACGATTGTGCCCGACAACATGCCCGCCCTGCGCTATGCGGCCAAGGTGGCACGTGCACCCTATCTGCTACCTGCTGGCCCCGATGTGGTCGATCTGGCTGTGTCGCAAACCAACATTCTGGCAGGTGAACCATTCAAGGTGAGCGCAGTGGTCACAGACAGTCGCTTTAACAATCAAAACGGCAGCGAACCGACCCAAAATATCACCACCGCCAATCTCTATTTTGATGCGCCGTCATGGGAAGCGGGGGCGACGGCACAGGCGATGTCGGCCGTCGATGGGGCATTTAACAGCAAGCAAGAAGCGGTCGAACTGACCTTAAATGCGCCGACTGTTGAGGGAACCTATACGCTGTTTGTGGAGGGCGTCGATGCAAATGGTGATATCGGTGCGCCGAGCGCGGTCTTTATCAACGTCGTTCCACACGATCAGGCCAACAGCTTTGTCATCTCTGCACCAAGCGAAAGTGCGTTTGTGGGGCAAGCGTTTGTTCTGCCCGTCTCTATCTCAAATGTCCCCACCGTCGTTGCCGACAGAATTGTCGTGACGGTGACGTTTGACGACGCTATTCTGACGCCGCTGGCGTGCGACACAACGGCAACGCCATTCCCTGTGGAGAGCTGCACCTTTCCCACTGCAAACACGATTGAATTTATCGCCGAGCCACAAGCTGAAATCGGCGACCGTGACCTTTTTTACATCTCATTTGTCGGCCAGCGACCGGCTGACACAGCGATCACGCTGGCGGGTGAAATTAGCGACGCGGAAGGCAATCCACTGGTCGGCATTCCATTAAACAGCACAATGACGCTGCGCTCGCGCGTGTTGCTGCCCGTGATTGTGACTGAGTAATACAACGATGACGAAAATAAAAATTTGCGGTCTCACCAATCTCGATGATGCGCTCACTGCGCGGGATGCGGGCGCGGACTACATGGGATTTATCCTTTTTCCACCCAGCAAGCGCGGCGTGACGGCGCAGCAGGTGCAGTGCATCGTCGCACATTTGCGGTCGTTGCCTAACTGCCCGACGCTGGTTGGCGTGTTCGTCAATGAGGATGCGCAGACGGTGCGCGAGACGCTGGCCTATTGCGATTTAGATGTCGCGCAACTGCATGGGGAAGAATCGGCCGAAACCCTACACGCCCTCCAGCCCAACGTCTATAAAGCAATTCGGCCACAGTCGTTGGCGGAGGCACAGACAGCGTGTGAACAGTTCGCGGTCACTGACGAAACGTTGCCGTCGATTATGGTCGATGCGTACCATCCCAATCTGTATGGCGGGACAGGTGAGGTGAGTGATTGGGAACTGGCGAATGCGTTAAGCGTTCCCAAGTTAATGCTAGCGGGGGGATTATCGGCCGAAAATGTCGCCGCCGCCATCACCGCCGTGCAGCCGTTTGCGGTCGATGTTGCGAGCGGCGTAGAGGCATCGCCGGGCAAGAAGGATGCCGAAAAGGTGCGGCGGTTTGTCGCTGCGGTGCGGCAGGTTGGCTGATTTTAAGCGGGTTAGAAGATAAAAATATCGCGTGGTGCGTGATCCACAGAATCACGCACCACCGCCGCTCACTGTCGCGGAATAAAAACGCTTGAAACGGTAAAGGGCAAGGACGGATTGCCACCAGCCCGCGCCCCAAATTGGGCGTTGACCACGAGTAGCCGATTGCCAACTTTTGCCAATGTCGTGGGTGATTTGAAGGACGGGTCGGTAAATTGCTGGACGATCTCACCGCTCGTGTAGTCGCTCGACATCTCAACGATTGTGACACCCCCATTGTAGACAGTGTAAAGCAACCCATTTTCGAGCCAGATACCATCACCGCCAACCCCTTCATCGAGATCGATTTCAACCACTGTCCCGACGTTAATGGTGAATAGAAACAGTTTAGGCTGGCTGCTATGAGCGAGGATGATTTGTTGATTGTCGGGGGTAACGGCGAGTCCATTGAGGTTGAAGGCCGCGTCATAGGGGACACCCGCCTCAGCTGGATCGAGAATCATTTCGGCCGATTCCCCCACCCCACTCGAACTGCCTGAAATCTTGAACAGACGCGAAACGCCTGAATCGGTGAAGTACGCATTGCCAATGCTATCGACGGCAACATCATTGATGAAGGAGTTCTCGGCCGATGGCAAATCATATCGTTTGATCAACTCGCCGCTGTCGGTGTCATAGACAAAAATCAGTTGTGACGCGCCACCCGCAACCCAGAGTCGCCGATTGGTGCTGTCCACGGCAAGACCGATAGCGACGCTGCGCCCGTCTGCGCCCGCTTCTGAGAAGATGGTTGCTTCCGGATCGCTCAGGCTGGCACGAAAAAGCGTGCCGTCCGTCGTGCTGCTGACAAAAAAGCTGTTGGTGGGGCGGTCAAATGCGACCCCTTCTGGATAGACGGCATCGCCGACCAGTGCATATTCAAACGTCGCCACGTCTGTCTCGGAGAGTGGTATTTCGGTGGGTGTTGGCGTAAATGTTGGCGTTGGCGTGTCCGTTGGCAATGGGGTGTTGGTGGGGGTTGGCGTGTCCGTTGGAACAGGTGTCTCTGTCGGTTCGGGGGTCGGCACGTCCGTTGGGGCGGTTGTCGACGGAACGTTCGTCGGTTCGATAGTAGCCGTCGGCGCGGCATTGCTGCACGCAACCAGCCAACAAAGTAGCAACAAAATGTAGAATGTTTTTTGCATGGTCAATGACTCTCAAATTTAAGATCAAGCTCGAATTGTGCAATGATAGTAGAGGTGTGGGGTAGAGGCTAGGGGATTTCGGCCGATTTCACAACCTTCGTAGCTGGTAGCGCAAGAAATACGACAAAGTCGAAATATAACGTTGTCGAATCGAACCGAACCACGCACTATTGCAGCTATGGAAAAACCTGCAATTACATCACAACCAATTCACACGCTAATTCAACAACGCTGGAGTCCCCGCGCGCTCAGCGGCGAGCCCATCGAGCGCGCGACGCTGCAAAAGCTGCTCGAAGCGGCACGCTGGGCGCCATCGCGCAACAATTTACAACCATGGCGTTTTATCGTCGCGGCAAAGACGGATGAGGCAGAATTCAAGCGCATGTTTGAATGCTTGTTGCCGGGAAATCAAAAGTGGGCACACAATGCGAGCGCCTTGATCACGGTCGTTGCATCGCTGGTTGGCAATCCGTCTAAACCACCGACCCAAGCGTTTTTATACGATACGGGTCTTGCCGTCGGACAGTTGGTGATTGAGGCGATGGCCAACGATATTTATGCGCATCAGATGGCTGGAATTGACCGTGAGAAAATTATGGCGACTTACAGCATACCCGAAAATCATGAGGTCATTTGCACAATTGCGCTTGGCACGATGGGGGATGCCGCCACGCTGGTTCCCCCCTTTGACGAGCGCGAAGTTGCGGCCCGCGAACGTAAACCGCTGGACGAAATTGCATTTTCGGGCGCATGGGGCGCGGCATTTTAGGCACGCCCTAAAGAGAACAAGGAAAGATTGTGAAATTATTGAGCTATCAACATAACGATGAAATCGGGATCGGGGCAGTCGATGGGGATCAAGTGGCACCAATTAAGGGTGCCGCAAATATGATCGCGCTGTTGGAGATAGGGGAGGCGGGCGTTGCGTTGGCGCAGGCTGCGCTGGCCGATAGCGAGCGGATTGCACTGGCAGCCATCACCTATCTCCCCCCTGTCGTGCGACCGGGAAAAGTGGTCGCGCTGGGGCGCAACTATGCCGCTCATGCGAAAGAGGGCGGCGCGGAACCGCCAGAATTCCCGATGCTTTTCCACAAAACGCACACGTCGTTGAATGGGCATAATCGGCCGATTCTCATCCCCCCCACCGCTGAAAACGTCGATTTCGAGGCAGAACTCGCCGTCATTATTGGCAAAACATGCAAGAATGTCAGCGAGGCGGATGCGCTCGACTATGTGGCGGGCTATGCGTGCGCCAACGACGTGACCGCTCGCGATTGGCAATGGCGCACGAGCCAGTTTACGACGGGCAAGATGGTCGACGGATTTGGTCCGTTGGGGCCATATTTGGTTTCGGCTGATGAAATTCCTGACGTGCAGAATCTCGATATCCAACTTTGGCACAACGGAAACCTGATGCAAAGCGGCAACACGCGCATGATGATCTTCTCGGTCGCCTTCACCATCAGCTACATTTCACAGATCACGACGTTGGAAGTTGGGGACGTTATTTTGACGGGAACGCCAGAAGGGGTTGGCTATGCGCGTAAACCGCCCGTCTTTATGCAAGCTGGCGACGAGGTAAGCATGGAGATTGCGGGCGTCGGGCGGCTAACCAATCGGTTTGAAGCCTAAAACTCAATTGCAAACAGCTTGAGTTCTGCGCCATCAGACCATTTGATAATGCGTTGGTAGCGGAATCCGAGCTTTTCAAGCAGTTGCATCGACCGCACGTTGGCGGGGTCTGTGATGGCGGCGACCCGCTGAAAACCGAGTTCTGTGTGCGCATAGTTGAGGACAGATTCGGCCGATTCCAACCCGTATCCCTTCTCACGATAGTCGGGCAAAAAGGCAAACCCAATATCGACATCTTCTAAGTTCGGCCGCTTGATCAATCCACACATCCCCATCGCGGCTCTGTCCGATTTGCGCTCAACCATATAGAATCCATAGCCGAGTCGCCTATAATTCTTGAGCGCACCTTTTTTTAAGTAGGTGCGCGCATCATCAATTGTATGCACGCCGCGATTACCGATGAACTGGAGCCAACCGGGATCATTGAGCAGTTCAAGGATGAACGGGGCATCATCCAGCGTAAAGTGGCGAATGTAGAGGCGGGCTGTTTCGAGAATTTGCATGAGTCGATAGGCAGTGCCGTGCGAAAGGTGTTATGCTACAGATCGAAGTCGCAAGGGACAATGGCGTGTCCCAGTGAGTATTGATACTTAGGCTGCAACTTTATACAGAATTACTAATCCCAAAATCGTGATAATTTTATTCAATCCACAATCTTCTGCGAATCGAAAACCTATTCTACCTTGTTCTTTGTTAGCATTGGGAGCAATCTTGGAGGGAAAGTTTCCCTATACGATTGTCGATGCGAATCTGGTCGCTGATCCATTGGTCGAGCTGAGCGCATTGGCCGAACAGCACGGGGATGAGACGATTTTTGCGTTTACCGTCATGCCCGGCCCACAGCTTGAGATGAGCGTCCCGCTGGCAAAAGAGTTAAAGCGGCGACATCCCCAGTCAACGATGATCTGGGGCGGCTACTTTCCCACCCAGCATTGGGATGTTTGTCTGGCGGCCGATTATGTCGATTATGTCTGTCGCGGCCATGCCGAGATGGTCTTTTTGAGCTTGCTCGGTGAATTGACAAATGGCGGCAACAATTTTGAGACGATTCCGGGTTTGGCATTTCGCAATGCGCAGGGTGAGGCGGTCAGCAACTTGCTCGCACCGATTCCACATCCAGACAAGTTGCCCCACTTCAACTTCAACAAACTCCCCCTAGATCGCTATGTTCGCAAGACATTTATGGGCGAGCGCACGTTAGGGTATCACTCGTCGTATGGTTGCCCGTTTTTCTGCAACTTCTGTGCGGTGGTCAATATGGTGGGCGGCCGCTGGTTGCCACAATCGGCCGAAACCGTCGCCAATGTTGCCCGCTTCTACCACGAGGAGCACGGGGTCAACGCCATCGAATTCTATGACAACAACTTCTTTGTGCATGAAAAGCGCGTTGCCGAGTTTAGCGAACGCATCATGGATTTGGGCATTGCGTGGTGGGGAGAGGGGCGCATCGACACCATGCTCAAATACAAGCCTGAAACGTGGGAAATGATGCGAGATGCTGGGTTAAAGATGGTGTTTATGGGGGCTGAGAGTGGATCGGCCGAAACACTCGCACGCATGGACAAAGGCGGCAAACTCGTCCCCGAAATGACGCTCGAAATGGCACGCATCATGGCACACTATGATATCGTGCCTGAATTTTCGTTTGTGATGGGCAATCCGCCTGAACCCGAAAAAGATGTTTCCGACACCATCGAATTCATCAAACAGTGCAAGACGATCAATCCAGCAACCGAAGTCATCATGTACCTATACACGCCCGTGCCGCTTGAAGGGGATCTCTATGACCAAGCGAAGGACAGCGGATTTGCCTTTCCAGAAACGCTGGAGGCATGGATCAGTCCCGAGTGGTTAGCGTTCACTCAGCGGCGCAGCGGCGGTATGCCGTGGGTTGGTTATCCGCTGCAACAGCGTCTGCACGACTTCGAGCGTGTCCTCAACGCCTATCATCCAACCAGCACCGATCAAAAGCTGACGGGCAACTGGCGACGGTTGCTTAAAGCCGTCTCTGGCTGGCGTTATCATTCTGGATTCTATCGTTTTCCGCTTGAACTACGTGCGCTACACAAGTTGGTCGCCTATCAGCGACCCGAAACGAGCGGATTCTAAGGATCGAGACTTAAATTACTGTCGGATCCGTCATTCCTGCGAAGGCAGGAATCCATTCTTCTACTTCGGACAGTTATTCAAGTTGCATTCCTAAAAGTCTATTGGTCTATCAATAAGCCTGCATCGTTTCTGCCGAAGTGATCTTCATCATGGTTCCGAGCAAATGATCAATCGCGTGGTCGCGAAATTGGCCCGATGCGCTCATAAAAAATACACTCACCAAACGATTCGAGCAGAACGCTCAATTCGATCAGGGGGTTAATCACTTCCGGCCGTGAATCATCGTCACCTATCGCCAGCATGATCAGCGCACGCTTAGGATTGGGCGGCGGTTGGGGAATGTGCACCCGATCAATCTCTTTGAACCTGTCATAACGTTGCCGAACTTGTTCCAGCAAAAGTGCGTCTTGTGTCCAACGAAAATCAAGGCTAAAGTCCGCAAGATCGACGATCACACGATCTGCGAAGGGAGTGATCTCGGACTGATTGAAATAGACGTGATTGGCAAGTTTTGAGGCCAGCGCGTCAGGCGTGAAGGCTGAATTCTCCCCCAGCAACCCCACGATTCGCACCAATCCCCCGCGCCGTACCAGTCTAAACAAAAGGCGATTTAAGCCGCGTGATTGCGATGCCCAGACCAGCGGCATATACATCGTTCGCCGTCGCGCACCCATCAATGAGTCAAACGCTTGGTTCGCTAAATTCCGCGCGGTCGTCTCCTGACCTGCGAGCATCAGCATGGCGGCGCGTTGCAAATCGCGTGTCTCTTGCGCGCCATTTTGTGCAATAGGGGCCGTGCGGAACATCTCAGCCGCAGCCGCAGCACGGTCAGCGCGCCCATGCCCAATGATTAGTTGCACAAGCTGCTGACCATCCACAATCTCATGCAGCGACCGACCCAACATTGCATGATCAATCGCCTCATCAATATCACCCGCCGCTTCCGCCAAAGTCGCTAAATATGACAAGCAGGTTGCACGCACCCATGTCGCTCCGTCGTCGTCAAACGCCAGCCGTTGCGCAAACAACTTTGCCGCCTCAACATTGCCTGCGCGTAACGCGGCAAGTTGTCTGCGCACTCTTTGCATACGGCTAAAATCGCTGCGCGTGCGCGCATAGGGTTGCCAAAAATCAACGTCTGCGCGTGCTTCCCACTCGTTATGAGGGATTGTTTTCCATGCCATTGTTGCCTCTTTTAGACATTTTTGCACTCTTTTGGAAGACAAGCGCGTGTTGCGTGTTGCGTATTGCGTATTGCGTATCTAGAGGTCAATACGCAATACGCAATACGCAATAGTTAACCCCACGATATTCTAAAGAGCCATCAGTCATTCCAGTTAGTATAAAACGACGATCAGATCGCATAGATTTCTGCCAATCGTCGTGCAAGCGCGGGATAGCTGTGGTGGGTGAGAAAATGGGTGCGGACATCGCCATTTTTGCCAGCGAGGACGGCGGCGGCTAATGCCTGCGCATCGCCGACGGGAAATAATCGGCCGATTCTCCCCTCATCTGTCAGCCGCCGAAAGGCTGGAATGGCGGACAAAATAGGCGTCACACCACATGCCATTGCTTCTAAAACGGCAATACTCGCCACGTCGCGCAGACTCGCCTGAATGAAAAAGTCTGCCCCATTGTACAATAGTTCCATCGCGGCGTGCGGTACGTTGCCGAGCAGCGTCACGTGGTCGGCAAGCCCGTTTTCTGCAATAAATTTCTGCATGTCAGGCAACAGTGTCGCTGCGTGGTATGCCCAGTAGAGATGTGCGTTTGGCCGCTGGAGCAGGATCAGTGGCATGGCACGCAAAATGGTCAGCGGGTCTTTGTGTGCGATCAGTTGGCAGACGCAAAGCAGTACGGGGTCGCCCGCGCGCTGTCTGTTTGGTTTCGGCCGAAAATCGCTCGACATCTCCGTAAACTCGACAACTTTATCATCCGCGCCCCAGCCAGCCGCCTGCTCCCGCGCCGTAAACAACAGCCGCGTCGCTCGTCGCACATTCCCATTTTGCACCCAGCGGCGCAACCAATGCTGCGCTGCTGTCCCGCCGTGATACTGGACAACGATTGGCACATCATTCTGCACCCCCCAGCGGGTGACCAGCCACAGATTGAGGTCGAGCGTCAGGCCGCTAAAGTGAATGACGTCGGGTTGAAATTGGGAGATGATCGAGAGTGTGCGCGTGGCGAGTTCATAGTGTGATCGGCCGAAACTCGCCATGCGCGCCCACCATGCCGCCTCGACTAAACGGTATGTCACGCCATTTTGAACCCGTTCCCCACTTGTATTGAATGGATAGACCACGAGAACGTCATGCCCTAACTCTTGTAATTCTTCGGCAAAGCGTTGGAATGCGATGCGGCGGGTGAGGATGAAATCGGCCGAAACTGTCGCATCATAATAACCGGTTGTCAGTACAATTCGCATAACTTTACTATTATGAATCTTCCGTCTTAAACCATCATGCATCATTATAAATGCTAAACTCGGTCACAGTAAATCATCTGCAATGGTATTGGTAGCGACATATTTCCCACGAATAATAGAACAGGCACAAAAAGCTCCCATCATGTTATCATCTGTCTGACATGAAAGACAATCTTTTTCAAATCGGCCGAACAGCACAAATCCAAGATGAATCCCCACTTGCCAACAGAATGCGCCCACGTACTTTAGAAGAGTACATTGGACAGGAACATATCATTGGCAAGGGACGACTGTTGCGCCGTGCGATTGAGGCAGATCAATTATCATCGCTGATCTTTTACGGTGCGCCCGGTATTGGCAAAACGACGTTGGCAATGGTGATTGCCAATCGTACAAAGAGCCATTTCATTACGATCAATGCAGTGCTGGCAGGGGTGAAAGAGATTCGACAAGCGATTGCTGATGCACAAGAGCGGCGAGATATGTACGGGCAGCGCACGACGCTGTTTGTTGATGAGGTGCATCGCTGGAATAAAGCACAACAGGATGCACTATTGCCGCACGTGGAGAAGGGCACGATCTTGCTGATTGGCGCGACAACAGCCAACCCTTACTTTGAAGTTCAAAAGGCATTGGTGAGTCGCAGCCGTATTTTTCAGCTTCAACCGTTGAGCGAAGATAATTTGCGAGAGGTTGTGCAACAGGCGTTAGTAGATGAGGAGCGCGGGTATGGCAAGCTCAACGTCCAGATGGATGAAGATGCGATAGACCATCTTGTAAACGTTGCCAACGGGGACGCACGCAGCGTATTAAACGCGCTTGAGTTAGCGATTGAGACAACACCCGCCGATAAAGATGGCATCATAGGGATTGATCTAGCGGTCGCAGAGGAGTCGATTCAGCGGCGTGCCGTTTTGTATGACAAAGACGGCGATGCACATTACGACACCATTTCTGCATTTATAAAGAGTTTGCGCGGAAGCGACGTGGACGCGGCGTTGTATTGGGCAGCGCGGATGATTTATGCGGGGGAGGATGCCCGTTTTATCTTTCGGCGCATGGGCATCTTTGCAAGTGAAGATATTGGGATGGCTGATCCAGCGGCGGTGAGCGTGGTGGAAAGCTGTTGGCAAATGTTTGAACGCATTGGAATGCCAGAGGGACGCTTTCCACTGGCGCAAGCGATCATTCATTTGGCAACTTCTCCCAAATCAAACACGACTTTTGCATTTTTTGATGCGCTGGCAACGGTTGGGAAAGAGCAAGAGCATGACGTACCCAACGCGATGAAAGACGGAAATCGAGATAAAGAAGGGTTTGGGCATGGGATGGGCTATAAGTATCCGCACGCCTATCAAGACCATTGGGTTGCCCAACAGTATTTGCCAACAGAGTTACAGGGGCGTGTTTTTTATCAGCCCAGTGATCAAGGGTATGAAGCGACGTTGGCGGAGACGGTCGAGCGTCGGCGGGAAGAACAGTTGGCGGTATTGGCGGTGAGTGATGACGACTTTGCCGAAATTTTGACGACCAGTCCAGAGAATAAGGGGCGGGAAGCGTGGTTACAACGGGTGTCGTCTAGCACGGGGCAGACATTAGGGGCGATTCGTGACAAGCTGTTTGCGTTGGCGAAACCACAGCGTCATCACCTCCTGCTTGATTTGACAGCAGATAACGGATTGTTGCTTTGGGAGGCGGTGCGACAAGTGCCAGAGGGTGGCGTATGGGGCGTTGTTGAACAGCGTGGGGAACAGTTAGGCAAGCAGGGGGAACGTCTGCCTGAATTAGATCGGCCGAAACTCATCCACTCTCTCGACAATTTAGAGATACAGTTTGATCGTGTGTTGGCATACAACCCGTTGACCCGCTTGCATGAAGGAGAGCAACAGATTGCACGCTGGCGTGATTTGCTTTTGCCAGACGGCATGATCGTCTTTGCCCAAACGATCCCACGCATGAGCCAGCGGATTTATGATTTGGTGAGTTGGGCAGATGTTGAGGGGATGAAAGCGGGGGTGATTTCGGCCGAAAATAGCCTCTGGACAAATCCCGACAATCTAACAACCAATTGGGATGTCAATGCGTTACAGCAGTCGCTTGAACAGCATGGCTGGTCAACGAGCATTACCTTACACACATTCAATGAAGAACGACGTTTGGCACGGTCAATGGTTGGGCGATGGTTTGAGATTGATAACCCCTATCGGCTTGCGTTGGAAGCAGTCGGGATTGATGCGGAAGGATTGCGGTCGATCTACATGCGGCAGCTAGGGGATAAAGTTGTTGATTGGACAATTCAGGTGGCGTTTGTGACGTTGATGTGATTTCGGCCGAATACCTAAGTCAGTATAAATCAGAATGACAGAGATCGCGACTTCGCATGGCAAGAGTTTTCACGTGATGATACTAGTGACAAATCGACCGAAAACGCCCTAAATTTAGCAAAACAAACCTCTTTCTTTATCTGACAGGTGACAATTCTCACTTGATCGACTATAAATGCGGCAACGAGTAAATTTTGCTTCGTAAATCAGCAGTTGACGATAATAGACATATTTTTCTCTGAGCCAATTGGATTAAAAACGTGAGCAAGCACCAAAATCCCGAACAGATTGCACGCGACAAAATTGACGCCATGCTTGAGCAAGCGGAGGGGTATGTAACCACCACACTCAAGAGGGTCAACAACTATGCATCATGAACGTTTTGGATGAGTAACTGTCTATTGTTTAGCACATTGCATAACAGATTGCAGAAAATCTGCAAAAAGCCACAGCTATACGCCAATCAATCCTCAAAAAAGCGTTTGCTGACCAAATTATCCCGCAAGACCCTAATGACAAACCGCTAGCATCCTGCAAACTAAATGCGACGGTTAATCACCAAAACAATTAAGATATCCCTATGAGTACCTTTGACAGCACCAAACAGCTTCTCCCCAAAATTCTCGATGAAGTGACTGAAGGAAAGCTTCAGCTCCCCGATTTTCAGCGCGGTTGGATCTGGGATGACAGCCACGTGCAGTCCCTGCTCGTCAGCATTGCGCGCTCCTTCCCCGTTGGTGCGGTCATGCTGCTCGAAACGGGTGGCGACTTGCGCTTTCAAACCCGCCCAATTGAAAACGTCCCGTTCAACAGCTCGATTCCCGAACCCGAACGCCTGATTCTCGATGGGCAGCAGCGTCTGACCTCACTCACACAAGTGCTCAAACTCAACACGCCAGTACACACGCGCAATGAGAAGGGCAAAAAGATTCGGCGCTACTACTATCTCGATATCCAGACGGCGCTGGTCGATGGCAAGCTCGATGAAGCGTTTGTCGGCGTTGATGAACAGCGCAAAATTTTCACTAACTTCGGACGCGATCTAACGCTCGATCTGTCGTCGCGTGAGCTTGAGTGCCAGCAACTCCATTTTCCGTGCAATCAAATCCTTAACTCAGACGAGTGGGAAGAAAGCTTACAAGAATATGCACCTGAACATTTTGGCGTCTATATGCAGTTCCGCAAAAATGTGCTGAACGCCTTTCGCAATTATGAACTGCCAGTGATTGCACTCAACAAAAGTACGACAAAAGAGGCGGTCTGCCTTGTTTTTGAGAAGGTCAACACGGGCGGCGTGCCACTCTCCGTCTTTGAACTCATTACCGCAACCTATGCGGCGGACGGATTTAATTTACGCGATGATTGGTTCGGCAGCAAAATCCGCAAACTAGAAGGGCGGCGCAGTCGCCTCCAGCAAGAACCAATCCTTAGCCCCGTCGATTCAACCGACTTTCTACAGGCGATCACGCTGCTAGATACGTTAGATAAGCGGCGACAGGATGAGCAGGCTGGCAAGGTTGGCAAGGCGGTTTCGGCCGTTAGCGCCAAGCGCGTGGCGGTGTTGGCGCTAAAGCTGTCGGCTTATCTCGAGCGAGCTGACGACGTCGAGCAAGGTTTCTTGCTGGCGGCAAAGTTCATGCGCAAGCAATGTTTCTACAGCGCACGTGATTTGCCCTACCGCACACAGCTCGTGCCACTAGCGGCGGTGATGACGCATCTGGGGAATCGTTGGCTGGAGCCGAAAATATATGACAAGCTGTCGCGTTGGTTTTGGTGCGGGGTGCTGGGAGAATTGTATGGCGGTGCGGTTGAAACGCGCATCGCCAATGATGTTGAGGAGCTTTTGCACTGGTTTGAAGATGATTCGGCCGAACCACGCACCGTCTATGAAGCAGCCTTCCAGCCCGATCGACTCGATACAATGCGCAGCCGCTTGAGTGCTGCGTACAAGGGTTTGAACGTGTTGGTGCTGCGGCAAGGCGCGCGCGATTTCTTTTGGAAAGCGACGATACAAGAACTTGAGTCGGAAAATATCGCCCTCGACATCCACCATATCTTCCCACGTAAATGGTGCAAGGAGCACGGTATTGAACGCAAGGTGTACGATGCTGTGGTCAACAAGACGCCTATTTCCTTCAAGGCAAACCGCATGATTGGCGGCAATGCGCCTTCACGCTATCTTCACAGCTTGCAAACCCATCATCAGGTGGACTTGAGCGATGCCGCGATGGATGAAATTCTTGCTACGCACCGGGTTCCGGCAGATACGTTGCGAAATGATGCGTTCGACACGTTTTACCAGCAGCGCAAGATAGCGTTATTGGCGTTGATTGAGGAAGCGATGGACAAGGCGATCATCAAGGATGGATTGTTTTCGGCCGACATGGACGATTACGATGACGATTACGATGAGTGATTTGCAGGACACTGGGAAATCAAGGGGAAGGTCAAATGTATTGCGTATCCAGAGGCCAATACGCAACACGCAACACGCAACACGCAATATTATGTAACCTTACGATATTCTGAAGACCTGCCCTTTTTGAGTTTATATAAACTGCTCCGCATGATGACAGGCGACCCAATGCTCTTGCATGGTGCCAAGATTCCGCAACACTGGATCATCTGTCGTGCAGATGTCTGTTGTAAAGCGGCAGCGCGGGTGGAAGTTACAGCCGGATGGCGGGTTCGCGGGGTTGGGAACATCCCCTTCCAAAATGATCGAATCACGCACCGCTTCCAAATCGGGATCGGGAACGGGATTGGCCGAAACGAGTGCTTGGGTGTAGGGGTGGAGAGACCTGTCGTAAACATCATCGCGGTCGCCTAATTCAACAATGCGTCCCAAATACATCACGGCAACACGATCACTCATATAGCGCACCATCGACAAATCATGCGCGATAAAGAGATAGGTTAGCCCGAGCTTCTCCTTCAAATCATCCATCAGATTGACGATCTGTGCCTGAATCGACACGTCGAGCGCGGAGATCGGCTCATCGGCAACGATAAAGTCGGGATTGGTCGCCAATGCACGAGCAATGCCGATCCGCTGGCGTTGCCCGCCTGAAAATTCATGCGGATAGCGGTTGATCATGTTGGCGTTGAGGCCTACCGTTTCGAGCAGTTCGGCAATGCGTCCCGCGCGATCGGCGCGGCTGCCGATGCCGTGAATTTCGAGCGGCTCGGTCAAAATGCCCTGCACGGTCATGCGCGGATTGAGCGACGAATATGGATCTTGGAAGATGATCTGCATTCGATTTCGCATCAAGCGCAACTGTTCGCTGCTCATCTTTGCGAGGTCTTGCCCATCAAAGACAACGCTGCCTTCCGTTGGATCGAGAAGCTGTAATACGGTGCGTCCTGTGGTCGATTTACCACAGCCGCTTTCACCCACCAAACCAAGCGTCTCACCCCGTTTAATCTCAAAGCTCACGCCATCAACCGCTTTAACATGCCCAACCACGCTGCGAAAAACACCGCGCCGAATCGGAAAGTACTTTTTAAGATTAGTGACTTTTAGCAACGTCTCTTGATCAGACATTTTTTAGCTCCAGTGCGGCCGAATGTTTGACCGTTTCCCATTCCCAACAGGCGGAAAAATGACCTTCCTCTACTTGAATGAGTGGTGGATTTTCTTGATGACATTTATCGACTGCAAAGCGGCAGCGCGGTGCGAACGGACAGCTTACGGGCGCGTTCGTCATGTTGGGAGGTGCGCCGTCGATGGGGACAAGACGTGTTTTGAGGCCGATGCCGACTTCCGGCAAAGATTCGAGCAGCCCGAGCGTGTAGGGGTGGCTCGTCGCTTTATAGAGTGCGCGAACAGGGGCGAGTTCGACGATGAATCCCGCGTACATGACGGCGACCTTATCGACAAGCCCCGCAACGACGGCGAGATCATGCGTAATCCAGATAATCGCCGTGCCAAACTTGTCGCGTAAATCTTTAACAAGGGCGACGATTTGGGCTTGAATGGTGACATCGAGGGCGGTAGTTGGTTCATCGGCGATGAGCAGCTTGGGGTCGCAACTGAGCCCGATGGCGATCATGATGCGTTGACGCTGGCCGCCGCTGAACTGGTGTGGGAAGTCGTTGAGACGGTCGGCCGCATTGGGGATGCCGACCAAGGAAAGCAGTTCGGCCGCCTTCTCGCGTGCCGCCTGTTTGCTCAACCCCAAATGTTTGCGCATTCCCTCCGTCATCTGCCGCTCAATCGAGAGAACAGGGTTGAGCGATGTCATCGGGTCTTGAAAGATCATGCCAATGTCGTTGCCGCGAATTTTGCGTAGTTCACGCATCGAGAGTTTGGTCAGATCATTGCCATCGAAAAGGACTTCGCCCTGTTCAATTTTGCCCGGCGGGGAAGGTATCAGTTGCAGCAGTGACAACACACCAACCGATTTGCCAGAGCCGCTTTCACCGACAATCGCCATCGACTCACCTGCATCGAGCGTGTAGGAGATGCCATTGACAGCGTGTACCGTGCCTTCACTGGTGTAAAAGCGGGTGACTAAGTTCTTGATTTCTAGGAGGTGCTTCATTGTGATGCAATGTGTAGGGTTATTTTTCGGTCGATTCTATCACTAAATTTGAAAAGAGCCTCGTTCCTCACAAGAAACGAGGCTCACAAATGCCCAAACGGGGAAGAGCGGGCGTGCGCCCGCTCAACATTTTTACTCTGCTGGTGGTTTGTTGATCAAGCCCCAGAGGTAATCATAGTATTCGTAAACACCTGTGTTACCAGCATGGTTGGGGTTCTCAACATCGAGGTTTGCACCAAAGGTCGCGATCACGTCGTTAGCATCAAATGCGCTTCCGTCGTGGAAGGTCACACCTTCACGGAGGGTGCAGACCCACTGTGTCAACTCTTCATTAGGCGCACATTCGGTTGCCAATGCGGGAACCGCACCGGTGCCACCGATTTCGTACGTGTAGAGTGCTTCTTGCACCTGCTCGCACGCACGCAGTGATTCGCCGTCGGTTTCATCTGCACAGAAAAGGCTGATAGGTTCAGCATTTTGCATCCAGACGAACTGACCGCGGTCGCCGGGCGTCATTACGGCGAAGTACTCGTTACCGAGTGGGCTAGCGAAGCCGCCTTCAACGTCACCACGATAGGCAACGGCCGAACCACCATGAGCAATTGGCACCATTGGCACCAACTCTTTGATCATGTTGTTGGCTTGTTCATAGAGAGGGGCTGCGACCGCTGGGTCGGCAACACTTGCAGCTTCAGCCAGTACTTCGTAGATTTCAGGATGAGCAGCACCGAACTGTGTGTTCGCCTGTCCAAAGTGGAAGTCCAAGAAGTTGGTTGGATGTGGATAGTCCGCACCCCAGCCGAGCAAATGGAAACCTTCTAAGTTACCTGCGCTCGATTCTGCGATAAACGCACCTGACTCCATTACCTCAATTGTCGCAACGATGCCGAGATTGTTCTCAAGCTGTGCTTGCAACTCTTGGGCGACGAGGCCGGGTTCTGGCAAGTAGCTGCGGAAAACGTCACGATAGTAGATGGTCGTCTCGAAACCATCGGGGTAGCCAGCGTCTGCCAACATTTGACGTGCAGCTTCTGCGTCGAAGTCGTACCATGATTCACCTTCGCAACCGTTTGGAATGGCGCATGGGGTGAAGTGCGAGGCAACTTCTGAACCACCGGGGTAGAAGTTGTCAACGATACGCTGACGGTCAATACCCATTGCAACCGCTTGACGGACTTGAACGTTGTCAAATGGTGGGAAGGTGTTGGTCATCCCGAAGTAGAAGATGTTGAGCGCAGGACGCTCGATCAGTTGCAGTGAATCATCGTCAGCAATTGTGTCGAAATCATCTGGGCTGGGGTTGTCGATACCGTCAACTTGACCAGATTGCAGTTCGAGCAAACGTGCTGCACCTTCAGATGCCCAACGGAAAACGAGCTGATCAGCTACGGCTGGCTCGCCCCAGTAAGCTTCGTTCTTGCTGAAAATGATGCTGTCGCCACGGTTCCAAACATCAACTTTGTAGGGGCCTGTGCCAACGGGCGCCTCAAGAATTGCACCAGTGCCACCTGTTTCGTTCAGGTAATCATCTGAGAAGATTGCGAATGCGGCAAATGCAATTTTAGCGAGGAACGCTGGGTCTGGGTTACAAAGATCAAAGGTGACTTCGTATTGGCTGGTTGCTTCAATACGCGAAAATGCGCCAGCACAGCTGTCATCAACAACTGGGTCGAGGGCGGCAAACTCCATCATCTCTGGCTCTTCGGTTGCTTCTTCAACCATCGGTTCTTCCGTTGCGACGGCTTCGCTCACTTGCGTGGCGGCCGATTCAACCTGTTCAACCACAGCCGTTACATCAATGTTGGCATCGGTTGCCAATGCTTCCACTTGATCGACAGCTTGGTCGATTTGCTCTTGTGTTGCAGCATCGCACGCAATGGCGACCACGGCAAGAACAAGAGCGAAAAAGAGTAATCTTAAATTCTTCATGTTTCTTCTCCAGTATTAGGGTTCGGATTGAAGTTTCCTAGCGTAAAGCCTTGCGACAACATTGTGCTAGGAAGAGAGGGTAAATAGACCAAAAACGGTTTGGGCATGAAACTATTGTCTCGATTTCGGCCGAAAAGTCAATTACCTGTACCAAAAAACATGACAATATATGTGAATATAGACTCAGTTATTGACGCTAGAAGGGCGAATTGGCTGCGGGATTCGGCCGAAAGTTGAATGCAGTCACGCTGTTCAGTAGAATCGGCAGGATGTCTCGACGGTGGTTTTGGATCACGTTTATTTTATTGGTAGCGGCGTTCTTGCGCCTCTATTTGCTTGCCGATGTGCCGCCGGGTATGACGCATGATGAGGCGGATCATGGGCTGGATGCGTGGGGGGTTGTGCAGGGAATTCGGCCGATCTATTTCCCCACTGCCTACGGGCGCGAACCCTTTTTTGACTACGCCACCGCCATTCTCATGTCCTTTCTCGGCCCCACCTTTCTGGCGGGACGCTTAGTTGCGGTCTATTTCGGTCTGATCCTCATTGCCGCTACCTACGCATGGGCCAATCTAGCATTTAATCGCCGGGTCGCCATTTTGACGGCGGCGGGGATCGCGGTCAACTTTTGGGCAGTGATGACGGCGCGACATGCGTTGCGGTCGGTCGTGATGCCCGCGATGTTGGCGGTGGGGGTGGCGTTGTTTTGGAAGGGGATGCGATGCAGGTTGCAGGTTGCAAGTTGCAGGGTTTGGATCATTGCGGCGGGGATTGCGGTCGGGGTCTCTTTCTATACTTATTTGCCAGCACGGATTACGTGGTTGCTGTTTCCAGCCTTGCTGGGGTATTGGGCGATTTTTGCACGTGGAATGTTGCGTGCACATTGGCGCAAGCCGTTGCTGGTGATTTTGCTGGCGGGCGTGATCGGTGCGCCGCTGTTTTATCATTTGGCGACAACCGATGCGGAGGCGCGCTTAGGGCAGTTGGATGGCCCAATTGATGCGGCGCGGGAAGGAGATTTTAGTCGGCTGTGGGACAACATACAGAGCGGCGCGAAAATTTTGACGGTGCGGGGGGAGGATGGGCCGATTTCGTTGCGCTATAACTTGCCGGGTCGGCCGCTGCTGACCCCTATCGTCGGGATTCTTTTCTATCTTGGCTTACTCATCGCGCTAAGAGACGCGATTTTTTCAAAAAATGGCGACACTGGCACATCAGCAGCCTTTGCGCTGATGTGGCTCATCGCGGGTCTGGCTCCGTCGCTGATCACGGGTGCGGACGCAAGCACAACGCGGGCGATTGCCATGCAGCCCGTTTTGTTTTTATTCCCTGCGCTGGCTCTCGATTGGATCTTTAAGATGCTGCTCACGTTGCGTGACCGTGCGGCACAAAACGCCGACACGCCTGCCGACAGGGACGCGCGTTTTACACGCAACGGGTCAATCCTAACTGCGATTTTGCTGTTCAGTTGGGTAGGCGCAGATACAGCTCAGGCCTATTTTGTCGAGTGGGCGAACTTGCCCGATGTGCGCGTGCAGTATGAGACGACGCGGGTGACGGCAATCGAGTGGCTGAATGAGCATCCAGCGCAAGTTGCCGCGATCTCTTCGCCACGCCCTGACCGTTTTCATGATCCGTCAACGGCGTTGATGTTTGCGGATGATGTGGCGCGGCTGCGCTGGTTTAATGGCGCGGGCAGTCTGCTGCTACCCGATGAAACGGCGAGCTATTTGGTGTTGTCAGGATGGGCAGCGTTACATCCCGCACTGGCTGATTTTATCGATACAAGCGCAGTCGCTGAGATTGAGATGCGGGAAGATGATTTGGATCGGCCGATTACCATCTACGACCTCCCCACCCAACAGCTTGCCCAATCTATTCAAACAAAATTTGCGGCCATTGAACCTGTCACCTTTGACGACAAGATGCGACTGCTCGGCTATCAGCTACTTGAAGATGCGGCAGCAACACCATTGCCCTGCGTGGCCGAATGGCAGCTTGACCCAGCACGTCAGACCGTGCTCGTCTTAACCTTATGGGAAACAATCGCACCTGTTGAAGGGATCAAGCTATTCACGCATATCACCAATGACGCGACGCAAGCACCTGCGGCGGGGTATGATTGTCTGGACGTGCCGAGCTACTATTGGCATGCGGGTGATAAATTTGTGCAGGTACATCAGGTGCAGTTGCCACCTGACTTGCGCGGCGAATTTGAAGTCCGCATCGGTGCATATACGCAACCCGAACCCAACCAATTTCAACGCCTCATTGCTGAGCGTAACGGCTCGGAGATCGGGGATACAATTTTATTGACAACAATTGATAGGTGAAACGTCAACCGTAAAAGTCTCAATCCTTGCTGACCGTTCACCGTCCACTTCATGAAACGCCATCACATAATTCTTCTCGCGATCACACTGCTGGCACTCTTCCTGCGCGTCTATCGCCTAAACGACGTGCCGCCCGGTTTTCGGGTTGATGAGTTGAGCAACGGCTTTGTCGTGTCACAACACGTTTTGGATGGTGAGTATCGCTTTTTCTTTAGCGATGCGTCGGGGCATGAAGGCTTGTGGCATCTGTTGCAAGCGGGATTTTTGGCTGTTTTCGGCCGAACGCCCTTCGGAATGCGCGGCATTAACATCTTGCTGGGCACGCTGACTGTTCCACTAACCTACCTAGTTGGCAAGGCATTGTTTGATCGGCGCGTTGGCCTGCTCGCGGCCGCAACGTTGGCAGTTAGCTTTTGGTCACTGATGTATTCACGCACGGGGATTCGACATGTGTCGAGTGTGGTGTTTTTGCTGGGGGCGTTTTATTGGTTTTGCGTGGGCGTGAACGCTGACGTTAAGTTAGGAGCGTTGCAGAGGCGTGCATGGATAGTTGCGGGGATATTGATGGGGATCGGGCTGCATACCTATTTTGCGGCGTGGGTGATGGTGGCAGTTTTAGGCGCGGCGGTTGGGTTTCTGTTCTTGTTTAAGCGTAAGCGGTTAGAGGGGGATTTGGGCGGGATTGCCCTGCTGTTTGGGATTGCAGGCGTGCTGGCAGTGCCGATTGTGTGGGGGATTGCGACGATGCCCAAGGCTGAGGAAGAAGGGCGCATTAGTGTTGTGGCGGGGCCAATTCGAGCGGCGCAGGAAGGTGACTTTTCAGTGATCTGGGAGCATGTCGTCAAAACGGTGACGATGGTTCACGCACAAGGGGATGAAGAGTATCTGTACAATGTGCCGTTTCGGCCGATTTTCGCACCTCCAATCGCCCTCCTATTTTGGCTCGGCGTTCTCATCTCACTGTTTCAACTAATACGCTACCGTTCGTTTCCCCACGCCTTTTTACTGATCTGGTGGCTCGGCGGATTAAGTCCTGCCTTTATCAGCGTGCCCGCCGCCTCATTTGGGCACACAATTGCTGCACAGCCAGCCGTATTTATCCTCTTGGCGTTGCCGCTATTCACGGCATCTGACTATGCGAAAACAGGAGTCGCTGATCGGGAGAATGGTGACAAACACTTAGCTCCCTCCCCCCTACTCTATTCGCCCTACCTCCTACTCTTCATCGGCGCATTTCTCGTTTTTGCGATTGGCAGACGTGACCATTATGGCTATTTTGTTGAGTGGCCGCGTCTGGGATTTGTGCGCTTTTTGTACCATGAACCCCAGAAGGCCGTGGGCGAACTGTTACAAAGTGAGCCAGACTTTACAGATTTTGGGATGGCGGGTGTGTTGAATGAACGTTGGGAACAAGTCGCTTTTGGGATGTATGCGCCAGAGGGGGTGCGAGCGCGCTGGTTTTCGGCCGATCGCGCCATTCTGCTCAATCCACCCGTTAGCTTCACCGATTTTCCCACGACAGGAATTTTTGCCGACCTATATGAACCATCGGCTGGCAACGTCAGCGCATACTCACTACGCGAAGTCAATCCACCGCCGTTGCCCAGTAATGATCTCGTCTGTTTTGTCAATGGCTTGTGCCTTGAAGCGTTCAGCTACACCGCGCCGCAACTCAATTTGACATGGCGCGTGGCAGAGCCTTTAACGTTGCCACCAAATCCACTCAACAGCTTCCCGCCTAAACCAAATGCCTATGCTGGTGCACGGCTTACCGTGTTTGCACAATTGTGGAATGCAGAGGGGACGTTTTTGACGGGAGATGATGGGCTATGGGTTGACCCAATGACGCTGTATGAGGGGGATCGATTTATGCAGCAACATCTGTTGATTCCCCCCGATGAGACGGCCACCCAGATCGGGGTCGGCCTTTACGATCCGATGACGGGGGAGCGGATCTTAACGATTGAGGGGCAAGACACATTTGCGATGCCGTTGCCTTAATGCGTTGTCGGCTCAGAACGGCACGGTTTTCCCGTCTGTAAGTGCTTGCCACCATTGGCGCAAGAAGTCGATGGCTTCAACAAAGTGGGGCGCGGGGAGCGAGCGGTAATCGGGGATTTCAAAGCGACGATGCAGTTCACCATAAACACCACCAAACTCGTTGCGACCTGAACGCCGACTCATTTCGAGCGCGATCTGCTTCACCGCTTGGGCAATCTGCACCGCTTGGGCGTTGGTGATATACCGACTATCGTCGCCGCGATCGGCTTCAAGGATTTGGATCCGATCTTCATGATTGAGGAGCTGACTTTCGGCCGATTCCAAGCGCGCCTTGATCATCAACTGCTCGCGCGCCATGTTCGCAATCGCCATCGCTTGTCGATAGGCAATTGCGGTCGGGTCGTCCCCAGCGAGTAGTGTGTCGATGACGGGATCGGGCGCGGCAGTGACGGCGTTGCGTCCGAATGCCTCGTACAAGACATGGTACACATCCCGCTGATATTGCATCAACTTGGGCCGAATCTCTTCTTTTACCCGATTGACATTGATACCAAAAATCCAGCCATTGATGTAATCGAGCGGCAAGCACAGCATGTTGGTAGAGTTGGGTCGGCGACTATCCTCTGATGTCTGTGAACTTAAGTTCACGGACATCGTAACAGAGATAGAAGACAACACGGGGTCATTCCGCAGCTTGCGGGCTTGACCCGTCAACGAAATACCGAGCTGGTCACAAATCGGCCGAATTGGCACATAAACCGTCCCATCTTCAACCTTTACCGCGATCACTTGGTCATCGTAAAAACCAATTTCACGTTGTTCAACAACCGTTAGCTGTTTTTTATCGCTCATAATTTCATCATAGCCCAACGCTGCCCAAAGTGCATTAGCTTTTCGCTGCTGATTTCAGGTGCTACTACCACTTACTTTTTTGTCCGATTGAGCAAAAATCGGCCGACTAACAGACAGACAACGCCCAGCCCAAATGTCCCCCCAACGATAAATGTACCGACATCTTGCCACAGCCTTTCAGGAAATAGCCGAATCAGCGAATCCGTATAATAAAACGTCCAAGAGCCTTCGGGGAACAGCAGTTCATGAAATTGGACAAAAAATGTGTTCCATGCAGCCGCCATGAACAGGCCAATGCCCACCAATATGGCAAGCGTCGCCCAGCCACCATTGCGGATGGCACGATAGGCGGTTGGCTCCGTTTCACTGCGGTAGAGCAGCAGCGTCGTGCCAGCGACAGCGATAATTGCCAGCACCCAACCCCCGCGTCGAATGCGGTCTGTCAGGTGTTTGACGTCGATCATGTGGCTAATTTCGCGCTCATTGTAAAGTGGCTCATCACTACCGGGCATCCGCTGTTCTTCGAGCAGGTAGATACTATTTTCGGCAGAATCGCGCACCGACAGATATTGCACCGCCACCAGCGCAAGTTCGAGCCGCTCCGCTTGTTCCCAGCCAAACTCATCAGGCGCAACGCGATTGTTGTACTCAAATTCAGGCAGCCAATCACCGATGACTGTTCCAATGACAAAGGAGGCAAGTGCGAACGGAATACAAAGGGTGATGACCCATTTAAGAATATTTGCTGTTTTTTGTGACATAGTTATTACGATTGTCGCATGACGCGATTGATATTGTAGCAGGAATTTTATTACTGATCGGTGAGGATACGGGTGAGTTCTTCGGCCGAAAATCCCTCAACATTTTGAAAGATCATCACCATCGACTGATCATAAAGTATAAAGCTCTCATCGACGCGACCGAGCGTCACACCGCCTAGCCCGTCCAAAAAGCGACGCACCATTCGCGGTGGACGCACGCCGGGCCAGCCAAAAAAGTCAGGTTTCAAGTGAAAATCGCCAAGATGTGGAAAGCGCGCTGTGACAAAGACGGGTTCAAAACCCAGTTCGCCGTCAAACAGCGGCTGATAAAATTGGGATGAGAGCGGGTATAGATCGGGTAGGCGTGGCACAACCCCATAGACACGATTGGAGTCAATGATTAGATAGTCACTGTCGACAACGCGATTTAGGTTCTCAGCAAGTTTTCGCTCACTATCGGCGACATAAAGCGTCCCATCCCGCAACTGATTGATGCCCGAAAGCCATGTCAGTTCGTTAAATTGATAATCAAATCTGCTGGCTGAATAGACCGTGTCCTCTTCAATCAACATACTCGGCAAGCGATCGCCCCACTTTTCTGTCGCAATAGTGCTGCGCTGTGGCACATTCGCATAGATCCACTCAGAGGCGGTGATCCATGGATGGGGTTGCTGATAGATGGCGACAAATGCCAGCGCATACAGTCCCGTTGCGATCAGCGTCAATCCAAGCACCGTCTGCCTGAGACGCCGCCAGCGCACCGCCAACACAACCGCCGCCGCATAAAGCATCAAAAATGGCGTGAGTGGCAGCAGATAGCGCATAAATTTAACAAAAAAGCCGCCCGTCAATGCAAAAAATGGCACACACCACGCCAATACAACCCATTGAACCTGCGCCTTCTGTCGCAATAGCGGCTTGCCCTCTAAGCGAATTGACCGCCAATTCATCGCGCGCAGTGCGCTGATAATCGCCCATGCAAAGCCGAGCAACGCCACCGTCCCCAACAGAAAACCCATTCCCCAGCGCAACTGCATTTCAGCAAAGTAGAAGTAAGGTTGCGTGCCAATATATTGACGCACAAACGGAAATGCCGTGCTGCCACCGACCATTTCACGTTGGGCCGCGACGTTGTAGAGATAGCAGGAGCCCCAATTGATTTCGGGGATGTTAATGCCAAGCAGCTCGGTCGCGGGGGTGATCGCCTCACAAGACCAGTCGAGGAGCGCAAATGGATTAGAGAGGGCAAATGTAGCCAGCGTCGTCAATCCTAAACCGACAAACGAACGCAACGCCAGCAAGCGGCGACTTGCCTGACTCAGCAGCCGACCACGTGCCCACCACCACGCTTGCAAGAGCGGAAAGGCGAGCAGAACCGCACTAAACTTCGAGCCAATCGCCAAGCCACACAGAATCGCCGCGAACGAGATGCGCCACGTCGAATTCTTCTGCACCGCGAGAACCATGTTGTAGAGTGCCGCGACGACGAAAAAGGTCATATACACATCGACCGTAAAAAAATGGGACTGCTGGATGTGCATGACGTTAAGGGCAAGAAATGCGGCAGCGAGGATACCGACCTTTTCATTAAACAAGGCGCGTCCCAGCAAAAAGAGCGCAAGCACAGTCGCCACATCGACGAGTGCAGTCAACGCACGACCGACAACGGTAATGCGATCAAATTCGCCAAAGGTGAATGAACTATCGGCCGATTGGCATGTCACGGGGAATTCGTCAAATAGCTGCGGCGCAACTTGCTCAACGATGCGCGTCGCCATTACGCCAAGATAGAGCGGCAAATGCCCGTAGGCAAATTCGCGCTGTGCATCTTGTAAGTTGACGATGCATGGGTTTTCATTATTGGCGGGCCAATAGTAGGGGTTAAACGTCGATTTTTGGGGATCGAGTGCGGTGCGAAGCGTTACGGGGGCTTCTATTGAAGTGGCTACCCATGCAATGTAGCGTTCATCGGGATGATAGTGCTCATACTGATCCCACCCATTGCCCGTGAGACGCAGTGCGCCCGCGATGATCAAAATCGGAAAAAGGAGAACTGTCCACCAATTTTTTGGCATAGGGGATTGTATGTCAATTTAGGAGCGGGAAACAAAAAATGCCAACCTGCCACTAAAATTAAGTAGCAGATTGGCACGTTTCGTTAAAAAGAGTCGGTGTTAGGCGTCGGCGTCAGCCGCTTCTTCTACAGCCTGCGCGATTTCATCAGGCTTTTCAGCTTTGGCTGCCTCTTTCTGCTTGCGGGCCTCTTGTTTTTCCTTCTCAAGCAGCGTCGCCGTTGTGTTTTGTGCCAAGACGGTAATCGTACCAAGCTTTTTATCAAACACTGGCCAACCCTTGACGATCAGCTTGTTTTCAGGGTTGCTGGCATATTCCTTCACCTTCTTCCACTGCTTAGAGGCAATCAAGATCAAATAGATCGTGGGAGCAGAGGGGGCCGCGGGCAACCCTTTTGGCAGTGAAGGCGGTTCGCCACTTCGCATGGTGACGACAGTTACTTGTGACTTTTCAATGACTTTGAGGGGTTTCCCAACAACTTTAATTTCCACGTCTCCGACTCCTATATCTTCTGACTTAAAACGCTTAAAATCCGCAATCCGCATCGGCCATTTATACGGAAGGGCTGGCTCTTTTTTCTGTGGGGCTTGCCGACTCGCATTCGGATTAAAATACGGGAAGACGGCGCGACGCTGGCTCCACGTCATTCCACCGCGTACAAGATAGAAGAAAACACCACCGGGCGTGCGACGCCGGTCGCCCTTTTCCGTCATCATACCTTCGCCAGCCTCAATCTCCTGAGTCTTTTGCAGGTAATTGAGCGTCTCTTCTTCACCAATCAGCTCGATTATTTGAGCGATCTGTGAGATCGGTTTCTCGTCTTTTTCATTGAGCTGTTGTGCAATATGTTGGACGGTCTCATTCATAACGGCGTTCTTTAATCTTCCTATCTCTTGAATACCCATCATTTCCAATTTTAAGCAGTTACGGCTCAGATTGCCACTGTCCATTGAAAGTCTTATTTGATTCCGTTCTCACTTACTGAATTGGTGTCCCCTAGATGTGGTTTCGGCCGAATTCACTGGACTGCTTATGTGTCAGGACAGTATGATGCAATACAATACCATCAATACAATGTTTGGACAATAGGTAAATTAACTACATCGAGTTGGACATATGACACAATTTAAGATCACGGCAGTACGTAAATTATTGGCTGAATGGGAAGTAGATGGCTTGATGCTCCAGACCACTACAAATCGACAATGGCTGACCGGTTTTACCGGTTCGGCAGGTTGGGCATTTGTCACGGCAGATCGTGCCGTCCTCGCGACCGATGGTCGTTATTGGGCGCAGGCGCGGGAGCAAGCGCCTGCATTTGAGCTATATGAATTTCAGCGTGAAAATGGTGCGATGGAAAAGATGATCGCCTCGATCGGTGTTGGCAAACTCGCCATTGAAGGCGGTCATGTGACATTGGCAGATTATCACACCCTCAAAAAGGTAGATGGTGTGAGTTACAAGCCTTTGAAGACGACGGTCGAACAGATGCGTTTTATCAAATCGGCCGATGAGATCGACAAGCTGCGCGTGGCCGCCGCCATCTCCGACTATGCGATGGCACAAGTCAACGAAATTGTCCACGTTGGCATGAGCGAAAAGGCACTCGCATGGGAGCTTGAAAAGACGATGCGCGAGCGCGGTGCGGACAAACTCGCCTTCGAAATTATTGTGGCGGCTGGCGTCAATGGCGCACGCCCCCACCACCATCCAACCGACTACAAAATGCAACTTGGCGACGCGATCACCATTGACATTGGTGCAACGGTCAACGGCTACAACAGCGACATCACGCGCACGTTCCATCTTGGCGACAATCCAAGTGACAAATTCTGGGAAATTTACACGCTGGTTCAAGATGCGCTTGAATCGGCAACAGATCACCTGCGCGCCGGTGTGTCGGGGAAAGAGGTCGATCAAGTTGCTCGCGAGCTATTTGAAAAGGCGGGGTATGGGGATGAATTCAAACATTCGCTCGGTCATGGTGTTGGCTTAGATGTCCACGAAGGACCACGCCTCGCGAAAACGTCAAGTGATGAGATTCCAGCTGGCGCAGTTGTCACCATCGAGCCCGGTCTCTACATCGACGGCTGGAGCGGGATGCGCATAGAGGATTTGATTTGGGTCACGGAAGAGGGTGTCGAGATTTTGAGTCAGTGCCCGAAAAATCCGATCATTCCAGTCAACAGTCAATCGTGAGCAGAAAATGATGCTGTTTACGTTTGATTACATGCTGTCCACTCCGTAGGGCAATCGTAAGACGACAATCTGGGAAAAACCTTCTACAATAGGGAGCGTATGAGCGCAAACAATCCATTTTTCCATCGGGGTGCAATTCGGCGAGCTGAAGAATTTTTCGGCCGAAATGCACAAATCACAGAAATTCTCGGTCTCCTGCGTAATGGGCAGAGTGTTTCCATCATTGGGTCACGACGGATCGGCAAAAGCTCGCTGATGTTGCATCTTTCACGTGGGATGGTGCGTGAAGAGGCAAATCTTGCGCCACCAAAGGCGATTTTCATCTTAGTCGATTGTCAAGAGTTGGGCGGCTCACCGCCAGAAGAGGTCTACGACGCACTTTATACGGGCGTTTTAGACGCGGCCAACGATGCCGACATTCCCCTCAAACCCTCCAATCGACCCGGCACCTACCGCGCGCTCGACCGTGCGCTCAACCAAGTGACCCAAGCGGGAACGGCCGTCGTTGTGCTGCTCGATGAGTTTGAACTACTGGCCGCCAACGAACAGCTTGGCCCTTACTTCTTTGCTCGCCTGCGCGGGCTGACGACAAAATATGGCCTCGCCTACGTCACCGCCAGCCAGCGACCTCTTTACGCGATCACGGCCGATGAAGAGGTGTTGAGTTCGCCATTTTTTAACATTTTTGTGACCTTACAGTTGGGGCTATTTTCCACTGAGGAGGCGCAAGGATTGCTGCAACAGCGGCTCGCCAATACAGAGATCTCGTTTGATCAGACGCTGTGTGACTATCTGCTCAATCTCGTTGGCGCACACCCATTTTTCCTGCATGTTGCTGGCTATCACACCTATCAGGCGTTGCAAAATGGGGAAGCGCTCGATTCGGCCGAAAATCGCTCCCAAATCGATGCCGCCATTGAAATTGAAGCCAACTCTCACATCAGCTATCTCTGGAACAATCTCTCACATGAGGAGCAGTATAGCCTCGCCACGCTCGACGGCTCCATTGACATAATCCGCCTCCTCGAACAACAGTGCCTGATCGTTCGCAGCGATGACAATGGTTACGACTATACGAGCGCGATTTTGCGCCGTTTTGTCCGACGACAAGAGGTTGCAGGGTTGATCCAAGCTGGCCCATTCGTCATCGATCCATCGCGCCACCAAATGAAGGCGAAAGGCAAAACGATGGCGCTGACAAATTCACAATTTGCACTCTTAACGCGACTCGGCGAAAGTTATGGAACGGTCGTGCATGGGGAAGATTTAGAAAGTGCCGTTTGGGGTGAAGTGCTGGTCGATGACCCAGATCGACTCAAAACGCTCATCAAGCGTCTACGCCGTGCTGTCGATCCCTACAGTGAGTGGATCGTCAGCGAACGCGGCGTTGGATATGCGCTGCGACCACCCAGCTAACTTTTGGCGACCTCTTCCTAGCGTTAATGCACCACTTCATCCGTTCGACCCTCACCCCAACCGCCTATCACGGAACCGATCAGCCTGCCCCATTTTTCGAGGGTTGGTATTTCAAGCTCGTCGACGCCAGCCAGCGCACCACCTTTGCCATCATTCCCGGCATCTACAAGGGCAAAGACGCCCACAGTTTTATCATGGTGCTAGATGGACGCACGCATGAAGTGACGACAACCCGCTTCGCTGTGGCTGACTTTCGGGCGGCGACTGACCGCTTCGCCATCCAGATCGGCGGCAACACCTTCACCGATCGCTCGCTGACGCTCAATTTGCCATATTTACAGGGTGAGTTGCGGTTTGATTCAATAACGCCATGGCCTGTTACACTTCTATCACCGGGGATCATGGGCTGGTTTGCCTGGATGCCATTTATGGAGTGCTATCATGGCGTTGTCAGTCTTGACCACACGATTCAAGGCAGCTTGCTAGCAAATGGCGAACGGCTCGATTTTACGGGTGGACGTGGATATACCGAAAAAGATTGGGGGCGCAGTTTTCCGCAAACGTGGATTTGGACGCAGGCAAACCATTTTGACAGCGTTGGCACATCGCTAACCGCCTCAGTTGCGCGAATTCCGTTCAAGGGATTAATTTTCCCCGGCTTTATTATCGGCTTGTGGCATGAGGGCCAACTGCATCGCTTCACAACCTACGCCCAATCAAAGTTGGAGCACGTCGAGATTGACGCGGACAAGGTGACGGTTCGTGTGCGAAATCGACGTCATCGCTTATGGTTTTCGGCCGAACGCCACACAACAGCACTTCTCCCCGCCCCGACAAAAACCGACGGAATGGTTCCCATGGTCAACGAATCGGTGGCAGGAACAGTCAAACTCCAACTCAGCACGCGGCGCGGCAAAGTTCTTTATGCAGGGGAAAGCAAAAACGCGGGGCTAGAAATTGAAGGGGATACGACGATTCTGCAAACGTCATGATATTGCGTGTTGCGTATTGCGTATTGACCTCTGGATACGCAATACGCAATACGCAATTTCTCTCCTCCAACAAATTTTAACGTAGCCCTGTCAACCCACGCGCAATAACCATACGCTGAATCTCACTCGTTCCCTCATAAATTTCGGTGATTTTCGCGTCGCGGAAGTAGCGTTCGATAGGCAACTCTTTGCTATAGCCCATGCCGCCGTGAATCTGAACCGCTTCCGTGGCACAATACATCGCCGTTTCGCTAGCGTAGAGCTTTGCCATGCTTGCTTCCATGCTAAAGCGACCGCCGTGTTCTTCGGTGTGCATTTCGGCAAGTGCGGCCTGATAACACAACAAGCGGCTGGCGTCGACGCGACATTTCATGTCGGCCAGCTTCTGTTGAATCATCTGGAATGAACCGATCGGCTGCCCAAATGCCTCGCGCACTTTCGAATATTCGACGCTCGCATCGAGGCACGCCTGCGCGATTCCTAAGGCTTGCGAGGCAATTCCGATTCGACCTGCATCCAACACAGCCATCGCAATTTTGAAGCCGTCTCCCTCTTTGCCAACGCGATTCTCAACGGGGCATTCGTAATTATCAAAGATGATTTCGCTCGTTGCACTGGCGCGAATACCGAGTTTTGGCTCCGTTTTACCGCGTTCAAAGCCGGGTTTGTCTGTTTCGATGATAAAGGCTGAAATCCCCCTGTGCTTTTGCTCGGGCTGCGTCATGACAAAAAGAACGACAAAGTCGGCATACGGTGCAGACGTAACCCATGATTTGCGTCCGTTGATGATGTAATGGGTGCCAGCATCGTTGAGAACGGCACGGCTTGCCATATTGCCTGCATCACTGCCGCTCATCGGCTCGGTCAAGCTGTAGCTGCCAATCGCCTTACCTGTTGCAATCGGGGTGAGATATTTGTGTTTTTGTTCTTCTGTGCCAAATTTGATGAGCCCATGTGAAAACAGTGAGTTGTTAACCGACATGATCGTGCCGTGACTGGCATCGACCTTGCTGATTTCTTCCAATGCCAAGACGTAGGCTAGCGCATCCATCTCTGCACCCCCATACGCTTCGGGGACATTGATACCCATAAAGCCGAGTTCACCCATCTGGCGCACCGTTTTAAGCGGAAATTCACCCGTGTGATCATGTTCTTCAGCGATTGGGGCAATGCTGTTTTGGGCGAAGTCGCGAGCGGCTGCGCGGATCATTTCATGTTCTTCTGTAATAAATGGGAAGTAATTAGCCATTTTGTATTCCTATTGGGATATTTTTCTTTGCACCTACTTAGCCGTCATTCCCGCGCAGGCGGGAATCTACTCTGTAACGCCAAAGCATGGATGCCTGCCTTCGCAGGTATGACAGACTCTCTTCCAGAGCGTCTGAGTAGTTACTTTTCTTCTTAGAGATTATAGGAAGAGTGACAAAACAGGACAAAGGTTTTTGATTGTGTTGCTGAAACGCTTGTGAACACTTTGTGCCGACGGGCTCTTGTCCAGTAAAAGTACACGCTGAGGAAAACGTGGGTGAAGATTTCTATACTTTTCTGCGCTGCGAAAAACGGGTAAGAAATCGGCCGATATAATAGCCCCTAAAAGTTATCAACCGATTGGGGGTTGCATTTTTACCATAAACGGAACATCATGATGTCGTTCCCCGTTACTGTTTTGGAATGTGATTTCGCATTTAATGTTATGTATGGAGAGAAATATGGGCTTGTTTGTTCAAAATTTTAGACAGCAACTGTGGATCATCGTGATCCTAATCAGTTTGATCGCAGTTGGAGCGGCGTGCAGCACGGCGGCCGATCAGTACGTCTATTCCCCCACTGGGACGACGGCAGCGAGTAGCGGTGCGCTCGATGCAGCCGCAACGCCAACAATTGCCGTTGCCGTACCACAGGAGCCGACGACGGGCATCACGGTGATTGCGGCGGTACGTGCTGACTTGAGCGGCACACTTTGGCAGTTGCGTTCACAAGCTGGCACAGCCGTCAATGCACAGATCACATTGCAAATTGTCGGCAATCAGATCAGCGGACTCGGTGGCTGCAACACCTATTTTGCAACTTATGAAGGGATTGAGGATTCGCTGATTGTAGATGAAATCGGCCGAACTGAAATTTTCTGCGAACAGACGATGGAAGCTGAAAACAACTATCTCGCCGCACTCAGTTCTGCCGCCACTGCAACACGCGAAGGCTCAACCATGACCATTCAAACCGCAATGGGCGACCTCGTTTTCAAGCCGGTCGGCGTTGTTGCGATGGAGAATGAGATGGCAGCGACGGAAGCGGCCGAAGTGGCGCCCGAAGTAGGTGAAGAACCAACCGTCGTTGCGGAGCCAACCGAGATTGTCGCCGCGCCAGAACCGACGGCCGTTCCCGTGCAAACTGACAGCATCACGGGCAACTATCTAATTCAACAAGTACGACAGGGAGATATGGTGCGGCGGATCATCGATGGCACATCCACCTCCACATTGACCTTTTCAACGGGTAATCTGTCTGGCTATGCCGGTTGCAATAACTTTAATGCCACCTACTCACTCGACAGTGATCAGCTCTCCATAAGTCCGATAGCCAGCACGCGCATCGCCTGTACGCCTGCGCTCACGGCTCAGGAACAGATGGTGTTTGAAGCGTTGCAGACGGCACAAAGGTTCACGCTACAAGGGCGTGACCTGATCATCGAACACGCATCGGGAACCTTGTTGCTGCGCTCAACCGAACCGCTAGCAGAGGCGCAACCTCCCGTCACTGATAATCCTGAAAGTGAGGCGACACCCGCCCCAACGCCTGAACCAACACCAGCTAACACCGAACCGTCCCTCCCCATCGTCACTGGATTTGACATCAACATCTTCAGTGCGACCGCCGCCCGAATCGGGGTCAATGGCCTTTTATCTGATGGCTGCACGCAGATCACCAATTCAGAACAAGCGGTAAACGGCTTCATCATTACGTTTAACGTCTTTGTGGAACGCGACCCAACGTTGACCTGCATTCAACAAGCGATCCCTTTCCGCGAAACGTTCGACTTCGACATTATCGATCTGCCACCCGGCGACTACACCGTTATCGTTAATGGGGCGCAGGGGGCGTTTAGACTAAACGACCTGCGCAACTAGACAGTGAAAAAATCCAATTTCAAAATTGGTCAAATTGAGTGTCGATTTTCGGCAACCTTTTTCGTTGTTATTATAGACGACAACAAATTGGGAAATAGACGGACTATCTTAACAAAACAATCTGCCCGTTTCCAAAGCGTATTGTCGGCAAGAAAACTATAACTTTAACGGAGAAACACAATGAAATATGCAATACTGATTTACCACAACGAAGAATTGAACCAGTCGATGACCCCAGAAGAGGGACAAGCCTTGATGGCAGCCTACTATGCCTTTGGCGCGGGTCTGACAGCAAATGGTGTTGAGCATAGTGGTGAAGCACTGCTTCCTGTGGCAACAGCGACAACCGTGCGCGTGCGCGAAGGTCAGACATTGACAACGGATGGCCCCTTTGCTGAGACAAAGGAGCAGCTTGGGGGCTTCTACATCGTCGATGCAGAAAATCTCGATGATGCCATCGCTATCGCCGCAAAGGTGCCTGATGCGAAGAGTGGGTCAATTGAAGTCCGGCCTGTGATGGTCTTCGATTAACTACTAAAGATTCAGGACGCACGCACTTGATAGATTTGTTGCCACGAATTGACACAAATTACACGAATTGAGTAATTTTATTCGTGTAATTCGTGTAATTCGTGGCTCGCTTTCTCTACTGTGAAAGTCCGAAGAACAAGAGGGGAAGGGTTTTGTCGACGTCCATCGATATAGCTAGTCAAGTTTTTCACTATGCGAAACAACATCAATGATGCGATCACGACCGTCTTCCGCGAAGAATGGGGACGCGTACTGGCGGGATTAATCGGCCGATTTCAAGACTTCGATCTCGCTGAAGACGCCCTGCAAACGGCAACGGTCAAGGCATTGGAGACGTGGACCGAACGCGGGATTCCACAAAATCCCGCCGCATGGTTGACACGCACGGCCCAAAATCACGCCCTCGATCGCATTCGCCGCAGCAATAAACACACTGCCCCACCCGCTAGCGTGCGTTTCGACACATTTGCCTCCGCTGCGCCCAATCCTGAGCAAGCCGCCATGACCGACATTCCCGACGAACGGCTCAAGCTGATCTTCACCTGTTGCCATCCCGCACTGGCGTTAGAAGCACAAATCGCGCTGACCTTACGCACGCTCGGGGGCTTGACAACAGACGAAATTGCCAACGCCTTTCTCGTCCCCAAAAAGACGATGGCACAACGCCTCGTGCGGGCAAAGCGCAAGATCAAGCAGGCTGGGATTCCCTTTCGGGAGCCGCCCGCCGATCTGTTGCGCGAACGCCTAAACGCCGTTCTGAGCGTCATCTATCTGATTTTCAATGAGGGCTACACAGCGACTGAAGGGGATGCACTTGTGCGGGTGGACTTGTGTAAAGAGGCGATCTTTCTCGGCAAGGTGCTGCTCGATCTACTGCCAGACGAGCCAGAACTGTTGGGCTTGATGGCATTGATGTTGCTGCAACATGCGCGTTACGCGGCTCGATACGACGGCACGGGTGATCTTGTGTTGCTGCCCGACCAAGATCGCACGCGCTGGAATCAGCCGTTGATTGCAGAAGGGACACGCCTGCTCGATCGGGCATTGACGTTTGAGCGCGGCGGTGCCTATCAAATTCAGGCAGCCATTGCCGCGTTACATTGTGAGGCGCAATCGGCCGATGCAACCGACTGGCACCAAATCATGCTGCTCTATCAATCGCTCTATCTGCAAAATCCCAACCCCGTCGTCGCACTCAACCACGCCGTCGCGGTTGGGATGGCACGTGGTCCATTGCGTGGCTTAACCGCATTGGAGCGACTCGAAAAAGACGGCGCCCTATCCGACTATCATCTTTTCCATGCGACAATGGCGTACTTTTTGCGACAGGCTGGCTTTTGGCAAGAATCGGCCGAATCCTATGCAACCGCCCTTGCATTGACAAATAATCAGCGTGAACGGTCATTTTTAGCAAAACAACTCGCTGAAGTTGAGAATGCAGTGGGCCGCGATGCGTAAGCATTCACTGTGCACTGACCATTGACCAGCGACTCGGTTGCTCCCCCGTAAACAATGTAAACGCTTTTGTAAACGCGCTGAGACTCTGATAGCCGACGGCAAACGCGACTTCTGTTACGGATTGCTCCCCTGCCCCAAGCAGTTCCATCGCCCGTATCATGCGGGCATCGTGCAAGAACTGTCGCCACGTCATCTGCATTTCGCGCTGCATTTGCCGCCGCAATGTGCGCGGCGAGACGGCTATTAGGTCTGCGGCGGTGTCGAGATCGGCCGAATCGACCGCACGCAACACATAGTCAACAACCACCCCCAATGACTCACTTTGTGGGCGCGGCAATCGCAACGCTAACTCATCCGCCATCCACTGCTGACACAGTAGCAACAACGTCTCAAAATAGTGATTGGCAACAACGTCTGCGGGATCGCGCTGCACGCCCCAGCGCGAGGCATAGCGAATCATTTCACGCGCCAGTGGTGAGACGGCAAAGACGCGCATCGGTAGCATTTGGCTAATTTGGCTCGGTGCGAAGAAGATCGAGTGAAAATGTGTTGGGGCAAGACAGTCGGTGCGGTGGGGAACATCGGCCGAAATCCAGATCGCCCGCTGCGGCGGCAGCAACCATAAGCTATCCGCCACCTCAACGCGCATCATGCCACTGACCGCATATAAGATATGTGACCAACGATGCGTGTGCCAATCGAATGCACCCTGCGCAAAATCTCCACTATGACAAAACGCTACCTCTGTCTGATCGATAAAAAGATTGTCGTATTTCATGTCCGCAAATGCAAAAAAGTTGTCCGATGCGCGTATGTCGTCCATTTTCGCACCATGTATCATGCAAGTCAATCTGGGAGCGCAGCCAGCATGGTTGCCCAGAATAAAGGCTTATAGGATCTAATGCGTGGTGCGTATCCAGCGATTGTTACGCAGGACCACACGAATTTCTAGCGAGCCAAAATAGATCGCGATCAAGCTGATCGTACTTCGTTTAGGTGGTAATAAGATGACACAACTCGCCCTACGCAAACCTATCCTCAATCTTCCGCTCGCCGTCGCAGGCTCTCATGCAGCAATCGAGGTCATGTTGACTATTTTGCCTGTTCTCTATCCATTGTTGATTGCAGAGCGTGGCTATAGCTATGCGCAAATCGGCACGCTGGCACTAGTCGCTGGTATGAGCGGCACGCTAGCGCAGCCGCTATTTGGCTGGATCAGTGATCGCTGGGATGCGCGTTGGATTGTGCTGATCAGCCTTGCCGTGAGTGGCGCAGCAATTGGCATGACGGGCTTGGCGATGCCCTACCGCTGGCTCATGGTTGTAATCGGGGTGGCGATGACGGCAAGTGCCGCCTACCATCCCGCCGGCGCATCATTGGCCGCAGCCGTCTCACACGGTCGTGCAGGCGCAGTCATGTCACTCTTTTCAACAGGTGGCGCGGCAGGCTCTTCTCTGAGTCCATTGCTGATCGGTATTTTATTGGCAACAAGCGGCTTAACAGGAACGCTGATTCTGGCTCCGATCGGTATTTTGTTAGCGATCTTCTTTTATTTTCCATTGCGGCAAATTGAGTTGGTGGAAAAGCAGGATCGTTCGGGTGTATCGGGCGAATCGGCCGAATCTCAACGCGGCGCGCTCCTTCCCATGCTGTTGCTGATCCTGATCTGCGGCGCACGCTCATGGTTGCAAGGGGCAATCGGAAACTATCTGCCCGAATGGATCACGTTGCAAGGCGCCTCACTTGAACGTGCCAGCGCGGTTTTCTCACTCTATCTTATCGCCGTCACCGTTGGCGGGTTTGGCAGCGGTTTTATCGCCGACCGCATCGGCAACCGCCGTGTTGTCTGGATATCAATTTCGCTGCTCGCCCCGCTCTACTGGCTCTTTTTCCACACCCCTCCCATCCTTTCTCTGCTTGCGCTCACCCTACTCGGTCTTGCTCTCGGCTCAACCTATCCCACAACCATTTTGATGGCACAACGTGCGTGGCCGCGCGCGATTGGGGTTGCATCGTCAATGGTGATCGGAATCGGCTGGATGCCTGCCAGTTTGGGGGCATGGGCGGTCGGTCGACTTGCCGACGCCCAATCGCTTGCCGTCGCCCTCAATGCGCAAACGCTTGTGCCACTGGTCGGCGTGCTTGGATTGGTCGTGTACACCTATGTCACACGCCATGATTGACAGCCCAGCAGTTCTCACCGACAATCTGACCTATGCAAAATGACATTCAAATTCTATCAATTAACTGTGCCACCGAACGGCAAATCGAAATCGGGAACGAACGTGTCCCTACGGGTATTTTTAAGCAACCTGTCGCAACAGCGAACGTCACAAAGCTAGGCATCGCAGGTGACACGGTGGCCGATCAAGTGCATCATGGCGGGGTTGATCAGGCGGTCTATTTGTACAGTTCGGCCGATTATCGCTACTGGGCAGACCGTCTCCAGCGCGACCTGCCCTATGGAATCTTTGGTGAAAACATCACGCTCTCCAACTTCGGCAGTGCAACGCCACGCATAGGCGACCGCATTCAGCTTGGTGCTGTGCTGCTTGAAGTTACATCGGGACGGGTTCCATGTTCAAAGCTGGCGGCTCGCGTTGGCATCCCCCAATTTGTCAAACAGTTCGCACAGGCAGAACGTCCCGGCCTCTATACGCGCGTCCTCAAGACAGGAACGCTGCAACTCGGCGATAGCGTCACGTGGCTTCCCACATCGGCCGATCAGCCAACCGTCAACGAACTCCTCGCAACATACTATGCGAGAGAGCATAATGCGACAACGTTGGAACGAATGTTAGCCGCCCCGATTGCAGAACGTGCACGCGCACTTTTTCAACGCTGGCTTGCAGAATTAGCGCAATGATGCAAAACAGCATCGATTGGCATTGGGGAAAGTTAGCCGTGTACCCTGAGTAAGTTAACGAGCAAAAACAAATACATACTTGGTAGATGTAGAAAGATCCCTGTTAACGACGGCAAACAACTTCCGACCTTACCCGTCAAAAAAAATCCAGACATTGCGACCACCAATTTGCTGATCGCGCACATATCCATTTGTTGCCTTGCTATCAATCATCGTGCGACCGTCCGCGAAATAACGCCGTTCAAACTGCACGTTCCCCCGTCTCCCTTGATTGACGAGGTCTTGCAGTTTTTTGTTAAGACGTTTTTTCGATTGGTTAATCACTCGAAATGGACAGCGATAGCTGTTAGGTAGCTGATGGGCTAGTCGTCGTTGGCCCTGTCTATCTTTGAAAACGAACGCCGCTCCACCATACTGGTAGATGTGTTCTTGTAAGTTTGCTGCGGTGACAGTTGCACCTAGCCCCCAATTAATCTGTTTTTGTGTGTCGGTAACATTGTCATAATGACGTTGGGTGCGCTCTGGTACAGCCGTTATCTCTGCTAGTGTGGCGCGAGCGATCGGCGCATCCCCCGTATGTTGGGCGGCAAACAACGCTGCCCGCACCGAGCCAATTTTGTTGACCAAAACATCGAACGGAAGCTCAACGGTTGCCTTTGAGAGCTGTTTAACGCCTAAACTCGCGGCAACTTGCACCTGCCCGCTCAACCATAGGCGTCCCTGATTGTCGCGCTGCCAGAACTGTCCGTTGCCGGCTGCTAATATCTGGCGCAACCGTCGCCAACCGCAAATACGCCATATGCTACCCTTGCCCGTCAACTGCTCGCGTAACGTTTCGACGTGAATCCAGCCACGCCCTGCCTCATCCAACGCCCGTGCCAACAACCAGACTCGTCCAGCCGCGACCGCCTCGGCGCGCAACATTCCCGCCAATATCTGCGGCGAAACTCGAATCACGCCTGCTTGTTGCACCGCATTTAACGGTGAACGACCCGCATCTTTGGGTTGCTGTTCCAGAGAGTATTGAGTTTTGGAAGTCGATTCGGCTTGATGTTGTTGGGCTATTTCGTGAAGTGGGGTTAGCCAACCGTCAACTGTATGAGAATTTTCTACCCTTTCGCCATCTGCTAACGCACTATCCTCGCTTGAGTAAGCGGGTTGCACGCTGCGCATGGGGGCAGACGATTTTGCTCCGTGCTGCTGCCGTAGGGCGGCTAGACGCCGATTCGCGGCACTGAGCGATAAATTGACTCCCTGTTCGATGCTTGACTCGGCACAGCCACCACATGAACGGGCAGGAACAGGCGATCCATTGACGCATGGATCGCTGTATGGTATTCTTTTCATTACAGTTTACGGGCTACGCAAGGCAAAAAGCCCCCTCCCCTATTTGGGGTTGCACTTCAGGCAAGCGGCCGGCACGCCGCAGGTATGTAGCCAAAACGGTTCAATTAGACTAGAGGCGGCACCCTCTGGTCTTTTTGTTTTCTAGGGGTCAATGGCTGGGCATCAGCCTCTCCCTACCCATGGTCGAAACCACAGGTTATGTTAGAAAATGCGCTCGTGCGCACTTAGCTAAACGGCATTCAGTGTGCCGTGTTCAGCATTCAATCAACGATTGAATACCGAATACGGGATACTCAATTTAGTTCGGCCGCCAAGGTCCAGCGAGTGAGATCTGCGTCTACTCGCTCCAGGTCGATTAACTGGACACCCGTTGCATCCCAATTCTTATTGCGACTTCCCTGTTCCACAACCCAATCGGCGCGCTCTCTTGCGTGACCGCTCCAGCCGCTTGATGCGAATGCGACAAAATGGACTTTCCAGCGATGTGGGTCATCAGGCACAATGGAATCAGCTTTGTTGACAAGAGACTCAATTCGGCCGATTGATTCCAACCCGTCGTGCCAATGACAACTTCCCATCACCAGCACATGTTCCGCCCAATTGATCCCGACGACATCGACATAATCTGTGCGATGCCATGCGCCCCCCACCCCATCGAGCGTATGTGGAATGTCCCCATGCACACTTGCACGCAACAACCATTCACGGCACATGTCCTGCCATGTGTTTTGCTCCATAAATTGCGGTAAATTGGTTTCAATGGTGTTGAGGATCAGCTGCTGTTCACCCAATGCCAGTTGCGCCTGATGTGCGGAGACGAAGCGATAGTAGAAGCGCAGAAACGGATCGGTGATGTGGTAATGACCGCGCCGAGATTTGCTGGGATCTTCAGTGATCGGCACTTCACGCCGCACAAATCCTGTCTCGCGCAATACGCTCAGATATTTTGAGATGTGTCCACGTGATAATCCCGTGCGCGTTGAGATACGTGCATTGGTCTGTGCACCGCTGGCAATTGCACGCATGATTCCCACATAATTGTGGGGATCGTTGATGAAATCTTGCAGCAATATACGGGGTTCTTCCTGCATCAACGTATTGCTAGGCAAAAGCTGATGGCGAATATTTTCGAGGATTGAGGTTTTCGGATCGAGACGTTCCCAGTATGCGGGAACCCCACCCCAAATGCCATACAGCGTTGCGCGTTGTGCAGTATCGTACTCGGGAAAAAATTGTTGGGTGGCAGCATACGGCAGCGGGGGTAACTTGACCTGCGCGGTTGCTCGGCCATAGAGTGGCGCCTCGTAAGTGAACATGTTCTGCATTAGCCCCATCTGACTACCCGACAAGGCAAGGATCAACTTTGACTTACTTAGCCAGCGATCCCACGCCTTTTGCAAAATGCCAGCAAGTGGTGGATTAACCTCGATCAAATAGCCTAACTCGTCGATGAAAAGAATAAACTTTTCGGCCGATGCCATCAGTGCGACTTGTCGAAACGCTTGTTCCCAATTGGCGTACGTAAAATCAAGTGGCGCAGGCTCGTCAGGCGTTTGATAGTTGTAGAGTGCTTGCGAGAATGAACGTAATTGATCGAGCGCAGAGGTCGGTTCCGCAACCCAATAGATGCCTTTGTTGGCATGACGTTGGGTTAGCCAATGGGTGAGCAAGCGGGTCTTGCCAACACGCCGTCTTCCGTATAGAATCAATAGGCTTGCGCTTGGAGATGCCCATAAGTCATCCAATAAATCAAGCTCAATGCTACGTCCGACAAATTGTGGTTTCGACATAATTTCTTCCAAAAGTTTCAATCTGTATACTCAACAGTAGACTACTTGAAAGTATACTACCCGCGATTATCCTACTTGTCAACGATCAAATCCAGAGAAAACGCCAATAACCTGCAATTTGCAGGTTTTTTTCGATCATTCGATCTATTCCTCTCATTTTACATGCTGTGAAGCACGTTTGTTCGTAAATAGGGTTTGGCTATCTATTGAAAGCGCGCATGACGTTGTTGTTGAACGGAACCATGCAACGAAGCTGCAATTGGAAGAATATTATTAACTAGCCGTTGATCTATCAGAAATGCAACGATCATTAGTGAGAAGCGCGCTTTTGATCGCTGCATTGCATATTCTCGCGCAAGCTTAAACTTGACTTGACCAATGAGACTTTCGCGCAGTCAACTTTTCTGTTCGACGCTCAATTTCTGGTCGTTCGCCTTCCTCATAATGGCGAATCGCCATATCAATCAGCCAGCGATAAGTTTCAAGGACACCCATCCCTTCCTGCATCGCAATCTGTTTAATGTAGCGCACTTGTCCCGGCGGAAGGCTAATCGTCTTGCGCTTATATTGCCCTGCCATGCTCTTTTCTTGTGTTGCCTTTGCAATCTCGCTAGAACTTACACCATCCAGCGGGGTCTCAAATCGACTCCGTGTAGGCGTTTTAGGCTTGGGAGGATCATCTTGTGATAATTTGCGTAGTTTTGCCAAAGGATCGTTAAATTTCGCCATTGTGTACCTGCTCCACGACGGCCCAATACGCCTTTGCGGGGGCGGATTCGGGCGCGTACTCAAAGATCGTCAATCCCCCTTCTGCGGCTGGAGATTCTTCCAGCTTTACACTAGAGGGAATTGGTTCACTTACTCGTTCATTTCCATATGTTTCACGCAATGTCCCTAATACCTCGCGGGCTAACACCTGTCGACTCCGCACAAAAGTTGGCACAATTAGACCAACTTTGATGGCGATGCCTTCCGCCTGAGCTTCAAGGATATCTCTCGTATGGCGAACCGCACCTGCCGCGCCAAGATAATCAACCTTGACGGGGACGATTGCCGCGTCTGCAAATTGATAAACGGCATTATTTAGCGCATCGAGCGATGGTGGACAGTCGATAATAATGTAATCGAACACTTCAGCCGCATGTTTCAAGCGCGTCGTCAGCAGTTGGTCAATGGGAACCGAGCGATTTGCGTTCCGTGTCATACGGCTAACAACCTCGTTTACAGCTTCATTGGCTATTAGGGCTAATTTCGTTTCTGCGAGGCGATCTGTCGCAGGTATAAGGAAGAGGTTAGGTCGCTCGGGACCGCCTGTTGCAGAGCGGTCTGTTGGGAGAATGGCATTTTCGGCCGAAACTTCCCCCAACAGCAAGGCACTTATTCCATCCCCTTCAACTTCAATCCCCAATGACGTACTGCAGTTCCCTTGTGGATCGAGATCAATCAGTAGAACATGACCCGTAGGTTCCCCGCTGTCATCTGTTAGTTTGCGTGCAAGCCCGTGCGCTAAACTGATCGCTGTGGTTGTTTTGCCTACCCCACCCTTGCGATTTACCACTGCAAAAATTTTTGTCATAGCGTTCCTAAATTTATGTTTGGTCTATTATATTGAGTGATATTGAAAACGCTAGTACTCATTTGAACTTATATTGAGTTCAATTGAGTGTATTTGATGCACCGATTTACGTTTTGGCAGCGATTGAATGAATTTGGCGGAGTGATTACGCTTCGGATACGTTCACCTTGTGCGCTATTGTATTAGCGTAACTATGTCTAACATTAGGTTGCAGAGCTGGTTTGTTTGAATATCTGCATGTCCGCGATAGATACATTAGATGACGTGCGATGTGTGCTGCAATCTTTGTCCACATCACTACATGGGCTTCGTTCATGCAGACAGCAAAGTTAGATTCGTCTGTATCTGCGTGGCTGAGCACTTTTGTAATGAGGGCATTCATCAGACACAATCGTGGGCATCAAGCATTCATTGCGGATTAGGCCACCATAAAGTAAGTCCTGTCATACCCGCGAAGGCGGGTATCCATTCTTTTCGAAGTCTGAACTCCCGTGAGGGTGATAACGACAACCCAGAGAATTTATTTTGCGCTGTAATTTAGACTTGTGTCAATGACGTGGTGCAACGCCTATCAATTCCACTTAGATCAGACACTGTGATGACTCTCTCGGAAATTTGGGCTTTGACTTTGTCAGACGCCGTTTTGCATTTAGAGTATCTCTTATTTACATCCTGAGACTTTGTGCCACAGCAGTTTCAAACATTCAATAACACAGCAAGGAATTCATCTACATTCAAGTTGTGATAATTGTATCTCATGAGACTTATAATTTGAGTACAAGTGTGTCCTATAGAACTCAGTTGAGTGTATAGTGAACTCAATTGAGTGGGCAGAGAATTCGTAGCTCTTTCTTTTCAGTAGGGGAGATCACGGATTTTGTATGTGTTGAGTTGTTGGAAATTGTAATCTGAAGATAGAGAAGGGCTCATATCATTCAGCTCCCACGTTGGCAATGATTGAAGTTAAACGTGATTGTTTGCGCGACATCACGATTGAAAACGTAACGACTCTCTAGACATCTGTCTTGAGTGCTGATGAGTTCAAATGTACTCAAATGTACTCAATTGAGTTTATAATGCACTCAATTGAGCACAACCGACAATTTGTGACCCTATAGCATGTCGTGTGGTTTATACAAATGGCTCTCTTTCCTAGGTTCGCGATTTATCAAAGGCGGGCTAATGCCCGCAAGATACTGTTCATGGGTGTGGGTCGGTACGCCGACCCATACCCGCAGAAAAATTATCGCCGTTTACGGGGCGGGAAGCGTGAGTTTGGTCACGCCCTAATGTGGAGACTTAGGAAACAGACGCCTTGAAACTTGAGTCTTTATCGATTGACATCTAATCTCAGCCGTTCAGGTTAGGGGAGGTAATGTTGAAAGTCGTCCGCACAAATTTGAACACAACTGAGTCTTGATGAGTCCAATTGTGTTCAAATAGTACTCAATTGAGTGTGCATACGATAAATTGCGATTGCTGATTGGTCTCAAAAGGACATTTAGATGGTTTGCCAACTAATCTGGAAGATCTAGCTAACGGGTAATGCCTGAAACCAATCATTGCCCCTAGGATAAGGCGTAGTAGTACAGCATAAAGGAAATCGTATGGCACTGTCATTCTCGCGCAGGTGGGAATCCAGTCCCAGAACAAGAATGGATACCTGCCTCCACAGGTATGACGGGACTTACTTTGCGGTGTAATAGTTACGCTTCGGAATGAGTGATGCTTGACGAAAGCGTCGCGGCTCTAGTCCGACGTTTTCTAGGGCAGGGGAAATAGCGCAGGTGTTTACGCTCATGCAGTTCAGGACAATTAATGCGAAAAAAACCACATTGTGAATGCCACGCAACAAATGCTAACTGAATCAAATTTGTAAACTGCAATGGTAATCACACCTAAATTTGAAGGGCTTCGTATCGCTTGAACTACGTTGGATAACTCGGAAGCCAATCATTATCTATGATCGAGGTAACGACTCAGACGTCATTCCCGCGCAGGCGGGAATCTACTCTGGCACGCCGAAGAATGGATATCTGCGAAGGTAGGTATGATAGATACTCTTCCAGAGAGTTTGAGCAGTAACTGATGGCGTTTTATGCAGATTTCCCAATTGAGTGCGATTGAGTTACTTTGAACTCAATTGAGTTATTTGCGTTCCGCTATGACGATATAGGGGCGAGATAAACGGCATCAGATATGTTTCGTGCTGGAATCAAACGCCGTTTATTTAGCACTGTTTGTGAAATATGCCATACAAGGCGAGATAAATGGCGTGGAAATCGTACTACTTGCAAGCTCTAAGCCATTTACCTAGCCACTACGATAAGCTGTGGAACATCAGTGAGATGGTGATGGTTAGAACCTCGTTCCTGATGCGATTATCAGCGAACTAAATACAGTTGATTGACTGGGGGAGGGGTTTCATGTGGAACATGGATTGCTTATTGAAGGGAAGTTTGGGGATTCAGAAATACCGAAACAGGAGTAACAGTACAAACTGACATTAGTTAGACCGACTTCACAAGAGTATGTCTTCTTTGGAGTAACATGCAGCCAGTTGGTGCGGGGAAATCTGAGTCCCACGTAAATCGGCCGAATCCAGCATTGCCCCATCCAACTTCGCCAAACGCAAATCAACACGCCGCAAACTGGTTCCACGCAAATCCGCGCCCCGTAAGTCTGTCCCAACACAACGCGCACCATTTAACAGCGCACCGCGTAAATTTGCCTCTGTAAGCGTCGTTCCCGTTAAATCCGCCCTGCGCAAGTCTGCGCGAATAAGTCGCACACGCGCCAATTTTGCGCCTCTCCAGTTGGCGTTATTAAATTGGCGGTCGTGTAGTCGTCCACCGCGCAGCCAGTTCATGACCGTTTGATCTTGAAACGTACGTAGTGCTGTCTCGTGATCAGCGGTCAAACGGGTCACGATATGTTCAATTTGCTGTTTGCGTTGTCCCCGTTGGTGCGAAAGACGTTCAATCACGGCAATAATCAGAGCGATACTGAGCAGTTGGGTGCTGACGGTCGCATAAAAGTCGGCTATCACCTGTTGCCACGTGGCCTCCATTCCATAAAGCTGCACAACCCCAAGCCCCCCAGCCAGTGCGCCAGCCATAACAAGCAAACTACCCGTGATCCAACGCGGAAACTGGTCGAGCATTTCAACCAGCAATAACAGCAAGATTGCACTTCCGATCAGGCGAATAGGTAAGGCAGTTGCTGCACCTTGTGTTGTCAGTACCAGCATCGCAATGGCTGCCAGCATGACATTGAGTAAGATGAGTGGCCGCCACCAATTGATATTTGGAAGTTGTCTTGTAAGGTTAAATTGTCTCCACAAGTGACCAAACCAGTCCACATTATCTCCGTTGACCATTACAACATTTGCCAAATTGTATCACACTAATTGTTGTGGAACTGCAACAACACGGGGTAAAAAAAAAGCTTATTCAGTCAGAATAAGCCTTGTCGGGGCGGCCGGATTCGAACCGACGACCTCTTCGACCCGAACGAAGCGCGCTACCAAGCTGCGCCACGCCCCGAGTAGCAACGATTATAGCAATAGTGTGTAGGGAATCGCAATGCTCGTCAACTTGCCAATGTCAATCGACAACGCTACGATGTGCGAATGACCCAAAAAACACTCTCAATTAGCGAAGTTAAGTCGTTTTACAACAACCATGGCTTAAAACAAGACCGTGCGAAGTTCGAAGAGGCGGCATTTGAGACGATTCTGCCCGAGATGCAGCTTGGCAGCGCCGAATCACTCTTTGAATTTGGCTGTGGAACAGGACGTGTTGCAGTACAAATGTTGGAGCAACATCTATCTAACACGGCGACCTATCTAGGGGTCGATGTGAGCGAGACAATGGTTGGAATATCTATGGAACGCTTGGCGCGTTTTGGTGATCGGGCGCAGGTAATGCAATCACAGGGCGGAACGACAATTCCCACGAAAAACAGCCAATTTGACCGTGTTTTCTCAACATTTGTACTAGATCTACTCCCAATCAGTGAAATCGAGCACTTTATTGGTGAAGCATGGCGTGTATTACAGCCCAATGGCCTACTCGCGTTGGCTGGATTAACCCATGGGGCGACACCATTTGCAAAAGTTTTTGAGCAGCTTTGGATGACCGCCTATCGGATTCGTCCACGTTGGGTGGGCGGGTGTCGGCCGCTTGCGTTAGAACCGTTCATGAATTCGGCCGATCGCTGGCAGCCCGTGTTTCACGACGTCGTTACACAAGGAGGTCTCAGCTCCGAAGTGCTTGTCGTTCGCAAACGCTGACTACTCTTTCCACTCAGGCAGTGTCACTTTTGAAGCGGTGATGCGCTCAATTTCTGGGCGAACACCGTTTACGTGATATTCGCGTAAACCCAAACTCAACAGCCAACGAGCTGTTTCATTTTTGCCCAGACCATTTTCGCGTGCTAAGTTTTCGATCTCTTTTTCTAACTCGGGTAAGAGCAAGAGTGTCACGCGGATATGTTTCCCCGCGACTTTAGAGCTTTTGACTTTGCGCGTGTCTGGTTGGGACGCATCGCTCAGTGGATTTTGATATCCAAAGCGTTTGCTCTCTTGCTTATGCGATTCATCGTAACCAGAACGGGGGTCTAAAGGATTATTAGCCGTCATATATTCTCTCCACTAGCTTTTCAAAGGTGTTTGTTGCAGGAAGATCACCCCGTGTTCCATGTCGAAACAGCGTTGGGTCGTTTGATGCGGTAGGCCTAACGACTTGCGTGCTGTCCAGTATGGGTTCAGCATTGCTGCTGTATCCAGCCCACTCAGGCGACAAGTTCAGACTTGCATTGTGAGTGCGCTGACTTGCCGTGAGGATTGATACACGGATGTGAATTTTGATGTCGCTTTCGGTCAGCCGTGCTTGTTGCACAGCATTAACGTGACGATTTGCCTCATGTTGATTGAGACAGTCGGTTTTTTTGACGTTGACCGTGTCCGCAAAGTGCAAGTTCGCGCGTGGTTGCGCATCGAGCGGACCGTTGTTGAAGTCAAGGCGAGCTGCAACGCTGCCCAGTTTGTAAGCTAGTAGAGAAATGAGGCTATTATCGAAAGTTTTGGAATTGGAAAAGGCGGGGAAGGTGGACCATTGGAGGGTGTTTGTTGTGTTATCGGCCGAAACCATCGCCTCACGGATAGCTTTACGACCTATCATGCACGCACGATTGATTGTCCTTGTCGGGGCGCAATCGCGTGCATCCGCGCAATTTTCCATTCGATCAAGATCTCCGAGAGGTTCTTCTCCCAATACACGAGTTTGTTTACGATCTAACGTTACATGGTCATTCTCGTCTATTATTCGTTCTGCTGGTGCGAGTAATTGCCGCGACAACGTATCTGCGCATGGCATCGTTGTTGTCGTCTTCGTCCCATCACTGCGAATCAGTGCAGTGTAGATGCGATTAAGCGTTCGTCTCGGCTGATTTTTTACCATAAGAACAATAGTCCGATCTTTAATCGAATGTGTAGTATACAAACTCAACTTTAACCGACAAGTGGCGATGGGTGGTTTTCAATTGTATACAGGGTGTGTTCACAACATTTTTCACGCCTGCACAGCCAATTTTCAATTGGATCGAATGTTGACACTAGTATAAATGCGGTTGACATTCAATTTGCATCTGTTACCATTACCGCCATTATGTTTTCGCAGACGATTGTTCGCCGACTCCGACGCCGCCCAAATCAGACCCACGTCTGACAATGGTTGCTGTTTAGCGAACGATAGCGTTTATCAATCATTTTGCCCGTCAGACAATTGCTGTTTGACGGGCTTTTTTATTGCCTAGATTTCAGCGACAAATCCGAATACGGTTTTGTTGCTAATGATAAGTCATGATCAGAGTTGGTGTATTTGGTGCTACAGGATATGCAGGGGTGGAGTTAGTCAAGTTGCTGACACGCCATCGGCATGTTGAAATTATTTTTGCGACATCACAGACGTTTGCTGGTAAGCGATTAAACGATCTTTATCCAGCAGCGCATCCAGTGACGTTGATTGAACCCGATTCGGCCGATCTTAGCCAAATCGATGTCGCATTTCTTTGCCTACCCCATGCGACGGCCGCACCGACAGCGGTCAAGGTGCTGGCTGCGGGAGCGCGTGTCATCGATCTTAGTGCGGATTTTCGCATTAACGACGTGGCGACCTACGAAAAATGGTATGGCGTGACCCATCCCGCGCCCGAACTGCTTGATGAAGCGGTCTATGGGTTAACCGAAATTGCACGGCACAAGCTGCCAAATGCACGCTTGGTCGCCACGCCGGGTTGCTATCCGACGAGTATGTTACTTGGGTCACGCCCACTGCTAGAGGCAGGGGTTGTGACTGGTACGATTATCTCCGACAGCAAATCTGGTGTAAGCGGGGCGGGGCGTAAGCCGTCGATGACAACTCACTTTGTCGAAATCGGCAATAATTTGGTGCCATACAAAATTGGTCAAGCCCATCGTCATCTGCCAGAAACACAGCAGGTGATGAAGTGGTTTGATCCCAATGCGCCCGAGCTGATATTTTCACCTCATTTGATTCCAATTCCACGCGGCTTATTAAGTACGCTTTATGTGCCAATTTCGGCCGATTCCGTGACCGTCCGCAAGTTATACGACGAAATGTATGCAGACGAACCACTTGTCGACGTGCTGCCCGATGGTCAGATCGCTACGATTGCCCACGCGGCCAACACCAACAAGTGCGTCATCTCAGTGCAGGTAGTCGGTAATCTCGCGATTGTCGTTTCGGTGATTGATAACCTAGGCAAGGGTGCGGCCGGGCAGGCGTTGCAAAACATGAACGTCGTTTTCGGCTGTTCTGAAACAGAGGGACTGCAATAATGTCACTGACAGTACGACAGGTGGAATTAGATAATGCTGAGGCGATGCAGCTAATTGCCGCCCTCGATGCCGCATTGTGGGAAGTTTACCCAGAAGATCAAGAGACCTATGCGGCGGGAAATCGCTTACCTAGTGATACAACGCTGGTTGTTGCCTATCTCGATGGTGTTGCCGTAGGCTGCGGCGCGTTTAAGCCCTTCGATGCAGAAACGGTTGAGATCAAGCGCATGTTTACGCATCCCGATGTGCGTGGGCATGGCGTGGCAACGGCGGTCTTGGCAGCGTTAGAGAAGCTGGCATTAGGCATCGGTCACACGCTAGCGGTATTAGAAACTGGCAGCCGACAGGTCGAAGCGATGCGCCTTTATCGCAAATTGGGCTACCAACGCTGTGACTGTTTCGGTATGTATGCCGATATGCCGCTGAGTATTTGTTACAAAAAAAGGTTGGTAGAACGTGGCTAAGCGGCACAAATTGCCGAAAAAGTGCGATTAGACCCAATTGAGTTCAATGTGAACGTAATTGAGTGCAGACTATGCGAGTATTGAAAGTTGGTGGAAACGAGTTAGACAATGACAAGTTCTTGCGCACGCTGGCAGCGGCTGTGGCCAAAATTCAGAAGCAGGAACCCGTTGTCATTGTGCATGGCGGCGGTCGTGCGATAGCGGAGATGCACACCGAATTGAAGTTGCCGATCCGCAAGGTTGACGGTCTGCGGGTGACAAGTTCGCGCTCGCTCGATATTGCCGAAATGGTGTTATCAGGCAAGGCGAACAAACTGCTGGTACGTGCGCTGTTGATGGCTGGGGTCGATGCGTTGGGGATCAGCGGTGTCGATGGCGGCATGCTCGTGGCTCGCCAAAAGATACATCCAACGGCCGACTTGGGTTTTGTGGGCGAGATTGTCGATGTGCGTACCGATGTAATTACGCGGCTGATCGCGGCTGGCTTTACGCCGGTTGTGTCACCCATTTCGGCCGAAACCTCCCACACCCAACACTTCAACATCAACGCGGACGAAGCCGCAACCGCGCTCGCCGCCGCACTAAAAGCGGATTTGTTCGATTTTATTTCCAATGTTCCCGGCGTTTTGCACAATGACAAACTGGTTCCAACGCTCTCCGCAGCACAAACGGCTTCCTATATAAAGGAAGGCGTCATTCATGGCGGCATGATCCCGAAGGTGAAGGCGGCCCTATTCGCGTTGGAAGCAGGGGTCAAGCGGACGCGCATCGTAAATGTTGATGGATTATTGACAGATGGGGGAACGGTGTTTGAAGAGAGTGGTGCCAACAGACCCTAGCCGGCGACCGTTGGCCGCCTGAGAAAAAGATGCAAGTACAAGATCTTTATATCTATCCCGTGAAATCATGTGCTGGAATTCGGCTGGAATCGGCCGATCTAACCCCAACAGGTCTCAAGCACGACCGCGAATATGTCATCACAAAACCCGATGGCATGTTTGTGACACAGCGACAGTTGCCTCGTTTGGCACTAATTAAGCCGCGCATCGCTGATAACGTACTAACGCTCGACGCACCTGACATGGAAACACTTCGCATAGTCAAGAATGAAGATGCGAATATCCAACCTGTCACCGTCTGGAACAGTACCGTATTGGCCGCCGACCAAGGGGATGCTGTAGCGGCGTGGCTGCAAAGCTATTTGGGGGTTGAACTGCGGCTATTCGCACTGTGCGCGGCGACCCATCGGCCGATCAACCCCGATTTCGCCCGCAATCCCGACGATGTGGTCAGCTTTGCAGATGGGTATGCAATGTTGCTGATTTCACAAGCATCGCTGGACGGGTTGAATGAAAAGCTGGCCGAGCAGGTCGGGATGGAGCGATTTCGGCCGAATATCGTTGTCAGCGGTGCAACCCCACACGCGGAAGATTTCTGGAAAGAGTTACATATAAACGACATTCCCATGAGCGGCGTGAAGCTCTGCGCCCGCTGTTCCATCCCCGCCATCGATCAGGCAACCGCCAAAATGGGCAAAGAGCCCAACCGCACCCTCGCTAGCTATCGTCGCCACGAACGGGGCGTCATGTTTGGCATGAATATGGTGCATCATGCGCTTGGAACGCTCCGCGTTGGCGATGCTGTCACCATCAATGAACATCACGCGACGCTGGGCGGACTATAACTTGCAATGTCACGAATAGAGTAAAAAAGCCATTCAATACCACTATGATTATTCAAAACGAAAAACAGTTTATTGCCCCCACATACACGCGCCCCGACATCGTCTTTTCTCATGGATCGGGTGTGTATCTCTATGACACCGACGGCAAGCAGTATCTCGACTTTTGCGCCGGCATCGCCGTCAACGCATTGGGACATAGCGATCCCGATTGGGTGGCTGCGGTCAGTGAACAGGCGGGATTATTGACGCACGTCAGCAATTTGTATCACACCGCCCCCGCTGTTGAATTGGCAGAACGCTTGGTCACGGCATCGTTTGCCGACAAGGTTTATTTTGCTAACTCGGGAGCAGAATCGAATGAAGGGGCGATCAAATTTGCCCGTAAATATCAACGGATGCACGGTCGTGAAGGCAAGACGACGATTGTCAGCTTTAGCGGCGCCTTTCATGGGCGCACGATGGGTGCGTTAGCCGTCACACCACGTGAGAAATATCAAGCCTACTTTCGTCCGCTGATGCCTGATGTGCGGGTAGGGGAATTTAATGATTTAGAATCGGCCGAAAATGTCATCACATCAGACACAGCCGCTGTCATCGTTGAACCCGTGCAGGGGGAGGGTGGCATTCGTCCCGCTACGCAAGCATTTTTGCAGCGCGTGCGTGAACTGTGTGATCTGCATGATGTTTTGCTGATCTTCGATGAGGTGCAGTGCGGGTTGGGCCGCACGGGCTATCTGTTTGCCCATGAAGCGTTTGGTGTTGCGCCCGATCTGTTGACGTTGGCAAAACCGTTGGCGGGCGGCTTGCCCATTGGAGCAGTTCTGATGACCGACGCGGTGGCCGCGACCATTCAGCCCGGCGATCATGCCAGCACATTTGCTGGAGGGCCGCTGGTTGCCCGTGCCGCACAGGTCGTTTTCGATAGAGTTAGCGATCCCGCCATGTTGGCACACATCCGTGATATGGGTGAACATCTGCACGAACAGCTTGAAGGCAAGCTGCCCCAAGATAAGGTCGTTGAGATTCGCGGGATGGGCTTGATGATTGGGGTAGAGCTGACCGTTCCCGTCGCGCCATTGGTTCCACAGATGGCTGAACAAGGATTATTGACGGTGGGTGCGGGTGAAAAAGTTTTGCGCCTTGTTCCACCGCTGATTATCGACAAAGATGATGTGGAACAAGCCACCGACATCATCGCATCGGTCTTGGAGGCGGCATGAGCGGACGATATGCCATTCGAATGGCTGGAGAGGCAACCACGCTAGAGCGAGAGATCGAGATTCGTTCAGCAACGCTCGCTGATGTACCTGCGATTGCCGAATTGGTTGCACAGTTTGTTGTGACGGGTGATCTGCTCCCCCGATCAAGTGAGTCGATCCAGTTGACCATTAATGATTGGGTTGTCGGAATTCTTGATGGGGAGATGGTAGGGATCGGCTCGCTATTGGTTTACACGCCCGTGTTGGCAGAGGTGCGTTCACTGGCGGTTTTGGGCAAGGCGCAGGGGACGGGAATCGGCCGAAATATCGTCACCACGCTCATTGAAATGGGCAAATCCCGCCAAATCCCGACACTCTTCGCCCTTACACGCGCCGTCCGCTTCTTTGAGAAGCTCGGTTTCACCGTCACCGACAAAGAAAATTTTCCAGAAAAAATTTGGCATGCCTGCCGACTCTGTCCAATTCAGGATAATTGTGATGAGATCGCGGTCGTTTTGCCATTGGAGGCGACATGAATATTCGCCCATTTCACAGCGCAGATACAGAGGCCGTTGTCAACCTGTGGGTCGCGTGCGGTCTGGTTAAGCCGTGGAATGATCCCTATCTCGATATTGAGCTTAAACAGCGGGTTGCACCCGAACTGTTTCTTGTGGGCGAGGTCAATGAGCAACTGGTCGCCACAGCGATGGGTGGCTATGAGGGTCATCGTGGCTGGGTGAACTATCTCGCTGTCGCCCCCGACCTGCAAGGTGGTGGCTATGGTCGACAAATGATGCGCGCGCTGGAGCGACGGCTAATTGCACGCGGTTGCCCCAAGCTCAATCTACAAATTCGTACAAACAACATAGACGTGATCGCATTTTATGAAGCGATTGGCTATAAGCAGGATGATGTCGTCTCAATGGGCAAGCGGCTCATTTCGGACGATTCGTAAAAACACGAACAAAAATAGAAATTTGCGTTAATTCGGCAAGCTGCGTAATTAGCGTTCCTATCAAAAACAAGAGGAAAACATGTCAAAAAAGGATATTAAAAAAGTTGTTCTCGCCTACTCTGGCGGGTTGGATACATCGGTGATCGTGCCATGGTTGAAGGAAAACTATGGATGCGAAGTGATCTGTTTCTGCGCCAATTTAGGGCAGGGGGATTTTGAGCTAGAGGGTTTGGAGGAAAAAGGGATTGCCAGCGGTGCCAGCAAAGTGATCATCAAAGATTTGCGCGAGGAGTTTGCGGCCGATTTTCTCTTCCCAATGTTGCAATCGGGCGCGATTTATGAGAAGCAATATCTGCTCGGCACGTCAATTGCACGCCCCCTAATCGCGCAGCATTTGGTGATGATTGCCGAAGAAGAAGGGGCGGATGCAATTTCGCACGGAGCGACAGGCAAGGGCAATGACCAGGTGCGCTTTGAACTGACGGTGAAGGCGCTCAACCCAACACTCAAAGTGGTTGCACCGTGGCGCGAGTGGGAGATTCGCAGCCGTGAAGATGCGATTGATTATGCCAAAAAGCACAACGTCCCGATCACGCATACGAAAAAGTCGATTTACAGCCGCGATGCTAACCTATGGCATCTATCGCACGAGGGCGGCATCTTGGAAGACCCAATCAATGAGCCAGAAGAGGCGATGTTCCAACTGACCGTCTCACCAGAAGCTGCACCAGATGAAGCAGAGTATGTCAAGATCGATTTTGAAGATGGAATTCCAAAGATGGTCAACGATGTCGCATTGAGTCCCGCCAATTTGATTATGAAGCTGAACGAGATTGGCGCACGCAATGCAATCGGCCGAATTGATCTCGTCGAAAACCGTTTGGTCGGCATGAAGTCGCACGGTGTCTATGAAACACCGGGTGGCACATTGCTCTATGACGCGCATCGTGAACTCGAATCGCTCTGCCTTGACCGCGACACGCTCCACTTCAAAGAGATGATGGGTGTGCGCTATGCAGAGCTTGTCTACTTTGGCAAGTGGTTCCATGCGTTGCGCGAGGCGATGCAGGCATTTGTCACGACGACACAGGTCGATTTAACCGGCTGGGTCAAATTTAAACTGTATAAGGGTAACGTCATCGTTGCGGGTCGCTATAGCCCCAGCAGCTTGTATCGTGAGGATTTTGCGACCTTTGGTAAAGAAGATGTCTATGACCAAAGCGACGCGGAAGGGTTTATCAACCTGTTTGGCTTGCAGATGAAAGTGCGTGCGATGCAAGAGATCAGCGGTGGTGGACGCACCCGTTACGCTGCGCCTGACTACTCTGTTTTTAAGCGTGATTAAACGGCAATCAGAGAGCGGAGTTCAATGATTTATTGGTGTCTTTAGGTTTTTGCCGCTTAGGTAAGTGGTGCGTGATGCGTGGTGCGTACTCTGATCACGCACCACGCATCACGCACCACGACTTATCAAGTAGCGAAAACTCCGTGACACTAACACAATTTCCCTGCCAGAGTTATACAGAAGAATAACCTTCATAGACCGAGTTTCTTGCTGAAACTCGGTTTGTGTTTCAGGTGTATTCAATTGAGTTCTAGCTGAGTGTAATTGAGTTCAATACAATAAGTAATGTGCAAATATGACGCAAGGTGTCATTTGATCGGCCGAATTCAGGCTAGAATGAGTTGTTATGATGCAACGTGATAAAAAATTCTTCGGTTTTGGAATTGGAATTGGTTGGACAGCACTCTATTTGGCACGGCGGCAACTGCTGGCACGCCTGCTGAACCTGCCACCAGTCGAGTGCGGTGTCACCGTCGAACGTGGAATCGAAATTGTGATGGCTGATGGGGTGAAGTTGGTTCACGATCATTATCGGCCGAAAACCACCAAACCGCTTCCCACTATCTTGATCCGCACCCCTTACTTCCGTAGCAATCTCTACACGCGCCTATTTAACACGTGGGTCGCCAATCGTTTTGCCGAACGTGAATATCACGTCATTTGGCAAGATTGTCGTGGGCGTGGGGACAGTGACGGCACGTTCGAGCCATATATCGATGAGGCGGAGGATGGGCGTGCGACGATAGAATGGATCAGTAAGCAAAGCTGGTCAGATGGTCAAGTTGGTATGTTTGGCCAGAGCTACGTGGGGTATGTACAGTGGGCCGCCGCGTCAACGCAACCATCTGCGCTCAAGGCATTGGTGCCGATCATCACGCAATCTCAGCTGGGACGGATGACGGAACATGCCTATGACCTCGATCTGTTGATGCGCTGGCTGGTCGTGCTGGATGCGATGGAAAACGAAGATTTATCGCCAATTGAAGTGGCGCGACGCTCAGGCATTGACGTGCAGCGGCAAAATGCGCTGCTGCAACCGGGCTTTGAAATGCTGCCACTTTCAAAGGCGGATGAGGCGATTTTCGGCCGACCCAACCCAACCTATCGGAACTTTATCGAGCGGTTGAACAATGAAGAATTCTGGGACAGCATCGATCATCGTGACATTGTGGCGACCGCGCCCTCCGCACACTTTATGGGCGGTTGGTACGATCTGTTTATTGACGGGCAGTTAAATGACTACGAGATGCAGCGTGATGCGGGACTCAATCCATATTTGACTGTTGGCCCCTATCATCATCTCGACCGTCAAAATCAGGTCGATGTGTTGGGGCCGAGTTTGCGCTGGTTCGATTACCAAATGAAGGGGATCGACCGACGACGCAAGCTGCCCGTGCGACTTTTTGTGATGGGCGCAAATGAGTGGCGCGACTATGCGAGCTTTCCGCCGCAAAGCGAGCCAACACTCTTCTACTTGCAGGGCAATGGTTTTATCGGCGGCGCGTTGCAACAGAATCCGCCCTTACCCCAACAGAAACCATCCACCTATCGTTACGATCCCTATCATCCAACGCCGAATGTTGGCGGGGCGTTGCTTTCATTGCAAGCGGGCGCAATTGACAACCGAGAGCTTGAGGCGCGCGATGACGTGTTGATCTTCACGACGCTGCCGTTGGTTCAAGATATTGAGATGATCGGTCGGGCGCGCTTGGTGTTATATGTCAAGAGTTCGGCCGAAAGTGCAGACTTTTTCGGCCGAATCACCGTCGTCAAACCGGATGGTAAATCGCTCAATTTATCTGACGCGCTCTATCGCCTGAAACCCGGACGTGGCGAGCTCCAACCCGATGGTTCCATTTGCATCTCCTTCGATCTCTCGCCGACCGCCTATCGGTTTGCGGCAGGTGAACGAATTCGCCTTCAGGTCAGCAGCGGCGCTCACCCACGCTACTCGCGCAATCCCGGCGTTGATACAGACTTGACTTATGCAGGGGATCTGATTGCGTCTGAACAGACGATCTGGCATGATCAGGTTCATCCGTCGCGGTTGATTTTGCCTGTGACGACAGCATAATAGGACGAAATCGGAGGGTGTTATGAATCTTCAAGAAATCTATCAAGATTTACGCGCGGAAGCAGAGAAAGTGATCGTTGGCTTGGATGAGCCATTTGAGCTGTTGGTCATTGCGCTGTTGACTGGTGGACATGTTCTACTCGAAGGTGTTCCCGGAACGGCAAAGACGTTGATGGCGAAGACGCTGGCGCGTGTGGTTGATACAGATTTCGGCCGAATTCAGTTCACGCCCGACTTGATGCCCTCCGACATTCTCGGCACAAGCGTTTTCGATATTGCCACAGGCAAATTTTATCTGAAGAAGGGGCCAATCTTCACACAAATTGCGTTGGCTGATGAAATCAACCGCGCCCCTGCAAAGACGCAATCCGCCATGCTAGAGGCAATGGAGGAAAAGCAGATCAACCTCGATGGCGAACGCTATCCGCTTGGCCCGCCTTTCATGGTCATCGCGACGCAAAATCCCATTGAGTATGAAGGAACCTATCCGCTCCCCGAGGCGCAACTAGATCGCTTTTTATTTAAGGTAATCGTGCCGTATTCGTCCCAAGAGACGGAGATGGAAGTGTTGCGACGCTATCATCGCGGGTTTTCGGCGATTGATTTGGATGCGGCGGGATTACAGAAAGTGGTTTCGGCCGAAACGATCGCGCAAGCTCGCACCACCATCAATAACATCACCGTTGAAGATGGCATCATTCGTTATATCACGGACATTGTGCGGGGGAGTCGGGAATCGGCCGATTTGCTGCTCGGCGCGAGCACCCGCGCAGCCACCCACATCCTCCTCGCCAGCAAAACGACCGCCGCTCTACAAGGCCGCGACTATGTTACCCCTGACGATGTTAAATTCATCGTCCCCCCCGTCTTCCGCCACCGCCTTATCCTCAAACCCGAAGCTGAAATCGAAGGACTGAACGCCGATGCAGTTATTCGCCGACTGCTCGCACAAATTGATGTGCCTCGTTAGATAATCTAATCCATCTTTCGGTATAATCCAGCGCGGTAAAACAGAAAACTATTCGGGAGCAGCAATGAACTTAGTGACGCTTGCGACGTGTAATTTGAATCAGTGGGCGATGGACTTTGATGGCAATCTGGGGCGGATTGTCGAATCGATTGAGGTGGCGAAAGGCAAGGGCGCAAAATATCGATTGGGACCAGAGTTGGAGATTCCCGGCTATGGATGTCAAGACCACTTTTATGAAGGGGATACAACGCGCCATTCTTGGGAATGTTTGGCCGAGATTATCAAGAGCGGGGTGACGAACGGCATCTTGTGTGATGTCGGAATGCCCGTGATTCATCGCAGCGTGCGCTACAACTGTCGCGTCCTGTTATTGGATGGGCAGGTGTTGCTGATTCGGCCGAAAAAGTGGCTCGCCAACGACGGTAACTACCGCGAAATGCGTTACTTCGTCCCGTGGACAAAACACCTGCAAACAGAAGAACACGCACTCCCGCGCACCATTCAGAACTTGACCGGACAGATCAGCGTGCCAATCGGTGATGCCGCCATCTCGACCCGCGACACGACGGTGACGAGCGAAATTTGCGAGGAACTGTTCACGCCTCAAGCAAGCCATATTGCCTATAGCCTCAACGGAATCGAAATTATCGGCAACAGCAGCGGCTCACACCACCAACTGCGCAAGCTCCACAAGCGCATCGACCTAATCATCAACGCAACGGCAAAAAATGGTGGCATCTATTTGTATGCCAATCAGCAGGGCTGTGATGGTGGACGACTCTATTTCGATGGGTGCGCGTTGATTGCGATGAACGGTGAACTGATCGCGCAAGGGACGCAATTTTCGCCGCACGATGTTGAAGTCGTGACGGCAACCGTTGATTTGGAAGAGGTGCGCTCGCTGCGAACGGGGTTTGTCAGCCGAATGCACCAAGCGAGTCAGGTGGAGCAGGTTCCGCGCATTTTTGCCGATTTTGAGATGACGCACACGGATGACGATGCGGATGATCCGATCAACCGTCCCATCGAAATCCGCTATCATACGCCACAAGAAGAGATCGCGTTTGGGCCAGCGAACTGGCTCTGGGACTATCTGCGGCGATCCGGCGCAGGTGGCTACTTTTTGCCCTTGAGCGGTGGCGCGGATAGCTCATCGACGGCGACAGTCGTTGGATCGATGTGCCAGATTTTGGTCAAACAGGCTCAGGCAGGCAATCAACAGGTAATCGCTGATGTGCGACGTATTGTTGGGATTGCGGATTACGAATTAAACGATCCGCGTGATTTGGCGAATCGCATATTTGTCACCTGCTATATGGGGACGGAGAACAGTTCGGCCGAAACGCGCCGCCGCGCACGCAATCTCGCCGACCAAATCGGCGCACACCATCTCAACATCGAAATCGACGGCATGGTTGCCGCTACTGTCAAAATGTTCACGACGTTGACGCGCAAAACGCCGCGTTTCAAAGTGCATGGTGGCACGAACAGCGAAAATCTTGCCCTACAAAACATTCAGGCACGCCTGCGCATGGTCTCCGCCTACTTCCTCGCGCAGTTGACCCCATGGGTGCGCGGCACAAACGGCTTTTTGCTTGTACTTGGCTCATCCAATGTCGATGAGGCATTGCGCGGCTACATGACAAAATATGATGCCAGCAGTGCAGACATCAACCCAATCGGCGGCTTGAGCAAGCACGATTTACGCAGCTTTTTGCGCTGGTCCATTGACAACTTGGGCTATACGGCGTTGGCAGATGTGGTGGATGCGGCACCGACGGCCGAGCTTGAACCGATCACGGAAACGTATACGCAAACAGACGAAGCAGATATGGGATTTTCCTATGATGAGTTGGGCATTTTCGGCCGATATCGCAAACTACATGCACTTGGCCCCGTCGCTATGTTTGAACGACTTGTCTACGAATGGGATCATCTACCGCCGGCCGTCGTCGCCGACAAAGTCAAACGCTTCTTCCGCTATTACGCCATCAACCGCCACAAAATGACGACGCTCACGCCCAGCTATCACGCTGAAAACTATTCCCCCGACGACAACCGCTACGACCTGCGCCAATTTCTCTACAATACACGCTGGACGTGGCAGTTCAGAAAAATTGACGCACTTGTTGCTAGAATCGAGCAGGAGCGTGTTTAGCGGTTTTCTTGTTCTAAATCTTGCTTCCACTTCCATGTAGTATAGAAATAGACAATTGACAAAAGTAAAAATACAATGCCAAACACTGTTGTAAGACCAAAAGGATCACTACTCATTAATCCAAAGATGAAAAAGACAACACCACTTGCCCCAAAGAAAGTGGGAAAGAGATAGCTATTTTTCTTTTGTGCCATAATCGATTTGCGACTAGCCAAGATTTGTGCGTTTACTTGGCGTGCTTCCTCTTCACAAGTGAGAGAACACGCTAACGAATGACCGAGATCCACAGCGCACTCACGACAAACGCCTTTGTAGCACGCCTTGCAGACACCTACTGCATCTATATCGGGGTGGCGAAAACATTTCATCGCGCTATAAACTCCTATTGACGAACGAGGATACTGCCCCACAGTGGGGAGAGGGTGACCATTTCGGCCGAAATCATCCCCCCATTCAAAACATCCTCAAAATTCCCATCCACGCGCACCGTCTGTGTCGCATCCGACCGATTTAACAACACAACAACTTCTTGCCCTTCCGTTCGCCGCACAAACCCGTAAACATCTTCCTCCACCAGCAACGTCTCAAAATCACCCACTTTCAACGCTGGTAAATCGTTGTGAATCTGGATCATGCGCTTGTAAAAGGCGTGCAGTTCGTGGTCAAATCCGACGGGTTGGGGGGCGTCAAATGGGGTTTGATCGGGGGCGGTTGTTTGTGCGTCAAATGTCAACTCAGGCCAGACCATCGGCTGACGGTCATCGGGATCATTTGCGCTCCACATTCCCGCCTCATCCCCATAGTAAATCATCGGCGCACCCACATAGGTCATTTGCAGCAGCACAAACAGCTTTTGTAATTTGCGCTCTTCGTCAGTTGGTTTGCGCAAGTCGAGGAGCGGATTGTTCTCAGGCTTGGACGCGGCATGATAGACAAACCAATCGCGGAAATCGAGTGCAGAACGATTGACGATGTGTGTGCCGATGCGTGCGCTATCGTGGCTACCGAATAGATTCTGCTGAACGTAGGCAACACCAGCGGGATATTCGTCGATCAGTTCATGCAGTTGGCGATCAAGCTCGGCCGTCGTGATGCGGTTGTTGTGTTGGATAATCCACTCAGCACCCGCCCACGCAAAGTTGTAGTTCATCACGGCGTCAAATTCGTCGCCTTGCAGATAGGGTTGTGTGGTGGCAATCGGCCGAATTATCTCCGCTGTCAAATACGCGTCTGGCTTGATCGATTTGACATGCTTGCGCCAATCCTTCCAAAATGGATGCTCGACACAAAACGCCACATCCAGCCGCCATCCGTCAATCCCCGCACTCACATCCCCATTGGGCGCAAGCCAGCGTTCCGTCGCCGCAAACACATACCCTTTTGGGCCCGCCGTCAGCCCGTTCTCATCCTGATTCAACTCTGGCAACGTCTCGTAGCCAAACCAGCCCGTATACTTGAACGCTGTGCCGGCCGCCTCGTCGCGCCAGCTCTCCACCTTCAACCAATCGGCAACGGGCGACGCTTGCTGATTCTTTTCGACATCGCGAAAGACCCAGCTATTCAAACCCATGTGGTTAAAAACGCCATCAAAAATGACGCGCATTCCGCGCTTGTGTAGTTCCGCGATCAGCTTGAGCGCGAGTTTGTCCGCGCTTGTCCAGACCCATGTGGCGGGATCGTGGGGCTGTTCCGTCGCCATCAGTGCGCGGTCGCCAGCAGGATCGGGGCCAAAATTGGGGTCAATATGATGATAAGATGCGCCATCGTATTTATGTTCGCTAGGCGCATCAAATACGGGGTTGAGGTAGATTGCGCCAACGCCTAAATCTTCCAAGTAGTCGAGTCGGTCGATAATCCCCTGCAAATCGCCGCCATACCGCCGCCGATGTAGCGTCTGCCACATATCCAGCCCGTTGTTCTGCTCATAGGGTTGGCGGAGATACCATTCGGCCGTCCAATCATGAATCTCAAACGGGGCATCCTGATCCAGCGGCCACGCATTGCGCTGATCTGTCAATTTGGGATCATTTGACCGATCGCCGTTCCAAAATCGCTCTGGAAAAATTTGATACCAGACAATCCCTTTTGCCCATTCAGGCACAAATTCAGCGCGCATCATTCCTCTTCTTCCTCTTCATCGTCCGAATCATCATGGCGTTTGGCAAGCAGATCGAGCTTTGCCTGCACAATGCCATGAATGCTGTCGGGCGGATATTCGCCATCTTCATCCCGTTTGCCAACACAGTGACCTGTCAAAATTTCCAGCCCTTCCGTCACGTTCTCAATCGCCCAGATCGTGAACTGACCCGCCTTGACCGCATCGATCACATCTTGGTGCAGCATCAAATCTTTGACATTGGAGCGGGGGATGACCACCCCTTGCTCACCCGTCAATCCTGCATGGCTGCACACGCGGAAAAACCCCTCGATCTTTTCGGTTGCACCGCCGATTGGTTGGATGTCGCCATATTGGTTGATCGAGCCCGTGACGGCGATGCCCTGTTTGAGTGGAATGTTGCCGAGCGCGGAGAGCAGCGCGTAAAGTTCGGCCGAACTTGCGCTATCTCCACCAATGCCCGCATAGTTTTGTTCAAACGTCAAACTCGCTCCAAACGACAGCGGATGCTCCTGTGCGTACTGTCCACCCATGTATCCCATCATGATCAGCACCCCTTTGTCATGAATTGGATCGGACATATCGACTTCGCGCTCAATCTGCATCACGCCGCTGCCCGCATAGGTGCGCGCCGTAATCCGCGACGGTCGGCCGAAAGAGTAATCCCCAATATCTAGCACCGATAGACCGTTGACCTGCCCAATCCGCTCCCCATCGACGGCGATCATCAACAGCCCTTCTTCGATTTGCTCATCGATGATCACTTCTAGCTTATTGGATCGGCCGATTCGCTCATCCAGCGCATGTTGGACATGTTGGCGCGTCACGACGTTCGCCCCTGCCTGTATTGTCCAAAATGCCGATTCACGCACCAAATCAGCCAACACGCGGAAGCGCGCGGTCAACTTTGTCTGGCTTTCGCTCAGCTCGGAGCCATATTCGACCACGCGGGCGACGGCCGATGGATCAAAATGGGGCAGCTTCTCCTCATTGCAGCGGGCCGCAATAAACTTTGCATACGCCATCTCATGCCCATTGTCACGATTCATGCGCGACCCAAAATCCGCTTTAACCTTAAACAGTTCGTTGAAATCTTCTTCCTGCTCAAACAGACCATAGTATAGATCTTCTGGCCCAATCAGAATGATTTTGATATCGAGCGGTATGGCCTCTGGATCAATCGTCTTTGCCAAAACGCGCCCGCTGTTGTCGATGGTATTCGATGGTTGCAGCACGATTTTGCGCCCCTTAATCGACTGCTTTAACGCCTCCCACGCGCTGATGTCACGCAACAGGTCGAGCGCATCCATGATCAGATATCCGCCGTTCGCCTTATGCAAGCTGCCCGGCTTGATGTTTGAAAAATGGGTAGACATCACGCCATCGCGCATCTCATATTCGATGCGCCCCATCAAATGGTTGTAGGTCGGAATCTGTTCGACATAGACGGGCGCACCCTCCGTTTTGCCATTGTCCACAAACATGTTGACGCCATAGCGGCTCAGGTCTGGCTCCTTGTCGGGACGATTTGGATCGGGGCGAAACTCGCCAACATTTTCAAGCACATCATCGTGGACTTCACTCAAATAGAGCAGCACCTCAGCGTGGTCGTTATACAGTTCACGCAGTTCGGTCACGTGGTGTGAAATCGCTTGTTGGGCGACACGGCGGTCAAGCTCTTCGAGCTGCGTGCGTGCCTGTTGCTGCGCGGTGCGTGCCGCCGCCAACATTTGCTCAAGATCATGCTCAAGCTCTTGCTGGTTGACATCGATCTCGTCCTGCTCGTCCAGCGTTAGGGCTGCATAATGCTCGGCCGTCATCACCTCATCGCCGACCATCGGTGCAATCGACAAGCCAGAGGCGGCCTTGATGACACGGAACCCGACGTCACGCGCCTTGCGCTCTAACTCGCGCATCAGCAAGCTCTGCTTGATCTCCATGCGATTCCAAAGATCGTCCACCTCTTCATTGTACGCTTCAGTCGTAAACGATTTTGGCAAATCATCGCGCAGACTCGCAACGAGGTTCTCCATCTGTTTCTTGAATTGCGCCCCCTGACCAGCGGGGAACTCGATGGCACGCGGCTGATGCGGAATGCTAAAGTTATGGACGTAAATCCAATCGAATGGGGTTTCTTGTTCGCGTGTTTTTGCGCGCAAATAGTTGAAGATGACAGAGGTGCGGCCCGTTCCCGTTTCCCCTAAGACATAGATGTTGTACCCATGACTGCGAATGCCTATTCCAAAGTCGAGCGCACGGACCCCCCGCGGCTGTCCAAAGATTCCATCCGTTTCGGTCAATTCGGCCGTTGTCTTAAACTTAAATTGGGCGGGGTCACAGATGCGACGCAATTGTTCAGGCGATAATGGTGTTACGGACATTTAGCAAGTACCTATCGAATAAATTTAGTGGGCAAGTCTATTCGATCCCTGCATTTTTTACGAATGGTTTGGGAAGGGGGTAAAGAGAGTTATTAGGAACTATCGCCGCCCCACAATCCCGCCAATCCCATTTCCGACCCAAACTTCATCCGCAAATTGTGGATCAGAAGCGGACGCCACAAAGTAGCTAATCCCATGCACCGTCGGCCGTTTTTTCAATTCATCCCAAAAGAGAATATATTCGCTCGCCTTGTGTGCAAACGTGCGCCCAGGTCCGTTGTTGCTCGCTTCGGTGACGTAGATGGGGAGGTTAGGGAAGCGCGAGATGTAATCATCGACGACATGGAGTGCTTGCCAAAGTGGATAGTGGATCGACCAGTAGACGTGAATGCCTAGACCATCGGCCGATTGTACCGCCCAGCGCGACTGCTCAATAAAGGAGACGTGATCCTGTCGTAATCCTGCAATCGTGTGGCCGGGTGAGAGGCCGGGAAAGATAAAGCGGGTGACTGGAAAGCGTTGGCGAAACAGACGCAACAGCTCAAACCACCAGACGGCAAATTGGCTGCCATTTGACCAGTTGTAGTTGCCGTTTAACACCATGCCTTCCGTCGTTAAGTTTGGCTCGTTGTGCAGTTCGACAACGACATCTTTGCCCCGCAACTCGTTGAGCGCACGGGCGATATCGCTGACGGTATCGTTAAAAAACCGCTGCGGTGTGATGTTGCGGATGTGGTTATTTTGACGGAATTCGAGAAATGCCCGCAGTACCCAAGTCGCCTGTGGGTTTTCGCGTGCCAAGCGTTCGACCGCCTCTCTAGGATGAAAGGACAGCACCTTGATCATGCTGACGCGGGCGTTGCGAAACTCGGCAAATTCGGCCTCTGTGATCAGGGGATCGGCCGATGCGTGCAGGCCCAAGCGCGCGGGGCCATAAATGGGCGGCGGTGGCGTGGGATTGGGCAGGATGGGTGCTGGGTCAGGTGGCAGTGGAATGGCAGGTTGCAGGACATCGGTGCGGACGGATACGGGGGTGTAGAGACCGTTTACGCCGCCGGTAATGTTCATCTGCCCATTGGCGGGAATAAAGCCCAATTCGGCCGAATTTCCATTGGCCCCGCTCCGCAACGTTACCCCACCCGGTCGTGCCGTCGCGACATAATCCCGAACCCAAATGCCGCCTGTCGGAACCCAGCCGTTGCGGACGGTGGGTGGCGGTGAGTAGGGCGGTTGTAAATCGTCGTCGGCAACGCTGATCGGCGTGAAGACTTCAAACGCAGCACCCAAAATTTTGACATCGATGCCTGCCGCGATATAGCCCTTTTTCTGTGAATCACGCTCTGGCTCGGTAAACAGCGTCACGCCGCCGGGACGTGTTTTGGCCGTTTGACCCTGCACAATCAGCCCGCCCGTCGGCGCCCATCCCTGCGTCACGGGGTCGGGTGGTGGCGGCAGCGGACGCAGTTTGGCGGTCGCCACACGGATTGGTGTAAAGCCACGCACCGCACCGCCACGCACTATGACTTGCTCATTTGCCACGACCTGACCCAAGCGATCTGAAAAGCCAGTGGCGGCGGCGAAAACGGTGATTCCACCCTGCTTGACGGTTGCGACGCTGCCATTGATCGTCATGCGGTGTGTCAACGCCCACCCGTCGACAAATTCGGCCGATTCTCGATTCACAAATCCCAGTTCGTTGTCAAAGTCGGGACGCGACGTGCTGATGATAGGCAGAAATACGTTGAACGTTTCGGGTTCCGCATCGATCCGCAACTCAACTGGCGCAAAGCGACCACGAAACAAGCCCGTGATATGCAAAATGGTGCCAGCGGGGATCAGGCCGAGATTCTCAGCGGTCAATGAGGGCGCACTGCGCAGAATTGTTCCACCCCAAGAAACTTGGGCCAGATCGTCGTAAATTGAAAGACTTGGCCGATAGGCCCAACCCGTTATGAACGGCGGTTCTGGTCGCGTCCACCCTGCCAGCGGCAACAAAAATGGCATCGGATCGATGATGTCATCGGGATAGCCGGGAGCCGCGCTATTTGCGAGATGCAACATCAACTTGAGATGGGGATAGACCGCATCGCCAGAGGTGCCGGCCGTGCCGATGACATTGCCCGCCTCGACGTGCTGCCCCTCATTCAAACCAATGCGATTGAGATGGGCATAGGTTGTCGCATAGCCGTCTTGGTGCGTGATGCGAATGTGGTTGCCGTAGCGTTCAAATGCGGCGTCGTCACTTTCCTGCACGACGCGAGTCACCGTCCCTGCGGCGACGGCCAAAATGTTGCTGTCGAGTGGTGCCGCAATATCCACACCATCATGACCGGGCAATCCAAATGCACGATAGCGGGCGGGGTTTTGCCCAAAATACTCTAAGATATCCTGTTGTTCCGTCGGCCAATGCTGAAACTCAAAAACTGCCATGTTACTTCTCGCCATGCGTTCACATTTGTTATGCGCGTTTACGCATTCACGGTTAGTTTACATCGTTTGTGGCGTAGAGGCAGGAAAAACATAAATCAGACCGGCGAAGTTGTTGTTGCCGCCCGTGATTTTTGATATAAAATATCAATTCGATAGTAAATCAGCGTTCCTGCTCGACTGGGAACCTAACAAGGAGAGGCAATGTCACTAAAAAATATTCTTTGGGTGTTTCTACCCTTACTACTTCTACTCGGTGCGTGTACGCAGGAAAGCGAGCCTCATAGCGAAGATGAACATGTGCATCACGGAACGGGCGGCACGCTTGAGCTACCCGAATTTCAGGCGATTGAACTAAACGGGCGCAAGCTTAAGGTTGTTGCGACGACGAGCATCATCGGTGATGTGGTCGAACACGTGGGGGGAGAGGCAATCGATTTGGTGGTGCTAATCGACCCAGATCAAGACACCCACAGCTATGAACCAACCCCTCAAGATTTCGTCGCGCTGGAAGAGGCTGACGTCATTTTTCTCAATGGCTGGCATCTGGAGGAGCAGTTGGCGGAAGCGGTGGAGGCGAGTTTTGCGGAGAAGGAGGTGGCAATTTCGGCCGAAATCACCCCATTGCAACTTGCCAATGGCTCGACCGATCCCCACGTCTGGTTTGACATTCACAATGTTGAGCAATGGTCAAACAATACGGCACAGATCCTCAGTCAATTGGATCCGGCCAACGAGACAATATATACCGAGAACCTGGCTGGCTATCTAGGACGATTGGAGTTCCTCGAACAAGCGGTTGATCATAAATTGACTGAACTACCAGCCGAAAAACGCAAACTCGTCACCAATCATGCCGCGTTTAACTACTTTGCAGAAGAATATGATTTTGAGGTCGTGGGAACGGTCATTCCATCATTCAGCAGCAGTGCTGAACCAGCGGCAAGTGATTTGGCTGATTTAGTGATGGCGATGGAGCGGGAAGGGGTCTGTACGCTATTTGCGGAAACGACGCAGAATAACGATTTGGCGGGGGTGATTTCGGCCGAAATCTCCCACTGCGATCAGGTGCAAGTTCTTTCACTGTACACGGAGTCTATTCCAGACGGAGAGGCACTATACGTTGGCGATGAAGACAAATTCGGTTATATCGGCATGATTCATGCCAACGTCGAAACAATTGTTGAGGGACTGCGTTAAAACCAATCGTGCTATCAGAATCGTATCGTCAGAAAGGACAAGGCGTGTGGCAATGATTTACGACTTTTTCGTGAATTTTTTCTACACGCCCCGTCCCTAAAGATACGATATGTAATCTAACCCGCTAACTCACCTAACTTGGCAAGTGCTGCGTCATAATCGGGAAATTGGGCAATTTCGGGAATGTACTCCGTGTAGGCAACCGTATCATCCGCATCGATGATAATGATGGCGCGCTGCAACAGTCGCCACTCCTTAATCGCCAATCCATAATCCTGTCCAAACTGCATCGCCATGTGATCACTCACGACGTCGATGTTGCTGCAACTTTCCTGCTCGCACCAGCGTTTTTGATTAAACGGATGCTCTGCGCTGACGGTGAAAAACGCAACGCCGTCATAGTTGAGCGCCTCGTCATTAAACCGCTTTGTCTGTGCGTGGCAAATCCCCGTGTCGAGCGACGGCACGACTGAGATCAAGCGGATTTTCCCCGCTGAGTCTGCCAGTGAAACGGTCTGCAAATTGTTCTTGACCAGCGCAAAATCGGGGGCCTTTGCCCCAACGTCCACATGCTCACCGATTGTGGTCAGCGGATTGCCTTTGATGGTGACACCACCTGTATTTTCTTTCATTGAGTTTCCTAGTGGGCTAGTTGCAAGTAGCTAGTTGCTAGTAAATTACTAACGACTAGCCACTATGCACTAGCAACTTTTTTACAACGGCTCGTCGTACTCTTCAACGTCCATCGCTTCCGACTTGCCACGATATTCGCCCACATTGTAGAGCAACGCCTGACCTTGTGACATGTAGCGAGGATCGTCTAACGCTTTCTTTTTGTGGAAATAGAGGCGTTCACCCCCATGATTGATAAAGCCAAATCCTTTGCGCTCGATAAACTCAATCAGCTTACCGATATATTTGCCCGTCGCAGGATCGATTTGAATTTCTGCACCGCTCAAATCATAATCGTCGGGTGCTTGCCGCGTTTCTTTGCGTCGCTCACGATTGGGGTCTGGCGCTGCCTGCGGCGCACGTTGCATCCGAAAATCTTTTAGCGAGGCTGGTTCAACGGGCAATCCCGCTTCATGCAATGCTCGCTGCATCTCAATTGTAAAGACGAATTTTTCGCCGTTCTCATTTTCTGCCCACTGATCCTTGAAGTTCATATTTGTCCATTGTCGCGTCGCGGCATTGATTTCTGGAAGTTCAAAAGCCCGACGACATATCGTGTTAAATCAAGCTCAACTGCTGCACCACTTCTTCCGCTTGTTCTGCGACAGAGGAGGTCGCACTGACAACGCCAACGACGCGATTTGTTTCGCTGATGGAAAGGTCTTTGATCGGTTTCGGCCGAACTGTGCGCTTCCCTGATACAGCCTTGCTCAGCTTTAAGCGTTTGCAAGTGTTGCGCTTCGATTTGATGTAAAGGTCTGTTTTTGCATTCCCGACAGTCATCGCCACCACTTCATCCGCTCCTTTTAGCAGTTTGAAGTTGACAACGCCTTGACCATTGCGTTTCTGACTCGGATACTCATTCAACGGTGTCGATTTCGCAATGCCATTATCCGCAATGCTCCACACCAATGCAACGTCCTCTGCAATATCGGTCGGACTGACCGTCGCCATGCCAATGACACCTGCCGCCTCAGATTTTAACCGCATTCCACCAACTCCCCCCGCTTTTAGCCCCGATGACCTCACATCATCCTCATTAAAGCGAATCAACTGACCATCGGTTGAGGCGAGTAGTACATCATGCGCCCCGCTTGTCCACTCGACCCAGCCAAGCATATCCCCATCCGCCACACGCATCAACGTAAACGACTGGTCGCTCACGCCGGGCAGATCGTTGACGCGCACACGCTTGACCTCGCCGGCGACCGTCGCCATTGTCAGATAGCCCCCATTTTCTTCATCGGACATTACCTCTTCAGGGACGGCAATCGCGGCGGCGAGATAGGTGTCACGGACAAAGTCGTTGCCGTCTGTCCAGTGGACGCCATGACCAATTTCGGCCGATTCTGGCAAATCATAGACAAAGCGGCTGACCGCCTCCCCGTTGGCCGCAACGGTGTACAAAATATCTTTCATGTTGGCTTCTAGCAAGAGGCGCGGCTGCTCTTTCGGCCGACCGGGAATTGAAAGCAAACGATCGTCCTGTGTGCGGGCAAGCGTGCCATCTTCCGTTGCCACGACCCAAACTTTGGCATCTTTGACAAGATCGGCCGATGTCAACACATTTTCACGCGCCTTCTCAACGATGCGTGTCCGCCGCGCATCGGCGTACTGTTCGCGCACCGTCATCAGCTCATCACGGATGACAATCCGCATCTCCTTTGGCGACCCAAGCAACCCTTCCAACGCGCTGATCGTCTTTTTCAGCTCCTTAAACTCATCCTGCAACTTGCGCCGTTCCAACGCCGCCAGCCGTCGCAACTGCATGTTCAAGATGGCGGTCGCCTGAATATCGCTCAATTTGAGCTTTTTCTTCAAATTGTCATGCGCCGTTTCCGTTGTGCGCGAGCGACGAATGATGTCCACAACATCATCAAGTTTATTGAGTGCCTTGAGCAACCCCTGCACAATATGAGCGCGGTCTTGCGCCTTCTTCAAATCATATTCACTGCGCCGACGCACAATTTCAAGCCGATGTTCGAGATAGTGTCGCATCGCCTGTTTGAGCGTCAACACCTTCGGCTCGCCGTTGACCAGCGCGAGCATGATGATGCTAAACGTCGATTCAAGCGGCGTATATTTATAGAGCTTGCGCAGAATCTCTTCGGGGTCAACAGTGCGCGTCGTTTCGATCAGGATGCGCATGCCGTTGCGGTCGCTCTCGTCGCGCATATCAGTCAACCCTTCGAGCTTGCCATCGCGGTGCAGATTAGCGATCTTTTCGAGCATACTCGTTTTGTTAACGAGATAGGGTAGTTCGCTGATGATGATACGCGACTTGTTGCGCCCGATCTGCTCGATCGTCGTGCGCGCCCGCACGCGCACGCGCCCACGTCCGCTGGCATACGCCTTGGTCAGCATGTCGGTATCTTGATGGTGACGGAACAGCATGGCCCCCGTCGGGAAGTCTGGCCCCTTGACAAACTGCATCAAGTCGGCCACCGTGATGTCGTCCAACTTGCTCCAATTTTCAAGCATGTAGACGAGCCCATCGACCACCTCACCCAAATTGTGTGGGGGAATGCTGGTAGACATACCGACTGCGATGCCGACTGAGCCATTGACCAACAGGCTGGGAATAGTGGCGGGCAGCACCTGCGGCTCTTGCAAGGTGTCGTCAAAGTTGGTCCCAAAATCGACCGTGTCTTTTTCGAGATCGGTCATCATCTCGTAGCCCGTCGGGGTCATGCGTGTTTCGGTATAACGCATGGCGGCCGCGCTATCCCCGTCGATGCTGCCAAAGTTGCCTTGCCCATCGACCAATGGATAGCGCAGTGAGAAATCTTGCGCCATACGCACCATCGCGTCGTAGACGGCCTGATCGCCGTGTGGATGGTATTTACCCAGCACCTCACCCACGACACGCGCCGACTTTTTGAACGAGCTATTCGGCCGCATCCCCATATCGTGCATCGCATACAGCACGCGCCGCTGCACGGGCTTCATCCCGTCACGCACATCGGGCAGCGCACGCGACGTGATCACACTCATCGCGTAGCTGAGAAAAGAGTCTCGCATTTCATCGTTTATATTTATCGGCCGAATCGTTTCGCTCATCTGTGATTATCCTGCAACAATTCCCAGCGAGCATCGCTCGCTAGAATCTGGTGGCATAAGGGCTACCTCGCCGTGTGGCGTCAAATTTATTCTGTGGGGGTCTCTCAACGATCATCGAGAGCCCCCACGATTTTAGCTATTTTGTTCTATGAAATCAACGTACTATACGCAATTACTAAACGTATACCGACATTGCAAAACGTGCAAATGACAACCCGATTAAACTTTTCCCTAGACTTGACCGACAACACATCTTCTATCATCTATAATCCCGCCCGTGAATAATACGAAACGTCGCCGCCTCACCATTGCCCTGATCATACTGATTCCACTCTGTTTACTCACGAGTTTTTTCGCCGTCAAAGGCTGGCGACTGTATCAAATCGCACAATCCCTTCAGACAACGCAAACGGAAATTGAGACGTTAACCGCCAATGGGTTGTCCAATGCCGATCCCGCCGCGACGGCGCAACTGGTGCGCGACGTGCGAGCAGACGTGGTCGATCTGCAAAAGGAAGCCAAGCCACTGCTATGGCTCACGCCCTATCTCGGCTGGTTGCCGCGTGTCGGGCCGTTGATGCCTGAAGCGCGCGATTATCTGCAACTGGCAGACGCAGGTACGCGGGCGGGCGACCAGCTTGCTCCGACGCTTGAGACGGGTCTGCGTTCGCTACAAGCTGGCGGCGATCCCATCGGTGTCGCGCTGAATACATTGGCGGGTGCCACGTCTGCCTTGCAAGCGATTGAACCAGATATTGCGACCATCCAAACAGTTTGGGGTGGCTTAGCGTCAAAAGAGTCGTTGCCCTGGGCCGTGCGCCAGCTTACCCCAAAGATCGACACCTATTTACCGATTGCCGACGAGGGAATCGAGGCGGCACAGATTTTGCCGTCACTGCTGGGTGCAAATGGTGAAAAACAGTATCTCCTGTTGATTCAAAATGATGATGAGCGACGGGCGACGGGGGGATTTGTGAGTGGTGCAGGCAGGTTGCAAGTCGCAGATGGTGCGATCATTGCGCTAGAGTTTCACTCCTCTGACTATGATTTGCAATGGCTGATTGAGAATAGTGAACTGTTCGACTGGCCGCCAGAGCCGTTGACGCGCTATATGAATCTGCCTTATCTACTCTATCGTGATGCGAACTATTGGCCGGACTTTCCAAAATCGGCCGAAAAAATCCTCGAACTATACAAAGTTGAATATGCCAACAGCCCTGATTTTGACGGCCTGATCGCGCTCGACCAGCAGTTCGTCAGCATCTTGCTTTCGGGAACGGGTGCCGTTTACGTGCCTGAACTCGATCAGTCGGTCAGCAGCGACAATGTTATCTCCGTCATGCGCAGCGCGTGGAATCCGCCTGAGGATGTCCAACAGAATGAGCGGGGCGAATGGTTTGTCGATAGAAAGTCGTTTGTCGGCGATGTGGCGAAGGCGATTCAAGAGCGACTTCTAACCGATCCGACCCAGCTTGATGTTTTGGCGTTGGGCAGCGCAATGATTGAGTCACTTGAGACGCGCCACATGCAAATTTATTCGGCCGATCCAACGATCGCCGCCAAACTTGCCGAACTTGGCTGGGACGGGGCAGCCCTCCCGCCTGAAGACAGCGACTATCTGCTCGTCGTGGACTCAAACATGGGCTACAACAAGGCGAATGGTGCGGTCGAGCGCGAAATTGATTATTCGGCCGATTTACAAACCAACACAGCCAACCTTGTCGTCCAATATCGCCACACCGCCAACGCACGCAGCCAACCCTGCACGCCCAATGTGCAATATTCGATAGATATCCGCTATCGGGACATGCTCGATGCCTGTCTCTACAACTTTGTACGTGTCTATCCAGCCACCGGCAGCACGCTGATCGACGGCAGCGTTCACCCAACCGCAGGCAATCTGACCCTAACAGAAGAGCCATTTGACGGGCAGCCATTTGTGATTGACGAATCACCCACCCACTTTGCCAACTTTTTCATCGTCAATCCCGGCACAATTCTGCAAAATAGCTACCAATATCAATTGCCCGCAAGCGTCGCGCAAAACGGCGTTTATCGCCTCATGCTGCGCAAACAAGCCGGCGCAGGCATGGAGATTGCGCGTGTCCATGTGACTGTGCCATCTGGGTCAACCATCAATACCACAACCCCTGCCGCAACCATCAACGGCGCAACTGCAACCTTTGAGCTCGCCTTCGACCGTGATGTTGAGATCGAGGTTACTTATCGCCCCTAAGCAAGCACCCACGACCTTAGTACCAATTTCAGCCCGCCCACTAAAAAATACTTGACATTACACCTAAAGTTGTCAACAATGTTTTGGGTCTTGAAAATTGTTAGGATGATTGGAAAGAATGAACGCTTTCCACAAGATTTTGAAACAATAAACGTATTCGGGTGGGGGAGCCAAATCCCATCAGATTACAAAAAAGAGTATCGGAAAACAAGCGCCGCGCCGCGTCCAATTCGGCTGTCTACGCGCGGCAACTGTACTGGTGGAGATATGCTAAAAAGGATTCTTTCTACAACGCTGCTTGCGACATGCTGCCTGTTTGTCGCCCTCATTTTTCTTTCAAACCGCACAGTTCAAGGTGCAAATGGTGTGATTTACGACGATGCGCTCGGCGCGGGGTGGAACAACTACTCTTGGAACACAACCGTCGATTTTGACAACAGCGATCCCGTCCGCATTGGCGAGCGTTCGTTGAGCGCACGCTATGAAACGGGCTGGGTCGGTCTCTATTTCGACACGAACACGCCGTTGTCATCAAGCACATTTTCAACGTTGGGCTTCTGGATTCACGGTGGCTTTGGTGGACAGACAATTCGCGTGACGTTGATCGACGAAAGCGAGAATTGGCAAACGCCTTACACGATTACACCGACTGCGAACGGCTGGACATATTACGAAATCCCCGTTTCACAGCTTGGTAATCCCGCTCATATTGGTGGGCTGGTCTTTCAGGAAGGGGCGGGCTATGCACAGGCCACCTTCTATCTCGATGATGTCAAGCTGTTTGACGAGTCGCCGCCACCGCCGACCAGCACACCACTTCCCGGAGAACCGACTCACTTTCTGAGCGTCGATGTGACCGATGAACGTCATACCATCTCCCCTCTGATCTATGGGATGAGCTTTGCCGATGAAGAAAAATCGGCCGAACTCAACCTCCCGCTCAACCGCTGGGGGGGCAATGCCGTCACCCGCTACAATTGGCAAAATGATTCCAGCAATCGCGCCAATGATTACTTCTACGCCAACGTCCCCAACAACAATTCAGATACGCTGCCAGTTGGATCAGGCGCAGATCTCTTCATCGCGCAAAATCAACGCACCGACAGCACAACGTTGCTCACCGTGCCGATGATCGGTTGGACACCCAAAGATCGCGCGGAATCATGCGGTTTTAGCATCAGTAAATATGGCGCACAAGATGGGGCAGGCAGCGGAACCTACGCCGATTGTGGTAATGGGTATCAAAACGGACAGCCTATCACGATCAACGATCCGACCGACACGAGCGTGGCGATTGACGAGACGTTTGTGCAAGATTGGATGACCCATCTCAACACGCAGCATGGGGCCAATGCCGTCACACACTACAGTCTGGACAACGAGCCAATGCTATGGCATCAGACGCACCGCGATGTGCATCCTGAGCCAGTTGGCTACGATGAAATCCGCGATCTGTCCGTGCGCTACGGGGCAACGATTAAGGCAACCGATCCAAGCGCACAGACGTTGGGGCCCGGCGTTTGGGGCTGGACAGCGTATGACTATTCGGCCGTCGATGCGGTCAGCGAGCAGTGGACGAATCCACCCGACCGCAATGCGCATGGCGGCACGCCATTTCTGCAATGGTATCTGCAAGAGATGGCTGCGCATGAACAGTCAACCGGAACACGCATTCTCGACTATCTTGACCTGCATTTTTACCCACAACAGCCGGGCGTGACGCTGCTGCCTGCGGGGGATCGGGCAACCCAGGAGCTGCGCCTGCGCTCAACCCGTGCGCTATGGGACAGCGAATATACAGATGAATCATGGATCAATACACCCATTCAGCTTGTGCCGCGCATGCAGGGATGGATCGATGCGAACTATCCCGATACAAAGATCGCCATCACCGAATATAATTTTGGCGGGATCGAACATATCAATGGGGCGGTCACACAGGCGGAGGTATTGGGGATTTTCGGCCGAGAAGGGGTCGATCTCGCTGTCTTATGGGATGCACCCACGCTCAATCAACCCACCATAAACGCCTTCCGCGCCTATCTCAACTATGATGGCAACGGCAGCCAATTTGGTGATGTCAGTCTCGGCGCAACCACATCGCATCGAGACGACCTCTCTGTTTTCGCCGCACGCCGCAGCAGCGATGACGCGCTAACGCTCGTCGTGGTCAATAAGTCGTTTGAAAATATCAAGGCGGAACTTGCGATGGCAGGGGTTAATGGATCGGCCGATACCTATCAATATAGCGCAGCCAACCTGAGCAACATTCAACGTTTGGGGCTCACCCCCATCACAGATGGCGCAATTGTCGCCACGTTACCCGCCCAATCATTCACCATCCTGGTCATTGGCGGCACTGTTGCCCCGACAACGACCCCTCCCGCGCCGACCGCAACCCCATTGCCACCCACCGCAACCAGCACGCCTCTCCCCCCGACCGCAACACCCGAACCAACCCCGACGACAATCCTTCCACCCCTGCCAACGCTCCCATCAATTTTCGTGGCGGTCGGCGAACAGACGACCAGCGGCACGGTCAACGGTGATTACACAGATACTCATGTTGATGATGACCTACCTGAACTGCTCATCGAACAGCGCACGAACGGCGCCCCCGCCAATCGTATTAGCTATCTAGAGCATACATGGGAAATTGAACTTGAGAGTGTGGACGGTGCGGAGTTACTGTTTTCGGCCGATACATGGCATGTATCCCAAGGGGATGGCGACAGCTTCCAATTTTCCTATTCGACCGATGGGGTGAATTTCAACGATATGTTTGTCGTTGCCGATAACGGCAGTGCGACAAGAATCGCGTTTCCATTTCCATCAGGCATGTCGGATGGCACGCTCTACGTGCGCGTCATCGATCTCGACCGCACGCCGGGCAATAGCGCAAATGACCAACTTTACGTTGATGAGCTGATCATTGAAGCATTTCGTACACCAACAGCCGTGCGCGTACAGCAAATCAACACAAGTCACTACACAGCACCTTTCCTGCTAGTCGTTACATTTGGATTGCTGACACTCTCGTTGGCGGTCGTTTCAAGGCAAAGACGACGGCAGAGCTAAACAATCGATGGAGCGGTTTTTGGCTCAAACAGCACTGAAACCGCTCCAATCACGTTAGAGACCATTCGATTGCAGCGGTTGCCTGTGTATAATTTGCGCAATGAAACAGCTTAACGACAAATTCGGCCGACCCATCCGTGACCTGCGCATTTCCGTCATGGACAAATGCAATTTCCGTTGTCCGTACTGTATGCCCGCCGAGATATTTGGCGAGGATTACATGTTTCTCAACAACAAAGAGATGTTGAGCGACGATGAACTGGTGCGGTTGACCGAGCTGTTTGTACAGGTCGGTGTGACGAAGTTGCGTTTAACGGGCGGTGAACCCCTGCTGCGCCCTAACATCATCGACCTTGTGCGTCGTCTCGCCGCCATTCCACACATCGAAGACCTCGCCATGACAACCAACGCCTCGCATCTTCCGAAACATGCGGCAGCGTTGCGCGAGGCGGGATTACATCGCCTCACGATTAGTCTCGACTCGTTGGATGAGCAGGTGTTTCAGTCGATGAACGGTTATAAATCGACCGTTGCGGAGGTGCTGAAGGGGATAAAATCGGCCGAAAATGCCGGCTTCTCTCCCCTCAAGATCAACTGTGTGGTCAAGAAAAACGTCAACGATCACACCATCGCCGCTCTCGCCCGTCACTTCCGCGACACGCCACACATTGTGCGTTTTATCGAATATATGGATGTTGGGAATTTGAATGGATGGGTGATGGATGATGTGGTTTCGGCCGATCAGATGCAAGACATTCTCAGTGCAGAGATTCCGCTCGAACCGATTGCCCCCAATTACGCGGGCGAAGTTGCCCGCCGCTTCCGCTATCGTGATGGATCAGGCGAAATTGGCTTTATCACCAGCGTTACAAAACCCTTCTGCGGCAACTGCACGCGCGCGCGACTTTCGGCCGCTGGCGAATACTACACCTGTCTCTTTGGACTACGCGGAACTGATTTGCGTGCCCCACTTCGTGACGGTGCATCTGATGAGGAAATTCTCGACATCATCTCTGGTGTTTGGTCACGCCGCAGCGACCGTTACTCCGAACTTCGCACCAGCTTCACAAAAATCCCGCGCAAAGGCGCAGAAATGTACCGCCTCGGTGGTTAACCGCGCCGTCGCGGCGTAGAAAGAACTTTCGTAGCTTCTCTGGCACGCCGAAGAATGGATACCTGCCTGCGCAGGTATGACAGATTCTTTTTTAGAGAGTCTGCGTAGTTACGATTTTTCGTGGGTATTTGAGGACACGCCTCAAATACCCATCAATAGATTTCTTGCTCAACGAGAAGCTTATTCGGTGACTTTTAGTTTCCCTTCGCCACGCATCGCGGGAACATAGAGATTTTCCACGTAATCCTTCAACATGCGGCGCATACTGAATTCAGGCGTGGTCGAGCGGATCGACTCTTTCATCACTTCCATCCAGCCGCGCGGGATGCCGTCACGGTCACGGTTGTAGTAGAGCGGAACAATCTCGTTTTCGAGTGTGTCGTACATCGAGTTTGCGTCGTCCCAATCTTGCTGTTCCGTGTCGGCGTAGTCGCGATTTTCGCCAATCGGCCAGCCATTCTGCCCGTTGTACCCTTCAACCCACCAGCCATCTAAAATGCTGAGATTTGGCACACCGTTCATTGCGGCCTTCATCCCGCTTGTGCCAGACGCTTCGCGCGGCCGACGCGGATTGTTGAGCCAAACGTCGACACCTTGCTTCATGTAGCGGGCGGCGTGCATATCATAATCTTCGAGGAAGGCGATGCGTCCGCCAAGTTGATTGGACTTCGCATAGTTATAAACTTCCTGAATAACATGCTTGCCCGGATCATCAGCAGGATGTGCCTTCCCCGCAAACAAAATCTGCACGGGTCGGTTAATGTCGAGAACGATGCGTTTGAGGCGGTCGAGATCTTTGAAGATCAGCGCGGCACGTTTGTAGGTGGCAAAACGACGGGCAAAACCAATCGTCAGCGCATCACGGTCGAGCAGCATCCCGCCAACCATGAGTTGGGTCGGGTCGTGTTGCCCGTTGACCCAGCGGCGACGCTCCTTGTTTTGCAAGAAGCTCATCAGCTTGCTCTTGAGAATTTCGTGCGCTCGCCATAGCTCTTGATCGGGAATGTCGGCGATGCGTTGCCAGATGAGCGGGTCATCTTGCCGAGCGACCCAATCTGGGCCGATATATTTATCGAATAACGCCCACATTTCACCAGCGACCCACGTTGGAACATGCACGCCATTGGTTACAGAAGAAATCGGCACGTCATCCGCGTTGTCGATGCCTGAATAGACATCTTTCCACATATCGCGTGAGACTGCACCATGCAATTTACTCACACCATTTGCAAAGCCAGAGAGACGTAAGGGTAGGGCGGTCATGTTAAAGGCCATGCCCCAATCCTGTTTGCGTTCACCTAGCTTCATAAACTCGTCGCGGGAGATGCCTAATTGATCCCACCAACCCCAGAAGAAACGCTCCATCATGTGCGGGGCGAATGCGTCGTGTCCAGCTGGGACAGGAGTGTGCGTTGTAAAGACCGTGTGGGCGGCAACTTCCTTTTTGGCTTCTGCGAATGGGGTGCCAGAAAGTACCTTTTCGCGCAGCAATTCGAGCAGCAAAAAGGCAGAATGGCCCTCATTCATGTGCCAGACGGCAGGCTGATAGCCGAGCGAGCGCAGTAGTTTGACTCCGCCAATGCCGAGCAGCATCTCTTGCTTGATGCGCATGTCACCGCCACCGTAGTAGAGGCGCGAAGTCAGTTCGCGGTTCCAAGGAGAGTTGTTTTCCACGTCGGTGTCGAGCAGGTACAGTTTGGTTCGGCCGACTTTTACCGACCACACCTTCGCTGAAACGATCTCGTCACCAATCTTGACGGAAATGAACACAGTGTCGCCGTTTTCATCGTGCAATGGCTGGATGGGAGCGTCGCCAAAGTCGAGATGTTGGTAGACTGCTTCCTGCCAACCGTGTGCCGGTACACGCTGGCGGAAGTACCCCTGCGGATACATAAAGCCGACGCAGACGAGCGGCAAGCCTAAATCGCTGCCCTCTTTTGTGTGGTCGCCAGAAAGAATACCCAGACCACCTGAGTAGATAGGGAGGGTGTTGTGGATGCCAAATTCAAATGAGAAGTAGGCGATTGTGTCGTTGGCAAGGTCTGGATAGGTTTCGGCAAACCAAGAGCTGTCTGCACTCATCGCCTTGTCCATTTCGATCATGACGCGATCATAGAGGCGACGGAATGCGCCATCGGCGGCGGCCGCTTCTAATGACTCGCTGCTAACGATCTGTAATAATTTGACGGGATTGTGTTCCGTTTCGCGCCAAAGCGGGTAGTCCAGTCGTCGCCACAGTTCACGGGCATTAGGCGTCCAGCTCCACCAGAGATTTTGTGCCAACTCTGGCAGCCGCTTGATTTTAGCGGGTATTTTGTCTTCAATAGTCATTTCCACTTCCTTTTTGTCGAATAGAGCTCAGATGTCCATTCAGCAGTTTGTCCACGTGGGACACGAAGCACACAAAGAGATGTATGCTGAGTTTGAAATTTCAAGTGTGCTAAGGTAGTTGCAGATGCAACTATATTGGGTTCACTCAAGTCGCAATGCTACCATTTTTGGTTGACACGTCAACTATCTTATTGAACTGTCTATCGTAATGATTAGCGAGCGTTTGCCACTGGAATTGCATCGTATGTTTCTTAAGTTGGTAGGCAATTGACTGGAATGTATGCGGAGATTCCAACATCTGACGTAATTTCGCCACTAGGTCTGCCTGATCAACATATAGCAACGTCTCATGTAAGCTGGTTGGCAACAGTTCAGGATAGCTTAGTCGCGCTGGTAACAACGGCACGACTCCGTGTGCCATCGCCTCTACGATGCTGATGCCGAAAAACTCGTGAATGGCGGTGGAGATTGTAAAATCGGCCGAATCCAGCACCTCCCAATAGCGTTCTTTTTCAACAAACCCAAAGGCCACAACCCGCTCACCTAACCAGTCGCGTGCCGCCTCAAACACCGCTGGCTGACGGCTAAAGTTTTCGCCCAAAATTGCCACACGAAAAGGCAGATCTGCCACCGCTTTTAGAGCCGCAAAGAACGCCTCAGGATTCTTGTCGTATTCCCAGCGTTGATTCCAGAGGATCAGAGGGTTGTCAAGGGTAGTGGATGGGACGTTTGCGGAGGTAGGAGAGGCAATGCCGACAGGCAGAACAGTTGATTTTTGACGTAGGGTGGCAATAGAGGCGAGTTCGTTGTAGTCAGGGAAATGTTTAAGAAAGTTGGGGAGGGCCGCAAACCAGCTTTCTAAATGATAGTGCGAATTAAAACAGACGTGATCGGCCGATAGCATCGACGCATAGTTGATAAAGACGTAGTGATGATCGCGTTCACCTTTTTGTCGCCGCATTGCGCCCTTGTTGGGATCGCGTGGCAATGGATAGGTCAACTGGTTTTCGTGCATGTAGAGAACAAATGGGACGTTGTGAGTGCGCTCTCGCGTGAGTGCCAAGAAAGTGGTCACATCGAGCATGTCATCGGCGATGATGAGGTCGGGTGCGAAATCGCCCGCCAGAAATAGTCTCGCCAGCGTTACCGCCCCGCCGTGCATGCGCCATTTCCAAAAGCGCCCCGCGAGCGTCAATAGCTTGACTTCGTGGCGTGAGTTGCGTGCGTATCCTTCTGCCCATGCTGCATGACTGCCGCTATGGTAGGGAGAAATTAGCAGAATTTGCATGGGTTCCATACCATAGAGAGTTGTCTACAGACCTAACGGCGACAGATGGCAACGTTACTCCAAAACGCTAAACGGAACGGCCAGCGGCGCACGTCGTCGCTGCAACTCAAAGTCACGACCATCAGGAAACTCAAATACCTGCGGCTCATCTCGGTCAATGTGCAGGACAGCATAGAGTGTTGGCGTAATCGCTTCCGCATCGATTTCGATAATGATGTCTCGACTGATGCCCGCCTCGACGTAGGTGTAGCCCACGGGATCGCCCAATGCGCCCGGTGCTAACTCAGCGCGAATGACGACCCAAACGGGGAGATCAACGACGACGAGGGGAACGCTGACGGTTGCACGTCCATTGGCGACGTTGAGCGGTTGATCGGCCGAAATCAAATAATTACCCGCCACCGTAGAAAATGGAAACATCAAGAAGTCAACGCCAAATATTTCTGGTCTGTCTCCTGCTGGGTATTCAAACTCGCCAATCTCGCCGTCATCGGGATGGATCTGCACAAACATTGTGTCTGTGTCTGAAGCGGAGGCGATCTCGACTTCAACATTTATGTTGATGCCTCCCTTAATTGGCGCAAATCCAACGACGTTTTCAACCTCGCCATTCTCATCGGCACGCGAAACCGTCACCCAACCATCGTATGGGCTGATGACGCGATCTATCGTAATCGTGTCGCTGAGAACGGGCTGGTCGATGACGGTTACGGAAGGCGGGATGTCGATAGTAAAACTCGCTTTGACAAGAGCGTTGTTGACGGTGATTGGGTTGTCTGTGGCGGGATCAAATCGGCCGATTTCCCCACTGTCCCACATCATTTGAGCGTGTAAAAATGGTGAAGATTGTCGCCACGTAATTTCGATGGGAACGGCGGCCGAACGTCCTGCCTGCACCCACTGCAAGCCGACGACAGCACCCGCTTCGCCATCTTCATCGTTGGAGATCACGATCCAACTATCTTGAGTCGCTGTGACGTCTGTGACAAAGATGCGGTCGCCATCAAGCTGTTGATTGGACACGCGGAAGTTTGGGACAGTGACCGTTTTAGTGAGATTGATTTCGGCCGATTCGACCAATATCTCTTCTCCTTCCTCATCGCCAAATAACCCAACTTGGACGCTTTCGCCCACATCAAGCGGGTCGATTTCGATGGCAAAATCAACAGCCTCACCCGGCGCAACTTCTGCCATGCCCAGCACGCCCATCGCATCGCTTACAATCACCCAACCCCCATCTGGCGCAACCACGCTGTCAACCAGCAATATACCGCTATCGTCGAGCGTCTGATCAGCAACGATGAGCGACGGCAAGATCACGATGGGCGTTGCCGTCGCGGTTGGCGTCGGGGGTTCAGTTGGTGTGGCGGTTGGCGTAAAGGTTGGCAAGAGACGCGGTGTTGCGGTCGCCGCTGTCGTCGGGACGCTGGTTGCGGTCGGCTCAGCCTGTTGCCCACAGCCAATCAGTAGCAGTAAGATTGAGAATAAAAAAATGCGAAAGCGCATAAACGTTTATGTCCTTCATGTCCTTTGTGGACACATCTTGCAAAAATTGTAGGTTCCCACCCCAATCAGTGCAATGGTACATGATTGGCACGTGAGCCAATTGCCGCCAATTTGCCCCATGTCTACGACAAATTTATAATGCTGACCAATGAGCAGCTTGAATGGAAAACCCTCGCTCCCATCGGAGCTATACGACGAAGAATATTTTTTAACTGCGTGTGAAGGATTCGAAGAATTTATCGAATCGGAAGGGCAGCACCTTTCACGCCGTCTACGCCACTCATTTGAGATTGCCGAGGTTACACCGGGCATGAAAATTCTCGATGTCGGCTGTGGACGGGGCGAAATTGTGCGCCACTGTATTGAGGAGGGAGTCGAATGCTATGGCATCGACTACGCCCACGTTGCAACGCGCATGACCCGCGATGTGATCGATCAATCTATCGAAGAAGGTCAACATGGAACGGTCAAGGCGGGTGTCTGCCGTTCCGATGCGAAGAAACTCCCCTTCCCGACAGGCTATTTTGACCGCGTTCTCATGTATGACGTGGTTGAACACCTCTATCCATGGGAGCTTCATCAAGCCCTGCTCGAAACGCATCGCGTTCTCAAGCCAGATGGCAAGTTTATCATGCACACGGCGCCAAATCGCTGGTATGACCAATACGCTTATCCATGGGTACGGCGTGTGCGGATCGCCATGGGGCAGGGCGCATCTTACCCCAAGGACCCCCGTGCGATTACACCTGTCAATCAGCATGTGCATGTCAATGAACAGTCCCCCCTGAGTATGCATCAAACGATGCGGAAAGCGGGCTTTCGGGGACGTGTTTGGCTCGATTCGCCACCGCAAAACCGCGATGAAAATTCAATGATGGCGGGTCTTCGCAAGCTCGCCTTTGACGCACCGCCGTTCCGCTGGTTCTTTGAGCGTGAACTGTTTGCTGTCGCGCATAAAGCTTAAACTAGAGCGCGGACAATTTGTCCGCGTTTTTTATTGTCTAAACAAACAGCTATGAAGACGACAAAACTGATGGGTCTCAACTGTATCGAGCTCGGCAATGCTGCGCTTTCATTGGTGATTGCTGAATCAATCGGCCCCCGCGTACTCAGTTTGCGTCTGCATGATGGCGATAATCTTTTCGCAGAAATTCCAGACGTGACAATCGACTGCCCTAACGCGGGCAAACTACGTCTGTTTGGTGGTCATCGTCTCTGGACCGCTCCTGAAATCCCAGAGCGTACCTATTTGCCCGATGCGTTTCATGTTCATGTTGTTGAAGTCGAAAATGGGGTGCGCGTGACGCAACAGGCGGATGCATCAGGAATCGAAAAGTCGCTGACGGTGACGTTGCCTGATGACAGCGCGACCGTTTTAGTTGAGCACGGATTGACGAATCGGGGTATGTGGTCGGTCGAATGTGCCGTGTGGGGGATTACGCAGATGGCAGTGGGCGGGACGGCTATCTTGCCGCAGAATACGGAGACGCTCGATGCAGGTGGGTATTGGGGAAATCGGCCGATAACGCTCTGGCCCTACACAAATATCAACTCGCCCCATCTCACCCTTGAAAATGACCGCATTCTCATCAACGCTAAAATTAGCGACGATGAAGCACTAAAAGTTGGCTCACCCAATCCCGCAGGCTGGCTTGGGTACTGGAATGGTGGCACCGTGTTCATTAAGGAAGCCGCTTACGATCCTGCGGCAGAATATTACGATTTCGCTAGCTCCAGCCAAATCTACTGTAATTCAAAATTCTTGGAGTTAGAAACGCTCTCCCCAATTTCAATTATCGAGCCGAATCAGACGCTGACCCACCACGAGACGTGGCGGGTTTTTTCGGCCGAATCTATCGAACAAGCCTTTGCGTAGGCTGGTCAGCATTTCAGCCTGTCAGCAATTTAGCAATGAAAAGCACCCTGCTTTTTATCTACACAATGACTTGTGCAAAATGACAAGTTACTTCGCGTAATTGCCCATGCTGAACTGCTGACTAACTGACTAGCTGACTAGCTACCTCTCGTTTAATCCCGCGATTCAAGATATTCGCCGTAACCCTCAGCATCCATCAACCCATCGAGTTGACTCGTATCACTCATCTTAATGCGGACAAGCCATGCATCGCCGTAGGGGTCTTCATTGACCGTTTCGGGTGTGTCGAGCAAATCTTCATTGCTTTCAACCACTTCGCCACTCAATGGCGCGAATAGATCGGCCGCCGCCTTAACCGATTCAACCACACCAATCACATCCCCTTGCCCAAAGCTGTCGCCTGCATCAGGTAGTTCGAGAAAAACGATGTCAGACAGCGCGTCTTGTGCATAGTCGGTTACGCCGATAACGGCTTCATCCCCTTCAACGCGCACCCATTCATCATGTTCTGTGTAGTAAAGGCCATCTCTAATATCTGCCATAATATTGCTCCTAAAATTCTTGTGTAGCGGTTTGTTGCCACTGAATCCTCTCAGCAGCTTGTCACAATAAGCCAGCAACTTTTTTTCTTGCCGTGTTTGTAACCAAAAAGTCAGCGTAAGGCAACACCAATTTAAGCGATGGTGCGCGAACAACGGTCACTGATACTTTTTGCGGCAAGAAATTGTTATGGGTGCCGACCAAAAAACGCCTCTTCACGGCGAATTAAACTGCAACATTATTCTGTGCCCGCTCGAAAAGCAGAGTATCGACATCATCCAGCGTCAACGTTCCAGAATCAGATCGCGTTTTGATCTCGGCCGTAATCCCTTTTAACTCACCATCTGTCAACGCCAACCCCAACTGTTCTGCCCGATTCTTGACCGAATTCCAGCCCGTTAAACGACTGCCCACGTGGATATAGCGCGTCAATCCAAAATCTTCTGGTTTCAGAATTTCGTAGGTGGATGGATTGTTGAGCACCGCTTTGGCATGAATCCCCGCCTTATGCGTGAATGCCGAGTACCCCGTGATGTAGTTATTAAACGGCACATCCACGTTGACCAGCTCAGCGACGATGTGATCGATGTCGTGCAGCAGATTGAGCTTGTACTTTTTGACCGATTCAGGATCGGTTGCGTACATGCGAGCGACGAGACCGCCCAGCGGTGTAATACCGTTGCGCTCGCCGATGCCGAGAACGCTGGTGTCGATATGGGTTGCACCTCCTTCAAGCGCGGCATAGGCGTTGGCAATCGCGCAGCCTGAATCGTTGTGACCATGAAATTCGATATCACACGAGACGTGTTCGCGCAGTGCCTTCACGAGGCGGTAGATTTGCAGTGGTGTGCCAACGCCAACCGTGTCCGCCACACCGACGCGATTAACGCCGAGCTTGTCAACGGCCGCATACACCTCAAAAATATCTTCGGGATCGCTGCGTAAGCTGTCTTCAGTGCTAAAGCGCACTTCAACCCCTTGCGCCTTAATCCACGCGACGACCTCTTGCGCTTGATCGATGATGCGTTCAATGCTCATTCCATGACTAAAGTCGCGCAGATAGCTCGATGTGCCAATCACAACATCGACACCATCCACGCCTGTATCGACCGCCAATTTGGCATCGTCCATGTGGCAGCGCGTGTGTGTCAAGATTTTTGCCTTGAGACCTAGACCAGCAATCGTCGCGCAATCATTCCGCGATTGTGGCGATGCGGCTGGGCTGGTTAACTCAAGATATTCGACCCCAAACAGGTCAAGCATCTGAGCGATCCGAATTTTTTGTGGCGTGGTAAAAAACGCATTGACGAACTGTTCGCCTTCGCGCAGGGTGGATTCAATGATGGAGAAATTGTCTAAAGACATAGTTGGAGTGGGCAAGTCGCAAGTCGCAGGCAAGTCTGCCGTAATTTGCAACCGACACATTAAAGTTTTTCAAGAACTGATTTCAGAATGTCAATCGCCTTTTCATATTCTGCCACGATGAGATGCTCGTGTGGCGTGTGGTCGAGGGAGCTGTCGCCGGGGCCGTAGGCAACGATAGGGCATTGCCAGACGGGCGCGACGACGTTCATATCACTTGTGCCAGTTTTGACTTTGAAGCGTGGTTTTGTGCCAGCGCGACGCAGCGTAAGGTTGAAGGCACGGGCGAGAGGTGTTTTGTGGTCGGAGCGGTATGCGTGTTCGTGGCTGTGGGCATGGAGGATCGCATCGGTTGCCCATGCGCGGGTCATCTCCACAAATGCGTCTGCGTCAAAGTCGAGTGGGGTGCGAATGCCGATACGAATTTCGGCCGAATCCCGCAACCCATCGCTCTCCGTCTGAAAACTGCGGATTGAGGGGATCAACTGGTCAAACAGCAGCGGTTTGTCGGCGTTGAAATCTTGAATGTACCTGTCAACTTGGTTCCACCATGCGATTGCGCTTTCTGCCACTCCGCTAGCTTGGCCGGCGGTGTGACCCATTTCGGCCGAAATTCGATAATCTAACAAGATGCGCCCCTTGTACCCCAGCGTCACTCCGTCCCAGCCGCTCGGCTCGCCGATGATGCAACAATCAGGCTGGTACTGCGATTTGACAAAGTGTGCCCCCTTGCTCGTCGCCGCTTCTTCCTCAACCGCGCCGATCACAATTAGCCGCGTATCATCGTCAACCTCTGCAGCCGCCGCCGCCATCACAAACGTCGCCAATGGCCCCTTCGCATCAACCGATCCCCGACCGTGCAAAATCCCGTTTTCAAGTCGCACAGGAATATCTCCCGGAACGGTGTCGATATGTCCGAGCAACACAATTGTCTTCGCCGCATCCTCTCGACCACGAATCCCAACTGCATTTCCTGCCGCATCAATAAAGGCACGGTCATACACTAATGTTTCCATTGCAGCAACGAGGAATGCGGTCGCGTTTTGCTCTTCGCGTGAGAGACTGCGAATGGCAACGAGGTCGTGAATTAAATCAATTGCTCTCATGCAGTTCTCGCAGGACGCTGGTTAATGTTGTAATCAGTGACTCAATTTCTACTTGGGTAATCGTCAGCGGAGGCAAGAAGCGCAAGACGGTTCCGCCCGCATTCAAGACCATAAAGCCACGATCCATCAATGCCTGTAAAATCGGCGTGACACGCACACGCATATCAACGCCAATCAATAGCCCCAATCCGCGCACTTCACGAATAAGCGGCGAGTTGATTTCCGCCAATCTCTCCTGAAAATACGCACCCATTTCTCGCGCATTCTCGACCAAATTTTCATCTTCGATGATGGCAAACGTCGCCAATGATGCCGCGCATGCCAGCGGGTTACCGCCAAACGTCGAGCCGTGCAAGCCCGGTTTGAGCGTATCGGCGACCGCTTGCGTGATCCCGGTCGCACCCATCGGCACACCGCCCGCGAGTGCTTTGCCAAGCGCGATGATGTCGGGCTGAATGCCCAGTTGTTCACTGGCGAACAGTGTTCCCGTGCGCCCCATGCCGGTCTGAATCTCATCGACAATCAGCAACGCCCCATGCTTATCACACAGTTCGCGCACAGCCTTAAAGTAGCGCGAGCTACCGACCCGCACGCCCCCTTCGCCTTGAACTGGCTCCAAAATCACGGCCGCCGTCTCGTCGTTGACAACGGCCGCTAATTTGGCGATGTTGCCAAATGGGACGTGTGCAAAATCGGCGACGAGTGGTTTGAACGGCTCACGGTACTTTGCGTTATGCGTCGCGGCGAGTGCGCCAAGCGTGCGACCGTGAAAGCCACGCATCGTGGCGACAAAGTTGTGGCGACCCGTCGCCAGCCGCGCAAATTTGATGGCCGCTTCGATGGCTTCTGTGCCTGAATTGCAGAGAAAGAAGCGGTCAAGACCAGCAGGGGTGACCTCTGCCAATTTTGCTAAAAGTTGCGCTCGTTTGTCGTTGTAGCCGAGTTCGGGCGCGGTCATGAGCGTAGCGGCTTGGTCGGCAATCGCGGCAACGAGTTGTGGGTGAGCGTGTCCCACGTTGGCGACGGAAATCCCCGTGCCAAAGTCGAGATACTCTTTGCCTTCGTTGTCCCACAGGTGCGTTCCATCGCCGCGCACAAAGCAGACGTCGCGCTTGCCGTAGACACCGCTGGTGTGTTGGGATTCTTGTTCAATAAGGTTCATGAAGCTTTCCATAGCGATAGATGTACAGAGAATTTGGATGGCGCAAGGCGTTTCTGCTTTCCATCTCTGTATTCGATTCAGCGCGTGATAACGGTGCCTTGCCCAGCGACTGCGGCCGCAACAGGACGCTCAATCCGCGCATCTCCTAACACGACGCGCCCAACGCCACCCTCAATTGCCTCTTTCGCCCCCAACAATTTGATCCGCATTCGACCTTCTGCGTATGTTTTGGCAACGTGATCGATGTCGTCAAATTGGATCTCTTTTAGTAGTGAGGATTCATCGGGGAATGCGGTCAACACGCCGGGTATGTTGGAAAGGATGATTAGGTCGGTGGCTTGCAGTGCGCGAGCGGTTTCGGCCGATCCCCGATCCCCATCCACATTGATCGCCTCTCCTTCAAAACTGATCGCGGGAGGTGTCAATACGGGCAAGTAGCCACCATCCAGCAGCATATTTAGCAAGTCCGTGTTGATTTCCTCAACCGTACCCGTATAGTTGTCGCGCACGACAAACTTGCGCCCATCCTCATCCACCGCACGCACCGCCTTCTTGCGCTTGCCACGCCACACACCACCATCAATCCCCGACAGTCCCACTGCATTTACGCCGAGTTTTTGCAATTTCTCAACGATCATCTTGTTCATCTTCCCGCAATAGACCATCTCAAAAATTTCAATCGTCTTTTTGTCGCTCAGACGACTTGTGTAACCGCTTGGCGACGTGATGAACTTAGGCGGGTGTCCTAATGCTTCGGCAACAGCGTTTGTCTGACTGCTGCCGCCATGCACAAGGATGAGCCGCTGCCCGCCCTGCCACAGCCGCGCAATATCAGCGCAAACTGCATCGTAATCAATCCCTTCCGAACCACCTACTTTTACAACTATCATGGCTACTCTCTTAAACGTGAGAAAATTGTTCCACAGATGCTTGATTTTTTAGATTGGATGTAGTCCGACGAAGGTTAGACCCATCGTTTCCTCTAAACCCAACATCAGATTCATCGACTGAACGGCCGAGCCGGCTGCACCCTTCATTAAATTATCAATCGCAGAAATAACGACGAGACGGTTACTATCAGCATCCAGCTCAAAACCGACATCGCAAAAGTTCGTTCCCGCCAGAATTTTCGGCTCTGGATAGCGATAAACGCCGCGCTTATCTTTAACGATGCGGATAAATGGCTCATCTTTATAGGCACTGCGAAATAGCTTCCAAACGTCTTTCTCCGTGATTGTCTTGTTGAGAAAGAGATGAGCTGTGCAGAGAACGCCGCGCACGAGTTCTACCGCCGTTGCGGAAAAATGCAGTTCGATGTCGCCCATTGCTTGCAGGATTTCAGCTTGATGGCGATGACCCGTCGGCGCAAATGAGCGCACGGCGTTGACGCGCTCGGGATGGTGGGTCGCAAGACTAAACTTGTTGCCACCCTCAGAGGAGCCGACCTTCACTTCGATGACGACGCGCTCGATCAGCCCAGCGCGTGCCAGCGGCAGCAGTGCGAGATTGGAGGCTGTCGCATTGCAACCGACACCAGAGACGTATTTTGTGTTGCGAATTGCATCGCGGTTGAGTTCGGGGAGGCCGTAAGCGAATTTTTCAAGCCATGCGGGGTTGAGATGGGGTTTGCCATACCATTTTTCATAGGCTGCGGGGGAAGTGAGACGAAAATCGGCCGAACAATCAACCACATACTCCCCAATCGCCGCCCACTTCTCAATCTCACCCGCTGCCATCCCGTGCGGCAACGCCAAAAACAGCACATCACATGGTTGAATATCTTCTACATTGCTAAATTTCAGCGTCGTCGTTCCGCGTAAATTTGGGTGGGCCTGATGGACATAACTTCCTGCATATTGGCGTGACGTAATTTGCGCCACCTCAATCTCAGGATGCCCCAGCAATAGGCGCAACAGTTCGCCGCCCACATACCCTGACCCACCGATAATGCTCGCCTTAAGCATAAGCCACCCCATTCAGATGACTCACGCCCTGCATCTTGCGCTCGGCAACCTCAACCACATAATCGATCAGTTTGGCCGGAATGTTGACGCCGGTTGGCTTGATCGAGTTGCGGAACTCCATCGTGTAGTTGACTTCGTTAACCGACCAGTTGCCGTCTACATCCTCAAAGAGATCGACCGCAACAACGCCGCCGCCTACGGCTCTTGCCGCCGCCCGCGAAAGCTCGTCTACAATGCCCGTCACGGGATAGGCAGCCGACTGCCCGCCGCGCGCCGTGTTGGTGATCCAATGTTCCGACGTGCGGCTAATCGCGCAAATCGTCTCGTCACCAACGACAAACGAACGAATGTCGCGTCCGGCTGCCTTTTGGACATATTGCTGGATATAAAAGATGGCATGCAGATAGTTGCCGAGCGTCTCTTTGTGTTCGAGGATGGCTTCGGCCGATTCCCGATCATTCACCTTCGTCAACAACCGTCCCCATGATCCAATTGCTGGCTTCAAAACGATGGGATACCCCATCTCTTCAATCGCCTCTAGCGCAGATTCTTGCGTATAGGCAATCCGCACCTCTGGCGACGGAACGCCGTGCTGTTGCAACGCAATCGACGTATTTAGCTTACTCCCGCAAACTTCCGCCACGTGCGCATCATTGACCGTTGCAATCCCCCAACCATTCAAAATCTGTAACGTTGCCAACGCCCGCGAGTGGCTGACACAACGCTCCAAGATGACGTCATACTTTTCCCAATCAGAACGATCATCCAACCGTAGCTGAATTTTCCGCACATCGATCATCTCAAAGTCGAGTCTGCGTCTTTCCATCTCACGAATGAGCAGTTTTTCTTCCGCACGAATGCGGCTATATAGCATACCGATTTTCATATTTCAGCTTATAGCTAACGGTGTCCAGTCAACGGTGCACAGATTGATTTGCCTGTTTACCGTTAACCATCGACTGTTAAATGCTATTCTCCCCAATCCTCTTCAACTTCTGGAGCCTCTTCGACCGTCACAGGATCGAGGCTAATGACCTCTAACTCTGTTCCGCAATCGGCACACTCGACAATCTCACCAACGATTGCATCGGCCGCAATCTCAACATCTGCTTCACATACTGGGCATTCAACTGTTTTCATCGTTTTGTTCTCCAAGATCAAAAAACCCGACCAAATTTGGTCGGGTTCTACTTTCAAATCACGTTTGCAGCAAAAAAAGACCAAACTGTTATGTATGGCGGCTCTTCTTATCCTTGCGGGTGATTTGTGCAATATTTTTCATATCGAGCAGAAGCATAACCGAAATTTTCAAACTGTCAATGGCACATGCATTCTTCAACAGACAGTTTGAATCATTTGAATTAGGTATAGAAAAAGGCACAGAATCTTTAATTAGAAATGAGGAAGGGCAAAACGCGCGTATGCCTGACATAAGACCTCAAAAAAAGTGAGAGAAGGTCAACTGTTGACCAAGTGATTAATTCGCCTATGGCTCCCTACGCAAAAATACGTTTACACAATAAATTTCAGGAGATTGTAATGATTCGCAAATATCTATTCGCGGCAGTACTCATTGTGTGCTGCCTCTTCATCGTTTCCCCAACCCTTGCTGGTTCGGCGACAACTGTAACGACAACGACCGACGAATACGGCACAGGAGCAGCCTGCTCACTGCGCGAAGCTGTTCAAACGGTCAACGACGGTGCAAGTTTCGGCGGCTGTATCTTCGGCGGCAACACCGTTGTTGTCCCTGCTGGAACCTATATGCTAACCATCACGGGACGTGATGAAAATGCAAATGCGACAGGTGACCTTGACCTGTTAGCAGACATCGTCATCGAGGGTGCTGGCTCAGCCGCAGTGACAATAGACGGGATCGACAGCGATCGTGTCTTCCATGTTGGTAGCGGTATTTCCGCTGACATCAGTGGCGTTACTATCACGAATGGTGATGCGGACGGCACGGACGTTCCCGCAACGGGTGGTGCTATTCTCAACGAGAGCGGCTCCCTTGCAGTCGCAAATAGCATCTTGATCGGCAACCATGCAGATCGTGCTGGTGGCGGTATCGAGGCCAATAACGGCAATGTGACCCTCAACAACGTTGATTTCACAGATAACACAACAGGTGACGTTCCCGGCAACGGTGGCGCGATGCATGTTTCAGGCGGCCCAACGATTGTGGTCAACGGCGGAACGGTATCGGGCAATGTCGCAGCGCGTGAGGGCGGTGGCTTCTGGAACGGCAGCGGCGTGATGACGGTCAACGGGACAACATTTAGCGACAACGAAGCGAATGGCGTGGAATCACACGATGGTGGTGGCGCATTGTTCAACAATGGTGGTCAGCTCGAAGTTTCAAATGCGGTCATCGACAACAACCGTGCGCTCGGCGCAGCGGGGTCAGGTGGCGGTATCTTCAACCTCGAAGGTGGCTTGTTCGTCGGAACGTCAACAATCAGCAACAACAGCGCAAGCCGCGCTGGTGGTGGGATTGAAGACAACACAGACGGCGACAAAGATCCAGGCGTGCCATCGCTCGAAGTCCTCAACACGACATTCCAAAGCAATAGCACAGGCTCTGCACCGGGTAACGGTGGTGCAATCCACATGACGGGCGACAGCATTGCCGAGATCACAGGTGGTGCGGCAATCAGCAACACGGCATCGGCCGAAGGTGGCGGATTCTGGAACAACGCAGGCGAGATGAATGTGAGTGGCACGACGTTCACGGGCAACTCGGCGGCAGGTGCAGATGCCACACAAGGTGGTGGCGCACTGTTTAACAACGGTGGCACGATGAGCGTCAGCGGAGCCACAATCACGGGCAACAGCGCAACAGGCGCAGCTGGTTCTGGTGGTGGCGCGTTGAGCGACGGTGGTGCATTGACCATCAGCAACTCAGCCTTCAACGGCAACATATCAAACCGTGCGGGTGGTGGCATCGAAACGACGTCTGGTGCGGCATTGACGCTGAACGGCGTTGATTTTGACGGCAATAGCACGGGTTCCGCACCCGGCAACGGTGGGGCAGTCCATGTGACTGGCGCAGCAACAACCGACATCACGGGTGGTACGGTTAGCAATAACACAGCATCGGCCGAAGGTGGCGGTTTCTGGAATGGTTCTGGCGTCATGAACGTGACAGGCACAACCTTCACAGGCAACGTTGCACAAGGTAACGACATCGCACAGGGTGGTGGCGCACTGTTCAACGCAGGTGGCACGCTCAATGTGGCGGATGCGGTATTGACCTCAAATAGCGCGACGGGAACAGGCGGCAACGAGTCTGGTTCTGGTGGCGGTATCCTCAATGACAACGGTGTGCTAACCGTTTCAGGCACGACATTCACTAGCAACTCGGCGATCCGTGCGGGTGGTGGTATCGAATCAAACGCACGCGAAGCAGCGAGCCGTGCAGCGACATTGGATATTAGTGACAGCATATTCACAACCAACTCGACAGGTGCTGCACCCGGCAACGGTGGTGCAATCCACATCTCTGGTGCTGGCGACGCGACAATTAGCGGCGGTAGCGCAACGGGCAACACAGCGTCGGCCGAAGGTGGCGGTTTCTGGAACGGCACTGGCACGATGAGTGTCACAGATGTTGATTTCACCAACAACAGTGCAGACGGCGACCCACTTGATCAAGGTGGTGGCGCATTGTTCAATGCTGGTGGTACGCTCAACGTGAGCGGCGGCACAATCTCTGGCAACAGTGCAACAGGTGCGGCTGGCTCTGGCGGCGGCATCCTTAATGATGGCGGCACGCTCAACGTCTCAAACGTGACAATCGAAGGCAATAGCGCCATCCGTGCGGGTGGTGGTATCGAAACCAACGCTGCGCTCACGCTTAATAACGTCGATTTCACCGACAACACAACGGGTGGCGCACCCGGAAATGGTGGTGCATTGCACGTTTCAGGCGGCCCAACGATTGTAGTCAACGGCGGTACGGTATCAGGCAATGTCGCAGCGCGTGAGGGCGGCGGCTTCTGGAACGGCAGCGGCGTGATGACGGTCAACGGAACAACATTTAGCGACAACGAAGCGAACGGCGTGGAATCACATGATGGTGGTGGCGCGTTGTTCAACAACGGTGGACAACTTGAAGTATCAAATGCGGTCATCGACAACAACCGTGCGCTCGGCGCAGCGGGTTCAGGTGGCGGTATCTTCAACCTCGAAGGTGGCTTGTTCGTCGGAACGTCAACGATCAGCAACAACAGCGCAAGCCGCGCTGGTGGTGGGATTGAAGACAACACAGACGGCGACAAAGATCCAGGCGTGCCATCACTCGAAGTCCTCAACACGACATTCCAAAGCAATAGCACAGGGTCTGCACCCGGTAACGGTGGTGCAATCCACATGACGGGCGACAGCATCGCGGAGATCACAGGTGGTGCGGCGATCAGCAACACGGCATCGGCCGAAGGTGGCGGCTTCTGGAACAACGCAGGCGAGATGAATGTGAGCGGAACGACGTTCACGGGCAACTCGGCGGCAGGTGCAGATGCCACACAAGGTGGTGGCGCACTGTTTAACAACGGCGGTACGCTGAGCGTCAGCGGGGCTACAATCACAGGCAACAGCGCAACAGGCGCAGCGGGTTCTGGTGGTGGCGCGTTGAGCGATGGTGGTGCATTGACCATCAGCAACTCAGCCTTTAACGGCAACACATCAACCCGCGCAGGTGGTGGCATCGAAACGACGTCTGGCGCGGCATTAACGCTGAACGGCGTTGATTTTGACGGCAACAGCACGGGTTCTGCACCCGGCAACGGTGGGGCAGTCCATGTGACTGGCGCAGCGACAACCGATATCACAGGCGGTACGGTTAGCAACAACACAGCATCGGCCGAAGGTGGCGGTTTCTGGAATGGCACTGGCACGATGAGTGTCACCGATGTCAATTTCACCAACAACAGTGCAGCAGGCAACGACGCAGATCAAGGTGGTGGCGCACTGTTCAATGCGGGTGGCACGCTCAACGTGAGCGGCGGCATCATCGACGGCAACAGCGCAACTGGAACGGCTGGCTCTGGTGGTGGTATTTTGACCGATGGTGGTTCATTGACCATTAACGGCGCAACCATTGCAAACAATGCATCAAATCGCGCTGGTGGTGGTATTGAGGCCACGAACAACGCGGCTCTCAGCGTCACAAACACAGAGTTCTCAGCAAATGACACGGGTTCTGCACCCGGCAACGGTGGTGCAATCCACGTGACCGGCGCAGGCAACTCGACAATCGTTAGTGGTACGGTTTCGGCAAACACCGCATCGGCCGAAGGTGGCGGATTCTGGAACGGTTCTGGCACGATGAGCGTGGATGGGACAACCTTCACAAACAACTCGGCGGCGGGCGCAGAGGCCACACAAGGTGGTGGTGCACTGTTTAATAACGGTGGCACACTGAACGTCAGCAACGCAACCATTACGGGTAACAGCGCAACTGGTGCGGCTGGCTCTGGTGGTGGTATTTTGAGTGATGCTGGTAGCGTGAGCGTCACAAACTCGATGCTTGCAACAAACACAGCAAATCGTGCAGGTGGTGGTATCGAAATGACTACTGGTGCGAACTTGACGTTGACAGACGTTGACTTTGAAGGCAACAACACGGCGTCAGCTCCCGGCAACGGTGGCGCAGTCCACATCACGGGTGCAGCAGTAACCAATATCACGGGCGGTAGCGTCACGAACAACACAGCATCGGCCGAAGGTGGCGGTTTCTGGAATGGCAGCGGCACGATGAACGTGACCGATGTCAACTTCTCAGGAAACAGCGCATCTGGTAACGACGCAGATCAAGGTGGTGGCGCACTGTTTAACGCTGGTGGGACGCTCAACGTGAGCGGTGGCACCATTGCGGGCAACAATGCACTCGGTGCCTCTGGTTCAGGTGGTGGTTTGTTGAATGACGGCGGGACCGTGACACTGGCAAACGTTATCTTTGACGGCAACAGCGCAAGCCGCGCTGGTGGTGCTGTGGAAGACAATGCGGGTGTCTCAATGACATGGTTCCGCGTCACGGCAAGCAACAACAGCACAGGTAGCAATCCCGGTAACGGTGGCGCATTACACATCACAGGTGCTGGCGATGTCTCCATCCGACAAAGCACGGTAAACGGCAACAGCGCAGCCAATCAAGGCGGCGGCTTGTGGAATCATGGTGCTGCAACGATGACGGTTGATCAGTCAATCGTCTATGACAACAACATTGGCACAGCACGCGCTGGCGAAGGTGGTGGTGTCTATAACCTAGGTGCGCTCACGCTTGTCAACAGCACGATTAGCGGCAACGCAGCGGCCACTGGTGGCGGTCTGTACAATTCAGGCAGCGCGGCCATTGCAGACGTGATTCATGTCACCGTCTATGACAACGCAGGCGGTGGTGTCAACAATGCGGGTGGTACGGTCAACTTGGCAAACACCCTCGTTGCAAACATCAACGCGGCTGGTGACGATTGCACGGGTAGCGTGGCCATTGCGACAGGTGTTGCAAACTTGGATTCGGACGGCACGTGTAATGCGTCAATCACGGGTGACCCACTCTTGATGGCATTGGCGTTGAATGGTGGTAACACACTCAACCACTGGCCACAAAACACCAGTCCAGTTATCGATACAGCCACACTCTCTGTTTGTAACGCGGCTCCAGTCAACGCAGTTGACCAGTTGCCTGCACAACGTCCAAACGGCGACCAGTGTGACATCGGCGCGGTTGAAGGTAACACCAACCCAACTGACATTAACCTGAGCGCGGTTGCTGGCACGATGACGCAGAGCGGAATGGCAATGGTTATTGTGGCACTCGTTGTCGCAATGGGTGCAGCAATCACGTTGCGTCGTCGCACGACGATTTAATCATTTTTGACGAGTGGAAGGTGAGGGCCTTCCACTTGCAAGCCTGAGCGATCAGGTAAAACAGAAACGGTGCAGAGAGTTCATTCTCTGCACCGTTTTTGTTTGCAGACCCACGTTATGCAGGGACTAGGTACATGGACAGCATTTGATTTCATTAGGCGACAAATTGAATGCCGTTTATCTCGCCATGCTAGACGCGGTGAGATAAATGGCGTAGAAATCGTATAAGTTGCAAGCTTCGTAGTTGTGTGTTGAACGAACAGGCTAGGATTCAGCTACTTTACGCACATAGGTGCTGCGCGTGCGGTCAAAGTACTTTTCTTCAACCATTGCGCGCCGCAAGAAGGCCACATCTTCATTAAATTCAACCAAGATGCGATTGACCTCTAGTTCACCATATTCACGGTTTGGCTCAAACTCCTCGATCAGTTTGTCGAGCAAAACGCGTAACTTTTTATGCTGCTTCGGAATCCGCGTGATGCGCCCGTGCCGCATAAAAGTTTTCAGGACTTTGTAGCGATATGCATCTTCCTCAACCAGTTCGTTCAGCTCTGGCTGCGGCATCTGGATCACTTCTTCCAGTGTGCGCGTGAGCATGTTTCCCGTTAGCGAATAGACTTGATAGTATTGATCCTTCTTTGACTCGACCAATCCAGCATCGGCCAGCTTTGTCAGGTGATGTGAGACTGTCGCCGCGTTCATATTCAAAATTTCGGCCAGCTCTTGTCCATGCCGTGCCTTTTGATTGATCAGGTTTAGCAACAACAGGCGCACAGGATGACCCAACGCCTTAAACAGATTGGCGCGGGCTTCTAAATTATCTTCGATCAGTTTCTTTTTCATCGCTCACTCCTATTCTGCGGAAATGCACCGCTGGACAACCGTTGGCGCAAATCGCTTGTTGACTGTTCAGGACGAGTCGCACTGAAATAAGCGGTTGCAAACAGCTCTTGTGCATGTTTTAGCATACCGATTTTGATGTACTGCTTGACCGCTGCCGCTTCGTCACCCATCGCTTTCAAGAGCGCGAGTTCCTTTTCCATCGCGGCGATTGCCAGATTAGTAGAATGCTCAAAATTGCTTTTGAGCTTATCGACTGGTCTGAGATCGGCCGATTCTTCATTGTCTCTCATCAGGTTTTCTCCATTTGTTTGTTCAAATTGACGAAAGAACTATACAATCTAATTTGATAAATGTCAAATCAAAATAGCCAATCCATTCAAGTTAACATTGTAGATCACGGCGACCTTGTGTGATTGAAGGCTGTGACGTAACCGCTTGACCTATTACGTTTAAGCTTGATCTGCCTTTTATGAATTTGCTGCGCTCAGAGGATGAACAGGTAAACTTACACAAATTGAAATGAGGTGCGCGAATGAACCGATGCAGTTGGTGCGGAACTGATCCGCTTTATGTCAAATACCACGATGAAGAGTGGGGTGTTCCCATCTACGATGATCGCCTGCTGTTTGCCAAGCTTTGTTTGGATGGCGCACAGGCTGGGCTAAGTTGGATCACCATCCTCCGCAAACGCGAAAATTATTGGGCAGCGTTTGACCAGTTCGATCCAGAAAAGATCGTGCGCTACGATGACGCGAAAATTGCGGAGCTAATGCAGAATGCGGGCATTGTTCGCAATCGGCTCAAAATCAATTCGGTCATCAAGAACGCACGCGGCTATCTCGACATCATGGAAAAAGAGGGATCATTTAGCGATTATCTGTGGGGGTTTGTGGGTGGGGCACCGATTCAGAATGGTTGGCGCGGTATGGGGGAGGTTCCGACAGAATCGGCCGAATCCCGCGCACTTAGTAAAGCCCTCAAAAAGCGCGGCTTCTCTTTTGTCGGCCCCACCATCGTCTACGCCTTTATGCAAGCTGTCGGCCTCTACAACGACCACATCACAACCTGCTTTCGACACGACCAGCTAAAGTAATCAACACGTAACAAAAAACACCCGCCAAATTTGGCGGGTGTTTTCATGAACCTATCTAGGTTGCCAACTGTCGGCGCATGGCCCGTTGGCAACTAATCGTTACGTCGTTTGGTCGTTGCAACGACGCCCGTCACCAAAACCAACAGTGGTAGCATGACAACTGGAATCATGAGCATGCCTTGCTCAGTTCCGACCTTGCTCAGCGCAACGGCGGTTGGTACGTTGCTGCGTACATCCCCTGTCGGAATCGAGTCATCATCGGTGCGTGTCTGTGGTGTTGTTTCACCAGCCATTGTCGCAACATCTTGGTCGATAACTGTTGCGTCATCCAAGTCACCAACGATTGCGGGAACATCCATCGTCGCATTTTGTGGAGACACGTTTGAGACGGCTAGCGCGACATCATCAAGGAAGAAGCTGCTGGTGTAGTGGCTGTCGTTGTAAGCGTAGAACATAATGTTCACAGTTTGTCCCTCGAAGTAGGAGAGGTTGACGCGTCCTGCTCTCCAGTCACCATAGCTTGTGCGGCGGCACATCGTTGCGCCTGCAATGCGGTAGTAACGTTGGCCGTCGTGGACGTAGACCATCAGGTAATCGTATCCACACCAGTCATTCGAGATGATTTGATAGTTGAATTCGAGAATGGTCGTCTGCCCAGCAGGGATGGTCGCTTCTTGCCAGAGGTATGATTTTTCATAGCGTCCACCGCCCAACCATGCCTTCCAATCGCCGCTGAGGGCTGGGATGTCATACTGGTAACGGTCATTGTGTACAACAAGGTCGTAGCCATTGCGTGAATGCTCGTTCCATCCTTCAAACTGACCCGCTTCAAAGTCGCCGTTGACGAGTAATTCGGTCACGATGGCGGAGGTTGTAAAGGTGCAGGTGATGTCTTCGTTTGCGTCGAGCGTGATGGTGACACCTTTACCGTCTTCGCTTTCCAAAACCGTTGCGTTGGGACAGCTGATGCTCAAGTTATAGTCGGCCGGAATGTTCTGGAACAGTTGGTACTCACCAGCATATAGCCCTTCATACGATTGGCGTTCGCCGTCATCAAGGCTGAAGATTCCGAATGAGCCGTAATATTCCAAGCCCGTCATGCCAGAGGGAATCGTCTCGACAATCAACGTAATTGAAGAGCCAACATCGCTGTTTGTGAAGGTGCAAATGACATCTTCGTTCGCATCCAAATTGACGGTCAAACCTTGTGCGTTAATCGGTGTTGTATCGCCACCTACGCAGGTGATATCGAGTTCAAAGCCGGCTGGAATCGATTGATAGATGTCGTAGTCGCCGGGATAGAGGTCTTCACGAGTGTAAACGGTGCCGATAGAACCATTGATGATGCCGAATGCGCCATAATAGTTGAAGGGGTCGCCACTGGCGTCGCCTGCTGCAATCACGGTGATTGAGCCACCAACGTCGCTGTTGTCAAAGGTGCAGATGACATCTTCGTTTGCGTCCAAATTGACGGTCAAACCTTGTGCGTTAATCGGCGTTGTATCGGCGCCAACACAGTTGATGTCGAGTTCAAAACCGGCTGGAATTGATTGATAGAGGTCATAGTCGCCGGGATAGAGGTCTTCACGGGTGTAGACGGTGCCAATTGAACCAGTGATGATGCCGAATGCACCATAGTAGTTGAAGAGGTCATCGGCCGCATCGCCAGCCGCAACGACCGTGATTGAACCGCCCACATAGACGTTCTCGAAGGTGCAGCTAACATCCTCGTTGACCGCCAAGTTTGCCGTAATGCCTTGATTAATGCCTAAATTATTGGTGTTAATGACGACGTTTGGTGCGTCGCATGTGATGTTTAAGATATAGCCAGCAGGAACAACCTGTCCGATTGAGTATTCACCTTCTAACAGATTGGCAGCCGTCAACGTTTCACCATTTGATGCTGAACCATTCAGTGCGCCATAGTAGTCAAATACGCCAGTGTCGCTGACATTGGTGATTGAGATTGAACCGCCAACATCGCTGTTTGTGAAGGTGCAAATGACATCGCCACTTTCTGGTACGCTGACGGTGACACCGTTGTTGATTTCTGTGAATGAGGCGCCGGTGCAGGCAACGCTGAGTGCTTGTCCGTATGGCACGCTTTGATAGATGTTGTAGTCGCCGGGCAGTTTGTTTGAGACAGAGGATGATTCGCCATCGCTCAGGCTGAATTGACCGATGTCGCCGTAGTAGCTGTAGCTTTCGGCCGAAACTGACTCGTTCACAACGGTAATCGTTGCCCCGACATCACGATTGTGGAAGGTACAGGTCACATCGTCGCCGTCTGCGACGTCAACGGCAACGCCCTTACCATTGTCAATCAATGTGGCTGGCGCCGCGCCGCAGTCAATATCCAGTGCAAACCCTAGTGGCAAGCTCTGATAGACGTTGATTGTTCCCGGTGTCACGGAACCTGTTGTGCTTTGTCCGTCATCTTGGGTAATCTCACCTAATCCGCCGTAGTAGTAAAATCCAGTGAGACCCGCTGGGTCTGAGGTCGTTGCGACAGTGAGCGTTCCTGTCGATTGTGCTGCGACTGTGTTCACTTGTGTGAATCCAAACATCGCCATCATTACCATTACTGTTGCGACCACAAATCTGCGGCCAATACCGTTAGTCATCATCGTTCATCTCCAATATTGTATTTTGATACAAGCTAATCGCGTTTCGGCACTCAAAAACTGTTTTCACCAGCAAACGTGATCACCTCTGTCTCGTTTGTCGGTTAATTACCATTACAATTCTTAAGGCTGTTTTTTCTTTACTAGTCCAATCGTACTAGTGCCAGGTTACAGTTTTGCTTGCATCGGTGTGGAATGTTGATTGAATTGTAGCTTTTGGGGATGATTATGCTTTTTTCGCAAGAAAGGTAGCAAGGTAGGATAGGACTATGGGTATGAGGCGGTTGTGTCGTGCGTGAGCGATGCGCGACTTATGCGCTATCTAGTGGTTACGATATTTGTAAAGCCGAATGTTTCTTGGAACGCTGCAATAAACTGAGGAATCACAGTGTCAACGGCTATTGACGTGTCGAGATAGCGATCCAGACTGGTCACGGGATGTTCTTCAATTCCGCAGGGGATGATGCCCGCAAAGTGTGCCATGTTGATATTGACGTTGAGGGCAAAGCCATGACTGCTGATCCCGTCTCCGCTGACCTTGATGCCGATTGCCGCCATTTTATGCGGTTCTGAAACGCCGCTTGCCTGTGCAATTTGGTCAACCCACACGCCTGTGTAGCCGGGATAACGCCACGCTGACACATCAAATGTTGCCAACGTGTCGATAATCGTCTGCTCTAAATCGCGCAGGTAGCGATGCAAATCGGGCTGGGGGCGATTTTGCAGGCGGCGCAAGTTGATGATCGGATAGCCGACGAGCTGTCCCGGCCCATGATAGGTAACATCCCCGCCGCGATCGACCCAATGGGTTGTGATGCCCTCGTCAGCGAGCTGTTGTTCGCTGAAAAGCAGGTTGTCGAGGCTGGCCCGTCGGCCGAATGTATAGGTCGGTGGATGTTCCAGCAGCAGCAAGCGATCTGGCTCATCAGGATTTTTGGCAAGCCGTTGCACCGTTTGTTTTTGCAGGTTCCATGCGGTTTCGTACTCAGTTCGGCCGATCCACTCGACAATCAATGGGTTCATGGTTGCATTGTAGCAATTTCAGTTCAGCCCTATCGTAAGAAATGTGTGTCTATCGCTGCAATGATTGGGCGTAGTCGATAAAAAATTCGGCCGATTCTGGATTCCGCATTGCGCCTAAATTTGCCGCCTTGTTCGCGTCCATCCCCAGTAAGATTTTGCGAATAGGTACCTCCATCTTTTTGCCGCTCAACGTGTATGGAATATCATCAACCACGATCATTTCATTAGGCACATGGCGCGGCGACACTTCGGCGCGTAGCCTTTTGGCGACCCGCTGTTTGAGATCCGCATCCAACGTGACGCCATCGGCCAATTTAACAAACAGTGGCATAAATGAGTCACGCCCGCGAAATTCGAGGTCGACGATCAGACTGTCTAAGATCTCGTCAAACGATTCGACGACGCGATAGATTTCAGATGTGCCCATGCGGATGCCGCCACGATTGATGGTTGAGTCAGATCGGCCGAAAATCACACATCCACCACGATCATTAAACATGATCCAATCCCCATGTCGCCAAATCCCCGCATACATTTCAAAATAGCTACTCTTATAGCGCGCATTATCGGGATCATTCCAAAAGAAAACGGGCATCGACGGCATCGGCTTGGTGATGACCAATTCGCCCACGACATTGCGCACCGCATTGCCCGCTTCATCTAACGCCTGCACATGCGCCCCCAGACTCGCCCCCTGAATCTCGCCTGCATAGATCGGCAATATTCGTGCGCCGCCGACAAATGCCGTACACAGATCCGTTCCACCGCTTAGCGATTCAAGCGCGAGATCGGCGTTGATGTTGTCATAAATCCATGCGAAACCGTCAACCGTCAAGGGCGACCCCGTTGAGCCAACAGCACGAATTCTGGAGAGATCGTACTGTTGATTGGGCTGGATGCCAGCTTTGATGCAGGCAGAAATGAAGGCGGCCGATGTGCCAAAGTAGGTCATCTGCGTCTCTTCCGCCAAGGCAAAGAGGGCATTCATGTCGGGGTAGGCGGGGCTGCCATTGTAGAGAACCGCCGTCGATCCAGCCAGCAGGCTGCCAATGACATAGTTCCACATCATCCAACCCGTGCTGGAATACCAGAAAAATTTATCGTGTGGTTTGAGGTCATTATGAAAGACGACTGATTTAACATGCTCAATCGTCACGCCGCCATGTCCATGCACGATTGGCTTGGGCAATCCCGTCGTGCCAGATGAGTACAAGATCCAGAGTGGATGACTAAATGGTAGGCGGACAAAGGTTGGGGTTTGCGCCTCATTGTCGAGCGCGTCCTTCCATAACAAGGTCGTTTCGTTTAATCCCGCCATGTCTGCGGTGATGTGCGGAATCAGCACCGTTTTGTGCAAGGTCGGCAGCTCGCTTTGCAACTCGGCAACAACGTCGCATCGATCAAACTGCTTGCCGCCATATTGATAGCCGTCCACCGCGATCAAGATTTTTGGCTCAATTTGCGTAAAGCGATCAAGCACGCTGCGTGCGCCAAAGTCGGGCGAACAGCTCGACCAAATCGCCCCCAAACTGGCGGCGGCGAGCATGGCGATGATCGCTTCGGGAATGTTGGGGATGTAGGCAACGACGCGATCGCCTGCCTCGATACCACATTCGCGCAAAAATGCGGCGAGCTGTGCCACCTTGCCCGCCAATTCAGCGCGACTTACTTCGCGTAGTGATTGATCTTCTGCTTTGTAGAGTAGGACGGGTTTATCGTTGTCGAGTTTGGCAAAGATATTTTCGGCGTAGTTGATTTTGACGTTGGGAAAGAAATCGGCCGATGGCATCTCCCCACTACCCAGTGCTGGTTCCAACTCCCCACTATAGACAAGTTCAAAATAGTCAAACAGCGATGTCCAAAATTGACCAATCCCATCAACAGACCATTGCCACAGTTCAGCGTAATTATTTTTCACAATGTTGCGCTCAGCCGCCAACCAGCGCATGTACTTTGTCAAATTCGCATTCTCAATCGTCTCAGCGGACGGCGACCATAATAGATCGCCTTCTTTAATATCTGTCATATCCATTCCTTCTCAATATACCGTCAGAGTTGGCGGCTGCCGCCGTCGGCATGTTGGCAACTCTTTTCTGGTCATGTTATCATCTACGCTAAATTAGGCAAAAAAGTGTTGAACAAAAGCTGATTTGCGTAAAAAAGAGCCAATCAGACACTTGTTCATCCCCACTATTTTACAGGACAAATCATGCAATCGGCATATATTGTAGCAGCAGCACGTACCCCCATCGGCAAATTTGGCGGTGGTTTGAAAGATGTTTCCCCCGTTGACCTCGGCGCACATGTAATGAAGGCCGTTCTCGAACGCGCAAATTTGGCAGGCGGCGACCTTGATTTTTACATCATGGGCAACGTTCTCCGCGCAGGACATGGACAGTTGCTACCGCGTCAGGCGGCGGTCAAGGCTGGCATTCCCACCAACATCGACGGCTACGGGCTAGACATGGTTTGTTCATCGGGCATGATGGCGACGATGAACGGCGCGATGATGATCCGCTGTGGGGATGCCGATTTGGTGTTGACGGGCGGTATGGAGTCGATGTCACAGGGCGGCTTTGTCCTGTCACATCGGGCGCGTTGGGGTTACAAATATCTCGCTGGTAAGCCAGAGCAGTTGCGCGACGTGTTGGAAGTGGATGGGTTGAGCGACCCACTAGAAAATCATGCGAGCATGGGGGATGAAACGGATCGATTATCGGCCGAATATACCCTCACCCGTGAGGAAGTAGATGAAGTCGCCTACATGAGCCACATGCGCGCCGCCGCCGCCAGTGAGGATGGCACATTCGCCAGCGAAATTGTTCCCGTTGAAATCCAAACGCGCCGTGGCACCGTCATTATCGAAAAAGATGAAGGCATCCGCCCCGATACGTCGCTGGAAAAACTGGCGCAACTGCGTCCTGCATTCACCAAAGATGGCATTTTGACGGCTGGCAACGCTAGCTCAATCAACGACGGCGCGGCTGCCATGATTTTAGCCAGCGAAGCCGCTGTCGAGAAGCACAACTTGAAACCATTGGGTCGCATCGTTGGCAGTTCGTGGTCGGCCGTCGATAGCTGGCGTTTTGCCGAAGCCCCCATTCCTGCCGTCAAGAAACTGCTCGACAAGCACAACCTCACCGTTGATGATATCGACCTGTGGGAAAACAACGAAGCGTTTGCGACAAACAGCGTGCTGTTCAACAAAGAGTTAGGCATTCCATACGAAAAGCTGAACGTCTATGGTGGCGGTATTTCATTGGGTCATCCGATTGGCGCGACCGGTGCGCGTTTGATCGTGACGCTGCTGACGGCGTTGCACAATCGTGACGGCAAATATGGAATTGCCTCGCTTTGTCATGGGACGGGTGGGGGAACGGCCGTATTGGTTGAACGTTTGTAGGGGCAGGGCGTGGCGAGTATGATTTAACCCGTCCACCCGAAATTAGCTATCCCGCACGCCTTGCCCTCTGATGATTGTGGAACAGGATGAGGCGTTGCGGAGGTATAGATTATTGTTATTTCGGTAGTGTCTTTAGGTTTTCGCCACTTGATAAGTCGTGATGCGTGGTGCGTGGTGCGTACTCTGCACACGCACCACGCACCACGTACCACATACCTGCGTGGCGAAAATTTTGTGACAGGAACTTATTTCTGAAATCATTCCGCAATCATCTCCGCACACGCCCCATCCCTACAGGGGCATAATTGTGTCGGGGTTTGTTTCGATAATTTCGGCCGATAGTCCCCCCTGCGATAGCTCACCCAATCCCACCTGAAAATCCTCAAACCGCTCCACCTCAAACTGTATTGTCAGTGTAATATCGGCCGCGAATTCCTCATCCAGAATTTGCCCATTATGCTCGGCAACGAGCAATTTTGTCTGCTCAAAATGGGAGTAGGGCAACGCCAGCATGACGGTATGCGTCGGCACTTTTTCAGCACGTGGCGTTAATTCCAACACCTCCCGCACCGCATCCCCATACGCGCGCACCAAACCGCCCGTCCCCAACTTTTGTCCGCCATAGTAGCGCGTGACGACAACGGCGACATCGCCCAACCCGCTCCCTTGCAACACCGCCAACATAGGCCGTCCCGCCGTTCCGCTCGGCTCTCCATCATCACTGCTGTGCGCCGTGACGCTGGCCCCGCCGCCAACTAAAAAGGCGGGCACATTATGGGTGGCATCCGAAAATTCATCCTTCATGCGCGCAATAAATTCGCGCGCCTCTTCAACTGAAAAAACGGGCGCAAGGGTCGCAATAAAGCGAGAACGCAGGATTTCGATTTCGGTCCGTGTCTGTTGGGCAGGAATTGGATAGCGCATTCTATTGAATAATGGTTACGGGTGACGGCACAAAGGTAAAGACAAACACGACTAAGGCAAAAATTGCAATGGCGCGTCGTCGCCCATCGAGCGGGGTATGGTCATCGAGCGGGACGGCGTGATTTCGGCCGAAAATAAACAGCAGACCAATCCACAGCCACCAAGTCCCCGTCCCCACAAACAGCGAGACCCCGACCAACGCGATAATCACCGGCCAGAATAGCTTGTCTGCGTGCTTGCCAAACAGCACATACGCCATGTGCCCGCCATCTAGCTGACCCACTGGCAACAGGTTCAACCCCGTCACAAATAGTCCCGCCCAGCCAGCCCACGCGAATGAGTTGAGAGAAACGTCGATGCCGTTGGCGGGCAAAAATCGGCCGAAACTGATCACCTTCGCCAGCGCATACAATAACGAATTTCCCTCCATCATGTACCCGCCTACTGGCAACGCCCCAACGGGCGAAGTCGCCAACCCATAAAACAAAATCGGCACTGCAAACACCAACCCTGCCAATGGCCCAGCCACGCCAATATCTAACAGCGCACGCTTGTTTTTGACCGGCTCCTTTATCCGAATAAACGCCCCCATCGTGCCAAAGATCGTTGGAATTGGAATAAAAAATGGCAGCGTGACGGGAACCCCATGATAGCGCGCCGCGAAATAATGCCCCAGCTCATGCGCGCCCAAAATCAGCAGAATACTCGCGCTAAACCGCCATCCCGCCAGCAGCGACGCAACACCTGTCACTTCAACCCCTTCCTGTTGCGCCCCGACCACCAATGTCGAACCGATCGTTAGGATGAACAAAATTAAGTTGACCAACCACCTGGCAGGAGCGGGTTCAAAGACGGTCGGGAGAGCAACTATCATCGGCCGACCGTCTTCCCCTGTCCTGACCAGCGGCGTATAACCAAATCGCTCAAACTCTGCGCGCAGTTTGTCATACTGTGCGGTCAAATCGGCCAGCAGCTGCCCGCGCAAGCGCACATGCCCCCGCTCTGGAAAATCCATCGTCACATCTTCAACCAAGAAGAGATCGCGGATCGCATAAGTCAAAAATTCAACGGTGCTGTATTGTTGCTCAACGGGGGTTTCAATCATCCAGTAACATTAGCGTATTTCCGTATAATATGCCGTAGAAAACAGACATTGCATAGGCTAAAAAACGTATGCAAACACATTAACTCGTACACGAAAAAAGCAGTTGTGTTATACTCACAAGCCGTAGAATCACTCCCACATTTCGCTAAATAAAGTGGGAACCACAGCTAAAAGGTGTTCACGTATGTTAGCAAATCTTCGTATGACCGTTCAGGAAAGTCTGCGCTATCGCGGTCGATCTGGACATTATTCATGGTTGGCACACCGCCTCTCTGGATTGGCAATTTTGAGCTTTTTAGTCCTGCACGTTTGGGACGGTGCAAATCTCCACTATGCACCAAATATCTGGGAATGGATGGTCAACGTCTTCAAACATCCACTCTTTGGATTGGGCGAAATTGGCGTTTTTGGTGCGGTAATTTTCCACGCATTTAACGGCATTCGCATCACGCTGCTCGACTTCAAGCCAGAATGGTGGCACGCGCAAGCCAAAAGTGCCACCATCGTTTGGGCATTGTTCGCCATCATTTTTATCCCTGCTGGGATCTACCTCTTTTTGGGCATTGTAGAAAGTTGCGGTCACGCTCCTGTATGGGAGTGGGCAGGGCAAACGATTACAGGTAATAGTTGCTGGTCATTCCCGCCACTAAGCCTTTATCGTGGAGGTTAATCAAATGGCAACAACGATTCGCAACAATCAAGTAACTTCACGCAACGTACAGGTCAAGGCCAACTTTGAGCGTTATGCATATCTCTTTATGCGGCTCTCTGGCATCGGCTTGCTCTTTCTTGCCGTCGGTCACGTCTTTATTCAGCTGATTCTCAATGACGTGCATAGTCTCTCCCTCGCCTTCGTTGCTGAACAGTGGGACGATTGGGGCTGGAAAGCTTATGACATGTTGCTGCTCTTTTTTGCCCTCGCACACGGGCTAAATGGTCTTCGCAATGTGCTTGAAGATTACATCCACAATAAAGGCGTGATGCGTGGCATCAACTACGGTCTCGTCGCCTTTCTAATTATCTCTGTGCTATGGGCAGGGTACGCCATCTTCGCGTATGTGCCAACCGTTGGATAAGAAACTGAATTATGGCTAAACCAAAAGTACACACATTTGATGCCGTTATCGTCGGCGCGGGTGGCGCGGGGCTAATGGCCGCGCTCTATGCGAGCAAAGGGGCGAATGTCGCCGTCATCTCCAAACTCTATCCGACACGCTCACACACGGGCGCAGCTCAAGGTGGAATTGGCGCGTCACTCGGCAACGTCAATGAAGACCACTGGAATTGGCACGCTTACGACACCGTTAAAGGGTCTGACTATCTGGCAGATCAAGATGCCGTAGACGTTCTCTGCAAGGATGCGGTTGAAGTTGTCATCGAACTCGAACATATGGGGTTGCCCTTTGATCGCCTTGATAACGGACGCATTTCGCAACGTCGCTTCGGTGGTCACACCGACAATAACACAAACAAGCCTGTTGAACGTGCCTGCCATGCGGCTGACCGTACAGGTCACATGATTTTGCAGACGCTTTACCAGCAATGTCTGAAAAATAGCGTCAACTTTTTTGATGAATACCAAGTTGTAGACATCATCCGCGTCGGAGACACCATTCGCGGTGTTGTCGCGGTCAACGTTGCCGATGGTGAGTTCCATATTTTCCACAGCAAGGGCGTGATGTTTGCATCGGGCGGCTGGGGCCGTTGCTGGCAAGTTACGTCAAACGCCCATTCGCTGACGGGAGACGGCGCGGCGATTTGCCTGCGTAATGGCATTCCATTGCAAGATATGGAATTTTTCCAATTCCATCCCACAGGTATTTTCAAGCTCGGCATTCTAATCACGGAAGGTGTGCGTGGTGAGGGCGGCGTTCTCATCAACAGCGAAGGGGAACGCTTTATGAAGCGTTATGCCCCTACGATTAAAGATCTCGCGAGCCGTGATGTTGTTAGCCGGGCGATTTTCCTTGAAGTCAAGGCGGGACGCGGCATCAACGGTAAAAACTATGTCCATCTCGACGTAACGCCGCCAACGGTCAATCACTATTATGAAGAAGATGGTGAAGATCGGCGCATTGATGAGGCTTATGTTCAGGCAAAGCTGCCCGACATTGCAGACTTCACGCGCACCTATCTAGGCGTTGATCCAGTCAAAGAACCGATGCCCGTGCAACCAACCGCACACTATGCAATGGGTGGCATTCCGACCGATGTCGATGGGCGTGTGCTGCTCGACGCGCTGAAAACGCCATTGCCCGGACTGTATGCAGCGGGTGAAACGGCGTGTGTCTCTGTGCATGGTGCAAACCGGTTGGGGACAAACTCGTTGACCGACTTGGTTGTGTTTGGGCGGCGCAGTGGGAAGCATATGGCTGAGTATGTAAAATCGGCCGAACTTCTCCCACTCCCCGACGACGCGGCCGACCAAGCGATGGCCGACTTTGAGATGCTGCGCAAGAGCAACGGCAGTACAAAGCCCTATCAACTGCGTGAGGCGATGCAAGAGCTTATGACGGAGAAAGTGGGTGTTTTCCGCGTTCAGGAAAACATGGATGAGGCAGTTGACGAACTGCGTGACTTGATCCAGCGTTGGGAGACCGACCTCATTGTTGAGGACAAAGGCAAAATTTTCAACACAGACCTGCTCGAAGCGTGGGAGTTGCGCAACCTGCTCTACTTGGCACGTGTCACCGCACGCTCGGCAGCCGAACGCAAAGAGTCACGTGGCGGTCACGCGCGCGATGATTTCAAAGAGCGCAATGACACCGACTGGCTCAAACATACGCTTTGCTACCTGCAAGATGATGATGAGCTTGAATTAGATTACAAACCTGTGACGCTGGGACGCTTTGAGCCGAAAGCGCGGGTCTATTAAATAGTTGCTAGTTGCTAGTCGCTGGTTGCATATCTTCTGCACTAGCCACTAGCCACTAACCACTAGCCACTTAAAAAATGAGAGTAGAAGCAAGAATCCGTCGTTTTAATCCTGAAGGGAAACAGCGTAAACCCTATTGGCAATCTTTTACGGTCGATGAAGTCAATCCGAACGACTCTGTGCTGGACGTGTTGCACCGCATTAAGTGGGAACAGGACGGCACACTCGCATTGCGTCGCTCATGCGCTCACGGCGTCTGTGGCTCCGACGCGATGCGAATCAACGGGGCCAATGCACTGGCATGTAAGACGCTGATGGCGCGTTTGGGCGAAGGCTCCAGCGTCAAATTGCAGGTCGAGCCCATTCTCGGCTTAACCATCGTCAAAGACCTGATCGTGGACATGGAGCCGTTCTTTGACCACTACAAATCCGTTTTGCCGTTCTTCATCAACGATGATCCTGTGCCGGCCGATGGGCGCGAACGGTTACAAAGCCAAGCTGATCGCGAACGTTTTGATGACTCAACCAAGTGCATTTTGTGTGCTGCTTGTACGACCTCCTGTCCATCGTTCTGGTCAAATGGTCGCTATGTCGGCCCTGCCGCCATCGTGCAAGCCCACCGCTTTATTTTCGACAGCCGCGATCAAGCGGCCGAAGAGCGTCTTGCGGTGATGGGTGAAGCGTTTGGCGTGTGGCGTTGCCGCACCATCTTCAACTGCACCAACGCTTGTCCGCGTGAAATCGAAGTGACGAAGGCAATCGCTGAAGTCAAGATGGCGTTGACAACGGGCGTTGTTTAACTTTGGGAATTGAAGTGGGAACGTCATAAAGCGTAAAGAGCGCTTATTGCGGTTTGCGCTTCGGCAAAATTTGTTATGGAGAGGGTCGATTTGCAAGAATCGACCTTTTTTGATCAAACTTCACACCGAATAGTCGAAAAATCGCGTTTATCGTAGGTCTCGAAAGACGATAGCGCGTGCTTCTACTAGCGTTAGCTCGGATTGCAAAAGCTGGTCGATTGACCAACCTTTTTCTTCCAAGAAATGGGTTACCAACAATCGGTAGGGTGCATAAACGCCGTAAGCTCGCATCATCGGCAAATCAGCGTCACGCTCGCCGATTTTTGCGAATAGTTCGGCCGATTTTTCCCGTTCCAGCGCCACATAATCGGCCAACCCTTCGCGCACCCACTCTGGCATTTGCTGAAAACGAAGCAAGCCAACTGCATTAGCCGTCATGACGTGCGTCAATTCATGTGCGCCATAGTAATCGAGCGTGCGCGGTGGCTGTGTGCGATAGCCAGATGGTGAAATCAACTCGTCTGTCTCAAAATTTGCGCCAGAGAAAAAGGTGTATTGCCGCGTCGCGGGTCGAGCGATAAAGCCACCGGCGGCGTTGTTTGGCACTATCCACAGCCAGCGCCACCGCCAATTGGTATTGACGACGTAAATTTGCATTGGCGGCCTTTCCTCTTGGATTGGGGATTGGTCTAATTTTTCGCGGACTTTTTGAAGGAATTGGCGTGCTTGTGGGTCTGGAATCGGCCGATCTGAGTACACACTCAAATCGCTCTCAACGACACCATATGCAAATAACGGGGCTGGATATGCGAGCGGAAGTGCAACAAATAGCGTTAGCAGAATGCCAATAAGTGCAAGTCGCGTCGCCCAGCGTTTGATCATCGATTGTGAGGAGCGAACGAGGTTGTCACAGCAAGCTCGTTCGCGTGTTGCCTACTCAAACATAAAGAACGCGTCTTTATCCCCCGACATTTCCAAATAAACACGCTCATTCCCCAGTCGCGCACTCACGATCGTCATGGCGACTTGATCAAACTCCGCGAGTGTCCGATCTAGATAATCTTCACTGCCGTCGATGCTGTGTGAAAGCGCCATCTCTTTACGTGCGCCCGATGGTGTGCTGAGGATCTCTTCGGTTAGGCTCGCCATGCGCTTAAAAACCGCCTGTGTTTCGTCCGTTACTGGATCGGTGACAGACAGCACGACCTCTTGCGCGAACTCAATCACGGCGCCTTCGCCCAGCTCTTGCACAGCACGCTGGTGTAGTTCTCGCAATGTGCTGTTGACCGTCAACTCAGTTTCGATGATCGGTTCCAACGGCGGGCTCGTGCGATCTTCTACGATGGGATATTCCGTTTTATAGACGTCATTCGTCAGCCCATTGATCATCATCGCAACGCCGGGTTCGACTTCCATATTGTGGATGAGCTTGAGGGCTTCCTGTGATTGGAAGGCGGCGACGATGGAGGCACTGGTTGGCGTGGTTGGTACTTTGCCCTGCAAGATATTTTCGCGTGCAAGCGCGGGGCAGGAGTAGCGTAGTCCAATGATTTGATAGTCGCGGTCGCTCAGGGTACTTTCGTAGTTTGCGCCACGTCCCGGCCAAAAGACGCGCACGATTCCCATTAACTCCTGAATTGCCCCATCGACCCACGGTTTGCCCACAGCCTGCGAGAATCGGTCAATCGAAAGGCGTGCTTCACGGTTATCTAAACAGCCAACAATCGCATCGACATGGCGAAAGACGCCAAGTCCAAGCTGATGATTGATGTCGCCATGAAAAGTCTTAACTTTGACATCAGGATTGAGTTCTTTGACCGCTTCGGCCGCCGCATCTACCTTGCGTCGTCCTCGATCCTTTTCGCGGAACAGCACCGATCGACTGAGATTGCTGTCTTCAATGGTGTCGAAGTCCGCGATAAGCAGATTGCCGATACCCATGAGCGCAAGATTTTTTAGTACCTCATTGCCCAATGCGCCTGCGCCAATCACGAGAACGGTCGCGTTGCGGACCGTCTCTTGCTGCCACCAGCTAATGTAACCAAATGTGTGGTACCGATCCGCGTCTGGGTCGGTGATGACGATTGTCTCTTCTTCTACAATTTCTTCAATGTTGATTTCTGTCATGGTTGATCCAAAAGGCTATTTATCTATCAGTACGCAAAAAACGCTAGCAAGTTGCCAGCGTTCTAAAAAAATTCAAAAGTTGTTCGTCATTGAATTAGACTCCAAGTGGTTTATCACAATGACGTATCTGGTTCGTTTTGGCCTTGCCTGCACTTTACAAACATCTCCAGCGAAAAACACGGGGAAACACCGTATGATTGGCCGCTATTCGCGCAGCAGGGGCAGCGTACAGCAGCGGAACGAGCCGCCTGTTTTGGGTGGGTCTGTGAAGGCAACTTCCTCGACGGTCAGACCGCGCTGGCGCAGCTCGTTGTTGATGCGCTGAGAGCGGCGACGCGAGATGACGACCTCTGGGTTGATGGAGAGGACGTTTGTGCCCAGCGTCTGCTGTTCCTCGCGGGTGACTTCGATCAGGTCGTAAGTTTCACGGATTTGTACTGGAATTTCGCGCAGTCCGCCGGGATAGATGAGGGCGTATTGATCGCCGACTGGGACAAATGAGCAGTCGAGATGCAGAACATCTTCCCCTTCCGTTAACCCTTTAATTGGCACGGCCACGACTTCAAAGTCAGGGAACATTTGCTGCATGTAGGCGACCCCTTCGAGCGTTGACCGTTGCCCGACGCCGACAAAAATGTACCCCTTATCGACGATGACATCCCCACCTTCCAGTACAAACTCTTCAGGGGTGAACAAGATGTTAGGCGAGTCCATTTCGGAAAAGAGATAGGCGATGCCACGCCACTCCATTTGGCGGCTTTTGGCAGCCATCGTTGTGATGACGAGAGTTGAGCCAATGGTGATCCCAATATCACGGGTCATCAGTTGGTCGGGAACATCGCGCAGCGGGCGTGGCTGGTAGACATCGACATCGTATTCATTGAGCACATCTATTAGGTTGCCAATTTGATTTTGAATGGTGGCGCGATTCGGCCGATTCTTGCCAAAATAGAAGTTGCGCATCGTCTCATTGATAATCTCTGGCTCAACCTGTAAAAAGTTGTCGGGATAGCCGACGATGACCGACTTGAGGGGTTGCGTTTCTGAATTTGCAAATAGCTTCATGATTGATCCTCTAGGATGTAATCGGCCGCTTTTTCTGCGATCATAATGACGGGCGCGTTTGTGTTGCCGCCAACAACATCTGGCATAATCGAGGCATCGACGACGCGCAAGCCCTGTATGCCGTGTACCTGCAGCTTTTGATTCACGACCGCCATCTCATCGACGCCCATTTTGCATGTGCCAACGGGATGGTAGAGAGTTTCCGCATTGTTGCGAACGTATTCGGCGAGACTTTCAGCGTCCTGTTCAAATGGGCGCGGCTTGTAGATGCGGTCACGATAGCGATCAAAGGCGGGCGCGTTGCCAATGGCAAGACCGACCTTCAAACCAGCGACAAGGGCGGCTAGGTCATCGGGGTGATCTAAATAGTTGGCGTGGATGGCGGGATGGGCGTGGGGATCGGCCGATTTTAAGCGTATCTCACCGCGTGATTTCGGCCGAATTAGACAAGGTCCCAGCGAATATCCATGCGCTTCCTCTGCCTTGATCTCGCCAAAGCCATGCGCAATATAGATGGATGGGGCAAAGTGGAACTGAATATCGGGCTGCTCTAGCTCTGGTTTTGTGCGGATAAACGCACCTGCCTCTGCCACATTTGATGTAAATGGTCCCTGCTGCTTAAATTGATAGCGGAAGAGATTGCGTAACGTGTTGGCGTTGGCAAACGTGATTGGCTCTTTGCAAAACCAATAGAGGCCGACGGTTGGATGGTCTTGCAGATTTTTGCCAACGCCGGGCAGATCCATCACGGGCGTAATTCCGAGCGCGCGCAGGGCATCGCTTTCACCGATCCCTGAAAGTTGTAATAGCTGTGGTGAATTGATCGCACCGCCGCACAAGATGACCTCGCGCGTCGCGCCGACATGCTCCTTGCGACCATGTCGCGTATAAGCAACACCCGTTACGCGCTTGCCGGCAAAGGTAAGCTTCGTTGCGTGCGCTTCCGTGATAACAGTTAAGTTTGGTCGCGTGAGCACGGGCTTGAGAAAGGCACGCGCGGTACTCATGCGCTGCCCGTCTTTTTGGGTCACTTGATAGAACCCAACACCATCCTGCTGTGCGCCGTTAAAGTCGGGATTGCGCACAATCCCAGCTTGGACGGCAGCGGTTTCCAGTGCGTGTGACAACGGGTGCGTTTCGCGCAAATCGGCGACGTTGAGCGCACCCCCCGTTCCGTGCAGTTCATTCGCCCCGCGTTCGTTGTTCTCGCTCTTGATAAAGTAAGGCAGCACATCTTCCCAACCCCACTCTTCATTGCCAAGTTGCGCCCAGCGGTCGTAGTCAGCACGATGTCCGCGAATGTAGATCATCGCGTTGATTGAACTGCTGCCACCTAATGTTTTGCCACGCGGCCAGTAGAGCTGACGATTGTTGAGGTGGGCTTCTGGCTCTGTTGTGTAGTTCCAGTCGAATTCTGTTTTGAAGAGTGCGGAGAAGGCGGCCGGAATTTGGATGTTGCCTGCATTGTCAGGCTTTCCAGCCTCTAAGAGCAAGACCCGATTATGCGGATCCGCACTCAAACGATTTGCTAAAACACAACCAGCAGAGCCGGCACCAATGATGATGTAGTCGAACATATCCGTATTTGGTGAACAGATAGGTCAGTAAGCAGTCGCTCAGTAGATAGCAAGCAAAATCAGTTCTCTGGTCACTATCTACGGCTAACTATTCACTGCTAACTGAGTGCAAGTTTACGATAGCCGCGATTCCAATAGACGAGCGGTTCTTCGTCGGGACGCGGGACGCTTGAGGCGACGACGTGTCCGATATAGATGTTATGTGTGCCAGAGTCGGCAACCTCATGGATGGTGCAATCGAGCCATGCCAATGCATCGGTGAGGACGGGTGCGCCCGTTTCGGCCGAATCCCAGCTTCCTTCTGCAAAACGATCCCCATCTTTTAACCACGCAAAGCGGTCTGAAAGCGTGCGCTGATCGCGTCCCAATATGTTGACAGCGAACACGGCATCTTTGCGTTGCAACATGGGGTTTGTATGGTTGCGCTTGTCGATGGCGATCATGATCAGCGGCGGATCGGGTGAAATAGAGGCGAAGGCAGAGACGGTCAAGCCATGTCGCGCTCCATCTTCATCGAGTGTTGTTACAATCGTGACACCAGAGGGAAAATGGCGCAGAACATCGCGGTAATCAGTTGAAGAAATAGGCATAAAAGTTGCTCGTTGCTAGTAATTAGTTGCTAGTGATAAATGTTCGGACGACTTTTGCAATATCGGTGAGATTATGGACAAGTGGCGCAAGGTTTTTATGCTCGCGATTGACAATGATAGTCGGAACGGGGTTACAGGTGTGATGCCGATGTTGCATATCTTCCATATTACCATGATCGCTTGTGATAATCAGCAAGCCGTTGTCGTCGTCCCAATTGTCTAACACACCACCGATGACGGTGTCGAGCAGTTCAATGTGGTCGAGTGCATCATTAAATGTGCCGCGATGTCCAACCAAGTCAGACGACCAATGTTCATAGAATGAAAAGGTGCGTTGTTGGGCAAGTGCGGCGATGCGCTGACCAGCGGCATGCGGTGTGATCAGGGGAAGATGCGGATAGCCAAGCTCAGCACGCCATTTTTCGTTGGTGAAGTCGGGGCTGATGGCGGAACCGTCTTGGAGATTTTCGGCCGAAAATAGCTCAACCCCAGCCGCGACCGCCGCCTCTGCAACCGCCCCGCGCAGTCGCTTCCCGCTTGTGATCCCTGCAAAATACGGCTCGGGAAATGCGTTGAGTAAGGCGGCATCATCCGCAAAATCATGAAACAATGTCTCGCGCATCAATTCTTCCCGGATCGCAGCATTTGGTTTTGGCCCCCAATGTTCTCCGATGGATTGGGCGATGTTGCGACCTGTCAATAGGGTCGCCTGCCCCGTCGCGCTCTGCGGTTTGCCCATCACACCCAACGTCGCATCGGTCAGAACCATCGATCCACGTGGGCGCGTCAGTGAACGGTTGGTCATAAACCATTTGCCCCAGAGCAGTTGATCGAGATTCGGCCGATCTGCCGTAATGAACGGATTGTAGCGAGCATCACTGGGCCCAATTCCAACCCCATCAAGAAAGAAGATCAAAACGTGTTTTGCGCTCATTGGCGGAATTGTAGCACGCGCGACCAGAAGGCGCGGCGAAGGGGATCATCGCTTCTCGATCTCACTGCGTTGCTGACCGAACACGCACCGATACTAAAAATTACGTGATATTGTTTGCCCCGCCCTGTGCGTTTTGTTACGATTCAGGCTGTTAAAAGATAAGTACCCACGCGGTCGGTGCGAATTGGGACCTTAGCGGCGAAGATCGCTGAACCGTGTCAGGTCTGGAAGGAAGCAGCACTAAGGTGAATCCTTCGGGTGTCTAGGGACTCCCGGTTCTCACCGACGGCGTGGGTACTTTTTGTTTTAGAACTTGGATTTGCGATTTACATGCCTCAACCGTGAGTCCCAATCATTCAACCGAGCAGTGAGGGCTGCCTTCGAACACACGATGCTTGGTAAACTTTCTCTCCCCCGCAAAATTCTCATCTTCTTATTTATGTGCATGATCGGTGGCGGCTTAGGCGCGGCTGGCTTTGCGGTTACGCAAACAGAACGCTACGCTGTCTATGTTGATGGCAATGTCGTCGTCGTCAATGGCATGTTTGAGACAGTCAGTCAGGTGTTAACGGCGGGCGGAATTACGTTGCAGTCGGGGGATATTGTGCTGCCCGATTTGAGCGCGGCCGTTGCGCCCGATGCGGCTATTCAGGTCCAACGGGCTAAAACGGTCACGGTGCGGACAGACGAGGGATCGCAAACCTACTTTACACATCAGCCAACGCTTGGGGGATTCTTGCGGGAGGCGCAGCTTGTCATCGGCCGCACAGACCGCGTCATTGCCGACGGTAAGTTGGTCGGTTTTGGGCAAGTGATTGGCGCAGCTGTGCCGCAACGTCTGGAAATCGGCCGATTTCACACCATCACCATCGTTGACGGCGACAATCGCAAACAGCTCGTCACCAGCGCACAAACAGTGGGCGACGCGATAAACGATGCCGGTATTACGCTGTGGGCAGCAGACGGCATTCAGCCATCGCTCGGCGACTGGATTTCCGACAACCTCGAAATTGTCATCACACGCTCTGAACCGTACACAATTTTGGTCGATGGCAAACAGCTCCAGACCCGTAGCCATCAAAATCGGCCGCTCGCGATTCTGAATGAGGCGGGGGTCGGACTGGTGGGGGCAGATTTTGTGCGCCCGGCGGCCGAAACGGTTTTGCAGGCGGGTGACACAATTGAAGTCATCCGCGTGACTGAATCGTATATCAATGAAGATACGCCTATCCCATTTGAATCGCTCTGGCAGCCGACCGATCGCTTGGAGATCGACCAGAAAGGATTGGTGGTGGCGGGCAAGGAAGGCATCTTGCGCCGTCAAACGCGCGTCGTTTTTCACAACGGTGTTGAGGTTGCACGTGAGCCCGCTGGCGAATGGGTTGCTCAGGAGCCAATCAACGAGATTTTGGGCTATGGCACGCGCATTGAAGTCCGCACCGTTGACGGTCCAGAAGGTTCATTTGAGTACTGGCGCAAGGTGCGCATGCGCGTCACCTCTTACACGGCAGCATCATCGGGCAAGGCGCCCAGCCACCCAGCCTATGGCGTGACCGCAAGCGGGTTGCAGATGCGCAATGGAATTGTCGCCGTTGATAAGACCGTGATTCCATTTCGCACCGACGTCTATGTTCCCGGCTATGGGCGTGGTCATGCGGCCGATACGGGCGGCGGCATCAAGGGTCGCTGGATCGATTTGGGTTATGAAGTAAAAGATTATGTCAGCTGGCGCGGGTATGTCGATGTCTACTATTTGACGCCTGTGCCAGAACCAGAACGGATCAACTATTTGATCCCAACATGGCTACCTTAGGAGTTGAAGTATGTACGGTTTAATCGGCAAGATAGAAGCTGTGGCGGGCCAGCGTACAGCGTTGATTGAGATATTGGTGAGCGGTGTGGCGGGTATGCCCGGTTGCCTGAGCTATATCGTGGCTGAGGACACGACGGATGAAGCCGCCATTTGGGTGACGGAGGTTTGGGATAGTCAGGAGAGCCATCAGGCATCCCTATCATTGCCCTCAGTCCAACAGGCGATTGCGGCGGGACGTCCCCTCATCGTCGGATTTGGTGAACGCTTTGAAACAGTACCAATTGGTGGGCACGGGCTAGAAAACGAGCGCGTCACTTCCGCCGTATAACGCCGTGCATCCAAAAGAAATTTTACAACGCTACGAGATAGAGCCGAAAAAGAGTTTGGGACAAAACTTTCTGTTTGATCCCGCGATTTTGGAGAAGATTGTCGATTCGGCCGAAATTGCCCCTCACGATCCTGTCCTCGAAGTCGGTCCCGGACTTGGCGCACTAACCCGCGTGCTAGCCCAACGCACCGATCGTGTTGTTGCCGTCGAACTCGACAATCGCTTCATCCCCATTTTGCGTTATGAGCTCGCCTTCTTCCCGCATGTTGAGCTGATCCACGGCGACATTTTGGAGCAGCGCATGGGCGATCTGTTCGATCAACCCTATCGCGTGATTGCCAACGTGCCGTACTATATTACGGGGGCGATTTTGCGACATTTGCTTTCGGCCGAAGTCAAGCCGACCTCGCTCACACTGACCGTTCAGAAAGAGGTTGCCGAACGGATGACGGCACAGCCAAATAACATGTCGTTGATGGCGGTTAGCGTGCAGTTTTATGGAACGCCAAAGCTGGTGGGCAACATCGGTGCGGGTGCATTTTGGCCGCGCCCTAAAGTTGCATCGAGCGTCGTTCATATTGACGTTTCACCGCAGTATGCGGACGTGGATGAGCGGCTATTCTTCCGTGTCGCCAAGGCGGGCTTTAGCCAGAAGCGCAAGCAGTTAAAGAACAATTTGAAGCAGTTGGGATTGGAAAAGGCGGGGGTTTTGGCGGTGATGGAATCGGCCGAAATCGACCCTAAACGACGCGCTGAAACGCTTTCCGTTGATGAATGGGTTGCGTTAACACACGCCTTCACCACTTTCAAAAATGACGCTTCTCGCGCTAAAATAGCAGTGTAACAACGATTGTTACACAACGTTCACTTTTCAAAGAGGTACATTATGTTTGATAAAAAATACACCATTTCGATTGAATACTGCGTAAAATGAAATTACTTACCACGGGCCGCTAGTTTAGCGGACGAACTGCTCTCGAACTACCAACACATTATTGACAACCTTACTATGATTCCGGGTGGCGGTGGCGCATTTGAAGTCATCGTTGACGACGACTTGCTCTATTCAAAGCACGCGACGGGTCGCCATGCCAACGCTGGAGAAGTGTTTGGCCTCTTCCAAGAGATCGTTGGCCCTGATATGCCAATTTACGGCACGTAATCCCCGCTTTGAGTTGCCAACTGTTGCCGCACGCGATTCTATCTTTGGCGCATACGGACTGTTGGCAACTTTCCCCATTTGCTATAATGCGCGCATGTCCACGTTCACGATTGAACCTGCGCCACTTCTAGAATCCCAACTAGATCGAAGGCAAAGACTCGAAACGCGCTCAATCGAATAAAAATGTTAGCATCACCCCTTGCGTGGGGCGAGCGTTGGGTTATCCTGCGCCAGATTCGCTAGAATAGAGGTGTAAGTGATTAAAGGAAATGTTATGCGACGAATGATTTTAGGTTTATTACTGGTTGGCTTGTACGGGCTATTTATCGTGCTCCCTGCACATGCGCAGGAAGAAGAGGCGGCTCCGTTACCCTACGATACCAGTACATTTGTTGAACCTGCTGAAAGTGATCTGATCAGCCGACTTTGGTATGGGCGACTGGCTGATTTTGCCGACGTATACAATGCTCCCGGCTTTGACAATGCCATTGTCCGCAATGTCGGTGATGGCTATCTATTCTCCTCATTGATGCGTACACAAGAGGTGAATGGACAAAAGTGGTACCAAATCAACCCAAACGAGTGGGTACATTCCGCCAATATCACGCTGGCAACCCCCTCATCGTTTCAAGGATTTGAAGTGGCAAAGCAGCCTAGCCGACCATTTGGTTGGATTGTCGTTGGGCACATCCGCCCCAGTTCAGAACCCGGCGGTGAGCCAAACCCAGACTTTGACCGTCTCTATCGCTATACCTTCTTTGAAGTGTTAGAAGCAGAGATTGGTGACGATGAGTGGATTTGGTATCGTGTCGATGATGAGCGTTGGATTCGCCAGACGGAAGTGAGTCTCGTCGATGTCTCTCCACGCCCGCACGACGTGCCAGACGATGCATTCTGGACAGAAATCGATCTCTACGAGCAGACGTTTGCGGCTTATGAAGGGGATCGCATGGTTTATGCAAGTCTCATTTCAAGTGGATTAAACCGCTGGCCGACACGCGAAGGACTTTTTCAGGTAGAAGAACAGTATCCAAGAGTCAAGATGTCTGGCGCAGAAGGGTTGGTCGATTACTATTTTGTCGAGGACGTGCCACACACCATGTTCTTTGATATGAAACTGGGTATCGCCTTGCATGGCGCCTACTGGCATGATCGTTTTGGATACAAACACAGTCACGGCTGTGTCAACATGCCGCCGCTCGATTCAGAGTGGGTTTACGAGTGGGCAGAAGATTTTGATGACAAACTTTGGGTATGGGTACACACATCCGATCCCGAGAGCATTTTCCGCTCAACTCATTTAGGCAAGCCACCAGCGCATTATCCACAACCGCGCATCAATCGTGGGATGCTTATGGATGCATATTGATTTAGCCTCGATTGTTAGACGAACGATTTTTTCGCAATGTTACATCTGCCGCGGCGACCTTATGTAGGTCGCCGTTTTGATCCCGCACAAGTAGACGGCCCCATTCGTCGGTCGCTTCGGCCGTTCCCTCAATGTCGATTGCGCCGCTGACAATGACCGGTTGGTTAAGCGTGATGAGTTGCAATTGCCATTGGGGATGGGGAGAGACTTGATTTTCGGCCGAAACCAGCCCCGCCTCCAACGCTAACAGCCAATCTGCCAATAGTTGTTCACGATCCACCGCTTGTCCCAACATCACGCGCAAACTCGTTGCGGGTGTCACGGCAGCGGGCAGATCTTCAGCCACAATGTTGACGTTTAGCCCCATCCCCACGACGGCAATGCTCTCTTCTCCGATTGACTGCACTTCTGTCAAAATGCCGCCCGTTTTATGCCACGTGCCGTCCGCTTGTTGCAACATAACATCATTCGGCCACTTGAGCGCGGCGTTTAACGCACAATTTTCTTGAATCGTCTTAACTGCCGCCAATCCAGCCAGCATCGTCAGCCAAATAGCGGGGAACGCTGGTCGCAAGAGAACGGAGACGAGCAAAGATGTTGCGTATGGTGCAACCCATGTCCGCTGGAGACGACCGCGACCTTTTGATTGAAAATCAGTGAGAGCGACTGAGTAGGGGGGAAGATCGGCCGAATTTTTCAACAAAAACCGATTTGTTGAATCAATTTCTGAAAAATAGCGTAAGTTTTGACCTAGTCGATGACTCTTACAAAGCTGTTTGAAACGGGTTTTGTCGAACTGCATGAACATAATCTTACTCTGAAAACGAGTCGTGAAACAACCTTACGATTGGTTGACACAATACACTCAACATCTATAATTAGTAGTACTAAGGTGGGATAACCTCACCAGTGGCAGTGTATTCTTCGCAGTATCGGTCTCCGCTGTCAATGGATTTGGGCGTACATCATGTAGTTTCGGCCGAAGTAGTAGGGTTACTGAATCTGTTCCCCGCCAGTTATCCAAATTATAATTGTAAAGGTACTATCTTGTTAATCGATAATTCAACAACCCCCCGCCGCCGGCCACAGCGCGATGAAGCGTATTGGTCATCCCTGTTAGAGCAGGTTGAAACACTCCCTGAAACGGAGCCAGCCCCCGAAACAACGGAGCAGCAACCCCTTTCTCCCATGCGTCGCGCATGGGATGAAGCACGTCGCGCCTTTACCGACGAAGAGATGTTCACCGTTCGTGCAACTGGTTCCAATAAAGGGGGCTTGTTGGTCGATTGGAATGGACTGAGTGGCTTTATCCCAGCCTCGCAGCTCAACAACTTTACGAAACTACATCTCGAATCTGAGCGGATGCGAGAGCTACAACGCCGCCAGAACCACGAACTTGAAGTAAAAATCATCGAGGTCAACGAGAACAAAAATCGTCTGATCTTCTCCGAACGCGCTGCCCTTGTTGATCCCAATGATCGGCGTTCACTGTGGGAACGCATCGAACCCGGCGATGTTGTTGAAGGTGTCATCACCAACATGGCCAAGTTTGGGGCGTTTGTCGATCTAGGGGGAATCGAGGGACTTATCCATATTTCGGAGCTTTCGTGGAGTCGTCTCAACCATCCCAGCGACGTCGTCGAGCCCGACCAGCAGGTGCGAACTCGCGTGCTAGATGTTGATCGCCGGAATGGACGAATCGCCTTGAGCCTTAAACGAATGCGCCCCGATCCATGGGATGGCATTGCCCATCGTTATGTCGAAGGGCAGATCGTTGAAGGTGAAGTCAACAACGTCGTCCAGTTTGGCGCATTTGTCACGCTAGAGCCACAGCTTGAAGGGTTGATCCATATTAGCGAGTTGGCCGAAGGCAACTTTTTGCATCCACGTAACGTTGTGCGCAATGGGGATGTTGTGCGCGCGAAGGTGTTATCTGTCGATGAAAGTGCGCGCCGTTTGGCGTTGACGATGCGCGGTGTCACGCAAGAAGGTGCGGGCGAATAGTTCCCGCACTCAATTCCTTTCCCTTCCTCCATATTCCCGTTATCATACCAATCGAATAGACCATTGAGGCAGTATGACAACTTATGACCTTGTTTTTGAAGGTGGGGGAGCGAAAGGTGTTGCCTTTGCAGGCGCCATTCGCGCGCTGGAAGAGGCGAATTTTCAAGCTGGGCGACTGCTCGGCACATCGGCTGGCGCAGTCACGGCAACGTTGATCGCGGTTGGATATTCGGCCGATACCATCCTCCAACGTCTCACCGAACGCCTCCCCACTGGCGAAAGCCGCTTTAGCACATTTGCCGACATCCCCGTTAGCTTCCAAGATGAAGCGATCGCCGCTAGCCGACTCGCCGCCTATTTCAAGCGCAACAACGTCCCATTTGTGCCAGAATCACTCGAAGAACGAGGTGACAAAACGATCATGCGTGCGCTGCTCTCGCTGCCGCTCTATCGCCAACTATTTTCGTTTGTCGAACTAGGTGGATTCTATTCTGGGGATGCATTTTTGCAGTGGATGATAGAGCGACTTGATGAGATGGATTCGCTCGGCGCAGCGACGTTGGCAAATCTACATGAACATACAGGCCATGAGTTGACGCTGACGGCGGCCGATGTGACCGATCAACGCCTGCTCATTCTCAATCATCGCACCGCGCCAGATCTCCCGGTCGCGTGGGCAGTGCGTATGTCGATGAGCATTCCCTTTTATTGGCAAGAGGTGACTTGGCGTGCTGAATGGGGTTCTTATCGTGGGCTTGACATGACCGACCACAAACTGGTTGATGGGGGTGTCTTGTCGGGTTTCCCGATGGAATTGCTGCTCTCAAAAAACGATTATGTTATCGATGTGATGGGGGAGCCGCAAGGGATTGTGCTGGGATTTTTGCTGGATGAGGATGGGGTCGTTTCGGCCGAAAATCGCACACCCATCCACGTTGCCCGCGACACAATTGGCGCCGCTGCCGTGACCTTTCAACGCGCACTCGGCCTTGTCAATACAATGATGTCTGCCCATGACAAGATGGTTTTGGAAGCCTATCAAGAACTCGTCGTGCGTCTTCCCACGAAGGGATATGGCGCGTTTGAGTTCGACATGGCGGACGAACGCTTAAACCGTCTCGTTCAAGCCGCCTATAATGCAACCCAACAAACGTTAGCCAACCTTGATTCCCTTCCGCCCCTTCCTGAACGCACCGCCAGCGTTATCGACGCGATTGCCTTTCAATTGCTCGACCAAGACCAAACAACCGGCCGCTACACCTAATTGCGCACAACATAATGCAGCCCCCAACTAGAGAGTGATAGCAACAAACATCACTCATCACTCTCCACTATTCATATCCACTCAACTTAACGCCGCTTTCTCTTCCGCCGCTCGCGTTTCCAATCAGCTTCTTTGCGCACGCGCTTGGAACCTTCCCCTAAGACGCTGCCCGTATCAGCCGCCATCCGCACAATCTTTGGCGTAAATTCTGCCCACACCTTGACCAAATCAGACTGCGCGGCAATTACGTCATGCGGATTCTTGTATGCGTCGGGCGCCTCGTCAAGACCGCCGCCCAGCAGCGTGACGCCGCGTGCTTCCAAGAGCGAGCGCACCTTTTTTGCATCCAGCTTCTTGATCGCCTGTTTGCGTCCCAAAACGCGCCCACTGCCGTGTGATGCAGAGTTGAGAGACGCATTTTCTAGCACCTTGTCTGGTGTATCGCCGCGCCCCTCAATAAAGAATCCTGTCGTCGCCATCGAGCCGGGAATGATGCCCAAGACACCCTCATCGGCTGGCGTTGCACCCTTGCGATGGATAAAAACGGGTGACGAACCTTCACGCTCGACGCGCCATGCGTAGTTGTGGTGATTTTGGATCACGCCCAAAATTGCCGCCCCCGTCGCTTCGCTGATGCGTTCATGAATCTGCTCGTGACACGCTTTGGCGAAGTCGCCGGCCAAACTCATCGCCAGTTCATACTCCTCACCTTCACCACGCGCATAGTCGAGGTAGCCAAGTTTCCGCATCTCTTGCGGCAGGAAGTAGCTCATATCCTCTGCCATTTTGCTGTAGTAGTTGGCGAGTTTGTAGCCAACGCCACGCGACCCACTGTGCGTGACGAGCGCAATGTATTTGCCGCCCGCAATGCCCAGCGGATTGTTGGGATGAACGGTCAGTTCGGTCCATTCGGCAAAGTGGTTGCCACCGCCGCTTGACCCGACCTGTTTCACGGCGGTGTCCTTGAGATTTTGCAGATGGCGCGGCAACATCTCCCAGCGTGGGTCGTCAAGGATGGGGTGGTGGCGGCGTTCGTGGGTGGGGATGGGAGATCGGCCGAAATAGGTCAACCGCAGCAACATCTCCTTGTAATCTTTCTCTTTCTGCTTGAGATGGATCGGGCTACGATCAAAAATGGTTGCGTGCATCCGACAGCCGATGTCCACGCCGACCATGTAGGGCGCAATCGCCCCTTCGAGAGCGGCAACACCCCCAATCGGCAGTCCATATCCAATGTGGGCATCTGGCATCAACGCCACGCGCAGCGCGTTGGGCAGGCGTGCCGCGTTGGTGATCTGGGTGAATGCCCCTTCATCGATCAGTTCTCGTCCCCAGACACGTAGCGGCGCAGGTTCTGCCCGCTCCATGAACGACCGTTTTGGCTTATTTTCTTTTACCAACACGGCCGCCACGTCTCCCCAAACGTTGTCATCAACATATGCTGCCGGCTGCGCTTTGAGATCAACCAACGTCTTGGTCAAAGTTTCCACCGATACACCCGCCGCAACTTCCGCATTGGCGGCCTGAATTGCCGCTCCAATTGACGGTCCTTCTTTCCAGCCCCAGGTGAGCAAGTCGTGTCCTGTAATAATTTTCGTATCCATAATTTTTCTACGCATTGCGTCGCAACTGTGCCACATCAGCACGTGATTTAACCCAAAACAGATTCCCGTGATTAAATCGTGCGACCATTTCCACCATTTCATTCTTATCGTCAATGGTGTAGAAGTTCATTGCGCCATGATAATCGAGGTCGATCTCCTGTTTGCCAACGGGATGAATAAATCCACCAAACATTGCATTGTGAATCTCTTCGTATTCGTAAACCTCATAGATTAAACGGCAGTTCTCAATTTTCAACGTTTCCAATGATGGCTCCACGACATCGCGTGTTTGCCACCCGTTCAGCTCCTTCACCAGTGGTGGAAGAAACCGACTTTCCACTTTCACATGCGTGAACAGGTTCATTGGTTCCTCTCTGGGAGCGCGGCTGCTTCGTCCGCGCCCCATTGGAATTTTGTTGTCTCAAGACGGGGAATGCGCGATTGGCACTAACTATTGCGATCAACCCGTCTCGTCTGGCTCGAAACGGGTTCTACTTTCTGATCTGCCAACTGTCCGCGCTGGACTGTTGGCAACTTTCAGTTAACTCATTTCAAGATAAATTTTCCATGCATCTGGTATCGATCCCATCGCCACCAGATAGTCAACACGCGGTGTTTTCGGCTCCCAAAGGAGCTTCATACCTGCCTCATTGGGCAACCGACTGCCCTTACGGTTGTTGCAATGCCCACAGGAACAGGCCGTATTCCCCCACGTGTTTTTGCCATTGCGGCTCTTCGGCAAAATGTGATCGAGGGTGAAATCCTTCTTGGTGATCACCTTGTTGCCCCGCATTGTGCCAGCCATGACGCCACAGTAAATGCAGGTGAAGCGGTCGCGTTCCAGCACACCGCGCCGGCTCCAACGTGCGCCCCTGCGTGGGACGTTGACATACTTACGCAATCGCAGCACTTTTGGGATGTGGAAGACATCGTGCGTGCCGTTGATTGGCGTCGTCTCTTCGGTTGCAGCATCGACGCGCTCGCGCAAGAGAAGCGACATCGCACGCCTGTGCGGAATGACAGTCAGAGGTTCATAGGAAGCATTTAAGAGTAGAACAGCCATAAGGTTTTCTGCCTTGCTGCTTACTAGCCACATTCGACTAGCAACCTAGCAACTATGAGGGTGAAAAGCGGGAGTCGAACCCACAACCTTCCGGGCCACAGCCGGACGCGCTACCATTGCGCCATATTCACCAAAATGTCAACGATGCGTGAAAAAAAGTTGCCGATTCACCAAATATCGCCCGATCTGACTGAGGGGCTATTGAGTTTTCGGCCGAAATCTGACAAACTGCATCTTACAAATCTTCTTACGGAGCCAAGCCATGTTGTTTTTGCAGATGTACGCCTTATTACTTTCAATCGTTCTCCCAATTTTCACCAGCGTTCTGATTATGTCGGGCCGCACCAGTCGCGCTGAAGAAATTCGTCAAACAGTTTTCGTTCCTCAAAATCAACGCATTTCTGCATAATCTCCGCAATAAATCTCCAAAACCTAAAGAAATAAAAAACGCGAGCAACCTGCATTGAAGGTGGCTCGCGTTTTGGCGCGTCGTTGTGTCAACAATTGGACAAGCGTCGCTTGTCGCCACCTTCTTTGTATTAGGCAGGGGAGTATCCGACCCTCTGGTCGTGAACCTGCACTGTGTTGGACGTGTTTTCTCGTTAGCATAAAACAAAAACGCGGGCGTAATGCCCGCGTCCTTTCAAAATATCGACACTGATCAAGTGTGTGTCAAAAGGAGTTAGGCGTGCCTGAAAAAAGTTTCTTCAATGCGGGAGGCGCGTGCAACGACAAAACAATCTGTCCAATCACTATGTGGTTGTAGGAAGATTACGGTATCTTTTTGCATCACATTTACCCTAAAACTCTTATTAGAATTACCAGAAAGGAAAATAGCAAACTTGTGTTCGCTTGTCAACCCCCGATTTTGTTTATGGGAGAAATGGGGTGTTGGGAAGCCGTGAGATAGGCGAGAAGTATTGCGTGGTGCGTGGTGCGTAACGATCGCTGGATACGCACCACGCACCACGTTAGACTCTACGAAATCCAAAGCTACTAAAGCAATCCACGTTCCCACAGGTTATGCGTAATACTGAAGTGCGTAGAAGGCAAGGGAAAGCGTGTAGTCGAGCAGAATCAGCAGAATAAACCATGTCGAATGGACAACTTGACGGGCGCGCCGCATATAAACGAACCAAACGATCAAGCTACTGATTGTCAAAATGACTAACGGAACGATGTAGATCAGCAGTTGGTAAACAGCGGGATCGAGCAACCCCATATTGGGAATGTAGCGCACAAGCGGGACGTCTCCGCGCAGTCCAAACCACATTTTAACGGCCTCATAGATGACGACCCCGAGCAGAAACGCATTTTGCGCCCGAGTTTGAACGGTATCGCCTGAGACGAGGGCGACGACGAAAAAGAAGTAAAAGACGGGTGCTAGCAGCCACGGGAGGACGAGTGGAATTAGGCGAAATGCTTGTAATATTCGGCCGATTCCCCCCACACCGATCAGCCAATAATCGCGCATCGTCAAACTATCGGTCGCGGCACGCAGTTCGGGGTGTGTCGTGATGAGATAGACGGGCTTATCACCACGCTGCACATCGCTCCAGCCAAGATAGAGATTGTCTTGACGATCGGCCGAAATTGCCACCCCACCACTGTTTGCGCCTGTCCACGTCAATGCTTGATACCCAATGAGCGCACCAGCTTGAAAATAGGCGACGACTGGCTGAGAATATTGCCGAGAGCGTGTCTGAAGTTGCAATGTTGTGGCGAAAATGGCTTCAGCGTGTTGTCCTTGGCGCGTCACGATACGACTATTTGTATCGACAAGTGCGCTAGCAAGGTTGGCATCCGCTAGTTGGGTGTAGGGATAGGTGGTGCTTTGGGCCGCCATGCGCGTTGGCGGGTAATCGCTTTGGATGGGGAGCGCGGTTGCGTCGCTGCTGATGAGATCAGTTGGGACGATAGTTGGAATTGCAAAGGTGGTGTAGAAAATTTGTGAAGATGAGTCATCGATCCAACTGACATAGGCATCGGTCTGATCGAGCGTGAGGTGAATCTGATCGGTGGTGATTGGGATACCGCGTGCGCTGCGTGGGCGCAGACGATTTGGCGGAAGCTGTGTGTAGGTGAGATGGTCTTCATCTGACATCCAGACAATGTGCAGCGTCCCATCGACCGCCTCGTCAAAATCTGCGCTGTTGACATTTGACTGGGCAAAAATGGAATCACGTTCTCCAGATTGCCAAAATTCACCAAATAGCGTGTCGCTGTCGTCGAGCCAGAAGAGATAAAAACTATCCGCGTTTGCGTATTGGAGTCGATACCAGCGAATGTCGCTATTTTCGGCCGAAACCAACCGTTCATCCTCAACCACGCCATCCCATCCAAACGTCACAATCCGCAAGACACGCCAACTGTCGATCTGCTCAATCCATGCGGCTGTCGCCATGTCATCTTGGGCGATCAATTGCAAGTCGCGCGGACTTTCCCCTTGCAGCGCGATGGGAAAGTTTGCCATCACTTGATTGTTATTGTCGATTATTTGGATTTCGAGCGTTTCTGTCGCTTGCAAATTTCGGCCGAATGCAGCCAGCATCACCATGCTTCCATCTGCCCGCGCCGCTACCGCAATCTCACCCGCACGTGTCGTCTCGCCCTGCAAGCTGGCCCGCCCCCACTCGTCGTAAACCTGCTGAGTGCGTTCTCGCGCACCACAGCCGATTAACAAGCCAAGCAGTAGCAAGAAAAGAAGCGGCCTTAATTGCATCAGATAATTTTGCGGATTTTGTGGAAATTGACATCGTGGCATGAAGCGACCGCGCCGCCTCATGCCACGAACGATTTAGACAAACTCTTCCGAGTTCACATAATCTTCAGGCTTGATCGACAACACTTGACTCGCGCTGTCCGTCCCCATGCTGATCCCGTAAATCGTGTTGGCGGCTTGCACCGTTCCGCGATTGTGGGTGATGACGATGAATTGTGTTTGCATACCCAAATCACGCAAGACATCACGGAAGCGATTGATGTTCGCCTCGTCAAGTGCTGCGTCGACCTCATCCATCATGCAGAAGGGGGGTGGGGTCACTTTGAGCAGTGAGAAGATCAGCGCAGCCGCTGTCAATGACCGCTCCCCACCAGAGAGCAATGCGAGTCCCTGTGCGCGACGGCGCGGCAGTTGAGCGATGATGTCCACACCAGAAACAGTGAGATCGTCAGGGTCGGTGAGCGTGAGTTCGGCCGATCCGCCCCCAAACAACTGGGTAAACATCTCGCCAAAAATACCGTTAACACGCTCAACCGTCGCCGCGAATTCACGTGAGGTCAAGTCGTCAAGCTCCACAATCACATCACGCAACTGCTTTTCTGTCGCCAACAAATCTTCGATCTGATCGCTCAAAAAGTCGTAACGTTCTTGTGTCTCTTTGTATTCAGCCGGGGCATCGGGGTTGATTGCGCCCATACGCTGCATTTGCCCGCGTCGTTTTTGAATACTGCGATCAATCCCATCTGGCAATTCCGCCACATCAGGCAGCTCTTCAACGATTTCTTCAATGGGCAAGGGTGTTTGCACCGTCTCCGATTCATCATAGTCGAGCGCGACAATACCGAGATCTGCGCTGATCCGTTCACGCAAGCTGTCGATGCGGTTTTCGACTTGATTGAGGCTAAGTCGTGCTTCGGTGTACTGCTCTTCTGTTTGATGCGCGCGTTTTTGATGCACGCTCAGATCAGCCTCCACGTCAGATAGCTCGCCGCGAATCTTCTGCTGGATGTTGCGCAACGGTTCGACCTCGCTCGCCAATGTCTCCATGCGATCACGCAGCATGGTCAGCTTCGATTGAGCCGTTTCAAGATCAATTTCCGCCTGCTGATTGCGTAATGACGCCAACCGTTGCCGTTGGCGACTCAGCCGGTTCTCGACCTGATTGAGCGTCGCACGCCGACTGTCGGTGACGGCACGCCGACCATCGACAATAGTTTGCGTGGCGGAAACTTGCTGTTGCCGCTGATAGCGTTGTTGTTGTGCTTCCCCGACGGGCATCTCTTGCAGCACGTCACGTGCCGATTGCAACGCTGTCTCGACCTCGCCGATAGAGCTATTGCGCTCAGCGCGCGACTTTTCGAGTTCGGCAATCCGTTTTTGCAGACGCGCGATGTCGCTGGTGTGGGAATCGCGCTGTCGTTTTAGAAACCGCTGCTGCTGTTGCACACGGTCACGGTCGCGCTGTAACTTTTGATATTGCTGGTTGAGTTTGTCGGCCTCTGCTTGCAGCTTGCGATCTTTGTTATTGAGTTTATCGGCCGATTTCTGTTTTTCATTCGTCGCCGCGAGATTTTCCTGCACCGTCTGTTGTGCCGTTGCCAGCTCAGCCTGTTTGGCGTGGACGGCTTTTTCGGCCGATTCGATCTCCTGTTTCTGAGCCAACAAATTATCCGTCGGTCGCTGCTCGACGATACCACCCGCATGGATGACGGCGCCGTTGCCACCAATCACGGTCAATCCCGCGGGCAACGCCAACGAAACTTCATACGCTTCCCCATCGTTCACGACGTAAACAAAATCACCCAGCAGAATATCGGTCACAGCCTTATTCTTGCTCTTGATCACCTCATGTAACCACCGCGCATTTTCAGGCAATGTTTGCACGTGCGATTGATGGTTGCGTGTCGTTTCTTTGGTCACAAAGGCTGTTAATGGTGTGCTGGGATTATTGGCTAGGAGCTTAAACAGCGCGTCTGTGTCATCGAGAATCAACGTGTTGAGTCGCAGTTGCAAGGCTGCCTCTAGCGCGGCATGGTAACCATTTTCGGCCGAAACTAACCCTGCGAGACGCTCAAACTTTCCCTTGATATTCGTTTTGCGTGCTTGAACCTGTTGTAATGTCTCGAAGCGCGCCTCTAATTTGGCGACTTCTTTACTGACCCCATTGGCTGACCGCGCTAAGTCGCCCTGTTGGCGGCGTAGCTCCTTCAACTCGCGCAACGCCAATTTGCGCTCCTCATCAAGCTCCCTGCGCTTATCTTGTAACGCTTTTTGTGCCGTCTGCACCTCGCCCATTTCAGCTTTGAGTGCATCCGCTTGTTGATTGAGTTTGTCAATTTCGGCCGAATCAAACGTCTCTTTTTCGCGTGCGGCCAACTGCTCACACAATTGCGTCAACTGTCCATCTGCTTGGGATAAAAATTGCTGCGTCTCCCATAGCTGACGCTCTAGCTGCTTGACCGTTGCCCGTTGTGCATCAATTTCAGCCTGTTGTGCCTTGAACGACTTCTCAAAACTGACCAGTTCAGCGCGTTCATTGTTAAGCTGTTGCTGAACTTCAAAGAGTGCCTCAGTTGCGGCCGCCAGCTCTTTCTGTGCCGCGACCTGCTGCGCCTCAAGATCGGGCAGCTCATCGTTAATCTCCGCCAGTTGGCGCGTGACTAGCGTTTGACGCTCGGTCAAGATGGCTACCTGCCGTCGGGCATGTTCAAACTGTTCGCGCAAGCCTTCACGCTCGGTCTCTTTTTGCTGAATCTGGCCGCGATAGTGATTTAAGCGACGGCGTGCCTCTTCGATCTGCTCCTGCAAATAGATCAGTTGGCGCCGCGCTTCTTTCCACTGTTTTTCGGCCGATTGCGCCCGCTCACGCGCGCCGACAACCCCTTCATGGGTCACGCGCCACTGATAGCCATACCAAACGCGCAGCAGCTCATGCAGGTCATTTGCCAACGTTTCATAGCTTTCTGCACGGGTTGCCTGTCGTTTTAGCGAGCGCAGACGCGGCTCAATTTCTGCCAGCACATCGTTTACCCGCTCGATATTGCGCTGGGTTTCCTGCAAGCGGCGTAGGGTTTGAGCGCGGCGATCTTTGTAGTGGCTGATGCCCGCTGCCTCTTCAAACAATGCCCGTCGCTCTTCCGCCTTTAACGAAAGTGCGCGATCGACCAGCCCCTGCCCGATCATCGTGTAGGTGCGTTGGGCGAGGCCGCTCGTCGCCAGCAGATCGCGGATGTCGCGCAAGCGGACACGTGAGCCATTTAGGTAGTATTCGTTTTCGCCTGATCGATACGCTTTTCGGCCGATTTCGACCTCGGCATAATCGATTGGCAACCAACCATCACGATTATCAAGCGTCAAAATGGCGTTCGCCATCCCTGCACGTGGCTTGGTCGGACTGCCCGCAAAAATCATGTCGGTCGTCTTCTTCCCACGCAATTCGCTCGACCGCTGCTCACCCAACACCCAGCGCACAGCATCCGCAATGTTGCTTTTTCCACTACCATTCGGCCCCACAACGGCCGTAATACCCTCGTCAAACAAGAACTCCGTCTTGTTGGCGAATGTTTTGTATCCCTGAAGTTGTAATTTCTTTAGTCGCATAGGTTGATCAAGTATCACGCAATCTCAAACGATAACTTTATCTAGCAATAGACGTAATGGCAAAGAGTTTATGATGATTTATAGACGATAATCACACATATGTTCTTTTCGGTTTGTTGAGAATTTGTCTGGAACGAGAAATATGGGGTGGCTGCCCATCTGTTGCGATTAGCCTAAATGACGCGCTGCCCAATAGAGACGATAGATCATGCCGCCCATAATCATGCCCGCCATCATCAGAAAGAGAATCGGCGCGTAGCGTGGTAACAGGGCAAATAGACTAAAAAAGATAATCGTCTCTGTGCCGGCGACAAGACCGCGCGGCATGGTGATGGTCGTCGTTTCTCCGCGTGTTTTCGCGCCACGATCGCGCTTTTCCAGAATAGCGGAAAGGTACATCCATGAGGCTGCGTTGACATAAAAGGTTGCCAGCAACACAATCAAGGTCAACCAGTTGAATTCGCTAAATGGCTGCCCTAGAATTACGCCAATTGGCAGCGCGATGTAGGCAACATGGTCACACATGATATCCACATACCCGCCCAGATCGCTCTGCAACTCGTTTTCACGCGCCACAATTCCATCTAACCCGTCGAAAATACGGTTGAGCCACCACAACACCGCTCCAATCAAAAATAAGCCTTCATACAATGCGCCAAACATCAGCAGCGCGATGAATAGACCTGTTACCGAAAGCTGAATAGGTGACAGAAAGGAGACATAACGAGCCATTGGGGTCATCAGACTGTTCTTGACGTGTCGCATCGGTTCATCGAACATGGCAGATTGGCAGTTTACAGCGGTGTGAAAAGCGATTAACCGTGAGAAACGGTTGTTGGCCGTTTTCCACGCTACTGTTTACTGGGTAATGGGAACTTGTCTAGCAGCGCGCGTTTCATCGCTTTCTCGGCTAAACGTGGTGCGATTCGGCCGAAAATTGCAAACCCCTTCGCCGCCGCGCCCGGCATTAATTCGCGTTTGTGATCCTGCTGTGCGTCGAAAATTTTGTCGGCCAACACGTCTGGTGACATGCGACTCGCCTCGCGGCTGTTGTCGGGGCTATAGCGACGGGCGTGGGCCGTGCGGACAGGGCCGGGATAGACGGTTAAGACATGCTGTTGTGGCCAGCGGGCGACACGCAAACAGCGGGCGTAATGGGCAAGGCCATCTTTGCTGGCTGCATAAACGCTTGCGCTAGGATAACTGACAAATTTAGAAAGAGAGGAGATAAAGACGAATGACCCACCCGCATTGAGTTTGTCGAGGCGAAGGATTTCGGCCGAAATCTGCATAGGCGCAACCAAATTCAAGGCGATCACGGCGGCCTGTTTGTCCACATCGCTGTGAATAAAATGCCCCGTGTTGCTAATGCCCGCATTGTGAATCAGCACGTCAATCGGGGGCAGGGCGGCAATCCACGAGAGATCTTGGGTTAAATCGGCCGAAATAAAGTTCGCGTCTGTCCCTAATGCCCGCAGCTCCGCTTCTGTCTCGGCCGCCCGTGCTGCATCGACGTCGATCCCCGTCACACAGAAGCCCGCCTTCGCATAGCGAAATGCCAACGCGCGCCCAATCCCGTCGGCCGCACCCGTAATCACCACATGCAATCGGGCTGTATCTTGAGCTATCAGTTTGCGCCGCTTGCTGCCCAATCCCCATTCAACAAACCGCTGATTTGTATGGGCGAAATTACGCACCATTGCGTTAACCGTGCCAATTGTCACCGTGCGGCGGTTGGTCGCAATGGCATCCACAATCCGCTTGGCAACTTTTTCGGCCGCTGGAAAGCGTCGATATTGCTTTTCATCCATCCCGACTTTGGAATGCATGCCCGTCTTTGTCGCCCCCGGATGTATCACCTGTACAGCCACTTGTCCCGCCAGCTCCACGCGCAAACTGCGTGCAAATCCGTCTAACGCTGCTTTAGAGGCGGTGTATGTCGCGTACTTCGTAACGGGCAGCGCGGAGGCGACCGAGCTAATAAAGACAACTTTACCGCCTTGCAACAGGGGAAATAGCGCATGGGTCAGCCGCATCGGAGCAGTCAAATTGACGGCCAGTAGATTTTGAATCGATTCGGCCGATTGTTCCCCAATGGCCCCAACATACCCAACGCCCGCATTTTGAATCAGTAGATCGAGCTTGCTGACCATCTGCGTTTGTAAGAATAGCGTGACACGCTCGACACAATCGAGCTGTGAGAGATCGGCTTGACAGTAATTCTCAGCGGAGAAGAGCGAATCGCTAAGATCGGCAAGCGGTTTTCGGCCGATCAGAATCAACCGCGCCCCCTGCGCCGCATATATTCGCGCCATCGCTAAGCCAATACCGTCTGTCGCGCCCGTGATCAAAATAGTTTGCATATGTTGTTGATCCTAATTGGAATGTCTCGAAAAAGATGTGACGTAGCGTACAGTTGAAATCAGTCGTCAGTAGAACAATTGTTGTCAGGCATTCAGTACAGCGTAAAGTAAATTTTATGGCGTTGTCATTCCCATGTAGGTGGGAATCTTGTCTTAGAAAAGAATGGATACCTGCCTTCGCAGGTATGACAGGACTTACTTTACCCTGTATTCAGCCGATCTGGTATTTCAGTGTCGCACTCAAATTGGTACAGATCAATCGTGACGACAAGTGATGATGTAAATTATAAGCCCTGAAAAACCGAGTTTCTGCCAGAACTCGGTTTTTGAACTTCCTAATAGGTTGGAACATCGGGATCGACCGTCATCGACCAAGCATGAATGCCGCCGTTCAGATTGATCGCATTCTCATATCCCTGTTGGCGCAACCATGCCGTTACCTGTGCGCTGCGTCCCCCATGATGGCACATAACGACGATTTCAGCCGCTTGATCAGCACGCACCGCGTCGGGAAGGGCGGTCGCGCCTTGCTCGGCCAGTATGCTCAATGGTGCTGGAATTGCCGCTTCTACAGACGCGATCTCAAGCTCAAACGGTTCGCGCACATCAAGCAGAATAAAGTCATCACTATTTTCAATCTTTTCGGCGACTTGATCGGCCGAAATTTCAGGTACTCCAAATGGGTTTGCCATCGTTCATTCTCAATTGCGAATTACGATTTACGACATACGCTGGCAAAGCGTAAATTCAAAATCGTAACCCATAGTCTATCCACGCAACGCCGCCAAAAATAAACACGCCCAACCTGCCAAGAACGCAACGCCACCAATTGGCGTAATCGCACCGAGCCAGCTTTTGCCCGTTGCCACCAGCAGATAGAGACTGCCCGAAAAGATCAGCACGCCAACAAAGATCAGCCAGCCAGACCAGTCGATCAATGCGCTGTCTGTGCGCGTGCTAAACCACGCGATTCCAAGGAGGGCCAGCGCGTGCAGCGTATGGTAGCGCACCGCCGTATCAAACGTTGCCGCATAATTGGGAAACTTCGTAAAGTAATCGCTCAACGCATGTGCGCCAAACGCACCTGCGCCCACACCCAAAAACATGAGCGCAGCCGCTAACATAACAAATGTCTTTTCCACGAATTGCCTCGCATTTTAACTTTTATGGTGAATCGGCCGATTTCCCATCGACCACATAGCCTATGAGTATAACTGGTTCGACTTTGATGGAGAAGTGACAGCACTGGTACGGATGCAAAGGTTAATGGCGTTTGCACCCACATTGGCGGGAAATGCTGCCGCCACCTCTGGTCTACTGGCATTGCGAAATCGTCGTGCTATTGTGGAAATGGCACAGTAACGACGCTCCACACATCGAAAATTATGATGACGAGCAAGAGAGCGGCCAACAGTAACCCCAAGCGCGTTGGCACAAGGCTTGGCTCGTCATTTTTAAGCGCGTCAATTTGTGCGGCGGGGTCGTCAAACGGGTGTTTTTCCAGTCGCTGTAATTCATGCTGGTACAAAATGATTCCCATAATTGCCATAAAAAGACTGGGCAACCCGCAAATGGCACCAACGGCGTACTCGCGCTCTGATGGGGGATCTGTGAACACAAATGTCAAAAAGAACGCTGCTGTTATACATCCCATGACGAATAACACCATGACGCTCATTTTATTGATGGCTGTGAGCGGATCGTTCGCGGCAGCGATCAAATAGCAGCCAATGAAACCGACCGCGAGTCCAAAAAAGACGACGCCCAGCGCATAATCTTGCGCCTCAACCGCATTGCCCTGCGTGACTGGCATGATGATCGCAATCAGCAACGAAAATGCGGCGCCAATCCCGAACAACCATTGCAGGGCCAGTTGTTGTTCCTCTGGTTGATTTGATTTCATCACAATGCTCTCCTCAGTCGCGCGGCGGCTTCAAACGAATCTATCGCCAAGCGGACACGTGCCGCCCAATTGTCTGCGTTGTGCGCTCTTTGCGACACAGTGGCCCCAAAAAATGTTGGGGTCTCAAATTCTAACCCATCTGTCTCGACAAACTGCACCGAATAATCCTGACAATTTTCTATCAGCATCGGCCACTCCGCGTCGGTTGCATTGGTTGGCTCGCATGAGCGTTGGGCGATGAGCGCACCCGCCCGACGCGAAAAGCCACACGAGCCCGCGCACACGTCCAACACGCCATCCCGTTGCCCATATAGGAGCGCAAAGACCCGGTTGCAGACATATTCGGCTTCGCGCTGGACGAGAGGATGGGTGGCGTAGGCGCGGGGATTTCGGCCGATTGCACTATAGTCCGCCTGTGGAATGATCGTCTCGATCATCTCGCGCAGTTCATCCGGGTAGTGCATTTGCCAGTGCAATATACGGTCAGCGTCGCAGTAGTGGAACCAGTCGCCTTCCATTTCCAGCGCAAGTTTGACGGCGTTGCGTCGGGAGGTGCCGATTTCGGCCGATCCAATATCCCACACATCGCAGTCATGGTCGCGGTAGATGGCGAGGATTTCGGCCGATGTTGCTGGCGTGGCGACCACCACATAGGCCCGATACATTTTGCGCAACGCCCCCAAATGTTCGTGCAAAAATGGCACCATCGCTCCAGTTGGATCATGTAAGGTGGAAAGTAGAACCATAAAATTTAAGAGGTCGCTTTTTGGAATCGATTCTTTAACTGCGCCAAAAACTGATTTTTCTGCTCTGGTTCGGGCGGTGGAAGATCTGGAAACGGCTCTAAATCGAACAACTTGCGCCATGCGTAGGTCGTCAACAGCTTGATCGTTGCCACGACGGGAGCGGCCAGAATTGCCCCCAAGATGCCCGCAATCGAACTGCCCATAAAAACGGCCGCCAACGTTAAGAGTGGCGAAAGATTGAGTGCCTGTCCGACAATGCGCGGAACAAGGATGCTGTTTTCAAGCTGTTGCAAAACGAGCATGATGACGGTTACAAGCAGCGCAAATTGCCAAAAGTTAAGACCAAAACTGTTGGATGCTTGAAATATCGCAACAACGACGGCCACCGCTCCAGATATAAACGGGCCAATGACGGGCAAGAATTCCAGTGCGCCAGCCAAAATGCCGAGCGCAACCGCATTTTGCACCCCAACGGCTGCCAGTGCCGCCCATGTCACAACGCCCATTGTGAGCGCAAGGATCAACTGTCCGCGCAGATAAGCTTTCCAAATTAAGCCAAATTCTTTCCACAATCGGCGCACGTCTTCTCGATAGCCCGGCGCATCTGCCCAACCTTCGAGCGTGTTTCCAAGTGTTGGGACATCGTTCATGATGTAGATCGACATAATGATGATAATCACGAACGTGGCAAGGGCAGAAACGGTCGAATAAGCAACCGCGGCGGCTCCCCCTAAGAACGAACTGGTTCGCCCTGCAATGGTGCTGACAACTTGTTCAATGAGCGCGGTCAGTTCAAACCCCAAGCTTTCAATATCAAGCGTGATCGGCGTAAAATCGTAACCAAAAATGGAGTAGGTGCGGTTTGCTAACGATGCAAACAGCTCTGTCGCCGTATCGACAATCTCGATACGTGCCGCCCATAGCGTTGTCACTTGATCGACGGCGGCAAAACCCGCAAATGTTGCAAATAGAATAATCACGGCGAGGAAAAGCAGGTAAGTGACGAGGATGCTTGTGGGACGTTGTAGTGGCGTGTGTTTGGTGATGAGATCGACAATCGGCCGAAGTAAATACGCCAGCATTGCCGCAATCACCACCTGTTGGATCAGTGCGCCAAACTGCAAGACTGCAAAGACAAGCAGCAACAGCCCGGCGACCGACACAATCATTTTGGTGTTGCGACTCCAGTGGGGTGATTCACTGCGCGGAATCAGTTGCGCAGGTTCTAATTCGCTCTCGTTTTGGTGTGGATCCATGTCTGTCATTGTATCAGGATATACGTCGTTTGACGGTTTTAGTTTCAACATCGCGTGGAACTTTTCAATGCTCAATCGCGTTTAGCACTCAAGTGCTTGATTGCAATTGGCTAAAAGCGTAGCCTAAGCGTTAGTTGACGACACAATAGAGTTCACCTAACATGCTTGTGTCCAGCCAATAGAAACATTTGGCAACCTCGTTTCAGGAAAAACAGATGACTTTACAACTTGTAGAACCAATCTCAAAATACAGCCCAACGCCCTATGACGACGCGATTTTTGCCTGTCACGATTTAACCAAAACGTATCGGGGCAAGCGTGTTAACTTTGTCTTGCAGCCGCTTGATTTGACGTTGCGGCTGGGCGAGATTACGGCTGTTGTGGGAGAGAATGGCAATGGCAAGACGACGCTACTCAAGCTGATTGCAGGCGAGCATGGCAAGGATGGCGGCCAAATGCACTATCCGCAGTTTAGCACCACGCGGCCGACCGATTGGTACACCATCAAGCAAAATCTCTCCTACATTCCGCAAGAAATTCCGCGCTGGTATGGCACGGTGCGTGAGCAGTTGATCTTTTCGGCCGCCACACACGGCGTGCCCGTTGAGAAGATCGATCAGCTGGTTGATTTCTTAATCGGCCGATTACGCCTAGACCGCTACAACGATGCCCGCTGGCAAGAGCTTTCAGGTGGCTACAAGATGCGCTTTGCACTGGCAAAAGCACTCGTTAAAAAGCCGCGCTTGCTCATCATCGACGAGCCGCTGGCAAATCTCGATGTCAACGCACAGGTGATTTTTCTCGATGATTTACGCGCCTTTGCCACGACGCCCGGCTCCCCGATGGCCGTCATTCTCACCTCGCAACATCTGCACGAAGTCGAACGCATCTCCGACAACATCATCTTCATGCGCGACGGTCACACGCTCTATAGTGGTCAGACACAGAGCTTTGGCGATGATCGTGGGCAAAACAGCTATGAGCTGGCGACAAACGTCTCGCTGAACACGCTACAGACGTTGGCGCGACGCGACTTACCAGAGGCGACCATTGAACAAAACGGCTACAACTTTTTGATCCGCACACCGATTTCGGTTGACCGCAGCGACGTGTTGACCTTCTTAATTCAAAACGACGTAACGCCAGACTACTTCCGCGATATTAGCAAATCGACGCGCCGATTGTTTACTGAGTAACGCTGGAGCAAGAATCATGACCCAAATCCAAACAGCCCCGCAAACCCGTCCAACCCGCCGCCGCACTGCTGGTCATCTCGTTGGGCGCGTCCTTGAACCGCCCTTCATGCGGCAACTCAATGCACGCCTGATTCGCCAACAGCCGTGGCTCTGGTCGATGCGCATACACCACGCCGTCTATCTTGCCGTCTTGCTCAATATCGTTGGGCTTGGCCTCGCCTTCATTGCGCCAATTCATACGCCATATGCGCTCAACGGCTATGTGATTACATGCTTTTGGCTGCTGGCAATTTTGCAAGCGGCCGTCATGCTCTTTTGGCGCTATGGACAGGAGCGCTTTCATGTTGTGCGGGAATTCGGCCGATCCTACGACCGCACAGGCTGGCGCGAATTTATCGGCTACGCAGCCGCATTCTTCATGCTGATGAGCAGCTTGCCCATCTTCTTCTTCACCGTCCAGCAACGCATCCGCGCCATTCCGCCACAAACGTTGGCAACTGAACTCCTACTTGTCAATTTGCATGAACGCTTTACAAATAGAGCTGACAACGCGGACAACAATCACAATCCACAACTGATTTTGCCGATGTTATCAGAAGAGATTGCCAGCAGAACTCCCTCACAACTCGCTTGGCTCATTGAGGAGAGTTGGCTTGATGATGGCTTGACAAAATATCTTCGTAACAATAGTTCACAGATTACGCTTGGCGAATATCAGCAACTGATAGAAGATTCCACGCCAATAGATGAATTGCTGACACGTTACACGGAATATTCTGTATCTGAAATCCGTGCAAGTCGGGATATGGCGATGGATCGGTATGTTTCTGATGTTGCAAACTACGACCGACTCAGCTACCAAGCGGTCAATTCGGCCGAAAAGCTTTTCTCACTTAGCGCACCAGCCGAAAACAACTGGCTGCGTAATGCATGGTTGATCACCTTCGCCTTTGCCATCCATTTCACACTGATCCGCCTCATCTTCAAATACAACGACCGTCGCAGTCTCCTAATTGTGGCAGCAGCGATTTTTGGTAGTTTCTTTCTTTTCTGGTTCTCAATCGCCATTTTTGCCGCCATTGGCTACTTCATCTTTGACGATGAAGATGTCATCGCAGCACTGCTCTGTCTCGGGTTTATCGGCTTAACCGCCATGATCTTTTTGCGAACTCGGCAAGTTCCGCGTTTAGAACAGTTCAAACGCTGGGACGCGATTCAACTCGTCATTCTGCCCATTCTGTTGATAGGTGTGCCTTATGCAGTTTGGGGGTTACTCGAATTGTTCCTCCCATACAACTATTATTGGTACGATTCCTCGTTATACTTATTAGGGGGATGGGTGTTCTATACGTCTCAATTTATCTACGTGCCGCTGATTCCTTATCTCAAAAAACGCTTTGTGCGCCTTGAATCGCTACCGCGTGGTTAGGCCAACTAGATTCATGTATCGGGATTCCCAAATCCTGATACACACACTATCGCACCCGTCATTCTCGCGCAGGCGGGAATCGATTCTTCAGAGCAAGGTTACTATGCTTTCTGGTCAAGATTATTTAGATTTCAGGGTTGAATCAAGTGACTACCGCCTCCCCTACGGTACACACCCCGCCCAATTCATCGACCTCTTCCTCCCCACCACACCCCCAAAAACAACCATCCTGCTCATTCATGGCGGCTGCTGGCAAGCAGAATTTGATCTCGTTCCGTTAGGGCAGTTGGCGCGGGCATTAACCAAACACGGTTACGCCGTCGCCAGCGTTGAATATCGACGTTTGGGCAATGGGGGCGGTTGGCCGAATACGTTTTTGGATGTGGGGGCGGCGGCTGATTTTCTGGGTGGAATTTCGGCCGAATACGACCTCCCCCTCGACCGCCTGATCACAATGGGTCATTCTGCTGGCGGCCACCTCGCTCTCTGGCTCGCCTGTCGCGCACAACTAACCGCAACGCAACCCCTCTACACCCCCAACCCCCAACCGATTCACGCCGTCGTCTCCCTCGCTGGCATCCCCGACATGGCGGCCGCCGTCACGCGAGAAATCTGTCAAGATTCACCGCAAAATCTACTTGACGGCCTTCCCAACGAAAAGCCCGATCATTACGCCGTCGGCTCCCCCGTCAACTTTCTCCCGCTCGGCGTTCCACACGTTCACATCAACGGCAAAGATGATCCCATTGTGCCAATCGATTATGTGCGCGAGTTTGTGGAAAAGGCGGGAGATGAGGCGCGTTTAATTGCGGTTGAGGGGGGGCATTTTGAGGTGGTTTCGGCCGATTTTTTCGACCCATCATGGATTCCGTAGGGGTGGGGCGATGCGGAATAATTTCCGAGATAATTACACCCTATCCTCCGCATCGCCTCACCCTTCTTCCAAATATCACAATTCCACATGCCAAAACATCATTTCGACCCATTCAAACACCACCGAAAATCAATTCGCTACGCAGATTGGGATTACCGCACACCAAGCTACTATTTCATCACCATCTGCACCGTTCAACGACAACATCTGTTTTCCGAGCCAGCGTATCGAGAGGTAGCCGAAAGACTACTGCGCCAAATTCCCAAACACGCAAAACACACGAAGCTAGACGAACAAATCGTAATGCCAAATCACGTTCACATTTCGCTTCTGCTACACGATTGGCCGTCCAGCATTCATTCCGAACCCGAAAAACGCACTGGGTTATCTAACGCGCAATCTGGCTCAGTCGGCGCAATTGTTGGCAGTTATAAATCTCAGGTGACACGGCAAATCAATGCGTTGCGTGGGACGCGTGGAGAGAAAGTTTGGCAACGAGGCTATTGGGATCGTATTGTTCGAGATGAGCAGGAATTACTGCGTATTCGGCAATATATTATTGATAATCCACTTCGTTGGGAACGAGACCGCGATAATTTAGATGCGATGTTGGAGAGGATGGTGCTTCATGAATAGAAGGCGGAATGTGGGATTAGGGTGAAGCGATGCGGGGGATAGGTCGCAATCATAATTGAAAGCATTCCGCATCGCCCCACCCCTACGATCTATTCTGGCGCAATAATCGGAGTCGCATCCAGCTTCGACGGCTGCGGCTCCAACCCCTTAAACACAGACCCCAACTCAAACCACGAACGCGGCGCGGCTTGCCCCCACAACGTCTGCCGCATCGGGTCATCTAAATCCCAAATCCGCGCAGGATGGTCGGGATCCATCGTTTGATAGTCGCTCACGTAAGGTTCCAGGCGGTGTCCATCTTGGTCGCGCATGTAGAGGAAGAACGCATTTGAAATCCCATGCCGTCCAGGGCCACGTTCTAAACATTCTCTTAAACCTGCCGCCGCCATTGAATCACACAAGTGAATGATGTCCTGCACCGACGGCATCCACACGCCGAGATGGTGTAGGCGCGGCCCCGTCCCGTTCGTAAACGCGATGTCATGCACACCTCCCTTGCGATGCAGCCATGTCGCCACATATGGCGTATCGGGATCAGCCTGCTCGATCACGGTCGCTTCCGTCACACGAAAACCCAACTGCGAAACATAAAATTCCGTTGCCGCGTTCACGTCGTTGTGGAACAGGTTGGCATGGTCGATTCGCTGAATACGTGCGCCATGATAGAGATGATATTTCTGCAAAATGTCACTGACGCGCTCCATCTGATAGTAGAACTCAAGCGGGACACCAAATGGATCGGTTGTGTGAAATGTTTTGCCCTGTGCGTGCTTTTCGACCCATACGACGGGCTGGCCTAATCCTTCAAAATACCGGTATGCTTTTTCGAGATCATCGGCCGAAAAAACCTTGAACCCAATCCGATTGACCTTTGGCACATCCCCTTTTTTGAGAATCAACGAATGATGGTTCAACTCCTCCATCCCACGCAAATACAGCGTGTCGCTCGTCTCCTCTTCCAAATGATACCCGACCAGATCAACGTAATACGCCTTTGAATACCCCAGATCGGTGACAACCCATTCAACGTGACTCAATCGAACGATATTGAAAGGAGGGGCAAAATTTATTGTGTAATTAGGCATGATAATTCAAGCCCGTCATTCCCGTGAAGGCGGGAACCAAAAGAATGGTTCCCCGCCTTCGCGGGGATGACAGGTCGCTAAATTTTAGGCTGCGCCAAGTCGTGAGATCGGATGATCACCAAGCGCGATGCTGACCAGCTTTGTTTCCATGTAGAAATCGAAGGAGTAGTCGCCGCCATCTCGGCCGATTCCGCTGTATTTGACTCCACCAAACGGGGCAGGCAAATGGCGCACATTCTGGCTATTTACCCAAACCATTCCCGCCTCGACTTTGTGTGCCATGTTGAGTGCGCGGGTGACATCTTTTGTCCAGATATAGGCGGTCAACCCATAGCGTGTGCTGTTGGCAATCTCGATTGCATCATCCTCGCCATCAAACGCAAATGCGGTTAAGAAGGGGCCAAACACCTCTTCCTGTGCCAGTCGCATCTCTTTATTTGCATCTTTGAACAGCGTCGGCGTGATGTAACAACCCTCTTCCAATCCTGCGGGATGCTTGCCATCACCAACCATCAACGTCGCGCCATCTTCCTGCCCAACGGTGACATAGCTGCTCACCTTATCGTAGTGAACCTGATGAATTAGTGGCCCCACCTCAGTTGCAGGATCGAGCGGATTGCCCACTTTGATGTTGGCGACACGCTGCGCCATTCTGTCCATGAAATCATCATAGACAGAACGTTCAACCAGCAAGCGGCTTGACGACGTGCAGCGTTCACCATTGAGGCTGTACTTCATGAAGATCGCCGCGTCGAGCGCACGGTCGAGGTCGGCATCTGCGAAAACGATGACGGGGTTTTTGCCGCCCAGTTCAAAATGGACGCGCTTGAGCGTCGCCGCCCCTTGCCGCATGATGTGGCTGCCCGTTGTCGTCTCGCCGACAAACGCAATCGCCTTGATGTGTTCGTGTTCGGTCAACGCCTTACCAGCCGTTTCACCATACCCATGCACAAGATTGACCACACCAGCAGGCATTCCCGCTTCCGCCATAATTTCGTGCAGACGCATCGCCGTGACAGGGCTGAGTTCGGCCGGTTTATGCACGACCGTGCAACCAGCCGCCAGCGCGGGCGCAATCTTCCACGTGCTCAGCATGAATGGCGTATTCCACGGCGTAATCACACCGACGGGGCCAATCGGCTGGCGAATCGTGTAGTTGAGATGGGTATTTGTCGGCAGGGCTTGACCATCGTTTGCGCCCTGCACCAAATCGGCAAAGTAGCGGAAGTTCGCCGCGCCGCGAATGGCAGCTTTCGCCATAAAGCGGATCGGCTGGCCCGTATCGAGCGATTCGAGCAGGGAAAGTTCTTCCGCGTTTTCTTCGATCAGGTCGGCAACACGATAGAGCAGGTCGCGCCGTTGTTTTGCAGGCATCGCTGCCCATGCGGGGAATGCGTCCCACGCGGCTTGAGCGGCCGCGTCAACGTCTTGCGCGTTACCCTCTGCGACGGTTGCGATCACGCTATTGTCGATTGGGGAAGTCGTCTCGTATGTTTTGCCAGATATCGCGTCGCGGTGTTCGCCGTTGATGATATTCTTGATGCCGCGCTCGGCGATGTTGGCGCGGTAGCCGACGATGGCGGCTTGGTTGTGTTCAAATGTTGCTGTTGAGGCCATTATTTTCGCCGTCGCGCGATAAGCCCGACGTTCCAAATTTCTATTTACCGGATGGATGTTTCAGGATTTTGTGACACGAACTATTCGTCGCTTTTTGCCGTTCCAACCCAGCCCGTAACCGATACGTCATGTTGTCCGAGAAAAAGGCTCAAATGTGCTGCGTGTTCTTGGACGTGGCGCATTGTGTAGAGCAAAAGCTCGCCATAGCCGCGTTCTCGGCCATTTGAGAATTTACACATGTGGCTGGCCTGTTCGTCGGTTAAGTTCATCGTCTTCTGCTGACATTTGTTGCGACAATAGAGCAGGTAATCGAGCATTTCTGCTTTTGAGTACACGCGATCTGGCATCTTACCACTTGCATCTAGCTCGTTGAGCGTGAAGGGCGCAGGTGGCGCAAAGTCGATGTCCGTGCCTTCGAGATAGAGATCGAGCCAGAAAAGGGTGTGAAACGTCACGTTCCAGAAAGATGAGAATCCTTCGGGTGCGCCCGCTAAAGGCCAGATGTTGACTTCCCAAAGTTCGTCTGGGCAGTCGTTGATAACGCCTTTTAAGGTATCAATTGCTGCACCAAATTGTCGCCAGATAATTTCGCCCCACATGTTGATTTCTCCTATAAGCTATCTACGATTTCATTTTCGAGTACGCCAATGCCGTCAATTTCGACGCGCACCTTGTCGCCAGCATAAACGTGTGAGATGCCTTCTGGCGTACCTGTAAAAATGATGTCGCCGCGATTGAGCGTCATGAATTCGGAGAGGTAGGCGATGAGGTCGGCGACGCTGTGGCGCAGGTTTTTGGTGTTGCCCTGCTGACGCAGTTCGTCGTTGACATAGGTGCGGATTTCGACGTTGGTGGGGTCGATCTGATCGGCCGAAACCAAAACCGGCCCCATCGGACCAAACGTATCATGCCCCTTCGCTTTCACAGGCGGACGATAGTAATTGCCGACAAAGTCGCGCACGGTGTATTCGTTGCCGATGGTGTAGCCAGCGACGTAATCGAGCGCATCTTCGGCCGAAACCTTATAAGCCGCTCGTCCCATCACAGCCACCAACTCCCCTTCATAGTGCATGTACTCAACGTCAGGACGCACAACTTTATTGCCATGCCCGATCAGCGTGTGCGGCATTTTGTGAAAGACAATTGGATACTCTGGCAAATCGAGGCCAAGCTCAACAGCATGGTCGGCATAGCCAAGCGCAACACCAATGGCCGTACACCCCTTTGGATCGACGGGCGGCAGCCACATCACATCGTTGGGGTCGTAGGCGACGGTGCCAACCCAGAGTTGGTCATCTTTGTAAATTCCTTCGTGTATTTGTCCGTTGTAGGCGAATCTTGCGGTTTTCATAAAAAAGTGGCTAGTAGTTAGTGGCTGGTGGCTAGTAAATTTCTTACTAGCAACTAGCCACTAGCGACTAAATCTATCTCACCCCTAAAGTGAGTAATCTATTTCTCTTAAACGTGTCGATCATATCGGCGGCTGATTTTTGGGCATCTGGACCCATGAGCAGGCTGGGTTCGCTGCCCTCGAACTTTTCGCAAACAAATTTGTGCGAATCGTACATGATGGCGAACGCTTGGCGGAATTTTTGGATCGCGGGGAGCAGTTCAGCGGGTGGGTTTTGGAAAGTCGGCTTGAGCTTGCGGAGGACGGTTTTCACCAGATAGTCGTGGTCGTGTGACCACATGCCGCTGAATCCTTCGGAGGACTCAAACATATTCGGCCGAACATAGCCATCATACGCCGCCTGACTAAAACTGCCCGCCAATTTGAAGGCGACGGCCGATCCCCACAAGAGCTGTGTGGCTCGCTCGATTTCGCGCTCTGCCGCCAGCATGTTGCCAGCGTCGAGTTCAGCTTGCAGTTTATTGCCGATCATAATCAGCGACTGCACATAGGTGAAAAAGAGGTGGTGTCCGACGCGCCAGCGCTGTCTTGCGTCGTCAAGTTCTTTTAAGTTTAACATTTGAGCCTTTCAGCGTATCAGCATTTCAGCGTTTCAGCGATTAAGCTGACTGCTGAAACGCTGATTAGCCAATAAACATCTGTAACGTCGTCAAAATCGCCACATGGATCAATGGCGTTTCGATGACCGTCAGTGGGTTATCATTATCTAAATTTTCAAGCACGTTGGCGTAAGATTGCAACATCCCCGCTAAGTAGACGCTCGTGCTAGATTTCTCGGTGCGAACGACGTTAAAGTGATTGTCGTAGATGTCGAATTTTTCGGCGCGGCTGATTGTTTCGGCCGAAATCTCTCCCTCCAACACCCCGATCACCTCATTCACAACTGCGAGCCGGTCACACAGCGGCGCATCTAATGGCATCGCCGACAACTTCTGAATTGCACGCATCTGCGTGTCCGTCAATGGATCGCCATCATCTAAGAGTGAATCTAGCACCGATGGCGCGGGCAGCAACAGTGGTTCGCCAAAATCGACCACTTCATTGGTTGAGCCGGTGACGATGCTGTGCCAATTCTCGACTTGTGACGCGATTTCTGCGGGAGTGAATTGGGCTTCGAGTTGGGAGATGATTTCGGCCGATTCGGCCGAATTTGCCATTAACTCACCCGCAATCACATCCATTTCATAAACTGATTTCTCAGGCCGCAACACATCCTCAACCAAAATCATTTCTGCGTGACGATGGCGCAACAAAGCCTCATAGACGCCACCATAAATGTATGGATTATAGGGCGCATCCCGCCGCGCTTTGGTCAATCCAATCTCACGCGCCAGCCCGTTGACCTCTTCCCACAGCGCACGCAAGACATCAGGTGAGGCATCCAGCTTTTCCTTCTCGTGTTGTGGATTTGCCGATGTTTTTGCGCGTGCATTTTCAATGTGTGAGCGCACTTCCCACGATGGGACAGGCACAACAAATAGCGTTGAATCTGATGCAAGAATGCCTTCAGCAGCATCATCCCGCTTCTGCGCCAACTCGATCAGGCGATTGCCAATGAGCGGCACTTCCCCAATCAGCATGTGCGCAGGATCGACGTGTGCCGCGTCCCATTGCGCCACCGCCTCACGCGCCCATCTCCCCACCGCTCGCCGAATCATCGGATCAGTCACGCCATCAATTTCGGGATATTTCGCCAGAATTTCAGGCGTTTCAAATGCTTGCCGCGACACGTCCCATTGGACAGTATGCACGGTGCGACCCGCCGAGTTGGCGATGAGCGCAAGCTGTTGCATCAGCAAGCTCTTTCCCACGCCGGGCAACCCCGCGATAAACACCATGCGCTTGCTCTTGGCAACCTCACTAAACGTTTTATACAGTTCGGACGAAATTGGAATAACTAACATTGTTTATTGGAGCGCGAACGGCTCGTTCGCTGCTGCGGTCGAGGCGACCGCGCTCCCAGTTTTAACCTCGAACCTTCCCTAAATTACGGAACCGATCCACGCTTTCAACCTCTGGCATGGGAATCTCAATGATGGTCGGTAAATCAGATGCAAACCCACGTTGTAACGCGCCGCGCAAATCTTCGGGCGACGTCACACACTCCCCATTCGCGCCAAACGTCTTCGCCATCGCCACAAAATCAGGGTTGACCAAGTCAGTCGCAATCACGCGCCCGCCGTATAAGTTGCGCTGCATCTGCTGAACGTTGCCATATTGAGCGTTGTTAAAAATCAACGTCACCAGCCCAATTTTATGCTGTACGGCGGTTGCCAATGCCTGAACGCCAAACATAAAGCCACCATCTCCCGCGATACTGACCACTGGTGCATCGGGCTTGCCCACTTTGACACCCAATGCCGTCGGGAAGCCATAGCCCAGTGTGCCCATGTAGCCTGTCGAGATGTAGGTGCGCGGATGATAGGCTGGATAGATGATACGGCTGGCAAATCCAACCTGCGTCAGCTCATCGACAAAAATGCCCGCTTCGCCTAGCTCCTCGCGGATTACCTGCAAATATGCTTTCTGGAATGCCATATAGTCGGTGCGTTCTTGCCATTCTGCCTTGAGCGCGTTCAGCTCATCCGCACGAGAATCGCGCGCATGATTGTGCTGTTTCACCGCTTCGACCAACGCTGGCAAAATATCCTCCGCGCGACCCGTCAACGCAATATCTGGCGTGCGAATCACGTCATGCGCGGCGGGATCAACGTCGATTTTGATGACGGTCATCTTGTCATCAACGCCCCATTTTTGTAGTGGAATACGTCCATGCGTGCCAACTAACAGCACGGCATCGGTCGTTTTCCATAGCTCATGCGAAGGGGGCATATGCAGGCTCAGCGGATTGCGTGCATCCTGTACGCCCATCCCCGTGCGATACCCAACGACGGGGGCTTGCAACATCTCCGATAGTTCACGGATTGGTGCGCTTGCGCCCTGTGCACCGCCGCCGACATAGATGATCGGCTGTTTCGATGTGCCTAAAATTTTTGCCGCATCTTCAAGCCCTGCGGGAACAGATGGCAATTCGGATGGTTCACTGTCCACTGTGACGACGGTAGACGATTGCTCACTAAGTATTCCCGCCAAGACATCCATCGGAACCTCAAGCCCGACGGGGCGCGGCCGACCTGTATTTAGCTGGCGGAATGCCTCAGCAACGAGGGCTGGCACTTCTTCAGGACTTTTTGCACTGGCTGACCATTTGGTGAGCTGTTGCAAAATGCTGAATTGGTCGGGAAGTTCGTGCAGAACGCCCTTGCCTTTGCCAATTGCCTTTGTCGGAATTTGCCCGACGATGCAGAGGACGCGCGCATTGAGGCCATACGCCGTGGCGAGTGCTGCCCCCGCATTGAGCAAGCCCGGACCTGGCACAATGTTGAACACGCCGATTTTGCCCGTCGCTTGGGCATAACCAAGTGCCATGTAGCCCGTTTCCTGCTCATGGCGGCAGTGGACGACGCGAATCTGATCGCCCGCGTCGTAGAGTGCGTTGTAAAGTGCGTCATTTTGCACACCGGGCAACCCAAAAAGGGTATCTACGCCGTGTGCGATGAGGGATTGAACGAGTGCGGTTCCGCCAGTCATAGTGTGGTAAGTGGTAAGTTATAAGTGGTAAGTGGTAAGTGAAGCGTGAATTCCTCTTCACTATCCACTCTTCACTCTGCACTTACCACTTCTTTAAGTTTATTGATAAACGCCTGATTGCCTTCAGGCTTCGTTGCCGAGACACGCATGGTGTTCTCTAGGCCGCGATCTTTTTGTGGTTTGACGAGGATGTTTGCTGCGCTCATCTGAGCCGCCACCTCTTTTGCGTTGAGCGTGTTGGGCAGTTTGATGATGATGAAATTTGTTTCGCTGGGAATGTATTCGATGCCGAGCGCGTCGAGTTGGGTGCAGATCCATTGTTTGCCTTCGAGCGCGACGCGGACATTCTCCCAGAGATGATCTTGATCTTGCAATGCGGCGATCATCGCAACATGGGCGAGGCGATTTTGGTGGAAGCCGCGCTGAAAGCCTGCAATGTAGTCGGCTATTTCGGGGCGTGCAATCGCGTACCCTGCGCGCAGACCCGCCATGCCGTATGCCTTGCTAAAGCTTTGGATGCTGATGATGTTGTGACCGTCAAGAATGTAGGGAATGGAGTTGGGGTAGTCGGGGTTGGTGACGAAGTGGCAATAGACTTCATCGGCGACTAGCAAAACGTGGTCAGGAAGATTGGTGACGAGGCGGTGAAAATCGGCCGATCCCATCATCGTCCCCGTCGGGTTATTCGGATTACAAATCAACACAATCCGCGTCCTCTCGTTAATTGCCGCAAGTATCCCATCGACATCGACGCTGAAATCAGGCAACAAGAGCGGCACGTCCACATGCACGCCCCCTTCTTGCAACGTCACCTTTTTGTACATCCCAAACGTGGGCGAACAGCTAATCAGATCATCCCCTTCGGTGATGAAGGCGCGTGTCGCCATTTCGATGGTTTCGTATCCGCTGCACGCCGTATAAAAATGGTCGGCCGTCAAATCATTTTTCCAAACTTTCGCCAACGCTTCGCGCAAATTGTTGTCTGAGAAAACGGGATATTTGCCGATTTGATCGGCTTCAGCACGAATCGCTTCTGCAACTTTTGGCGAAACGCCGAGCGGGCTCTCGTTGAAATGGAGCCGATAGGCGGTTTCATCCTGCGCGGTTTCGCGGACGGGGGGACGGGGGAATGTGCGGTATGGGAAGTTCATGATTTGTTTAGTGCGTTCAACACGTCGCGTAGTTCTGGTGTTTCAGGTGCGTCTTTGAAGCGGGCGAGGCGATTATAAATTTCGGCCGATCCCCGATGAAATCCATCCGGCAATCCCAACGCCGCAAACATCTCGACCATTTCCAGCATCTCGCCTTCAAACCGCCACGCCTTCGCCGTCACGCGCCGCGCACGCTGCTGGTTTTGTTCGGTAGCCTGCTCATCATAGCGATTCCACTGCCGTTCCAATGCGCCGCGCACACCCTGTTGCTCTGCCGCTGCCATCACGAGTGCGAGCAATGCGGTTGCACCCTTTGTTTGGGCAGCGAAACACATTTTTAGGGCAGATGCATCACCAATTTGGTCGCTGATGATATCCGTTTCAAGTGGCCCCGCCGCGAAATAGGTCGCGGCGTGTTCTGCATCTGCGCCAGAGAGCGCGAGCCATGTGCGGTTTGGTTCCCACGCAGGAGGGCCAATGATGCTGCCGTCGACAAATGTAATGTTGGCAGCGGATAATTTTCGGCCGATTCTCTGCGCCTTTTGGGGTGCAATCGCATTGGCATCAATATAAAGTCCCGTGAACCCAGCCGCAATGACATCTTCGGCCACCGTTTCGGCCGCTGCGGGGGGACAAACGCTGACGATCACGGCACAGCGTTGACATAATGATTCGAGCGATTGCGCATCTTGCAAGTTGTGTTCGGTTGCTCTTGTGTGGCTGGCTGCACTGCGCCCAGCGGACGCCCAAAAAACGGCGTGACCGCTATTTTGTAGCGTTGCCGCAATGGAGATGCCCATTGCACCGGGATGGAGAATGCCAATTGTGCTTGATTGTGCCATTAGATTGCTCTCCTGCGCTGTTAGCACAGTGGGAGGTGGGATATTCTACTCGCTAGTTTAGCGCGGAAAGGGTCGGTCGCAAATGCAGAATAGTGCAGGAATTCGGTACTTTTTGTTAATCGGCGGCGAAAAACATCGGCCGATTATTTGACACCAAGAGTTGCCGAATCCGTCCCGCATGTTCTCCCGCTTCTGAGCCACGTGAGCGATAGTTGGCTGCGAGTCCCATGCGCCCGTTGGCTTCTGCTTCCCGCGCCATTTTGTCGAGCATCCGCGCCCGCTCTTCCATCAGGCGTAATGCCGCCCAGAGGGAATGTTCTAGCTTGTGCGACTGGCCATCGAGCAGCGACTCTGCCGTAAACGCATGTCCAACATGACAGCGATAGCGTGGAATGTCATCGACCTGAATCTCCCAAAGCGGGCCTCCACAATCGGGGCAGATGACGGGGGAGAGATTGCCTAAATTCGACTCCAGCGGAATGTCGCTCGATACGGATTGGGCAATTTGTACCTCACTGCGAATGTCGTCTGGCACATCGAACGGCGGTTGCAGCGGTGCATGCACCCACTGCCGCAGAATTTCACCCATCTCCTCGATAGGAACGCAATGATCGACTGGGGCATGGTCGAGCGCAGATTGTGGCATCATCGGATAGGCCGCCTCATCGGGAGTCTGTACCATTGCCGTGCCACCACAGCGTTTGATGGCAAGCAACCCTGACGATCCATCGTTCATCATGCCTGACAAGATGATGCCCATGACATTACTACTGTAGGTCATGGCGGCCGAACGGAACAGCGGATCGACAGATGGTCGCGAGCGATTTTCTTCTGGGCCAAATGTGAGGCGAACATGCCCGTCTTGAATCAACATATGCTGGTCGCGCGGCGCGACATAGATTGTGCCCGGCGTCAACGGATCATGGTCTTGTGGAAAGCGCGCCTTTAACCCGTCAAACCGCGCAAGGATGCGGGGCAACATGCTCGGGGTGTCTGTTGGGAGATGTTGAACGAGCAATATCGGCGCAGGAAAATCAGCTCCAAATTGCGGGACAAGTAGGGAAAGTGCCTCGATTCCTCCCGCAGAAGAGCCGATGACCACGATTTTCTGTTGTGTAAGCATGATAGTTCCTAAAAAAGCCACTGAATCTAAAAACTTAACCGTTAAATCTGATTGTAAGCATAGCTAACTATGGGAGAAGGGCAACAATGCGGTGTGTGGGCATAATCTGAAAAGATGATGCGTAAAGACCTCTCGTAATCACTACAAGCAATCCGCGCCAAATGACAATGCGCGAAAAAGTGCTGATATAATTGGGGCATGAACAACCATGAGATTGCCAACATTTTTGATCAGATGGGCGAATTAATGACGATTCGTGGCGACAACTTCCACCGCACGCTAGCCTACAAGCGAGGGGCAGAGACGATTCGCGATTTGGGCGAACAGTTAAGCGAGATGTTAGCGGCGGGGGAGGATTTGACAAAACTGCCCGGCATTGGCAAGACGCTGGCGGGGAAGATCAATGAGCTGATCGAGACGGGGGGGCTGCGGGCATTTGAAAAAGTGAAGGCGGAAATTCCGTTGTCATTGCTTGAATTGACGCGGGTTGAGGGATTGGGGGGGAAGCGGGTCAAGTTGATCTATGACAAGTTGGGGGTCACGACGTTAGATGAACTGATCGAAGCGGCGGAGGATGGACGGATTGCCGCGTTGCCGAAGATGGGAGAGAAATCGGCCGAAAAAATTGCCACCAACGCCCGTGCCCTGCTTGAATTTGGCGATGACCGCATCCCAATCGGCGATGCACTTCCGCTGGCACAACAAATTTTGGCCGAACTCAAGACGCTGAGCGGTGTGGAACGGGCTGAAATTGGCGGTTCATTGCGGCGCATGAAGGAGACGATCGGGGATGTCGATATTCTGTTGGGGGTAAAAGAAGGGACATATGCTGCACCGATTATGCAGCATTTTGTCGATTTGCCGCTGGTCGGCACGATTGAGGGGCAAGGCAATACGAAGTCGAGTGTTATCCTGCACACGGGGATGAAGGTTGATCTTCGGGTTTTGCCGCTGCGTTATTGGGGGACGTTGCTGCAATACTTCTCGGGCAGCAAAGAGCATAACGTGCGTTTGCGTGCGCTGGCGACGGAGCAGGGATTGAGCTTGAATGAGTATGGATTTTCGGCCGAAGCCAAAACCCCACCTGAACAGCGCGACACCTGTGCCACAGAAGCTGAAGTTTACAACACGCTTGCACTGCCCTATATCCCGCCCGTTTTACGCGAAGGGCGTGGCGAAATTGAGGCGGCACAAAAGGGGATGCTGCCCGAAGTCGTGCAGATCGGGGACATTCGCGCCGACCTGCACATGCACACCACCTATTCCGATGGCAAACAGTCCGTTCTCGATATGGCGATTGCAGCGCAAAGCCGCGGCTTTGAGTACATCGTCATCACCGATCATTCGCAAGGGTTGGGGATTGCCAATGGATTGTCGGTCGAACGGCTTGAAGAACAGGCACGCGAAATCGAGCGCGCAAATGCTGAAATGGGTGATGATTTCACCATTCTGCATGGCACAGAAATGGAGATCAAGGCCGACGCAACGCTCGACTTTCCCGACGATGTGCTGGCGGAGCTAGACTTTGTGATCGCCAGTCTGCATGTCAGTCTCAAACAGCCGCGCGAGCAAATTATGGAGCGCTTCATGGCGGCTATTGACAACCGGCATGTCGATATGATCGCCCATCCGACGGGGCGACTGCTCGGCAGACGGGAGGGCGCAGATGTCGATATGTCGCGCTTGATTATGGCGGCCAGCTCATCCAAGACGATTCTTGAGATCAATGCCAACCCAGCGCGGCTCGATTTGAATGATGTCAACGCCAAATATGCCGCGATGATGGGTGTGAAAATTGGGATTAACTGTGATGCACATTCGGCCGATCAGTTCGACCTACTTCCCTACGGCATCGCCGTCGCCCAACGTGCTTGGATCAAGCCAGAACAGGTCGTCAATACGTGGCCGCTCGAAAAACTATTGGCCTACATCAAATAAAAAGAACCGCGCTGCACATCAAAATTGCGCAACGGCGGATGATCGTAGGTAAACCCTGTGAGTGGCGTATAAAAGCGTGGTGCAAATGTGATGGAGACCGTCTACCATTGAGCGAGTTGCGAGTGACACTGTAATTTTTATCTGCGTAAATATCTCTATGGCACGCTATCAAGTTCCTGAAAATCCTAAACGCCCTCGTCGTAATCGCCGTGACAGCTTCGACTGGGTTCCAATTGTCGGCTTCCTGCTTGGCTTAATCGTTACGGTTGCCGCCGTCTTTTTCGCCTATCAATGGGTCACCGCCTATTTGGAAACGACGCCGCTCGATGTTGATTTGCCCGACCCAGTCGTTACTACGCTGACTGCGCCTGCAACGGCTGTTGCGACAGAGACGCAAGCTCTCGCAACATCAACGCCTATACCAACGCTCACACCAGAACCGACGGCCGAGTTGGGTGATCTGCCCAGCGTCGTCACCGTTGGCTTTTATGCGCGTGTGACGAACACAGGTGGCGCAGGTCTGTCTGTGCGTGGTGGTCCCAGCACCGATAATCAGAAGCTCGTGACAGCCGCAGAAGATTCAATTGTGCTGGTGTTGGAAGGCCCGACGGAGGGCAGCAGCTACACGTGGTGGAAGGTGCTGCTCGATGATGGCACAGAAGGCTGGATGGCCGCGCAATTTTTGGTTCCCGCACGTGCGCCCGAAGGTGGTGAATAGTTTCATCAGCCAACACAATTGTTATTTGCTGCCAGCGTGTTTCGGGATTTCCAAATCCCGAAACTTTCATCCGCGAACTAATTAAGGGATAGGCCGTTCACATTTTAGTCTGAAACAGAGGGTAAACCTTTGCTTAACGGGCGTATCGGGATTTCCAAATCCCGATACATCCACTGTCCAAGACTCAAGACATGCGGTGGCGAAATCCTCGTGACACTAACCGATTTCCAAATTCTGATACATCCACTGTCCAAGACTCAAGTTGTAATGAAAACAAAAAGCCGCCCAAATCTGGGCGGCTTTTTATTTAAGAAGAAAGGGGAATTGCTACTTCACGTCAATGACGATGGTGGCAATGCCTTCGCGGATAACGGTGCTTCCGTTGCGTACTTGCACTTTTAGCACGTATGCCGCGTCTTCTGGCGTGGATTCAGTGTGCGTCTCGCTGCCTGTGACGGGTCGCTCAGGCACGAAATTTCCGGCCTTGTAGAAGACCGCCGATGCACATTCAACTTGCCAGCTAATGGTGAACGATTCGTTCGGATTCGGGTTGCTATTTGAGGTTGTAAACTTAGAGATGTAGGGGTCGATGTTACAGCCATCGCCAGTAACATCAATCGTTACCTCATAACGGTTGACGCTATTGTCGTTGTTTGTGACCTCTGCAACGTAGGTTGTCTTGATGCTGGGGCAGACCTCAACGCTATCGACACCGTTGGCCGCGCGTAAGTCATAGCCATGACCCAATTTGACTTTGAATGCCTTGATCCCCGTATAGTTCCAAGAGAGCGTGGCACATTCGTCAATGCTCTTATTTACGATGGTTTTGCTGGCCGTAAAGCTAGAGGCATTAATCGTAACGACGTTACTCCATGCACCAAACCCACCCTCGCCCACACCACGCACGCGATAGTAGCGAATGCCGCTAGAGAAGTTGAGTCGATAGCTCGTATCATTGACTTGAATCAACTCGCGTGTGGCAAAGCTGGGATTGGAAGAACCTTGAAGTTCCCAAAAGAGCGTTTGCGCTTCTGCGCCTTGTGACCAATCTAAATCATAAACGGCGTTGGGCGTGACTTCCGTGACTTGCAAAACGGGCGCAAGCGGTTTGAAGGGGGCGCGTTCACGGATGATAGGCAAATAGAGACAATAGGTGCTGGGGCAATGTTCGGTGGGGACAGTGTTGGCCGATGCTCGCACACCCATAAAGAGCGCAAAGAACATGGCTGCAAAAATTAGATACGACAGACGATGCTTCGTAGTATTAGTTTCTTTCATGTTGATTTTCTCCAAATTTCGACGCGCACAGCTGAGATAGCCGTTGCGCTGGTCTGTATTTAGACCACAGACATGCGTACAATGGTAGCGACTTTTCGCCTCAATGCGAATTGTGCTTAGAAATCTCACTATCTATGTAGCTGGAAAAAAGGTTGGGTAAATTTTACCAATGGACGGGATCGGCCGATTCCCCTATCATTCCCAAATGCGAAAAAGTGATGTGAGACGAGAGACGAGCGAGACGCAGATAAGTTGTCAATTAAACGTGGATGGGACGGGATCGGCCGAAATAAATACCCCGATCGGTTTCTTAACCCACATGTTAACTGCGCTGACCGTGCATGGCCTGTTTGATCTAAACCTGACGGCGACAGGTGACACATGGATCGACGCACACCACACGATAGAAGACACGGCCATCACGCTCGGACGCGCATTTGATGAAGCTCTTGGCGACCGCAAGCGTATCAATCGGGTTGGCTCGGCGTATGTGCCAATGGATGAGTCCTTAGGGTTTGTTGCGCTCGATTTTAGCGGCCGACCTTACTGTGTATTCGATGCAACTTTCATAACGTCGACCATTGGTGACTTTCCCACTGACTTAGTACACCATTTCTTTGAATCATTTGCCGTCCATGCCCGACTCACGCTGCACGCCCGCATATTGCACGGACGCAATGACCACCATAAGGCGGAAGCACTTTTCAAAGCCCTTGCGCGTGCGTTGCGCCAAGCAGTTGAAGTTGATCCGCGCCGCACAGATATTGCCAGCACGAAAGGGACGGTCACAGCGTGAAAACTTTCACGCCGCGTCCCTCTATCTCAAAACGCAGGCAGCAAGGCAGATGATCCAACGCACAAACACGATTCTATATTGTGAAAACTGGGTTGAAACGGTCGCGTTTTATCGTGATACGTTGAGATTGCCGATTGAAACTGAAAATGAGTGGTTTGTTGAATTTCAGCTAGGCGCGACTGCCTTTTTGAGTGTGGCAAACGAGGCACGGGCAACAATCAAGACGGCGCATGGCTTAGGGCTAACATTAGCATGGCAAGTGGATGACGTAGAAAAATGGCGCACATCGCTGGTTGAAAAAGGGGTAACATGCACGCCCCTGAAGTCGAAATGGGGTGCAGTTGTCACCTATTTTTATGACCCAGAAGGGCATCGGATTGAACTATGGCAACCATTACAATGATTGATTATGGCATCGGCAACTATCGGTCGGTGGAAAAGGCGTTGGCACACGTAGGCGGTGTGGTCGAACGCACGGCCGATCCCGACAAGATTGCCAATGCACAAAAGCTGATCCTGATTGGGGTGGGGGCGTTTGCGGCGACGATGGATGCAATTCGGGAACGCAATCAAGAAGAGGCGATCTTAGCGGCGGTCGCGTCAGGAACACCGCTTTTCGGAATCTGTGTCGGAATGCAGGTGCTATTTGAAGACAGCGACGAACTGGGTTTTCGCAAGGGTCTAGGTTTGATCGCGGGCCATGTGCGCCGATTTCCAGAGGGAACCGGGCTAAAAGTTCCGCATATCGGCTGGAATCAGTTAGAGCATGATGGCTCCCACTGGTTGTTGGCGGGCATTCGGCCGAAATCCTACGCCTACTTTGTCCACTCCTATTGCTGTCAACCGGACGACCCTGCGCACACCATCGCCGCAACAGATTATGGCACCCGCTACACCTCCGTCGTCGGCAAAGATAACGTTGTCGGCATCCAATTTCACGGCGAGAAGAGCCAGCAGACGGGTCTCCGCATCCTGCAAAATTATGTACAATGGAACCCGTGAACAAATTAATAGATAAACAACGACAATTTTGGCAGATGGCTAATGAGCGTAAATAACTTCACTATTTTTCCCGCAATTGACCTGCGCGGCGGCAACGTCGTGCGTCTCCAATATGGCGATCCGAATAAACAGACAATCTTTGATGCAGACCCCGTCGCAGCGGCGTTTCGGTGGATTGAGGCAGGCGCAAAATGGTTGCATGTCGTCAATTTAGATGGGGCGTTTGGCGAGAAAGGGGATGCTAATTGGCGTGCGCTCAAGCGGCTGACGGTGCTGCCCGTGCGCGTGCAGTTTGGGGGCGGCGTGCGGTCGCGCCATGATATCGACCGCGCCTTGGCGATTGGAGTTAAGCGGATTGTGTTGGGAACGATTTCGGCCGAAAACCCCACGTTTGTCGGCGAGATGGTACAACGCTATGGTGCAGAACGCATCATCGTTGGGCTTGACGCACGTGATGGCATCATCAAAACACGCGGTTGGCAAGAGGATAGTGGTGTTTCAGCAATCGATTTGGGTAAGCAGATGTGCGCGATGGGGGTGCAGACGGTGCTGCATACTGACATTGGTCGGGACGGTGTGCTGACGGGCGTGAACTGGCAGGCGTCGCAGCAATTATCGGCCGAAACCGACCTGCAAGTCATCGCCAGCGGTGGGGTTGCGACGCTCGATGACATCACCGCCTGCCAAGCAGCAAACGGTGTTTGTGGCGTTATCACCGGTCGTGCAATTTACGACGGCCGACTCGATTTGAAAGAAGCGATATTGTCCGTGAATGGTGATGCGTAAGCAGTGAACAGTGCGACCGTCCACTGCTTGCCGCTATCTGCATCACTACTAGCTAAGGTTATCGTCTGGAATTTCGTCCGCAGGTTCTGGTCCCGCATCGTCCAATCCCGAACTCGTCATCGTCATTAATACGTTGACATCCATTTCACCCGCGCACAGAATTTGGCAGGAGAGACGATAGTCGCCCAAGTCACCTTTGTCTTCTAGCTTGCGCTTTTCACCAGCGGTGTAAGATTCGGGCTCGCCGCTATTAAAACTGACACGACATGTCGTGCATTTTGCATGACCGCCGCAGCGATGGAGGATGTCGATCCCTTGCCCTTCAATCGCCTTGACCAAGCGTGTGCCGTCTGCAACTTCAAATGATTGCGTTTCGAATGTTTCACCTTGTGCTGTAATTGTTGCCATAGTTTACTCCAATATAAAATGTGTTCAGCTTGTGCCAACAAGTGTAGCACCAATGTGTACACATCCCCACCCTAATGCACTGGAACGCTATTAAAGCGCTTTGTCGCCCACTCTATAGATGATATGTAACCATCATGCGTGGTATGGATTGCATAAACACGCCCCAATACGCAACACGCAATCTTTCAGTCCGTCATTGTCCCCATCCGTGCCTCAAACTGCGCCAATGCCGCCTCCAGCTGCGCTTGCCGGAAGCTGTTGGTGACATCCCCGCGTGTCCGCTCCAAAACGGCTCGCACGGTGTCTGTCCGGCGGCGCAATCCGCCCGTGATGCTGTCGGTAAAGTCGAGCGTCACCAGTTGACTGTAAATCTCGTTCATGACGTCGAGCAAACGCTCGGCCTCGTCGCTATGACCGTGCCGCAAAATGTCGAGAATGCGTCGTCGCATTTCAGTCGCCGCTTCAGCCAAGCCGTTGATCCATGTGTTAAATTCAACGTTCAGCGTGGCAGGATCGGGCAGTTCTTCCCCTTGCATAAGCGCATAGGTTAAAGCTGCTTCGACATACTCTTTGAGCGAATCCTGTGTGTAGCCTGCGTGATAGATGTCGGCAAACGCGCGGCTGTCGTTCGTCAATTCGGTGGCGGCATCACGCGCCGCAGCGAGTTGTTCCCGTGCCGACTCCCACTCGCTGCGATGCATGGCGCGAATCGACTTGGCGCACATGCGAATCAGTTGACGCGAGCGTTTGAGCGCAACTTCGCGCACTTCGTGTTTCTCTTCAAATCCCGTCCGTACCTGTTCAACAATCAGTTCTAAATTATTCATGACGGCTATTTTCTGCTGGAATGTAAGAAAGTCAAGCGTGTGCCATGCGGGGGGAACGCCAAAGTAGCCATGCGCTGCCGCCACGCAGTAAAAATGCGGCGACTAAGGCAGTGGTCAAAGAGGTTGCCTCAGCAAATGCGGGACCAGCCAGCGAACCGATCAGGACTGCCGCGTTGAGAAAGAGGTTGTACCATGCCAAATAGGGGGGGCGATTGTCCTCTGGTATGACGGAGAGCAAGTAGTTGCCCGTCGATCCCATCAAAATAGCGACCCCTGCCCCGCCAAATAAATTGGCAAGCAGAAAAAGGCCTGCTCCCTGCGCGATGGCTAAACAGAGCGGGAAGAAGCCCATCAGTAAGATTGCCACGCCTAAGGCACGCCGATCACCAAGACGTGTTTCAATGTGAACATATTGGGTAGCACACAGAAAGAGCGCAGCATAGAAAAGGGCGTTGCCGATCCCAATAGTCGTATCGTTTAACGCCAACTCTTTGACGTAACGTAGCGGATGCAGCGGGATGGAAAAGTACTGCGAAAAATGCATCATGAAGAGCAACAGCAGGATAAACTTATAGTTGCCCCGTAACACGTCCACTTGTAACAGTTTGCGCCAACCCCGATCGAGAAATGTCCGCAAGCCAACGCTAACGCGCACCCCTTGATCGTGGCGTGTTTGTCCGATGTGCACCCAACTTTTGACTGGCGTATGCGAGGGTTCTGCCGGTGTCGTGGTACGCACTTGCCAAAGATGCCATGTGCTCCACAGGCCGCCGCAAAATCCGATCAAAAAGATCAGCTGATAGCCATACGGGAATGGAACCGTGTCGAGAAGATAACCGCTGACCAGCGAGATGAGGATGGAGCTAATCGCATAGCTCGTTTGCCGCCACGTCATCACTTGCGCGCGCCACTCGACAGGTACGGCGGCAGCATAGAGGGCGTTAAAGCTGATCGCAAGTACCGTGCCGGGAACGCCCATGCAAAAGACGGTGATGAGCAGCCAGTTGATTTGTGACGTCGCGGAGCCAAACAGAGGCAAAAAGATCCAGAGCAGGTAGCCAAGTCGATAGATGAAGGCAGACCAGCGCGTTGCGGTCGTTATCGGCCGATTTCGCAACCAGCCCCCCGCCGGCAATGCCAAGCCCAATGTCACCAGCGCGGGCAGTGCGCTCAGGATACCAAGCTGCCAGTTGGATGCACCGAGCCGCGTTGCATAAACGCCGATGAACGCGATTGCGCTACCGTTCAAAATGCCAAAACCAACGATGTCTAGGACGAGATGGTAAAAGTTTTTTCGCTGTGTTGAGGGTAGATCAGTTGGAAGAAAAGTGTGTAACATTACGATTTCCTGTCGTTTTCAAAACAGAGAATAGTAGTGGCAATAATTGAGCGTGTCATCTGTCAAATGACGTAGATTTATTGCGAAAAGAATCGGTCATCTGACTGATCCCACCGGCCGATAGGTCTGTTATCATTTCGGTTATCTGGCCTCATCCCCAGAGGTGCAAGAGACGAACTCGGTTGCACAACTTCAATGTTTGATCGAGGTGTAACATGCCAAGTAAGAAACGTAACGGTGGCGCAACACAAGAGCCAGCCGCAAAGAAACCAGCCCCCAAGCGCAAGACCCCTGCGAAGAAAGGCGGCAAGAAATAAATTGTCAATAACAGAACACCCGCCAACTGGCGGGTGTTTTGTTATTGGTGGAAACAGAATTTAGCCTACTGGATTTTGATGGTGCCGTCGTGTTTTATATGCGCGGATTGACCACTTTGCAGAAGGGCGAACTGGCCATCGGACAGACTGATGAGTGGGACAGGCTTGCCGTACATCTCATCGGCGACAATCGAGGCAAGGGCGAAAAATGAGTCGGGCGCGGTTGTGATGATGGCTGCGGGCGCGGTTCCTGCCTTGATCGCTTCGAGCAAGACGGCGGTTGTCGAGCTTGAGCCACGTGTAAAGGGAACGGCGAGAATGCGACCCGCCGCACACAGTCCCGCCAGCGGATGGCGTTGGTCGATGATGTTGCCTGTGTGATAGTCGTAGCCACCCCAGAAGGAGAGCGGTTCGGCCGAAACGAGCAACTCGCCACTCGCCTCCCCCGCTTCAATGATTTGACCGCTTAATTCCATAATGATTCGTCCCGCGTGACGCGGCCAATTTCGGCCGATCGCACACAATCTTGCAAACTCCCAAATGTGATCTCCGTCTCTAACAGTCCCGGCGCATAGTAGGCATATTTGCCCGAATTGGTCATCAGGCGCGTAATCTCGGGCGGCAACATGGGCGAGACCAAAATGCACGTGTCGAGCGTGATTTGTGCGCCAAATGCCTTGATCGGTTCAAGCAAACCCGCCTTGTGCGCCAATGCGGCCATCGCGCGACTTGACGTGACCAAAAACTTAACTGAGGGATGCTTCTTTTTGCCAGCGACAAGCGGAGCCAACGCCTTAAATTCGGCCAGCGAGAAGTGTGGACTGCCCAAAATCACCATGTCTAACTCGTCGCCGCTCGCCTTCGTCAGAAGCTGCCACGCCTCACGAATCATCGCCTGTGTCACTCGAATCGTGGGGACATCTTGCCGTCCCTGAATGGCTGCGTCGAGCGTCGGTGCTTCGGGCGTCACGCCGACAATGTGAAAGAGTGCCACTGCCCCCGCGCTCGCACTTGCCGCCCCTAACGCCTTCAAATCGTCTTCTGTGGGCGTGCCGACAAAGTTGTTGACGACGGGGATTTTATTGCCAGCGAGTTTCCCAAGCAGTGTGCCGAGCACGGGATAGAATGAAGACTCGGCTTGAATTTCGGCCGAAATCTCTGCCAAATCCAAAATCAGCTCACCCGCCCGATTTTCTGTCAGATGTAGACTCGCCTCTGGAACCCGCCCCACGATTGCAGCGCAAATGTCCATCAGGTCGGGATAACGCGCCGTGCGTGCGCCTAACACAGAGTTGGCAAAAACGATTGCACTCGACTCGCCCCACGCGATTTGCTGGCCGAACTTGGGGGTCAATTCGACTTGATAGGGCGCACACGTCCACGTCGGCCGACAACCCATCGCCTCATACGCGATCATCTGGCGGCGTGCCTCGCTTGCCCACTCAGGGGGAACCGCCCACTCTTGCCAATTGTGTTCATCCAATGCGCTGACGTTGAGCGTCGTCGGCACGCTGACCTGTGCGCCCAGCGCGGCGAGCCGCTCCGCAAACTCAAGCCCTGCGGGACCAAAATAGACGGAGCTGTCGATATGCGCGCCACTAATTTCAAGCAGTCGCGGCGCACCATAAAAGCGTGCCATGCGCACGATGACCGACATGGCGAGCTGCTTGCCCGTGCCGTGTTCGCCGTCTAGCAGTGCTTGTTCGTAGGGGGTGAGAGAGAGTGAAGTAGATTTCATCGTTGTGGCTTATTGCTTATCCAACCATTGGCTAATCTGTTGTTTTAGAGCCTTTGCCTGTTTGGGGGAGGTGCCGTCTGTGCCAACCGCGATCACGTTTTGCCCATGGCGCACGATGGCGAGTGAATAAAAGTCGCCAGTTGCAGGGGCATCGGCGATGTTGCAGAGGATGTTGCGCGCGTGTGCTGCGTCCGCCACGGCTGCATTGACTTCACGCACATCCGTCGCCGCAAATGCCAATCGTGCACCATCCAAGTCGTCTGGCACAAATGCCCGTGCAAGCCATTTGATCGTCCCGTTTGTGGCGAATGTTTGTAATTCGGCCGAAATTTCCAACGCCACGACCGTCACATCCGCCCCCACATCCAGCAGCCCGCGCACTTTACGCGATCCCACAATGCCCCCCCCAACAACGACGCATTTTGCACCTGTGAGGTTGGCAAGGGCGATGGGATAACTCTTGGGAGTCTGCGCAGCTGAACGGTTGGTTTGCGCTTCCAAACTACTTGCTTTTTTGCACAAAGTCGCGCATATCTTGTGCCAATTGTGCCAACGATTCCATATGCACGTACATCATGTGACCTGCTTCATAGTAGGTCATGTCGATGTTGTCCACTAGCGATGGGTCGAGTTGCAAATGGTTGACAGTGTATTCGGTGGCGAAGTAGGGGGTGGCGAGATCGTAATAGCCGTTGGCAAAAAGCACGCGCAAGTGCGGGTTGCGACTCATCGCACCACGCAGCGTTTCAGCGACGTTAACATATTGATTGGCATACTTCTTGCCATAATCCCATGGGTGAACTTTGCCCGTCAAGATTTCGTAGGGCAGGTCGCTTTCATACCCTAAGACGCGCCGCACATAGTCGTTAAGAACAGCGGTGTAGGGGCCTTGGATATTTGTATAGCTGGGGTCGTATTCATAGACGGAGCCAGCCGAGTCGCGGTCGATGCCTGTAAAGCGTGAGTCTAATCGGCCAACTGTAATTCGCTCGGCTCGGCGCAGCTCTTTGATATAGCGATGGAGTTCGATGCGTAGGTTGTTGCGCTGGATAAAATCGGCCGAAACGCCCAAATAACGTGCCACCTTCTCTGCGATTTCGCTTGCTCGCTCTGCTGGCAGCTTACTTCCCAGCATCATTGCGCTGGCATACTCCCCTTCCGCGAACGCCTCAACCTCAGCCAACAGCTCTTTCAGTGGCAACGTCTGCAATTCATCCGTCAACTGCTTGTGATACCATGCCGTTGCCGCATAAACGGGCAGATACAAGATGTAGGGCATATCGTTGCCCACGTGGAAAAAGCCCGATTGGAAGTTGAGAATAGAAGAGATCATCAACAGACCGTTGAGATACATCCCAAACTCGTTTTGCAATACGCCGCTCAGGGCTGCCGTGCGCGTTGTCCCATAGCTTTCACCACAGACAAATTTAGCCGATGACCAGCGATTGTTGCGGGTTGTCCAAAGCCGAATAAACTCGGCAATTGAGGCGATATCTTTCTCGAATTCGTGAAATTGGCTCGCCTTTTCGCCCGGAACGGCGCGACTGAAACCCGTGCTGACGGGGTCGATAAAGACAACGTCACTGACATCGAGCAGTGAAAACTCATTGTTCACCAACTCATACGGCGGCGCAGTCATGTTGCCGACATCATCAAAGACGACTCGTTGAGGACCAAGCAACCCCATGTGCAGCCAGACAGATGATGATCCCGGGCCGCCATTAAAGGCAAATGTCACGGGTCGATTTTGCGGCTCCACATCATTTTTTGTGTAAGCGACGTAGAATATCGACGCTTTCGCCTTATGCCCTTCATCCTCGTCTTCTTCGCGCAACAAAACGGTGCCAGTCGTCGCCGTGTAATTGATCACGTTCCCAGCAATCTCGACGCTATTTTGCGTCACAACCGTCTGCTCTTCTGGAATTGGAGCTGTCTCTTTTTCTTTTCCGTTCTTCTTCTCGTCTGCCATAATGTTTTCCGTTTATTTTGTTAAAATGCAAAAGTCAGTGACCATCTTCGAAATCCCAAATCATTATCTGAATGTCAACGAACCCTAGCGAACAATTTGGATGGCGCGTGTAACAAGCGCTGTCAAGCGAATGTTCCGTACAAGTACCAATAATCGTCACGCGGATAGGCGGGTTGCCATGCGTCATCCCAAACGAAATCGCCATCCATCCAGCGCATTTTTAGCCCAACATCGAGCTTGAGAACACGTTCTTGCGTATATTCAGGCGGTGCGTAAGGTGGCAGATCTAGCTGTTGCAAAATTACGTCGATCATGACGCGCGGTTCGACGGCCGTGCGATAGTAGTTGATGACACTTTTGTCTTGCTGCAAATCGCGCAGATATTCCTTCCACTGACGCAGACGCGCATCGAGTTCACGATGACATTTCTTCTCAAAACGGACGATGTTATTTTCAAGTGCCGCTTGAAAGTTGGCAATCGCTGTATCCAAACGATCTTGATCGGTTGGGCTGAGGAGATTCTTCAACAGCAGCAAACGATGTTGCCGTAGTAAAATACCGCCAAATGTCATTTCTGGAATCGTCGGACCCGTGGGGTAAAAAAGTGCATCGCTCGTGAGATAGGTCGGGGTTATTTCCGCAAAGCGTTCAAGGATATTGAGGTCATTTTGTAAGTTTTTCGGGGTGTCCATGTGCGTTCCTTTTGGCTCACTTAATTATTAGGCTAGTATACAAGGATTGACAAACTTTATGTAGAGGGGACATTGTAGCTCATTGCGATTTCAATTAGATTAGCGGGCGGATGCAGAGGCCGCCACGCAATCGGCAAAATCACGTTTTACCTCTTTCGTTCAATATGTATGGAAAACAACTCGCCACATTTGCGCTTCGTTATGGGATTGTGCTCGACATCCGTCAGGTCGCGCAATTCGATCGCTATCTGAGCCTGCTACAAACGTGGAATGAACACACCAATTTGACCCGCATCATTGCGTCTGACGAGGTGGTTGTGCGCCACTTTTTAGACTCTCTAACGTGCGCGACGGTGACGGGCAATCTGAATCGGCTGCGCGTGATCGATGTGGGGACGGGTGCGGGGTTTCCCGGTGTACCGCTCAAGATACTGTTTCCCGCCATGAATTTGACACTGGCCGATAGTGTCGGCAAGAAGACGGACTTTCTGCGTGCGCTGGGGGAGGATTTGGGATTGGGAGCGGTTGAAATTTTGACAGACCGCGCAGAGACATTGGGACAAAACCCCGCCTATCGTGAGCAGTTTGATTGGGCGATGGGTCGCGCCGTTGCCCACACGCGCATTTTGGCGGAGTATCTCCTGCCATTGGTCAAGATTGGTGGCACGATGTTGGCGATGAAGGGGAGTTGGGGGGAGGAAGAATCGGCCGAATCCCAGCACGCCATCACCACTCTAGGCGGCTCATCCCCTACCATCACGTCGATCCAACTCCCCAACCGAGCCGATCCACACACCATCGTCACCATCAGCAAACAAGCGGCTACCCCAGCAAAATATCCTCGCCGGCCCGGCATGCCGACGAAGCGACCGCTTTAATGTGGCAGATTCGCCCATTTCAGGAGCAGGATCAACCTGCACTACTACAGCTATTTGAGCGCGTATTTGGGCGTGCGTTATCTTCTGAAGCTTATCGGTGGAAACTGCGGTCGCATGGCCTGCCTGTTGAAAATGTTTATGTGGCGGTTGATGGAGATCGGCCGATATTCCACTATGCAGGTATCCCTATCCAGTATGAAATTGCGGGAGAGGTGCGGCTCGGTATGGTTTCAGTCGATACGATGGCCTCACCCGACTATCGACGGCAAGGATTACTGACAACGGTTGGGAAATATACCTATGATCGCTGGCGCGAGCAGGGGGTCGATTTTGTCATTGGTCTGCCCAACGAGCAGTGGGGGTCACGTGCGACTGCGCTGGGATGGCAGCCGCTCTTTCCGTTGGCATGGTACAGTTTCCCACTGCGCCCTAGTCAAATTATGGGGCGCAAGATGCCACTGGCTGCCAAATTTAGGATTGCCGATCAACTTTGGCGCATGCGCTGGTGGCGCAACGTTTCAACCGCAATCACGCCGCAGACAGAGCTGTTAACAGACAGTCTTCGCATAGTCAATGAAGCACTGATCGCGCCGCAGCACAATAGCACATGGTTCAATTGGCGCTATTTACAATGTCCAACCCCTTATCAACTATTGACGGCGGAAAACGGGATAATCGCCTATCGAATTGAGTCAACAGCCCAGAACCACACGGGGATCATTGCTGAATGCAGTGGCGAGCATCGACCCGCATTGCTGCAACTGGCACTACAGAAGATGTATGCGGCGGGGGCGGTATCGGCAACGACACAAGCGGTCGTCGGGAGCGACTTTGCACGCGAATTGACGAAAATTGGTTTTCGGCGTCGTCCACACAGCTTTGGTGTGCAGATCGTTCCGCTCAGCGACGATCTACCTGCACTGCATGAACGTCAAAATCCGCAAAATTGGGATTTTTGTGGGGGAGACTTTGACATTATTTAGCGGAGCTGGACAAATGAAGGATTTTCTAGCGGGCACGGTCGAAACATTCTGGTCATTTGGATTTTCTCTGGTTGGGCTTTTACAACCCAAATCCCCCGAACCACTCGACTTTCAACCAAAACAACGTGTCCTCGTTATCGCACCGCATCCTGACGATGAAGTGATTGGTTGCGGCGGGACGATTCTGCGGCATGTTGCACAGGGGGATGACGTGCATGTTGCCTACGTGACGGATGGGAGCGCATCGCGGGCGGGGAATTTGTCAGGCGAACAGATGCGCGTGACACGCAAACAGGAGGCGTTCGCGGCGGCTTCCTTGCTCAATGTGCAACCCCATTGGTTCGGTCTATCAGAAGAGAGCTTTGCGGTGAACACGGCGCAGGAGATGCTGGCAACCCTGATTGCCGATCTCCAACCCACCATTCTCTACGTTCCCCCGCGCATCGACTTTCACCCGATTCATATTCAAACCTCGCAAATAATGGCGGCTATTATTGCCAGCAACAGCCATTGGGATATCTGCATTCGGATGTATCAAATTCAAGTGCCGCTCACCGCGGTGCTTGTCAATCGGATCGTCCAGGTTGGCGATTTGGAAGAACAGCTCAGACAAGCGGTTGCCGCCCACGCGAGTCAGCGGTTGAGCTTAGGTAGTATGTGGCGACAGCGCAAATATGCGGCTGCACGTTATCGAAGACAGGGTCTGCTTGAACTGTTTTGGGAGCTGGATGCGGGACGCTATCTGCAACTGCACCGCCAAGAGCTAGCTTTCAATGTGCGAAGTTTGCGCTTTCGGCCATGGTTTGACCCGATTGCGTATTTAATCGGCCGAAATCAACGCAAACGGCACGCCAACCCGACTACCCACTAACTTTCATCTAACCAAACTTGTATCATGTCACCCCTCCGCTATAATCCGCAACCATTCAAAACGGTTTTTACATTGTAAATCAGATGCGCTGAGACGCATTTTCTATAAATTAGTCGCCTGTGGTTTCCTACCGCAGGAAAAGGAACAAGCCAATGCCAACAGCATTGATTACTGGAATTACGGGGCAAGACGGCTCCTACTTAGCTGAATTTTTACTCGGAAAGGGTTATGACGTGATTGGTATGGTGCGCCGCACTAGCACGATCAACTTCCATCGCACAGAGCACATCCAAGACAAGATCAAGATTGTGCAGGGCGATCTGCTCGACCAATTTTCATTGGTGCAGATTTTAGAAGAACATCGGCCTTCCGAAGTCTATAACCTCGCCGCACAGTCATTTGTGCCGACTTCGTGGGATCAGCCTGTCTTTACGGCTGAGGCAACCGCGCTCGGTGTGACGCGCATGTTAGACGCGGTTCGCATCGTCGATCCAAAGATTCGTTTCTATCAGGCAAGCAGCAGCGAGATGTTCGGCAAGGTGCAAGCTGTGCCACAGGCCGAAGATACCCCCTTCTATCCGCGCAGCCCGTATGGGGTCGCAAAAGTGTATGGTCACTGGATTACGGTAAATTACCGTGAAAGTTATGACATGCACGCCACGTCGGGTATCCTATTTAACCACGAGTCACCACGTCGTGGATTAGAGTTCGTCACACGCAAAATCACATACTACGTCGCCAAGATCAAACTGGGCTTAGCTGACAAACTGCCGCTGGGCAACCTCGACGCACGACGCGATTGGGGATTTGCAGGCGATTACGTCAAGGCGATGTGGCTCATGTTGCAGCAAGACAAACCAGAAGATTTTGTGATTGCAACGGGTGAGACGTGGTCTGTTGAACAGTTTGTCGAGGCGGCGTTTAGCTATGTCGATCTCGATTGGAAAGAGTTTGTGACACAAGATCCGCGCTTTATGCGCCCTGCTGAAGTTGATCTGCTCGTTGGCGATCCGGGCAAGGCGAAGCGCGTGCTAGGATGGGAGCCAGAAGTCTCATTCCAGCAGTTGGTTGAGATGATGGTCGATGCAGATATCGCACTGATCAAGAGCGGAAAGACACCGATGTAATGCAATTTGCAAGTTGGCATTTATGACAAATAAAATCAAATTTGGAACGGATGGATGGCGCGCGCGGATTGCGGAGGATTATACCTTCGACAACGTGCGGCGAACGACACAAGGGTTTGCGGAATTTTTGAAGCAGCAGGGGCTGGCTGAAAAAGGGATTGTCGTTGGACATGATAAGCGGTTTCAGGCTAACGACTTTGCAGCGACAGCGGCGACAGTTTTAGCGGCGAACGGGATCAACGTCTGGCTGACAGATGGGGCAACACCGACGCCCGCGATCAGTTTTTCGGCCGAAAATCTCAACGCTGGCGGCGCAATCAACATCACGGCCAGCCATAATCCGCCAGAGGATTGTGGCTTCAAAGTGCGCGACCCAAATGGGGGCGCAATCCCACCCCATGACCTCAAAAAGATCGAGGGGATGATTCCCGATTCGGTCGCGGATGTGGCGACGATGAAGCTGGATGACGCAATGAGCGATGGGCTGGTCAAGAAGTTTGACCCCAACCCCGCATACATTGAACGCTTGAAAAGCTTAGTCGATTTCGCACCGCTCAAGGCGGCGGGCTATAACGTGCTGGTCGATTGCATGTGGGGCAACGGTGCGGGCTGGTTCCCTAATCTGATCGGCGACGGCGCAACGAAGATCACTGAAGTGCACAATGAACGCAACCCGATCTTCCCATTTATGAGTCGCCCCGAACCGATTCCACCAAATGTTGATCATGGCCTTGCGTATGTTCAAAAGATCGGCGCAGATGTCGCCATCATCAACGATGGGGATGCGGATCGCGTTGGCTTTGGCGATGAAAACGGCAACTTTATCGACCAACTGCGCGTCTATGGTTTGCTTGGGTATTACTTCTTGGAAGTGCGCGGAGATCGCGGCCCGATTGTCAAGACTATCTCAACGACAAAAATGCTCAACAAGCTGGCAAAGCGTTACGACGTGCCAGTGTATGAGACGGGTGTCGGCTTCAAATATATCGCGCCGAAGATGATGGAAGTGGGTGCGCTGATTGGTGGTGAAGAGAGTGGCGGCTATGCGTTTCGCGGGCATGTGCCAGAGCGCGACGGGATTCTTGCGGGTCTCTACCTGCTCGATTTGATGGTCAAAACGGGTCAAAAACCATCTCAGCTGATCGACACCTTGTTTGAGATGGTTGGATCACACCACTACGATCGCATTGACAGCACGTTTGATGCGGCCGATAAGCCTGCCATTTTGGCGCGTGTCAACAAGGCGATGCCCAGCACAATTGGTGGTCTCAAGGTAATCGACAAGGTGACGGTTGACGGCAATCAGTTCATCATGGAGGACGGCGGCTGGCTGCTCGTGCGCTTTAGTGGCACGGAGCCGATCATCCGCGTCTATTGTGAGACGACGCACGAAGATAAACTCCAAGCTATTTTGGATGACGGAATGCGCATCGCGGGTCTACGCTAAGCGCATGTGACGTTTGTCGTAGCGTCCAAAAATTTCTTCTACTACAAAGAGGGTCGCGGGTGGCAATAATCACCTGCGACCCTCTTTTGATTTTGGCGATGTTTTTCTTGGTCAATCAGAGGGGATTTGTTATGATGGGCCGATAATTCATCGCATTATTAGACAAGGAACATACCCCATGAGTCAACAAAACGATCTACAGCGGATAATAGAATCGGCCGAACGTGTCGGAATCGAACTCGATGCGCAGGCCGCCCGAAAATGGCTCGATGCCATGAATGCGCGCGCCAATGATCATTCTGTTGATCAAGATGAGGCGCACGGTATCTTTGGGCATCATGCCGCACTGCTCGACTTTAGCCCTGAACAGTTGGCACGCTTTCGAGAAATCGGCCGAATTGTTGAATTCTTTGATGAACCTGGTGTTGTGGAGACAGCCCTCGCACTGAGCGGTTCGGCCGCACAAAACAAGGTGCAGAGCTTTCCCGGCGATTGTGATTATTTTGAACGCATCAACATCATCGCACCCACATGGGAAGCGGCGTGTGACATCCTTGCCCGCTTGATGCGTGAGAAGGCGTTGGCGACATTTTCGGCCGAAACCTATCAGCTGATCGACGTGCGCTTCGGCAATTACCCAGAGACCGTTTGGCGCAATGGGGTGGAACAACCGGCGGGCAGCCCGATTGTGTGGGACCCAGAGGATATTCGCAACGGGTACATGATTGTGCAGGATGCGGAGGATCGGCCGAATTTGCTGCGTTGGGATGACGTGAAAAACGATCCCGGCTGGTGCAAGATCGACTGGATCATTCTCGATCCTGAACGCCGCACGCTTGCCAACGCATCGAACATGCTCGATGTGACATGGGAAGCCCCCGATGGCACAATCACGCCGCTTGACGGCTATCTCGATGGTTACTATCAAGAGGTCTATCTCGATGCAGACTCCCACCCGCTCTTTTCAAAACTGGTCAAGCAAACGTCTCCCGATATGCTGCAACAGTATGTCGACGAGATGGAAAAACAGGTGCGTAAATATACGAATCTGGCGCAAGATGCAAACTTTGGTAAGGCGGCCAAGCGACTTTACAATGTTTTTCGTCTGACGGGTCGCTATCAAGAGGCGGCGTACTTGCGTGAACTTTTTGACGAACCTGCCGCCCTGCTTTATCAGATCAATGCGCTGCTCAAAACGATTCAGGAAGCAACTCTGCCAAGCAGTCAAATTCGTATTGGCGAAATTGTCGACCAGACGGATGAGCTGATCATGTCAGTTATTAGGGTGCTTGAAGGCGAAAAAGAGGTTGAGATTGTGCGCCACCTGCTCAAGCTCGAACATGCATTGTTACGGCATGAACGTGGCGAAGAACTTAGCCCAGAGGTGGCGGCGGCATCGACAGAGGTGTTGCAGATTGTCAACAACTTTTTCTATAGTCGCCTGCACGCCGTTCCGACCATCAAGGAATATATTGACGCGCTACACGTCTAGGAGTACATAGATGAGCTATATCATGATCGATTGCGAGACCGACGGTCCCATTCCACCAGACTACTCGATGATCTGTTTCGGAGCGGTTGTGGTGGAACCAACGTTGAGCAAGACGTTTTATGGACAACTTCGGCCGATTTCCGACAACTACATGTCCGATGCGCTGGCGATCAGCGGCTTCTCACGAGAAGAAACGCTGGCATTTGATGATCCAACAGAAGTCATGCAACAATTCACTGACTGGATCGTAAAGAATAGCACAGGCAAACCGTTCTTTATATCTGATAATAATGGCTTTGACTGGCAATTTATCAACTGGTATTTTCATCGTTTTACAGGTTCGAATCCGTTTGGTTATAGTTCGACCAACTTGGGTTCGCTCTATAAAGGGATGGTCAAAGATACGTTTGTCAACTTCAAGCATCTTCGACGCACAACCCATACCCATCATCCTGTCGATGATGCACTCGGCAATGCTGAAGCGTTGCTGACAATGAAAACGGAGATGGGTCTCAAGATAAGATTGGATTAACCACAAGGAGCATTTACATGGCAAGCAGCCACATTATTGACTACAAACTGTATGGGGAAGACATGCAATATGTCGCCATCGAACTCGATCCGCAGGAAACGGTGATTGCGGAAGCAGGGACGATGATGTACATGGAAGAAGGGATCGACTTCACCGCACGCATGGGTGACGGAACGACCAGCGCAGGCGGCCTTTTTGGCAAACTGATGGGTGCGGGCAAACGCGTGCTCACGGGTGAATCGCTCTTCTTGACCCACTTCACCAACCAAGGGCAGGGCAAGAGCCATGTCGCATTTGCTGCCCCTTATCCCGGCTCGATCATGCCAATTGATCTTGATGAGGCAAACGGTGAGTTGATTTGCCAGCGCGATGCCTTTTTGTGCGGCGCCTATGGGACGCAACTCTCGATTGCATTTAACAAACGGCTGGGGGCTGGCTTCTTCGGTGGTGAGGGTTTTATCTTGCAGCGTCTGCGTGGCGACGGACTGGTGTTCATCCATGCAGGCGGCACGATGACCGAACGCTATCTCAATAATGAGACGTTGCGCGTCGATACGGGTTGCTTGGTCGCCTTTGAAAACACGATTGATTACGACATTGAGCGTGCTGGCAACTTCCGTTCGATGTTGTTTGGTGGTGAAGGGCTGTTTTTGGCAACGTTACGCGGCACTGGGCGCGTCTGGTTGCAATCGCTGCCGTTCTCGCGGATGGCCGATCGCGTATTGGCGAACGCAAATGTTGGTGGTGGCGGTCGTGCGGATGAGAACTCTGGCGGGGCGTTGTTGCGCGGCTTGTCGAACTTATTAGATGACTAACATATTGGGGTGGTTGGTGAGGCCAGCCACCCCCTAACTTGTTTGAATTAGAGACGTTTTCGGCCGAAAACAACCCCCGTCACACCCAACAAAATCATTGCAATTAAGACGAGCGGCATCGTCGTTGTTGTGTTTGCGCTGTTCAATCCAACTGCCAGCGGGACCCCTGCACAAACGGGCGTTTCCAACGGCACATCGATTCGGCGCGTGAAATCTTTCGTCGTTTCAGCGATTGATTTGGCCGACAGCAAATCACAATCCGACTCAAGCACCGTGTAGCTTAACGTATAAGCTGCCGTCTCATCGACGGCGATGGTGTCTGGCCCAGTCATCGTGTAGTTAACGCCGTTGACATTGATAGAAACCTTCATCTCCGTCGCGTCAATTGTGCCTGTATTGGTCAATGTCGTCGTGTATAAAACGGTGTCATCAGGCTGTGGAACGGCGCGTGAATTCGTTGTCACTTTTTGCGAGATGGCGAGATTGGGCAACGCAGGTCGCAACACCATCAATCCTTTTACCAAGTCGTTGACCACGACTGTCCCACTTTCAAAGTAGGGGTAAACGCTCCACAGTCCACCCGACGTTGCCGGTTCATCGCGTCCGGGACTGCTGTCAAAATAACCAATTTCGGTCAGTTCACCATCTGCAACATCACTCAAATCAAGAATCCGCAATCCAGCCGTGTAGTTGGCGAGGTAGGCAAGACCATCTTTGATGTAGAGATTGTGGTCGGTGGAAAGCGTCGCATGAGACCATGCATTGATCAGTTGAATGTTGTCCAGATCCCGAACATCAAAAATATAGGTCGTCGTATTGGAGACTGTTCCATTCAATTCATCAAGTTCGTCTCCCGTCACCAAATAGGCCTGATCTTCTGTTAGCCAACCCTGATGGGCATATGCAAGGGTTGGGGGGATTGTCTCGCTCAATAGAATCGGGTTTTGCGGGTCTGTCATATCGACAACCTCATACAAATCTTCGGATGAATTTAGGCAAATTTCTTTGCCATGATGTTCGACATCTGGCCCACGATAGATCACACACAATGCGTCATGTACATTTGAGATCTCATTATCATAGCACCCCGCAAAGGTTGGGTTGAGGGGATCGGACATATCAATTGCGTGTAGACCACCTCCGCATGAGGGTGCCGCTGCCACTGCATAGGCCATGTTTGTTTCTTCGTTGGTGACGATATTATGGACTGTGTTGAGTGGCTGTTCATCCGTCCCGAGATATTGGAACGCCTCTGAAGAAGGCAGCAGAGCGGGTAGCGGACTCAAATCCTTGAGCGCACGCAATTTCTTCATATCAAAAATCTGAACGCCATGCGTGTTGATGAGATTAAAATCACCGACGATAAGCGCATAATTGTGCATCGTTTTGACATCACGCCAGAGCGCATTTTCCAAACCATTGGGAACAGCCAGCGAGGCGACGTAATCTGGCACGCCGGGATTGGTTACATCGACAAAGGCTGTATGACCTGCGTTGGCAATGACGGCATATTCACGATCGTCCGAGCGATCGTCGGGGGTGTCCATATCATCCGTCCAGCCCCAAATATCTGCTCCCGTGCTGGGTGCAAGACCGATGATATTAGTAGGAATGGCCGATTCAAAGCCAACATTGAGGCAGGGGAAAATTCCCAGCGGGAGTGTGACGGCTTCCCCATTCACACAATCAATCGTCGCCTGAGATTGTGCATCCGCCGTTTGCCATTGCGTGACAATGGTTAATAAGAATACAGCGGCAATGAGATAAATTAGTTTTGCGGATCGGGGCATGTTCATAAAAATCTCCGTTTTTGCAGTTGGGCTACTGGAGACACGTTCCAGAGGTGACGTTTGGGACAGTCACCTGAATAGCCGAATGCACGTTTTGACAAATTGTATGAATATCATACGCATCTATCGTTACGAGATCGTTACGAACAACAGTTAATATTTTCCGTCAAGTAGTCGAGTAAATTGCCAGAGTGTTGTTGAATGACGGACACGGACACGGTCTAGTTTATAGCGATTTTGGAAATGGTGATCGATGCCAAAACTCGTCCGCACTGCGCCCCATAAGTCAAGCTCTCGAACGGCCGCAATCGTTGCGTCATCATAACGTCCGCCGGGATAGGCGAGGAAACGGGGGACACGGTTGGTTTCGGCCGATAATCGCATTTGCGAATACCCGATCTGATCCGCCAAATAGTCCGCATCTCGTTCTCGCAAGTCTGGATGTGAGCGCGTGTGAATCTCCATATCCATCCCCGCATCTGCCATCTCTTTAATCATCGGCCACGTCATGTATTGCTCATTCCACTCATCGGGCAGATCGGTGATGATAAAAAAGGTCGCCGTCATGCCAAACTCTTTGAGCAGCGGAAACGCATTCTCATAGTTATCACGATGGCCGTCGTCAAATGTGAGAACAACTGGCTTGGGGGGTAACGCCTCCACATTTGCCAACGCACGCACCACCTGATAGAGCGACACAGTCGTATAGCCGTTTTCATATAGATAGGTGAGCTGCTCCCGCAGGTCTTGCGGCGTGACGGATAGATCGAGCCGATATTCATCTGCGCCTGCTGGTGGCACACTCGTGTAGTGGTACATCAAGATCGGCACACGCTCAACGAAGTCACCCGCATCGCTCGGCGTGGGCAGGGGGATTGGCGTGACTGCAAGTCCCTCAAGCACGTTTGGTAGATATTGTAATGCTAGTGGGCTCGGTGTATGCGTTGGGATCAGAGTCGGCGTGGGCAGCAGCGTTGGCGTGTTTGATGGCTGCGGAGTTTGTGTCGGTGGCGGTGCAGACGTGCTGGTTTGGAAGGGGGTTGAAGATGATTCGACGGTGGGTGGTTGGGTTGGTAGTTCGGCGACGGCAAATGCGGTGGTGGCTGTTGTTGGTGTGAGTGAGGGCAACGCGGCGATTGCGCTGTCATGTGCATTCGCGCTTTCTCCATGCAACACGCTTTCGGCCATGTTAAAAATGGTCGAAAAGATCAGCACCAAGACAAAGAGAATGCCGACGCACCCAATCGGGTCAAATGTTGAATGTTGTGGATATGCATGGCTCCGTTCACTCATAGTCGAATGAAGCGTACCCACTACAACTTATGAATTCAATAGACGCTAACTAAACGATTTGCCACTGGGAAATGCGCAAGCCGAACTACTCGTTCGGCATACGTGCGACATACTCGCTAGCCCCATCGGCCGCCTGAATTCGATAGACCCCACGGAAATCATCGGGGTCGGCTACTTTGCCCTTTCGCATGATGTTGACATAACCATCATGCGCCAGTTGTCGCCCAAAGAGACGGACGCGCTTGAGCAGATCCTGCCAATCATCTGGCTGGATTTGCATTGCAATATCTTGCGGACGCACCCCTTTTTCAGGGTCAGCATTGACCATTTCCATGATCGTGTCAAAGATCAGTTCATCGCGGATACGCCATTTTTTCTTAGTTGGTTGCGGTTTTGCCATAATTTTTATTCATGCCTGCTGTATCTTTTAACAAACGTTGTGCATTGGGCCTTAAGTATCGAGACTTAAACTACTGTCACATCCGTCATTCCTGCGAAGGCAGGAATCCATTCTTCTACTTCGGACAGTTATTCAAGTTGCGTTCCTGAAGATAATACGGTGATTTGCTCCTACGGTTAAAACCGCAGGCTCATACACAAAGTGCGTTTAAACGCACTCGTGACAACGCGCTTGAGCGCGTTTCGTGTGCTAGCCTTTGGCTTTAGCCACAGGACGTAGATTGCCGCATTAAAGTGTTAAGTACAAACGAATTTTCAAATCAAAAGTGCAGGTATCTCTGTTTAATTTGTATGAAAGGGAGGAATCATAGCGTACTTTCAATAGAGAATGAATTGAGCCGCAGTCGCCGTTAATCCGTCATGTCGGCTAACCGTGAGTGGCAAGCCAGCTTGGTGTTGAATCGTGCGTTTATGATCCTGCCAGCTTAGGGTGTGAGTTTCGGCCGAAACCGTCTTCTGCCCCACAACAATCTCTCTACCATCGTCACGCGCAGCCTCCATCTCAACCCCGATCAACTTCATTCCATCCCCATACATGTCTAATAGCGCGACCGTCCCCCCAGAAAATGCTCTCGCCAATAGTGCCAGCCCCGTCGTCGTTGGGAAGAGTAGATTTTCGGCCGAAACCACATCCTCAATTTGCTTATCGCCCACCACGCGACTGTTGATGATGTGCTCGTCCTCAAACAGAATCGACCCGCTGGTACGTAAGTCGTCGCCAAAACAGCGATAGATCAACCGCTGGAGCACCCCATTCTTATCTTCGATCCAGTGATAGAGATAGCTACTGCCCCCGTTCCCACGTGCGTCGAGATCGACGCGCACGATCAGATCGTTCTGAACCGTGCGCGTCATGCGCCAATGCTCCAACGTTCCCGTTGCGACGCCATCTTGTGCATAGCGCAACAGTCCGGCCGCAACGGGATACTCGTAGCTTTTTTCGTTAATCAGGAAGCGCATCGTCGTCGAACAGCCCCATTTCAGTCTCTTCCATGATATGGTCAACCACTGCTTTCAAGGCTTCATCACGGTTTGCGTCACCGCCGTGATCGTTGAAAACTTTCAACTGACGATCTGCGCTTGTCCCCTTATCAAGAATTTCGTAGACATATTCGATCTCTTTGCGGCTGCCCAATTCATCGACGACATCATCGACGATTCCAAGTAGTTCATGGATCAATTGTGGGAAGGCGACTTGCTCATTTCGGCCGAAATCGATCATCGTGTCCGCGATTCCAAACCGCATGGCCCGCCACTTATTCTCAGCAGTATGGAAATTACGATAACTGCGCCATGACATATTCTGCTGCCGCAATTTTAACAACTTGGCACAGATCGCTTGGAAAAATGCCGCCATGCAGACCGCTTCATCCACCTTCGTGCAGATGTCACAGATGCGGAATTCGAGTGTGTCAAACTTGGGATGCGGGCGAATGTCCCACCAAATTTTGGCCGTCTTATCCGATTTCCCAAATGCCCCAGCCGCCGCCAATGTCTTTTCATACCGTTTATACTCTGCCCATGAGACAAATGTAGGCGGTATCCCCGTGCGCGGCAACATCTCAAAAATAACGCTACGATATGATTTCAAGCCAGTTGATTGTCCTTGCCAAAACGGAGAGCTTGTCGAAAGAGCCAATACGTGTGGAATAAAATAACGCGCCTGATTCATGATCTCAAGCATCACATCCCGATTGTCGGGGTTCTCATGATGCCCAAAACCAACGTGGACATGACATCCAAAGATCAGCAATTGTCGCGCTACCCCCTGCATGTTGTCGAGCAGTTCACGATAACGTTCCCCTTCCGTGATATTTTGCTCTTCCCATTTGGCAAATGGGTGGGTGGATGCGGCCGCGAATCGCATTCCGCTCTCCCGCGCCAATTCCGACACTTGCCGCCGCAGACGCACAACTTCCGAGCGAACTGCTTGCACATTATCACAGACGTTACTGCCAACCTCGACCTGCGACTGCATAAACTCTGGCACAATCTTAATTGGTTCTGGTTTTGAGGAGGCGGTAGACATGAATTCACTGATGTAGGAATGCAAGTTGCGCGTCTCAGGGTTGATAATTTGGTACTCTTCTTCGATACCAAGCGATAGAGGCGGGGCAAGATTAGACATCGTATTTCTCCTTTAACTGTTGTGGTGGGGAATCGTGCATCAAAATGACAAGTTGCTCTCTTTTGCCCATTATAACACGACTTTTGCGCGGCGTGGCAATCTCTGGCGCGCTGGATTTGTGAGGCGTGACGACGCTCCCCAGCGCATCACGCCCCTATCTTTTACCTGCTAATTACTGCTCATTGTGCACCAACGGCACTTCCCATCCCTGTCCTAGAATCACGAGTACGTCAAAATCGCCATCTGGTGTGCTGCCCGATTTGACATTTAGGGGAGGTAAGTCCATCGCTTGTGTTAAGAACAGCGTGGTATATTCGTGCCGCCCATAATCGATCACTTCGGTTGAACGATAGGTGGCACTTTCGGCGTTATTGACCTCGACAACGTTTATCCCCATCTCCTCTAAATAGGTTTGTGTCTCTGCGGCCAGTCCGAATACTTGTGTCCCATTCCAAACGGCGACACGCGCGCCTTCTTCAAGCACAAGATCAGGCAGATCATCGATCTGCTGTGGCGGCGCGGCCACAGGCGGGAAAAGCTCTGAACGCAACTCAGCGATAAAACTATAGTTTGGCAACAGCACAGATTGATTGTCGAATGTCAACTGTGGATTGACATAGTTATAGTCAATCACACCCATCCGAATATCGCTGCGTTCGATCTCCTGAACGAGCAGTCCTAACTGAATCACTTCTGTTTCAGTAAACGATGTTTTGACGTTCTTTTGAAACGAGTTGTAAAGCAGTGGCGCACGCGCAATCAACTTTGGGATCATGTTGACATCGAGCAGCTTTTGGCGCACAGATAATATAACCGCCTGTTGCCGTGCCGCACGGTCGATGTCGCCGCCATCTGTTGCGCGAGTCCGCGCATATTTGAGTGCCAACGGCCCATTTAGATTTTGCAACCCTTCTTGCATATAAAATGGGTCGTAACCATAGCACTCGTCGGGATAGGTTGGGTCGCTGATCGTCTCTGGAACGTCCACCTGAATCCCATCAATCAAATTGATAAAGTCGCGGAATGCCTCAAAGTTGACGGCGAGATAGTGATCGACGCGCACGCCCAAAAAGTTCTCGACCGTCTCCATGGCAAGGGCTGGCCCGCCACCCGGATATTCGTTCAGCTCACCTAAGTAGTTCGCCTTATTGATGCGGTCGGGGCCAAACGCGGGAATCTCTACCCATAGATCACGCGGCAAACTCAATCCAGAGGCGGTCTTGCCAACGGGATCGATGCTCATCAAAATCATGCTATCCGTGCGCGTCGGCCCTTCCTCTTCGCAGCGCGTGTCGATGCCGAGCAGCAGCACGTTGATACGTTCTGTCCCTTCCCACGGCTCGAAAATCGAGAGATCGATCAGCGGGACTGGGGTTGCCGTAATTTCAACACCGGGTCGGGAAGGGTCTGTGACGTTGATGACGGGTTCGTGAAGGGGTTCGGGTGTTTTGAAGGGATCGGCCGAAATCTCATCCACCTCTGGGGAGAGGGTGAGATCAACCTCCGTAATTGCAAGATTTGCGGCTGTATTTTGAATCGTGCGAAACAACCAGATACCGCTCATTACGATTAACACGCCAAAAATGACAGCGACAATTGCCGCCATTCCGACGGGAAGGCGTAGGCGGGAGGGGGGTCGTCGATTACTACTCGGTTCTTGCATGACGCTGCAAACGAGAGGTTGCACCTCTGGTAAGTCGTTATTAGGATACAATTCCAAAGTTGGAAAATGTTGGCAATTGCGGCATTATAGCAACCGCACCCTACTTGACAATGCTGCCCCCCGTTCTATAATGAACCTGTATAACATTTTAAAGCGATGAGTAGGACGAGTAGGTGTTGAAACGACTCAAGGAAGTTGTGGTCAGCGACTGGAAGCCACGACAGTAACGCCAACACCGAAAACCCCCTACGAGTGGCTTCCCCAATGTGAAAGTTAACCTGTTCACTAGTATGGAAGCACGATTGACCCCGTTAGAGGTCACAAGAGAGTAAGCAGTTGTCGGTGAACCGCAATAAACGTTCACTGGAAATAACTTACTAAACTTGGGTGGAACCGTGATGGACAAACAATGCGCCATCGCCCCAATTGTGGGCGATGGCGTTTTTTATTTCACAGAACTGTCATTCCTGCACAGGCAGGAATCTATTCTTTTAGGAGTACGACATGTCGAACGACAACTATGCAGAGAGCGAACTATACAAAATTCGCCATTCGGCCGCCCATGTGATGGCCGAGGCGGTACGTGACCTATTTCCCGAAGCGAAACTCGCTATCGGCCCCCCGATTGAAGATGGCTTCTACTATGATTTTGATCTGGGCAAAGATGAAAATGGCAAGCCACGCACGTTTTCAGAAGATGATTTGGCCAACATCGACAAGCGATTCAAGCAACTGCTCAAGAAAAATGCACCGTTCAATCAGTCGAGCATGAAGGTGGCGGATGCGCTTGAGTTTTTCAAAGAAGAGCCTTACAAGGTCGAATTGATCGAAGATTTGGTCAAGAATGAGGGTGTTGAGGAAGTGGGCATCTACCAGCACCGCGAATTTGCCGATCTGTGTCGCGGGCCGCACGTGCCGTTCACGAAAAAGGTGCGACATAATGCAGCACAAGTGCTGCGGACGAGCGGTGCCTATTGGCGCGGCGATGAGAATCGTGAGCAGTTGCAGCGCATCTATGGGACGGCGTTTGAATCGAAAGAGGATTTACAGGCGTTCTTGGAGGCATTGGAAGAGGCAAAAGAGCGTGACCATCGCCGATTGGGTAAGCAACTTGGGCTATTCCACATCTCGGCCCTGGTCGGATCTGGCTTGATTTTATGGTTGCCTAAGGGGGCAATGTTGCGCGAGACGCTGGAGCAGTTCATGCGTAAGGCGCAGCTCGATCGCGGCTATCTGCCTGTCATCACGCCACACATTGGGAGCATTGAACTTTACAAAACGAGCGGTCACTATGAAAAATATAGTAAAGATCAGTTCCCGCCGATCACGCTTGATGACGATGAAGAGTACATGCTCAAACCGATGAACTGTCCGCACCATATCGCGATCTATGATGCAGAACCACGTAGCTATCGGGATTTGCCCCTGCGCTTGGCTGAGTTTGGCACGGTCTATCGCTATGAAAAGAGCGGTCAACTCAATGGATTAACGCGCGTGCGCGGCTTTACGGTCGATGATTCTCACCTGTTTGTCACGCCCGATCAGCTTGAGGATGAGTTTATCGGCGTGATCGAGTTGATTAAGCACGTCTTTACGACGATGGGCATGACGGATTTCGAGGCGCGGTTGGGCGTTAATGATCCAGAAAGTGATAAATACATCGGTGGGATGGATGTTTGGGCGCGTGGTATTGCGGCTATCGAAGCAGCAGCCAAGGCGGCCAATATGCCCTACACGATTGATGTCGGCGAGGCCGCGTTTTATGGGCCAAAACTCGACTTTATGGTGCGCGATGTCCTGAAGCGGGAGTGGCAGCTTGGTACGATTCAAGTCGATTTTAATCTGCCCGAGCGATTTGGCCTCGAATATACGGGCGAAGATGGCGAGAAACATCGGCCGATTATGATCCACCGCGCCCCCTTCGGCAGCATGGAACGTTTCATCGGTGTGCTAATTGAGCATTTCAACGGTGCGTTCCCGCTCTGGATGGCGCCCGTTCAGGTGACGATGGTTCCAATTGCCGATCGACACATCCCCTATGCGGAAAAGGTCGCAGGCGAGCTGCGCGCGCTGGGGATGCGCGTCGAAGTGGATGGCAGTAGCGACCGTATGAACAAGAAAATCCGCAATGCCCAGTTGCAGAAAATCCCCTACATGCTCGTTGTTGGAGATAGTGAAGAGGAGGCGGGACAGGTGGCCGTGCGGACGCGCGATGGCGGTAATTTGGGAACGCAAGATGTCGCTGCCTTTAAACTGAGTGCATTGGAGAAGATTTCGACGTTTGCCCGCGATCTATAGGCATTAGAGAGTTGCCAACTTTCGTCGCGACGAAAGTTGGCAACGACAATCTTGTTTGAGAATTTTTGCACAAATGGTTATAATCGGCAGTCAAACTGACGAGAAATTCGGCCGAAATACGGTCACTCAGGACGCACATGAATTTTTTCACCTTAGCTGTCATCATCACCCTTCTTGTCCTCGCGGCGGGCGCAGGATTGATGTTCTTGGTTGTCACTTTTGCCAATGCGGTCAAGACAAATGAACTTGTCATTGAGACAAATGAGCAACTCCAAAAATCGGTCAACCCACGCCAAACGGCGGGTCACGCAATCGCTGTTAAGGCTGATTATGAAGATCAGTTGGAAGATGCGCGCATCGTTGCCGCAAAACGTGCAGCCGCGTTGCCACGCGGTGGGAACATGGGAATCGGCCGATTAGCAACCACCAACGCACGCAAGAATAAAAAAGTTACCTCCAAGGGGTTGGATAAAGACCCCGTCTCGGCTGTCAAGATTGCCCAGTATCATACGTGGAATGGCCTTCAAGTGGTCAAACAAGCGGCAGCGGCAACGACGGCTCGAGTTGGTGGCGGCAAGACGAAACAGGTCAAGCGTAAGCTGAAACCGGGCGTCGATTTCGAATGGAAAGATATTGGCGGACTGACCGGCGCGAGTAAACGTCAGGCGATCATTGCCAACGCAAAATCAAAGTCGGCAGCCTATAAGGCGTTAAAAGCATCTGGCCAAGATATGATGGTCGTTGCCGATGGCGCAGCGGCTGCTGGTGGTGTTGCCGCCGCACCTGCTGCACCGCGCATTGAACTGCCGCCCGCACCCGATATGATCGTCATTACTGACGACATGGATCCGGCCGAATTGCGTAAGGCGCGTATCGCGAACTCGAAAGCAAAGTCAGCCTACAACAAGCAGTTGAAAGCACTTGACATCGATCCAAAAGAGGTCGAATGGACGGATGCAGGGCCGAAGTTGCCCGACACAGCCCAAGCTGCTGTTGCCGCCGCCCAAGCAGCTGCCCCAGCCCCACAATCTGGCGCACCCGCAGCAGCGACCGCCGCTGCGCCGACGGTTGAGTTGCCGGAAATTAGTGGCTATACGGTTATCACAGATGATATGGATCCTGCCGATGTGCGGAAGGCACGCATCGCCAATGCAAAGGCAAAGTCGGCTTATAATAAAGAGCTAAAAGCGGCTGGCATCGACCCCAAAACGGTCGATTGGACTGATAGCGGTCCTGTTTTGAAGGCGGCCCCTGCGCCAGTGGTTGAAGCTGCTGCGCCTGCTGCCGCTGCTGCCCCCGCAGGTGCGCCCCCGTTGCCAGAACTGATCGAAATCACCGATGACATGCCAAACGATGAAAAACGTGCGGCCCGCATCGCCAATGCGAAGACAAAATCTGCCTACAAGAAAGAGTTGAAAGCATTGGGTATCGATCCCAAATCGGTCGAAATTTAGTATCCTACCGCTTCATTGAGAAACAAAAAAGCGTCCATTTCGGACGCTTTTTTTGTTGCCAGACAGATGAAAAATTGCCGATCTGACTTAAACGGTAACCGTTGTGCGGACAGTTCCCGCACGGTCGTGTTTGGCAGTGATCTCAAATTCCGTTCCCGCAGCAGCTTGCACGACCCATTCAAATTTGGCGAGATTATCTGTCACATCTGACGACAATATCGCAAACTGCAATTTCTGATCGCGTCCCGCCAACTGACCGCCAAACGTCTTCTTTTCGCCAAGCAGCAGTTTTGTACCCTCAGGTATTGTGATGTCAACTTCAAGCGGATTGACGACATTCATGACCTGTGCTTGTTCAGTCACATTGGTCGGCAGATAGCCTGTGTTTTGCACAACGAGGCGAATGCGATGGATCTCGCCATCGGACTGGACATCGGTGCTGTGTAGTTCGAGCTTAGGAGAAATGAGACAGCTAAACAGACAAAAGTCTGCTAGGGGTGCGACCTCTTTTTCGAGCAGTTCGAGTGGGGGGTTGCGCCATGTATGTAAAATGTCCCAGCCACCGAGCTCAACCTTGCCAAGTTGCGGGTGGTCAAATTCATACCAATCGACGTAGAAATCGGCCGAAACCGTCTCCTCAAACCACCTAAAAATTTTGACATCATCTTCACGCGGATGATACCCCCACCACTCGATAAATTTGTAATCTTCAATCCCAGCTTGCTTCTGTACACTCCAAATCTCAGTCGTCCAAGCATACACGCCTACATACTCGTAGAGCCAGTCGTCAAATGTCCCCTTGATTTGCGTTTTGGGGTCATAGGCAAATTCATGGAATACTGAAATGGCAGGATATCCTGTCATTTCCATCGCCTTATCGCCTAGCTTTTTGTATGTTCGCAAATCCCCTGTCGGCAATTCACTATCGGCCCCTTTGGTCGGCGGACGCAGATGCACGCCGCTGAAGGTGTGAAAGCTCGTTCCGCCCGTGATATTTTTGTGGCTTGTCACCCAATCAATCGTCGCACGCGGTTCAGGCTCGCTTCCCGCATAGGTTCCGCCGCTCGTCTGTTTTGGTGTCCAAAAAACGGGAAAGTTGCGATTCAGATCGAGCCCTTGCAAACTGGGCGCACGCTTAATCGTCACACCATCGAAATTTTGAATTTCACCTTCAGGCAAGAGGCGATAGTATTCGCCGCCGGGTAGATCATCGGGTTCTCGCGGGACAAGCATCTGTGGAATATCGGCATGTGGTTTCCAATTTCCATTGGGATCACGCACGCGCATCTGCAAAATCCGCCCATCCCCGTCGACATCAGATTGGTGCAGTCCATCGAGCTGGTCTTGACGTGGATAAGGTTTGGTGCTGCTGCGAATAAAACGCGGCACATCGGCCAACGCCCATTCTGCGCCATCAGGGTTGAGACGTGGCACAATATAAAACGTGCGCGTATCGAGTGTGTAGGTCACGCGCTCATCCTCACCGTATTGAGTCAACAACATGTTGGCGAGATAGAGCGCTGCGGTTGACGCGGATAGTTCCGTTGCATGAATGTTGCCATCCACCCAGTAGGCGGGCTTTTCATCATGTGCGCCGGTCGCTTGATTGGTAATCGTCAACACCCAGATGTCGCGTTCTTCGTAGCTCTTGCCAAGGACATCGAGCTGGCACAACGTTGGATAGGCGGCTGCCCATTCATGCACAATTTTGGTCAATTCATCGTATTTATAGTAGCGGTCAAATTTGATTTTCATGAGGAGGGGCACGGTGGCAGATTGCGAAGTTTTACAAAAAAGCATTGCAACGTTGCGACCCTGTAACTACATCACTCTTTCTGCGCCGTTTGTGGGAAAACAGACGTAGACATTTGGTTTTTTTCCAGTTGCAGCTTGGTATTCTGCGGTGACGGTGGTGGTGAATTGGGTGATATTTTCGGCCGAAATTAAAGCCACAGCACATCCCCCAAACCCTGCCCCCGTCATTCGTGCGCCAAAACAGCCCGCTTGTCGCTGCGCGATCTCAACAAAAATATCTAACTCGTCACAGGACACCGCGAAATCATCGCGCAAGCTGGCGTGGCTCGCATTCATCAATGCGCCTAGCCCAACGCTGTCTTCGCGCTGCATCGCAATCGCCGCCAACAGCGTGCGTTCATTTTCCGAGATGACGTGCCGTGCCCGCTGTCGGGCCAACGGTTCTAGCAGATGTTGCTTCTGCAAGAAGGTATATAAATCGACATCGCGCAGCATTTCGACCCCCATGACGGCTGCCGCAGCTTCACACTGTTCACGTCGCTCATTGTATTTGCTGTCGACCAACCCTCGCCGCACCATCGTGTCCAGAACGACAACCGCTGTCCTTTCGGGCAGTGGAACGGCTGTCGTCTCTAGTGAACGACAGTCGATCAGCAGCGCGTTCCCCGCGCTGCCATTGGCGGAAATCATCTGATCCATGATGCCCGTCTGCACGCCCATCCACTGATTTTCGACGCGCTGCACCAACTTTGCCATCGGTGTCCCTTCCCATGTAAAGTCAGATGCGGCGGCAAATGCCTGCGTGATGGCGATTTGCAAGGCGGCTGAAGAGGACAGCCCCGATCCGATTGGCACATTGCCCGTCACGACCCCTTCCCAGCCAGTCAGTGATTTGCCTTCGTCATGCAAAGCTGCTGCAACGCCCTTGATATATTCGAGCCAGCTATCGGCCGTTCCCTTTTCGAGCTTGTTGAGTGAAAATTCGCCACCATCTTCAAAATCGGCCGAATAGACAAACACCTTCCCATCTTCACGCGGCTGCAACGCCACCCAAACCCCCCGATCAATCGCCATCGGCAACACAAACCCATCATTATAATCGGTGTGTTCGCCAATCAAATTGACTCGACCTGGTGCGCGCACCACAATGGTCGGCTCATCATCAAATAGCCGCTTAAATCTCTCAACAACCTGCTCTTTAAGTGACGTCACGTTTGCCATCTTCTATCAGTCCAATTTAGCGTGCGTTCTCGTTTAGTCAATCGACGCATTCAGAGGTTTTGGTTTGCCCGAACTTGTTATTCACCTAACGTATAACGCAAGTAGGCTTCCATAAACCCATCCAAATCCCCGTCCAGCACCTTACTCGGGTCGCCTGTCTCATGGTTTGTCCGATGGTCTTTAACCATCTTGTATGGATGCAACACATACGACCGAATCTGATTGCCCCACTCTGCGCTGACGTTATCCCCTTTCAGCGCGTCAATCTTCTCTTGCTGCTTCTGCATCTCCAATTCATAGAGTTGGACTTTCAAGATATTGGTCGCCGTCTCAAGATTTTGGGTCAATGAGCGTTGATTTTGGCACGATACGACAATACCTGTCGGCAAATGGGTGATGCGGATCGCCGTCTCGTTCTTCTGAACATGCTGTCCACCCGCGCCACTCGCCTTAAAGCGGTCGATCTTCAAATCATTATCATCGATCTCAATCTCGATCTCTTGCGCGACATCGGGCCACACTTCCATCTTGACAAACGATGTATGCCGCCGCGCCGATGAGTCAAAGGGGGAAATCCGCACCAGCCGATGCACGCCACGCTCTGACCGTAACCAGCCATAGGCAAACTCACCCTTAATCAAGAACGTCGTACTCTTGATGCCGACTTCGTCCCCTGCTGTTTCATCAAGTGTATCGATCTCAAAGCCGTGACCCTCTGCCCAGCGCAGCATCATGCGCCGCAACATGGCCGCCCAATCTTGCGACTCTGTGCCACCCGCGCCGCTATGAATGGCGAGATAGGCACTTTTCTTATCAAATTTTCCTGAAAATAGGGTGCGGAATTCGAGGTCGTCGATTGTTTTGGTGAGCGCGTTTGTCTCTTTCTCAAGCTCTTTTTCAAGCTCGTCATCCTCCATCTCTGCGAGAATCAGCGCATCCGATAGTCGCCCGCTTAGACTTTCCCACTGCGCGATGTCCGATTGGATCTCTGACAGTTCGCGCATCTTTTGTTGTGCCGTGTCGCCATCATCCCAAAAGTCGGGCGCACCCGCTTCGAGCTGCAACACTTCGGTTCGTTCGATCTTGCGATCTACGTCAAAGCCGCCTCCGCAAAATGTTGACGCGATTTTCCAAGTCTGTGAGTTGTTCGATTATGTCCATCTTCTATCCTTTAATTTTTTACAACACGATTGATCTGCCAGTCAGAAATCGTAACTACTCAGACTCTCTGGAGAAGCATCTGTCATACCTGCGAAGGCAGGTATCCATTCTTCGGCGTGCCAGAGTAGATTCCCGTCTGCATGGGAATGATGGCTGAGTAGTTACCTACCAGAAATCTATTCTTCAAACATACCATCTACAAATGCATCTGCATCAAACGGTACAAGATCATCGATCGCTTCACCCGTCCCGACAAAGCGCACGGGAATTCCCAGCTCGCGGTAAATGGAAAAGATCATGCCACCTTTCCCCGTTCCATCGAGTTTGGTTAAGATGACGCCCGTGAGGTTGACCGATTCCTTAAACTTTTTAGCCTGCTCAAGGGCGTTCTGCCCGGTTGGCGCGTCGATGACGATCAGCGTTTCATGCGGGGCTTCATGCACGCTGCTGGCGCAAACGTTATACACCTTTTCCAGCTCGCGCATTAGGTTGAAGTTGGTCTGAAGTCGCCCTGCCGTATCGACAAAAAGCAATGCGCCTTTGCGACCGGGATCGACATCGCGTGCGCGTGCGGCACGAATGCTGTCATAGATCAATGCGGCCGCGTCACTTCCCGGCTGACTGGCCGTGATCGGCACATTGGCCCGTTCTGCCCAAACTTTAAGCTGGTCGATTGCGCCAGCACGGAACGTATCCCCCGCGGCAAGACGCACGTTGAAATCGTCTTTATAGTAGTTGGCGAGTTTGCCAATGCTAGTTGTTTTGCCAGAGCCGTTGACACCGACGACCATCACAACCGTAAGCTGGCGACGTTGCCCAATGGCAAATTCGGCCGAACTTTCCAACCGCTTGCGCATCTCCGATTTCAGAATCGGGACCAAATCTTCTGCGTTGATAATCGCTTCGTCTTCTGCCCGTTCGCGCACTGCGTCCACAAGCTCAATGGTCGTTTCGACACCAAGATCAGAGCGGACGAGGGTGTCCTCCATGTCCTCCCATGTCTCTTCGGTGATGTCACCTGTGCCGACTGCGGCAGCTAATTGGCGACGTGTTTTGCCAAGTGATTGGCGAATTTTCTTGAACAAAGTTTGTTGCTCCGTTAAATCTCGACTGTCTGCGTGTTACCATCGGCCGAAATCATCTCGACCTTCAACTGTGCCATCTCAAGTTGTGAACCACAAAAGGCAGCGTATTTCTGACCTTGCTCGTACAGTTCCAGCGATTCGTCGAGCGTCAACTCGCCAACCTCTAGCTTTTCGACTGCACTTTCCAGTTCACGCAGGGCTTTTTCAAATGTTAGATCGTCCATGTTAGGAAGTGGTTAGTAGAGAGTGGTTAGTAGAGAGTGGTCAGTGGTAAGTAAAGAAGTTCACTTATCACTTTTCACTTATCACTTATCACTTCTTACCCTAAATTCTCCATCGGCAACCCGTACTGTTAGCTGCTGATCTTTTTTGATGGTTTCGGCCGATTTTACAACCTTGCCATCCGCATCTCGCACAATCGCATAGCCGCGATCGAGCGTTGCCTGTGGGCTAAATGCGCGTAAGCTAGCACTCGCCAACAGGAGGCGATTCGACTTTTCGCGCAGCGTTTGCTGCATCATGTTTTCCAAGCGTCGCGTCAGCTCGTCCAGCCGCTGTTCATTATGGCGCAACTGCTTTTCAGGAGTCAAGTTCCCCAACATGCGCGTCATATTTTCGACATGCTGACGCAACTGACCTAGGCGGTCGCGCATGATGCTGTTAAGAGCATTTTGCAAGCCGCGCACGCCCAACGCCAAATCAGCGATATTTGGGACGGCCAGTTCGGCGGCAGCCGACGGCGTGGGCGCACGCAAATCTGCCACAAAGTCGGCAATCGTGAAATCCACCTCATGCCCAACCCCCGAGATGATCGGTGTGCGTGCCGAAAAGATGGCGCGGGCGACCGCCTCATCATTAAATGCCCACAAATCCTCTAGCGATCCGCCACCGCGTGACAGCAAAATCGTGTCGATGTCGGCGCGTTGGTCGAGTTGTTGGAGGGCGGCGACGATTTGGGCTGGGGCGGTGTCCCCTTGCACAAGTGTCGGCGCAATCAGGACTTCAACAAGCGGGTAGCGGCGGCGCAGGACGTTAAGAATATCGCGCAATGCGGCCGCATCGGCCGATGTCACAATGCCAATTTTCTTTGGCAAGGCAGGAATCGGCTGCTTGAAATCAGGGTTAAACAATCCCTCTTCGTTCAGCCGTTCCTTTAACTGTTCAAATGCAACCGCCAAATTGCCGCGACCGGCTGGTTGCAACTTATCCGCATAAAGCTGATACGCGCCCCCCGCATCATAGACGCTGACTTTGCCCCGTGCGACGACCTGATCCCCATTGCTCGGATCAAACAGCAGCCGTTGCGCGGCACTGCGCCACATCACCCCCTTGAGTTGTGCGTTGCCATCCTTGAGCGTAAAGTATAGATGGCCCGATCGTGCGCGAGTGAAGTTAGAAATTTCACCTTCCACTTCGACATCTTGCAACCGAAAATCGACCTCGAACATTTCGCGGATGTAGCGGGTCAGATCGGTGACAGACCATGTGGCCTGTTGTTGTCGGGCGAAGTCGAACAAATTAGCCATGCGACGAGAATTGTAGGTGTTTTGGAGAGGTGGGACAACCCATGCGGGCCGTATTATGCGAGAATCTGTTTTCGTGCCGCATCAACAAAGGCGGATTCGATCACGGGTGGGGATTCAACTGGCAACTTGACCATGATGCGCGTGCCGTGCGTCTGATTGTCTTCAATGACAAGCGTGCCGTTGAGGGCAGTGACATATTTTTGCACAACTGCCAAGCCGATACCCATTCCACGCACGTTTTGGAAGTTCTCGGCGCGATAAAATAGCTCGGTCACGTGCTGTCGTGCGGCCAGCGGGATGCCGATCCCACTGTCCAGCACACTGATGCGCAACATGTCGCCCGTAAAGCTGACGTCGAGTTCAATCGGTTCAATCGGCCGATTTTTCACCACATCTGCGCTCGAAAATTTAAGCGCGTTGGCGACAAGCTGGAAAATGATCTGCTGCACCATCTCGCCATCGACATCTAACTGCACATCACGGTCAGGCAGCGTGATCTTGATGCGATCGCGCTCCAAAATACCGAATGTGGCGACCGCATCATCCGTCATCGTATAGAGCATAATCGGATTTGCGGTGGGAATCACGCTTTCGGCCGTTGCCGTCTCGATCCAGCAGATGTCGTCGAGTAGATGCTTGAGCGCGTCTACAGAATCCTTGATGCGGTTAAAGTTGTCGGCTTTCTTTTCGGCCGATAATTTTTTGCCAAACCGCTCCAAAATATAGGTTGCGTTCCCAATCACGGTTAAGGGTGTGCGAAACTCGTGTGACAACAGATTGACAACCTGCGAATTGATTTTTTGCAACGTCGCAACCTTCTCGTCAACATCTCCCACTTGCGTCTGTGCGTCGAGTACACGCATCGCCTCAAGGGTGCGCTCCGTTTCAAGCGCATGGATGCGCGCTTCCAACTCCTGCGAGCGTTGACGCGCAACTTCAATGATACGCTGCTCACGTCCCGAATTGATGTGGGCATGAATTGCCGCCAATCGCTCATCACGCTTGCTGTTGAACAATGTTTGCTGCTGCTCGGTGTACTGCTGCTGAAATTGATAGGCTTGTCGATAGTCGCCGCGCTCCGCGTGGAGGGCTGCCATTTCATGTAGGATGTCTGCTTCTATCATGCGCTCACCGCGCTCTTGTGCCAATTTGAGGGCGCGTTCAAAGAAATCAATTGCCTGATCATATTTTTTTTGGGCGAGATGGATTGTGCCAAGCACCGCATAGCTGCGCAGCTCACCCGCTGTATCACCGATCTCTTGTCGCAGCGCAAGAGCTTTTTCATAGTTCGCCGCAGCCTTCACAAACTCCCCCGCCTCTTCATCGAGAATCCCCAAATTGTGCAGGCTGTCTGCCATGCCGTGTTTATTTTCGCTTTGCTTCCGCAGTTGCAATGCCGCCTGATGTAGTTGTCGAGCGTTTTCGATGCTGCCCTGATATTTCTGCAAGGTCGCCACAACGTTGTAACTATCGGCGATTAAATCATTCTGCCCCGAGCGTTGTGCCGATTTGACCGCTTTTTGCCCGTAAATCTGGGCTTGTTCAAACGCCTCTTGCTCAAAATAAATCGTTGCGAGGTGGCGATAACATCGCGCTTGCAAAGAATGATTATTGCGTGCGTGGGCAATTTGGCACGCTTGCAAAATAGCGGTGAGTGCCTGTTCATAGTCGCTGTGGGTCAGCAGAAGTTGCCCTAAGTCGGCCAGCGTTTCGGCCGTTTTGTCAGACTGTTTGCTGTTGGAGAAATGGGTGAGGGCGCGACGATAGGCGGTGGTTGCCTTATCAAATCGGCCGATCTGCTCATACACGCCCGCGACTCGTCTGAGAATGGGGGCCGATTCGGCCGATTCGAGCGTCATGGCAACGGTCTCAGCCGTTTCAGCGTGTAGCAGCGCCAGATCAGTCGTGTCCAACTGCCAATGGGCAAACGCTAACCCGCTGTGTGCCACAGCCAACGCCAATTGATCATCAAGCTGTTCAGCTCGGCGCAATGCCTGCTGAAAACGCTGTTTGGTCTCCTGTGGCGAGGGTTGAGTCATGAATACAAACCAATCTTGTGCTTAAACAATGGCGAGCCGCACGACGGTCTTCTTGTCGCATCCACTAGCTTAACGCTAACTGCTTACAATTTGGGTAACGGCGCAGTCGATTCGCGCACAATTAACGTGCCGCGCAAACAGACCGATTGGGGTTGCGCTGGCATGGCACGTTTTCGTTCAAGGACGGACAGCATCATTTGGGCGGCTCTTTGCCCGAGTTCATATTTCGGCTGGTCGAAGGTCGTTAACGGTGGACAGAGATATTCCGCCAACGCAATGTTGTCAAACCCTGTCACGGCACAATTCTCTGGAACACCGATGCCTGCCCCTTTGAGCGTCGACATCGCCCCCACCGCCATCACATCGTTGAAGCAGACAACCGCCGTTGGCCGTTCGGGTTGACGCAGTAACATCTGCGCCCCACGAACGCCTCCTTTCACCGACCCATTGGGCGCATTGACGACCCACTCTGGGCGCACGTCAACGCCCGCCGTCTGTAACGTCGCGTGGAAAGCATTCAGCCGATCTTCGTTGGTGCGCCCTGCGCTCGCATTGCCGATGTAGGCGATATTCTGGTGACCCAGATCGAGCAAGTGTTGCACAATTTGCGTTGCCCCGTCGTTGTCGTCATGGCTCACGGCGTAGGTGGTGTCATTGGCCGCCTGATTGTTGATGACGACAATTGGCACACCAAAGTGGTCGAGTTGCGCCGCCTGTGCTTGGCTGATCGCAATCGAGCAGATGATGGTCCCATCGACACGCCGTTCGCTCAACGTGCGGAAAATCTCCTTTTCTTTCTCACTATCGCCATGTGAGGCGGCCAACAGCAGACTGTAGCCACGCGATTGCAGTACGTCCTCGATCCCATCGATCACTTCACCATAAAATGGGTCATCAATGCGCTGGACGATCACGCCGAATGCGTTGGAGCGATTGGTTTTGAGGTTGCGGGCGGCCGAATTGGGGACATAGCCCATCTGTTGGGCGAGCTGTTTGATCTGGGCGGCGGTCGCGGCAGAAATGACGGGGCTATCGCGCAACGCCCTTGAGACGGTTGTATGCGAAACGCCGGCCGCTTTGGCGATATCTTTAATTGTGACAGACATAATTTTCGGGTGGGCGATTTGCCTACCCGTGCGCGAACAGGTGAAAACCTATTCTACATTCAACAGCCGTTCTGCTACGAACCGCTGCATTCTTTTCAAACTTTGTTTGGCAAAATAGATCTGCAACTGTCGGCCGAAAATCCGAAATCCAAGCCGATAGAGCGGATTGGGGATATGGCCCGATTTTGAATACGCTTCAATATGAAAATTGATCGTCCCTGTCTGCGCCAGCTTTTGAATCTCAAACGTGATCTCCCCCATCTCCCAGTGCCCTTCCAATGTTTGATAGCTGTAGCCCCAAACGTGCAGATCGCCCTCATTGGTCTCGCGCACCTCATCGATCACGCGCGAGACGCGCACACCGAAGAAGAAGCGAAAGATGTAGAGGAACTGCGCGCGCAGCAGCATGACCCGTTCTGCAAGCGGCGTTTCGCTGATGTAGATGCCCTTTATGAGGGAGGGGGGCGGAAACTCGTAGTTGCGCAACACATCTTGGGCAAACGCGAATGAGTTGTTGGGCATGGGGGGACCGGGCGCCTCATTGGGCAATGGGGCGTTGTATTCGTCGATGTTCCAGCCGCTCTGTTGAGTGTATTCATGCTGTTTGGAAACGTCGTAATTAATCGGCCGATCGCCATAAAGATCAAACCGCTTCCGATACCGTTTCAGCAATTTTTCCCGTTGATCCATCAGCGAACCGCCTTTGTCCGTACTTTTTGCGTCGCAACTTGCACATCACCCATCCGCTTACCGCCACTTTGCTCGACGACGCGCTGACAGAAAAACGTCCACATCCCCGTTTGCGCCGCCTTTCCAACCCCCAGCGTTTCAAAGGCAAGCTGCACCAATCGATCCCGACTCCGCGCCCATGAGACAATTTCAAAGCGCAGCCAATCATCTTGCAATGGGTGTTGAATCATGCGGAAGGTGATTTCACCCGCTTCGAGATGTCCGTCAAGCGTCACGAACGAAAAAGAGGTTGCCGAAACGTCGATGACGCGCACGGGCGCATCCCATGGACTGGTGATCGAAATGTAGAATTCATCACCAACGGCCAGATTATCCACATCGCCCAACGTGCGTTTGAAGTGGACGAGTTCTTGCGGGGCAAAGAGATTGGGGTCGCGCTGGATGAGCCGCATCATCTCTTCGGCCGATTTTTCACTCTCGGCAATATCGACCCAGTAGCGGCGATGAAACAGCATTCCAACGCCTGAATCAACTGGTTGGACAGGTCGGTCCCCCAACTCCTCCAACGTTGTCGGTAGCATTGGCTCCACGTCGGTCATATTTTCAAGCTGGTCGGTCACCGTTTCTCGCATGGTGACGGGAAAATTCCAGCGGCGCAGCGCATTGCGGGCCGCTCCCAACGAGATTAAGGTCACACGTCGAGTGGTTTTAATTAGTTTCTTTAACATCGGCAACTTTTTCGAGCACGAGCAGGTGAGATATGCCGAACACGTTGAACGGCGTGCGTTCGAGCGTATAGAGCGTCTGTTTGATGATTCGGCCGATTCTCGGCAACCTGTACTCGATATTATCGTACCCACCGAAGATGCGCGTGTGCTGCACGAGCTTGACGGGCAGCCCTGCAAAAAGATCGAGCAACCCACGTTTGGTATAGACAGCGACGTGCGGCGCGAGTCGGTTACGCAGGGCGTTGGGCAAATAGTTAACGAGTGGAATGTTGCCAAAATGGTATTCGCCACGCCAGTAGATCCCATGCTGCTCAACGGGATACCAACGATTGGGACAGAAGATAAAGATGCGACCACCCACCCGCGTCACGCGCACCATCTCGTGTGCGGCCATGCGATCGTCTTGCACGTGCTCGATCACTTCATTGCTGAAAATTGTGTCAAACGAGTTGTCGGCAAAGGCGAGAAATTCACCGGGGGAGACGACAACGCCATCAGAACGATCGCGTGCATGGGCAGCACGTTCTTCTTCGATTTCGTTGCCAAAGTGGTTGCCGGGATATCGGCCGAATTTTTCCAAATAGGCGCCCAACCCACAACCGTTGTCCAGCACCGTTCCGTTCAGATCGACCCAGCGTTCGATCATGCGCAGTCGGCGATCCTGCCCCGACCGCCAGACGTAACTCGGTTCGCCGCGCAAGGCAGCTTTGTCAGAATGTGTCATGGCGGGAATGGTATAAGGTTGGGCGAAAAAGGCAACAATATGGACGTTCAACGCGGCCCATCTGTGAAAAATGACCTAAGTACTAAAAACCACCGACTGCGTGAAGAGCGCGTGAACAATTCGATTTTTAGCCACTTTGTCCTATTGTGTTGTTCAGTTTGCAAGATTTATCCTCTACAGTTTTCCAAGTTATGGCGGCGAGCTATTGATGAATAATGGAACTTGAGTGAGTTGGTGTTTCGGGAAATCCAATTCCCGAAACATACACCGCGCTAGTCGGGTTTCGGGAAATCCAATTCCCGAAACATCATTTCAAATCAACTTTTCTTGGTTAGGGAGCGAGCCGCCCCTGTAATTAACGTAAAGGAATGGTGGAGTTAATGGTAGAACGTGTTAAGTCTGTACTGGTGTATGGCATTGTGATTTGCCTGTTTGTTGTTGGAATGTTGGTGATTAATAGCCAAATTGGGCGTGGTGAGGCGGCGATGCTCGCGCCACCCGCCATCACGTTTAGCAATATCACGGGTGTCAGTGGTTACGAGATCGGTATTTTTGGCAGTGGGTTTGGTGATTCGGGTCACGTGACCATTTTGAACGCATATGCGACCATTCTCGAATGGGAAGATGGCTTTATTCGCGCCGTTGTTCCAGAGGTCGCGGATGGCACAGGGCTTTTGAACGTCGTGCGGCAAAATGGCGATGTGGCAAGCACATCCTTTACCGTTTATTCAATCGATCCACTTTTTTTGCAGCCAACCAGTAAAACATTTGACGAAATCTCATTTGACAAGACGCTCTATTTGGATGGTGTTGAATTTGCCTATTGTAATGACATCAACAATGGCGCACCGATTGAAACGGGACGTTTTCTAACCAACTACCGTTGCGGGTCGGGCGGGATCGTCGGGTCGGGCGAGGCGGTCTTTGCAGCAGACGCAGCACAAGGCACGACGGCGACGCTGGCCTTTAAATCAGCTACCGCATTGAGTGGTGAACATATCTACCAGTTCACATCGGACACCTATTGGGAACCGTATCACGAATCACAAGCGAGTTGGCGCAAGAGTTACCCGCGCACCTACACAATTGACGTTTCGGCCGATTCGACCAACGGCGTTGACGGCACATGGACAACCCTGCAAACGGTAGCAGACAACAACCGCACAACACGCTATCACACCGTCAACATCCCTGCCGCTGGCAACTATACATGGTTGCGAATGCACGTAACTGATGGTTACGCTGACTACAGCGACCCCGCAGGACGTGATTTCTTGCTGCGCGAGGTCCATATCTATCAGACCAATGGCTCGGGTCGCCCCGATTCAATGGCGATCTACGGCGACTCATTGACCTATTCGGCGTTTGACATCATCGGCCCACAGGGATTTGCGGCACAGGCGATGCAACATCGCCTCTCTGATGGCGCGCTGCCATTTACCGTTTATGGTCTGCCCGGTGCCAAGGCGGATCGCCTGATGGACACCAGCTATTTTGATAGCGACATCTATGATGCATTTGCCATCGACAATATGGCGAACAATACGCTCTACTGGGGGATTGCGCTCGGCACAAACGACATCGGTGGCGGGGCGGTCAACTTGAATGATCCCAACTCGTTCTTGATGCAATTTGATGAACGCCTCGATGCGGCCGTACAGGCGTTGCTTGATCGGGGACGTGTGCCGATTCTCGCGCGTATGCCCGACACCAACGAGGCGGCGGGCGGGTATGGTGACACCGCATCCAAGCAAAAAGTGCTGGCCGACATCGACACAATTGCGGCAACCTATCGACTCATTCCCGGCCCCGATCTATTTACACTTTTCCGCCGCGATATTGAGACAAACAACGCTTCCTACATCAGTGGCGACGGCACGCATCACACCTATATCGGCCGAAAATCCCTCATTGATGCGTGGGTTGCGGCATTTGTCGCCCCCTTCCCACAAAACACAGCCGTTCCCACACCGCAACCAACGCTGACGGCGCAGGCGACCACCCCACCCGGAACCCCATCACCGCCCGCAACGGCCACCCCTGTGGTTGCCCCGACCGCAACACCCAATGTTCCCGCCTCCGATGCGGGCATCAACATCGAGGTCGCCAATCGTGCGGGCGTGATCGGTTATGAGATCGGTATTTTTGGAACGGGTTTTGGCAATACAATGGGCAATGTGGCGATCTATGGCGCGACGGCGCAGGTGGTCGAATGGACCGATCGATTTGTCAAGGCGATTGTGCCAGCCGTTCCCGATGGAGAAGGGTTGATCCATCTGCAATCGGCCGCTGGCAGCAACGCCTACGCGCCCTTTTCCGTCTACACAATTGACCCCGCTTTTCTGCAAGCCCCTGAGGTGGTGTTCAGCAATATAGCAGCGGGAAAATTCGTTCACACAGAAAATTTAGAGTCATGGTTTTGCTATCAGCAACCATCAAATGTTGGCGCGGAGCCAAGTGAATTCTTGACCGACTATCGTTGTGGCTACAATGGCGTGACGCGCACGGGGTCGGCGAAATTTTCGGCCGATTCCAGTCAAAACAAAGTCGCCATCGTCGCGCTCGATCTCGAACAGACGCTGCTCGGTGAGTACTATTTCAGCTACTTTGTCAACGGCAACTGGTATCCACGCCCCAACACAGGGACATATCCAGAGAGCAACCCACGCGACTATGAACTACAAGTTTCGGCCGATTCCACCAACGGCAGCGACGGTACATGGCAAACCGTTCTCACTGTCACGGGCAATGATCGGAGCCAGCGCACCCATAAACTAACCGTCCCGTCTGGTGGCTACCACTGGCTGCGGATGCGTGTTACCGACGGCAACGCCGACGAAACGGCCACAGCTGGGCGCGACTTTGGCTTGCGTGAAATTCGGCTCTTTGCCCCATCAAACGGCAACATCGGGACGCGCGATTCGCTTGTCATCTACGGCGATTCGCTCACGGCATCCAACTTTGAGACGATTGGCACACTTGGACTGGCCGCCAAGATTAAAGCGTTGCGCGGCACAAATCAAGATATGCCGCTGACGACCTATGGGCTTGCTGGTCAAAATTCAAGCGGTCTGGTCAATAGCCCCGATGTGGCCTATGACATCTATGACGCGCTTGCGCAGGACAACATGCAGGAAAACGCGCGTTTCTGGGGAATCGCGCTCGGGACAAACGATGCGCTCGATAGTGCGCAATCAATCGGTGTCGCAGGCTTTAACATCACCGAATATGGTGGCCGACTCGACGCGGCCGTCGCAGATCTGATCGCGCTCGGCCGCGTACCGATTGTGGCTCGCATCCCCGATACCGATGAAGCACGCGGCGGCTATGGCACGCTGGCAACCAAGCGCAAAGTGTTGGGCGACATCGATGGCGTGATGGCAAAATACCGGCTCATTCCCGGGCCCGATCTCTATACCGCATTCCGCGATAACATCGAAACGAGTAGCAGCTCATTCTTAAGTGGAGATGGCACTCATCACAGTGATGCGGGGATGTTGAAAATGCTCGAACTCTGGAGCGAGGCGTTTGTCGCTGCCGTTCCTGCCGTACCATCAACAACGCCGCTCCCGACACCGCTCCCAACCTACACGCCATCTATCCCCCCAACCGCAACGAACACGCCGATGCCAACGGCAACGAATACCCCATTGCCAACGGCAACAAACACGCCATTCCCAACCGCGACCAATACACCCCTGCCAACGAACACGCCAATTCCAACGGCAACCAATACCCCATTGCCAACGGCGACAAATACGCCGATTCCAACAGCAACGAATACGCCGTTGCCAACAGCAACGAATACGCCGATCCCAACGGCGACAAATACGCCGTTACCAACTGCGACGAATACGCCATTACCAACGGCAACAAATACCCCCCTGCCAACCGAGACAAGTACACCGCTCCCAACGGCAACCGACACACCGCCAGTCGGCACCTTCGCGGGAGATGTCTCATGCGATATGCTGCTCGATGCGCAAGACGCTGCTTTCATTGCAGGGTATGTCGTTCATGCACGCACGGCAGTGGCAAGCTGTCCTGTCGAATCGGCCGAATTAAATATCGCGCAGTGTGATGTCGATGCAGACGGCGCGTGTGACATGGTGGATGCGTTGTACATCGTGCAGTGTGCCGCGGGCATCAGCAATTCACTTTGTGACGGGCAAAGCAGCGCGGGAACACGGCAATCGGCACAACAGCTCCCGCCAGCCAAGCTAAAGCTTTTTCCAGTTTCAGAAGGTCAAATCGCCGTCGCGGCCGACATGCCCCGTCGTACACGTTTTGGCGCATCGGCTGTCGATATTGGCTATGACCCGACGCGGGTCCGACCCGTCGGCTGTGACTTAGCGGATGGGCTGGTTGGTGCATGTAATCTGACGTTTGCCGCCGGAACGGTGCGGCTGGCGATTGCATCATCTGTTGCGGGCAGCGACCTAATCGATTTTGCCGATCTTTACTTTGCCCCTGTCATGAATGGGGTCACATCGGCCGCTATTTCCGCCACGGGTGTGCAGGTGACGGACAACGACGGCACACCGCTTGCCATCAACGGCACGGGCGCAAATATGTCGATTGGCGGTGTCCCGACGGTGATTGGATTGGAATCGGCCGAATCCCTACACGCCAGCCCACTGCGCTGGATCACGATAACATTTGTGCTATTACTCTCGGGGTCACTGCTGGCTTATCGCATCCCACAGAGCCAAAATGACCATGGTACCAAAAACCACCGACCGCGTGAATGAACCATAAACAAGCCGCATTTGCACGCTGGGTTCTTTACATCGCAGAGTCGATTTTATAGACTCTGCTCTGGAACTCGCCCATCTGAGTTTGACAATTTGCCCTAAAACGCAGCTTAATGTCATGACAATCACTCAAGACAAAGCTAGGCGTGCGTTGACGGCAAGATAGTGGGAGCTAATCGTAATGGTAGAACGTCTTGGATCTGTACTGATGTACGGCATTTTTATATGCCTGTTTGTATTTGGAAGTTTTTTTGTTCATAGTCAATTGAAGTTGAGTGAGGCGGCCGCAACCGCCTTTAACGAGCCAGTTGATCACTCTCCCCCCCAACCTGAACCTTGGCAACCCGTCGATTGGGATGTGGTTGTACACAGCAAAGAGGCAAATACGTGGCTTGAATTGGACGAGATTTCGGCCGATTTTTCAACCACCTGCCAGCCATCTCCTGCGGCTCATACCGTGACCGCCTACGAGGAGGCCGTGTTCGTCTGTGATGGCACAGTCCAAACTGCACTCAACGCAACGGGCTATGGCATGATCTATCTCACGCCAAACCAGATGGCCGATTTTAGCGATGGCGAGGCGGTCATTCAGTTTGATGTCTCGACCTTGCGCCCCGACGGGAAAGATTTCCTCAACGTTTGGATCACGCCGTATGAAGATAATTTGCAACTGCCGATTCAAGATTGGCTACCCGCCGCGACGGGTGAGCCGAATAACGGCGTGCTGGTGCGAACGGGGCTGACGCAAGGTCAAACGCGCATCGAAGGCTCGGTGATTCGTGATTTTGCAGCGAGCAATCTCTATGACAACTATACGACGATTGAATCGCTCTTGTCGCAAAACGGCTTAACGCCGAGCGATACACGTCTTGAGACGGTCGAGATACGGATTTCGGCCGATCACCTCTCAGTCTGCTTCCCCACCTACGATCATTGCTTTCTCGACACAGCGATCGATCCCCCACTTGACTGGACGACAGGGGTCGTTCAGTTCGGCCATCACTCATGGAATATCGAAGATTCCAACACCTATCGCTGGGATAATTTCCACATCAACCCGGCGACGCCATTTGGTATCATCAAGTCACAGCCACGCACGGCGAGTCCCGCTGCCAACAGCTTCACGTTTGACTCCCCCGCACCCGCCAACAGCTATTTGCGCTTTGTAGGCGTGGGGGACAATCTTGAGGTCAGCTTTGACAATGGCAACAGTTGGCAGGCCGCGACGCTGCAAGCGCAGGCGACGAGTGAGTATAAATCAGAGCAGTTCCGAACCTACTGGATGGCCGTGCCACCCACCGTGCAGACCGTTCACGTGCGCGGTGACAATTGGTGGGGCGGCACGTGGTTTGCCCACAGTGCCTCATTTTGGACGCTGACACCCGGTGAGATTGTGCCGACGGCAACGCCAGATCCAAACATCACCCCCACGGCCACCCTACCGCCCCCGCCGACCAATACCCCGTTGCCACCAACCAACACCCCCCCACCGCCAACAGCGACACCACAACTCCCCTTGGAGATTGAATTTAGCAACATTTCAGGCGTGAGTGGCTATGAAATCGGTGTTTTTGGGGAAGGATTTGGTGGCTCTGGCATGCTAACAATTTTGGGCGCACAGGCGACGACACTCGAATGGTCAGATGGCTTTATTCGCGCCATTGTACCAGAGGTCGCCGATGGAACGGGCGAGTTGCGCATCGTCAAGGGGAACGGGGATGCCGCCGCCGCACCCTTCACCGTCTACTCGATCGATCCCGCATTTCTCGCCCCCGCGCAACAGACCTATACAGAAATTTCATTTGATGAGACACTCTTTTTGGATGGCCTTGAATTTGCCTATTGCAACGACATTGAGACGGGTGCCGCAATTGAGACGGGTCGATTCTTGACAAATTACCGCTGTGGATCGGGTGGGTATGTGGGATCAGGAGAGGCGGTCTTTTCGGCCGATTCCTCACTTGGCACAACGGCAACGCTCGCATTCCAGTCGGACAGCGTGTTGCAAGGCGAGCACATCTTTCAATTCACGTCAGACACATACTGGGAACCATATCACGAATCACAAGCTGACTGGCGCAAGAGCTATCCCCGCACGTATGAGATTCAGGTTTCGGCCGATTCCAGCAACGGCGTGGACGGCACATGGACGACCCTACAAGCTATCGCCGACAACAACCGCACGACGCGCTATCACGTCGTGGATATCCCCGCCGCTGGCAACTACACATGGCTGCGTATGCACGTCACCGACGGATTCGCCGACTATAGCGACCCCGCAGGACGTGACTTTTTGCTGCGCCAAATTCACATCTACAAGGCCAATGGCACAGGTCGCCCCGACGCAATTGCCATCTTTGGCGACTCGCTAACCTACTCAGCGTTTGACATTATTGGGCCGCACGGCTTTAGCGCACGCGCCCAAGCGCAGCGACTTTCAGACGACGCGCTGCCGCTCACGCTCTACGGCTTGCCCGGCGCAAAGGCAGATCGCCTGATGGACACCGACTACTTTGAGAGCGACATTTATGATGCGTTTGGCATCGACAACATGGCCGACAACGCCCTCTACTGGGGTATCGCGCTCGGCACAAACGACATGGGTGGCGGGGCGGCCAACTTGAGTGACCCCAACTCTTTTTTGATGCAATATGACGAGCGGCTGGACGGCGCAGTACAGGAGCTGATCCGACGTGGCCGTGTGCCGCTGATTGCGCGAATGCCCGATACCGATGAATCAAACAACGGCTACGGTGACAGCGCAGCGAAGCAAAAGATATTGGCCGATATTGACACAATTGCCGCAACCTATCGTCTGATTCCCGGCCCCGATCTCTTCACAACCTTTCGCCATAATATCGAGTCGAACGGTGCATCCTATATCGGCGATGACGGAACCCATCACAGCTATGCGGGCCGCGAGGCATTGATTGCGGAATGGGTTGCGGCGTTCACCGCCCCCTTCCCACAAATCGCCGTCACACTCACCCCAGAACCGACGGTGACCGCACCGGCGGGAACCCCTGAACCGCTTGCCACACCTGTCCCGACCCCAACCGTGCCGCCATCAGATGCTGGCATAGAAATCGAAATCGCGAATCACGTTGGCGTGATTGGGTATGAAATCGGCATTTTCGGGTCAGGTTTTGGCAACACAACTGGTTCCGTCGAGATTTTGGGCGCGGACGCCCAACTTGTCGAGTGGACAGATGACTATATCAACGTGGTTGTTCCCATTGTGCCAGACGGGTCGGGGCACCTGCATGTGCAATCGGCGGCTGGTTTGAATGCCTATGCCCCATTCAGCGTCTACACGATTGATCCGACCTTCTTGCAAGCCCCCGCCATGACGTTTGAGAATATCGCGGCTGGCCGATTTGTTCACACACAAAATGTCGAATCTTGGTTTTGCTATCAACAGCCATCGAACGTCAGTGCGGCACCGAGCGAATTTTTGACCGACTATAGGTGTGGCAACAACGGCGTGACGCGCACAGGATCGGCGAAATTTTCGGCCGATTCCACACTCGGTGAAGTCGCCATCGTCGCGCTCGATCTTGAGCAAGAGCTGAGCGGCGACTACTACTTCAACTACTTTGTCAACGGAAACTGGTATCCACGTGCCGATTCGGGCAGCTATCCAGAGAGCAATCCGCGTGATTATGAGTTGCAGGTTTCGGCCGATTCGACCGATGGCATCGACGGGACATGGCAAACGGTGCTCACCATCACGGGCAACGTGCGCAGCCAACGACTACACAAGTTGACCGTCCCGTCCGGGGGCTACCACTGGTTGCGGATGCGCGTCACCGATGGCAACGCCAGCGAAACGTCGGAGCCCGGCCGCGATTTCGGCTTGCGCGAAATTCGGCTCTTTGCCCCAACAGGCAACAGCAGCAATCTCGATTCGTTCGCCATTTACGGGGATTCGCTGACCGCCTCCGACTTTGAAACGATTGGCCCGCTCGGTTTGGCCGCAAAGGTCAAATCACTACGCGGTGAAGCGCAAGATCTCCTGTTCACGACCTATGGTCTTTCAGGACAAAACTCGACTGGCCTGACCGATCAACCGGACGGTGTGGTTGATATCTACGATGCACTCGCGCTTGACGACATGCAGAACAATGCACGCTTTTGGGGCATTGCGCTCGGCACAAATGATGCGCTCGACAGTGAGGCGGCATTAGGCGTTGCAGGGTTTAACGTCACAGAGTATGGGGGTCGGCTCGATGCGGCGGTCGCTGACCTGATCGCGCTCGGTCGTGTCCCGATTGTGGCGCGTATTCCAGATACCGACGAGTCACGGGGTGGGTTTGGCACGTTTGCCACCAAGCGCAAAATTTTGGCCGATATCGACGCGGTGACGGCAAAATATCGCCTCATTCCCGGCCCCGATCTCTATACCGTTTTCCACGACAACATCATGCATGATGGCAGCTCCTATCTGAGCGGGGACGGGACACATCACAGCAATAGCGGGATGTTGAAGCTGATCGAACTGTGGGCGCGGACATTTGTTGAGGCAGTTCCCGCTGTGCCGCCCGTCGAGCCATTGCCCACACCGTTGCCAACCTTTGCGCCGACACCGCTACCAACGGGAACGCCTTTGCAAACTAGCACGCCCGTCGCAAATCCAACGGCGACCAGTGCGCCCCCGACAGCAACCCCTTCCCCAACGACAACGCCGCTGCCCCAAGATCAGCTCTATGTCGCAGATTATGCGGTCGAGGCGGGGGAGACGGTGACGGTAAGCGTCTTGTTGAGTGCGCAAAGCAGCGCGGTAGGTGGTGCGACAGTTGATTTAACTTACGATGCAGCGTTGCTGGACGTTGTGGGTTGTTCGGCCGATCTCGCCGACCAGTTCGATTCTGCCATCTGCAACGCCAGCTATGCGAGCAATGGGGTGCGTGTCAGCGTGACGAGCAACAATGGCGTGATTCATGCGGGTACATTGGCGGAGATCGTCTTTAGTGTGACTGGTTCGAGTGGCAATGTCAGCAACCTGCTGCTCAGCGCCACCACCTTTGCCGACCCCAACGGCAATGCGCGCAGCGTCGCCTTGCGCAATGGGCGCATTACGATTGGTAACGCGACCGTCGCAGGTGATGTGTCGTGCGATGTCCAGCGCAACGTTGTGGACGCGATGTACATTTCGCAATACGTCGTCAATACGCGCAGCGCAGCGATTGGCTGTCCACTGGCGGATAACATGCTCAATCGAGCGCAGTGCGATGTCGATGCGGACGGATCGTGTGATATTGTAGACGCGATGTATGTGGCGCAATGCGAAGTCGGGATTAGCAATGAGCTTTGCGTCCAGCAGCGACGTGCCTTGCGCCGCGTATTGGCTCCTGCAAAACTACGTCTCACACCACTCGGAGAGGGTCAGCTTGCCATCACGACCGACCTGCCTGACGATACTCCATTTGGCGCGTTGACGGTCGATGTGACCTATGATGGTACATTGATTGTGCCGCTGGGTTGTGACGTGGGCAATAATTTGGTCGGCGCGTGTAATCTGGCATTTGCCGAGAACACCGTGCGCGTGACGGGGGCATCATTCACGCCTGAAACGGGGCTTATCGACTTTGGCACGCTCTACTTTGAACCGGTGCGCAGTGGAACAACATCGGCCGAAATCACCGCCACCGTCAGCCGTTTGACCAGCAGCAATGGCGACCCCATCACGGCCGATGCTGTACGGGAGACGGTTTTGTTAAGCGGTGTGCCGACGGCCGTCGAACGGACTATGGGATCGGCCGAAACATATCAGTCGCTAGGGTTCATGTGGACGTTTGTTTCACTGGTTATTCTGCTGGCTGGATCGTTGCTGTTTGGTTGGTTTGTGGTGCGGAAATAGTCCGCGCCCCAACCACTAGCGAACGTCCCGTCATCACGTCTGGCTGTTCAAGCCCCAACAAATGCAACACTGTCGGCGCAACATCGGCCAAAATCCCGCGCGGGCGTAGGCTGATGTAGGTGTTGTCTCGCATGACAAAAAGATGGACGGGATTGGTGGTGTGATAGGTGTGCGGCTCTTGCGTCAACTCATCAACCATGATTTCGCAGTTGCCGTGATCGGCCGTCACAATCACCGTGCCGCCCTTAGCCAATACGGCATCGATCACCTTCTGGGCGCACGCGTCTACTGTCTCAACCGCCTTGACCGCCGCCGCCAAATCCCCCGTATGTCCCACCATGTCGGGGTTGGCGAAATTGATCAGCAAAAAGCCGTCGTCATGCGTGCGAAGTCGGTCGAGCAGTGCATCCGTCAACTCATATGCGCTCATCTCAGGTTTGAGATCATAGGTCGCCACTTTGGGGGAGGGAACCACTTTGTGGGTCTCATTTGCGAATGGCGTTTCTTGACCCCCATTGAAAAAATAGGTGACGTGGGGGTACTTTTCCGTTTCGGCCGAATGATATTGTGTCAACCCCGCCCGACTCACCACCTCTGCGAGCGGCATGGTCACATTGTCCTTATCAAACAGCACGCTGACCGGCAGATCGGGATCATAGTTGGTCATTGTGAAAATGTTTAGCTGAGGGTGCGTCGTCGCAAACCCAGTAAAATCATCGTTGGTAAACGCCTCCACAATTTGACGCATTCGATCGGCGCGAAAGTTGAAAAAGATGACGACATCGCCAGCGTGCATCGGCACGCGCTCGTCGCCAATCAGCACGGGTTCGATAAATTCATCGGTGATGCCGTTGTCATAGCTCATTTGGATGGCAGTTTCGGCCGAATCGACCGCCATACCCCCCGCTTGCACAATCACATCATATCCGCGCTTGATCCGCTCCCAACGTCTATCCCGATCCATCGTGTAATAGCGACCGCTCAGCGAGACAATTTGTGCGTCGATTTTGTTGACATGGATGAAGGTGTAGAGTTCGTGCAGAAATCCCATTGCACTCTCTTGCGGCGTGTCCCGCCCATCAGTAATGAGATGTAAGATGGCGCGTTTGCCGTGCTTTTTTGCCAGTAAGAGCAACGCCTTTTGATGGCGCAAATGGCTATGCACGCCACCCGTTCCAAGCAGGCCGATAATGTGCAGGTTGTTCTCATCATTCAGCGCGTCAATCGACGAATTCAATTCATCCAGTGCATAAATCGACCCATTCTCAATGGCGAGATCGATTTTGACGATATCCTGATAGACGACGCGACCCGCCCCCAGATTGGTGTGACCCACTTCGCTGTTGCCCATTTGACCATCGGGCAGACCGACGGCCAACCCGCTCGCATCGACGATGGCGCGCTCGTATTTTTGCAGCCAGCGATCAAAGTTAGGTGTGTGTGCTTGCGTGACGGCGTTATTTTGGTCAAATTGACGAATGCCCCAACCATCGAGAATCATCAGTAGAACGGGGGAGACAGATTGCATGGACGTACTCCTTTTTTCGGCCGATTATAACAGCATTATGTCGTAGACAGTCGTCTGAACTTGTGCATTTTGCGTTGCTTGTAATAGTTTCTTTGCAATAATTGCGTCACCCCAAGTTGTTAAACGTCACTTTTTGACCTGTTGACAACATTCTGCGGAGAAATACATGCGGCTTTTTGAAACGCTTTTTGTGCTTGCCACGCTAATCTTCCTTTTCCTGCCACACCAACGTCTTGCACGTGGCACATTCATCACGGTTGCCATTCTGCTGCTGCTTGCCATTTTGCATGTTGCAATTGAAGGCGCACGCTGGCAACTCATCCCAGCCTACTTTGTGGCCGTCATTTGGCTTCTGTATGTCGTGACAAAAGTGGAAATCCCAGCATGGTTAGGGTGGGGCGGTGCAATTGGTGGCCTGCTCCTTTGTGTCATTGCATTTGCATTGGGAACGCTCTTTCCCATCATTGAACTCAAACCGCTCACGGGGGAATATGCGGTTGGCACAGCGAACTATCTTGTCGTTGACGAGGAGCGCCCCGAAATTTATAGCGATGATCCCAACGATGTGCGTCGCTTAAACATGCAAATTTGGTATCCGGCCGAGTTAAATGGAGAACCGCGTGCGCCCTACATTCCCAATCTTGAAGTTGGAGGTTCGGCACTTGCCAACGTGTTCAACTTTCCCAGCTTCCTGCTCAACCATACGCGCCTCATCAAAACACGCTCCTACGTCGAACCGACTGTCGCGCAGGGTGCGCCGTTTCCCATACTCTTTTTCTCGCATGGCTTGAGCGGCATTCGCACCCAAAATATGCAGCAAGTTGAAGCGTTGGTCAGTCACGGCTATATCGTCGTCGCGACCGATCACGTTTATGCTGCGGCCTACACCGTCTATCCCGGTGGTGAGGCGGTCACCTATGATCGCCAGCGGGTGATACGTTGGGATACCCCGAATGAAATTCCCGATGCACAGCGGTTGGTCAGCGAATGGTCGGCCGATCTCAGCACCTTACTGCGCGAAATCGAAACGTTCAACGCCGACTCTTCTCACCGCTTATATGGGGCATTTAACTTTAGTCAAATTGGCGTCTTTGGGCACTCGACGGGTGGCGGCACCTCTTTTGAATTTTGTTATCGTGAGGCACGTTGCAGTGCGGCCTTCGGGCTTGATCCGTGGGTCGTGCCGACCTCAGATGAGGCGATCCAAACGGGGCTGAGTAACCCAATTGCTATCATGAGGGCGCCCGTTGAATTGAGTGAACTCAACCGCAGTCGCCGCGAAACCCTGTGGGCAAACAGCGGCAACGCCATCGAGATCGAGGTCGCCCAAACGGAACATTTCGACTTCACCGATTTCAAGCGACTTTCTCCGCTCTTGGAATCGGTTGGTCTCGTTGGTTCAATCGATGCCAACGAAATTGATGAGATGATGACGACCTATCTATTGGACTTTTTCAACTACCATTTGCGCGGTTGGGAAGGGGTGTTGTTGTTTGCAGATTCGGCCGAATTCCCCGAGGCAACCGTCCGTCGCAAGTGAGTCAGTCAGAAACATTGAGTGGCGGGTGATTAGTGAAGCCAATCACCCGCCACTTCTCTTCAACCTCACAAAGAACAATACTTTTCCACACCTCTGTGGATAACTCCTGCTCAAATGTTCGGCTTAGGCGGCATCTTTTTCGATTTCTGCTTGTTCATCTTCCACGAGCAGCAGCTTGTAAATCAACCAATCTGGCTGCCGTACAAAGCCAAGCCGCTCGTTGATCTTGAACATCGGGTTGTTTTCCTCGTTTTCCGTCATAACGGCGGGCGCGTTCCCCGCTTCTGTGCGGAAATTCGCCTTTGCATAGCTCAGGTTCGCCAGCTTTAGTGCCATCGCCAATCCGCGACGCCGATAGGGACGCTTCACCGCTGTCAAACCAGTGTAAAGCGTCTCCCGTGACACACCGCTCTTAAACAACATCGTCACACCGACAATCTCATCTTCGTCCATCGCCATTAAGAACATTTCTGGAATACGGTTTGCGTGATCGAGATGCCGTTTTTCCCAGATTTCGAATGGCGTTGGTTCAGGCTTTTCGTGATAGGGAATATCTTTCTCCATCTCAGTCGCCGCCTCATACAGACGACGCAGCCAATCGTCTGGGAAACGTTCGCGCAGCTCGTTATGGTTGATTAACGTAATTCCGCTGTCCAGCACGCCATCGAGATAAGATTGGAACGGCGTTGGATCAAAGTCATCGAGCTCCAGACGTGATGAATACTCGCGGGTCTTTAGTTCATAGCCGCGATCTTCAAGAAAGCGTATCCCGCGTTGTTTGTGCGAGGCGGTGTCAGACTCGAAGCTAATCGGATTTGTCGCCGCCACATCATCACGCAAGGCGTTGTAGAGCGACTTCCCGATCCCCTGTCCCTCACAGTGTGGATGCACCAGCACATCGAGAGCGTACTTGCGCGGGTGAAATCCCCAGTGAACATTCGTCACCGCACCAACGGCGACAAACTTATCCCGTTGAACATCGCGCACGACGAGACGCTTAAAGTAGCGTTTTGGATCACGGTTCTTATCCGATCGTTTCCAGCTATCTATCGAGTCGGCGTAGAGTTCATACTGTAAATTCATAATTTCGACGCATTCTGTGTAGCTTGCATCCGAATAGTCAAATTCCTCGATTCTAAATCGTGTTGTATCCATGATTGGTCTGAAATGATTGCTAGTCAAACGGCTGGCAATCATTTCTAGTATTTTGAAACGCTTCTACAGGGTGCGAGGCATGATGTTAACCGTCGGTAAATCATGACCGCACCACTAAGTAGGTGTGCAATAGTTGTTGATGTTCGTGTTGCGTAGTGCGTGGTGCGTGACCAGAGGTTATTTCACGCACCCGGCTGGGTTCGTTCAGAACTTCTGACGATGTACGTAGTTACGCATGCATGACTTTCTTGTAATCGACATAGGCTGGTAGCGGTTTGAATCCGAACTTCAAGTTGATCTGATACATGTGGTTGGTCTCATGGTTATCAGTCTCAATCCGTTCAATCCCCTTGCCGTGTGCATACTCAAATGCCTTGATTTTCATCGCGGTTGCGAGGCCTTTCTTGCGGTAGGGTCGATCGACACCCGTCCAGCCCGTGTGCATCTTCTCTGGGAAAAACTTGTCGCGATAGAGCGCGGTCATCCCTGCGTAGTTGCCAGCCTGATCGACGGCAACAAACCAGCTTTCTGGTTGGTACTCTGGATGTTCAAAGCGACCCTTTACGAACTCATCGAACGGCTCTTGCACCCATTCCCCTTCCGTTGGCTCATCTTGCTCAAAAATCCACTCCAGATCATAGATTTTGCGCTGATATTGCGGATCACTTTTCGCAAGTTCGGCGACGGTCGTAATGCAGATGCCCAACTCGTCCGTCCGCTTGGCCAGCCCTGCATATGGCGCAAAGTCAAACGTCGTTAAGTCAAGCTCGGAACGCGGATAGCGATTGTCCAGCACATAGCCATGCGCCTCAACAAATGCGACCTGTGCGCGACGATCCTCACGGCTGTCGTGATACATGATGTCGATTTGGCCGCGTTCTCGGCCGATTCTTTCCAGCACCATGTCATAAAATTGCGTGGCAAGAGCTTGATAATCTTGCTCGGGCTTACAGCAGAAAAACCACATGTAGGTGTTTTCGACCTTATCCCACCAGCGTTCAAACATCCCGCCATACGCAATGACTTCTCCATCTTGTTCCATCAGGACACGGTGAAAGTAGCGTTCGGGGCTACGGGTTTTGTCCCCGTGCTTGTACGATGCCATCGTTTCGGGAGAATCGGGATAGGCTGCATTACGAATGGCAAGCGTGATCTCATAGTCACGCACGCTCTTGTCAAATTCTCGAAATGTAATCTCATTCATCTTTGTTCATTTCCGCCTGTTCATCTTCGACGAGGAGTAGCTTGTAGACCAGCCAATCTGGTTGGCGCACAAAGCCAAGTCGCTCGTTGATAGTGTACATCGGGTTATTTTCTTCGTTCTCGGTCATCACAGCAGGGGCGTTGCCTGCCTCTGTGCGAAAATTGGCCTTGGCATAGCTAAGGTTTGCCACCTTCAATGCCATTGCCAGACCGCGTCGCCGATAGGGTCGTTTGACGGCCGTAAAGCCCGTAAACAGTGTGTCAGTTGTCGCCCCACTTTTTCGCAGCACCGTCAATCCCGCGATTTCGTCTCCATCCATTGCGAGGAGGTAGGTTTCGGGGATGTGATTCGGCCGATCTTCATGCCGTTTCTTCCAAATCTCGTATGGATCTGGTTCAGGCTTTTCATGGTAGGGAATGTCCATTGCCATTTCTGAATCAGCCTCATACAGACGACGTAGCCAATCATCGGGAAAGCGTCGTTGCAACTCATCGTGGTTAATGAATTCGATTTTGCTCGCCTGTACCCGCTCCAGATAGGCTTGGAACGGGGTCGGGTCAAAACGATCGAGTTCTAGACGCGACGCATATTCCCGTGTCTTTAGCTCGTAGTTGCGGTCTTCAAGAAAGCGAATGCCGCGCGGTTTGTGCGATGCGGTGTGCGACTCGAAGCTGATCGGTTTGGTCGCCTCCACGTCAGCGCGTAACGCATGGTAGAGTGATTTACCAACCCCTTGCCCTTCGTATTCTGGATGAACGGTCAGGTCAACAAAGTATTTGCGTGGATGATAGCCCCAATGGACATTGCCAACGGCTCCAACAGCCACCAACTTTTGACGTTGCGTGTCGCGCATGGCGATGCGCTTGAAGTAGCGTTTTGGATCGCGGACTTTGTCCCAGCGTTTCCAATCATCGACGGTATCGGGATAGAGTTCAAAATGCAGATTATTTATCTCGACACAATCTGCATAGCTTGCATCCGTATAGTCGAATTCTTCGATTTTAAATTGTTTTGTATCCATGTTGTCAGATGTTTTGGGAACTCACTTCTTGTCGAGAAGCGAACTCCATTTCGAACTTTGTTGGTTCTCTTTACTAACGTTGCGATGGACTCTTTAATAGATGGGTTGCAGGCAACCTGTTTTCGCAATCGTTGGTTTGAAAACCAGTCGAATGGTCAGCGTGCGGCAGGGTGCTAAACAGTGTGGTTCCGGAACCGAAAGGCCCGAAAACGGTCTGTTCAGTTACATGCCGCGATATTCGATTGTGGTGGGTGGAGCCAACGCAAAACGACCGTTTGACAGGCAGCCAAACGTCAATAGGCGGCGCACGTGCATGTCGAATAGACAGGCGCGATTGCCATTTATGGGATGTCGTTTCGAGTTAGAAGTTTAAGAAGACCATCATTAATACTGCCTCCTTTTCTGACGCGGGCGGTGCGCGTGCAATGATGCACGGACGTAATGCGTGAGAAAATAGACTTACGGTGCTTGGAATCGCTCTCTCAAAACGCACTTGGTCATCGTGCGGAGAGTGAAGCCGTTGCTGGGCGCGATTCAAACCCAGACTAAATGTTAAGTAAGCGCGAAAACATTCTAACTTATTTTATGCCATTTGTCAGCCCGTAATGTGACCAATTTGTTTGCGAGGTGGCAGATTTTCGGGTAACGTTTGGATCAAACTTGAATGTGTTAAAGGAATAGACATGAATAGAGTCTTGTGTACTCGATTTGTAGCATGTCTAAGGGAAAAAAATGAGCCAATCTATTGTTGCCCTTCTAACGTTGACTGTGCTGGAGATTGTTCTTGGCATCGACAACGTCATTTTCATTTCGATTTTGTCGAACAAACTGCCCGTTGAACAACAAGCTCGTGCGCGCCAGACAGGTATCGCACTGGCCGTCATTAGCCGTTTGGTCTTGTTGGGTGTGCTTTACTTTGTGTTGAGCGAGTTAACGGCACCGATTATCGGCCGATTTTCCGTTCGTGATCTTATTCTAGTCGGCGGTGGTCTTTTCCTGATCGGTAAGGCAACCTATGAAATTCACGAAAAGCTGGAAGGTGCAGAGCATGGTCACAGCACGGGTGGTGGCACTGCGACATTTCGCTCGGTCATTACACAGGTCATCTTGATCGATGTCGTCTTTTCACTTGACTCAGTCATTACGGCGGTTGGCATTGCCGACGAGCTGTGGACAATGGTTGTTGCCATCCTAATTGCCGCCGCGATTATGGTTTTTGCAGCTACGGCAATTAGTGATTTTGTCGAGCAACATCCAACGATGAAAATTTTGGCGTTGGCATTTCTAATCTTAATCGGTGCGATTTTGGTTATTGAAGGCGTGAACCCTGATTTGGCGCACGAACTCCATATCAAGTGGTACGCTTACTTTGCTATCGTCTTCTCGCTTGTAATCGAGTTGATCAACATGCAGCTTCGCAAAGCATCGACGCACCCAGTCGAATTGCGCAAGCCGCGCAAACCCGAGTAGGCGGCTGACCATCATATGGTGGACGCACCAGTAGACTGACGATAACAGTTGACATGCAGTTAAAAACGTGGGCGGCATGCTGTCCACGTTATGCTTTTATGCTAAAATGTCCGGTATCAACTTGGACAAGGAAAGATTGCATATGGTTGAAGTAATAATTGATAGCATTCGTGTAAGTCTCATTTCGCAACAGCGCATTGTCATGCTGCGTGATGCAGATGGGGAAAGCCAACTCCCAATTTGGATCGGCCCCTGCGAGGCCGAAGCAATTGCAGTTGAGTTGCAAGACCATGAATTAGCGCGCCCCCTCACGCATGATCTCCTGAAGAACAGCATAGAAGAGCTAGGTGGAACCATTTCACATATCCTGATTAGCGAACTGCGCGATCAGGTTTTTCATGCGCGGCTCTATGTGAAATCGGGTAAACAAACTTACAACATCGACTGTCGGCCGTCCGACGCAATTGCGATTGCCGTGCGGGCCAACGTGCCGATCTATGTCAACGATGATGTGATGGATGAGGCGGGCATTTTGCCAGAGCCAGATATCAGCGAACGTCAGCCAGAGATCGAAGAATCGGTCGACCCCGATCCTGAAATCGACGCAGATTTGGACGCATTCCGCGATTTCCTAGCGGGAATGGACGACTAAAAACCGCCAATCTAGCAACTTATTCATGGACAGTTAAGAAGTTGAACTATTACGGTTCAACTGAGTAAAATAGGCGAGAAACCCATTTGGAGTTTCTCGTTTTTGTTTTTATAGGGTATAGTTTTAGAACGTATGAGCAGCATTGACCGATTGCCACCCCACAGCCTTGAAGCCGAAGAAGCGGTGCTTGGCTCCCTTTTGATCGACCCCGATGCGATCTTTGAAGTTTCTGCATTCCTCAAACCAGAATCATTTTATAGTGAGCCAAATCGCTGGGTTTACGAGGCGATCATTGAACTGTATGATAAGCGTGAGCCCCTTGATTTTATTACGCTGGCCGAGATTTTGCGGGCGAAAGAACAGCTTGAAACGATGGGGGGTGAGGGATTCCTAATCGATTTGCTCAACGCCGTTCCAACGTCGGTCAACGCGCAGGCTTATGGTCGGTTAGTTGAGAATGCCGCGACACGCCGCAATATGATTCGCGCTGCCAGCAAGATCGCTGAACTTGCCTATGATGAGGATGAGGACATCGAAATTGCGCTCGAACGGGCGGAACAGGCACTGTTTGGGATTAGTGAAGAGCGCACGACGAAAGATTTAACCCCGCTCAAGCATGTCGCACGCTCGTTTATGGAAAGGATCGAGCGGCTGCGCGAAAATCCAGAAGAGACGATTGGCATTCCAACTGGATTTACCGATCTGGATCGGCTGTTAAGCGGGTTGAACAAATCAGACTTGGTGATTACAGCAGCCCGACCCGGTATGGGTAAGACGAGTCTGCTTCTGGGAATGGCGTTGACGGCGGCGCGCAAGCACGGCAAGCGCGTGGCAATTTTCAATTTGGAAATGTCGGCCGAACAGCTCCTCATGCGCATGATTTCGTCCGAAACGCAGATCGACTCACAACGGCTGCGGAAGGGCAAAATCTACGAGAGTGAATTAGGGCTGTTTTATGAGGCGGTCGGCCGATTGGCGGAGTCCTATATCTACATCGACGACACGGCCAACATGACCCCCCGCCAGATGCGCACAAAAGCGCGGCGACTCTATGCAGAACGTGGTCTCGATCTGATCATTGTCGATTACTTGCAGCTGATGGCCTCCGACCGCAATAATAACAATCGCGTTATGGAGATCAGCGACATTTCACGTGGATTGAAGCTGTTGGCGCGGGAGTTGAACATCCCTGTTGTGGCGGCGGCCCAGTTGTCGCGTAGTGTGGAATCACGGCAGGATAAGCGTCCGATGCTTTCCGACCTCAGAGACAGTGGTAGTATTGAGCAAGATGCAGATATCGTCACATTTATCTATCGGGATGAGTATTACAACCCCGAGACGACGGAGCGACCGGGCATCGCAGAACTGATCATTGCGAAGCATCGCAACGGTCCAACAGGTGTGGTCGATCTCTTTTGGCAGGATAATTTGGCGGCATTCAAGAATTTGCAACGTCAGGAAATTGATTTGTAACTGTTAGTCGCTCGGTGTCGATGGCTTTTAATTGTGTTAGCCACCGGCCACTAGCCACTAGCTGCTAGCCAAAATGCAAGGTTTTACAGGTTTTCCAGAAGGCAAACAGCGGCTTACATCCATTCCAAACCTCTTTTTTAGCGAGGTAATGCCCGCAATCAAGGATGTGGCGGAGTTGAAAGTGACACTGTATCTGTTTTGGGCGTTGACACAGCAGGATCGGCCGATACGCTACCTGCGCCTGTCCGACTTTTTACAAGATAACATATTGATGGACGGTCTCGGCAGTTCGCCAACAAGCGCGGCCGAAGCCTTGAGCAGGGGGCTTGAACTAGCCGTGCAACGTGGCACGTTGCTGCATGTTCATATCGAAGGCGCCGACAGCGCGGACGAATTCTATTTTGTCAATTCGGCTAAGGGGCGTGCGGCGATTGAGGGATTGGGACGCGGCAAGTGGCGACCGAATCAGGATGTGGGGGATGCGGTGACATTGTTGGTGGAGCGGCCGAACGTGTTTACGCTTTACGAACAGAATATCGGTGCGCTCACACCGATGATTGCCGAAGAATTAAAGGATGCGGAGCGGGAATATCCGATTCGCTGGATTGAAGAAGCGATCAATATCGCGGTCAAAAATAATATACGCAAATGGCGATACGTGCGCGGCATTTTGGAACGCTGGCGCACGCAGGGGAAAGACAGTGGAGTCAATCGACAAAATTCTGAAACGCAACGGTCTAAACAAGTTTCCGACCAGTTCAAAGATATCATTGAACGGTAATGGGAATAGTCACTTAGATAAAGGGGTGTGCAAAATTTGTGGCGGCGTTGGATTTGTCGTGCCTGACGTGCTGCCAGATGATCCGAAATTCGGCCGAGCCGTTCCCTGTAAATGTAAACGAGCAGAGCTTGAGAAAAAGCGCAATGATAATTTGGTTAAGCTGAGCCAGCTTGGTGCCTTGCAAAGCCAGACCTTTGCAACATTTGCACCGAGCGGAATTGGGTTGCCACCAGACAAGGCGCGTAATCTTGCGCTGGCATTTGAGACAGCGCAACGCTTTGCAGAACAACCAGAGGGATGGTTGATGCTGCGCGGTGGGTATGGCTGTGGCAAGACCCATTTAGCAGCCGCGATTGCCAATTTGCAGTTGGAACGCGGCCGACGTGTGATGTTTATCAACACGCCTGACCTGCTCGATCATCTGCGCGGAACCTATCGACCGGGTAGCGCGGTCAGCTATGATGAACGTTTTGAAGAGATTCGCAACACGCCGCTGCTCATTCTGGACGATTTAGGCTCACAAAACCAAAGTGATTGGGCGCAGGAAAAGCTCTACCAAATTTTCAACTATCGCTACAATGCACGGCTCCCAACGGTTGTCACAACCAATGAAGATTTGGATTCCGTCGAACCACGTGTCCGCTCTCGGCTTTCTGATTTGACGTTTGTCAAAATGGTTTCAATTATTGCGCCTGATTTTCGGCGTGGCGGTCTCTACCATGAAGATTCCGACCTTTCGACCCTCCACTTGCACAGCGACAAGACGTTTGAGACGTTTAACTTACGTTCAAACGAACTGTTGAAAAATGAAGCAGGTAATCTCAAGCGAGCCTTTGACTTGCTCTATCAGTTTGGTGAAGAACCTAACGGCTGGATTGTGCTGACGGGGCAGGCGTATGGCAATGGCAAAACCCATCTCGCAGCGGCGGCGGCAAACAACATTGCCAAACGGGGTGGGCGCGCATTGTTTGTGGTTGTCCCCGATTTGCTCGACTATTTACGGGCGACGTTTAGTCCCGGAACGAGCGCGCGACTTGATAAACGCTTCAACGAGGTAAAGATGGCTCCGCTGTTGATTTTGGATGATTTGGGAACGGAAAGCGCGACCGCTTGGGCGAGGGAGAAACTCTATCAGCTTTTCAACTATCGTTACAACGCCAAGCTCCCAACCATCATCACGACGGCCACGCCGCTTGAGGAGATCGATCCGCGCTTAGCATCGCGCTTTTATGGAACCTTCTGCACGTTATTTATGATTGAGGCACCGACGTATCGCGGTGGGTCGAAACGCAAGGTGACGCGACGGAAATAGCGGCGGGAATGATTTGGGTCGATGTTTCGGGAAATCCAATTCCCGAAACACCATTTCTTTTTCTGAACCTCGTTAATTGAGATGTAAGATGGCGTGCAGAATGTCGTCTTCAGGCTTGATGGTGAAGCCGAGTCGTTCGGAGATCTTGATGATGCCGCTGTTTGTGCGCAGCATGTACGCTTCGATGGTGTCAAGACCTTCTTCTTTGCCAATGTGAATCAGTTCGGTGAGCAACTTTGTGCCGATGCCGTGACCTTGAAATTCATCGGCGACAAGCAGGGCATATTCGGCCGATTTCTTTCCATGCACGCCACTCAACCGCCCCGCTGCAATCACCTCATCTACGCCATTTTCCAAACGACGCGTCACAACCAATGCCATCTCGCGATCGTAGTCGATGTGACACACGCGAATCAAGCGATCGTGCGCGATCCGCTGGGTTAGCTTGAGGTTGCTGAAATAGCGCATATAGACGCTATCCTCCGACAGCTTTTTGTGGAATTCGATCATCGCGTTTTCGTCTTCGGGCATAATCGGCCGAATTCCCACTGTCATTCCCTTTTTCGTCTCCCATGTCTGTTCGTATTGCGCAGGATAAGGGCGAATGGCCAACTGTGGCAGATCGGATGCTTGCGTATCTCGATCATAGAGGATCACGCGCGCGTCGAGCGCGATAATGGTGTTGGCCGAAACCAACAACGGATTGATGTCGATTTCCCTAATCCAATTTTGTTCTGCGACCAGATGACTAAAGTTGACCATTAACGCCTCAAGCGCGTCGATGTCAACGGCATCTCGACCGCGCACACCCTGCAATGCTTCGTAAATTTTTGTGCGATGCATCATGCGATGGGCGAGATTTGTGTTGAGTGGCGGCAATCCCAGCGCGCGATCTTTGAACACCTCGACCAGCACGCCGCCCGTGCCGAAGAGCAGTACCGGCCCAAACTGTGGGTCGGGTGACGCACCTAAGATCAGCTCATACGCCTCGCTCAAATCGAGCATTGGCTGTACGGTCACGCCCAAGAAATCGGAGGAGGCATATTTGGCTGCCACCGCGCTCTCGATTGCCAAAAATGCCGCTTCAACCGCCTCACGGTTGCGTAGATTGAGCTTGACACCCCCCACATCAGACTTATGCGTGATCGTTTCTGAGTTGATTTTGAGGACGACCGGGAAGCCGATCTGTTCAGCGATATTGGCGGCCGATTCGGCCGAATCTGCCACAACCGTTTGCACCGTCGGAATACCATACGCATCCATGACGCGCTTCGATTCATACTCAGTCAAAATGGTGCGCCCCGTTGCGCGCACGTGGGTGATGATGTCGGCGACGCGCTGACGGTCAGGGTGCATCTCGGCTCCCCAACGAGGCGTTTCATAGAGTGCCTTCAAATTTTTGGCTGCTTGCCACATGTAGCTAAACATGCGTGCCGCCGTGTCGGGATATTGGTAGGTCGAGATGTTGGCCTGATTCAAGATATGTTGTCCCGCCGCCACGTCTGCACCACCCATCCAACTGGTTAGAATCGGCTTATTCGCGGGCAAATTCTCGCGTGCGCGTGCCAGATTTTCGGCCGTACGTGTCGGATCGGTCATCGCTTGGGGCGAAAGGACGACAAGGAGACCGTCCGCGTTGGGATCCTTGGCAGCGATTTCGACCACTTTCGTGTATGTTTCAGGCGTTGCATCGCCGAGAATGTCGATAGGGTTGGCGTGGCTCCAGTGGGGTGGCAGGATTTTGTCGAGTTCGGCTTCAAGTTCGGCCGAAAGTTCCGTCAATGCGCCCCCGCTCCCCAGTAATGCATCGGTCGCCAACACGCCGGGTCCGCCCGCATTGGTCACAATCGTCAAGTTTGCCCCTTTCGGCGGCTGCTTGCCCAATAGCTCCGCCATGTTGAACAGATCAGAGATTCGTTCAACACGCAATACGCCACAGCGACGGAACGCCGCGTCCAGCACCTCATCACTCCCCGTCAACGACCCCGTATGCGATGCCGCCGCCGCCGCTGCTGCCTCTGTGCGACCCGGCTTGATGACGATAATCGGCTTCGTCAATGCCACTTCACGCGCGGCCGACATAAACGAGCGCGCATTGCCAATCGTCTCCATATAGATCACAATCGCCTTTGTGCGCGGGTCGTCACCCAGATAGGTGATTAAATCCCCCCAATCGACATCGAGCATCGAACCAATTGAGACAAATGCACTAAAGCCGACATTCTCTTGATAGCTCCAGTCGAGAATGGCGGTACACATCGCCCCACTTTGGCTGATGAATCCGACTGAGCCAGGCATCGCCATGCGTTGGGCGAAGGTGGCGTTTAAGCCTGTCAGTGGCGACATCACGCCCAAGCAGTTTGGCCCGATGATGCGGATATTGCCGCTGCGCGCGATCTCCAAAACGCGCTTTTCCAGTTCGATCCCTTCTTCACCAATCTCCTTAAATCCCGCTGAAATTACAATCGCGCCACGCACGCCATGATCGACGCACTCTTGCATCACCTCTGGCACAATGCGCGCTGGCACAGCGATGACGGCGAGTTCAACTTGGTCAGGAACGTCGCTCAACGAAGGGTATGCCTTGATGCCAAGAACTGATTTGCGCGAAGGATTGACGGGATAGATCGTGCCGCCAAAGGTGTTGCTGATCAGGTTCCAAACGAGGGTGCGTCCGACGCTACCCAAACGTTCAGTTGCGCCAATTACGGCGACTGAATTCGGCCGAAACAGCACATCGAGCGGTCGTTTTTCGACATTGTAAAAATCGTGGGCAGAACTGGTTTGCATGTTGAAGCTCCGTATCAATTTTATTCAGCTCAATTGTAACGAATCTCAGACGGTGTGACCGAAATGGAATGCGGCTCAAATGGTTTACTTTTTTGCCGACACTCGTTACCATCGTTGCATGAATAAACGAACTGCCTTGACGCAATCTGAAATTGAAACGGCACTTGCGACACTCGCTGGCTGGTCTGTCAAAGATGGCAAGCTGCATAAGCAATACAAGTTCAAAAGTTTTGCCAGCGCGATTGGCTGGATGATGTCGGCCGCCATTGAGATCGACAAAATGGATCATCACCCAGAATGGTCAAATGTCTACAACAAGGTCACAGTGAACCTTGTGACCCATGATTTGGGCAATAAGATCGGTCCTTTAGATGTTGAGCTGGCGGAAAAGCTAGATAGCCTAAATTTCACCTAACAGGACTTACGCATTTGATTTTTTTGCCACGAATTACACGAATAATATCGCCCAATTCGTCAAATTCGTGAAATTCGTGGCTTGAATACTTATGTACGTAAGTCCTACCAATTTGAACCGATGTTTAGATCGAAAATTCGGCCGATAAATCTCCCACAATACGAACATGCCAAACTCGCGGGTGTCCTCGCCTCACACTGGGGCAACGCCGATTTCCCGCGCCCGTCCATCGACTTTGCGGGCTTTGTGCAGGGCGTGACGCTGCACGATTGGAACTATCGCCTGCTCGACAACTTGCCGATTTTAGGCATGAGCGATGAGGAACGGCTGGCAATTTTTCGCAAGGGTATCGCCTATCATTTTGCGGACGCAACGACCGATATCGTCGTGCAGTTGCATTTGCGGCGTTTGCTGGGCTGGTGGGGATCGGCCGAATCACAACCGTTGATCGATCAAATTGATGAGCGGATTGCGGCTCGCGTGATGGAAACGGCAAACACCTTATCCGACTTCTATCGCGCCGACACAATCACCAACCTCTGCGACATCATCGCCTTCCACTTCGGTTTTGAGGCAGAAAAAACAGGACAGGTTGCCGTCTATGTAAACGAATCTGAGAAGGTTGACATCTCCTATCGCATCGCCCCTGACGAGCCAATCTGCATTTCGCCATGGCCGTTCGACGTTCCTAGCTTCTCTGGCCTGCTGATCGCCTATGCGCGCGACGGCTATCCTGAAACGTTGCGCCCCATCGTCCTGCCCTATTTTGTACGACCGGGTTAGATAGATCGCTAACATCGTATTGAAAATTGTTAACATCACGCTGAAACCATGTAGAATAACGCGACAACTTTTTCGCGGAGATTGACCTATTTCTCAAGTTAACGACACATACCCTACAACCCAACCAAAAGAGCGCGCCTTTCTTGTCGGCGCAGAGATGAAGCGTGGACGCGCCTTGCTGCCCGTCGAAGATAGCCTCTTGGAACTTGCCAGACTCGCCGACACGGCAGGACTTGAAGTTGTTGGGCAGACATACCAACGTTTTGATAATCCGAATCCTGCCACCTATATCGGGTCAGGCAAGGTGGAAGAGGTCAAGACATTGGCAGAAGATTTAGAGGCCGATGTCATCCTGTTTGATGATGAGCTTTCGCCGCGCCATCAGCGTGAGTTGGAAAAGCAGTTTGGCGAAAATCGTAAGGTGCTCGATCGGACAGCGTTAATCTTAGACATTTTTGCCCAACATGCAGAGACCCACGCGGGTAAATTACAGGTTGAGTTGGCGCAGCTAGAGTACCGGATTCCACGCCTCACGCGCATGTGGACCCATCTTGCGCGACAAGCAGGTTCGGGCGGTGGTTCAGGGGCCAGCATCGGGCTGCGTGGGCCGGGTGAAAAGCAAATCGAGCTCGATCGGCGCATGATTGGCGTGCGTGTCGCACAGCTGAAGAAAGAGATCGAACAGTTGCAGACACGCCGTCGCCTCCACCGTGCCAAGCGACAGCAGACAGAACTACAAACGGTGGCGATTGTCGGTTACACCAATGCGGGTAAATCGACGCTGATCAATCGACTGGCGGGAGCGGATGTGCTTTCGGCCGATATGCTGTTCGCAACCCTTGACCCAACAACCCGACGTGTCGATCTGCCCGGTGGCCGTGAAGTCCTTTTCACCGACACCGTCGGCTTTATCCAAAAGCTTCCGACCGATATCGTCGCCGCCTTTCGCGCCACCCTTGAGGAGATCACGGAGGCGGACATCATCCTGCACGTGGCCGACGCAACCCATCCCAACATGCTCCAACAAATTGAGGCAGTTGAAGATACGCTGGCCGAGCTTGAGGTTGAAAATCTGCCGACCGTCTTGGCGTTAAACAAGATTGATGCGCTGGCCGATGGCAAAATCGAGCTGCCCGCCCAATACACAGACCGAGCGGTCGTCGCCATTTCTGGCTTTACGGGGCAAGGTATTCCCCAACTCTTGCACGCGATTGAAGCGGCAACGGAGCATTACATGGACGCGATCACCGTCTTTTTGCCCTATAAGCGTGGCGACTTGGTTTCGCTTTTCCATGAGCGCGGACAGGTGGAAAGCGAAGATCATACGGGCGAGGGGGTCAGAATTTTCGGCCGAATGCCCAAACGTCTGCTCCCCTACTTTGAAAAATTTCAGGAGCAAGCCGCGTGAAGTCGATTGCATCACTCGTCACAAGTCCAGCAGTTGTCGATGCAATGGGCAGCTTTGAAACACACCACGAAAATATCGTCAATCTCGCAATTGCCGTCCAGCAAATACCAGCCCCCACAGGTGATGAAGAACAACGCGCTCGCTTTGTCCACGACAACTTCAAGCAGCTTGGTCTGACCAACGTTTCGATGGACGAGATTTTTAACGTCTATGGCTGCATTGAGGGTCGCAATCCCACCCTATTTCCCGTCATCATCTCCGCGCATAGCGACACCGTTTTTCCACACGAAACTGATCTGAAGGTGCGGCGCGAGGGCAATCTCGTGCATGGCGTGGGCATTGGGGACAACTCAATGGGGGTGGCGGGATTGTTGACGCTGGCTGGCACGATGCAACGCTATCAGTTGCGTCCCGAGCGCACCGTTTGGTTTGTCTGTAATGTGGGTGAAGAAGGGTTGGGCGATTTGCGCGGGATGCGTGCCGCCGTCGATCGCTTTGGCAAGGCGCACGGCTATATCGTGCTGGAAGGCGGGATGTATGGCTTTATCCTGCATGAAGGGATTGGCGTGCGGCGGTATGAGGTCAGTGTTGAGGCAGATGGGGGTCATTCATGGAGTGATTTCGGCCGATCCAATGCCATTCACGTTCTCAGCCAAATCATCACCCAAATCGACAAAATTCGCGTTCCGAAATCCCCCAAAACGACCTACAACGTCGGTATCATTGAAGGTGGTACGTCGATCAACACAATTGCCTCGACTGCCAGTTTCCAGCTCGATTTGCGTTCCGAAGATGTCACGGGACTCAATCAATTGATCAACCAAGTTGAGACGATCATCAGCAAGACGCAGCGTCGTTATACAGATGTCACCGTGCAGACAAAAGTGATTGGGGATCGGCCGACTGGTCAAATTTCCGCGCGTGAACCGTTGGTGCGCTTGGCGGATGAGGCGTTACGCGCTGTGGGTTGTCGCAAAATTCAATATCTGCGCGGCAGCACCGACGCAAATATCCCGCTCAGTCGTGGCTACCCTGCCGTCTGTATTGGCATCGTCCGTTCGGCCAACGCCCACCGGTTAGACGAATATCTCGACACAAGGGAGTTGGCACGCGGGATGCAGCAGGTTTTATTATTGGTATTGGGATCGGCCGAATTCGGCCAGTGACAGCTTTGCTATTGACTCCCCACCACAGTAGGCGGGGCAACTTCGTGTGAATAATGCGGAACGCGCTCAACCTTGTCAAACGGCCAATAGATAACCCACCCTTTGCCGACAATTAAATCCTCTGGCAAAAATTCCCACGTGTGGGAATCACTTGAATTGTTCCGATTATCACCCAAGACAAAATATTGATCGTCCGGAACGGTCCAGCGACCGCTGTAGGTCGGCTCCGCACTGATATACGGTTCATTCAGAAGCGTATCGTTGATGAGCACCTGTTGGTCGCGTACCTCAACCACATCACCGGGCAGACCAATGACGCGCTTGATAAAGTCACGTGAGGGGTCGCGCGGATAGTTCAGCACAATAATATCCCCACGCTCTGGTTGGTCGAGATAGTAGGCCAGCTTGTTAATTAGAACGTATTCTCCTTCTTGCATCGTCGGCATCATGCTGCTGCCCTCAATGCGGAAGCGACCCGTCACGGTATTGACGACCCAAAAGATCAGCAGTGTCAGCAAGATCGTCTCGACAATCTCACGTGCAATCAGGGAGCCTGACTGTGACTTGGGCTTTTGTTCATACCAGGCATCACTTTCGGCCGAATCCGTTAACAAACCAGTCGCATTCTCAGAAAAATCATTCATTCTCGTCATCATAGCAGTGGGTCACGGCAGGGTCAATATGAGAGAGGAGAAGCGTACCGAATTATTATGGGTGAACCGTGCCGTATGTTTACGTTCGTGCTTGGTTCAAAACGGGAACTGGCACACTGTTGACGACCGAATCGATCACGCCACTAGCGGCATTTCGTTTCATCCAGAGGTCGGGGTCGAGAATCAGGCGATGGCGCAACGCGGGGCCCGCAAAGCGTTTGACATCATCGGGCAGCACGAAAGTGCGTCCGTGCAACGCGGCCCATGCGCGGGAAAGCTTTAACAACGCCAATGAGCCACGCGGGCTTGCGCCGACAGCCACCCGACTATCGCTGCGTGTTGCGCGGACCAGATCGACGATATAGCGTTCCATGTCGGGATCGAGATAGACTTCTTCGATCAGTTGGCGCATCGCCAGCACCTGTTCACCGCTGGTGACGGCCGAAAGCGTGGCTTCTTCCTGTTTACGCTCTCGACGGCGACGCAAAATTTCAGCCTCATCTTCGGCCGATGGATAGCCAATCGCCAACTTAACGATAAAGCGGTCTAGCTGTGCTTCTGGCAGTGGAAACGTCCCTTCATATTCGACCGGATTTTGCGTGGCGATGACCATAAACGGTTCGGGCAGTCGGCGTGTTTCTCCTTCGAGCGTGACCTGATGCTCCTGCATCGCTTCAAGCAGTGCAGATTGTGTCTTCGGCGTGGCGCGATTGATCTCGTCCGCCAAAATAATGTTGGCGAAAATGGGGCCCGCCCGCAGCTCAAAATCTCCCTTAGCGCGATTGTAGACATAGCCCCCTGTGATGTCACCGGGCAACAGATCGGGCGTGAACTGAATGCGCTTAAATTTCAGCCCGAGCGCAAATGCAAACGCCTTTGCCAACATCGTCTTGCCGAGTCCGGGAAAGTCTTCCAACAAGACGTGACCATCTGCCAAAATCGCCGCCATGACGTATTCAAGCAGCTCGCGCTTGCCAATTATTGACTTTTCAACTTCTTCAATCACACCGTTTGAAATGACTGCAATTTGGGAAATATCCATCTGTTGATTGTGTTGACGATCTGTGATTTAGCGTAAATCACATCGCCAAGCTATAAATCGCTTTCGCGCAAAAATCGGATTGCCTGTGAGACGCCAACAACGAGAATGCTGCCGAGCAAAAGTGACCAGAAGAGACCGATGTCAACGGTTGCATTGAAGATGATGAGTGCAATGAACAGGGTCATGATGATGATAGTCAGCAGCGTTTGTAAGTGTTGGCGGATTAGTTTTGATTGGGTGGGAATCTCGCCGTGTTGGGCGATGCGTCGGCCGAATGCAAATAGATCCCACGCGCAAAATGTGCCGAGCGTGCCAATGATGAGCAGCGTGGCGTTGTATTGACGCAAGGCCGCATAGACAACGACGCAAAATGTGTAAACAAAGGCAAGGTTGATGGGGGCATCTCGCTTAATGCGCTGTCCCACCAGCCAGAAGGCCAGCGGCGGGAGGATGATGAAGAATAGCAGCGGCGAGCCAGATTCTGTAACGCTAACGCCGATGGGAATGAGCCCAACGGCCAGTGCCGCCCACATGAGGTTTTCGATCAGCTTCATCCCATGCCTCCGCTCGGCATCGGCCGATTTAGCTTCACCTTCACCAACTGCTTTAACGGCTGCCGCACATCCCAATTGATCACCTGAATGCCCGACTGGCGCAACTGACGGAGGAGCAGTGCGCGCTCAACCCGGGCGAGGCGTGTTGCGAGTTCGGTTGTCTCAGAAGGCGGCAGGAGCGTCTGTTCATAGGCAACGGGATCAGGACTGATCACGAGCACCGAATAGCCACGCGCTCGCATCCGCCGCAACGAGTTTACATCGTCAGCCAACAGGGTCGAAAAGACGACCAGTTGTGATTTGGCGGGGAATAGTCGCGTTGGCAAGTAGTCAAGATGGTTAAAGACCTGACTTGTGCCAATTGTGACGGAAGAAAGACTTTGCGTAATGCGCTGCCGCTGGATTTTGCCATAGCCGGGCAGCGTCCAGTTGAGAAATGTGCCATAGACGAGCAGACTAACCCGATTCCCGGCTGCGAGAAAGCTTTCGGCAAAGGCATTCGTAGCGGCGATCTCATATTCGAGCAGGTTGGTGTCGTTGGCGCGGGTGACGGCGCGTTGGCGGGCATCGAGAATGAGTCCGACATCGGCGACGCGCTCTTGCTCAAACTCATTTGTATATAGCGTATCTGGATGGCGAGCGGTGGCGTGCCAATTGAGATGGCGTTGCGGGTCGCCGGGTCGATATTCGCGCACACCAAAAAAATCGACCCCACTGCCAGCAAGTCGGGCGGGGATGTAGCCTGCAAAAGATCGCGTCGTGCGCGGCCGAATGACCACCTCGCCAATCCGCTTAACCGATGGAACGATCAGTGAGTCTGTCGTGCCAGTCACCAGCAGTTGTTGTCGCCGCCAGAATAACCCCAATGGATCACAAACGGCAATCTCTAGGCTCGGGAAACTATATGAGCCGCGCGGCCCGCTAATCTCATACTCAAGCGTCACCGTTTCGTTGGCTGCCAGCGACGTAATCATACTCGTCGCGCCATCTGTCACGCGCAGGCGTTTGGGAATCTGATCGCGGATTTGTAACTCTGCTAGGCGACCGCCATTGTTTTTGATCGTCACTTGAACGTTGAGCGTGCTGCCCTCCAGCAAGCGTTCGGTGCTGAGAAGGCGTGTCGCCTCGAGGTCGATCTCATCGACCGCATAAAAAACGCCAACCCCTAACGCCAATATGGCAGGCACACTCAACGCCAACAGGAGACCATTTACCCCGACGAGCGCGGCAAAAATCAAGATAATTGTGACGGTGGCAAGGATGATGGCGCGGGTCATATTTCCAGCACCTCTTCCAAATAGTCGAGCATCGCCTTCAAATCAGTATGATCGATCTCTGACTTTTGAGAATGCGGCAGCAGCGACTTTCTACGCGGTTTGCGATCTTCTTCACGCGCTTGAATCCCTCCTTTTAGGTAGCTCAATGCACCTGCTGGAAGATTAAAACTATTTTCTTCTAAATGCTGTTCTAACTCGCGCAACGGGATCGGTTCATTGCGGCCGATGACGTGCAAGCTCAACTCCATCACACGCTGACGCACCCGCCACTTGAAGAAGGGCCCAAGATGTTCCTGTTCAATCCAGCGCGTGTACTTTTCAACGGCTCCCGGCAATGCTTCCGACTCGATCGGCCGATCATCTCTGCGTTGACCAAGCCATGCACCGACATATTGCAACAGCGTTGTCAACAACAGTTGCAACACAAACAACATAAAGACAAACCAGAAGAGTAGCTGGGGCAGGCTATCGAGAAATGTGATGACGACGACATAGAGAATGTAGATCGGTGGGGCGATGACCTCCTGAATAAAGGTCGTTTGCGTGAGCAAAAACGTCAGAACGACAACCGCGACAGCAGCGACGACGATCAGCAATAGACGGCGACGGTTCATGCGTTGCCCTCGATAGCCTGCACAATGGTGTTGAGACAGTGGATGGCGCGTTTGCGTTCGCTGACATCGGCCGATTCTTCGCCGCCATAGCGTACCCGTTCAAACAGGCGCGTCAGTTGTTGCACATCGGCCGATGGCAGACCAATCTGAATGAGATGATCTTCAAACTCACGCGGCGTGACATGCTCGAGTCGCGTCACACCTGCCGAATCGCGCACCGATTCCAGCATTGCATGGTAACAGCGCAAAATGATCGAGCGTAACTCACCGCCAGCCTCAATTTCGGCAATCGCGTCTCGTGCGCTTGCTGTCACAGGGTTAGCTACGGTTGAATGCCCCCACCAGCGCATGAAGAGCAATACGCCCACCAAAATAAAAACGGTGGAAATCCCAAAACTGATCGCGGCGACAAAGGTGTGAGGCATACTGCCAATGGCGAGTGGAGTTCCGACACCCGTCAAATCAGTGCTGTTTTTACCGAGTTCAAGCCGTTGGATGATTCGTACAACGATGTAGAAAAACGCAATTACTGTCAGATTTTTGGCAAGCTCACGGCGCAGCCATGCCCGACCACTCGCCGTTGCCAATGTGACAACAATCCCCGCTGGAACAATCACATAAAGCACAATGTTCAACAGCAGGTTGATTGTGGGAGAGTCAACGCGTTGGTCGATGGAATTCTCGTCCGCGACATCTTCCGTCTCATCAACCGCCTCATCTGATTCGAGCGTAAACAAAATGGTGCGCCCAGTTTCAAATTCAAGCGAACTAAAACTGGCAGCCAGCAGCGTTAATGCCACAATTAGTGCCGCAATGGACAGTAAGACGCGACTTCTGGGCGCAAGCGAGTGCATCAGCCACCCTCCCTAATGCGCTCGGCTGCCGTCACGATTTCGCCTAGACATGAAACCGCCTCGCGTTGGTCGCGCACACCGGGCTTATCGGGGCTGTAGCGCACTTGCTCAAACAGCCGCGTTAGGCGTTCAACGGGGGAGAGCGGTAGACCAGCGCGTTGCAGCACTTCGGCAAACTCACTGGCCGTGACCGCGCGACTGCGCACAATGCCACGATGGCGCTGCACCGTTTCTGTCATTTGGGCGTATGCACCAATGATCGCGCCGCGCAAATCATACCCATGCTCGATCTCAACGATGGCCGCTTCCGCATCCTGTGCAATTTCGACAGCCAGTGGGACAGGTCGTTTGGCATTGTGTCGATGAATAAGGAACGCAGCAAGGGCAACGACAAGCAGCGCAGAAACGAGCGCAACGATTGTGCCAAACCAGTTCGGTGGGTCACTGACATCAACGAGCGGAGCATCTTGTGCCGGTCGTACAGGCGGGATTGGCATCAGCTCCCCAACTGGTTCAGCCACTGTCTCCTCTGGCAAGGGTGGCACGACGTTAGGAATGAGAAAGTAGTTGATCAGGAGGATGAGACCAATATAGAACAGCAACAGCTTGCGTAGACGTGGGTAACGCCATAGCATGAATAGTGAAATGACCCCCATGATTAGCAGAATGGTGAGAACGGTGTTGTACCATTTATCAGGCGTGATGGTGAAGGGGACGAGAGGAAATTTGAAGTTGGAACTGAGGTCGGGAAAAGGGGGCGTCGGGATATAACCATCGGCCGACGGAACCCAACCTGACGCGATCAAATTGGTTGCCAACAGCGTGAGGCTGAGCAACCCAATCAGCAGGACAAGCAAGGTAAGGGTCTGTTTTCGGCCGAACATCTTTTAGGCAAGTATAGGGTGCATCTCCAGTCTGTCAAACGGAAAACATATGCTAGCGCGCAATTGTTAGTCACGCTAATGTTATCAAAATGTCATTAAATTGTCACTGTAGCTTGATCTTGATTTCGGCCGATTCTTCCCCACGCAACGCCCCAACACGCACCTCAAATCGCCGTAAGCGGCACGTCTCATCCTCTGGCCATAAGGTGCGACCCGTCCGAATGTCAAACTTCCATTCATGCAGTGGACACGTAATGCGGCCCCGATGGAGCGTGCCGTCGTTGAGGTTGGCCGCTGCATGGGGGCAGATTGCGCTAAACGCGAATATTTCGCCGTCAATGCGTGTCACGATCAGCGGTTCCCCTTTAATTTGAAGCGGGTAGGGGGTGTTGGGTTGGACAGACTCGGCCGATAATCCCGTCTCCCAAAATCCATCGCTGTCACGTTTTTTTCGCTTAAATAGGCTCATATCGGCCGATCATAGCTGAAATGTCCCCGAAAAACGCCAAAAATAACCCCTTCTGCCTATTTTCTTGATTATGAGAGTTTGGTATAATTCTCTTTAGTTGTTATGCTGTAGTATCTTGCATATACAAACGTGGGATGGACGAGTGAGAAGTGTAGGGACTTTGTTGACATGTTCATGCCCGTTGAAAAGGGAAGAGTTCTTAAACTATGAAAAGATTACGTTATTTAGCATGTGTCTGCATTGGTGCATGGCTCACGCTCATTCTCACAACATCAACTATCTTTGCTCAGGAGCCGCTCCCCCCTGCTTCTGAGTCTGAAGCTCCCCTTACAATCGTTGTTCAATCTATTAATGCTGAAGGTGGTACAATCCAATGGGTTATGCTGATCCTTGCGTCAGCCTTTTTGTTATTTCTAACCCTCTCGCTTAACGGGTTTGTGCAACGGCAGTTACGAACAACGGTGCGCACTGAAGAGGGGCATAGCATGTCGCTTGAAGAACATATGCAGCGTCAAGCTGACCAAAACGCTTGAGATAATTGCGACTGCAACACTAAATTAACAGGACGCGACAATTTGTCGCGTCTTTTTTATTGCGGCTCTGCCGCTTTCTGTTAGGAGATTCTTACGATGCCATCTGCAACGATTGCCTGTCGCGGCGTGCGCGGCGCAACGACCGTCACTTCCAACGACCGCGAAGAGATTCTTGCCGCGACCCGCGAACTGCTCTACATTATTATTCGCAGCAACGGAATTCACCCCGATGATGTCGCCAGCGGCATTTTTACCACGACGATTGACTTAAACCAGACCTACCCCGCATTCGCCGCACGACAGTTGGGCTGGTATGATGTGGCTTTGTTGTGTAGCCACGAGCTGGATATTCCGACGGGAATTCCCATGTGTATTCGCATTTTGCTGCACTGGAATACCGACAAAACGCCGCAGGAGATTCACCACATCTATCTGCGCGAGGCGCAACATTTACGCCCAGATCGCACGGAGTGGCCGCCAATTCCAGTGGAAGACATTCAGGCGGCTGTCAAGGATTTTGATCTTGGCTCATTTGGCGAGGATGCGCCGCGTTCGTTGACGACGTCAGGCTAAAGCTATTCCCGCGATCGAGAAAGGAACACCATGATCATCATCATGAAAAATCAGACCCCTACGCGCGAGATTTCGGCCGTTATCTCGCGCATTGAAAATCTCGGTTATCGCGTTCACCTTTCTGAGGGAGAAGAACGCTCGATTATTGGGATTATTGGGAACGGTCGGCCGATTGAGCGTGACCAAATCGCGCGCATGAAAGGGGTTGAAAAGGTCGTGCGCGTGACAAAGCCGTACAAACTTGCCAGCCGTGACTTTCATCCGCAAGATACAACGTTCACCGTTGGCAACACGACGATTGGCAAAAGCGGTCTGACGATCATGGCGGGACCGTCCGCAGTTGAAAGCCGCAGCCAACTTATGGAGTCAGCACACGCCGTCAAAGAGGCGGGCGCACACATTCTGCGCGGCAGCGCGTTCATGGCACGCACCTCTCCATACGCATTTCAAGGGCTGGGATTAAAAGGGTTGCAGTATCTTGCGGACGCAAAGGCGGAAACGGGTTTGCCCGTGATCACAGAGGTGATGTCGCCTGAACTCGTTCCCGTCGTCGCAGAGGTCGCCGACATATTGCAGATCAGCTCGCGCAATATGTATAACTATGCGCTGTTGAACGCCGTTGGCCGACAGCAACATCCCGTCTTGCTCAAGCGTAGCCCCAGCAGCCCAATCAAGGATTGGCTGTTGGCGGCCGAATACATCTTGAATCATGGCGCCACGCGCCTGATGCTGTGTGAGCGCGGCATCAACACCTTTGAGACTGAAACGCGCAATACGTTCGATATCAATGCGATCCCACTCCTCAAGCAGTTGACCCATTTGCCGATCTTTGCTGATCCATCGCACGGAACGGGTCGCTGGGAGATCGCCAAGGCAATCGCGTTGGGCGCGGTCGCGGCGGGGGTCGATGGGATTATGGTGGACGTTCATCCACATCCAGAAGACGCCTTGGCCGATGGGGCGCAATCATTGAAGCCGAAGCGGTTTGTTGAGCTTGTTGAACAGATGAAGGGAGTTGCGGCGGCAATCGGCCGATCTGTTGACCATTGATACCCTTAAGTTCGTCTCAGCTTAGGTTTCGGGATTTCCAAATCCCGAAACACCATTCAGAACCATCCTCTAAAAGTCTATAACACTGATGATGCGTGTCGCATTTTGAACTGTGCGCAGAGATCAGTTGCCGCTGATTGCCAGTTCGCATAGTCAAACTTGAACCCCGCTGCCTGCAAGCGACCCGGCACAACCCGTCGACTCTTCAACACCAGTTCCGTCTCTGTTCGCAACAAAAACGTACCGATTTCAAGCATCCAATTGGTGGCGGGTAGCCCAAACGGTATGCCCCAAGTTTGCCGCAGCACGCGCATGAACTCTGCATTGGGTAGGGGGTTGGGAGCCGCTAAATTAACCACGCCCGTAAACGATTCATGCGCGATCAGCCACTCAAGCGCACGAATAAAGTCGGCGTAGTGAATCCACGAAACGTACTGGCGCCCATCCCCCATGCGGCCACCCAAACCAAAACGCACCAAGCGGAGCATCGTATCAAAGACACCGCCGCTGTTTGGATCCATCACCATCGCTGAGCGCAGGGCAACTTTGCGCGTGTGTGGGGTGTCGGCCGCGTTGAATACCTGTTCCCAGCTTTTTGCCACGTCGATGCTGAAACGCCACGTGTCAGGCACGTCCGCCTCAAGGCCACCGAGATTTCCCGTCGCCTCATCATTTGGTGCGTCGTAGCGATGGGCATAGATGGTTGCGGTGCTGGCCTGTAGCCAGAGGCGCGGTGGCTGTTGCGCATGGGCGATGGCTGCGCCGAGAATGCGCGTCGAGTCGATACGCGACCGCTTGATCGACTGGCGATTTTGTTCATTGTAGCGACAGTTGACGCTGCGACCGGCGAGATTGATGAGGACATCCGCGCCATTGAGTTTGTCTGCCCATGCGCCCAATGATTGCCCGTCCCAAACGGTGGTGTCCCATGGGGTCGTATCGTCAGCGTGACGACTGAGGACGATAACTTCGTGACCTATTGTGTGGAAGTGATGGGTGAGAATTCGGCCGATTTGCCCCGTTCCACCCGCAATAATGATTTTCATACCTCCATTATCAGCGATTGCAACGCTGCCCAATAGTGTCCTTCGTCATTCGCGCCCATGTCTCGCGTCATTTTGCAAGCGGTGTCACAATAGAGAGATGTTAACCGTACATGCAAAAACGGGTGGCCTCAAGTGGGGGATTGGCTGTTTGGCAATCGCCGCGCTACTGATTCCGCATCCCGCATGGATGATTCTGCTCGTCTGTTTTGGTGGGGCATGGGGGTTGGCGTATGGCTGGTTGCGTGTGGTGCAGGGGAAGATTTCGGCCGAAAGACAGCTCCATGCCAATTGGGTCGCCATCGGTGATCTGTTGGTTGAAGAGTTTGTAATCCATAATCGCAGTTGGCTGCCGATCTTATCGATCGAAGTTAGCGACCACTCAAACGTTCCCGGTTATCGTCCCGCATTTGTCGTTGCGGTGGGGGGCAACCGGTCAAGAGATTGGCGACAAGCCGCCATCTGCACGACGCGCGGCCACTATCAGCTTGGCCCATGGTCACTCAAGTTAAGCGATCCATTTGGTCTGTATGAACTTGTCATCGACTATTCTGGAATCAGTGCAATTGTGATCCACCCACCGATTTTACCGACGTTGCCCATCGGCTTGCCCATTGGGAATCGTGATGGCGGTCGGGCACGTCGCAAACGCGGTTGGCACGCCCAGTTGAATGCGGCCGGTGTCCGTCACTATCGGCCGAATGATCCCCTCCATCACATCCATTGGCGCACAACGGCGCGACGCAACACCCCCTTTGTGCGCGAGTTTGAGCAAGATGCGGCGGGGGATGTGTGGTTGCTCCTTGACATGATGGCTGCAAATCAGATTGGGACAGGCGAATTGGGGTCTGAGGAGCAAGCTGTCCTGTTGGCGGCGACACTGTTGGATCACGTTTTGCAACGGAGACGCGCGGTCGGCCTTGCCGCCTATAGCAGCCAGCCGAAAATTGTCCAACCGGGGCGCGGCGCGCAACAACGCTGGCGGATGCTGGAGGTGTTGGCGACCATTTCGGCCGATAGTTCCACCACGCTCGCCAGCGCGTTGCGCGATGTACGCCGACTAATGGCGAGCGGTTCGGCACTACAAATCGTGACGGCGGCCGCAACGTGTGATGAATGGTTGCCTGCGCTGCAAGAACTCCAGCAGTTGGGCATCGCCATTCATGTCGCCTTGTTTGAGCGTGGCAGCTATGGCGCAACGGGCAACGCCCTGCGCGTTCAGGAGCAGCTATGGCAAAACGGCATTGTGTGTGAACTGGTGCGGCGGGGGGACTTGCGGGTGAATCGGCCGAAACGATCCCCAAAAACACAATGATACAGCGACCGCGTGAGGGTTGGAGCACCTATCTGCTCTTGTTGCTGCTCGTTTGGCTGGCCGCAACCGCCGTGCAGGAAGCGCGTTGGGTCGATGATTTAACGGACATTCGGCCGTTGGCATTCGGCGCATTGCTAGTCAGTGGTGGGGTTGCCAAGATGCGCGTGCGCGTTCCGCAGGCGTGGCTCGCCATCGGATTGGTTGGGCTGACGCTCGCCATTTTACAAGTGAATGACGGGCAACTTTTGGCGCGGCTCACGGCATGGATGACGACCGTGCGACGGAGCGAACTGACCGATGAGACGTTGCCGTTTGCGCTGGCTCTCTTGCTGCTGGTCTGGTTTGGCGTCGCGTTTGTCGGCTGGATGACGTTGCGCCTTCAGCGACCGTTGCCCGCATTGTTGCTGTTGTCGATTGGGATTGGGTTGAATGCGCGTTTCGGCCGAATTGAGCAACCCCTCATCCTCTTGTACGCGGCAACCGCCTTAGGCTTGCAACTGGCGACCCACTTTGGAAAAACGATTGCGCGTTGGCAACAGGCGCGGGTCACATTTAGCGCAGAGATTCGTCAAAACTGGCAGGTCACGAATCTGTTTCTGCTGGTTGGGCTGTTGGGGCTGGGCTATTGGTTGGCAGATGTGCGCAGCGTGCGCGTGGCGCAGGCGTTTGCCAGTTGGGAACCGATCCAGCGCAGCGAAGTGTGGCTCTTAAAATCATTTGCGGGCGTCAATACGCCATGGCGCGAGCTTTTGGGCGGGTCATCGACGGCACAGGGCTTTTTGCCGCGTGCTTATCTGCTGGGAAATGCGCCTGAATTGCGCGAGACAGTTGTGATGCGCACGCAACTTGCGTATGTGGGGGAAATTCGGCCGAATATCCACTGGCGCGCCGTTTCCTACGACATTTACACAGGGCGCGGTTGGGCGCGTTCGGCCGAAACACCCCGATCATTTCCAGCAACTCAACCGCTCATACCAGCCAGCAACGCAACGATTCCCATTTCCCAAACGGTCGAATGGTTGCTCGATGACCGGCAGGTACGCTACACGTTTGGGCAACCGCAACAGTTTGACCATGCAACGACTGCCCATTTAGGACATGCTGACGCGCTGATTTGGGTAGAAAGTGACCAGCGGCGCTATCAGGCGGTGTCATTGGTCAGCGGGGCGCAATCGGCCGAACTCAACACCGTCACAACGGCTGACATCGACCCCACCATCTTGACTCATTACACGACGCTCCCGCGCATTCCAGCCCGCGTCACCGCACTTGCCCAATCGCTCGTCACCTCTGAGATGACCCCCTTCCAACAGGCGCAGGCAATCGAGGCCTACCTGAAACAGTTTCCCTACTCGCTTGATCTCGCCGCGCCGCCGTTGGGACGCGATCCCGTCGATTTCTTCCTTTTTGACCAGCAACGTGGCTACTGTGACTATTACGCCTCCGCGATGGTTGTCTTGGCGCGAGCTGTCGGATTGCCCGCGCGTTTGGGCTCTGGATTTATTGCGAGAGCTGAAACAGATGTGGTCTATCAAATCGACGGTCATTCATGGGCGGAAATCTACTTTGGCGATTATGGTTGGATCGAATTTGAACCGACGGCGGGGTTTGGAACACGTGCGGCTGGGACGACCGGCGAGACGGCCAATCAGTTTGTTGAGGATGAGTTTGGCATGCCAGACGGCAGCAGTTTTAACCTGCCACCCGTTCCCGATCAAGTGGTGGAACGACCGATTCAAGGGCGATGGCGACTGCTTCTTGGCACAATCAGCATTACGCTGCTCGGATTGGTAATCCGCTTATGGCGACGCCCGTTCCCATCGCTTGACGAGCAGTTTGCCTTTTTGCACGGTCTCGCCGATCAGCTCAACGTGCCAAATCAACGCGCCCAAACACCCGCCGAATTTCAGCTCGTTTTAGAGCGACGGCTGGCGCAGGTATGGCTCAGTCGGCGGGTTGTAAAATGGTTTGGGGTGGGGGAATGGCGGGAAGAGATCGGCCGATTTTCACACGCCATCACACAAGCATTCGCCACGCGGCAATACAGCCAATCAAAAACGGCGACAGGTGTGCAAAATTCGGCCGAATGGCGGCATTTACGCTGGCTCGTTTGGTTGTTGAGAAGGTTTGGGCAATAGTACAAGCCGCCACAAATGGGCAAACTTACTCAGGGTGACCGCTCTAAATCAAAATTGTTCCAAGAATTCGCGCACGCGCGTCATGCTCTCTTCCCACGTTGGATGCTGCCGAAAACGAGTGAGCGCGGCCGTACTCATTGCCGTCAAAAGCTCACGGTCGCTATCGACTTGGTGTAGATAGGCTGCCAACATTTCGGCATCATCGACGGGGATGAGAAAGCCATTTTCCTCATGCGAGATAAACTCATGCGCCGCGCTGCGCGTCGTGCCGATGGCGGGAAGGCCAAATCCCATACCCTCCAGATAGGCAATGCCGAACCCCTCATGGCGCGAGGGCATTACGAGTAGATCGGCTTGACGATACTGGTCATCGAGTGGTGATTCTGGTGGCAGGAAGTCAATTCGGCCGAATAATCCCAAATCCTCAATCAGTCGATAGAGTCGCTGAGTGTAGCCTATGTTGATGGTCGCATCGCCAACGATTGAAAGCTGCGATGGCGGATGGTGGGCCATCGCCCGTATGATTGTGTGCAACCCTTTGCGTGGCAGCACGTTGCCGACATAGAGCAGTCGCAAATGTTGCCGATGCGCCCGAGCCGTCAGCGTTGGCACGTCGATGCCATTCCTGCCAAAGCGATCTCCACCGGGCAGTGCGACCACATGGGGGGGTAAGCCATTGAACATATCGGCAACGGTACGCCGCGCCGTCTGACTGGTAAAGATGATGCCGTCCAGACTGCGCAGATAGCTGCGTTCTATGCGTCCATAGAAAAGTTTCGGTAGCCGACGTGTTGTCTGCGTCACTTTAAGCAGATGGACCAGTGAAACGATTGGATAGTTGCCAAGCGTGCGCAACTGCTTATTTAACCAGACGAGCGATGGATGATTTAACTCATCCTGCACGAGCACGTCCAGCTCAAATTCGGCCAGCCAGCGCAGCAGCCGATAGCGTCCATTGTCCGCCAGACTTAACCAGTAGTTGTGCTCGGGAAGTGTGATCACATCGACGCGATGCCCGTAGCCGCGCAGATGTGTCGCCAGCATCTGATTGTAGAAGGCGTTGCCGATCAATGTATCGGCCGAATTGTAAGTGAGCAGTCCGATTCGCATGTTTGAACAAATGACAGGAAACAGTCGGGCAGTGGCAGGCGCAGTTTGATTACTGCCCCTTGTTCACTGGCTACTATTTGCTGTGAATCTCGCCATCAATAATGACATCATCACCGAGTTGTGAGACGCGGATATTTTCCAGTCGGGCAGTCAGTGACTCTTCAAGCGCATGAACGCCGCCCACATATTGCGGGGAGATGGTCAGCACGATGCGGTCGACAAACTTTTGGCGCAAGAAGCTGGTGATGACCTGTGCGCCACCTGCGACGAGCAAGTTGCGGATGCCTCTTTCGTATAGCCATGTGAGTAGGTGGGAGAGTGGGACTTGATGATTTTCGGCCGAAAACAGCCGCACCGTTCCCCCCGCCGCCTCCAAGTTCATGCGTCGCTCCCGCTGCGCTCCCCATTCACCAATGATCCATCCGCCGTTGCGCACGACGTTTGCCGTGACGGGACAGCGCAACTGCCCATCCAAAATGATAATTTGCGGATTCTTTCCATCGACAAGCCGCACCGTCAGCTCTGGATCATCCGCCAGCACCGTTCCTACCCCGACCAATATGGCATCGTGCTCTGCGCGGAGTTGATGGGTCAGCTTGGCTGCCGCATCCCCACACCGCTCGAAATGCTCCCCACGTCTTGCAGCAATAGAACCGTCGAGCGATTGGGCATAGGCAAGGGTTACGGTTGGATAAAGCATCCCCCTATTGTAACGAAGCACGGTGTAGTCGCACATTAGTAGGTAAATAGTCACAACGTCGCAATTTGCAGCGGAACGTCATGTGGATTGAAAGACCCTGATCACATACTAGTACATGGAAGATGAAAAAATCTGTCATTTTGGCAACTGCAATGACCGCTCAATTAGAACTCAATCACTTAACGAAACATGATGATCCAGTCGTTTGCAACTGTTTGCAAATTCGCCGCTCCGTTTTGGAACATGCGATTGCAAACGGCGCAAATGAGATGGAAACGTTGGTTGGACGGACGGGCGCAAGTAGCGTTTGCGGCGCGTGCCATCTCTCATTACAGGAGATGGTGGGCCAAGCCAAATGGGAACCTGTGCGACTCGTCGATGTCGAACCTGTTACCGAAAACATCCACACATTTCGCTTTAGCGCGACAGCGGGATCGCTTGATCCGGCTGCACCCGCCCAATTTGTGATGGTCAAGGCGTTGATCGGTGATGAATGGGTGCAGCGACCCTACACCATTTCATCGGCCGCATCGATCACCACCCACCGCGAGATAACGGTTAAGCGACTCCCAGACGGGATTTTTAGCAACTGGTTATTCGATGAGGCAACGTCCAACTCTCCCATCTATATGTCCCCACCAATGGGCGACTATGAGTTGACCCCCGATCCACTCGTCTGTTTTGTGGCAGGAATTGGTGTAACGCCGGCCTTGGGGTTGATGCGTAGCTGTCGACAAGGGACTTGTTTGCCCGAATCGATTTTGGTGCACTACTCAGTTTCGGCCGAAAATGAGATCGTCTATCAGCAAGAACTGGACGAGCTCCAAGCCGCGTATGACGTGCGCGTTCATTTGACCAATGTGGCAGGCCATTTGGCCTTCCCCGATGTGCGCGATATTGCTGAACTGCATCCGAACGCCCGCTACTTCATCTGTGGGCCTGAACGCTATCAAAAAGCGATCACCGAATATCTTGACGTTCTATCGATCCCAGAAGAGCGTATCCACGTGGAAATTTTTATTCCGCAAACCCTAGAAAAGCGCAAATCGAAGCTGCGCTATGTCTGGTTGGGAGTCGCGCTGTTGGCCGCATTTGGGCTGCAATGGTGGCTCAATTGGGAGTGGGCGTGGTTGGAAGGGCTGCAATCGGCCGAATCGTATAAACGCTGGTCTGGATTTGCGCTCGGCGGCTATCTCGGTCTGCAATTTATGCTGCCCGTCACCCGCTGGTTTGGCTCCATCAATCGCTCCGTCAGCCTTTATCGCTGGCATCGTTGGCAAGGCGCACTCGCCCCGCTGGTCTACTATGTGCATTCAACCACATTTGGTTTTGCGGCCGTCGGGTTTCTCAGCGCAGTCTACTTTGCCAATACGGTAGTCGGCCTCTTTAACCAAGAGCTGATTGCCAACGTGCGCTGGAAAATGCGCTATCAACGTGTCTGGCTCGTCTTTCACATCGTGCTATCACTCTTGTTGGTCGCGCTGACGCTGGTTCATCTCTATACGGTGTTCGCATTTCAATAATGCTGCCATCGGTATATATTTTTGTAAACCCAACGGTATTCCCACAGCAATGCGGTGGCGACGAGACCGGACAAGGGTGAAGTATGAAACCCAAAACCATCCCGATTTATTTGATAGGATTGTTGCTCGCAATCGGTGCGGCACTCTTTTTGCTTGCCCCTGCGCAGGCGCAATTGCGTATGCTAGGCCCTGCCAATACGGGTCACGAAACGTTGGCATGTGTCGATTGCCATGAAGCGGCCGTTGGAACAGCCCGCCAGCAGATTCAGGCCAACGTGCGCCATCTGCTTGGCATGCGCGAGGAACCGGTTGCCTTTCAACATGAAGATGTGACCAGTCAGGATTGTCTCGCCTGCCATGAGCGACCGAACGATAATCATCCGATCTTTCGCTTTAACGAACCCCGTTTTGCAGAGGCACGCGCTGAGATTGGCGCAAACGACTGTATCTCCTGCCATCTTGAACATCAGGGTCAGCGCGTCACCATCGAGCCGACCTATTGCAGCAACTGTCATGAAGATTTGATCCTGAAAAATGATCCGCTCGACATTCCGCACGATACGCTGGTTGCGACGGAACAGTGGGCGAGCTGTCTTGGATGCCATGATTTTCATGGAAATCACCTGCGCGAAGTGCCAACGACGTTTGAGCAACGTCTGCCAGAGGCCAAAATTCTCGAATACTTTGCAGGTGCAGAGTCACCCTACGCGGCCGAAAAGATCACGCCCGCCCAGAAAACACGATGATGAAACGAACCTTTCCCCTTATTGCACTCGCACTGATTGCGCTATCGATCTATCTGTTTGTGTCTGCCCCGCCGCCCTTGCAGACTGCGGCGGTTGAAAGCGGCGTGATGATTCCGATTGAACAGGTATTGCGCACCGTTTCGGCCGAAAATGACCTCGCTCGCGCCCTTTGGACACAAGAGATCGTTGGGGCAGGGCAGGTCGCCGGGCTAGCATTTGACGAAGATTGGCGCGAATCGACGGTAGAGGCGGGCCCACTGCCCGCACTCTTCCTGCGCGAATCGGCCGCCAATCTCGAAACATATCCCGTTCCGCTTAGCCTCTTTCTTGGCTCCGACTTTCCGATCAATCCGTCCAATCAGTTCAGCGGCGCACAGACTGACCGTTTCGAACAGATCAAGGCGACGGGCGAGCCACAATTTTTCTACGCCGACGACACGCAGCTCCACACCGCCATGTTCCCCGACTATGCCTCTGTCCAGCCGTGCATCGTTTGCCACAATGAACATCCCGACACGCCTAAAGCGGACTGGGAACTCAACGACGTGATGGGGGCAACGACGTGGGCATATCCCAAAGCTGAGGTATCGTTGACGGAATACATGGAAATTATCTCGGCCGTGCGGCGTAGCTTTGCAGAAACCTATACGACCTACTTAGAGAAAACGGCAACATTTACCAACCCCCCTCCGATTGGTGATCAATGGCCGAGCGAGGGGTACTATTTGCCATCGGCCGAAATTTTCATGCAAGAGTTCACCCGCCGTGCCTCCTCCCAAACGCTAAACGATCTTCTTACAATGGGAATTGAGCCTTAATGCTTGTTTTTCCTGTCTGGACAACGTTTCGGGATTTCCAAATCCCGAAACATCCACTGTCTAAGACTCAAGTTGTTCTGGCGAGAGCCTTAAGACACGCCCAGAAACCCAAATACCCACAGATAGATTTTTGCGAGCTGCCGTAGGCAGTGAGTTTCTTTCCAGTTGCAAATTTGGACAAAAAAAGCGCACCACGTAGGTGCGCTTTTTCATGGAGGGCATGGTGATCAATTAAGCATAACTCTTTGAACGTGTCGCGCGGGGTTTGACAGATTGTGCACCCTCAACATAGAACTGAATTTGACAGCTACTTGCGCCACGTAGCATACACGATCCTTCACGGAATCCAATCTGCTCGCCATAATATTTTCCAACACCCGTAACAATACCTTTGGCGACCGAACACATCTTGCGTTTTGATGCGTAGTTAAGGGTGATTTCGTTTTCACCCGTGCGTACAAAGTCGAGAACGGGCGGATGAACGCGCCAAACATCGCGCACCAATCCATGAAAGATCGTTTCGATATTTTCTAGCAGGTCGAGCGTTTTCCATTCAGGCCGAACCAATACTTTCGACATGACGATCAAATCTTCCGCTATGTATTCGCCGAATACTTGCAACAGATTTTGCACGGGAATTCCCGTCATCTCCGATGCGGTGACAACCAGCTGAACGGTTTCAGAATCGTCATAGTTGATAACGGGAAAGTAGACCTTGTTTTTTAAGCCCGCATTTTCTTGTAGTTGTTTCCAGGTCGCTTCATCATAATTCTCAACTACAAATCGTTTCAGCATATCCATAATCATGCCGTGCATACTATTACTCCTACTTTAATTGGGGGACAGGGTTTCAATAGGGCGTGCGAAACAACATTGCAAAATGCGCGATGAAGGCTCATCGCGGCGATTGCAGCTGGCAAACTCAGGGAAACCAAAAATATTCACAATGGTAGTGTAAGGGAAATAGGTGTCTAAATGGCTTACGTTGCGTTTTTTTAGCGCGGGAAATTGGTACTATTAAAAGCCGATCCCATATTGCAGCGCGAGATAGGCGAGCAGGGCTTGCACACAGTTGAAGGTTGCATGCGTCACCATCGAAGTTGTGGTGTTATAGCGATCACGCAAGTATCCGAGTGCATAGCCGACAAGGAAGATGCCGACCGTTGTCATGCTGAGACCATAATTGCCATGTGTGATGGCGAAGAGGAGCGAGGTGAACATTCGGCCGAATTTCGGCTGCAATGCGCCACGAAAGACCGTTTCCTCACCCCATGCCGCCGCGACGCCAACCGTCAATATCCCAACGATCGATTTGAAAAAGGGACCATATAGCTCTTCTGACAGGGCATCAACAGCGGGATCACCCAATCCAAGCGCGTCAGAAATAGCGAGCAACGCTGCCAGCACGATCAGCAACCCAATGCCCGATCCGACGCCGATCAAGATTTCCATTGGGGAAACCATTTGCAACTTAAGACGTGCAAACACCTTGCCCAGTGGACGGCGCGTTAACCAGCCTACCCCGATCAAGCCCAACACAAACAACCCGAAATTCTGCCCCCATGTTGTCAAAATCAGGTCGGTTGCATCAGTCGTTTCGGCAAGCGATTCCGTCAGATTTTCCAGCCCAACACCGAGCGTGACAAACAAATTGGGTAGAATCAGCGTCGCAAAGGAGAGTGCAACGGCATGGACCACGCTCTCGGGATCGATGGGCAGCAGTTTGGCGATGGCGCGGCGCACAGGTGGCAACAGCACAATTAGGCCAAATAGTGCGGGAATCCATAGCCCAAGTCCAATCAGATTAAAGTTTATGGAAGTGGGATCGAACGTTTGGAGGGCGGGATTGTTGTTGAGCAGATCGGCCGAATCGGCCGAATTTAACGCCAGTCCAGCCAATTGGGTTGCAATCCCGCCCATAAACAGCATGATATGCAACCCGCCGACGACCAGATAGGTTAAAATTAGAAAGGTTGAACGCGGAATTTCCTTTTGCCGTTCCTGTTCCGCCTTATTTGCCAACAGCATTATCATCCAAAAAACGAAAAATATCGCCAATACACCGACCATAGAAACTCCTATTGGAAATGGGTGCGTTTCAGCCGAGATGAAACACACCCATTAGAAATGTTGAGATTGCGCTTCGTTGCATCCAACATCCAAAATCATACAAATTCCAGTTCTGTTTTTTAACTCATCTGACGTATTGCACCTTGGCATTCAGCGGGTTAAAAACAACGCAACGCTCATCATACCAGACCTATGGAAAAATAGATGTGAAAATTTGTCCCAACCTTATACAATTAACAAGTTAAACTGTAACGGGCAAATCCAACTTAGACAAGGAGTTTTTGAATGACAGATAGCTCACCGACAGATTTTATCCGCACACAGGTTGCAGAGCAGTTGGCAGCGGGCAAATATAGTCACGTACAAACACGCTTTCCACCCGAGCCAAACGGCTATCTGCACATCGGTCATGCGTTTGCGATCAATCTGGATTTCACAATCGCCGATGAAAATGACGGTCAATGCAACTTGCGCTTTGACGACACAAACCCTGTCAAGGAAGAACAAGCATTTGTCGATGGGATTATTTTTGACATCAACTGGCTTGGCTTTGAGCCGGACAACGTCTTCTATGCCAGCGATTATTTTGACCAGCTCTATGATTGGGCGATTAAACTGATCGAGCAGGGAGATGCCTATGTCGATGATTTGACCCAAGAAGAGATGCGCGACTATCGCGGGACATTGACGGAACCGGGTCGCAACAGCCCCTATCGCGATCGCTCTATTATGGAGAATCTCGACCTGTTTGAGCGCATGAAGAACGGGGAGTTTGCCGAAGGGACACATACGTTGCGTGCCAAAATTGACATGGCCTCGCCAAATATCAACCTGCGCGACCCCGTCATGTATCGTATCTTGAAGGTGCACCACCAACGCACTGAGAATAAGTGGTGCATTTACCCGATGTACGATTGGGCGCATGGGCAGTCTGATTCAATCGAGAAGGTGACACACTCCTTCTGCTCGCTCGAATATGTGATCCACCGCCCGCTCTACAACTGGTTTGTCGAAAAACTTGGCATCTTCGCGCCCACCCAAATCGAGTTTGCCCGCATCAGCTTGCGCAACACGATCATGAGCAAGCGCAACCTCAAGAAGTTGGTCGATGAAGGTATGGTCGCGGGTTGGGATGATCCACGCATGCCGACGCTGGCCGGAATGCGGCGGCGCGGCTATACGCCCGAGTCGATCCGCGATTTTTGCAACAGCATCACGCCGTCGAGCAGCAACCATGAGATGATGATCGAGTATCAGCAGCTTGAGTATTACGTGCGCAACCATCTCAATGCGGTTACGCCACGGGCGATGGCTGTGCTTGATCCACTCAAGGTGGTGGTGACAAACTATCCAGAAGGGCAGATTGAGATGGTTGAACTGCCCAACTATCCACAGGATCGCAGCCGCACTGAGTCACGGCAAGTTCCCTTCGGCCGAGAACTGTATATCGAACGTGAAGACTTTGCCGAAGTTCCGCCAAACAGGTGGAAGCGTATGTCGCCCGGCTATGAGATTCGACTGCTGGGTGCCTACTTTGTGACGACGCAGGACGTGATCAAAGATGCTGATGGCAATGTGACAGAGATTCACGTCACGCTCGATCCCGAAACGCAGGGTGGGGCCGCGCCAGATAAGCGTCGGCCAAAAGGTACCATCCATTGGGTTGAAGCAACGACGGCTATTCCCGCGACCGTCAATCTGTATGACATGCTATTTTCGGCCGAATTGCCCGGCGACCGCACAGGCGACTTTATGGATGATGTCAACCCAGACTCGCTCACGACGCAGTCAGTGCTGGTCGAACCTGCATTGGCAAAGACATCGGTCGGAGATAAATTTCAATTCATGCGCAATGCGTACTTTACAGTAGATGCAACCGATCCGTTGACCTTTAATCGGATCGTGACCCTGCGTGATAGTTTTAAACCAAAATGAGTCGACGGCGTTGGCGGTGATAAATTGCCGCGAAAAAAATAGATGAGGTAGAAAAATCATCACATTTTAGCAAAATAAGTGATTGCATAGCACATTATGACGGTATCATATTGTACCGAGATGGAAAGGAGAAGCTTGCACCGAGCTGATCGGTGGGTTTGATCATTCCATGCACTAAGACACACGAGGCATACTTTGTCCACACTTACCGTGCGCTTACTGGGTTCCCCGCAAGTTGCGCTAGATGGCAAGACGATTCGGATTGACACGCGAAAAGCGATTGCGCTATTCGCCTATTTGGCGTTGGAGCGACAGGCTCAGCGCCGCAGCACCCTCTCCGTTTTGCTCTGGCCTGAGTCAGATCGTGAGCGCGGTCGCTCCGCGTTGCGCCGCACGCTTGCTGCCTTCAACAAGGCGGCTGGACATCAATGGTTGGTCACAGATCGCAAAACGATTCGGCTAAACTGGGAGGCGGTCGAAAGCGGAGAACTGATAGTTGATGTTGTCCAATTTCAGGAGACGTTTGACCAGCTGATCGAAGCCCCGCTCGAACAATCGAATGGTGAGATGTTGGTTGCGGCGGTTGAGCTTTATCACGGGCGTTTTCTACAGGGCTTTACCCTGACGGACAGTGCCGCATTTGACGACTGGCAAGCGTTGGAGGCGGAGCGAATCGAGCAGCAGGTGGGTAAGTTATATGGACGGTTGGTGGCCTGGGCGTTGCGCTATGATTCGGCCGAAAATGCCACCCGCTACGCCCGCGAATGGATTTCACTCGATGCGCTCAATGAAGAAGGGCAACGCCAACTTATCACCGCACTCGCACGCAGCGGACAGCGCAGCGCAGCGGTGCGGCAATATGAAACCTTTGTCAAATTACTCGACCATGAGCTAGGCGTTCCGCCACGTGATGAGACGGTTGAGCTTTACCACAGCGTGCGTGACAACTATGTGCCGCCGCCGACAATTGACCCGATTTTGCGGCCGACGACGCTGCCCCAACCGACGACACTTTTTGTCGGCCGTGACCAAGAGATGCACGACATTGCCACGATGTTGCAACGTGCCGATTGTCGCTTGGCAACGATTATTGGTGTCGGCGGGGTTGGCAAAACGCGCCTCGCCACAGAGATTGGGCTGGCGATGCAGAGTCAGTGGAACGATGGCGTGTATTTTGTCGGGTTAGCATCGGTAGAAAGTGGCAACACGATCGATGATCTCGTCGTCGCAATCGCCAACGCGCTTGATTTTACCTTTTACGGGCGCAACCTCAACGCGGCGCAGCGGCATCGCCAACTCCTCAATTTTTTAGGAAACAAACAGGCGTTGTTGCTACTCGACAATTTAGAGCATCTGAGCAATGCTGAACAGCTCGTCGCAGACATTTTGCAACACGCCCCTCAGCTCAACATCCTGACCACTTCGCAAGAACGACTCAATTTGCAAGAAGAGTGGGTCATCGAGCTGCCTGGACTAAAAACGCCAACGGTCGAGACGCTGCGCGATTCAAGCGTCTATCAACTATTTGTGGAGCGGGCGCGTCAGGTCCGGCGGGGCTATTTGCTGGCCGAGACCGACTATGGCTATTTGGTGCAGTTATGTCGTTTGGTGGGGGGACTTCCGCTCGGGATTGAGCTCGCCTCGACGTGGGTACGGCTGCTGTCGCTGGTTGAAATTGTCGCCCAGATCGAACAGGATATCGACTTTCTCGCCACAGAGACGCGCAATGTGCCGTCGCGCCATCGCAGTTTGCGGGCCGTCTTCAATCATTCATGGCGACTTCTGACGGCGCGTGAGCGGGAGATGATGCTGCGCTTGGCCGTTTTTCGTGCGCCCTTTACACGCGAGGCCGCCAAAGAGGTTGCGGGAGCCAATCTGCCGTTGCTGATGACGCTGGCCGATAAATCGTTGATCACGCGCAACGCGACGGGCGTCTATGAAATTCCCGCCGTTCTCTTGGCCTATCTGCGCGAGCAGGGCGGGGATTCAGACACCTATAAACGTACCTTGCTGAGTCATGCTGAATATTTTGCCGCGTTTTTGCAGGAGCAGGAAGCGGTTTTGAAGGGGCGCGATCAACAAGAGGCACTGCTAGAAATCGGCCGAATTTCTCCCGACATTCGCAACGCATGGCAAACGCTGCTCGACAATCAGATGCTCGATGCGGTTGAATGTGCGCTCCCGACGCTATATCTCTACTATGAGATGCGCGGGCTGTTTGAAGAAGGAGTTGCCTTGATCAAACAGGCACGTGAAATGATGCCGATTGCCGAATCGCGGATTATTGGTCAGCTGATGGCGACGGAGGGAACGCTGCGTTGTTACCTCAACCAATATGAATTGGCGGAGAAGCTGCTGCAAGAGAGCCTGACGCTGCTGCGAAACGCCAGCCTTGATACGCATACCGCACTTGCGCTGCGTGGGCTGGGCATGGTTGCTGAGGCAAAGGGGGCGCATGACGAGGCATTACGCTTTCACGAGCAGAGTCTTGCGCTCTATCGTCAGCGCGAAAATGAATGGGGGATGGCAGCCGTTTCGATGGCCATGGGAAATGTCCAACTATTGCAGGGCAAGCATGAGGCTGCCCGCGCCAACTACGAAGAAAGTCTCACCATTCGCCGCCTGATGGGTGATATCCAAGGGGAAGGGCGTTGCTATCATAATTTAGGTCATATTCAGCACGCCTTAGGCAATTTTGATGAGGCGATGGCGCTCTACCAGCAAAGTGTTGAACTCAAAAAGCTGAGTGGCGCACAGCATGGGCTTGCATTGACGCTCAATAACATGGGGCATATTGCTTGTTTGCAGGGCAACTATGTCACCGCAGAACAGTTACTCAATGAGAGCAATGCGCTGCTGGATCGGGTCGGCGATCAACGTGGACGCGGGTTTTCTATCACCAACTTGGGCAGCGTCGCACTGGGGCGTGGGGATGCGCAAGTTGCCTTCGATTTGTACAGCGAATCTCATCGGCTGTTCGATGCGATTGGCGACCCGTTCAGCCTTGCGCTTATTCATGTGCATCTCGGGCGGGCCATTTACAAGCTTGGCGATCGCGCCGACGCATTGCAACATCTGCAGTCAGGCATCAAGCAGGCGCACGAAATTGGTGCCAACATGATCATTTTGGAAGGATTGTTGGCAATTGTCGATATTGTCAAAGAGGAACCGGCCTATTTGCAATTTTCGGCCGATGTCATGGGAACGGCACAAACTCATCCAGAACTTTCGGCCGAAGGGCATATCAAATGGCGAGAATTGGCCGAAATAGTGACATCTAGTACCAAAACAGTTCCAATAAGTCAGCTTTATGACGTTGCCGTAACGATCTCGTAACGCTAGATGCGTATAGTAAGCCTCAAATAGGAGTTCTTACTATGGGAATTAGGCGACAACCTCACATTTTGATTATTGAAGATGATCCAGTGCTGCGCTATTTCGCCCAGCGAACGATTGAAAGGGCTGGATTCATCGCCTTGACTGCCGAGAATGGAAAGCAAGGCGTGCGACAGTTTTACGAATTTCGTTACAAGATTGAAGCAGTGCTGCTGGACATTGATATGCCCGTGATGAACGGCATTGAAGCGTTACGCCGCATTCGAACCATTGATCCCGCTGCCTTAGTGATCATGACATCGAGTTATGGGCAATTTTTACCTGCACATTTCCACGATGAACTGCTCGACGTGGCGATTTTGCCCAAGCCCTATCGTCGCGACGAGCTTTTGGCGAAGCTAACCAGTACCACATTGGTTTTGCCGCAAGATTTACAGCGGGTTCCGATCTTCGCGCATTGACCCCTTGCGGACGGTGCGCCTAACTATATGCGCCAACTCCGCTTGACCTTTCCGTTCCTAATTGCATTATTACTGTTGTTCGTGTTGCGAACAGCAACCGCTTCCCCTGCCTCGCGCTATGTAAATCTACAACTGAAAACGCTTGCCGCCGCACCGACGCTAGCAGGCGTGACGTTTCTGGAATTTATGCCCCCGCAGGGGTATTTGGTGCGCTTGCCGACGGACGCACGGGCGATTTTGGCCCATCCAGCGGTGCTTTCGGCCGATTCTATTCTCCCCCAGCAAAAAGTTAGCCCCATCCTCGCCGCCAAAACAACCCAATCTGAATTTGCTATCACGGTTGCGCCCTATCGGGATATTGCGGCTGATAATTTAGTGCCAGAAGCTACGGGTGTGGGCATGGTGGTCGAGCGGGTTGATGAGGGGATGCTGCATGGGACGATTTCGGCCGAAAATCTACACTCCCTCGCCGCCATTCCCGATGTGATGTGGATTCAAAACCGCGCGACATTTCAGGAGTTCAATGATGATGCGAGCTGGCTCTCCCAATCTGGCAAACAGAATGTCACGTCGCTCTACGATAATGGCATCACGGGTATTGGTCAGGTCGGCGCCGTAGCCGATTCTGGCATGGCGGTCTTCGACTTTTTGGGTGACGGATACCCAATGAGCCGCTTTTTCACCGATGACAGCGGCGGCCCAATTGCCGAACCGAGCCTGACCCATCGCAAAGTGTTGACCTATTACATTCCGGCTGGCGCAGATGCGGATAAGCGCGATGCGTCTGGACATGGCTCGCATGTCGTTGGCACCCTAGTTGGCGACAATGGAACGTGGCAACAACATGACCCATATGATGGGATTGCCTATGCCGCACAGGTGCACTTTCAGGATATTGGTCGCAACGCCGTCAGCCCCGAATTCCCATTGGGATTAATCAATCCCCCTGAAGATTTTGGCGATCTGTTTGCCGCAGCCTACGATCCGAACGGAGATGGCCTCTATCAGCCTGAATCGGAACCACGAACCCACAGCAACTCGTGGGGCGGCACTGAACACGTCTACAATCTGCAAACGGCGCAGACGGATGCGTTTATGTGGAACCATCCAGACTTTTTGATCTTATACGCCGCCGGCAATCAAAATCAAGGCTCTCTCGGCGTTCCGATGGGCTATCCAGCCATCGCAAAGAACATCGTGACGGTGGGCGCGACAGAAAACGGTTTTGCCGTGCCAAACAATATGGCTTCTTTTAGTACGCACGGCCCCGCGACGAATGGGCGGATGAAACCGACCGTCAGTGCGCCGGGCGATCGCGTGCGTTCGGTTGAGCGTGGCACAGAAAATGGAACGGTGCATAAGAGTGGTACGAGCATGTCAACACCCGCGACGCACGCCATTGCGCTGCTGATGCGTCAATATCTGTGGGACGGTTACTATCCAACGGGTGAGCCGAACGTCGCCAATCGCATTCATCCGAGTGCCGCGCTGCTAAAGGCACTGTTGATGAACAGCGCCGTGCCGATTGACGGGCTGTACACGGACAGCCTCGTGGGCGGCAGTTGGCCGAGTAATGGACAGGGATGGGGGCGAATTTCGGCCGAAAATACCCTCTACTTTCCCGGTGATCGGCGCAATCTTTGGCTACATGACGAATATGCGCTCGATGGGTCGGTCGGATTTGACGGCATGGGTCAAAGCCGCACCTTTACGCTGACCGTTGCCAAGGGCGATCCCTTTCCGCCCCAACCGCTGGCGATCCATCTCGTTTGGACAGATTTTGCGAGTGCCTCTATCGCCAACGGCGCGTTGGTCAACAACTTGAATCTCGTCGTGACCGACCCATCTGGCGCAGACCACTTTGGCAATGATCCGCTCACCAACGATTTTAACGGCGTGCCAGATTTGCCTGTTGTGCGACCCGACACGATCAATCCGTGGGAAGGGGTCTATCTCGCCAATCCAGATAGCGGCATTTACACTGTGACAGTCACGGCTGGGAATTTGGGATCGCTTGTGTTGGACAGTCGCAAACAAGGCTTTGCGCTGGTCGCATCGGCCGATTTGCAAGGAGCGGGATCACCCGTTCCCAGCACGCCGCGCATCTCTTTTGCGTATGACCATTACGACGTGGGCAGCCCACAAACCACGGTTGTGCGCGTGGTTGACTTGGCCGCCAACACCAATCACCTTGAAACAGAGATCGTTTCGGCAACCGTTGGGGGACAAGCTATCCAACTCGTTGAAACAACGTCTGATAGCGGTGTTTTCACGGCAACGGTCACGCTCGATGAATCACTTGGGACGGTTGTGACGGCTCAATATGGCGCTGCTGCCCACGCCCAAGCCCGTCTGAACGGGATTCCAATCAATCAGATCAACCCCAGCACAGTCGCCGTCCCCACCGACACACTCGATGGACAGTTTGCGCTAAATTGGACAGTTCCCGAATCGGCCGAAAATCTCAGCCATTACGTTGTGCAGGAGACGGCGATTTTCACCCAGCCCCTGACTGAAGACGCGGAAAACGGGTTTGGCAACTGGATTTTGACCAGCGACAATGCCGATTGGACGGTCGATGGCGCCTACAAAACGAGTGGCACGAACAGCTTTTGGTCAGGTCGGGGTGATGACTTTCAATTTGTAAATCGGTCGCTTGAGTGGATTCGGCCGATTACAATTCCCAACACCTTCACCTCCGCCCGCTTGACCTACAATAGCCGCTACTTCAACTATCTCAATGACAGCGGTTTTATCGAGATTTCGCTGGACGACGGTGCGACGTGGCAAATGGTTGAGGAAGAGTATGCGGCGACCTATGCCCAAGTGCCTGATGCGGCCCCTACAACCCGAATGCAGTTTCGTTCGATCGATTTGAGCAACTACATCGACCAACCATTCCGCCTGCGCTTCCGTTTTGACAATATGCAGGCGTCCATTGCGCCCGGCGCACCGGGCTGGTGGCTCGACGATATGCAGATTGAGGCGGGGCAATGGCGCACGTTTGCAGTTGTCGAGGCGCGCACGCTTGCGGTGTCCGCGAGCAGCTCAGGGGAGCTGGCCTATCGGGTTCAAGCGGTCTATGAGGATGGCACGGCAACTGCGTTCAGCGATGCAGTGACTGCGACGGTTAATGTCATCCCCACAGCTATCACACTGACAACAACGCAGTCGGCGCAATTTTCGCTTAACTTCGTGCTGATCCCGCTTCTCTTCACGGTTGCGTTGTTCACAACCTACAGTTTCCTGACGAGGCGTTATCGGCCGATTTGAGCCAATCGAAAAGCCTCTCATCTGTGTTACAATCGCCCTAATTAAAAACAAAACCAATTCGCGTCAGCATGGCGCGATTTTCATGTACATCGCACATCAAAGTTGTTTTTGAACTCGTTGCGTTCTCCGCGCTCGTCGCGGTGAATCTTTTGAAACAACGCATTATTGAGGAGCAAAAATGTCCGAAGATTTTATTTTTCGCGGCAACTTGAAAGAAGTTGACCCCGCCATTCACGACTTAATCCAGCGCGAAGCTGACCGCCAAGCCCGTACCATCATTTTGATCGCGTCCGAAAGTGAGTCCCCAGACGCGATTCACGAGGCGATTGCCAGCCCATTCGCGCACGTCTATGCGGAAGGGTATCCGCGTGAAGGCAGCCGCACACAGGCGGAAGACGAAATAATCGACTATGACTATGAGTTGGCGCACTATCGCCGTTATAGCGACCCGCGCTACTATAAGGGTGTTGAGTACGCCGACATGTTGGAGGCGTTGACGCGCAGACGGGCGGCGGAGTTGTTCGCGGCAAATGGAATTTCGGCCGATGATCTCTACGTCAACGTCCAACCCCTCAGCGGTGCACCCGCTAACAATGCCGTCTACACCGCACTGCTCAAACCCGGCGATACGCTTATGGGTCTAAAATTGAGTCATGGCGGCCACCTCTCGCACGGCGCACCCGTCAACCGCACGGGGCAGGTTTTCAACAGCGTTAGCTACACCGTTGACACTGAAACAGAAGAACTCGACTATGACGCAATTGAAGCGCAGGTCCTAAAAGTCAAGCCCAATATCATCGTCTGCGGTTTTTCAGCCTATCCGCTCATCGTTGATTGGCAGCGTTTCCGCGACATGGCAGATAAAGTCGGGGCATATCTCTTGGCTGACATCGCCCACATTTCAGGCTTAGTCGCCGCTGGCGTGCATCCGTCCCCCATCGGAATCGCTGATGTTGTCAGCACAACGACGCACAAGAGTCTTTGCGGCCCACGCGGCGCGATGATCATGACCCATCGCAAAGCCCTATCCTCTAAAATTGATCGCGCCGTTTTTCCCGGTGAGCAAGGTGGCCCCCATCTCAACACGATGGCGGCGTTGGCCGTTGCGCTCAAGTTGGCGAACACCGATAAGTTCCGCGAATTGCAACATCGCATCGCCAGCAATGCAAAGCGGTTTGCTGAGAAGTTGATCGATCATGGATTTGCGATTCCATTCGGCCGATCTGAAAATCACCTCCTCATGATCGACTGTTCGGCCATCACTGGCCCCGATGGAACCCCATTCAAAGGCGACATGGCGGCACGCATTCTCGACGTCGCCGGCATTGTCATCAACATGAACACCATTTTGGGCGACACCAGCGCGTTTAATCCCAGCGGTTTGCGCGTCGGCATGGTCTGGCCCTCACAGCGCGGCTTTGGCGACGCCGAAGTGGACAAGTTGGCAGACGCATTTGCCGCCATCTTCCACAATGTCACCCCATACCATTTCCGCACGGGCAGCCTCGCCAGCAAACGGTATCGCGCCAAAGTCAAGGCGGCCGGTTTGCAGGAAGCACGCCGACTGGTCAACGAATTGACGGGCTACCTCGCGCCACCGATCAACTCAGAAAATGATACGGTTGTCGTGCGTGGCGACAAGGCGGTGCAATTTGTCAGCGCAGCAGTCACGGCAAACATCATCGGTTTGGCAAATGGCGAAGCGGCAGCCGCACACGTCTACGGTCATGACATCGATACAGACGTGACGGTTGAAGTGGGCGAAGGCTCCGTTTTGGTTCATTGTCCAGATGCAGTAACGGCGACAAAAGTGGCTCAATGGTTCTCCGATTTGTCCGATGGGTATGTTGATTTTGGTGATTTATATGGCAAGTTGGCAGGTCCGGTTGTGGTGAGTGTGATTTCGGCCGATACGCCGACCACCACCACAGATCAACCCATTGCCACCACGAAACCATTCTTCATTGGTCAAGAAAATCACGCCTCCGACGACGCTCTCCCCGAGTTCAGCTTTGAACCAGCCAAACAGGATGGACTAATCCGCACGGGTCTCTACGACACCCATAAAAAACTCGGCGCAAAACTAGTCGATTTTGGTGGCTATGAGATGCCTGTCTGGTACAGTGGCGTCAGCGAAGAACATGCGGCCGTGCGCGAGGCGGCTGGGCTGTTTGATGTCAGCCATATGGGCGTGTTTGAAATCAGTGGCACCGGTGCAACGGAATTTCTCGATACCGTCACTACCAACAGCGTCTATGCGCTCTCACCCGGCAATAGCCACTATACCTACCTTTGCGATCCGAACGGGCGCATCATCGATGATCTCTTGATCTATCAACTAGCCGATGAAAAGTATATGCTCGTCGTCAACGCCTCCAACAACGACGAAGATTGGGCATGGCTCAACGCCGTCAACAATGGCGAAGTTCGCATTTCTAACGAACGCCCCAACGCCAAAATCCAAAATCCCGTCACTTTGCGCGATCTGCGCGACCCAAGCAGCGGCGACGACCAGCGTGTAGACATCGCGCTACAGGGGAAAGCGTCCAAGAAAATTCTGCTCGAAATGGCGGACGAAATGGGGCAGTGGGCGATCAACGGTCTCGGCTGGGGGCAACTTGCCCAGGTTCAGCTTGGCGACTATGATGTCATCGTTTCTCGTACAGGCTACACGGGCGAACGTACCGCCTACGAGCTATTTATTCACCCTGATCAGTTGGTGCAATTCTGGAATAAATTGCTTGAAATTGGCGCACCGCATGGTCTCAAACCAGCCGGTCTCGCCGCTCGTGACAGCACACGCACCGAAGCGGGACTGCCTTTGCATGGACATGAGTTGCAGGGTGAGTTGGGCTTGAACCCATTTGAAGCGGGTTTCTCAACATTTGTGAAGACGGATAAACCGTTCTTCGTTGGACGGGATGCCCTCATCAATGGCATGATCAACCTCGACCGCGTTGTTGTGCGCTTCCGTATGGATGAAAAAGGTGTGCGCCGCCCTGAATATGGCGACCCTATTATCGACAAACGTGGCAAAGTGATCGGCACCGTCACAAGTTGCGCGATTGACAGCGATGGTTATCTGCTCGGTCTCGCTATCGTCCCGATGGAACTGCGCAAGGTTGGGACCCAACTGAGCATCTACCAAACGGGCGGCGGCAAACGGGAAGTCAAGGGCACAAAAACGCGCCTTCCCGTTCCGAACACGGCTTCTGTCATTTCTCGCTTCCCCAAACGCTAACACTTTGCGATTTTAATGCCCGCCATCCACGCGAAGGTGGGAACCCATTCTTTCTAAAGACCAACTGGAAACAGTTGGTTTTTTGTTGGCGTGCGACCAAGATAGTCGCGCCCCTGTCTGTCGGATCGTTTTCGGATCGTTTGATGTGTTATGTTATTTTCAGGCATAAATTTGAAGGTGTCTGACACAGAAGACAACTCATCTACAAAAAGGACGATGACAAATGAACCGATTCAACCCTAAACAAATATTTATTCGATTGCTCCCCTTATTTTTACTCATTGGCATGAGTCATACTGCGGTCCACGCAGCGAGTCGCGCCCCCCGTGTGGGCATCAACGGTGCGACGTGTGCGTATGAGACGATCAACGCAGCCGTCGCTGCCGCAAGTGCTGGCGACACAATCTATATTCGCGGCAGCTTTACGGACAAACAAACATACAACGAGCGCATTGGTGTTGTTGATAAAACGCTGACGTTTTTGGCCGCAAGTTCCAACTGCACGAGCGAGTCCACGATTCTGCTAAATGATAGTGTCACCGTTGATGGCGGCGGTGCAGCCGTGGCAAACGGCGGAATCATTCAAATAACGGGTGAAACAACGACTGTTACAATCAATAAGATGACGTTGCAAGATGCGACTGCATCGACAGGCGGCATCGCACATCTCAGTGACGGCACACTGATTCTCAATGGCGTTGTCATGGAGGATGGCGTTGCAACCTCGACCTTTTCGGGCGGCGGGGCTGTTTATGTTTTTGATGGCACGCTGATTCTCAATGAGAATACAGGGATTGTCCGCAATGAGACGAGTGGCGTAAACGCGGCGGGAAAAGGGGGTGGTGTTTACTTAGCCAATGACGCTGTGATGGAGATGAATAATACAAGCTCTGTCAGTGGCAACACGGGCATACTGGGTGGGGGGATATTCTTGTCGCATAGAAGCTCACTCACGATGAACGATACTGCGCGGATTACGGTCAATTCGGCCGAAAATGGTGGCGGCGTCTACGCTGGTGGCCTCAACCCCGCAGGAGGCGGTTCAATAATCACAATGAACGACAGTGCATACATCGGCGGCGCATTTAGTCCAACTGGAAATACCAGAAACCAAGCCAGCGAACGAGGTGGCGGTATCTATTTGAACAATACCGACCAACTCATCATGACTGGCAACAGCTACATCTCAGCCAATACGGCAGAGGATGGCGGCGGCATTCATGCCAGCGATCAGGTCACGATTGAGCTATCTGGCAACAGCATGATCGGGGGTGTTGACGATTATGATGGCAATAAGGCGGTAGGCACATCGGCAACGACGGGGCGCGGGGGTGGTTTACACCTCTCTGCGACCGCCTCAACGATTCAACTCACACTGCGCGACAACAGTCGCATCATCAACAACAGCGCGGAAGCGAATACGCCGCGCGGTGGCGGTATTTACGCATCTGGCAATACGCTGATTGACCTGTCTGACAACGCACAAATCGAACAGAACGAATCGGCCGACGACGCAGGGGGTGTTTTGCTTGCGCTTGGCCCAACCATGACGCTGACAGACAACAGTGCAATTCGTGGCAATATGGCCGCCGGTTTGGGTGGTGGCGTTCAACTTGATGGTGGCAAGCTCATCGTCAACGACTCAGCACAGGGTCGCCCAAGCATCGACAACAATAAAGCGCACTCAGGTGGTGGCGTATACGCGAGAGTGCGCGGTGATGGGAATGATGAGCTAACAATCAACGGAGGCGACATTATCAGCAATACGGCGTCGTTTGGTGGTGGTCTTTATCTTGCTGATGTAACCGGCACATTGTCCAATGTCGTTCTTGCCGATAACAGTGCTTCATCCAGTGGTGGTGGCGTCTATGTTGGAATTGATGCGGATTTGCAGATGGCTGCATCGATGACGGCAGGGCGTGGGTTGACATGTGACCCAACACAACTCGCAAAAGGTCGCTATTGCTCTGAATTTTATGGCAACACGGGGCTTTATGGGGCGGCGATTCATGTGTCGGGATCGGCCGATATTTCGCACACGAGTTTTAGCCTAAATTCGGGGACGGGATCGGCCGATAGCTCCATCATCAGCTTGAGCGAAGGCAACACCACATTGACAAATGTCCTCATCGCGGACAACAGCGACGTGGATCGCGTGATTAACTATCGCAACACCACACAGCCCTTGACCATCCGCGAGTCAACGATTGGCAACAACGATGGTCACGCAATCCTCACCGACGGCGGCAGCGGAGCAATGACCATCGACAACTCAATCTTGTGGGGCAACACAGAGGGCGCACTCGTTGAAAATGCCGTCACGCTCTCGCTCAGTTGCAACATTGCCCAAACCGTCGCGGCAGGATCACAAGCGTTTGGTGGTGACACCATCAACGCCGATCCACAGTGGTTCTCGACAGCGCGGGGCGACTATTTCCTCAACCCTGCATCACCAGCCGTCAACAAATGTAATGGGACGACGACGGTTGATTTGGAAAATATCGGCCGACCCATCAACGACGCACACGACATGGGCGCATTTGAATCGGACGGTTCTACATCTCCCACCGCTGTCAGTCTCACCCAATTCGGCACAACCGCCGCGCAGCTTCCCCTATCCCTAATCGCTCTGACCGTTATTCTCACCCTAATCACTAGCTGGCAGCGCATTAAAATTCGTCGTTAAATCTGTCGTTCGTTGGGATGTATGACAAACATCCCAACGAAAACCTTCCTCTCAATCTCTCACCTATGCTATGATTTGTTAGAATAAAGGTATAAACCGTCATTCCCGCGAAGGCGGGAATCCATTCTTTCTTCTGCCAAAGACCAAAGATCTTAGAGGTAAGTCATCATGACAACAGTCAAAACAACCTACAAACATATCGTCCGCACCCCAGACGTTGTCGGCGGCAAACCGCGCATCGCAGGTCATCGTATCACTGTGCAAAATGTTGCCATCTGGCATGAGCGCATGGGGTACAGCATCGAAGAAATCGCCTCCCTCTACAACCTAACTTTTTCTGAGGTCTATTCAGCATTAGCCTACTACTTCGACCACAAAGACGAAGTTGATCATGCCATTGCAGACAGCGAAAATTTTGTAGAAGACCTGCGCGAAAAGACCCCGTCGCTCCTTGCCCAACGTTTACATGAACGCGCCAGTTAGCTTCTACATGGATGAACACGTCCATCCTGCCATTACACGCGGCTTGAGACTACGAGGGATCGACATCTTGACTGCTCAAGACGTTGGTATGCTTGGCGTAGCTGACGAGCGACATCTAAGCTTAGCAACCAGCTTAGAGCGTGTCGTGTTCACAAATGACGATGATTTTTTGAAACTGCACGCCGCAGGTTTTGAACATGTTGGCATCGCTTTTGCTCATCACAATGCTTCGATTGGGCGCGTTGTTCGTGGATTGACGTTGATCTATGAAATCTTATCAGTTGTAGAAATGAAAAATCACGTTGAGTTTTTATAGGCGTGGTGGATGAGAAAAGAATGGATTCCGGCCTTCACGAGAATGATGGATTGAGGGGAGTGTGTCCACGAAGAACACAAAAGAGGTGAGGAAAAACTTCCTCCGTGTTCTCCATGGACGGTTGTTTATAAGAAACTCAACACTTTTTCAGTCATTTGCTGGGTATTGAGTGCAGTTTCATCGCCGTGTGCGAGGTCGCCTGTGCGGTGGCCGGCGGAGAGGGTGGCATCGACGGCGGCTTCAATGGCGGCGGCTTCTGCTTCGAGGCCGAAAGAGTGGCGGAGGAGCATTGCGGCCGACATGATTGTGCCAAGCGGGTTGGCGATGCCTTGGCCTGCGATGTCGGGAGCAGAGCCGTGAATTGGTTCGTAGAGACCGCGCGGATGTCCGAGACGGTTGTTATCGGAGCCGAGCGACGCAGAGGGCAGATTGCCCATTGAGCCGGGTAGCATCGACGCTTCATCGGTGATGATGTCGCCAAACATGTTGCCAGCGACCATCACATCAAAGCTAGCGGGGCGATTGAGCAGGTGCATCGTCGCCGCGTCAACGAGAACGTGTTCGACTTCAACATCGGGGTAATCTTCGGCCGATTCCATCACCACCTTCCGCCACAATCGCATCACATCCAACACATTCGCCTTATCGATCGAACTCAGCTTGCCACGCCGACCCTGCGCCGCCTTGAACGCCAAATCGACAATACGCCGAATCTCGCTTGCGCTATAGACCATCGTGTTATACGCATGTTCTTCACCGTCTGCGTCTGTCCAGCGTTTACTTTCACCGAAATAGAGGCCGCCCGTCAACTCGCGGATGACGAGCAGATCGACGCCTTCGAGCTTCTCCGCTTTCAGCGGGGAGGCAGAGGCGAGGTCTGGATGAATCTTGACGGGGCGCAGGTTGGCGAAGAGGCCAAGCTCTTTGCGGATTTTGAGCAGCCCTTTTTCGGGGCGGTCGGTCGCGTCGGGATCGTCCCATTTGTAGCCGCCGACTGCGCCGAGGAGGATGGCATCGGCCGATTTTGCCGCCGCCAACGTCGCATCTGGCAACGAAGACCCCGCCTCATCGATTCCAATGCCACCAATCAGCTGTTCGTCAAACTCAAACGAATGCCCAAACTTTTCAGCAATCGCCTCCAAAACCTGAATCGCTGCCGCCGTCACTTCGGGGCCGATTCCATCACCGGGTAATACAACAATTTTTGCGTTCATATAAAAAGTGGTGCGTGATGCATGGTGCGTAACGAATCCACGCACCACGCATCACGCACCAAAAAAGTCTAAATTACTCTAGGGTTAGAGTCGTCGGCATGTCGTCAACTTCAACCTCAAGCGTCTGCACTGGATTGGTCAAAATCTCGACCGTATAGGTTCCAGCAGGTAGCTCGATGGCTGCACCGCCAACGATGCCTGTGGCGACTTCTTCGCCGGCTGTGTCCAGCACACGATAGGGGACAACAACGGCCGATTGCAGCGCGTCTGCCAAATCTTCAGCATTGTCTGCGTTGTAGTAGGTGCCGCCGCCAAGTTGCGCCCACGCTTCAAATTGGGCTTGCAACGCGGGATCACCAATCGCAAAACCAACGATGTCGATGGTCACATTAATGCCGCTGTCACGCAGTTGTTGGATGGCTGCGGCAGGATCACCACCACAGTTTTCTTCGCCATCTGTCAGCAGAACGACACGCCGTTGACCGCCGAAGTTTGCGAGGTCTTGCGCCACTTGTGAGAGGGACATTGCAATCGGTGTATTGGCGTTAAATTGCGGTTCGATGCCGAGCAGAACGGTGCGCAACGGTTCACGATCTAGCAACTGTAGGGGTGATTCGAGGGCTGTCTGGCACTCCAGCGGCGCGGCACGATTGCCAAAGCCACGCACGGCGATGGGTAGGTCGTCGGGCAAGCTATCAACGAGGGTGTTTAACGCTTCGCGTGCGATGGCGATGCGGCTGTCGGGATCGTCGCTTGTCAGTCGGTTTTCACCGCTCATGTCGAGCGTCATGCTCCACGATGCATCCACGATTAGCTCGACGGCGGGGAGGGTGCTGCTGTTGAGTCCAGCGTCCGCTATGTCATCACCTTCGTCGCCCTCACCGCTATCATCGCCCGTGTCATCGCCGCTGCCCAAGCCTGCAAAGACGACGCGCAAGCTGCTTGATTCAGCAGGTGCTGCGTTTGCTGGCTCTGGAATAGAGATGATGCGCGTTTGTGATTCGGCGATCGCTGCGCCATTGGTGTCCACAATGCGCATGGCGAGTTCATGGTTGCCGGGCGCGAGTTCATAGTCGAGCGAGAAGCTGTAGGCGCCCCCATCGTCTGTATTGAACTCCCCAACTTGTTCGCCATCCAGATAAACAAAGACGGTTGATCCGGCGGGTTCGACCGTGCCAGACAGTTCAAATGTGCCGCTGGCGGTTCCGTCGTCTGCAATGGTTGCCGGGTCGAGATTAAACCCATCATCGGCAAGCGTGACCACTGCATCATTGGCCTCGTCAAGCGTTTCTGGAATGATGAGCGTGGTCGTTTCGGACGTGCTGAGAACGCTGCCATCATCATCGCGCAATTCGGCCGAAACCTGATACGTTCCCGGTGACAAATTCAACTCGGTCGTGAAGTTCCACTGACCGCTCGTGTCAATGGTCGTATCGCCTAGCTGGGTGTCGTTGAGAAACAGGACGACTTGTGCACCGATTGGTTCGCCCGTGCCGCTCAGATCGATGTTGCCGCTGGCAAGACCGTTCGTGATATCGAGATCGGCCGATTCAAGCGTCAATGGGTCTAGTGTGATCGCTGCCGCTCCCGTCGCCTCCGCTTCTGTTTCAACGATTGCTGCACCGCGTTGTAGACGAGTCGGGGTGGAAATGGCTGGCTCTAATGCGTCCGCGTCATTGGCAACGGCCACAAACTCAAATGAGGTTTCCTCAGGTGCGACTGCAACGTCTAGGAACCAATTCCCATCGGCGTCGGTTGTCGCCACACCGCTAAGTTGCTCATTGGTGAAGATGCCCAAATCGACATTGGGTTCGCCCGTACCTTGCAAACGTATGATGCCGCGATCAGCGGAGCGTTCAGGGTTTAGCTCGATTGTCGGACGTTGCAGCGTTCGGCCGATGTTGAGTGTGATGGTGTCAATCGGCCGATCTGGGCTTTCTACCGAACGGACTTCGATCGGATAGCTGCCCGGCTCTGTAAAGTTGCTGTTCAATTCCCATCGTCCGCTATCGTCAACGCGCACACGTCCCAGCGTGCGGTCGCCCGTCGTGACGATGACTTCTGAACCCGGCGTACTCGTTCCCGATAAGGCAATGCTCCCCGCTGCGACCAGCACGCCGTCCAACCCTGCCCCAAAGAGCGGGTCTTGAATCGGCAAGCCATTGAGGGTGTCACTCTCACCGATGCGCGGCAAATAGTTGACGGCACTGCGATCTGACTCGACTGAGCCAACCCGCTGCACATTAAAGGGATAGGTCGATGATTCAATCGTCCCGCCATCCCGTTGCGCCGTCACGCGCAGATCATGGCGACCGTCAGACATCGTCGTTTCATATGTCCAGCGTCCGAGACGATCTGTTTCGACGCGCTCCACAAATTGGCCGTCAATAAACAATTCAACGTGGTCATTGGGCAAATAACTTCCCGCAAACTGCACGTTGTTTTCTGCGCGATTTTTGATAATTGGCGCACTCGCTGCTGGTAAGACATTGCCGACATTGCCATAGGTCAATGCGCTCGCATCACGACTGGGCAAACAGCCGCGCAGCGCAAAGATAATAACTAAAAATATTAGGATCAGGAGCGGCGCAATGATGAGCCGTTCTTGATCTTCACGTAAACCAAATGCTTTTCTAAGCAAATCCATTTGATAGTTCTCCGCAGGATTTCATTGCTAAATTTTGAATGCCTAAGTGTACCGATTGCGTTGCTAGGTTACAAACAATGATCGCGGTATTTTACGTGGACGGACTGGAAAGTGGATAAAACGTCATGCGTAAATCGTAAATAGGCGCGATTTACGATTTACGTTTTGCGCATGACGCACCATCATTCATGGCATGAAAAAAATAGCTAAACTCGTGGTCGTTGTGACGGGCGCATCGGCTGGCATCGGCCGATCAATCGCCCTTGACCTAGCCAAATATGGGGCAAACGTGCTTGCCACTGCCCGTCGCGCTGAGCGACTCGACGAACTTGTCCAAGATGCCAGCGGTCTAAAGGGTCAAATCGCCTACCTCGCGGGCAACATTCAAGATGAATCGTTCTGTCATGCGCTGATTGCAGAGGCGATTGAGCGTTTTGGACGGATCGATGTGCTGATCAACAATGCAGGGCTGGGGCATAGCAGTAAGCTTTCGGAGATTTCGGCCGAACATCTACAAACCATCTTCGACACCAACATTCGCGGCCTGCTCTACACCTGCCAAGCCGCCATCCCGCAGATGAAAGCCCAAGGTGACGGGCAAATCATCAACGTCTCCTCAATTGTTGGACAGCGACCGTTAATCAACTCAGGCATGTACACGGCCAGCAAAGCGGCCGTTAACTTTCTGAGCCGCTCACTGCGCATGGAGTTGCGCCCGCACAACATCATCGTCTCGCTGCTCTATCCGGGGCTGACGGCAACCGAATTTCACACCAGCACGCTCGGCGGACGTCCCCCACGCCGCATTGCGGGTGTCTCACCACAGCGCGTCGCCAAAGTGACGCGCAAGGCGATCATGCGTCGCCGTCAAGAAATCTATGTGACATGGGTTGATTGGCTTTTTACACACATCAATCGTGCCTTTCCACGCACAATCGATCGCTTTGTAGCCATGCTGAATACATGGTAGTCTACATTAGTGTATAGGTAGTGTCGCGGTCGGTTGCAAACCTGCCCAAACCGATTTGTTCGTATACTAAAATATGACAAACTTGACACGCCGTGAATTTCTCAACACATCGCTCGCCACAACCGCCGCCGCCATCCTCCCACAACCGCTACAACGTGCGACCGATTCAGTCGTCTGGCTATGGTCGGGCGCGTTGCAGCCGACGAGCTTTGCCGTCAATGCGCTGATAAACCGCGATAGCAGCCGCGTGCGCTTGCTTGCCAGCACGCGACCCGATATGCAAAACGCGCAAGCATCGCCGTTTGTGACGACCAATCAAGCGGCGAACAATCGCGTTGCTGCCCTGCGCGTCAACGGGGTGCGTCCCGACACCTTTTACTACTATGCCGTCGAAACAGATGGGCAACTCGACAGCCAGCGTGGCAGCTTGCAAACGCCAAAAGTCGGCGCACACTCATTCACCTTTGCATTTGCATCCTGCGCCGAAAGCGGCTCAAATCATCCCGTCTTCGACACAATTCGGTCGCATAAGCCGCTCTTTTTCATGCACATGGGGGACTTACATTATTTCGACATTGCCAGCAACAATCGGCAGATATACCGCGATGCGTACTACAAGGTGTTGAAATCGCCTCGTCAGGCAGCACTCTACCGCAGCACGCCGATTGCCTACATGTGGGATGATCACGACTATGGCCCCAACGATAGCAACGGGCAGTTTATCGGCCGAACTGCCGCACGCCTCTCCTATCAAGAAAACACGCCGCACTTCCCCCTCGTCGCAGGTAGTGGCAATGTCCCCATCTATCAAGCATTTACCATTGGCCGCGTGCGCTTCATCATGACCGACACCCGCTCGATGCGCGACACGGACGGGATATCGGCCGATGCGCCCAGCAAAACGATGCTCGGTGCAACCCAAAAAGCATGGCTCAAGCGCGAACTTCTCAACGCCAAACAGTTTCCCGTTTGTGTCTGGATGTGTACATCGCCATGGCTGGCTGATTCACCGGGCAGCGGCATCGACAATTGGAATGGCTTCCGCGCCGAAAGACGCGAAATGGCAAACTTTATTGATCAAAATGACATTCGCAATCTGTTCTATTTGAGTGGTGACCTGCACGCGCTGGCACTCGATGATGGCACGAATAATCGCTATCATGACGCGAATCGGCGCGGGTTCCCGCTCATGATTGCCGCCGCGCTCGACCGACCCGGCTCATTTTTCAGCACGAACACCTACAGCGGCGGACAGTTCCCCAACGGGGGGCAATTTGGCCTGATGTCGATTACGGACAATGGCGGCGACGATGTGCGCGTGCGTTGGAGCGGTCGCAATGCGGACAACCGCGAAATTATCAGCTTGGAAATGCATCCCCCTAGCGTCAGCAGTCCACCGACGACCAGCACGCCCAATGTGCCGAGTGGGGAGCTTTCGGCCGATCAGCGCGAACTGCGGATTCAAACGATGGAGGGAGCCACCAGCCCTGCTACGGCAACCCTGCAACTAAGCGGCAATAACATCGCATGGACAGCGCAATTGCAGCCCGCAACAAGCTGGCTCTCATTCGCGCCGACGAGCGGCACAACCCCCGCCACCATCACGTTTACAGCGCGTCCGACTGGGTTGCGCGCGGGCGTTTATGCCACTAGCTTACAAATCACCGATAGCGCACGGCGCAAGTCGATTTGGCTGCCAATTAAGTTGATTGTGCAACCAAAGTCATGGACAAAAATATAGTTATACGCGATAGTGAAGAGGCTGCATTTATTTCGGCCGAAAATTGCTATGCAGCGCAGAAACCACACCCAAAATTGGTGATTTGCTGGACAAATCCTGAAAATTGGGTTATACACCTTGTAATATGCTCAATTGCCAAAGAGAGATTCGCTAACAAACACTATCCTTTTAGGAGAACATCATGTACGTAAAACCAGAAATTCAAAAGCACGAAGAATTGTCTCAAGTTACCTTCAGCTCTCACTAAGCCGAAGAACACGACACTAAATTAGCGCGCAAGCGCACGACTATGTAAGTAGTCACGGGGGTGCAAGCCTCCAACGAAAACGCAAGTTTTCACCGGGTACGCAAGTACTCACTGGATGTGAAAACATCCGCTAATCGATACAAAATGTATCGAACTAAAAAAGAACTTTAATCATAGGAGCATTCCCATGTACGTAAAGCCAGAAATCCAAAAGCACGAAGAACTTTCTCAAGTTACCTTCAGCTCTCACTAAACCGACTCTATTGATGGCATAAGCCATCCGGTAGCGTAACGCTGCCGCATAGACCGACCGTTAACTCGTTTGGTAGCGCGTCTCTCTTTGGCAATTGAGGCAGATGAAAAAATCCCCATTACATGCAACGGAATCAATTTTAGATGCACTGCGCCCTGACTGGTCAGCGGCGAAGTGGCGCGCGAAGTGGCAAGACAATCTCAATTGGGATGATGTCGCCATTCGTGCAATTGTGCTGGGGCTAGCGCCTCAGCTCTATCATCGCGTCAGCGAGTGGGAACTTGACGTTCCGATCCGTGCCTTCGCCAAGCTCAAGGTCACACACGCGGCACAAGCTAAACGTGCAGACGCCATCTATGAGCAGTTGGCTGGGGTGCTGGCCGCATCTGATGCGCGGGGAATTCGGCCGATTGCGCTCAAAGGCGCACACCTTGCCGCCCACATCTATCCCGAACCCGCCCTGCGTCCAATGAACGACATCGATCTGCTGTTTGAGCCAGAACAGTTACCCAAGGCAGAGGAGATGTTGAGCGAGTTGGGGTATGGTGGGAAACATAAATCGGCCGAAACGGGCGCAGGTGTCACAAAACACACCTCCACATTCAAGCGCGATGGCGCATCCGACAACACGCCGAACCCATACCTCTCCGCCAAAAATGATCGCATGATCGAACCGCATAACTCGATTGAGGAGTCGTGGTACGGTCTCAAAGTCAACATCACGCCGGGCATTCGTCAACGGGCAGAACTGGTTCAATTTGGCGACCAGAATTGTCGCGTCTTGGCGCGTGAAGATTTGTTGCTGCACGTCTGTGTTCACTTTTGCTTCCACCTCATCGAAGGCGCACCGTCGCTCGTCCAATTCACCGACATCATGCGCGTCACCAGTGCAGGCAACATCGACTGGCAAACGTTCACCCAACGTGCCCTCGAACGCCGCGCCGCGCCCTACGCATTGGCTGGCCTCATGCTTGCGCAAAAGCTGCTCAGCGCGCCCGTTCCCACTGACGCATTGCAACGTTTGGCAGACGCGACGCCTGCCAAACTGCGCGACCACATCGCCACGCTGGGCCTCACCGACATTCTCAAGCGCAGCCAGCAAAAACCTGTCCAAACCCTTTCTGACCGCATTAAGCGCGGCGTTGAAGATCGCGCGGCAACGGCCCAATGGTCGGCCGATTTCCGCAGCAAAATTGCCGTCTGGCGCACCCTCATCGACGTATTCAAAACGGATACGGGGCGGATGCTGCTAGGCAAAGAACGAAAAACTGTTATTAGTGGCTAGTGAAGAGTGAAGAGTGAAGAGTGATTATTTTTATTCTCTCCACTCTCCACTCTCCACTCTCCACTCTCTAAACTTGAAACTTTCTCGAATCCTCTCCCTCACTGCAACCGCCATTGGCACAATTGCCAGCACGAAAATACTCCAGCAACGTCACGCCCAAGAGCAACGCAACAATAAGGTTGGCATTTGTGTCGATTTTGACGATGTGACTGTCGCCGCGTTGCGTGCGGGTATTGCGTTTGATGATCTCGTCAAGCAGCTTGTTGCCAAAGGGGCAACCCACATTTCACTGCCCGAGATGACGCTGAACGGCTTGATCAAACGTGGCGTTTTGCAACCGATGGTGCCCGCACAGCCGCTCAGCGAAGAACCGCCGCTGGGTCAATGGGTCTATCTCTATGGCACAAAGGCGTTTATCCCCATCATCGAAAGTGCGCTCAACTGGCGACTGCCTGAACTAAAGGGGCAGATATTGGGAGAAAACACGCTTGTTTTTGCTGGCAGCTTGCCCGCGCATGGTGATTTGGGGCTTGGTTTTGATGAGGCATTTGGCGAACATTTACAGTCACTTGGTCTCGCCGTCGTGCCGCGCCCCGTCAGTTATGACTGGCCCGATCCCGCATTGATCGATCATGGGCTGCACTCGGCGGGGCATGTCGGCAAGCTGATCGCGTTTGAAGGGGATTGGGTGCTCGGTCATGAGATGCAGATCAACGATACGCTCAAGGCGATGAACAACTTTGGTCTTTCGATGGCCTACTTCGCCGAATCGCGTCATCAACGCGGCGACTGGTTTATCGCCAAGGGGCGTTTGCCGCACGTCGTTCTCGCTCATCGCTTTACGCAAGAAGAGATGATGGAGATGGATTACCATTCGGCCGCGCACACATGGGTGCATCTTGCCAATGAGCGCGGTGTACGTCTCTGCTACATCAACTTTTTCCGCGTTCTGCACGCCACTGCGCCACTTGAAGGATTGGACTACGTTCACTATCTCAAACACGCGCTTGAAGATGCGGGTTATCAATTGAGTCAGAATTTATCGGCCGATGAGGACGCCATCAAGCAGAGTGAAGCCAAGCCGCATAAACTCGCGCTCGCTGGTCTCGCGGCCGCTGGCATTGGTGCTGCTGCCATCAGCGACACGCTCAATCTGCCCGAATCGCTCGCGGTGCCGTTTGTGACAGCCGCCAGCCTTGGTGCTGCCGCGCTGCCGTTTGTCGAGCAAAAGGGGATGTTGACCCCTGCGCCACATTCGCATGGTAGTGACGGCGGGAGTGAACAGGGTCATGCCCACACCCATTCACTGAACGGCGTTGAGGCGATTCACGCGCATGGCGGTGCTGGACACCATCATCACGGCGAAGGGGATGTGGCCCCAATGCAGACCTCTTTTGCGCCTAAGTTAATTGCGCTTGCGTCGGCCACGCTCGCCCCTGCGGCCGCCTTGACCAGCGCGCAAGGTGCTGGCTGGCTGAACTGGCTGATTGGACAAACCTATCTGGAAGCAGGTGCAGTCACACTTGCCGCTGCCACATCTGAAACAGCCTACCGTCAGCGTGTCGAAGCGTTTCGCGGCTGGGATTTAGACTGGTTTGTGCCACTGACTGTTGCCGCGCTGCAATTTGAAAGCCCCAAAACAAAGGCGATCATGATTGCCGCATTGACGGGCGCATGGATTGCCGCGCAGCGCAATGGAGACTTGCTGAGCAAAATTGACGCACCCCACGCAGAGGCGCATACGCATCATGTTTCTGTTGCCAATCGGATTGTCGGCGATTTGTCGATGAAGCTCGGGCTGAAACCTGCACGGAAGTGGGCTTGGGTAGGGCCGCTCGCCCTCGCATTTGCCGACGGCGAATTTACACCGTCACAGGTGGTGGGATTCGCTGGAACTGTCGCCAATACGATGGCTCTGAGTGCCTATCGTCACCCCGAACGCGCCATCAAACGCACCGCACGTGGCACCATTCCCGCATGGGTGACGGGCTACGGCTTAGGATTTGCTGGTCGGCTCCTCTAGGAGATGCTCAGTGCAATTATCTTTGAGTCAATTGTTCGGCATATAACTGGACCCCAGAGGGTGCAATTCTCGAAGTCAAACGCCCACCTGTCGCGTCTATAAGGTGGGCCGTGTTGTTAGTCATACCACTACATGGCAACGCCAAAACGTGCTACGATAAGGTCAATGGCGAGACAGGACGATTCGGCCGAAACTTTTGAAGCACGCACATGGGATGAAAAGCTATTCCCCATGCTGCGCCCATGGTGGGTAGAAATTCTCGGCGCATTTCTCATTTTGTTTGCAGTTCTCAATATCTTAGCCTTGCCGAGTTTTGCATCGGCCGGCTATCTGCGCTTCACGGCGGGTCTCGCCAAGCAGCTATTTGGGTGGGGCGCATACCCGTTTTTCATTTCGGTTGGCGTGGCGGGTGTGCAAATGACGGCGCGGCATCTACCGATTCGGCGCGACATCCCTGCCCGCACCATCATTGCCATCGAACTGCTCTTTTTTCTCTCACTTCCCATTCTGCATATCGCGCTAAAAACGACCTATGACGAAGCGTTTCTAGGTCATGGCAGTGGCTTACTTGGCTGGGCATTGGCTGAACCGCTACTCTTCTTTTTAGGACCATTCTTGACGCTGTTAGTCTATGTCGTCGCGTTTTTTAGCGCAATCGCCATTTTGCGCCAGTGGACGCTCAATGACACGATTCGCTGGATGATCCTGACGGCGGGTCGCTTGCGTCGCTGGGCGGATGAGTTAGACGTTGACCCCGAAGAGGACGTGGTACGCACGGTCATTGAGCCAGTTGCGCGACCGACCATCTCTCCAAACTCGCATCCTACGCATCAAGCTACGCTGCGCCCACGCGAAGAGGAGCCGTTAATCGCGTTTGAGCCAGATATGCCGCCGTTGACATTGCTGATGGCGGGCAGTCGCGAAGGGGTCAGCCCATCGGAAGTCCAACATAGCGCAAAAATTATCGAGCAGACGCTGAAGGACTTTGGCTTGGAAGGGCGCGTAACGGAGATTCGCAGCGGCCCAGCGTTGACGCAGTTCGGAATCGAACCCGGCTACATTGTGCGACACGATGCGAGTGGGGCAGTCGTGCGTCGGCAGAAGGTACGGATTTCGCAGATTGCCAATTTGCAGCGTGACTTTGCGCTGGCGTTGGCCGTTCCACGTTTGCGGATTGAGGCACCTGTGCCGGGTCGTGGGATTGTCGGGATTGAGGTTCCCAATGTCGAAGCCAATCTGGTGCGACTGCGCGATGGGTTGGAATCGGCCGAATTTCACGCCATTCATACCAAACCGCTCGCCGTAGCACTGGGGGAATCGGTCGCGGGCAATCCTATCGCCATCGACATTGCCAAAATGCCGCACATGTTGATTGCGGGGACGACGGGATCGGGTAAATCAGTCTGCATGAAAGCGTTGATCACCAGCCTGATTATGCACAATTCGCCCGAACGATTGCGGCTTGTGTTGGTTGATCCGAAGCGGGTGGAGATGATTCGCTTTAATGGATTGCCGCATCTTTTGGGATCGGCCGAAGTTGAAGGGGAACGCATTATCGGCGTGTTGCGCTGGGTCGTCGCTGAAATGGAGCGTCGCTATGAGCTGTTTGAACAGACGGGTTCCCGCCAGCTTGCGACGCATAATCGGACGATGGCTGGACGCGGTCAGAAAACGTTGCCGCACATCGTCGTTTTTATCGACGAATTGGCCGACCTGATGGTGCAGTATGGTGCGGAGACGGAGCGCACGCTTTGTCGGCTCGCCCAGATGTCACGCGCCACAGGCATCCACCTGATCGTCGCCACCCAACGCCCCTCGACAGACGTGATTACAGGATTGATCAAGGCCAACTTCCCCGCCCGCATCGCCTTTTCAGTTGCCAGCAGTATCGATAGCCGCGTCGTTCTCGACACATCAGGCGCAGAAACGCTGCTCGGGAACGGGGATATGCTCTTTTTGGGGTCTGACGCCAGCACGCCCGTGCGTGTGCAGGGCTGTTTTGTCGATGATGATGAGACAGATCGGGTTGTGGAGTTTTGGCAGGCGCAGTATCCTGAGCACGACGACACCCCACCGTGGCAATCGCTATTGACCCGCTTGAAAGTCATCGAAGAGACAGACGACGAGATTGAGGAAGCGATTGCGCTTTGCCAGAAGTATGACACCATTAGCACCTCGCTGATTCAGCGACGATTGCGCGTCGGATTCCCCCGTGCGGCGCGGATCATGGAACAACTTTACGAAATGGGCGTTGTCGAAGACCCGAAAACGGGCGGTAAGACGCGCAAAACGTATGTGTCTGATGAAGATGAAGACCCGTTGGGGGATATTATTGCCAATCAGGAATAAGCAATGCTGCGTGGAGAACGCGGAGGAAGTGAGCGAGAATGACCACAGTTAAGTTTGATGAAGGCGTTTTGGACAGACAGATCGAGACGCTCAATAACCACAAAGAGGCGTGGGCCACGTTGCCGATTCCACAGAAGATGGCGATGCTCGTCAATTGTCGGGATCGGTTGGGCAAGGCGGCGGAGCGTTGGGTTGCCGTGTCGGTCAAGGGGAAGCAGCTTTCGGCCGATTCTGCATGGGTTGGCGAAGAGTGGAGCAGCGGCCCATGGGCGACAATCGAGGGGATTAACGGTCTGCTGGAGACGCTCAAGGCGGTGCATAGTGAAACAATGCCTGAATTTGGCCCCGTCCGCACACGCGAAAATGGTCAGGTGGTGGCGCATGTCTTTCCACGCAACACCTATGATAAGTTGCTGACGAACGGAATATCGGCCGAAGTTTGGTTCAACAAAAACGTTCACGCTGGCAACTTGCAAGATCAGATTGCCACCTTTTACAAAGACCCCAACCCAAAAGGCAAGGTTGCGCTTGTCTTAGGGGCAGGCAATATCAATAGCATCGCGCCGCTCGACACACTCTACAAACTATATGCAGATGGCGAAGTGGTTATCCTAAAATTGAATCCCGTTAATGAGTACATGGCGCCGATTCTGGAGGATGTGTTTAAGCCATTTGTCGATAGCGGTTTTTTGCACGTCGTCTGCGGCGGGGCGGATGTCGGTGCATTTTTGACGGAGCATAAAGGGATCGACACCATCCACATTACGGGGAGCGCCAAGACGCACGACGCGATTGTGTTTGGAAAGGGCGACGAGGCAGAAAAGCGCAAACGTGAATATCGACCCAAAAACAACAAGCCAATCACGAGTGAATTGGGGGGCGTTGGCCCCGTCATTGTGGTGCCGGGCCCTTGGACATCGGCCGATATTCGCTATCAGGCGGAGCGCATCGTTTCCCAAAAGCTGCACAATGGTGGCTTCAACTGCATCGCCGCACAAGTTCTCATCTTACCAAATATCTGGCCGCAAAGTAGCGAGTTGCTCAACGCGATTCGCCAGTTGTTCCGTGAGCTTCCTCCCCGCACTCCCTACTATCCACAGGCAGAAGATCGCATGGAAGAGGCGATTTCCCATGCTGAAAATGCGGAGCAGATAAACGGGCGCGTGCTGATTACCGACCTCAATCCACACGACACACAAAACAACTGTTTTACAAATGAATTTTTCTCTGCCGTGCTTGCGCAGACGTATATCGACGGCAATGATCCCGCTGACTATCTGCGTAACGCCATCCAATTTGCCAACGAGACGCTCGACGGTACGTTAGGCGCACAAATCATCATCCATCCCCAAACGATCAAACAGCTCGGTGATGAGTTTGAGAAGCTATTTGCTCAGTTGCGCTATGGGACGATTGGCATCAATCTGTGGAGCGGAGTTGGTTTCTTGCTGCCCGGTGTCGCGTGGGGAGCCTATCCCGGCCATCCGCTGACAGATATCGAAAGTGGGCGTGGTGTCGTGCACAATGCCTATCTGTTTGATAACACGGAGAAAAATGTCATCTACGGCCCATTTTGGGAGTCGCCGCGCGGAATCAAGCACGGTTATTTTGGGATGTTGCCCAAGCCCCCATGGTTTGTGACAAACAAGACATCGGCCGAAACCAGCCGCTTGTTTACCGAGTTCGCACTTGATCCCAGCCCAAAGAAGTTGCCAGCGTTGGTCATTTCTGCGCTGCGTGGGTGAGTGAAGGAGCAAACTGTATGAGCGAATGGCAGAAGATTGTGGGACATGCGTGGGCGGTGGAGATGCTGGCGGGGGCGATCCAGCACGAGCGGATCGGTCATGCCTATCTGATTACAGGCCCCGCACAAGTGGGCAAAACGACGTTGGCAATCACGTTTGCGATGGCGTTGAACTGTGAAAGTGACGATGCCCGTCCGTGTGGAACGTGTCGCGCCTGTACGCTGATTGCAGCGGGACGACACCCCGACGTGAGCATGGTCGAGCCAATGATTAGCAAGCGCGGCAAAAAGACGCTCAAGATCGACATGATGCGCGACTTGCAACGTAAATTGCAGTTGGCGGCTATCGAGGCGCGCCATAAGGTTGGCATTATCACTGAATTTGATGCGGCCAATACCAATGCCGCCAATGCATTTTTGAAGACGTTGGAGGAGCCGCCGGGCGACACGGTGCTGATCTTGACGGCGACAGAGGCGGATGGATTGCTCGACACGATCAAGTCGCGCTGTCGTGTGGTGGGAATTCGGCCGATTCCCACACCGCAAATCCAACAAGCCCTGGTCACACGTTGGCATGTCGCAGCTGACCAAGCCCATTTGCTCGCCCATCTCGCCAATGGTCGCCTCGGCTGGGCGGTCAATGCGAGCCAAGACCCAACCCTGATCCAAACACGCCTCGATCAACTGTCGCTCTTACGTGACATCCTCAGCAGCAATATCGTCGGTCGCTTTAAACATGCCGATAAACTTGCCAAGCAGCCAGATCAGCTATTTGATCTACTTAACACATGGTTGACGTGGTGGCGCGACCTCGTTCTCCTGACGCACCAAAGTGACAGACTGATCAACATAGATGAGCGCACCGTCTTGGAACAGCTAAAAGCGACGTGGGAGGACGACGAAATCTTGGCCAGCCTCAACCAAACAAAAGCGTTATTGTGGCAGCTAGAACGCAACGTCAACATTCGGCTGGCATTGGAAAACCTATTCTTAACCTTTCCAAAAATGGCAATGGCCAATGAATAACTTGCTAGATTAGATGCGTATGTATAGGATGTAAACAACACGATCCTTGTTGCGCAATTTACACGTTTCTAAGTGTGAATTGATAGACTGCATGACTTGGATAGTATGATACGCTATCATTCAAATCATCGTAGGGGTAGACAGTCGGTTGCGGTTCGGCCGAACTGTTTTGAACAGAGGGAATACAGGATTTCAAGCGTCCTGATTGCCGATTAATACCTTAAAATCCGTCTTAGCGGATCAAAGGGACTCAGAGGAAATTGCTGTGAATTCAAGCATCTGGGAACGATTTACAAAACGCGCCCGTCAAGTATTCAGCTACGCTCAAGAAGAGGCCAAGCGTCTCAACCACAGCTACATTGGTGGTGAGCATTTGCTTATTGGGCTATTGCGCGAAGAAGGCGGCGTAGCTGGTCGCGTCTTGCGTGAACTAGGATTGGAAACTAACCGCGTCCGCACGGTCGTGGAACGCCTCACGGGAGGCAAGAGCAGTGGAACCCCATTTTCAAAAATCGAATTAGCCCCCTCAACCAAGCGTGTTCTTGAATACGCATTGGAAGAAGCTGGGCGCATGAATCAACACTATGTCAGCACAGAGCATTTGCTGCTCGGCATGGTGCGCCAAAGCGACTCGCGCGCTGTTGAAGTGCTGCGGAAATTTGGTGTGACACAAGAACAGATTCGTCGCCAAACACGCCGCATGTTGCGTGAAAACCCAGCGACTGCTGGCGGGGCGCAAGAAAAGCCTAAGTCGGCTTCACGTCGCAACAAGGGCAAGAAAGAGAAAAGCAAAACGCCACTCGTTGATCAATTAGCAACCGATTTGACGGCGATGGCGGATGAAGGCAAGCTAGATCCGGTTATCGGCCGACAGATGGAAATCGAGCGCGTCATTCAGGTATTGGCACGTCGCCGTAAAAATAATCCGGCCCTCATCGGTGAGCCCGGTGTCGGTAAATCCGCCATTGTGGAAGGATTGGCTCAGCGCATCGTTGATGGCAAGGTGCCGACAGCACTGGCTGGCAAGCGTGTCTTGCAGCTTGATGTAGGTAGCCTTGTAGCTGGCACGATGTATCGCGGACAGTTTGAAGAACGTCTCAAGCGCATCATCGAAGAGCTGAAAACGAGCGATTCGATTCTCTTCATTGACGAAGTTCACATGCTGGTCGGCGCGGGATCGGCTGGCAGCTCTGTTGATGCGGCCAACATTTTGAAGCCATCGCTGGCGCGTGGAGAGCTGCAATGTGTCGGCGCGACGACGCTCGATGAGTATCGTAAATATATTGAAAGCGATGCTGCGCTCGAACGCCGCTTCCAAAAGGTTTCCGTCGACGAGCCATCCCCCGAAGATGCCATTAAGATTTTGAAGGGCATCAAAGGGCCATACGAAGCACATCACAATCTAACGATTACAGATGAGGCGATTGAGCAGTCGGTAAAACTGTCGGCACGTTATGTGACCGAGCGATTCTTGCCCGATAAGGCGATTGACCTGATCGACGAAAGTGCGTCGCGTGTGCGTCTCTATCGCGGCATTCAGCCTGGCGATATTGATGATTTGCGTGATTCACTCGACGATTTGCGCGCAGATCGTGAACGTGCGTTGAGCGAAGGTCGTTTTGATGACGCAGCACGTCTGCGTGAGCGTGAAGATGATGTACAGCACGATCTCGACATGAAGATTGCGCTCGATACAACTGAGTTGAAAGTACACGCCGAAGACATCGCAGAAGTGTTGGGTATGTGGACGGGTATCCCGATCACACAGCTCACACAAGCCGAGTCACAGCGTCTGCTCGAAATGGAAGCGGTATTGACCAAGAGCATCATCGGACAGCCAGAGGCGATCACGGCGATTGCAAAGTCTGTGCGCCGGGCGCGGAGTGGTTTGAAAGATCCACGTCGGCCGATCGGTTCATTCATCTTCTTGGGCCCCACTGGGGTTGGTAAGACGGAGTTGACCAAGACGCTTGCGCGCTTCTTGTTTGGTACAGAAGAGGCGTTGATTCAGCTCGACATGAGCGAGTTTATGGAGCGACACACCGTTTCACGCCTGATCGGCTCGCCTCCCGGCTATGTGGGGTACGATGATGCTGGACAGTTGACCGAGGCAATTCGCCGTCGCCCCTATTCAATTATCGTCTTTGATGAAATTGAAAAGGCACATCCCGATGTGTTCAACGTCTTGCTGCAAATCATGGAAGAAGGGCATCTGACCGACTCAAAAGGGACGATTGTCGATTTCCGCAACGCCATGATTATCATGACCTCCAATGTCGGCGCAGCGACCATTAAGCGCGGCCCAAGCTTTGGGTTCTCCTTCCAAGAAGGCGACATTGCGACAGAAGACACGAAGTACCGTGACATGAAGAAGACCCTGATGGAACAGTTAAAGCGACAGTTCCGCCCAGAGTTTATCAATCGTGTTGACAGCGTGATCGTTTTCCGTGAGCTGGCGAAAGAGCACATCAAAGACATCGTCAATATCATGTTGGGTCAGTTGAATCAGCGACTTGAAGAGCACGAAATCATCATTGAGGCAACTGAGGCCGCACGTGATTGGCTCGCTGATAAGGGCTACAATCGTGAGTTTGGCGCACGTCCATTGCGTCGTTTGATTCAGTCTGAGATCGAAGATGAGTTGTCTGACCAAATGCTTGGTTTAGTGTTTGAAGCGGGTGACACAATCCAGATCGATGTAAACGAAGAGGCCGACGAACTCGTTCTCACAGAGAAAGAGCAAGACGAATCGCTTAAAGAGCTTTTCACTGCCTAAATCGTTCTGATTTCAATAATTGTAAGAAGGCACTGGGTTAGTAACTCGGTGCCTTTTTTTATTGGGAAAAGACGTATTGCGTGGTGCGTATTGCGTGAACTGGATACGTGCTACGCAATACGCAATACGCACTTAGGTGGCGAAGATCTAATGATGCTAACAGATTTCCAAATCCCAAAACACGCACCCAATGACAATTTTGTACCGATTATTATGTCTTGATTTGCCGTGATGTTTATATTCGACTGATACCGTTATAAGCATGATGAAACTAAAAACAAATCAGGACATTTTGCAAGGTGAATGGAAACAACTTCAAGGGGCTGTGCGACAGCAATGGGGCAAGTTGACAAATGACGATCTGATGACCGCGCAGGGGGGCTGGGAGCAGATGATCGGTCAGTTGCAATCGCGCTACGGGTATACTCGTGCAGATGCAGAGACGCGACTTGATGCGTTTATCAACCATTGGAACGTGAACGTGCGCGATAAATCGGCCGATGCCGCAGAAAACGCACAAAACAGCGTGACCGAGACAGTTGAAGCTGCCAAATCGAGCGTTGCCGACACATTTCAATCCGCGAAATCGACCCTCGCAGATGCAGCCCAACAGACACAGCAATCGGTCAGTCATGCCGCCCAGCAAACACAGAAGAGCGTTGCTCAAAAGGCACACCAAGTGCAGGATGCGGCCGTCACGGCCGGAACGACCGTTGACAAAAAAGTAAAACGCAACCGGTGGAAATTGTTACTGATGACGCTGCTTGTTGGGGTTGGTGTCGGTTATTGGTTAAGTAGCCAGTAGATGGATAAACTGGTCGTGCTCCGCGATGAGCGGCGGTACGCCAGCCAACGGAACCCAGAAAAATCGGAAAAGGGGCCGATCCCCCGCCGAGCTATATTCTTCAAAACGCTCCCATGTTTTTGGGGGCTTTTTTGTGCAAGTTAGCTGGAAAAATCGCCGCTGGTGTATTTCTGGCTTGCCAAAATCTTGCATGTTGCGCATCTGCTCACCAAGCATGCGCATCAATTTGAGTTGTTCCCGCAGGCCTGTCTCTTCCGCCGCCTCGCGTAAAACCGCTGTCTGCCAACTTTCGCCCGCTTCTACTGTTCCCGCAGGCACTTGGAGCCCCACTTCAGGATGGTGTGGATGGCTAAATACGAGAAGATGGTCATTGTATGTGACATATGCAAATGCCTTTTTGACTATTTTCATGCGGCAATTTTATCAAGGCGTGACTAAATAGAGCAGTGAATCTTGTCGCAGCTATGATGCGCGCTGAATCATAAAATCGCTGTGCAAAACGAATTTCCAGCTATTGGCAAAACCCATTTGACATTTCTACAGATTTGACTAGCCTACAGGTATGAGTGAAATAAAAGGAACGCCACAAAAGAAGACGCTAACCGATTTTCTAAGAGCTAGCACAAAAGGATTAATCGATCCAGTTGTTGCCGTGCTTGCCCGATTGGGAGTCACGCCCAATGCATTGACCATCTTTGGATTATTGATGCACATTCCAGTTGCATGGGCGTTGGTCAATGGGGAGTGGCGCTGGGCAGCATTTTTTGGCATCTTTTCGGTCGCAGATGTGCTGGACGGATCGTTGGCGCGTTACCTGAATAAGGAATCGACTAGCAAGTTTGGCGCGTTTTTAGACTCTACAACCGATCGGATTGCAGAGGTGCTGGTATTTGGGGGTTTGGTGTGGTGGTTTTCGGCCGAAACTCAACCCCTCTATGCCCTGCTTTCACTTCTCGCCCTCGCTGGCTCGCTGCTTGTCAGCTACACACGCGCACGTGCAGAGGCACTCGGTTTTGAGTGCAAAGTTGGCCTTTTCTCACGGGTCGAACGTTATCTGGTTCTTTTTGTATTTGGGATGTTGCAACAGCCTGAGATTTGTGTGGCCGTACTCGTCGTTGGGACATGGCTGACCGTCTTGCAACGTGGTTGGACGGTCTATCAACAGGCTAAAATCGCGTAGCTGATCCGTCGTTTAGTAGTTCTCGTTTCGTTTCAGTCGTTCTGCTACACTCATGCCAATGCAAAATAATCTCAGAACCACGCTCATCGTGAGCCTTGTCGCGGCTGCAATTGTGTTGCTGGCCGTCCTTATCGCCACTCGTCTCTATCGCGGCGACGACACCCTTTTACGCAACGTCGCCTTTGAGAGCGACATGATCACGCCAAATGCGGATGGTGATACAGATGCTGTCCGTATTCGCTATGAAACAACCCGCGACGCGCTTGTCTCAATCTACTTTGTCGATGAAAAAGGGGAAAAGTTCATCTTCCGTGACGCGGAACGGCGCGGTGCCGATCAATATAGCGTCTTGTTTAGCGGAATCGTTGCTGGCTACCGACTACCCGATGAGCAGTTTGAAAGTGAAGTGATCGAACGGTTGTTGCATGATGGAACCTATCGCTGGGTGATTGAAGCCGTTGACGTGGCGGGTGGCGAGCCGATCATTGCAGATGGGACATTGACGATTGCGGATGCAGACAACGCCCTCCCCATTATTGCCGGCTACGAGTTTAGCACCGACCTATTCACGCCCAATCGAGATGGGATCGATGATCGCGTGCGGATTCAATTTGATCTAAAAAAAGCGGTTGAAACGTTGCGCGTCTATCTGCTGACACCAGATGGCGCACAGCTTGAAGTGAGCGAGTTGCCGCGCAATATCCCAGCCAATAGTGAAGGGCGACACATCTTTGATTATGAGGGCGGTGTTGATCTGGGCGCGACCCCACCTGAGGATGGAACCTATGAGATGGTGGCGTATGCGGCCGATGCAGAGGGCCAAAAAGTGCAAATTTCCCGACCGCTGACGTTGCAATTTGGTGGCGTTCCGCGTGCCGAAGTTGTTTCGCCCGTCGTTGGCGACACAATTGAATTTAGCACGACGGCTATTCAGTTGTGTGACACGATCTACTTTACAGCCACAGTCCGCAATTATGGCGAAGTGCCGATTCGCACAACAGGGCCAGAGCCGGGCACGGTTTACGATTCAGACTGGAACTACAATTCACTGGGCTGGAATACTGAATCAGGTGCGTTTCGATTTGCGATTGGGTACGAAGATGAAATTCGCAATTATGGCTTCCGCTGGGCAACGGGTAGCCGCGATGAGTTGACCCAAATTGGCGATCATTACTATTTAATGCCAGACCAGCAGGTGGTTATTACAGGTGGAATGCGCATCGTCAACGAGCTGGGTGAACGCAATCCACAGCCGATGTATGCCGGCCTGATTCACGAGGATGTCGAAATCTCTCAATTTAATGACCGTGTCGATCCAAAGTCGGTCATTATCGACTATCCACCAACTGAACAGATTGGGCAGTGTGAACCCCGCGAGATTCCCGTGCGAGAAAGAGAGTGAGTATGAACATAATCTAAAGTGATGGCGTGTGGATAGTAAGAACACGTCGTTCGTATAAATCAGAATGTTACAATCCTTGACCAGCGGTTTTGCTGGTCTTTTGTTTATGAAAAAAGTTGTACTTCCGATTTTTATCTTTCTTTTCGCAGTCGCGTGCCAAACGTCGAATGGTGGGTCTGTTCCAATTGTACAGACCGTCGAGGTGACGCGGCAGGTGGTTGTGACGGAATATGCGACGGTGCAAGTTCCCGTTGAGGTGACGCGGCAGGTGTTTATTGAGGTGGAAGCGGAAGTCACGCCACGTCCGACTCGCGTGCCTGAGTTTGCGGCGGGTTCGGCCGAAAATCCGATCCGTCTCATCTTCTCGCCCATCTATGGCCAAACTGTCACAGAGATTCGTGCGGAAAACATTGCGTTGGCGTTAACACGCGAGACAGGGCTGGAAGTAGACGTTGTGCTGGCAGAAGATTATGCTCAAACGCTTGCGGCCGTCTGTCAAACTCCCGATACAACGGTCGCTATATTAACGTCGCTAGAATACGTGCTGGCGGAGCGACAATGTGGGCTCGAAATTGGCTATGCTGGTCTTCGAGACGGCATCACATGGATTTCATCAATGATCATGGTGCGTGACGAAGAGATCACGACGATAGAAGATTTGACCGATCTAACGTGGGGTGTCAGTGCCACTGAGGATTTAACAAACTATCTCTGGTTTCAAGCACTGTTTGACGCAGAAGGGATTGCAACGGGCGACGTGACGACGTATGGCACTGATGCCAGCACGGTGATTGCGGGATTTAATGGTGAAGTCGATTTTGTAACCGCGACTTACCTGCCTCCAATTTTGCCTTATGATGAGGTGCAGTGGCGGTTTGGCGAAGATGATCCCGAACTGTGGCGGCGCACAAGCCAACAGCCGCGCCGCAGCGGAATTGGCTTCGTCGTGGTTTTGGGTTATGTCGAAGATGGTGGCTATCGTGTGCGCGACGCGCGCGCCATCGCGCTTGATTCAGAGCCAGATATTTTTGCCGAGACGGATATCTTGCGTCTCTCGGACCAAATGCCGAACGATGCGCTTGCCTTTAGTCCAGAGATGCCACTCGCATTGAGCCGTCAAATCGGTCAGACGCTCGAAACGTATGCGCTGAGTGAAGATTGCAACATGGGTCTTTGCTCCGCTGACTTTTTTAATTGGGAGGGGATCGCCCCTGTCCGCGATGAATTCTATGATTCGGTTCGTTTCGTGATTGAGCAGTTAGAACTCACGGAAGCTGACGTATTCACCTATCTGAACGAATGATTCACCCAACACCTCCACCTTCCACCTCCAGCCGGCGCACGGCGCAGCTCGACGTTGCCATTATCATCGTCAGTTGGAACGTGCGGCACTATCTTGCTGACTGTTTGCGCTCCGTCATGGCCGAGCTGCGCTATTCTAAATTGCGCGGAGAGGTATGGCTGGTCGATAATGATTCAACAGACGGCACGATTGAGTTTGTCGAGACGCTTTTTCCAAACGTCAACATCATCGCCAACAGTGAAAATACTGGATTTGGTGCGGCAAACAATCAGGGAATGCGAGCGGCGATGTTGAAGAGTCCGCGCCACTTTTTGCTGCTTAACCCCGATACGCTCGTGCGCAATGGGGCGATTGGCAAGATGGTGCGTCATCTGGATGAAAATCCGTCGGTTGGCATGGTCGGTGCGCGTCTCGTCTATGGGGATGGGCGGTTACAGCACAGCGCATTTGTCTTTCCCGGTTTGCGACAACTGCTGTTTGAATTTTGGCCGCTGCCTGCACGCCTCTATAACACACGCATCAATGGCCGTTATGCGACGCGCAAATTTACGTTGGGCTATCGGCCGTTTGACGTCGATTTCCCGCTCGGCGCGGCGATGATGGTGCGGCGCGATGTGGCAGAGCAAACGGGTGGCTTTGATGAAGCCTTCCACATGTATTGTGAGGAGATCGATTGGGCGTGGCGGATTCGTAACGCGGGTTGGGGAATTATGATGGTGCCATCGGCCGAAATTGTCCACTATGGCGGCGAATCGACCAAACAGATCGCGGCGACGAGTGTGATCAACCTCTGGAAAAGTCGCGCCATGCTCTATCGAAAATACTACGCACCGTGGAAGGTTCAAATCGCCAAGCATATTGTGCAGTCTGGCCTTTTGCGGCGTTCCGTTCTCGCCGAGACAGAAGAGCTTAAATCGGCCTATCAGACAGCGGCCGACGCATGGGCATAAGCGTTGGCTAGTCCAATGCGCGGATGATCATCTGCCCAACATGCGCCTAACTGCCATTATTCTCACGCTCAACGAAGCTGAACACATCACCGACTGTATCCAATCGCTCGATTGGTGCGATGAAGTCGTCGTTTTTGATTCGTATAGTCAGGATGCCACCGCACAATTGGCAGAGGCCGCAGGAGCGCGCGTCGGATTTGCCAAATTTGAAAACTACGCGCAACAGCGTAATGCAGCCCTAGATTTTGTCACAACCGATTGGGTCTTTTTTGTTGATGCAGATGAACGGGGATCGGCCGAACTTGGCGCAGAAATTCGTCGTGTCATGCAGCGTCAAGAAGCGGGATGGCACGTGCCGCGTCACAACTACATTTTCGGCAAGCTGACGTTGGGCGCAGGCTGGTGGCCAGACTACCAATTACGGCTATTCCAGCATGGCAAAGTGCGTTATGAACGCCCCGTGCATGAGGTCGCCGTTGTTGATGGAACGATTGGTCATCTCGAAAATCCGCTCATTCACTACAACTATCGCAATCTCGCACAATTTCACGCCACCCAACGCAAGTACACCGCATATGAAGCGACGATCCTCAAACGTGATGGCGTTATCCCTAAGTTTCACACGCCATACACGATGCCACTGCGCCACTTCTATTGGCGATTTGTCACCTTGAAGGGGTATCGTGTCGGTCTGCACGGACTGTATTTATCTTTGTTGATGGCCTATTACGAGCATCAAAAATATCGGATGCTCGCCAACAGTTTTGAATGAGAATTATTCTTGCCTCCCAGTCGCCACGCCGACGCCAGTTGATTCAATTTTTGGGATTAGACATTGAGGCGATTTCGGCCGATGTAGATGAATCACTCGCCACCGCTCCTGATCCTGCCCAAAATGCCATCGACACCGCACACCTCAAAGTCGCCGCCTTTGCCGATCTGCCCGACGCAATCATCATCGGGTCAGATACAAATGTCGCGATAGATGGTGAGATATTGGGTAAGCCGCGAGATTCGGCCGAATCTCGCCAAATGCTCGTCCAGCTACGTGGACGTGTTCACCAAGTTCATACGGGCATCGTGGCACTCCGCACGGCCGATGGCGCACTTGCCACCACCGTTTCGAGCAGCGATGTTCACATGCGCGACTATAGCGACGACGAAATCAGCGCATATATCGCAACGGGCGATCCGTTTGACAAGGCTGGTTCATATGCGGTGCAGCATCCTGACTTCATGCCCGTCGCTCACATCGACGGCTGTTTTGCAGGCGTGATGGGGTTGTCGATTTGTCAATTGGCGGGGGTATTGCGCGAGGTAGGTGTGAACGTGCCGGCTGAAATTACGGTGCCTTGCCAAACCACAGCCTGTTTTCGACAACCGATGTACGATCCACACTTCTAAAATGCTAATGGTCGTGTTCATCTCCCTACGTTAAACTAAATGCATCAACTAAATAATTTAACCTTCGGGGCAGGGTGAAATTCCCGATCGGCAGTGATAGTCTGCGAGCGTGACCGATTCCATAATTGCGGTCGTGCAGGAGATGGTGAAATTCCATCGCCGACAGTTATAGTCTGGATGGGAGAAGGTTTTGGCGATTTATGATTTTGGATTGTCGCATTTCGATTGCATTGCAGTCAAAATGTGATGAATGCCATTGTTGTATAACGTGATGACCCCGAATGTGATCTTGCATTCGGGGTTTTTTGTTGAACGGTCTTTTGACCGTTCTTGAAACGTGGACTTCTGTCTGCACACTATCGCCGCATCCTCTCCCCCACCATCGCGTGGGGGTTTCTATTTCTGCCCTGAACAGATGAAACATGACAATAGATGAACAGTACATGCGCCGTGCGGTTGCATTGGCACAACGCGCAACAGGTCGCACAAGCCCAAACCCGTTGGTGGGCGCCGTGCTGGTGAAGGGCGGCCAGATTGTTGGCGAAGGTTTTCACCAGCGCGCAGGGATGCCCCATGCAGAGGTCGAGGCGTTGCATATGGCTGGTTCGGCAGCCCGTGGCGCGACCGTATATGTGACGTTGGAGCCATGTTCGCATTACGGGCGCACCCCGCCTTGTACCCGCGCGCTGATCGATGCAGGCGTACAAACGGTGATCTACGCGACGGACGATCCGAATCCGTTGGTCAGCGGGCGCGGTGCCGAGCAACTGCGCGCGGCCGGAATGACGGTACACGGCTCAGTTTGTCATGGGGAGGCAACAGCGATGAATAAACCATTCTTTAAATATATTCAGACAAAAATGCCGTTTGTGACGGCAAAATTTGGCATGACGCTCGATGGAAAAATTGCGACGGTCGATAGTGAGAGCAAGTGGATCACAAACGCAACGGCACGAGTACAGGGGCATCGTTTGCGCAATATGAGCGATGCGATTGTTGTTGGGGTGACGACTGTCTTGTCGGACGATCCGAGTTTGACGACGCGCCTGACAGATGTTGCCGATATCCGACATCCCGTGCGTGTGATTGTCGATACACATGGACGCACACCGCTCGACGCGAAAATGGTCAACGGCTCGCTGCCGGGAAAGACGATTTTGGCGACGACAGAGCGAGCCAACCTCGAATATCGGCAGGCTGTTGAGGCGCAAGGGGTAACGGTATGGGTGTTGCCACTGGATGCAGATGGGCGCGTGGACCTGCTGGCAATGCTGAAGAAGATGGGCGAGGCGGAGATGGTCAATGTGATGGTTGAGGGTGGCGGTGAGCTGTTGGGGAGCTTCTTAAAGCTGGGACAAATTGATCGGGTGTGGGCGTTTATTGCGCCGAAAATTGTGGGGGGTCAACGTGCGCCGACTGCGGTTGGTGGTGTGGGAATCGGCCGATTATCTGAGGCACTCAACCTAAGAATCACTGATGTGATGCAACTTGATGGGGATATTTTGATTCAAGCGGATGCAATGCGGCCGCTTGAAGCTGACGTTTCGGAAATTAATTAACGCTACAGGTGAAAAATGTTTACAGGAATTGTTGAAGAAATGGGAACGGTGCGTGCGATTGGCAAGATTGATGATGGCTGGGAGATGACGCTTGCGGCGAACATCGTGCTGGAAGGGACAAAATTGGGCGATAGCATCGCAGTCAATGGGACGTGTTTAACGGTGGCTGAAATGACCGACAGCACGTTCAAAATTGGCATGGCCCCAGAGACGATGAGCCGCACCAACTTAGGCGATCTGTCTGTTGGGTCGCCCGTCAACTTAGAGCGGTCTGTACCTGCAAATGGACGCATGGATGGGCATTTTGTCCAGGGACATGTCGATGGCACAGGCGTGATCCGCACGTTTCGCGCCGATCACGATTCACTTTGGGTAACGGTTGCGGCCGCACCAGAAATCATGCGCTACATCGTGACCAAGGGCTACATCGCCGTCGATGGCACCAGTTTGACGGTGGTGGATGTGTTTGAAGATGCGTTCACGTTCATGCTGGTCGCCTACACGCAGCAGCACATCATCATTCCACAGAAAAAAGTCGGTGATCGTGTCAACTTGGAAGTGGATATTTTGGGAAAGTATATTGAGAAGTTTGTGGCAGCGCGAAGTAATTAATCGTTGCACGTTGTGTATTGCCAGTGAGAATTTTGCTTGCAATGCGCAACGTGTGATTTGTAACTCTCATGAATGTTGAATCAGTTAAGAAGGCAATTGAAGCTTATCGACGGGGCGAGATGGTCATTATCGTCGACGACGAGGATCGGGAAAATGAAGGGGATTTAGCGATGGCGGCACAGTTTGCCACGCCCGCGGCAATCAACTTTATGGCGCGTCATGCGTGTGGATTGATCTGCGTGTCGTTGACTGGTGAGCGGCTGGATCAGTTGGGGCTGGCGCAAATGGTTCCGCCAGCAGCAAATGAGTCGGGCTTTGGCACACCATTTACGGTGTCAGTTGAGGCACGCACAGGTGTGACGACGGGAATTTCGGCCGCTGACCGCGCGCACACGATCCAAACGCTGATCGATCCCACCAAACAGGCGCACGACATTGTGCAACCGGGCCACATGTTTCCGTTGCGGGCGCATCCTGATGGTGTTTTCGGCCGATCTGGGCAAACAGAAGCGTCGCTCGATTTGGCCAAATTGGCCGGTCTCTATCCCGCAGGCGTCATCTGTGAGGTGATGAACGAGGACGGGACGATGGCGCGGATGCCGCAGTTGGAGCGATTTGCGGAAACGCATGACATGGTGATTACATCGGTGGCGGCGATTGAGGCATATCGAAGGATGCAGGGGGAAAGCCGTACCCGCAGAGAGCGACCGGTCGAAAAGCCAATTGTCGGTCGCGTCACAGCGGCCGAACTGCCCACAAAGTATGGCGCGTTTGAAATTGTTGGATTTGTCGATTGCAAGAATCGGCTCGAACACGTTGCCTTAGTCGCGGGTGACGTCGCGGATGTGCCACTCGTGCGCCTGCACTCCGAATGTTTGACAGGGGATGTGTTGGGGTCGGCACGCTGTGATTGTGGGGAGCAGCTCGCCTTTTCGCAGGAAATGATCGGCGAAAGTGGGGGGATACTGCTCTATTTACGACAAGAAGGACGTGGAATTGGGTTGCTCAACAAATTGCGCGCCTATGCGCTGCAAGATGAAGGATTCGATACGGTCGATGCGAATTTACATCTAGGGTTTGGCGCAGATCAGCGCGACTATTCAGTGGCGGCCGCCATGTTGCGCGACTTGGGCGTGCAGCGTGTGCGCTTGTTGACCAACAATCCTGCAAAGGTGGTTGGTTTGGAACTGCATGGAATTGAAGTGGTCGAACGGGTGGGATTGATGGTTCGGCCGAATCTTCATAACGAAAACTACTTGACGACAAAACGAGAGCGGATGGGGCATTTGATATAGCATAAATGACCACTAGGATACGGTTTATCTGGATTAGAGATAAACCATCCTCTATCTAAGCGAGAAAAAGATGGCGAATATTTTTGAAGGTAATTACATTGGAACTGGTTTGAAATTTGCAATCGTTGCGGCGCGGTTTAACAACGCCATTGGCAAAGAGTTGCTCGACGGCGCACAAGATACCCTGGTGCGGAGCGGCGCCGATGCGGACGATATTGATGTCGCATGGGTTCCCGGCGCGTTTGAGATTCCGCTCGTTGCGAAGAAGCTGGCACAGAGTGGTCGCTATGACGGCGTCATTTGCGTGGGCGTAGTGATTCGCGGCTCGACGAGTCACTATGACTATGTCGCGGGCGGGAGTGCGAGTGGGATTGCGGCGGTTTCGGCCGAAACGGGCGTCCCCATCCTGCTCGGCATCGTCACAACGGAGAATATCGAACAGGCGTTAGAACGTGCTGGCACAAAGGCGGGCAACTATGGGTCGGCCGCCGCTCGTGCCGCCATCGAAATGGCGACACTTTTGAAGCAGCTAGATTGAGTCTAAATCAAAACCTACAGCTTCGTTAAAAGTCGGCAGAATTGGCAACTTCTAACACTGCATGGTTACAATGGGCGCATGAATATCATCTATCCAGAAGTACGCCGCGACGATTCAATCGTCGAAGATTTTCATGGCACACCCATTGCTGATCCCTATCGCTGGTTGGAGGATGCGGATTCGGCCGAAACGCAAGCTTTCATTCAAGCACAATCTGCAATCACCGAGCAGTATCTCGACGGCATTCCCGTTCGTGAAAAAATCGAGACACGCCTGACGGAACTGCTCAACTATGAACGCTATTCGAGCCTTTCACGCAAGGGCGATTACTATTACTTTTGGCGCAATGATGGGTTGCAAAATCAACCTGTCTTGTGCCGTAGTGAGACGCTGCATGGTGACGTACAAATCGTGCTTGATCCCAACACGTTTAGTGAAGATGGCACAACGGCAATTACGTCATGGAGCGTCAGCGAAGATGGAACAAAAGTCGCCTATGTGATTACGGAGGGGGGCAGCGACTGGCAGAAAATTCGGATTCGCGATGTTGCAGCAGGGGAAGATTCGGCCGAAACGCTCGACTTCGCCCGTTTTTCGAGCATCGTTTGGCATCCTAATGGAACTGGCTTCTTTTATAACGGTCACACCGACCCCGTCAATCGTCCTGTTGAGGAAAAGAACACCCACAACAAACTTTTTTGGCATTCGCTGAATACGACACAGGCCGAAGATCTGGTTGTCTACGAGCGTCCTGATGAAAAAGAGTGGAATTTTCCAACAGCATTGAGCGATGACAAGACGTTTCTCGTAACCACAGTTTGGTATGGGGCGATCAATCGCAATCGAATCTATTACCGTCCGCTGGCGCAAGACGGCGGACTCATACCGCTGATTGATGAAGCTGATGCAGAGTATCGCGTCGTTGGCAATGTCGGAAAAACGTTCTACATTCAGACCGATCTCGACGCACCCAACAAGCGCATTATCGCAATCGATCTTGACAATCCTGACCGCGAAAATTGGCGCGAAGTCGTCGCAGAACAGGCGGATGCGATTGCGTTTGCCAACCTGATCAATGGGCAGTTTGTGATTGTCTATTTGCACAGTGCCTATCACGTCATTAAACGCATCTCATTAGCAGGTGAGCCGCTCGGCGACATCGAATTGCCGACGCTTGGCACCGTTTTGTGGACACAGGGTAAGGCGACTGACAGCGAAGTTTTCCTTGATTTCTACTCTTTCCTCTATCCGATCACATCCTTGCGCTATGACTTTGCAACGGATGAGTTGACGACATGGCAGCCCTCCCAAATAGACTTTCCAATTGACGACTATGAGACCAAACAGATATTTGCGACCTCAAAAGATGGCACGCGCGTCCCAGTATTTGTCACGTTTAAAAGCGGGATCGACCTCGATGGGAGTCACCCGACCATCTTGTATGGTTATGGTGGCTTTTCAGTTGATTTGACACCTCGCTTTTCGGTGACGCGCTTACAATGGTTGGAGATGGGGGGCGTGTATGCACAGGCGGTTCTACGCGGTGGCGCAGAATTTGGGGAGGCATGGCACAAAGCTGGGATGCTTGAGAAGAAGCAGAATGTGTTTGATGATTTTATCGGATCGGCCGAAACCCTAATCAACTTCGGCTACACCAGTGCCAACAAGCTCGCCATTCAGGGCGGCAGCAACGGGGGCTTGCTGGTCGGCGCGACAATGGTGCAGCGGCCAAAGCTATTCGGTGCGGTAATCTGCCAAGTTCCCGTCATCGACATGTTGCGCTATCATAAATTTACAGCGGGTCGCTACTGGATTCCCGAATATGGCAACGCGGAAGACCCCGAACAATATCCGTTTATGCTGGCCTATTCACCGCTGCACAACATCAAGCCCGGCGTCGTCTATCCCCCCACGTTGATCCTAACGGCCGACAAAGATGATCGCGTTGTTCCCATGCACGCGCACAAGTTCGCCGCCGCATTGCAATATGCTGATGATAGCGAAAATCCACTGTTGCTCCGTTTTGAATTCAAAGCTGGGCATGGGTTTGGCAAATCGATCACCAAAATCATCGCGGAAACAACCGATATACACGCATTTTTATACCAGACTTTAGAGATGGATCGTTTTGATCGCTAATTGATTGGGAAATCTGCCAAATGCCAAATGCAAACACACCGCTGATCATTGAAGGAGAAGCACAGCGCATTCCGCCAGCCACGAACAACGTTGAGATGTTAACACGTCTGGCGTTGGGTTTGGGTTTAGAAGGGGTTGATGAACTGCTGGCTAAACTCAAACAGTGGGAAGCGGAGATTGCTGATGGGACAGATATTGCTGCGGGATCGGCCGATGAAACCGCGACTGACAAAATGCGTTATCTACTCATCGGCGCACTGTTTGAATCGCAACGACGCACGCGCAAGCGGCTCGACTATGCGACGGGGGTGGCAGGGCGTGTCTATGGCATGCTGCGCGAAAATTGGTGGGTGCAGGCGGGTGAATCACTGTTAGCCGATCGATTTGACAGCATGAATCGACTTATTCTAGAGGGGCGCTTACAGGAGCAGAACGCCCGTCGTCTCTCGCGGCGCATGACGGGCGGAACGATTGACGAGATTCTCAACTACCTGACTGAAAACGAGTACGTCGATCGTCTCGTCAACAGTCAAGTCGATCAGCTACAAGAAAATCCACACGTCCAAAATCTCTCAAAGGATATCGTCGAGAACTTTGTCGAAAACCCTGAACCGATCCGCAAACTCGTTTCAAATCAGAGTATCGGACTGACCTCTGAGCTTGCCGAAGAGGTGCGCGAACGCTCTGTCACGCTCGATATGCTGGCGGAGAGCATCGTGCGGCGTGTGTTGCGTCGTCCATCTCGTCGTACCCTTGCCGAACCTCCTGAGGCGGTCAAATCGCGCGCCCGCTATGTCCATAATGACGACCTGCACGCAGGCGATGCGCCAACCACATGACAGACTATACACGCAGTCAAATTGGGCAGTACGCGGGCTTTTTTAGCAGACTCTTCGCGACCGCAATTGATGCTGGCATCATCGCCATTGTCGTCTTTCTGTCGCTGCTTGCGGCGCGTTTGATTTTTAATACATTTGGTTTTGATTGTGTCGTTGCGTTGAACATGCCTTGTGAGGAACAGGGGTATGGGGAATGGATTCGGCCGATTGCAACCGTTTTAGAATCAGCTGCGCCCGTTGTTGGTCTCTTCTTCACGCCGACATTCTCAGCCTTCTACCTGCTCTTTTTCTGGGCGCACACGGGTCAAACACCGGGTAAGGCCCAAATGGGTGTGCGGGTCGTGCGAATTGATGGCGAAATGATGACGTGGTTTGTTGCCCTGCGCCGCCTCATCGGATATGGCTTTTCAATCCTGCCGTTGCTGCTTGGATTTGGCTGGATATTGGTTGACGATCAGCGACGCGGCATTCATGATCGCTTTGCCGGCACATGCGTTGTCTACTCATGGGATGCGCGACCCGACGAACATTTCTTAATGGAAACCCTACGCACCTTCCAACGGCGTGCATCAAAATAGGCATCTTGTAAAATCACTGTTTGCTGACCGTAAACCCGTCATTCCTGCGCAGGTGGGAATCCACTTCATGCCAAACCAAAAAGCACGACTAACCCGCATTGCAAATATCGCTGTTCCACTCTTGCTCACGCTGATTGGCAGTGTGGCTGTGCTTGAAATTGGACTGCGTCAACTATACCAACTCATCCCGCTGGAGGTCTGCGCACGTGATTTCATCATCGGTAACTACATTTGCCAACCCTACTTTCAATATGACAAACCCATAGAGATCGCCTATCGCTATGAACCCGGCTTGAAAATTGAGGGATATTGGGACCCAGCCAACCCGTATTTGAGCGATGTAGGCGCCGAAACGCGACCTTCTGAACGCAGCGATCCGTTTTGGTATGTTTTGGAAACGGATGAGATGGGCTTTCCCAACAGCCAGTATGAGTGGCAAGATCAGTATGACATTGTCGTGACGGGGGACTCATTTACGGTGCGCTCAGCCCCGCAAACGTGGATCGAACTCCTATCTGAACAGACGGGCAAAGATATCTTGACGCTCGGCGCGCCGAGTTGGACAACGCTCAACGAAGTCGCCGCCGTTGAGAAATTTGGATTAGACAAAAATCCTGAATGGGTCATTTTGATGTACTTTGAGGGCAACGACCTGATCAATGTGCAGCAATATCTTGAGAAGCAAGCGAGCGGGTTGAGCTGGAAAGAGTATGACATGCAAGACGTTGCATGGCATGAACGCATGGTGACGTGGCATTTTGTGGGATATATGTGGGATAAATTTGGGAAAGAAGAAGAGCCATCTGAGCCTGTGCGCTATCGTTATCCCGTTGCCGTTGATACTTCAATTGAAAAGGTAGATACGGTTCTAAAGGACATTCACCTGCTCCCCCTCAGCGTCGATTATGCGACATTGGAGCAGTCTAACGAGTGGGCGGCCGTTAGCGAGGCGTTGCTGCGCTTGCAACAAGCGGTTGAGGCGCAAGGCTCCCAATTTCTATTTGTCTACATTCCCAGCAAAGAGCACGTTTACTGGTCACGTATTTGGGATGAAACAGATGTCAACAACGTTTTGGAACGCACGGTCACGGTTGGTTTGAATGAAAATGGCTCTCTCGCTTGGGAACCACAATATTTGAGTTATGATCAGTTTAGTGCAATTTATCGGGATCAGATGCGTTTGGTCGAGGATTTCGCCACGCAAAACGACTTTCACTTTCTCAACCTGACCCCGATCTTTTTCAGCCAACTGCTCGAACAGGGTGAACTTTTCCACTATGCCGACCCGCATTGGAATCAGGCGGGCAATCAGTTGGTTGCGGATGAAATTGAGCGATTTTTAGAAGAGCAATAGGTGTTGCGGCGATTGAAAATCGCGGCGGCAGATCATTATGTTAGATAAAACAAAATCACGCGCTGGAATTATTGGTGAACTATTCAAGTTCTTGAAGAAACGTAAGCTATGGTGGCTGATGCCGATGATCACCATGTTGTTGATCGTGGGTGCATTGCTGATCTTGGCAACCGTTTCATCGACGTTTGCGCCCTTTATTTATACGCTGTTTTAGAATCCGGCCCTCTTAATCAGGGCGGAAATTTTGCGGGTTTCTGGGTGTATTTGCAGTTTAAAAAATAGATCAGGTAACAAAATCAGCGCGTGTTTCGGGAATGTCACTCTGTGACCCTGCGGTATGGATTTCCCGAAACATTGTCGCCAGAAGAGTGGATTCCCGCCTTCGCGGGAATGACAGATCGATTACCGGATTAATTTTCTTAAAGACCAATGACACCCAGATACCCACAAAAAGATTTTCCAGTCCGCCGATGGCGATGGCGATTATCAACATCGGTACGAACTCTCGTTGTCATGCTGGGAAGAGAATTTTATGCACACATTGGGCTTGATATTACTTTCGATGGTTGGATTCTCAACGGGCTGCGTCATTGTATTGCGGCGACGGCAATACGAACCCTCATTGCTGGATCTATTGACAGTGGTTGGCGTGTGGGTCGTTGTCTTTAGAATTGAGGATGGTTTCGGCCGATGGTCTTCCCTCGCTATTGCATTGCTAGTTGGCATCGTTGCTGGCGTGGTCATCACCTTGCTGCGCAATGCGACGGCCAGCGCAGTCGATGTAATCCCCGAATCTGAACTACCCGAACATGCGCAAGAGCGCGCAATTCAGGAACAGCTCTCGATTTGGCAAAAACTTAAACGGGGTTGGGCAAATTATGGCGAACGAATGGGTGGCGTGCAGGGTCGGCTCTTGATGGGCTTTTTCTACTTTATCATCGTTCTTCCCTTTGGCCTTATCGCACGGATTGGCAGTGATGCACTCGCAATAAAACGCAAACCTGCAAACTCAGGCTGGGTCATGTGGGAAAATTCAACTGCCACGTTGGATGAGGCGCGCGAGCAAGGATAGGCCGTCAGCGGCACTTGGAAGACCGTTTTTCTTTCCGTACTAACACTTATGAACGTACTTGGTATCTCCTGTTTTTATCACGATGCGGCGGCCGCACTACTCGTTGATGGCGATTTGATTGCAGCGGCCGAGGAAGAACGTTTCTCACGCAAAAAACATGACGCGAGTTTTCCAAAACATGCCGTTGAATTTTGCTTAAAAACGGCGAGTTTAACCGCTCAAGATTTAGATTACGTCGTCTTTTATGAAAAACCGTTGCTCAAATTTGAGCGGATTTTACGCTCGCAGTTGGCGACCTTTCCGCGATCATGGCGCGTTTTTGGTGAGGCAATGATCGCGTGGATCGGAGACAAGCTTTGGGTTAAGAGTCATTTGGCAGAGGGAGTGGGTGTTTCGGCCGAAAAAATACTCTTCGTCGATCACCATCTTTCGCACGCCGCCAGCGCATTCTTCGCCTCGCCCTATGAAAGTTCGGCAATTTTGACGGTCGATGGCGTCGGCGAATGGACGACGATGGCAAAGGGGGTTGCGGCTGGCAGCTTCAGCGATGGCTCGCAGAATCTGCTCAAACTCACCCACGAACAGCGTTTCCCACATTCGCTTGGATTGCTCTACTCCGCATTCACCGCCTTTCTCGGCTTTCGCGTGAACAACGGGGAGTATAAAGTGATGGGGATGTCGCCCTATGGCGAACCCAACTACGTGGACAAAATCGACCAGCTTTTCCATGTCTATCCAGATGGATCATTTTGGATGGACATGGACTATTTTGACTTCCATCATTCACGCGATCGCACCTTCAGCGACAAATTTATCAAGCTGTTTGGTGAACCACGCACGCACAGCGACAACTTTTTTACCGCAAAAACGAACCCCGAATTGAGTGCCAGCGATCCGCAAGTTAAGCAAAATCAATACTACGCCGACATCGCCGCCAGCATTCAGCGTGTGACCGAAGAGACATTGCTCAAGCTGCTCCATTCGCTACATGCGGAGACGGGATTATCGAACGTGTGCATGGCAGGTGGGGTTGCCTTGAACAGCAAGGCGAATGGTCGCTTGCTGCGCGAATCACCCTTTGAGAACATCTTTATCCAACCTGCCGCTGGAGATAGTGGCGGGGCGTTGGGTGCGGCGTTGTATGCCTATCACGTCCTGTTGGGCAAGCCGCGCAAATTTGTCCAAACCCACAGCTACTTTGGCCCAAGCTATAGTGATGCGGAAATTCGTGGCGCAATCGAGCGCAGTGGTCGTCAGTTTGAACGGATCGATGATGAGTCAAAATTGACGGAACGCATTGTTGACGACATTTTGCAGGGGAAAGTGATCGCATGGCATCAAGGACGCTTTGAATGGGGGCCGCGTGCGCTGGGCAATCGCAGCATCATCGCTGATCCGCGCCGTGCTGAGATGAAGGAGATCGTCAACACAAAGATCAAGTTCCGCGAACCATTTCGACCATTTGCACCCGTCATCACCGAAGAATCAGTTGGCGATTGGTTTGACGCAGATGATTCGCAAAATCCGTTGGCAAAATATATGCTCACGGTGCAGCCGTTTAAGCCAGAGCCGGGCGCGCAAGTTCCCGCAGTCAACCATCTTGGAACGGGCCGTTTACAAAGCATCACCCGTGAGATGAACGCACGCTACTATGATCTCGTCCATCAATTTGGACAGGCGACAGGTGTGCCAATTTTGATCAATACAAGCTTTAATCTGCGTGGCGAACCCATTGTCAACACGCCGACGAATGCGTTGAATACGTTTGGCAATAGTGATTTGGATACATTGGTAATCGGGAATTTTGTGATTAAGAAGTAAGTTGGAGCGTGACCAGCTTGGTCGCGCTCTGTGTGGGGAAGGATGATGAGCGCACCACAAGGGAAATTGTCGCTGACAACAAAGTTCGTCTACGGGTTGGGGGATTGGCCGACAGTTGCCGCATTGACGGCGCGCAGTTTTTTCTGGCTGTTGTTTCTGACAGAAATCGTTGGGATTCCAATTGGTGTGGCAGGGACGGTGGTGGCAATCGGCCGAATTTGGGATGCCATTAATGATCCCGTCGTTGGGATGATAAGCGACCGCTTACAATCGCGCTTTGGTCGTCGTCGCCCCTTCTTTCTGATCGGCGCACTCCCGCTCGGTGTCTCCTTCTTTCTGACCTTCTATGATCCTGGTCTAAACTCGACGCTTGCCTATACGCTCTACTACATTGGCGTCTTCTTCATTTTTGACCTGAGTTTTACCATCATCAATGTGCCGTATAGCGCGTTGACGGCCGAGTTGACCCATGACTATGACGAGCGCAGCAGTCTTGCGGGTTGGCGTATGAGCATGGCGATGACGGCAACGCTCGTAACGGCCGCCGCGTTCCAACCGCTGGCTGAGAGCGTCTTTTCCCCTTGGTTCGGCGCATCCCCCAACGCGGGTGGGTATGCGGTCGCGGCGGCCATTTGGGGATCACTGATGGTGATTGTGCCGCTCATCTTGTTCGCTGTGATTCGTGAACCTGATAGCGAGCCAGATGATGAGCCGATCAACTTGCTCAAGACATTCCGCGAAGTATTCCAAAATCAGTCATTCAAATGGGGTGCAATCATCTACCTGTTGACCTTTACGGCGGTGGACATCATCGCCGCCATCTTTGTCTTTTTTGTGCTTTATGCGATTGGTTTTCCCGATGGACAAGGGATCGGCAGCATTGTGTTGGGGATGGTGCTACTTTCAGCGTTCTTGTGTATGCCAGTTGTTGTGCGTCTGTCGCAGCGGTTTGGGAAAAAGAAGACGTACATCTATTGCATGGCGGGCTGGTCTGTGACGATGGTTGTGATTGGGTTTTTGCCGACGGGAACTGCGCTTGTGCCAATGCTCGTCGCGGCGGCTGTGGCAGGGATCGGTTATAGTGCGGCCAACGCCATTCCGTGGGCGATTGTGGCCGACGTGATTGAAGAAGATGAGTGGAATACGGGCAAGCGGCGCGAAGGGATTTACGCGGGCTATTTGGTCTTTTTCCGCAAATTTGCGGCGGGATTTGCGGTGGCGATTGTCACGTGGACGCTAGGGGCGTTGGGGTTTGACAATGCGGAGAAATCGGCCGAATCGATCCAAGCTCTCCGCATCTTCATTGGTATCGTGCCTGCCATTCTTCTAGCGTTCGCCATGTGGGCGGCCAGCAAATATCCATTGACAAGAGAGGCGCACGCGGAGTTACGCCAGCGATTGGAGAAACGGCGCGAGGAACAGGGAAGGCTGGCGACGAATTCGGCCGATTAGCCCATTTTACGCACTATCAAGCCGCGCCAACACCCCATCCAACCGCGCCAGCGTGCGTGTCTTGCCCAGTGCCATGATCGACTCAAACAGCGGCGGCGACACCTGTTGTCCCGTCACGGCATAGCGCATCGTCCCTAAGAACGGTCCCGCCTTTTGATTGTCGGTGTATTGCTCGCCTATTTCGCGCATTTTTCCACCGAGTGACTCAAGATCATAGTCGTTTGCCGCAATAAACTCGCGTGCGGCCGAAAACGCGCGAACGGCTGCTGGTTCTGCTAATTTCTTGTGCGTCAGTCGCCCCTGCTCTGGTTGCCAGCTCTCATCATCTAAGAACTGCAAAAATTCCAGCGCGTCGGGGAGTCGCTTCATGCGCACGCTCATGGCTGGCATGAGGGCGATCAAGGCATCCACATTGACTTCAATCCCCGCCGCATCGAGGTAGGGTTTGACCAATTTAGCCAGTTCAAGCGGTTCCAATGCTTGAATATACTGCCCGTTGAGCCATTCGAGTTTGCTAAACGGCAGCTTTGTCGGAGCGGGATTCATGTCCGGAATGGTGAAACGCTGAATCGCATCCGCAATGTCAAAGATTTCGACATCATCCCCATAGTTCCAACCGATATTTGCCAGCCAGTTGATCGTCGCCTCAGGCAGAAAACCATCCTTCGCATAGTCAAGCGTTTTGACCAGTACATACGAATCGCCATCTTGAAACGCCTGATCACGCTTGCTCAACTTGCCACGCCCCGAAGGGCTAAGAATGACGCTGAGATGGGCGATGTTGGGCATATTCCAGCCAAACGCATCGTATAGGTGTTTGTGGAGCGGTGCGCTGCTGATCCACTCCTCACCGCGCATGATGTGCGTGATCTGCATGAAGTGATCGTCCACGACATTGGCGAGATGATAGGTTGGAAACCCGTCCGATTTGAGGAGCACGTTGTCCTGAATTTGGTTGTTCTCAAAGACGATGTCGCCGCGCAAAAGGTCGGGGATGACCGTTTGCCCGTCGAGTGGTGCTTTGAACCGGACGGTGTAGCCGAGACCTTGCGCTTCGAGATCTGCGATCTCATCTGCGCTCAAATCACGATGCCGCCGATCATAACCCAGCGGCAATCCATTCGCTTTTTGATAAGCTCGCATCTCCGCGAGTTCCTCTTTCGTTGTGAAATCTTTATAGGCGTGACCGTTTTCAAGCAGATAATCCGCCCATTTCCGATAGAGTTCGGTGCGCTCCGACTGTGTATAGGGGCCATAGTTGCCGCCCACATCAGGCCCTTCGTCCCAATCGAGACCGAGCCATTTGAGACTTTCCAGCAGATTTTCTATCGCCCCTTCGACATAGCGTGATTGGTCGGTGTCTTCAATGCGCAGGATAAAATCGCCGCCATGTTTGCGTGCGAACATCCAGTTAAATAGAGCGGTACGTGCGCCACCGATATGCAGGTAGCCAGTTGGAGAAGGAGCGAATCTTACGCGAACGGTCATAGTTGTTATCCCCTGTGATTGCAGCCACAGGTCAAGTTAGAAAGCACGCTTTTGGAGCTTGACAATTTAATCAGGTAACTTGAAGACCTATGGCTAAAACCACAGGCTGATATGCGAAACACGCTAAAGCGCGTTGCTCTCAGTGCGTTTGAACGCACTTTGTGTACCAGCTTTCGGTTTTAACCGTAAGTTTTTTACATCCTGATTTATTTGTTAACGACTAAAAGCGCGCTGAATTTGTTTAGATTGAGGTGGAATTGTAGCAGAACTGATTACGGTGTCATCTCCGTCGGCAAGACCAGTGGTTCGCCAAGGCGAGTTGCTGTGGCAGGGTAGTAAAAGCCAGTAATGAGTTGGCACGTCGTGCAGTCGGTTGGTTCGAGCGTAAATGTGTCACGAATTTGTTCGCCGATTTTCCAATCGGCCGTTGGATAGCCCGACGGCGGTCGATCTTGTTGTGCCAAAATCGTGCCGTCTGCATCGATGAGATGAACAAATGCGGTCAGTGATTGGTCAATTGTCTGCAACGGTTGCCAGTCGAGAACTATTTGATAACCGCCTGAATCTAGTCGGGTGACGCTGCTGCCAACGGCGATTGTGTCTGATAGTACACCAATTGGTTCAAACGGCGGCACAGCGATCCAAACCGCTCTCCAGTTGGGATTAACCTGAGTGCTCTTACTGGTGAACGGTGCAATACGGTCATAGGTTGTACTGTCATTGGCCGAAATTAGATGAACGGTGGGGGTTTCAGATCGGCCGAAAAGCACGACCTCCCCCCCGTAATTGCGAAAATCCGCTCGTTTATCCCCCAACCCGAATAAGATGGTCGCTAACTCCTCTTGCGTTGGGGTCAGATAGACATCTGTTCCCGTTGGTAATGCGCCTGCCCATTCACCAAGTTGTCGGTCTGAAAGATAGAAGTCAGTCGCAATGTCGGGATGATTGCCGTAAACGATAAAGTAATCGTAATATGTCCAGAGAGAGCTGACAATAAACAGCCCATAGATGAGGAATCGGGCTTTCTTGAGCGTGTGAAACAGCAAGGTTGCGCCACTGCCAATGAAGATAGCGACGACAGGAACGACGCCTGTTAATCGGCCGAAATGGGGCGCATCCCCGCTCAGCACCGATGGCAACCACATCACAAAGAACCAGATGAGCAAAAATAACCACTTGTCCGTCCGCCAGCGCAACGCGATCAACAGCCCAACGCTCGCAAAAAGCAGTTGGATTGCATCCAAATAGGGACGACCGGGCAGATTGTGACGAAGATGCGTCTCTCCTTGCCAGATGAAGCCGCGTGCAATTCGGCCGAAATTCAACACCGCCGTCAAAATCGGCCGACCTGCCACAATCCCCTTTCCGTGCGTCGCCACGTAGCCACTTCGAAAAACCAAAAAGTAAGGATATGCCCAAAAATAGAGTAGCATCGGCAGCGCGACCAAAAACGCGACCGCCGCCATTAGCACAAACACCCGCAATGTCCCAGATGCACGCACATGCTTAAGCACGCCTTCGTTCCCACGGATTCCCCTCACCATTTCCCGCCCCAAATACCATCCACAGAAGAGTACAAACACCAACGGCAACATCCGTGCCGCGGCGTAAACATACAGTCCCGCGCCCAATAAGACTCCCGCCAAAATAAACCAACGCGCTGATACTTGCCCCACAATGTCTGAGGAAGAGGGTCTACCGGTGAGCGTTCGCAAACCTTTCCAAAACAATCCCACACACAGCGTCTCTAACGGCACAAACAACATCGCCCGAAGCCCAAAACGCGAAAAATGCACCGCTGGAAACAAAATAGCACAACCCCATGCCGCGAACGCAGCCACCTCCCAGCGTCGTTCGACTGGCGCAAGCTGCCACGCCACCCATGCCGTCGTCAGCACCCCCAGCACGCCCGCCAACGCGGGAACGAGCCGCACCGCCCAAACCTGCGCCCCAAACAGTTTGATCGAAAGTGCCATCAAGTAGACATGCAGCGGCTCTCGTCCGTAATTCCCTTCAAAAAAGAGGGGTGTTTTTGTCTCATGCGCACCGCGTTCCCCATGCGCTTCGATACGATAGAGTTCCCAGCCCTCGTAAAATTGTGGGAATGTGCGCCCCTCATTGAGGGAAAGCGCGTCGAGCGCGTTGTACGCTTCATCATGATAAAAGCCCGGCGGCATCACATCTAACCGCCACAAGCGCAAAAACGCCGCAATGCAAACGGCGAGCAAAATAATTAGTATGGCGGTGCGACGACTCATTAATCCTTATATCCAATGACAAGATCGTAGTTTGATTGCCAATCCAACAGTTGAACTCTGCCCATCCCCATTTGTTCAACCAGATTTTGCATATTTTCCCGTGATCGATAGCGCCACAAGAACGCATACGCTTCCCACTCCTTGCGTCGCGTCACCATCAAGAATCCGCCCGGTCGCAGGACACGCACCATTTCGCGCAGAGCCGCCGCATCGTCGGGCAAAAATTCCAACGCTTCTAAACTGGTGACCACATCAAACGAATTGTCTTCAAACGGGAGTGGGGTGGCATTTTCGTGGTGGAAAGAGATGTGAGACTGCGATTCGGCCGAAAGTTCGCCAATCCGCTTTATCGCATACCCCAACATCTTTGCCGACCCGTCAATTGCCACGATCTCCCCCTCAAATCGGCCATCTTCCATTAAGAAGTACGGCACGCGCCCCGTTCCGGTCGCCACATCGAGCAGTCGTGGCGCAACTGCGCGTGTCCCCGCCAAAATCGGCTCAACTACCAAAATCTGTTCATCTTCTAGCTCATAATCTTTTACTTTGTCATACCGAAATGCGCTAATGTCATACAGCCAAACGACGAGCCGGCGCCCCAAAAAGACCCCTTCTGTCAAAATAATCAGCCAATAGTATAGGCCGATCAACAAGAGAATTGCCCCAATGATCCAATATTCCATAACCCCGAATTGTACAGCGCAATGGCAAGAGCGCGACTTTACAGCCTTGTTTTCATGCTGGATGGTCTCCCTTGGCAATTGCATGAGTGCCATGCCGACTTTCTCGTAACGATCTCGTAACGGTAAGTGTGGACAATGGTTAGAGAATTAGATCCTGGATTCCGTATGCTTCCATTGCACTCAAACAACCTGTATGCAACTAAATCTATAACTGTAGGAATCGAATGACTTCTATCAAAGAGAGGAGAAATATATGAAATTACGCATAGCTATCCCATTTTCAATTGTCCTTTTATTTCTGACGATGATGCTGACACACTATTCTGTCTCCGCCCAAACGCATGGGACGCTTGATTGTGTGGGCGGCAACATCGGGTTGCCAGCAACGATATTTCCCTGTGAAGATATTAGCTTAGAAGCAATTTTGCCGACAAATTTTATTTTTAGTGAGTCGAGTCTTGCGCTACCGGGAACGGGAGCCGATTTATGGGGGTGGACAGATGATATGGACACGCCAGATGACAAGAGTGATGATCGGGAATATGCCATTGTGGGCAATAGCATTCAAACCTCTTTTGTCGATGTCACGACGCCAGAATCGCCCGAGCTACTGGCCATCCTGCCTGCACCAAACACGCTGGATAATGCCTTATGGCGCGACGTAAAAACGTTGGGTCACTATGCGCTCATTGTGGGCGATTTTAACATTTTGAACACGCACGGCGTCCAAATTTTCGATCTACACAAGTTGCGCCCGCTTGAAGCGGATGGCGTTGTACTGACCTTTACGACATTTGATCCCGATACAGACGCCATCACCTATTTGGGAACGGAAGATCATCCAATTGACACGGCTCACAATATTGTCACGAACGAGGACACGGGCTTTGCCTATGCAGTCGGTGCAGGCAGTTGTTCAGGTGGATTGCACACAATCGATATGAGCAACCCACTCAATCCAGTATTTGCGGGTTGTTTTGATGAGGATGGCTACACACACGATGCGCAGTGCGTTGTCTATCACGGGCCAGATGAAGATTATGTGGGGGACGAAATTTGTATGAATGCCAACGAGGATTTTCTGACTGTTGTCAACATGACAGACAAATCAGCCCCCGTTATGCTTGATACTGAAACGTATCCAACGGTTGGTTACACACATCAAGGCTGGCTAACAGAGGATCACGCCTACTTTATTCTTGGCGACGAAACGGATGAGACAGATGGAGCGGTGGAAAACACAACATCCTATATCTGGGATGTGCGCGACCTTGATGCGATTGAGCTAATTGGCATTCATTCGCACGAAACGCTTTCGACAGACCACAACTTATATGTCAAAGATGGTCTCGTCTATATGGCGAACTATACGCAAGGGGTGCGCATCCTTGATTTAACCGAGATTTCGGAAGGCAGATTAACGGAAGTTGCATACTTTGATGCCAGCCCCGGACGTGATGAGCCAGCGACGTCTGGTGGCACATGGAGCGTTTATCCCTACTTTGAGAGTGGCACAATTGTGATAAATGAATTGGAAAAAGGGTTGATCGTTTTGCGCCCCGTAATACCTAACTTCAAGCTCACACAAGATGTGACGCTCTCATCCCGCGCTGCGCCACAGCCGGGTGAAACAGTGGAATATACGGCAGTTGTGACCAATACTGGCACGGCTGCGGGGACAGAAATGGCGGTCGTTATCGAGGTTAATGGGGTAGATTATCCGATGAGTGGGCCAACGACATTGGCCGAAGGGGCATCGGCCGAATACACCTACACCTACACCGTACTCGAATCAGATTGCGACATGTTATCAGCCCATGCACGCATGATGAGTGCGGAAGATATCGGCCGAAGAGTTGACCTTCCGCTTGAGACAGCGGTTTGCAATTCGACTGTGCCATTGACGGTTGGCCTATCCAGTTCCAACATCACCCAATCAGTGAGCCCTATGTTACTGATTGTGGCCGTCTTGTTTGGCGCGACAGGCGCATTCTATTTGCTAAAAGTCCGTTAAATAAAGAGGTGTTTTTTGCCAAATAACGAGCCGCTCCTGATGTTAATGGAGCGGCTTTTTTGATCGCAAAATTTAGAACAATTGTTTTGCAATCCGCACTTTTGTGCTATAATTCTCTTGTCAGACAGAACATAAGGTCGAGTGACAGGAGCAACCAAATGGCACAGATGATTCCCGAATTTCTGGAAATGAGTGAGCAGGTTAGTTCGGCCGAATATAACCTCTATTACGCCCTACAAAATCAGCTAAATGACCGTTATACCGTCTTCCACAGCGTCGCCTGGCAGTCGCGTGCTGCCAACGGCCGACCACAAGATGGTGAAGCCGATTTTGTGATTGCACATCCCGACGAAGGGATTTTGGTCCTTGAAGTCAAAGGGGGGCGCATTCGCTTCACACCGCAAAGCCAGACGTGGGAAAGCATCAGCGATGGCGACAAGGCGTACCCGATCAAGGACCCATTTGCCCAAGCACGTGTTTCAAAATACGCGCTGATCGACCTGCTCAAACAGGTGATGCGGCGGGTGCGTAATATCAATATCGGTCATGCGGTTGCCTTTCCCGATGTTGTTTTGGGGGATGCGATTTTGGGCATGGATCGGCCGCGTCAAATCGTGCTGGATTTATGTGATTCGGCCGATCTTGCCCTCTGGGTCAGCGATGCACTCAACTACTGGCGCGGACAAAATGAGATCAAGGAAACCGCGCCCGGCAAAAAGGCACTCAGCGCACTCAACTATCTGCTTGCCAAAACCCGTGAACTAGAACCCGCCTTGTGGGGGCAGATTCGTCATGAGCAAGAGGCGATGATTCGCTTAACGGAGGAGCAGTATTCACTGCTCGACATGCTCAATCGGCAACGGCGCGTGGCGATTGCGGGCTGTGCAGGTTCGGGAAAGACGTTGCTGGCCGTCGAGAAGGCGGTGCGCTTGGCGCGGAGTGGGTTCAAAGTCTTGCTCACCTGCTACAACAAAAATCTGAGCAACTATCTCAAAGAGCGCGTTGGAGCGGAACCAAATCTCGATGTGCGCAACTTCCACAAGCTCTGCTTTGATCTGGCGCGTGAAGCAAACCTGTTGCCCTTACAGACAGAACGGAAAGATGATTTCTACAACTATCTGTTGCCTGAGGCGATGATGGAATCGGCCGAATTGCTCAACAAGAAGTACGACGCAATCATTGTGGATGAAGGGCAAGATTTTCACGAGGCGTGGTGGATTCCACTCCAGACGTTGTTGCATGAACCGGAAGAGGGGATCATGTACATCTTCTACGATGACAATCAGCAAATTTTTAGCCAACTCAAGCAGGTGTTGCCCATCCACACACCGCCTTTCTTGTTGACAATCAACTGCCGCAACACGCGCAGCATTCATGATCAGGTGGCACGATTCTTTAAGGCAGATTGGACAACCGAAGCACGTGGGCCAATCGGCCGACCCGTCAGCGTCACACGTTATCGTAGCGCAGAACACCTGCACGCAACGCTCTCCGACACCATTCGCTATCTGACCCGCACCGAAAAGATTCCCGCCAACGAAATCACGGTGTTGACCCCCTTATCTCGGCGCAACAGCGATCTTTGGCTGGCGAACGGTTTTCGTGGCGTGCGCTATTCAGACGAATGGCCGACCCAACCACAAGAAGTCCACTGCAATACCGTTCATGCCTTCAAAGGGCTGGAAAGCTCGGTGGTCATATTGGCTGAGATGGAGCGTTATAGCGATCGGCCGAAAGAACTCGACCCGCTGCTCTATGTCGCCTGTTCCCGCGCAAAGAATCATTTGGTTGTATTACTACCTGATGGGGCCGCCCCAAGTTTACATCGGCGTTTCGCCGCATAAGTCAGTTAACAGGACGCGGATAACGCCACTGTTACTGACATAGCCTCTCATAAAATCGTCTCGCCACCCTCACATGTGCGAGATGATTCCTCTCACGACCTACTGCTTTGTGAAAGGCCGCTCGTATAGAGCGGCTTTTTTCTTATTCAACCGGCAGAACCCAAATGCTAAAGCGATCGCCCGTTGTCTTAAATCCAAACCGTTCATAGAGGCGATGCGCAACCGCGTTGTCGACTTGTGTATTGAGCGTCACATATTGAAAACTTTCCGCTTCATACTGGCGCAATGCGTTGTCTAACAAGGCGGCGCCAATCCCTCGACCGCGTGCTGTAGGGACAACCGCAATCCGCACGATGTGCGCCTCGCGTCGGCCCGTCCATGCGCCAAACGTAAAGCCAACCATTTCCCCATCAAGCTCTACCACATCAAAGTTGACCGCACCCTGTGCCGCACGCTCCATCTGCTTTTGGCTACTCCACCACAGTGGATCGTCGAATGCCGCATGTTCGATTTCAACCAACTTGGCAAAATCACCTGCATGAACTTTACGGATGGTCAAATTTGGCTTGCTGACTGATCGACGCGCTTTGTGAGATTGAGGTCTAAACGATGGTTCCCACTCCATCCCCATAATTTCTTGTCCGACCGTAAATCCGAATTGTGGCAGCTCTTCATCGAGCCATCTGCCAGATGAAAGGCACGCCAGCAACTGTGCATCGGTATCTTGAAGACGTTCACGGGCGGCGGCAATCAACTTGCGCAGTGGATAGGCTGCCTCGTGTTGGTCCACGACAACGACGCGCAACCATGCAATCGGCGGCGGATCAAAGTGGGCGACGAGCAATCCTCGCACGCTGTCATCCCGTGTCTGGATCAGCGCGGCAGGGGAGGCGAGCCAATCTTCAAACGTTGAATAGTCTGGGTGGAGGTGGACGAATGGGGCATTATCGGCAAGACGCAGAATGGTTGCCTCGTCACTTGGAAGAATGTCACGAATACCTTCGCCATTCGGCCGAATCATATTTGCATATCGCATAATCCTATTGTACACTAATCCGAACAACCGTTCACATTTCTAACTTTGCATAGACACTCCGGTTTCGCACGATCGCGAAATGCGGCGACCCCATGGCTAAAAAGAAAAAAACCAAGCTCGACCCCAACGCAGGACGCGAACGCATCATCGAAACCACAATTGCTAATATTACCAAAAAGTATGGTGAGGGAACCATCATGAAGTTGGGTGATGCCCATCACATGGAGGTTGATGTCATCCCGACTGGCTCACTTGCCATTGATATCGCACTCGGCGTAGGCGGCTTGCCAAAAGGGCGCGTCGTTGAAATCTACGGGCCAGAATCGTCTGGTAAAACGACATTCTGCCAACACGTCATCGCTGAAGCACAAAATCGCGGTGGCTTATGTGCATTCATCGACATGGAGCACGCGCTCGATCCCCAATACGCCGCCAAGATCGGCGTAGACATTGACAATCTTTATGTCTCCCAACCGGATACGGGCGAACAAGCGTTAGAGATTGCCGACGCGCTCATTCGCTCTGGCACGATGGCCGTCATTGTGATCGACTCGGTCGCGGCATTAGTTCCGCGTGCAGAGGTCGAAGGTGAGATGGGCGATACGCACGTTGGGTTGCAGGCTCGCCTCATGAGCCAAGCGTTACGCAAGCTGTCGGGGTTTATTCAACAGTCCGATACGCTGGTCATCTTTACCAATCAAATTCGCAGCAAAATTGGCGTGATGTTTGGCAGTCCCGAAACGACATCGGGGGGGAACGCGCTCAAATTCTATGCCTCCGTGCGACTCGACATTCGTCGCATTCAGGCGATTAAACAGAGTGGGGATGTCGTCGGCAATCGCACCCGTGTGAAGGTCAAGAAGAATAAGGTTGCGCCACCGTTTACCGAAGCAGAATTTGACATCATGTATAACGAAGGGATGTCACGCTCTGGCGACATCATCGATCTTGGTGTGCAGTATGAGATTTTGACCAAGCGCGGTGCGTTTTATCGCTATGGTGAACAGTTGTTGGGGCAGGGGCGCGAAAACTCAAAAACGTTCCTACGCGAGAACCGAGAGATAATGTTCGAGCTGGAAAATCTTATTCGCCAAGAGGCTGGCTTGCCGCTGTTAGAACAACAAGAATTGGAACCCGCATAGCGTTTAATTTGCGCCGTCTACGATCTTTCGGGCGGCCTGTTCTCCGTGTCGAATACAGTCGGGAATGCCCACGCCGTCAAAATAGGAGCCAGCGAGCAGCAGACCGCGTTGCTGGCTGGCGCGGTGTTGGATTCGCCCAATGCGGGCGCGATGTCCAAGCGTGTATTGCGGGATTGAGTTTGACCAACGGTGAATCGTTTGCAGTTGCGGTTCGGCCGAAATTCCCACGCCCTCCAACACTTCTTGCCGCGCCATAGCAACCAGCTTCTCATCCGGATACGCCGTAACGTCAATCCCATACCGTCCTAAATAGACACGCAACAGCACCTGCTCCACTGGCGCACGCCGCGCCCACTTGCTCGACGACCAAGTACACGCCAACACTTCTTGTCCTTCAACTCGTGGGATGACATAACCATAGCCGTTCAATGGTTGCGGCAGATCATCTTTCGCAAAGGCCAGCGTGACGATGGCGGCCGAACTGTAGGGTATCTCGTGAAGCAAGTCGGAAAGCGTGCGATCAAATGGGGAAACGAGCTGGGCGGTCACATAGGCGGGTGTTGTGGCGATGATGTGATCGGCCGAAAAATCCCCCACCGCACTCGCAACTCGAAATCCGGTCGGCACTTTCTCAAGGGACGTTACGGGGGCATCGAGATAGATTTCGGCATCGACGACGGTCGATAATCGGCCGATTAACTCGCCCATCCCGTTGGCAAATGAGACAAAGGGCGGCGTGTCGGCGTTGGGGGCAGCAGGCCTATTTTCAAACCCTTTGAGCAAACTGCCTGCGCGTCGCTCTAACGCGACCAACGGGGCAAAGATCGCATCGACACTCAACAGATCGGCACGTCCTCCATAGATTCCCCCCATCAACGGTTCGATCAAATTTTCATACGCCTCTTGTCCCATGCGCCGCGTGATAAATTGGGCAATCGTCTCCTCACTATCGTCCATGCGTGGCGGAACAGCGCGCTCATTGCGCACGCGCTCGACACCATCGGCCGATAACAGCGTGCTGTTTGTCAAGGCGTCGAGATTGGTTGGAATGAGTCCAGTGAGACCTTCGGGCAGCGGGTGCAGCTTGCCATGCCGTTTGACAAAGGTGGCGCGGTTTTCGGGGATGCGTCCTTGAATTTGCATACCTAACTCGTTGACAAGCGCCATCCCAGCCGGTTTGCGTGAGAGAAAAGAATCGGCCGATCCCTCCACCAAAAATCCGCCGATTCGTTCGGTCAAAATCTTACCGCCCAGCCGATGACTGCTTTCCAGCAGGGTGACCTCTACATCTGGCGCGTATTTTTTTAGATAGTAGGCGGCTGATAAACCTGTGATGCCGCCACCAATGATAATCGTGTGCATAGGTCGCGGATTAAACACGGATTTTGATCGCGCCGCAAGCGAACGAAATCGTAAGAACTAACAATCGCACGTGTCTTTTGGTCTTCGTTACTTTAAGTGCGTGGTGCGTGGTGCGTGGTGCGTGGACAGGTTACGCACCACGCACCACGCACCACGCATGCACTATGACATAACAAGAATCCGCTGTCATCGACAACGGATTTGAATAGTGTGAGGCGAGCCAATGACTAACAATCAATCTGCGCTCACCCCGTTTTGCGGACGTGTCGCTTGCGGAACGCGCATGAAAATCGTTTCGTCTTCCGTCGCGGGTTGCTCTTTTTCCGCGACAACGGGGCGACGTTTAACCGGAGCAGGTCGCATTCGCGCCTGTTCACGCACGGCCGATGGTTGCACGCGCTCGACTGGGCGTTCTGCGGGCTGGGCCAACAGGCGACTGCCCGCCAGCGAGAGCGAACCAATAAACAGAATGCGCGTCAGCCAGACCAAAAATGCAACAAAGATCGGCACAACGGCGAGCAGTTGTTGCTGCGAAAGCACCTGATTCCCAATGTCGTTTTGCAGCAGCGTCAGCGACACCGCATACCACGTCATCAGTGCGTTCATGGTCGCGCCGAGCAACCATGCGCCCATCAGATACCATACTTCGCGGGGGGTGTCATTTTCGTCATAATCGGCCGAAAAGACCCGCAACAGTCCCGCAAAATCAATCCCACAAAAGGCGATAGCTAGAATCGTCGCCCAGCCAACACCCAAGAACGTGACGCTGCCAAACAGGTTGGTCAACGCATATTTCGTTGTGTCAAAGTTAAAAATCTCAAACGCAATCAATGCCACAGCTAGAATAATTCCAATGACCGTGTACTTGGTTTGCGGAGTAATACGGAGGGCAGCGGCAGGCTCCCGTGCCTGTGCGCTGACCCGTTGTGAAAAGTTAGCCATCATAGCAGCAATCTCCATGTGATTCTGTCGGGCCAGCATTGCTGTGACAAAATCAGCCTAAAAAAGTATTCCAACGAACATAGAACCTATGTTCTAAATCATGTCCTCACTTTAACCGATCTAGCGGCGTAAGTCAACCAAATTCATGGTTATTTCTAGTTTGGACAGTTATCCACATCTGGGGAAAAAACGATCAACAGGCGGGGAAGTAAAACAAACGGTTACGACAAAAAACAGTGTACACTACCCAGATAAGAACGACGTATATGCTATAAAAGTGCGATAAATGTAATTCTATAGCATGTAGATTTGGAAATCAAGCAATCTATATTAGTTGGCTGCAACCGCTAGATACAGCCTTTTGCAATAATTGTGTTGTCCACGCATCGCTCAAGACTTTTGTGTTACATTATGTTCATGATTGACAAAAAATATCTCGAAGAAATTTTGGTGCGCATGGTGCAAATTGACTCGACCAACCCGTCGTTATCGGCCGATGGCAAGGGGGAAACGCAGATTGCTGCGTATGTCGAACGTGTCATGGCTGAGTTGGGGCTTGAGGTTGCGCGGTTTGAGCCAGAGCCAATGCGCGTCAGCGTGGTCGGCCGCTTGCCCGGCACAGGCGGTGGCCGTTCACTGCTGCTCAATGCCCACACCGATACCGTTGGCGTGGTAGGGATGGCGGAACCGTTCAGCGGCGCAATCCGCGATGGCAAGCTCTACGGCCGCGGGTCACAAGATATGAAAGGCTCACTCGCCGCGCAACTTGCCGCCGTTGCCGCCATCCAGCAGAGCGGTCAGCAACTGGCGGGGGATCTTTTGATTGCCGCGGTCGCTGATGAGGAGTACGGCAGCGTCGGCACCGAGTCGATCTTGCCTCACTATCAGCCCGATGGCGTTATCGTCACCGAACCGTCCGAGATGCAGATCAGCATCGCGCACAAGGGGTTTATCTTGCTCGAAGTGCGCACTTATGGACGCGCCTATCACGGTAGCCGTCCTGATTTGGGTATCGACGCGAACATGCGCATGGGGCGATTCTTGGCTGAACTCGAAAAGTTGGAGCGCGATTTAGCCCAACGTCCCACCCATCCACTTGTGGGACGACCCTCACTCCATGCGTCCACGTTGCGTGGCGGGACAGAGTGGAGTGCCTATTCGGCCGAATGTGTCTGCGGCATCGAACGCCGCACGCTGCCCGGTGAATCGGTTGAACAAGTGACGGCTGAAATCGAGGCGATTCTCGACCGCTTGCGTGCGGCCGATCCCACGTTCAAGGCCGATGTGCGCGTCGTGATGGCGCGTGAACCGTTTAGCGTTGCGCCTGATGCCGCGCTTGTGCAGACGCTTACGGCGGTGAGTGGCGTGGTGCTCGGTCAACCCGCCCCGCATATCGGACAAATGTTTTGGACAGATGCCGCCCTACATGCCGCAACGGGTAGTGAAACAGTCCTGATCGGCCCAACGGGTTATGGGCTACACTCGGTCGAAGAGTGGGTCGAACTCGACTCACTTTATGAACTGGCTGAAATCTTGGCGCGCACCGCCATCGCCTACTGCACGACCTAAAGGGTTGTGCTATCGTTGAGAGATGAAACATCTTTTCCTGCTGATTGCATTTATCATTTTGGTGGCGTGTGGCGCAGAGCAACCCGTTGCCGTTGTTTGTGACACGGCGGCGTGTCAATCGGCCGAATTCATGACGCTCGGCGACCCCAACGCCCCCATCACGCTGATCGAATATACCGACTATCAATGCCCCTTTTGCGAACGCCATGCGCTGGAAACATTTCCGCTAATCAAGAGCGAACTGATCGATACAGGACGAATTCGCTATCAGTTGCGCGACTTCCCGATTGATGCGCTCCACCCACTTGCCTATCGCCAACATGCGGCCGCCCGCTGTGTCGGCGCGGCTGGCGGAACGGAGGCGTATTGGACTGCCCACGACCTCTTTTTTGCTGAAAAGGTACGCTTTGCAGTCGCCGATCTAGCGGCGTTGGATGACGTGATCTTGGACGCATTTGCGGCAGCCGATCTACCAAACGTGAGCGATTGTCTCACAAGCGGACAGTTTGCCGCTGACGTGCAGGCTGATTTTGCGTTGGGATTGGCAGCCGAAGTGGACGCAACCCCCACGTTTGAGATCGACGGCTACACCTTCTCGGGGGCACAGCCGTTTCGCGTTTTCGTACAGTTGGTCGATGCGGCTGAAAACGGTCAGCTAGCGGACGCCTTTGAACCGACGCCAGCCCCCGCCGTAGTCGCGCCGACCCCTGCCGCCATCGAGCCGCGCCCCAATACCGCGCTCGGTGATCCCAACGCCCCCGTCACCATCATCGAATATAGCGACTTTCAATGCCCCTTCTGTCAACGCCATGCGCTTGAAACGTTCCCACAAATGCAGCAGATGATCGATGATGGACGTCTCTATTACGTTTACAAAGATTATCCAATTGCCGCGCTGCATCCATTGGCACACCGACTCCATGAGGCGGCGTTATGTGTGCGCGACGGCTTAGGAACGGCGGCATTTTGGCAGACACACGATCTGTTTTTTGTCAATGCGGAGACGTTTGCGGTTGAGGATGTTATGGCGCTGGGCGAGGTGATTTCGGCCGAACTTACCAACGCCAATCTCTGGACACCCGACGTGCAAAGCTGCATCGATGAGCGGGCAACTTCGGCCGAAGTTGCCGCCAACATCCGCGAGGGCGAGCTGCTCGGTATCACAGACACCCCGACATTTTTCGTGCAAGGCTACCCTGTCGTCGGCGCACAGCCTTTTACCGCCTTCGTATATGCCGTTGAACTGGCTGAACAGGGCGATCTACTGGAACTATTCCAACAGCAGCAAGGGGATGGTGAGTAATCCATATTGTTCTGCTTCCCTTTCTGAGAGATAATGGGATTCGTGGCTACTCAGCAGTTCAGCATAAACAATAACGCGAACGAACTTGTCATTTTGCACAAGTCATTGCATAGACATAAAAGGCAGCCCTGCTTTTTCTTAGCTGAATTGCTGACAGGCTGAATTGCTGACCAGCCTGAGTAGCTATTGGGATTGAATACTTATTAACCTAAAGGAGCGTACAGATGGCAACATGGCAATGGATTGTACAGATATTACTCGGACTTGCATTTTTGATGGCGGGTGGCATGAAGGTGATGATGCCCAAGATGAAACTGGCTGAAAATATGGCGTGGGTCGAAGATTTCACAGAAACACAGGTCAAAATCATCGGCGGATTAGAAGTTTTGGGTGCATTGGGATTGCTCCTCCCATTGGTCGTTGATTTCCTGCCCCTCATCACCCCGCTGGCAGCCGCGGCCGGTTTGCTGCTTGCGATGATCGGTGCAGCGTATACGCACTATAAACGCAATGAAATGACGATGATTGCCGCGCCAGCCGTGCTGGGCATTCTAGCATTGCTGATCGTCATCGCAGAGCTATAAGATCGCGGAATAATTGCATCACGGTTGTAAAGATAGAGTAAAAAGTCGGTCATCATCTGACCGACTTTTTGATCCCATTACATTACGTTTCGATGGGAGTCAGCAACATGCTACAATGTTATTTGGAAACCATGACTGGCACGGCGAAAGTCATGTTGCAGACAATCGGCCGAAAGGCAAAATTTACAATATCACGCGATGCTTGAAAAAATAGACCGCTATAAAATTATCAAAGAACTCGGCCGAGGCGGGATGGCAACCGTCTATTTGGCGACCGACCCGCGCTTTCAGCGTCAGGTTGCCATTAAGGTGTTGCCGAGTCAGTTTCTACACGATCCCCAGTTTCGCGCCCGCTTTCGGCGTGAAGCACAAACGATTGCCGCGCTTGAGCATCCCGCTATCGTACCCGTCTATGATTTTGGCGAGGAAGGTCAACCCTTTATCGTCATGCGCTACATGTCGGGCGGGTCACTTGAAGAACGCATCAAGGCGGGGGAAATTCCACTTTCGGCCGCAATCCGCATCGTCAACCGAATCGCAGATGCCCTTGACAGCGCACACCAGCGCAACGTCATCCACCGCGACCTCAAACCCGCCAACATTCTTTTTGACCAATACGACAATGCCCACCTCTCCGATTTTGGTATTGTCAAAGTGGCAGAACAGTCGGCGGGATTTACGGGCAACAACATCATTGGGACGGCGGCGTACATGAGTCCAGAACAGGCGCAGGGCGGTGCGGACATTGATGGCCGCAGCGATATCTATGCGCTAGGTGTCGTCTTGTTTGAGATGTTGTCAAACGAAATGCCGTTTGGAGGGGATACCCCGATCCAGCAGTTGATGGGACACATTACGCGGCCGATTCCTGCGATTCTTGATCGCAATCCCAATTTGCCACCCGCCATTGAGCCGATTATTCAACGTGCGCTGGCGAAAAGTCCTGACGATCGCTACTCGAAAGCGCAGGAGTTGGCACGTGCGCTGACAAACGTGATGAACGCGCCCCGTCAGTCGCCGCCCACGATGCTCGACAACCAGACGCTCATCGATATTGCGCCGCCACCAGCGAAAAAAGCTGATCCGTTGATAACGCAATTTGAAGACCCCGCCCCGCAAGATGAGCCGTCGTCCAATTTGACGCTGTGGGAAACATCGGCCGATTCGACAACATGGGACGCGCCACCCTCCCAACCAACAATGGCTGAACCAGCGACCGTCGCCGATACGGGAATGCCACGCACCTACACGCCGCACACCAGCGCACCACCGACCAAAAAGCGTGGTTTTCTCTGGTTAGGAATTGCTGGAATGCTGGCGTTGTTTGCGCTCTTAGCGGGTGCATACTACTTCTTAGGCGGGCTAGATAATGGGACGACCGTCGAACCAACCGAGACGGCCATTGCGGAGATTGTGGATGTCGTCACGGAGACACCAACGGATGAGCCAGTTACCGAAACGCCGCCAACCGAAACGCCAGAACCGGTGACTGATGTGCCACCAACCGAAACGCCAGAACCACTTCCAACGCCAGCATTCGTGGTCGCGGGCGCGTTTGGTGGCGGCGGCAGTCGGATTGCGTTTCAATCCCAGCAGGGGGGCGGCACGTGGACGATTTGGACGATGGATTTGGACGGGCGTGATCGCGTGCAGCTGACTGACGACAGCGGCAACGATATTCGGCCGCGCTGGTCGCCCGATGGGGAATGGATCACATTTACCTCTGATCGGGATGGTGGCGAAGACATGTGGATGGTGCGCCCCGATGGGACGGAATTGCAAAAGTTGACGACCAATCCACTGGCTGATTTCACAGGCGCATGGTCACCCGATGGGGAATGGCTCGCCTATCATGCCGATTTGGACGGTATGGCCTCAATTTTGAAGGTGCGTGCCGACGGCAGCGAAACGATGCGGCTGACGACTGAGGCGGATGGGCATAGTTTCTGGCCGAGCTGGTCGCCCGATGGGGAGCGACTCGTCTTTTGGACGATTCGCAATGAAGATAAACCCGAAATTTGGACGATGGACAGCACAGGCGGTAATCAAACGGCACTTGTGACGGGCAGTGGAACCTATCTCGATCCCGTCTGGTCGCCTGTCTCCAATGATGTGGCGTACTATGCGTATGATGGGGGATCGGCCGAAATTTTCACAGTCAACGCCAATGGTGGCACGCCTACTCAAGTGCAAACGAGCTTGCCAGCCAGCACTATTTTGGGCGATTGGTCCCCCGATGGGGAGTGGATGGTTTTGCACACCGATTGGCATGGCGCGGATGAAATCTATCGCGTGCGCGTCGATGGCAGTGAGGGCAAGCGGCTCACCAATGCGGGCAGCGATGATCAACATGCAGCATGGCAACCGAACGGGCGCGAACAGGTCGCGTTGCCGCAGGTAATCACGGGCGAGATTACCATTTGGCATGCCTTTCCCGGCACGGATGGCGAGACGTTGGAGGCAAGTTTTCGCACGTTTGAGGAACTCTATCCTGAGCTAGACGTGACGGCGCGCTTTGTGGATCAGGCCGATGCAAGGGAAGAATTTGAGAACGCAACGGAACGCCCCGATCTCTTTCTTGCGCCGATCGATTGGGGTGGCAGCTTTGTTGCTGATGGCTTGGTGCAGCAACCGACAGAATTTATGTCGGCATCCGTTCTGCGCACGCTTGACCCGCTCGCGCTCCAAAACGCGCAGTATGCTGGGCAGATGGTTGGTTTACCGTTTGCCGCAAAGGGGATTGTGCTGTTTACAAACAAGGCAGTTGTTCCAGAGGCGCCGCGCACGGTCAAGGCGATTTTGCAGGGCTCGGGGCCGTTCAATCTTGAACGCGGCCTCTACTATTCAGGGGCAACGTTGCAGGCACAGGGGGGTCAGCTGATGGATGCGGAAGGCAATCCGTTGTTTAATGATTTGGCGGGGCAACGCTGGATTGAACTGCTGGCTGAGTTTAACGATGATCAGGCGTATGGGGATGGTGATATTGAAGCGTTTGTGCGTGGTGAAGTGGGGGTGATTTTAGATGCGACTTGGAACATCCGCCGCTTGGTCAACAGCATTGGCGCGAGCAACTTAGCCATTGAGCCATTCCCCGATGGGATGGCGGGCTGGGTTTTGTATGATGTGGCGTATGTTTCGGCCGATGCTGACAACGAGCCGGCCGTCTCAGCATTTTTAGAGCATCTGGTTTCGGCCGAAATCCAAACCGTTCTTGCCGAGTCGGGCCGTGTCCCCGTTACTGATAATGCGACCGTGACCGATCCATTTGTCGAACAGGCGGCGGCGATTTTAGCGACCAACGAGCCATTCCCGATTGCACCTGAAATGTCCGCCTATTGGACACCGCTCACCATTGCGATTGAGGCGGTTGCGGTAGACGGCGCAAATTCGGCCGATGCGCTCAACACAGCCGCGCAAGCGGTACGCGAGGCACTAAACCGCTAGAAAACAAAATACAAAGCGTTGTGACACTCTTATTTTTGGCTCTCTGAGGAATGGAGTGGTTGTGCGCGATGGTATCGGGAAATCCAATTCCCGATACATGCCCACTCTGTGGTTCGGGAATTGGATTTCCCGAACCTTTACCCCGTGAACGCTCAGAGAGCCTTATTTTCTTGATGGAAAAACAAATCCTAGCCTCATCGATAAGAAAAAAATGATAGTGGACCAATTTCTCTCAAACAGAACCCATGTTCGCAATAATGTGGTTTAATAATGCAACAACAAGCGTTGGCAATTGTATTAGCGAACTTTACAACAGGAGCATGAAATGACACAAGTACGACTATTGGTCGGAACGCGCAAAGGTGCGTTCATTTTGACATCGGATGAGCAACGGCAAGATTGGGAGGTCAGCGGCCCCCATTTTGCAGGCTGGGAAATTTATCATATCAATGGATCGCCAGCCGAGCCCAATCGACTCTACACGTCGCAATCGACGGGCTGGTTTGGACAGTTGATCCAACGCTCTGACGATGGCGGCGCAACGTGGGAACCTGTCAATAACGAATTTAGCTATGTCGGTGATCCCGGCACCCACCAATGGTATGACGGCACCCAGCATCCTTGGGAATTTACACGGGTCTGGCTGTTGCAACCGTCGCCGAGTGACCCCGATGTTGTCTATGCAGGGGCGGAGGATGCCGCGTTGTTCCGCTCGACCGATGCGGGTCAATCATGGCAAGAACTGCCTGCATTGCGTGAGGCAAAAGGGCATCTCTGGCAGCCGGGCGCAGGTGGGATGTGCCTGCATACGATTGTGCTTGATCCCAACGACCCCGACCGCATCATCGTCGCCATTTCGGCCGCTGGCGCATTCCGCAGTGACGACGGGGGCGAATCGTGGCGACCGATCAATAAGGGGCTCGCCTCAGGTGAAATCCCGGAAGAAGAGGCGGAAGTCGGCCACTGTGTCCATGCGATCACCATGCACCCCGCCAACCCCGATGTGTTATTCATGCAAAAGCATTGGGACATCATGCGTAGCGATGATGGGGGCGGTATGTGGCATGAGGTCAGCGGCAATTTGCCGAGCGATTTTGGCTTCCCAATTGCCGTGCATCCGCATGAGCCAGAGACGATCTATGTTATCCCGATCAAGAGTGATTCGGAGCATTTCCCACCAGAAGGCAAGCTGCGCGTCTATCGCAGTCGCACGGGCGGCAATGAGTGGGAGGCGTTGACGGAAGGGCTGCCGCAAGAAAATTGCTATGTCAACATTTTACGTACAGCCTTGGCGGTCGATTCGTGTGATGAGGCTGGCGTTTACTTTGGGACGACGGGCGGGGCTGTTTATGGTTCGGCCGATTCTGGCGACACATGGCAAGCGATTGTGCATGATCTCCCCGCTGTGCTGTCAGTCGAGGTGCAGGTGTTGCCATGATCCGCGTTGCCTTACCCGCCCACTTGCGCAACTTGGCGCAGGTCAGAGGAGAGGTCAAGCTCTCCCTTGAGGCACCAATCACGCAGGCTGCTATTCTTGACGCATTGGAAGCGCAATACCCCATGCTGCGTGGCACGGTGCGCGATCACAAGAGCAAAGAGCGGCGGGCATTTATTCGCTTTTTTGTGTGTGGGGAAGATTGGTCACACGAATCGGCCGATAAACCACTCCCATCCGCAATTGTCAACGGCAGTGAACCGTTTCGCGTGATCGGCGCATTGGCTGGTGGTTAGATGTGATGCGTAGTGCGTGGTGTGTGAACTGGATACGCACCACGCATCACGCACCACGTTTGCATTGTGACAAAAACTTCGTGGCACCAACGGATTTTTAATTTCTGACCCCCGCTTTCTCCCCTTTTTTAAGCACGTAGTCGATCAGCTCAGCCTGTGTCCAGATGGATGCTGTTGCTGCGATGTCGTCTTGTTGTAGTTCTTTGGCGCGTTGACGAACTTCGTCGGTCGTGGCGTGGGCGAGAATCCAAGCCACAATTTGGGCGGCAAAATTTGCTTGTTCCACCAAGGAGAAGATGAGCAGCGTGTCTAAAATGATCGGCTGCGCGTCCGCTTCGATTGCCAGCTGTAACGATTCTCTCAACTGCGTGCGTGCAACTTCGACTTCCCCATTGCGAGCAAACACCTCCCCTAAATTACCCAATGAGATCGCCAAGCTACGCGGGTTGCCAAGCTCGCGCTTGATGGTCACGCTTTCCGACAAGAGGCGTTCCGCTTCGGCAAAATCGCCCAATTTGATGGCGGCTTGTCCCGCGTTGGAGAGGGTCGCCGCCACGCCGTGCGGGTTGTTGAGCTGGCGCAACATCTCGCCGCTGGCTTCATATTGGCGTTTTGCGTCGGCATAGTCGCCGAGTGATTGGGCGACGAGACCCGCATTGTTGAGTGCCATGGCGACACCGATTTGATCACCGATGGCGCGACGAGTTTCGGCCGATTCCGCAAACAGTTCCCGCGCCTCCCCATATTCCCCCTGTTGCCGCCGAAGCAACGCCAGCAAATTGACCGCATACCCGCTCCGCTCCTGCGCCAAACTCGCTTGCAATGGTGCTTCGGCTCGTTCAAGCTGACCTTGATAGTAGTAGACGCTGGCGAGATAGCTTTGGACGGCGGGGTTGTTGGGGAGGAGGGTGAGGGCGGCGATGAGGGTGTTTTCGGCCGATTCATACCGACTCAAACTAGCTACCTGACAGTTTTTAGAAAAAGGGACGGTCATACAACTTTGCTATGCTAGAGGGTGCTGAAAACCGATAGCAAGGAGCAAAAGATGACCGCCCCGCAAATACTGTAC